>JBLWWC010000003.1:253387-714878 GCA_048268145.1 Qipengyuania sp. | reverse complement strand
ACCTGGTCGCGCTCGCCCCGCCCAGGCGCGCGACGGCCACCGGCTTTGCCTCGTCTTCCTGCAGGTCGAGCAGCGCCTTGAGGCGCGCGTTTTCGGTTTTTACGGCCTCGGCCTCGGCCAGGCGGATGCGGGCGATCTCGATCTCGCGCTTGAGCTTCGCATTCTGCGATCCGGCGCGGAAATAGCCGCGTATGGTCTCGAAGAAGCCCTTGCTCTCGGTGCGGGCGGAGGCCACCGTTTCGGTTGCCGGGGCGACTGTGTCGCGCGCCGCGCCGCGCGGGCCGGACATCCAGCTGGGCTGCCACAGCGACAGGCCAAGCAGGATCGCACCGAGCAGCGCCCCCGCACCGGCCACCAGGTAGCCGGTGAACAGGTTGTACTGAGCCCGGCGCGAATAATTCGAACCCTTGTGGCCGCTGCGCGCCATGCGTGGAGTCTTCCCCCGATTATGCGGTCATCAGAACGCCGCGATACACCTCTTCTTCCATCGCGCGGCCCGTGCCCAGCGCGACGCAGGACAGCGGATCTTCGGCGATGGTCACCGGCAGGCCGGTTTCCTCGCGCAGATATTCGTCCAGCCCGCTAATCAGCGCGCCGCCGCCGGTCAGCACGATGCCCTGATCGACGATGTCGGCGGCCAGTTCGGGCGCGGTGTTTTCCAGCGCGATGCGCACACCTTCGACGATCGCGCCGATGGGTTCGGACAGGGCCTCTGCAATGTGGCCCTGATTGATCGTGATTTCCTTGGGCACGCCGTTCACGAGGTCGCGGCCCTTGATGGTGATGCTTTCGCCCACACCGTCTTCAGGAACCACGGCGATGCCGTATTCCTTCTTGATCCGTTCCGCCGTGGCATCGCCGATCAGCAGATTGTGATGGCGGCGGACATAGGAAATTATCGCTTCGTCCATCTTGTCGCCGCCGGTGCGCACCGAGGTGGTGTAGGCAAGACCGCGCAGCGAGAGTACGGCAACTTCGGTCGTGCCACCGCCGATATCGACCACCATGGAGCCGACCGGCTCGGTCACGGGCATGTCCGCGCCGATAGCCGCAGCCATCGGTTCGAGGATGAGGTAGACCTGGCTGGCGCCGGCGTTGCTGGCCGCATCGCGGATGGCGCGACGTTCAACGCTGGTCGAACCGGAAGGCACACAGATCGTGATTTCCGGGTAGCGCATCAGGCTCTTGCGACCGTGCACCTTGCGGATGAAGTGCTTGATCATCTCCTCGGCGATTTCGATGTCGGCAATCACACCGTCGCGCAGCGGGCGGATCGCCTCGATGCTGTCGGGGGTCTTACCCATCATCATCTTCGCATCGTCACCCACGGCCTTGACGCGCTTGACGCCGTTGATCGTTTCGATGGCCACAACGCTCGGCTCGTCAAGCACGATGCCCTGGTCCTGGACATAGACCAGCGTATTGGCCGTACCGAGGTCGATGGCCATGTTCTGCGAGCCGAATTTGAAGAGATTGTCCCAGAAGCCCATTCTAAACGATTTCCGTATTGTAATAGGGGCCTTACGCGCCTGCGTTGGGAGCGTTCCGACCCGATTGTGACAGGGATGGCGCACCTTTAGCCAAGCGAGGGGCGAAATGCCAAAGGATTCGCTTGTGTTTTACGGGGAAATTTAAGCACACCGCCTCGTCTGTGCGGCGCTTCGTCGCTATCTTTCGCCATATATGCCGATCATTCGCCGTCTGCCCGAACATCTCGTCAACCGCATCGCCGCCGGCGAGGTGGTCGAGCGCCCGGCCGCCGCGCTCAAGGAACTGGTCGAAAACGCCATTGATGCCGGTGCGACCCGGATTGCGGTCAAGCTGGTCGATGGCGGGCTGACCTCGCTCGAGGTGACCGACGATGGCTGCGGGATGACGCCGGACGAAATGGCGTTGGCGCTCGAACGCCACGCCACCTCCAAACTGCCGGACGAGGCGATCGAACAGGTCGCAACACTCGGCTTTCGCGGGGAAGCGCTGCCGTCCATCGCCAGTGTCTCACGCTTCACTCTGGAAAGCAGGCCGAAAGGCGCAGAGCAGGGCTGGAAGAAAATCGTCGATCATGGCGAGACGATAGCCGACGAACCCGCTGCCTTGCCGCCGGGCACGCGGGTGCGCGTGGAGCAGGTCTTCGCCAAGGTTCCCGCGCGCCGCAAATTCCTGCGCACCGCGCGCAGCGAATATGCCGCCGCGCTCGATATCGTGCGCCGCCTGGCGATGGCGCGGCCCGATGTCGGCGTTACGCTGATCCATGGCGAACGCCGTATCCTCGACCTGCAACCGGGGCAGGAGATCGCCGACCGCGTGGCGCAGGTCATCGCGCGCGAGCTGAAGGACAACGGCGTCGCGGTCGATATGGAGCGCGGCACGATGCGCCTGTCGGGTGTCGCCGGCCTGCCGACCTACAATCGCGGCATTGCCGACCATCAATACCTATTCGTCAATGGTCGCCCGGTGAAAGATCGCCTGCTGACCGGCGCGGTGCGCGGGGCCTATCGCGACATGCTGGCGCGCGATCGCCATGCGGTGCTGGCGCTGTTCCTCGATCTCCCGGCAGAGGATGTCGACGTCAACGTCCATCCGGCCAAGACGGAAGTGCGCTTTCGCGATGCCAATGCGGTGCGCGGGTTCATCGTCTCCTCCCTGCGCGCAGCGCTTGCCACCGGCGACCGACGCAGCGCGCAGGAACCGGACGGTGCGGCGATGGGCCGCTGGCAGAGCGAGCCCGTGCGTGAAGAGCCTGCTGCCGCGCTGCGCTCCATTTTCGAAACACGCGATTGGAGCGCCCCGCGCAACCGGGTCAGCGAAGCAAGCAGCCCGTGGCGCTCCAGCGACGGCGAGACCATTGCCGAACCGCAGGGCAGGGCAGAGGTGGCGGAGACCGCGCGCGAGGAAGAGCGGGAATACCCCCTCGGCATCGCGCGCGGGCAGGTGGCGAACACCTATATCGTGGCCGAGGCGGCCGACGGGCTGGTGCTGGTCGACCAGCATGCCGCGCATGAACGGATCGTGCTGGAACGCCTGCGCGCCGCCGGGGCGGAGGAAGGCACGCGCCGCAGCCAGGCATTGCTGATGCCCGATGTGGTCGAGCTTGAAGAGGCCGCCTGCGACAGGCTGGAAGATGCCGCGCCCAAACTCGCGGAACTGGGCCTGACCATCGAACGCTTCGGCCCCGCCGCCATGCTGGTGCGCGCGATCCCCTCGACGCTGTCCGGCGCAAGCCCGGACAAGCTGCTGCAGGATATCGACGACGATCTGGTCAAGAACGGCGATGCGCTGCTGCTGGGCGAAAAACTCGACCTCGTGCTGGCGACGATGGCATGCCACGGATCCGTTCGCGCTGGCCGGACGTTACGCGTGGAAGAAATGAACGCCTTGCTGCGCGAAATGGAACGCACCCCGCGCTCGGGCCAATGCAATCACGGCCGCCCGACCTGGGTCAAACTCAGCATGGACGACGTCGAAAAGCTTTTCGGGAGACATTGATGCGATTTTACCTGCTCGCCACCTGCATCGCCCTTGCCGCGTGCGGCCCTGAAGTGTCACCGGAAGAACAGGCGCAGCGCGATGCGGAAGCGGTTGCGCAGGTCAGGGCATCGCAGACCCCGCCGGCGCTCGGCATCACGCCCGAGACGATCGGGAATGCCGATATCGAGAAGCATGAAATGTTCGGCCTGGGCTGCAGCTTTATCCCGCGAAGTGCGGGTGCAGGTGCGGGGGCGGTGGCAATCACCCTGCTCGATGGCGCATTCATGAAAGTCGATGGCGAGGTGCTGCGCTTTGCCCCCGATGCGGGCAGCCCGGAAACGCCTTATGGCACGCGGCGGAAATATGATGGGCTGGAATTTTCCATGCAGCTCGAATTCAGCGAGGGCGAAGGCCAGAAGATCGGCATGGAAACCATGCAGCACACTGCGCGCCTCACCGCGCGCGACGGGCGCGACCGGGTAATCTACGAAGCGGACGGGACCGCACAATGCGGCGCCTGAGCGCGAGTTAGTCCTCTATCGGCGCGTCCGGGTCACGCACCGCGATCATCCCGTTGCTGACCATTTCAAGGACAACGTCGCCATCCTGGTTCAGCACCCGGTTGCGCGTCTTGAACAGGCCCATTTCGGGGCGGGACTTGCTGCGCCGCTTTTCAAGAACTTCGCTTTCGCAAGACAACACGTCGCCGGGAAATACCGGTTTCCGCCAGCGCAGATTGTCGATCCCGGGGGAACCCAGGCCCGCCTGTTTGTTGTTCTTCATGTTTTCGACCATCATCGCCATCGTCATGGCGCAGGTGTGCCAGCCACTGGCAGAAAGACGGCCGAAATGCGTTCTCGCCGCCGCCTGGTCATCGAGGTGAAAGGCCTGCGGGTCGTATTTGGAAGCGAATTCGATCACTTCCTCACGGGTGACTTCGTAGCGGCCGAATGTCTGGCTGCGACCGACGGCGATATCTTCGTAATACTGCATGCCAGCTGCGTTAGCTTCACATGGGCATGCGGAGCAACATCCATATCGCCATGCCCATCATCGCAAGGTTTTCTGTCAGCGATACGAAGCCCAGCGGCACATTCGCGCTGCCGCCGACACAGGCGCATTTGATGTCGCGTTTCTGGATATATACCGCATAGAACACGCTGACCGCGCCGATGGTCCCGATGGTGAGCGCGATTGGAATGGAAAGCTGCGGCAATATGCGCCCGGCCATCAAGATCGCCGCAGTCGCCTCCAGATAGGGGTAGGCATAGGCGTAAGGGACGAAGCGTTTGCCCAGCAGATCGTAGCCGACGAACATCGAGCTGAACTGTTCGACGTCCTGCAATTTGAGCATGGCGAGCATCGCCATCGACAGCGCTACGAACCATTCGGCGGTGCGGATGGTGAAGGGCTGTTGATAGACGAACATGCTCAGCGCGACGGCGAGCGCAGCGCCCACGCCGAACACCGCCAGCACCGGACGATAGCTCGTCCCGCCGCTGTTTACCGGATTGCCGAAATGGGCACGCAGTTCGGTGTAGCCGCCGATACGCTCGCCATCGATGAAGGTCTGCGGCGTGGTCTCGACATCGTGCTGGCGCTTGAACGCATCGGTTTCATCACGGCTGGTGAGGTGATGATCCTCGACCGTGAAGCCTTTGCGCTCAAGCAGCCACTTCGCCTTGATGCCATAGGGGCAGACATGCTTGTCCATCACCATGCGATAAAGTTTTGCGGTTTTGCTCATGCCCCGCAGATATACCCCCTAGGGGTATTGTTCAATAGGTGTCGAACAGGCTTTTATCAGGCCCTGAATTTTGGCACGCGGCCATCTGCGCCCAGATCGGGAATGATCCGATACCGCGCGAGCACAAGGCTGAAGAGGCCGAACAGCAACAAGCCGATGGCCGTCAGGGTGAAAACGATACCTTCGCCGGCAAGGCTCGCCACTGCATCGCCAAGCGTTTTGACCTGCTCCGCCCCAGCGGACATGAAGCCCGCCTTGAACAGAGACCAGCCGATCACGCCGTAGACCACGCCGCGCGCGGCGTAGCCGATCCCGCCGATCATGCGGGTGGCATCAGGAGCCTGCGCACTGATCCGGTGCATGAATTCGCCGGTATAGCCCTTCTTGAACTGGAACAGAGCGGTGAGGAAGAATGCCACGCCCAGCAGGCCGAGGATCGTCCCGCCGAAATCCATCGACAGCACGCCAGACACCGCTTCCTGCGTCCCGTCACCCGAACCGCTGCTTTCGCTGCCTGCAAACTTATACGCCGAATAGGCGAGGGCGAGGTGGCCGATGCCGCTGCCTGCATGGCCGATGCGTTTGGCCCAGCCTTTGGTGTCGCTGCCCTGATTCTCGATATCGAAGAAGGTCGAGCAGAACCGGAACAGCGCGTAGGCAAACAGGCCGACAACCATCAGCCACAGGATCAGCGTGCCTGCGGGAAAATCCTCGATCGCGCGGAAGATACCGTTCGTCCCCTCGGCAATCTTACCCGCGCTGGTCAGCGCGATCAGGCCGAGGACGGAATAAAGGATGGCGCGACTGAAATAGCCTACCCGCACCAGCCAGTTGAATTTTTCGGATTTGTCCACCACGCGATTGTCTCCCCGTTGTTCGTTGCAGTGCCAACGGGCGAGAGACGGAATCGGTCCCGGCGGATCCGCCGATCAGACGTTAAATTTGAACAGCATCACGTCGCCATCCTGGACGACGTATTCCTTGCCTTCCTGGCGCAGCTTGCCTGCCTCGCGCGCACCGGCTTCACCCTTGAGCGCGACATAGTCGTCGAAGGCGATGGTTTCGGCGCGGATGAAACCGCGTTCGAAATCGGTGTGGATTTCGCCCGCTGCCTGCGGGGCCTTGGCGCCGGTCGGGAAGGTCCAGGCGCGCGCTTCCTTGGGACCCGCGGTGAAGAACGTCTGGAGGCCGAGCAGCTCGTAGCCTGCCTTGATGACCCGGCTGAGGCCGCTTTCCTCAAGACCCAGCTCGGCCAGGAATTCGCCGCGATCTTCCGCGTCCATCGCCACCAGTTCGCTCTCGATGGCCGCGGACACGACCACGGCCTGCGCGCCCTCGGCGGCTGCCTTGGCGAACACCTGTTCGGACAGCGCATTGCCGTTGGCCGCATCTTCTTCCGCGACATTGCAGACATACAGCACCGGCTTGGCCGTCAGCAGCTGCGCCTGGCGCAGCACGCGTGCTTCTTCCTCGTCCTTCGGCTCGGTCAGGCGCGCAGGCTTGCCATCGTGCAGCAGGGCGAGTGCCTGGCCCAGCACGCTGGCGGTGATCTTGGCTTCCTTGTCGCCTGCCGTTGCGCGCTTTTCCGCATTGGGAACGCGCTTTTCGAGGCTTTCCATATCGGACAGCAACAGCTCGGTTTCCACCACTTCGGCATCGGCCAGCGGATCGACCTTGTTGGCGACATGTTGGATATCGTCATCCTCGAAGCAGCGCAGGACATGGACGATGGCGTCCACTTCGCGGATATTGCCGAGGAACTGGTTGCCCAGACCTTCGCCCTTGCTCGCGCCTTTCACCAAGCCCGCAATATCGACAAAGGCGAGTTGGGTCGGGACGACCTTGGCGCTGCCCGCAATGGCGGCAATGCTGTCGAGCCGCTGGTCCGGCACGGCGACCTGGCCGACATTGGGCTCGATCGTGCAGAAGGGATAGTTTGCGGCCTGTGCGGCCTGCGTCTCGGTCAATGCGTTGAACAGGGTGGACTTGCCCACATTCGGCAAGCCGACGATCCCGCAGCGGAAACCCATTATGTCATCTCTCTTGGCTGGAAAGCGCGCCCCTTAGCGCCACCAGCGCGCCAAGGCCAGAGGCTCCGCAACTCTGTCGAGCGGCGAAGTGTATCGGTGGGTTTGGGACAAGCAAACGCGCGTGACCGCGCGCCGCCAGTTTCCGAGTGTTATTTGCGCCGGCGGCGGCGGCGTGCCGCAATCGATGCGCCGTAACCGGCAAGGCCGAATGCGAACATGGCGATTGCCGACGGTTCCGGCACATCCGTGCCCCCGCTGCTGGAGCTGGTCGGCGGCTCGGAAGGCTTGTCCGTCATGGCAAGGGCCGGGGCAGAAGCCGCAGCGGCGATGAGGCCGATGGCGATCAGTCGGGCGGTGGAATTGAGCATGATAAATCCTCACTTCGGGATGAACCGGCCGTGGCCGGTTTGACCTGCGCAAACCTGTATTGCCGAAAAAGCTTTACGGATCATGCAATGCGCGGCGCATGTCCCATCATGGGGCAATGTGCAGGCGATCAATTACGCATGCGCAGGGCAATATCGCTCATGAAGCGGGCATCGTCGCCCTTGGCGAGCCATTCTGCCTCCGCCGCAATTGCACCGAGCATCCCTGCAAGATCGTCCATTTCGGCCTTGGCGTAATTTCCGAGGACGTGTCCGTGCACGCGGTCCTTGTGCCCCGGATGGCCGATGCCGATCCGCACCCGGCGGAAATCCGGGTCGCAATGCTGGTGGATGGAGCGCAGGCCATTGTGTCCGGCATGCCCGCCGCCCTGTTTGACCTTCACCTTGAATGGGGCGAGGTCGAGTTCGTCATGGAACACGGTCAGTGCATCCGTGCCGAGTTTGTAGAACCGCAGCGCCTCGCCCACCGCGCGGCCGCTTTCGTTCATAAAGGTTGCCGGTTTCAGCAGCAGGATCTTCTCATTCCCGATCCGGCCTTCCTGCGCCCAGCCCGAGAATTTCTTCTGCGTTGGGCCGAACCCGTGCAGTTCGGCGATGGTATCGGCCACCATGAAGCCGACATTGTGCCGGTGCATCGCATATTGCGGACCCGGATTTCCTAAAGCTGCCCAGATTTGCATCGTGGTGCGTTAGCCACCCGAGCCCAAAAAGAAAACGCCGGACCCCATGCGGGATCCGGCGTCCTCGGTGATAACCTTGCGGCGCGCGATCAGTCTTCCGACTCTTCGCCTTCGACCGTTTCAGCTTCCTGTTCGGTGACTTCGGTTTCTTCAACCTCGTCTTCCGCGCCTTCGGCACCTTCGCTCTTCTTCAGGGCGGACGGTGCGACCAGCGTGGCGATGGTGAAATCGCGATCGGTGATCGCGCTCTCGCTGCCCTGGGGCAGGGTCACTTCGCTGATGTGGATCGAATCACCGACTTCCTTGCCGGTGACGTCGATTTCGATCTCGCTCGGAATCTTGTCGTTCTCGCAGACCAGTTCAAGCTCGTGACGGACAACGTTGAGCACGCCGCCCTTCTTGAGGCCGGGGCTGGCTTCTTCGTTGAGGAACACGACCGGGACCGAGACTTCGATCTTGCCGCCCTTCGACAGGCGGAAGAAGTCGGCGTGGGTCGGGCGGTCGGTGACCGGGTGCAGGGCGACGTCCTTGGGAATCGTGCGCAGCTTCTTGCCGCCCACTTCGATTTCGACGATCGAGTTCATGAAGTGGCCCGTATCGAGCTGGCGGACCAGCTCCTTGGCCTCGACGTGGATCATCGTGGGTTCTTCCTTGCCGCCATAGATCACGGCGGGGACACGGCCTTCGCGACGCAGTGCACGGGAGGCTCCCTTGCCAGCCCGATCGCGCGTCTCGGCCGGCAGGGTCAGAGCGTCGCTCATAGTGCTACCTTTCGAATTGCGTTCATTGATATACTTCCCGCCACGCCTCCAGGGATGACCATGGCTTGAGGAAGCGCGCGCCTATAACGCGATGGGCGCGAAAAGCAAGGACCCTTATTGGATGCGCTTGACCTTGAAGCCGCGCGCTTCGAGCATGGCAGGCAATCCATCCGGCCCGACAACATGGCCTGCGCCAACGGCGATGAACGGTCGCTCGCGCGCGGAGAGCAGGTTCTCGATCTGGGCGGTCCAGTTGCGATTGCGCTGGGCGAGCAGCGCGTCGTAGAGTTCGGGGTCCGACAGGATGCCGCGCGTCGACAGCGCGGCCAGCTTGTCCAGATCGCCGCTGCGCCATGTCTCGGCCAGGCTTCCGCTCTCCATTTCGCTGTCGCGGCTTTCGGCGATGACCGCGTTCAGCAGGTCGCGCTGCTCCACCTCCGGCAGGCGGTCGAAGATGCCCAGCTGCGCCTTGGCCCCTTCCAGCTCGACGATCTCGCGGCCCTTGAAGCGGGCGATCAGCAGGCGGTCGACGCCATTTTCGGTCTTCGCATCCTGCGCCACATTGGCGAGGCTGAGCGCGGCGGCCCAGCTTTCCAGCGCATCGAAATGGTCGCGGCGGACCTTCGCCTTGGTCAGCAGCTCCTGATAATGCGGGCGCAATTCAGGATCGACCCGCCCTTCGAGCGGGGGGCTCGCCGGATCGACGGCCATTTGTGCAAACAGTTCGCCCAGCGCCACCCCGTCATCGAGATTGGCGACTTCCACCACCAGCGTGTCGGCGTCGGACAGGACGCTGTCGAGCATGGGCGAACCCCAGCGGACATTGTCGGGCAGCGCATGGACCGTGCCGAACAGCCAGCCTTCGATCCGGTCGTCCTCTCCCGCGATCTGCCAGATTGGCGGCGCACCGCCCGAACGGGTGGCATCCTCTGCCGCCCGGTCGCCGCCACAGGCGGACAGGATCAGGGCCAGCAGGCCGGCAAGAAAGGGGCGCAGTGTCATGGGCTTGCCCTAACCGATAAAAGCGCAGGAATCATGAACGAAAACGGCGGTGACGGACCCAATGGATATCCGCCACCGCCGCCCGGTGTTTTTAATGTCGCAAAGACGATTACTGGATGCGCGTCACCTCGATGCCGCGCTGGCCGAGGTAATCCTGCACGCTGCGTTCGCCCGCAAGATGGCCCGCGCCCACCGCCATGAAGGCCGTGCCGGGTGTGTCGAGGCGATCGTCGATCCACACGGCCCAGTTCGCGTTGCGCTGGTAGAACAGGCGTTCGTTCAGTTCGGGGGTTGCTGCCGTCGCCATCATCAACAGTGAACCGAGGCCTTCGACGTCGCCTTCGGCCCATTCTTCCACGATCTGCTTGAGAACGGCCACGCCTTCATCCGGCATTTCGACCGCCTGCAGGAGATAGGGGATCTGCTGATCCATGGGCTGCTCGTCGAAAACGGAGATCTGGAATTCGACCGTTTCCAGCGCGACACGCTTGGTATCGGGCTTGACTGCCGCCTCGAGGATTTTCTCGACACCTGCATCGCCCGAGAATCCGGCCTTCTGCATCATCACCTGCGCAATATTGACCGCGGCGAACCACGGTTCGAACCGGTCAAGCGCTTCTGCTGGGATGCCCATCTTGGCAAGGCCCGCTTCATAGCGAGTGCGCTGGTCGTCGTTCATCAGGCCGCGCAGCGTCTGGTCCTGGGGCAGCATGGCCTTGCCCATGATCATCGGGCCCATGGCCGCCATGCTTTCGGGCGTCATGTCGATTTCGGTGACGAGGCTGCCCGCGCTGTCGAGCGCGGTCTGCACCGGGCCGCTGTTCCAGTCGACATCGCTGGGCAGGGCGTGGACCGTGCCGAAGATGTAGATCGTCGTATCCTCATCGGCGACTTTCCACAGGGCCGGGCCATTACCGCCCGCTTGCGTTACTTCAGCCTGGCCGCTGGTGTCGGCGGAGGCCACCGTGTCGGTGGTCGCGCAGGCGGCAGAGCTGAATGCGAGCGCGGCTGCGGAAAGGCCGGTGGCGATACGTTTTCTGAGGGTCATCATGGTGTGGTCCTTTGTCGTCAAATGGTGTTGTCGAAAGAGAGTGGGTGGCCGTGTCGCGGGGCGATCAGCCTTCGCCGTCGTCGAAAATCTGTTCGAGCGGGAGTTCGAAGACACGTCCGATCCGAAAGGCGAGGCCGAGGGAGGGATCGTGCTTGCCGGTTTCGATCGCGTTGACCGCCTGGCGCGAGACATCGATCCGCTTGGCCAGTTCGGCCTGGCTCCATTCGCGTTCGGCGCGCAGCACTCTCAGGCGGTTTTTCATGCGATCCGATCTGATCAGGCGAGGAAGGTCAGCGAACCATGGGCGAGCAGCCGTCCGATGAAATATCCGGCCATTCCGAGGATCGGCAGCGCGAGAAGGAAAGCAGCGACGTTGCGGCGGTTGAGTTCGATTTCCATGTCAGGTTCCTTTTGCTTGGTGTCAGGTAATGTTGACTATATGTCCCGATTCGCTGACAATGTCAATACAACCTGACATCATGTCTCGGATACCTGTCATCGCGTGTGCGTGCACACTCGGACGTTGACCGCTTTTGACGCATCCGCCATTGCGCCGCGTCATGGACCGTAATCCGCAAAATTCCTTTCAGGACATGATCCTCGCGCTGCACGATTTCTGGAGCGCGCATGGCTGCCTCATCCTGCAACCCTATGACATGCGCATGGGCGCAGGGACGTTCCACACCGCGACCACGCTGCGCGCGCTGGGGCCGGAACCGTGGAATGCGGCCTTTGTGCAGCCCTGCCGCCGTCCGACCGATGGCCGCTATGGCGAGAACCCGAACCGGCTCCAGCATTACTACCAGTATCAGGTGATCCTGAAGCCGAGCCCGCCGGATATCCAGGACCTTTACCTCCAAAGCCTGCGCGTGATCGGCATCGATCCGCTGAAGCACGATATCCGCTTCGTCGAGGATGACTGGGAAAGCCCGACGCTGGGCGCATGGGGTCTTGGCTGGGAGGTCTGGTGCGACGGGATGGAAGTCACCCAGTTCACCTATTTCCAGCAAATGGGCGGTTTCGACTGCAAGCCTGTCGCGGGCGAGCTGACCTACGGGCTCGAACGTCTGGCGATGTATATCCAGGGCGTCGACAATGTGTACGACCTCGACTTCAACGGGCAGGGGGTGAGTTACGGCGACGTCTTCCTCGAGAACGAGAAACAGATGTCGAAGTGGAACTTCGAGGTCGCTGAAACCGATGCGCTGTTTGACCTGTTCAACAAGGCCGAGGCCGAGTGCAGGAATGCGCTCGCCAATCAAGTGCCCATCGCCGCTTACGAGCAGGCGGTCGAGGCCAGCCACATCTTCAACCTGCTGCAGGCGCGCGGCGTGATCAGCGTGCAGGAACGCGCCAGCTATATGGGCCGGGTACGCGACCTCGCCCGCGGGAGTTGCGAAGCGCATATGGAAAAGGAAGCGCCCGCATGGGCCGAGAAATACCCGGAGTGGTCGAAATGAGCGGCTCCGACTTCCTCCTCGAACTGCGCAGCGAAGAAATCCCCTCCCGGATGCAGGCCGGAGCGCGCGGCGAGCTCGAAAAGCTGTTCCGCCGCGAAATGGATGCTGCCGGTGTCATGGTTGGTGCAATCACCGTCTGGTCGACCCCGCGCCGTCTTGCGTTGATCGCGCGCGATCTGCCGCAAGCGACCGAGCCCGTCAGCGAAGAATTGAAAGGCCCGCCCGTCGGCGCGCCCGACCAGGCGCTAGACGGTTTCTGCCGCAAGGCCGGCGTCGACAAGAGCCAGCTCGAAACCCGCGGTGTGAAGGGCAGGGCGACCTATTTCGCGGTCAAGAACGTTCCCGGCCGCGCGACGAAAGACCTGCTGGCCGAGGCGATCCCCGCGATCGTGCGCGACTTCAGCTGGCCCAAGTCGATGCGCTGGGGTGCTGCCTCGATCAGCACCGAGAGCCTGCGCTGGGTGCGCCCGCTGTCGGGCATCGTGGCGCTGCTGGGTGACGATGTGGTCGAATGCGAGGTTCATGGCGTCACATCGGGCGCGGTCACGCTGGGCCACCGCTTCCACCACTCGGGCGATATAACCGTCGGCAATGCCGACGATTACGCGATGAAGATTCGCGCGGGCCACGTGATCGTCGACCATGAAGAACGGCAAGCCCTGATCCGCGACGGTGCGGCCAAGGTCGCCTTGGAAGCCGGCCTCAAGCTGGTCGAGGACGAGGGGCTGGTGGTCGAGAATGCGGGCCTCACCGAATGGCCCGTCCCGCTGCTCGGCCGGTTCGAGGAAGATTTCCTCGAGGTCCCGCCGGAAACCATCCAGCTCACCGCGCGCGTGAACCAGAAATATTTCGTGTGCGAGGACGATAACGGCGAACTCGCCAACGCCTTCATCTGCACTGCCAATATCGAGGCGGAAGATGGCGGCGCGCGGGTGGTCGATGGCAACCGCAAGGTCCTCGCCGCGCGCCTGTCCGATGCGCGCTTCTTCTGGGATGTCGACCGCAAGAAGACGCTGGCCGAACACGCCAAGGGGCTGGAGCGGATTACCTTCCACGAAAAGCTCGGCACGGTGGCCGACAAGGTAGACCGTGTGGCCAAGCTGGCCGACTGGCTGGTCTTCGACGCCAAGGCTCCGAACGGCGATTACAAGCTCGCGCGCCAGGCGGCTGAGCTGAGCAAGGCCGACCTCGTCACCGAAATGGTCGGCGAGTTTCCCGAATTACAGGGGCTGATGGGCGGCTACTACGCCAAGGCGGAGGGGCTGCCGGTCGAAGTTTCGGAAGCCATTCGAGATCATTACAAGCCCGTTGGCGCGAATGACGAGGTTCCCACCGCACCCACCACGGTTGCGGTGAGCCTTGCGGACAAGCTCGACAATTTGCTGAGCTTCTTCAAGATCGACATTCTGCCGACCGGATCGAAAGATCCCTTCGCGCTTCGCCGTGCGGCGCTGGGCTATCTCCGGCTGTTGCAGGCCAATGGGCTGAAGCTCTCTCTCGACGAAGTGGTTCACGCATGGGCGAGCAAGCCAATGCCCAAGCTGGCGGAGAAGCTGGGCGACTTCCTGCTCGACCGCCTCTCCGTTCAGCTGCGCGATGAAGGGGTGCGACACGATTACATCCTGGCGTCGCGCAACTGGCAAGGCCGTGCCGATACGCGTGTCGACCGGGTGGAAGCGCGGGCGAGGGCACTCGCCGGGTTCCTCGGCAGTGACGACGGCGCCAACCTCCTCGCGGGTTACAAGCGCGCGGCGAACATCCTCAAGAAAGAAGACTGGGCCAGTGCCGATGGCGCTGCGCCGAAAGAGCTTTCCTACGCGCCCGAACCTGCCGAAAAGGCGCTGATGGATGCGCTGGCCACCTCTCAGCCCGCAGCGGCCGCGGCCATTGCGGCGGAAGATTTTGCGCAGGCGATGGCCGCGCTGGCGAGCCTTCGCGCGCCGATCGACCGCTTCTTCGATGAAGTCACGGTAAACGCGGATGAAGAAATGAAACGCGCCGCGCGGCTCGACCTGCTTGCAGCCTTCCGTGCTGCGGTGCACAAAGTCGCCGATTTCTCTCGCATCGAGGGATAGGATTTCGAGTTTCAGAACCGTGTTCCATGTGTTCCACGGTTCAGACAGACAGGGATAAGCATGAACAACACGGTCTTCACCTTCGGCGGCGACGCGCCGCATTCGGACCCGCGGCAGAAGGACAAGACCGTTGCCGGTGGCAAGGGCGCGAATTTGGCGGAGATGGCCAGCATCGGCCTGCCGGTTCCGCCCGGTTTCACCATCGCGACCGAGGAATGCCTGACCTATCTCGCAGGCGGATCGGAATATTCCGAGAAGCTGCGCGCCGATGTTGCCGAGGCGCTGGCGCATGTCGAGCGCAGCGTGGGCAAGGGTTTCGGCGATGCGGCGGACCCGCTGCTGGTGTCGGTGCGGTCGGGCGCGGCGGTGTCGATGCCGGGCATGATGGACACCGTCCTTAATCTCGGCCTCAACGATACGACGGTCGAAGGGCTGGCGAAGACATCGGGCGATGAACGCTTTGCCTGGGACAGCTATCGCCGCTTCATCCAGATGTATGGCGATGTGGTGCTCGGCGTCGATCACGGCCTGTTCGAGGAAGCGCTCGAAATCGCCAAGGAAGACAATGGCTATTACGCCGATACCGAGCTGAGCGCCGAGGAGTGGAAGGAACTGGTCGCCGAATACAAGGCGATTGTCGAGCGCGAGCTGGACCGCGCCTTCCCCCAAGACCCGGTGGAACAGCTCTGGGGCGCGATCAGCGCGGTGTTCGACAGCTGGGACACCGAACGCGCCAAGGTCTATCGCCGCTTGAACGATATCCCGCACGACATGGGCACGGCGGTCAATGTGCAGGCGATGGTGTTCGGCAATATGGGCGATACCAGCGCGACCGGCGTGGCCTTCACCCGCGATCCCAGCACGGGCGAGCGCGCCTATTACGGCGAGTGGCTGGTCAATGCGCAGGGCGAGGATGTGGTGGCGGGCATCCGCACACCGCAATATCTGACGAGGGCCGCGCGCGAGAATGCCGGCGCCAAGCCGCTGAGCATGGAAGAGGCCATGCCCGAAGCCTTTGCCGAGCTGGCGCGCCTGTTCGACCTGCTCGAAAAGCACTATCGCGACATGCAGGATATTGAGTTCACCGTGCAGCAGGGCAAGCTGTGGCTGCTCCAGACCCGCAGCGGCAAGCGTACCGCCAAGGCCGCGCTCAAGATGGCGGTCGAGATGGTCGGCGAAGGCTTGATCGATGAAAAGACCGCGATCCTGCGTGTCGATCCGATGGCGCTCGACCAGCTTCTGCACCCCACGCTCGACCCCGATGCGCCGCGCGATGTGCTAACCACCGGCCTTCCCGCATCGCCGGGCGCGGCCAGCGGGAAGATCGTGCTCGATGCCGATACGGCGGAACAATGGGCCAATCGCGGCGAGAAAGTGATCCTCGTGCGGGTGGAAACCAGCCCCGAGGATATTCACGGCATGCATGCGGCCACCGGCATTCTGACCGCGCGCGGCGGGATGACCAGCCACGCCGCCGTGGTGGCGCGCGGCATGGGCCGCCCCTGCGTTTCGGGTGCGAGCCAGGTCGCCATCGCCCGCGAAGGACGCACGCTCAGCATCGGCAATCGCGAGCTGTCCGAAGGCGATATCATCACCATCGACGGGGCCAACGGCCAGGTCATGGCGGGTGAGGTTGCCACCATCGAACCGGAACTGGCGGGCGACTTCGGCACGCTGATGGAATGGGCCGACAAGTACCGCCGCATGCGCGTGCGCACCAATGCGGAAACCGAAACCGAATGCCGCATGGCGCGCCAGTTCGGCGCGGAAGGCATCGGCCTGTGCCGCACCGAGCATATGTTCTTCGATGCGGGCCGGATCAGCGCAGTGCGCGAGATGATCCTCGCCGATAGCGAAGACGGGCGGCGCAAGGCGCTGGGCAAGCTGCTGCCCGAACAGCGTGGCGACTTCGTCACGATCTTCGAGGTGATGGCGGGGCTGCCCTGCACGATCCGCCTGCTCGACCCGCCGCTGCACGAGTTCCTGCCGCATGGCGATGCCGAGTTCGAAGATCTGGCGGCCTCGACCGGCCTGTCGGTCGATCAGCTTCGCCGCCGCGCGGGCGAGCTGCACGAGTTCAACCCCATGCTCGGCCATCGCGGCTGCCGCCTCGGCATCACCTATCCCGAAATCTACGAGATGCAGGCGCGTGCAATTTTCGAGGCCGCCTGTCAGGTAGCCAAGGACAGCGGCGAAGCGCCGGTCCCTGAAATCATGATCCCGCTGGTCGCCAGCCGGCGCGAGCTGGAGCTGCTCAAGGATGTGGTCGACCGCGTGGCGGGCGAGGTGTTTGCCGATACCGGCACGCGCGTCGACTATCTCGTGGGTACGATGATCGAACTACCGCGCGCCGCGCTGATGGCGGGCGAAATCGCGGAGGTTGGCGAGTTCTTCAGCTTCGGTACGAACGACCTCACCCAGACGACGCTGGGCGTCAGCCGCGACGATGCGGGCCGGTTCCTCACCACCTATGTCGACAAGGGCATCTTCGCCCGCGATCCGTTCGTCAGCCTCGATGTCGATGGCGTGGGCCAGCTGGTCGAACTGGCGGCAGAGCGCGGCCGGGCGACGCGCGATGGCCTGAAGCTCGGCATTTGCGGCGAACATGGCGGTGATCCGGCCAGCATCGCCTTCTGCGAACAGACCGGCCTCGACTACGTCAGCGCCTCACCCTACCGCGTGCCGATTGCCCGGCTCGCGGCAGCACAGGCCAGCCTGCGCTCGGCAGAAAGCTAACGCGGGCGGCGGCCGGTGAGGGTGACGATCTCGAACGTCTCCGTCACCTTGCCGTCGTCTTCCGCGTGGTTGGCAAAGGCGGCTTCGGCGCGGGCCAGGGCCGCGCGCGACAGGGGCGGGGCTGGCTGGGCGAGCACATTGCCCATCGCCTGATCGCGCAGATCGCCCACTAGCCTGCGCAGGTTGGGATAGCGCACCTGCAAGGTCCAGCTGTCGACCACCGGGTCCTGCCAACCCGCGCGCGACAGCAGGGCAGGGCAGGAACGCGGATCGATCATCGGATGGATGCGCGGGGCGGGGCGGTCCGGCTCGCTCGCCAGCATGGCAGCGCGCAGACGCGGCAGGCTCCCTCCGCCAAGGAAGGACGCGATGGCCAGCCCGCCGGGGGCCAGCAGCTCGCGCATCTGGATCAGCGCGCCAGGCACATCGTTGACCGTCCCGATGCTGTTGATGCTCGTCACCATTTCATAGGATTGCGACACCAGCGGCAACGGTGCACCGAAATCGCGGCCATCGGTGGGAGCGGAGGATGGGCGATGCACCCATGGCGCTTGAGCCAGCAGCGCGCTGCCATATCCTTCGAGGAGTACATTCGCCGGATCGAAGCGCAGGAAGCCAAGCCGGTCGAAGACATCCTCTGCCATCGCATCCAGCAGATAGGTCGCGTGATCGGCGCGCGCGGACCTCGCCGCAGCGCGAGCCTGTGCCATTCGCTTGCGATGCGGCGAGAAGATTGTCGGCGGGCTTGATTGCATCGCGCTTGCCTACATCGCGGCGCCGGTGCAGCATAGGTGCGATGTCGCTGGCCCGGTCGATTTCCCGCACTTTCGCGCCGCTGGTGGATCTTGTCTATCCGCCGCGATGCCCCGCTTGCGGGGAGGGGATCGGTGAACAGGCCGGGCTCTGCGCGTCTTGCTGGGAAAGCCTGCAAATCCCTTCAGAACCCTGGTGTGCGATGTGTCAGCGACCGTTTGGTGAGAGCGCGGTGGGCCCCGGCGCGATCTGCGCACCGTGTATGGCCGACCCACCCCGGCATGACGGGATCGCGGCCGGCGCGCTTTATACCGATACGACTCGTAAGCTGATCCTCGCTTTCAAACATGGTGGGCGTATCGCGCTCGCACCCATGCTGGCCCGGCTGATTGCTGCGCGATTGGGTGCGCCGGATGGCGACCGTCTGCTCGTGCCCGTGCCGCTGCATCGCTGGCGTCTGTGGCGAAGGGGTTTCAATCAGGCCGCCTTGCTCGCGCGCGAGCTGGAAAAACTGGGGCAGGGGACGTTGCTGCCCGATGCGCTGGTTCGCACCAGGGCGACACCCGCACTGGGCGGATTGGGCGCAGCGGCCCGCAAGCGTGCCTTGTCAGGGGCGATTGCCGTCAGGTCGCGGGCGGCTGCGCAATTCAAGGGGCGCGATGTCGTGCTCGTGGACGATGTCCTGACCAGTGGTGCGACGAGCGCCGCCTGTGTCAGCGCATTGAAGCGGGCTGGGGCAAAGACGGTAACGATCGCCTGTTTTGCACGGGTACTGAGCGACGTCACCCAATTGGAGGATAGAAAACCGCAACCCGGCCCGGTAAGCGAAACGCCCGGAACCACAAGGGTCCCGGGCGCCACGTGACGATACTATGCGGTTCAACGCGCGATAGCCCCCCAGCGACGCGCGAGAGAACCTGTCCCTCATCATCGTTACGGTCGCGCTGCGCCTTTCGGCACGGCTGCGATGCCGTATCCCCCTGAACCTGGCGCTCTATACGGCACCCTCTCCCGGGAAGCAGGCCTTTCGACCTGATAAGTGCACTTTGTTCCAAAGAGCGGATTCATCAAACCTCGATGTTCATCTGGCCGCAATTTTCGGCGGCCCTTGTGGTTATCGTGCAACAATCTAGTAGATCGCAGGCAACCACCTGTGATGGAGCGTTTTCTTGAGCCAGAACGATATCGAGCGCGAACGAGGCATGCGCTTCATGCCCAAGTTCGATGAAAAGGGCCTGCTGAGCGCCGTGGTCGTCGACAGCCAGAGCAAGGCTGTGCTGATGGTGGCCTTCATGGATGAAGAGGCAATCGCGGCTACCCGCGAAACGGGCTTTGCCCATTTCCATTCGCGCTCGCGCGGGAAGCTGTGGAAGAAGGGCGAAACATCCGGCCATACGCTCAAGGTCGAGGATATCCTGGTCGATTGCGATCAGGACGCGCTGGTCATTCTCGCCCGCCCTGCGGGCCCGGTCTGTCATACAGGTGCGGCGAACTGCTTTTATCGCAGGCTCGAAGGTGATGTTCTCCAGAACGTAAAGGGTTGACGCTTACGTAAGGTGAGGGTAGGTCATAGTCCATGCCTACCGCCTCTGCCAAATCCGCGACAGACAGTGTTCGCAAAGCCGGCAATTCAGGTGCGCTTCTTGAGCGGCCTGACAAGCTGGCGCGTGAACAGTTCTCCATCTCCGACCTGACCAGCGAATTCGACTGCACGGCGCGCGCGCTTCGTTTCTATGAGGACGAGGGGCTCATCGCGCCGTCACGCATCGGTCTGACCCGCATATATTCCAAACGCGACCGTGCCCGGCTCGCCTGGATCATGCGGGCCAAGAATGTCGGTTTTTCTCTCGGCGAAATCCGCGAGATGATCGATCTTTACGATCTCGACGATGGCCGTGTCGAACAGCGCCGTGTCACGATCGACAAGTGTCGCAAGCATGTTGCCAAACTCAAAAATCAGCGCGCCGATATCGACAGCTCGATCAAGGAGCTGACGGATTTCATCGCGCATATCGAAACGCTCGATCTCCCCCAATAATCCTACTGCTAACGAGGACCCCCGATGCCCAGCTATACCGCACCGACCCGCGACGCGCGCTTCATCATCAACGAACTTCTCGACCTTCCCAGCTACGGCAACCTGCCCGGCTTCGAGGCCGCGAGTACCGATGTCACCGAAGCGGTCATCAATGAGGGCGGCAAGTTCTGCGCCGAAGTCCTGGCCCCGATCAACCAGTCGGGCGACCAGGAAGGCTGCACCCGTCATGACGATGGTTCGGTGACCACGCCCAAGGGTTTCAAGGAAGCCTTCGACCAGTTCCGCGAGGCGGGCTGGGGCACGATTGCCCAGCCGGAGGAATTCGGCGGGCAGGGCATGCCGCACGTTCTTGGCTTCGCTCTGGAAGAGTTCATCTCCAGCGCCAATCAGGCTTTCGGCATGTATCCGGGCCTTACCAATGGCGCGATTTCCGCGCTGATCGCCAAGGGCAGCCAGGAACAGAAAGAGATGTACCTGCCCAAGATGGTGTCGGGCGAATGGACCGGCACGATGAACCTGACCGAGCCGCATTGCGGGACCGATCTGGGCATGATCCGCACCAAGGCGGAACCGCAGGGCGATGGCAGCTATGCGATTACCGGGACCAAGATCTTCATCTCGGCCGGCGAACACGACATGTCGGACAACATCATCCACCTCGTCCTCGCCAAGACTCCGGGCGCGTCCGACAGCACCAAGGGCATCTCGCTCTTCGTGGTCCCCAAGTTCATCGTGAACGAGGATGGCACTCCGGGCGAACGCAACGGCGTGATGTGCGGCTCGATCGAACACAAGATGGGCATCCACGCCAACTCGACCTGCGTGCTCAACTATGACGGCGCGACGGGCTGGCTTGTGGGCGAGGAAAACAAGGGCCTGGCCGCGATGTTCATCATGATGAATGCCGCGCGTCTCGGCGTCGGCGTGCAGGGCCTCAGCCAGGCCGAAGTCGCTTATCAGAACGCGGTCACCTATGCGCTCGACCGTCGCCAGGGCCGCGCTCTGACCGGCCCGGCGGAGCCCGAAGCGCAGGCCGACCCGATCTTCGTCCACCCCGATGTACGCCGCATGCTGATGGATGCGAAGGCCTTCACCGAAGGCATGCGCGCCCTGTGCCTGTGGGGCGCCCTGCTGGTCGATCTCAGCCACAAGGCCCCGACCGAGGAAGATCGCGCCGAAGCCGACGCCATGATCGGCCTGCTGACCCCGGTCATCAAGGGCTACGGCACGGACAAGGGCTATGAAGTGGCGACCAATATGCAGCAGGTTTTCGGTGGCCACGGCTATATCGAAGAATGGGGCATGAGCCAGTTCGTCCGCGATGCACGCATTGCCCAGATCTACGAAGGCACGAATGGCGTCCAGGCGATGGATCTTTGCGGCCGCAAGCTCGCCAGCAAGGGCGGCGCGGCGATCCAGGCGTTCTTCAAGATGGTCGGCGAAGACATCGAAGCGGCCAAGGGCGACGAAACGCTGGGCCCGATTGCCGAGAAGCTCGAGAAGGCACTGGGTGAGCAGCAGGCCGTGACTATGTGGTTTATGCAGAACGCGATGCAGAACCCCAACCACCTCGGCGCCGGCGCGCATCACTACATGCACATCATGGGCATCGTGACGCTCGGCCTGATGTGGCTGCGTATGGCGAAGAAGGCTCAGGAAACGCTGGCCGGTTCGCCGGAGGATGCGAGCTTCTATGAGAACAAGCTCGCCACCGCGCGCTATTATGCCGATCGGTATCTGCCCGATGCCGGTGCGCTGCGCCGCAAGATCGAAGCCGGTTCCGACAGCATGATGGCGCTGGGCGAGGAAGCCTTCGCAACCGCTGCCTGATCGCACCATCGGGAAAAGCGAAAGGCGTCGGGCGCAACACTGCGTCCGGCGCCTTTGCTATTTTGGAAGCAGTGGTTGAGCGTCAGCCGCGATTGGCGAACAGGCTGCGCAAGGTTCCTAACGCAAACGCGGTTTCGGTGGGGAGAACATCCTCGTTCTCGATCCCATAACCGTAACCATCGCCGCCGCCAGTATATTGCACAATCACACCGTCACGCCGGGACACGGCGAAGACGCCGTCATGGTGGATTGCGTAACGGGCATTTTCCTGCGGCATCAGCCAGTTGATCTGACCTCGCACCGGCACAAGCGACGCATCGTCCCAGATCGCTTTCGCCCCATAGCCCATGCAGTTGAGAACGACCGGCTCCGCGAGCGAGAGCGCTGCCGTCCTGTCCGGGAAAGAGCGACGGATCATTTTTCCGCCGCGCAGCAAGAACAACCGCGCCAGGCGGTCGGTATAGCTGGCGACGTTGAAGGTCATCGTTTGTCCGACCGAGACCTCTCGTGCAGGGAAGGGATTGTCGTTCCCCTCGAGCAGGCGGCGAGGCGGCTGCAAGTCGCGGACCGTGCGCCAAAGGCTGAGGAAGTCTTCCGGCACGTCGATGGGCGAGGGCGAGGCGGGAGGCGCAAGCCCACCCTCTCCGCCGACGCCGTATTCGGGCAGGTATTCGACCGGGTGGCCAGCAAGTCCGACCATGCCGCGATGCACGGCGAAGGAACGACGCGCCCAGCTTTCCCAGCGCGCCGCAAATTCAGTTGGCGCGGCGCCGGCCAGCGCGATCCGGCTGCCCGGCGACCACACGCCTGTTGCTCTGGCTGAACGGGTTTCTGCCGGAAATTCATCGGCGTAGATGGTGACCTTCGCACCGGTTTCGATAAGCGTAAGCGCAGTAGTCAGACCGATCACGCCCGCACCGATGACCGCATACTCGTTGCCGCCAGCGCTGCGTGCGAGCGCGACTGCCTCCTGCGCGCAGCCCCAGCTCAGCGACCAGCCTGAACCACCGTGTCCATAATTGTGGACCACTGTCTTGTCGCCGTGGCGCTCGAGCTCGATCCTCGGCCCGGCCGGGCGGAAGGGGCGCGTGCAGACCGTAACTTTCATCAGATGGAAACGGTCTGCCGCAAGCGGGACCAGCGATGGGGCGCCGGGGGCGGGAGGCGACGGTGCGGGGCGCAGTGCGACCGTGCGCGGGGCACAGGCCGCAAGAGTGCTCGCGCCCAGTCCGGCAACGAAACTCCTGCGGCCTAGCTGCATCGTGCCCTCCATATTCCGATCGCTATTCCGGCAGGAAGTCCGGCACGGAGAGGTAACGCTCGCCCGTATCGTAGTTGAAGCCGAGCACGCGCGCGCCGTCGCCCAGCTCGCCCAGCTTGCTCTTGATCGCCGCAAGTGTCGCGCCGCTCGAGATGCCCACCAGCATGCCTTCCTCCGCGGCGCAGCGACGGGCCATTTCCTTGGCGTCTTCGGGATCGACCTGGATGGCGCCGTCGATGGATTGGGTGTGGAGGTTGTCGGGGATGAAGCCAGCGCCAATGCCCTGAATCGGGTGCGGGCCGGGCTGGCCGCCATTGATGACCGGAGACAGTGTGGGCTCGACGCCCCATGCCTTCATCTGCGGCCAGCGATCTTTCAGCACCTCGGCACAGCCCGTCAGATGCCCGCCCGTACCCACGCCGGTGATCAGCGCATCGAATGGCGTGTCGACGAAATCTTCGAGGATTTCCTGCGCAGTGGTGTGGGCATGAACCTTCCAGTTCGATTCGTTGTCGAACTGGCTCGGCATCCATGCGCCGTCCGTCTGGGCGACAAGCTCATGCGCGCGCTCGATCGCGCCCTTCATGCCCTTTGCCTTGTCGGTCAGGTCGAAGGTCGCGCCATAGGCCAGCATCAGGCGGCGGCGCTCGATGCTCATGCTTTCGGGCATGACCAGCACCAGCTTGTAGCCCTTGACCGCGGCGACCATCGCCAGGCCGATGCCGGTGTTGCCGCTGGTGGGTTCGATGATCGTGCCGCCGGGCTTCAGCGCGCCGGATTTCTCCGCATCCTCGATCATGGCAAGGCCAATGCGATCCTTGATCGATCCGCCGGGATTGGCGCGCTCGTTCTTCACCCAGACCTCGTGATCGGGGAAAAGCCGCGCGAGGCGGATATGCGGCGTCTTGCCAATGGTGGCGAGGATGCTGTCGGCTTTCATGGAAGGCTCTCCTGAGGATGTTTGTGGCCATCATCGGCCAATTCGGGGGGAGGGTCAAAGGTCTTGGTGGTGCGCAGCACGGGGAACACCCGGCTCCACAGGGCAACCGTGGCGATGGCCCCCGCGCCGCCCGCGACGACGGCCGCGACCGGGCCGATGAGGAAGGCAAGCGTACCGGAAAAGAAATCGCCGAATTCATTCGATGCGCTGATTGTCAGCAGGCTGACGGAAGAAACCCGCCCGCGCTTGTCATCGGGCGTGTGCAACTGGATCAGCGACTGGCGGATATAGACGCTGAACATGTCCGCCGCGCCCACGACGAACAATGCAGCGAGGCTGATGGGCATGGATTTGGACAGGCCGAACACGATGGTCGCCAGCCCGAACACGAACACCGCCCATAACATGCGCGGGCCGACATTGTGCTTGAGTGGGCGGAAGCTGAACAGGGCGGCGGTCAGCGCCGCGCCGACTGCCGGGGCCATCGCCAACTGGGCGAGGCCAGTTTCGCCCACCTGCAACACATCGCGGGCGTAGACCGGGAACAGCGCTGTCGCCCCGGCCAGGAACACGGCGAACAGGTCGAGCGTGATCGCCCCCAGCACCATCTTGTTGCGCACCACATAACGCAGGCCGTCCACCATCTGGCCGATCGGACGGTCGGCCCCGGTGATTGGCGAGCGCGGAACATGTCCGATGAAGGAAAGGGAAGCGGCGGAGGTCAGGAAAAGGCCGGCTGCGATGGCATAGGGGAGGAACGGCGCGAGGCTGTAAGTGTAGCCGCCAATCGCCGGGCCGACGATCATGCCCACCTGCCAGGCGATAGAAGACAGCGCGATGGCGTTTGGCAGGATGGCCTTGGGCACGAGATTGGGGGCAAGGGCGGACAGCGCCGGCCCGGAAAAGCCGCGCGCAATGCCCAGCGCGATCGCCACCCCGAAAAGAACCGGCAAGGAGATCGTGTCGGCCCAGGTGAGCCACGCCAATGCCGTGGCGCATGCCAGTTGCAGCACGACGGTCAGGATTGCCAGACGCCGCCGGTCGAACCGATCCGCCGCCAGTCCCGAAAACGGGGTCAGCAGGAACAGCGGCACGAATTGTGCCAGGCCGATGATAGCGAGCTGGCCGGAAGCTTCCGCCACGCTCATCCCGCCATCGCGCGCGATATTGTAGGTCTGCCAGCCGATAATCAGCAGCATGCAATATTGCGCCAGCGTCATTGCGAGGCGCGAGAGCCAGTAGGCGCGGAAATTGGCGACGCGGAATGGGTGCGTCGAAGCTTGCTGGGGGTCGATCACACCGCAGCACATGGCAGGCGCGCCCCGCGTTGTGAAGCGACGCCAGACTTATTCGTGGGAAAGGAACAGTTTCAGCGTGGGCGGCGCAGGCGCGGGTTCGGCTGAAGCGTGTCGATCAGGCCCAGAAAGTCGTCGACCCGGATGATCCGTTCGAACTGGAAACCGGCCCGGTTGTCGCGCGTCCAGATGCAATAGGCTTCGATCCGCCCGATCACGGGCAGGCGCACGACGACGCGGTCCCCCCGGTCGAGGTCATGTGCATCATCCACCATGAAGCCGTTGGACGAGATGTTAGCGATGTGCATGCGCACGTCGCCATGACGGAAGTGTTCGGCAATCACCGGATGATCGACCGGATGGCGCGCCATGCGGCGCTGGTCAGTAACGCTGAGCTGAGCTCCGGCGGCCATGTCACACTCCCTTGCTTAATCAGTGCGAGGGGTGTGATGCGCGCAAAAGGCTGATATTTGGTAAAGCGAATGCAAGGATTATGGCCAATGGGCCCGTATTGGCATTAACCCTATGGTCCGCGGCGCAGGATCGCGTGCTTCTTCTTGCCCAGGCTCAGGCGTGCTTCCGCACCCTCGGCGATTTCCAGCAGATATCCCGGATCGGAAATGGTCTCGCCATCCAGCTTGACCGCGCCTTCCGCCAGCTTGCGCTTTGCCTCGCCATTGGACGCGGTAAAGCCGAGCTGGGTCAGGGCAGCGCCGATCCGCACGCCCGCCTCGCCCACGCTCAGCGCCGGCAAATCATCGCCCATGCCGCTGCCGGCGAAGGTGTCGCGCGCTGTGGCCTCGGCTGCTCGGGCGGCCTCTGCGCCGCGCACCAGAGCGGTGATTTCATTGGCCAGAACGATCTTCGCATCGTTGATTTCGGCCCCTTCGAGAGCTTCCAGACGGGCGATCTCATCCAGCGGCAGGTCGGTGAACAGCCGCAGGAAACGCCCCACATCGCGGTCGTCCGTGTTGCGCCAATATTGCCAGAAATCGTAGGCGGGCAGTTCGCTCTCGTTCAGCCAGACCGCGCCGTTCATGGTCTTGCCCATTTTTGCGCCATCGGCGGTGGTCAGCAACGGCGTCGTCACACCATACACTTCGCGCCCGTCCATGCGCCGCGTCAGCTCGATCCCGTTGACGATATTGCCCCACTGATCGCTGCCGCCCAACTGCAGTAGGCAATCGTAGCGTTGACTCAGCTCGCGGAAGTCATAGGCCTGCAGGATCATGTAGTTGAATTCGAGGAAGCTGAGCGATTGTTCGCGGTCGAGCCGCAGCTTTACCGAATCGAAGCTGAGCATCCGGTTGACCGAGAAATGCTGGCCCACCTCGCGCAGGAAGGGGATGTATTCGAGCCGGTCGAGCCATTCGGCGTTATCGACCATGATGGCGTCGGTCGGTCCGTCGCCAAAGGTCAAAAACCGTTCGAACACGGTACGGATGGAGGCGACGTTCGCGGCGATGCGCTCGTCCCCCATGAGGCTGCGTGCCTCGTCCTTGAAGCTGGGATCGCCGACCTTGCCGGTCCCGCCGCCCATTACCACGATCGGCTTGTGCCCGGCCTGCTGGAGGCGGCGCAGCAACATTATCTGCACCATCGATCCGACATGGAGGCTGGGCGCTGTTGGGTCGAAACCGATATAGCCGGGCACGATCTGTTTCGCCGCGAGCGCATCGAGCCCCGCTGCATCCGTCATCTGGTGGATATAGCCGCGCTCATCGAGCAGGCGCAGGAGGTCGGACTGGTACTGGCTCATAGTGCTCTCTTGCATAGACGCGCGCCGGTTAGCATGGGGTTGGGGCAATGCAAGCCTATCGCCTCGTGGCGCATCCCGCCAAGCCGCCGTCCAGGGTCACCGCCGTTGAGGCGCGCGTGGATGCAAGCCATCCCCACTGGCTGCAACTGCGCTGGCGGATCGACGGTGCGTATGCGCTCGTCATACCGCCGCCTGCCGGGCGACGCCGGGCGGACGAGCTCTGGCAGACCACTTGTTTCGAACTGTTCCTGAAGCCGGAGGGCGGGGAGGCTTATCGCGAATTCAACCTGTCGCCGTCGGAAGGCTGGAACCTCTATGGTTTCGATAGCTACCGCGATGGTATGCGCGAGCTGCGCGCGAACCGTGCGCCCGTATGCACGATGCGTCCGGGTAACAACTTTGCCATTTTCGATGCTGCCGTACCAAAGGCCCTTCTGCCGCAGGAAAGCTACACGATGGGACTAAGCGCCGTGATCGAGGAAGAGGGCGGCATCAAAAGCTATTGGGCCATCGCCCACCCCGCTGCCGATGCGCCCGATTTTCACCATGCCGCTTGCTTCGCGGGCAGGCTTGGGCCACCGGATCAGGCATGAAATTCGGTATCGACAACCTCCTCGCCGACCAGGACCTGCTCCGCCAGCTTGACGGCCGCCGCGTCGCGCTCGTCGCGCATCCCGCAAGTGTGACAGAAAACCTGACGCACAGCCTTGATGCGCTGATCGGCGCGGGCGTGAACGTCACCGCCGCGTTTGGCCCGCAGCACGGTCTGAAGGGCGACAAGCAGGATAATATGGTCGAGACCGCTGACGAGACCGATGCGCAATACGGCATCCCGGTGTTCTCGCTTTACGGGGAAGTGCGCCGTCCGACCGGGCAGATGATGTCGAGCACGGATGTGTTCCTGTTCGATCTCCAGGATCTCGGCTGCCGGATCTACACCTTCGTGACGACGCTGCTCTACCTGCTGGAAGAGGCGGCGAAATCCGGCAAGGAAGTCTGGGTGCTCGACCGGCCCAATCCCGCGGGCCGCCCGGTGGAAGGCACATTGCTCGTGCCCGGGCAGGAAAGCTTTGTTGGGGCAGGCCCGATGCCGATGCGGCATGGGCTCACGATGGGCGAGATGGGGCACTGGTTCATCGACCATTTCGACCTCGATGTCGCTTATCGCGTGGTCGCAATGACCGGGTGGCAACCCGATGGCGAAGGCCATGGCTGGCCGACAGACCGCATCTGGATCAATCCCTCACCCAATGCGGCCAACGTCAATATGGCGCGCGCCTATGCCGGCACGGTGATGCTGGAAGGCACAACCTTGAGCGAGGGCAGGGGGACAACCCGCCCGCTCGAGGTGCTCTTCGGTGCGCCCGATGTGGATGCAAAGGCGGTCCTGGCCGAAATGCAGTGTTTTGCCCCGGAGTGGCTCGAAGGGTGCGCGCTGCGTGAATGCTGGTTCGAACCCACCTTCCACAAACACGCAGGAAAGCTCTGCAACGGTCTGATGATCCATGCAGAAGGTCCGTTCTACGACCATCGGGCCTTCCGCCCATGGCGATTGCAGGCGCTTGCCTTCAAAGCCATCCGTACGCTCTACCCGGACTACGAGATCTGGCGGGATTTTCCTTACGAATACGAACTGGACCGACTGGCCATCGACGTCATCAATGGCGGTCCCGGCTTGCGCGAATGGGTGGACGACATGAACACGACGCCCGACGACCTTCATGCGCTCGCCTCAGCCGATGAGGTTTCCTGGGAAGGGCGTGTCGGTAAGCATCTGCTTTACTGACCGGCAGCCGGAGCCTGCTCAGCCGGAATTTGCGCCACTGGCCCTTCGCCCGGCAGCGGAAGCGGACGGATGTCGTCGGGATTGCCCATCATCACCATGACCGAACAACCATCCTGCCTCCGATCCACCGCGTAAATCGCAAACGGTTGATCGGGGGACGCCGGCTCGCGCTGGATCAGGGGTGGCAGGTTAGCGGCCGCACGCGCATTCCTTATGCGATCCGAACAATTTTCATCTTCTGTGTCGAGATCGTCGTTGGCCGCTTCGGGACCGGGAACCGGCATCGAAGCCGACTGGGCGGCGATCCCGCCAATTGGGCTGGGCAGCTCTGCCGTGCGCGGGGCATCGCTGGCTGCGATCAGGGAAAAACCGAGTACCGGAACAAGCATCTTGTGCATACCAATCTCCTGTTTCCTATGCAGATTAGCATGCCCGGGGCAGATTGGCCAATCCCGCCTAATGCCCCTGCTTGCGGCTTAGTTCGCGCATGGCGTCATCGAGCCCATCCAGCGTGAGCGGATACATCCGGTCATCGACCAGTTGCTTCATCACCTTGGTACTCTGCGAATAACCCCACTGCTTTTCTGGTACGGGGTTCAGCCAGACTGTCGCTGGATAGGTGCGCGTGACGCGGCTCATCCAGGTCGCGCCGGCCTCTTCGTTCATATGTTCCACGCTGCCGCCCGGATGGGTGATCTCATAGGGGCTCATCGCGGCATCGCCGACGAACACGACCTTGTAATCATGCCCATATTTGTGGAGCACGTCCCAGGTTTTCGTCCGCTCCTGCCAGCGTCGGCGGTTGTCCTTCCACACGCCCTCATAAAGGCAGTTGTGGAAGTAGAAGAATTCAAGATTCTTGAACTCCGCCGTCGCTGCGCTGAACAGCTCCTCCACCAGTTTGATGAACGGATCCATCGACCCCCCGACATCCAGGAACAGCAGCAGCTTGACCGCATTGCGCCGTTCGGGCCGCATGTGGATGTCGAGCCAGCCCTGCTTGGCTGTGCCCTCGATGGTCGCATCCAGATCGAGCTGGTCGGGATTGCCCTCGCGCGCGAAGCGACGCAGCCGGCGCAGTGCCATCTTGATGTTGCGCGTTCCCAGTTCCTTGGTGTTGTCGAGGTTCTTGAACTCGCGCTTTTCCCACACCTTCACCGCGCGCTTGTGGCGGCTTTCTCCGCCGATCCGCACGCCTTCGGGGTTGTAACCGGAATTGCCGAATGGCGATGTGCCGCCCGTGCCGATCCATTTATTCCCGCCCTGGTGGCGCTTTTCCTGTTCGGCCAGACGCTCCTTCAGCGTCTCCATGATATCATCCCACGAACCGAGCTTCTCGATTGCTGCCATTTCCTCTTCGGTGAGGAATTTCTCGGCCACCGCCTTCAGCCAGTCTTCGGGCACATCGACCGGGTTCTGACCGTAATCGGTCAGGATGCCCTTGAAGACTTTCTGGAAAACCTGGTCGAACCGGTCGAGCAGCCCCTCATCCTTCACGAAGGTCGCGCGAGAGAGGTAATAAAACGCCTCCGGCGTCTGTTCGATCACGTCCCTGTCGAGTGCCTCGAGCAGGGTCAGGTGTTCCTTGAAACTGGCGGAAATCCCCGCCTCGCGCAGCTCGTCGACGAAATTGAAGAACATGGCGCGCCTCCTAACCCGCCACACCTTTGCGCGCCAGTCCACAATTCTGACAAGTGCGTGACGCTCTTTAACGCCGCGCTAACCATTCGAGACCTAAGAGAAGTTAAAGATTTCAGACGGGGTCTGTGTTGATGGAACTGAGCGAACTGGATTCTCGCGGCGCAACCGCGCTGGAGAAAATCCCCGAATCCTGCGGCAAGGTCACCGTGGGGTGTTCGGATGTTGCCGGAATTGTTCAGGCGGTAATCGAAAGCTCGGGCGTTCTTCGCGCCGAACACATCGAATTGCAGGGCACTGTCCGCGAGCTGGAGCGTGACCAGAAGAAGGTGGCCGAAGCGAGCGGCGAGGCACGCCAGCTGTCGGCGCGCGCCATCGAGCGGCTGGAACAGGGGGCGGGCCAGATCCAGTCCTCTCTTGCGCAGATCACCGAAGTGCTCGAACTTGTGGAAACGCTTGCCACCCATGTGACCGGCTTCGCCGCTGCCATGGACCAGGTGAAGCGATGCTCCAAAGATATCGAGAACATCGCCGAGACAACCAATATCCTCGCGCTGAACGCCACCATCGAAGCGATGCGCGCGGGTGAGGCGGGGCGTACCTTCGCAGTGGTCGCCAACGAGGTGAAGGGCCTCGCCGGGGAAACCCGCAAGGCAACCGACGAAATTGCCGACGTTGTCGAAACCCTCGGCGCGGAAGCAACTCGGGTGATCGAGCGGATCGAGATTGGCGTCAGGGCAAGCGACGATGCCAAGTCCTCGGTTGCCAGCATCGATGCGACCATGCGCGGGGTCACTTCGCTGGTAGGCGAAGTGGATCGGCAGAACGAAAATATCGCCAAAGCCACCGGGATGATGACCGGCAATGTCGACAGGGTGCAGCAGGTGCTGGAATCCTTCGACCTGGCCGCTTCTGAGAACGAACAGCGGCTTGAGACGGCTCATACCCGGATTGGCGACCTTGAAATGACCGCGAGCGACATGTTCGACGGTATCGTGCAGGCAGGGCTTTCTCCGCTCGACAGCGCAATGGTCGAACAGGCCATGGGACGGGCGAAGGAAGCGGTTGAGCTTGCCAGCGCGGCTATCGCGGCGGGTGAATTGACTGTGGAGCAGTTGTTCGACCGTGACTATCGACCGATCGAGGGATCAAATCCGCCGCGTTTCCGCACCGGATTGGTGGATTGGGCGAACGAAAATTGGCGTCCGGTGCTCGATGCGGCTGCAGAAGAGGGGGATGGCCGCGTTCTCGGTTCGGTTTGCAGCGATGTGAACGGCTATCTGCCCACCCATCTTAGCAGCAATTCAAGAGCGCCGACGGGCGATCTCGCTCACGATACAAGATACTGCCGCAATGGCCGGATTGTCCTCAATTCGATCGACAAGAAGGCAAAGAAGAGCGATGCCCCATACATGATGGCGGTCTATCGCCACGAAAACGATGGCAAGTCCTATCGTGTGGTGCGCAATGTTTATGTGCCGCTGATCATCGAAGGCCGCCGCTGGGGCGATTTCGAGCTGGCTTACTTCTTCGATTGAGTACGGGGTCCTGCGAGAAGGGTCATGACCAGTCCGCCGGCAGATGCCGCCGCCAACGCCCCGACAAGCAGAAGATAGCCACCGCCAAGCCGCGCGTTTCGGGCGGTGTCGGGTCCGACTTCGAGATTACCCGCGAGCGACATCCACGCCATGCCCAGCGTGAATGCCCATCCGGCGGCCAGCCAAGTTTGTGCATTCGCTGATCGGGACAGCACCTTGAAGCCGCCGGCAATCAGCAGCGCCCCGGCCACGAAATCGACCAGCCACCACGGCCACCATTGCCAATCGCCCCAGTTCGCGCGGACCTCCAGGATCGCAAGCGTCGCGCCGGTCAGTACGGCAAGGATGGCCGACGCGCGCAGCATAGGCCGTCAGGTCTGGCGCCGCGCCATGAAGGCGAGCCGTTCGAACATCATCACGTCCTGCTCGTTCTTGAGCAGGGCGCCATGCAGCGGCGGGATCGCGCTGTTGGGATTGGCATCCTGCAGCACCTCGACCGGCATATCCTCGTTCAGCAGCAATTTGAGCCAGTCGAGCAGCTCACTTGTGCTGGGCTTCTTCTTGAGGCCGGGCACTTCGCGGATTTCGTAGAAGACCTCCATCGCCTTGGTGACGAGGTTCTTCTGGATGCCTGGAAAGTGCACCTCGATGATGTCGCGCATTGTCTCCTGGTCGGGGAACTTGATGTAGTGGAAGAAACAGCGGCGCAGGAATGCGTCCGGCAGTTCCTTTTCATTGTTGGAGGTGATGACCACGATCGGGCGCTCTTTCGCCTCGATCCGCTCATGTGTTTCGTAAACGTCGAAGCTCATCCGGTCGAGTTCCTGCAACAGATCGTTCGGGAACTCGATATCGGCCTTGTCGATCTCGTCGATCAGCAGGACGGGGAGCTGCGGCGAAGTGAACGCCTCCCACAACTTGCCCTTTTTGATGTAGTTCGAGATGTCGTGAACGCGCTCGTCGCCGAGCTGGCCGTCGCGCAGGCGCGCCACCGCGTCATATTCGTACAGGCCCTGCTGCGCCTTGGTGGTGGATTTGACATTCCACTCGATCAGCGGAGCATCGATGGCCTTGGCAATTTCGTGTGCAAGCACCGTCTTGCCTGTGCCTGGCTCGCCCTTGACCAGCAGCGGACGGCGCAGCGTCACTGCTGCGTCGACCGCCACCTTCAGATCGTCGGTGGCGATGTAGGAGCTTGTACCTTCGAAACGTGTCTGCTGAGCGCTGTCTTCGGTCATCGGTTGTCCCTTGCAACTTTTGCCGAAGCGTTAGGGGCAGGTGCAGGCGAGGGCAACCCGATCAATTTGCCAGCGCAAGGATGCGCGTAGCGAGCATCTCCATCTCAGCGGTATCGACTGGTCCAGCGGCGTCGTTGCGTGACAGGCCGAGCATATACCAAGTGCCTTCTTCCGACTGGAGCAGCCAAGCAAGGTTCAAGACGCCCGGTTCCGAGCCACCCTTGTACCCGGCGTATTTCCATCCCTGCAGTGCCGACGAACCCAGCCCAGGATTGATACCGAGGATGGCGAGGGCGGTCTGGTCTTCCATCGCCAGCAAATGCCGCAGGATGTTCCGCTGGTCGTTCATGGATGCAAACCATTCGACCGCGTCGATGCGCACGGGGTCACCCCCGAACAGCGCGGCTACCTGTTGTGCGGTTATCGGCTCGCGGGTTATGCTGGCGGCGATTTTGCGTTGTTCTTCCTCGCTCGCATTGCCATACCGTGCCCCTGCCTCGCGGGCCTTGAGGGCAACGATTTCATACGTGTCGAGAATGGGCAGCATGGCATCGGGATCGCTGTGCTCGCTTGCGCGGATCTGCGATTCCACCGCTGCGCGCCCAACAGCGTCGATCAGCAAATCGGTTGCTGTGTTGTCACTTTGAGAGATCATCAGGCTGGCGGCGGTCTGAATGGTGAGGGGAGCACCATCCGGCCATCCGTAAAGCGTGCCGCCTGCAAAGCTTTTGACTGTCAGCGGAACTATGCCATCCCATTCGAGATGGCCGTCCGCAACGGCCTTGGTAACCGCAGCCAGAACGTAAAGCTTGAATGTCGACCCGATCGCCATAGGGGCGGCGGCGTTGTGAGAGAACAGGGGCCGGGATCCGTCGATCGGGCCGAACCATGCCGCGGTCTTGCCGCGCAACCTTGCAAGATCGGCGACCAGTTTCTCGGGGCTGTCCTCAACCGGATGAAATGTGTCCAGGACAAGGCCGGAGACCCGGTAGAAGGCGTCGTCCTGCAGCATGAACGCCCCGCTTCCGGTCGCGCGCTCGAACAGGATCGTGATGATGGCTTTGCCGTCCCGGTCAAAGCTTACCCCTTCGAACCCCACGACCGGCCCGAACTGCGCCTGCACCTGTTCGCTGAACTCAGCGAACTTCTCCGGCGGGACCTCGGCGAGAAACGCGTCGCTAAACACGTCCGCTGCGTTTTTTTCGCCCCTTATCACTGCGACCACATCGTTGCCACGCGCATCGAGCCGTTGCTGCACCGCTGGCATGATCTGCTGGGTGTCGGCATCCGTTTGCGCAAGCGCCGGGGTTGAAATGAGAAGAAGGGACATACCGAAAAGCGCGGTTCGCAGCATTCGTGGCTCCTGCCGGTGTAAGTATAAGCGCCGCCTAGGTGCGACTGGGCTTGTCATATGCACACAATCTCCGTCACAAGCCACAGTCGAAAGAGCGTTCGATCTTCTGCCCGCATTTGCGCATGACACACCGATTTCCAAGCCAAGGATGGTTCAATGCCCACCGACAAAGTATCGATCCAGACATCTCGCGGGCACGGGCTGGACGGCGCGCTCGAACTGCCCACCGGGCTGGTGCGAGGTGCGGCGCTGTTCGCGCATTGCTTCACCTGCACCAAGGCGAGCAAGGCCGCGGTGGCGGTCAGCCGGGCGCTGGCGAAGGAAGGGATCGCCACGTTGCGGTTCGATTTCACCGGCCTTGGCGGCAGCGAGGGAGAGTTCGGACGCGCGGGCTTCGCGACCGATGTGGCGGATCTGGTCGACGCGGCATCCATGCTGGTCGACCGGTTCGGACAGCCGATCCTGATGGTCGGCCACAGTCTGGGCGGCGCGGCGGTTCTGGCGGCGGCGGACGATCTGGGCTTCGATCATGTTGCCGCCATTGCCACCATCGCCGCGCCGAGCGATGTGCCGCATGTGCTCGACCGGATAGAGGGCGATCTCGCCGCCATCCGCAGGGAGGGGCAGGGTCCGGTCAATATCGGCGGACGCGAATTCGCCCTGTCGAGCGAGTTTATCGAAAAGGTCGAGAACACCGATCTGCTGGACGAGGTCGCCCGGCTGCGGCGGCCGCTGCTGTTCCTCCATTCGCCGACCGATCAGATCGTCGGGATCGATCACGCCAGCGCGCTGTTCGGCGCGGCGAAGCATCCGAAGAGCTTCGTCAGTCTAGAAGGCGCGGATCACCTGCTGCTCGATGCGCGCGATGCGGAATTCGCCGCGACGGTGATCGCCGGTTGGGCCACCCGTTACCTCCCCATGCGCGACGATTGGCCCATGCCCGAAGAAGGCGTGGTGGTGAAGACGGGTCACGGCAAGTTCGGCACGGAAGTGCACACGAAAACCCACCGCTTCATCGCCGACGAACCGAAAAGTTACGGCGGCGACGACACCGGGCCGACACCCTACGATCTGCTCAACGCCGCGCTCGGCACATGCACCGCGATGACGATGAAGATGTATGCCGACAAGAAAGGCTGGCCGCTGGAAGGCGTGACGGTGGAGGTGACCCACGAGCGCCAGCACGCCGACGAATGCGACCATGTCGAGGCGATGGAGGAGGGGCGGAAAATGCAGGCGCTCAACCGCCGCATCGCGCTACACGGTGGCGGGCTCGACGACGATCAGCGGCAGAGGATTATCGAGATTGCGGACAAGTGCCCGGTTCACAAGACGTTGGAGGGGGAGTTGCATGTGCATACGGAGGCTTCCCCCTCATCCAACTCCGCCTAGCGAGCAAGCTCGCAAGGCTACATATCCTTCTCCCAAGGGAGAAGACATAGAAGCGGGGAATCAAGCATCGATCATCTCCCGATCCATATCGCCTGCATTGTTCTGGATGAAGTTGAAGCGGTGCTCGGGATTGCGGCCCATGAGCTGGTCGACCAGTTCCTTCACCACTGCGCGCTGTTCGAATTCCTGCGGCAGTGTTATGCGGATCAGGCTGCGGGTTTCGGTGTTCATCGTGGTTTCGCGCAGCTGTGCCGGGTTCATTTCGCCCAGGCCCTTGAACCGTGCGACTTCGACCTTCTTGCCCTTAAACACCGTTTCTTCCAGCTCGGCGCGGTGTTCGTCGTCGCGGGCGTAGCGGCTCTCCTTGCCGGCAGTCAGGCGATAGAGCGGGGGCTGGGCGAGGTAGAGGTGGCCGCCGCGCACGATCTCGGTCATCTCCTGGAAAAAGAAGGTCATCAGCAGCGTTGCGATATGCGCGCCGTCGACATCGGCATCGGTCATGATGATGATGCGGTCATAGCGCAGATTGGCCGGATCGCAGTCCTTGCGCGTGCCGCAACCCATTGCGAGCGTAAGGTCGGCGATTTCGGAATTGGCGCGGATCTTGTCCGCCGTCGCGCTGGCGACGTTGAGGATCTTGCCGCGGATCGGCAGGATCGCCTGTGTCTTGCGGTCGCGCGCCTGCTTGGCGCTGCCGCCTGCACTATCGCCTTCGACGATGAACAGCTCGGTCTCGCCATCGCCTTCGCCCGAACAATCGGTGAGTTTTCCGGGCAGGCGCAGCTTCTTCGCGTTGGTCGCGCTCTTGCGCTTGATCTCGCGTTCCTGCTTGCGGCGCAGGCGCTCGTCCATCCGCTCCATCACCTGACCGAGCAGCGCCTTGCCGCGATCCATATTGTCCGACAGGAAATGGTCGAAATGGTCGCGCACCGCGTTCTCGACCAGACGCGCGGCCTCGGGTGAGGTCAGGCGGTCCTTGGTCTGGCTCTGGAATTGCGGATCGCGGATGAAGACGGACAGCATGACCTCGCCGCCGGTCATCACATCGTCGGCGCTGATGTCCTTCGCCTTCTTCGTGCCGGTCAGCTCGCCAAAGGCGCGCAGGCCCTTGGTCAGCGCGGCGCGCAGGCCCTGTTCATGCGTGCCGCCATCGGGTGTCGGCACGGTGTTGCAATACCAGCTGGTCGAGCCGTCGGAATAGAGCGGCCAGGCGATGGCCCATTCGACGCGGCCTTGCGACGTGCCGCTGTCGTCTTCCGGAAATTCCTGCCGCCCGGTGAAGGGTTCCGCCGTCACGCATTCCCGGCCAGCCACCTGTTCGGCCAGATGGTCCGCAAGTCCGCCGGGGAATTTGAACACGGCCTTTGCAGGCACATCGTCCGATGCCAGCGCCTCTGCGCATTCCCAGCGAATTTCGACCCCGGCGAAGAGATAAGCCTTGGATCGAGCCAGCTTGAACAGCCGGGCGGGCTTGAAGGCGCGATCGCCGAAAATCTCAGTATCGGGGACGAAGCTGACGGTCGTGCCGCGCCGATTTGGGGTCGCGCCCAGTTTCTGGATGCTGCCCTGCGCTTCGCCCTTGGAGAATTCCTGCGCGTAAAGCTGCTTGTCGCGCGCGACTTCGACCCGCGTATCGCTGGACAGCGCATTGACCACACTGACGCCCACACCGTGCAGGCCGCCGCTGGTGGCATAGGCCTTGCCCGAGAACTTGCCGCCCGAATGCAGCGTGGTCAGGATCACTTCGAGAGTGGATTTGCCAGGATATTTGGGGTGCTCATCCACCGGAATGCCGCGGCCATTGTCCGAAATGGTGACGCGGTTGCCTTCGTCGAGGCGAATTTCGATGCGGTTGGCATGACCAGCGACCGCTTCGTCCATCGCATTGTCGAGCACTTCGGCGACCAGATGGTGCAGCGCGCGATCATCCGTCCCGCCGATATACATGCCAGGGCGTCGGCGAACGGGTTCCAGCCCCTCCAGCACTTCGATGGAAGAAGCGTCGTAGTCTCCGCTGGTTGCGGGCGGGTTTTCAAACAGGTCGTCGGACATCGCGGCACGATACCGCGTCAGGCGGAGCGCTTACAAGCGACCGGCGCGGCTATCCCCATTTCCGTGAAGAAGAGGCCTATCGAAAGCGAGGGCGATTGCCCGGTCAGAACCCGCCGGGCGCGTCCTGCACGGTGACCACCTGTCCATCGCGCACCTCGCGCACCTCCATCGCGCGCTGGACCACGCCGTTGCGCTGAAAACGGAACGGGCCATCGACACCCAGGAAGCCGCCCTGATCGCGCAGTTCGGAGATGGGGAAATCACGGCCAACGCGCCAATCGCGGCTAATTTTCAGCACCAGCAGCACGGCGTCGTAGCCCAATGTCGAAATGCGATAGGGCTGGCTGCCGAACCGCGCCTCGTAACTGTCGGCATAGCGGCGATAGCGGTTGTCCGACACAGCCGAGAAGATCGCCCCGCGCAGCGACGCCGCGCGGGTGACGGAGCGTTCACCACTCCACAATTCCGTACCGATCAGGCGCGTCTGGTTCGACCCATTTGGGTTGAGCTGGCCCGCGGCCTGCACTGCTAGGCGCGGCCCTTCGGCCACCAGCACGGTGTCGAAACCGCCCTTCGTAGACAGACGCTGTGCAGCACTGACGATGGAGGTGTTGCCGCGCGCATAGCGCTCGACCCCGACCACGCGGCCGCCGAAATCCTGCACCGCGCCCTGCAATGCCGCTTCTGCGCGGCGGCCATATTCGCCGCCCGGCGAAAGCACGGCAAAGTCGCGGGCGCCGCGGCTGCGGGCGAACTGGACCGATGTGGTGATGGACTGTTCGGGGATATGGCCCATGATGAAGGCATCGGGCGAAGCCGCACCCGTGTCGTTAGAGAACGACACCAGCGGAATGCCCGCCGGACGCGCTTCGGCAAGGATCGCAGAGACGTTGCCGCCCATAAGCGGGCCGAGGATCAGCTTGTTGCCATCGGCAATGGCGCGGCGCGCAGCATCGCGCGCATTGGTCGCCGTGTCATAGGTCGTGATGCGCAGATTGTCGGCATTGGTGTCGAGCACCGCCATGGTCGTCGCATTGGCGATGGACTGGCCAACCGCGCCGTTCGTTCCGCTCATCGGGACGAGCAGCGCAATGCGATGGCGTGTGTCGTCCTGGGGCAGGGCGGTCGCGCTGGGTTCGGGCGTGGGGGTGGTGCGCGCAGGCTGCGAGGTGTCCGGCCCACGCGGTATGATCGTCTGACACCCGGCAAGCAGGGCCGCGCCGCCTGCCACCAGCATCGTGCGCCTGTTGAAAATGCCGGTGATGCCACGCTGTTTCATACTTGCCGCTTCCCTTGTCGCTGGGCCATGAAGCGGGGGTGAGCGATACCCCATCCCCCGTCGATAGCCCTTCTGCCGAACCTCTTAGCCCCGGCCTCTACCTTGTGGCTACACCGATTGGCAATCTTGGCGATATCACGCTGCGTGCCATCGATATCCTGCGCCGCTGCGATGGCGTGGCGTGCGAGGATACGCGCGTCACCGGCAAGCTGATGAAGCATCTCGGCATATCGCAGCCGCTGTGGCGGTATGACGACCACACGGGCGAGAAGGACCGGGCACGACTGGTCGAATCGATGCATTCACGAGCGGTCGCGTTGGTCAGCGATGCCGGCACGCCCGGAATTTCCGATCCCGGTTTTCGCATCGTCAATGCCTGCCGCGCCGAGGGCATTCCGGTCACGGTCATCCCCGGAGCCTGCGCGGCGATTGCGGGCCTGACCCTGTCGGGCCTGCCCAACGACCGTTTTCTGTTCGGCGGCTTCCTGCCAGCGAAGGACAAGGCGCGGCGCGATGTGCTGGAGGAGTTGGGGGGAAGCGATGCGACGCTTATCTTTTATGAAACCTCCCCGCGCCTCGGCAAGACGCTTGCGGTGCTCGAACAGATCATGCCCGACAGAGAAATCGCGGTCGGGCGCGAGCTGACCAAGTTGCATGAAGAATGCCGGCGCGGGCTTGCATCGGGCCTGCTCGCCTATTTCGATGGCAATCCACCGAAGGGTGAAATCGTTCTGATGATCGCGCCGCCAGAGCCGTGCGATCTGGGTGAGGAAGATGTCTTCGCCCTTCTGCGTGAGGCGATGCGCGACATGAAGCCATCGCAGGCCGCTGCGCAGGTCGCGCGGCAGACTGGCTTCGATCGCAAGCAGCTTTATGCCCGGGCAATGGAGATGAAGGGCGAGTGAAGCGCCAGCGCGCCGAACGCAGCGGGCGCGATGGAGAAACGCGGGCGGCGATGTGGCTCAGAGCCAAGGGTTGGGCCATCCTCGACCGCAGGGTGAAAACACCGGGTGGGGAGATCGACATTGTCGCGCGGCGCGGAAACCTGATCGCTTTCATCGAAGTAAAGTGGCGTCAGCGGGAAGCGGATCTCGATCATGCAATCGACGAATATCGCCTCTCACGGGTTGCCGCCGCGGCAGAGGCCGTCGCCCATCGTTACGCGCAGGAGGGCGAAGATATCCGCATCGACGTGATCCTCCTTGCGCCGCGCGCCCTGCCACGCCACATCGAAAACGCCTGGATGCCCTGATGGGGGCGTCCCGCGGCGTGCGCTGACGGATGCGCCGCACGATACGGAGTTTTGCATGAGCTTGAGAGTCGCCGTCCAGATGGACCCGATGGAATCGATCAATATCGCAGGCGATTCCTCTTTCGCGCTGATGGAATCGGCGCAGGCCCGGGGCCACACGCTGTATCACTACGATGTCGGCGCGCTGGCATGGGAAAGCGACGGCTCGCCCCGTGGCAAAATCACCGCGCAGGCGCGGCCTGTCACCGTGCAACGGGTGGAGGGCGACCACTTCAGCGCAGGCGACACGCGCCAGATCGATCTGGCACACGACATCGATGTCATCCTGATGCGGCAGGACCCGCCTTTCGATCTCGGCTATATTTCCGCCGCCCTGCTGCTCGACCGGCTGAGGGGACAAACGCTGGTGGTGAACGACCCGCGCGAGGTCATCAACGCGCCGGAAAAGATGTTCGTGCTCGATTATGCGCGCTTCATGCCGCCGACGCTGATCGCCCGTACGCTGGACGAAGTGCGCGCTTTCCAGAAAAAGCACGGCGCGCTGGTGGTAAAGCCCCTCCACGGCAATGGCGGCAAAGCGATCTTCCGGATTGACGAGGATGGGACGAACCTGTCGGCCCTGTTCGAGGTGTTCAACCAGACCTGGCCCGAACCGCATATGGTCCAGCCATTCCTTCCAGAAGTGGCCGAGGGCGACAAGCGCATCGTGCTGGTCGATGGTGAATTTGCAGGCGCGATCAACCGCTTCCCGGGCGAGGGTGAGTTTCGTTCGAACCTCGCGCAGGGAGGCCATGCAGAAGCGGCTGAACTGACCGCGCGGGAGGAAGAAATCTGCGCGGCAATGGGCCCGGAACTGAAACGGCGCGGCCTCGTCTTCGTCGGGATCGACGTGATCGGCGGCAAGTGGTTGACCGAAATCAACGTCACATCGCCCACCGGGATTGTGGCGATCGATCGCTTCAACGGAACGGACACGGCGGGCCGCATCTGGGACGCGATCGAGCGCCGTCACGCAGCGATGTAATCAGTCCTTCTCGCGCGGGTGGGCGTGGCGATAGATATCGAGCAGGCTTGCCGCATCGACCTTGGTATAGATCTGCGTCGAGCCGAGGCTCGCATGGCCGAGCAATTCCTGCAGGCTGCGCAAATCCGTGCCCGCACCCAAAAGGTGCGTGGCGAAGCTGTGGCGCAGCGCATGCGGCGTTGCCGTGGCTGGCAGGCCCAGCGCCGCCCGCGCCCGCGCAGTGGCTTTCTGCACCATCCCTTGATTGAGCGCACCGCCACGCGCGCCGCGAAACAGCGGCTCGTCTGCACCCAGCGGCCAGGGGCAGCGCACGGCATAATCCGAAACCGCGTCGGCTACGATGGGTAGGATCGGCACGACGCGCTGCTTGTTGCCCTTGCCGGTGACGGTGATCGACGAACCCAGCGGAGCATCGCGGCCTTTGAGAGACAGAGCCTCCGCAATGCGCAGACCTGCGCCATACAGCAGCAAGAGAACCGCCCGATCGCGCGCGCCGATCCATTCCTCCTCCGCCTGATCCGCGACTTCTTCTGCCAGATTGGTCGCATCGTCAGGAGTGACGGGACGGGGCAGGCCCTTGCCGATTTTCGGGCCACGCAGGCGCGGGGGCTTGGCATCGGCAATCCCTTCGCGTTCGCGGGCATGGGCAATCAGCGCGCGCAACGCCGACAGTTCGCGCGCGGCAGAGGCGTTGGAAAGCCCTTCTGCCCGCCGCCGCGCGAGCTGGGTCCGCAGCGCCAGCGCATCGAGCGCGGCGAGCGATCGCCAGTCTTCCAGTCCCAATGCCTCCACCAGCCGTCGTGCCGCCGCGACATAGGCGCGCACCGTATGCGGCGAACGCCGTCGCCCATGTTCGAGATGCGCGGTCCATCCGGCCAGGATGTCCGCCTTGCTCACGCCTCGACCAGCTCGGCAGGGACAAGTTCGCCCAGCAGCGCATCGAGCAGCGGCATACCCTTTTCAGTGATGCCGATCCGCTCGCTCTCGCTCCATGCAAAGCCCATGTCGCGGTAGAGCTGCAATTTGTCCGTGTCGACAAGTGCGTCCGGCTCTATTCCGAAGCGTCGCGCAAGGCCACTAGGCGCGATCCCTTCACGCAGGCGCAAGCCCATCAACAGCGCCTCGCTCGCCTGTTCTTTGGTTGCGAGAGCGCGGATATCCTGCGCCCCGTGGCCCGCCTTGCTGACTGCGGCGAGATAGTTCTCGGGCTTGCGATGGCGCTGCGTTGCCGAGCCGCCCCGGCGGCCATGCGCGCCCGGTCCGATCCCGCAATAATCGAGATACCGCCAATAGGTGAGGTTGTGCCGGCTCTTCTCACCCGGCCGGGCGTGGTTGCTGATCTCATAGGCAGGCATCCCTGCAGCACTCGTCATGTCGCGTGTGAGGGCAAAGAGGTCTGCCGCCCGGTCATCGTCGAGCGGGGTAAAGCTGCCGCGCCTCACATCGGTGGCGAAGCGGGTCTGCGGCTCGATCGTGAGTTGATAGAGCGAGAGGTGATCGGTCCCAAGCGCCAGCACCCGCTCCAGCTCGTCTTCCCAGGCTTTGTCCGTCTGGTCGGGGCGCGCATAGATCAGGTCGATGGAGGTGCGCGCGAAATGGCGCTGGGCGGTTTCGAGCGCGGCCAGGGCTTCCTGCGCGCCGTGAAGCCGGCCGAGGAAGCGCAATGCATCGTCTTCCAAGGACTGCACACCGAGCGAAACACGGTTGATCCCTGCCGAGGCCAGCGCGGCGAAGTTGTCTGCCTCCACCGAACTGGGATTGGCTTCCAGCGTTATCTCGATGTCGGGCGCGAAACCCCACAGCGCCCGCGCTTCATCCAGCAGGCGCTCCACCAATGCGGGCGGCATCAGGCTGGGCGTGCCGCCGCCGAAGAAGATGCTGGCAAGTTGTTCACCGCCCGCAATCCCGGCCTCGAAGCGCATATCGGCCAGCAGCGCGTCCTCCCACGCGGACAGTTCCACGCTTTCGCGCACATGGCTGTTGAAGTCGCAATAAGGGCATTTTGCGAGGCAGAAGGGCCAGTGAATGTAGAGGGCAGTAGCCATGCGATCTTTCAGCGAATCTTAACCTTCGTCCGGCGAAAATGATGGACATGCAAACAGCCGGACATCCAGCACGACATATAGGCGCCGTGGCTGTGCTATGTGCCACGTTGCTGACCGTCTCCGCAAGCGCCAGCGCCGATCCGGGCAGGGCGTCTGCCAGCGCTGCCGATCACAGCCATGCGCCCGATCACCACGCCGCGCGCATCCTTGCCTCACACAACAGCGAACGCGCCCGTCTTCGGCTGCCGGCGCTTAAATGGAACCGCCATCTCGAACGCGAAGCCGCCGAATGGGCGCGCGAGCTGGGGCGGCGTGGCAGGCTGGAACATGCGACCCGCAATATCCGCAACGGCACGGGCGAGAACCTGTGGATGGGCACGGCAGGATATTGGAACGTGGAAACCATGGTCGGCATGTTCCTCGAGGAACGTCGCCATTATCGCCACGGCAGCTTTCCCGACATTTCCCACACCGGCAACTGGGCCGATGTGGGCCATTATTCCCAGATCATCTGGCGCGACACCAAGGAGGTTGGCTGCGCGATGGTGACCACGCGCGGCAACGACGTGCTGGTGTGCCGCTATTGGCCCGCCGGCAATGTGTGGGGTGCGAAAGCGTACTGATACTCAGCCGAACTGTTCGGCCACCAGTTTTGCAAAGGCATCGGCGCGGTGGCTAATGGCGTGTTTTTCCTCTGGATCGATCTCTGCAAAGGTCTGTTCGCGCCCTTGAGGCACGAACACTGGATCGTATCCGAACCCCATTTTTCCGCGCGGCGGCCAGGTGAGTGTGCCCGGCGCGCGGCCTTCATAAACCGCGTGTTCCCCATCGGGCCAGGCCAGCGCCAACACGCAATGGAACGCGCAGGACCGGTCCGCATCCGGGCCCTTTTCCTGCAACATCCCTTCGACCTTGCCCATCGCCATGAACCAGTCGCGGCCCGGATCGCCTTCGAACCACTGCCGTTCGGCCCAATCGGCCGTGTAGACGCCGGGCCGCCCGTCGAGCGCATCGACGGACAGGCCGCTGTCGTCCGCCAGCGCGACAATGCCCGAGGCTTCCGCCGCCGCGCGCGCTTTGATCAGAGCATTTTCGATAAAGGTCGTGCCGGTTTCCGCCGGTTCGGGCAGCCCCAGCGACCCGGCGGAAATGCATTTGAGGCCATGCGGCTCCAGCAAGGCCGAAATCTCTTTCAGCTTGCCCGCATTGTGTGTCGCGATGACGAGCGAACCGGAGCCGAGACGGCGCATCAGGATGTGGCCTTGTCCTGGGCGGCGAAGATCTCGTCGCAGCCCATCCGTGCAAGGCGCAGCAGGCGCAGCAGGTCTTCCTCGCCATAGGGTGCGCCTTCTGCCGTAGCCTGTGCCTCGGCGATCTTGCCGCCTTCGATCAGCACGAAATTGGCATCGGCTTCCGCGTTGGAATCTTCCGGGTAGTCGAGATCGAGCACCGCCTGACCCTTGTAGATACCGCACGAAATCGCGGCGACCTTGGCCGTGATCGGATCGTCCGCGATCACGCCCTGTTCGAGCAGCCCGTTCACTGCGAGGCGCAGCGCAACCCATGCGCCGGAGATAGAAGCGGTGCGCGTTCCGCCATCGGCCTGAATGACATCGCAATCGAGCGTGATCTGACGCTCGCCCAGCTTCTTGAGATCGACCACGGCGCGCAAGCTGCGCCCGATCAGGCGCTGGATTTCCTGCGTGCGTCCGCTCTGCTTGCCGCGCGCCGCCTCGCGCTGGCCGCGCGTGTGGGTGGAGCGGGGGAGCATGGAATATTCGCCGGTGACCCAGCCCTCGCCCTTGCCGCGCAGCCACGGCGGAATGCGTTCTTCGATGCTGGCAGTGCAGAGCACCTTCGTGTCGCCGAATGAAATGAGGCAGGAACCCTCGGCATGCTTGGTATAGCCGGGTTCGATGGTGATGGTGCGCATCTCGTCGGGCGCGCGTCCGGAAGGTCGCATGGGGAAACTCCGTTGTGGTTTCCACGCGCCCTATTCGCCGCATCTTGAGCCTGCAAGGCAAAGCGCTAGATTGGCAGGCATGAATTCGCCCCCGCTCACCGAAATGACCGACCGCGCGCGGGAGATATTCCGATTGGTGGTGGAGGGATATCTCGACAGCGGTCTGCCGGTCGGGTCGAAAACGCTGGCGGGCGACAGCACCGTGAACCTCTCTCCGGCGTCCATCCGGTCCGTGCTGGCCGAACTGGAACAGCGCGGCCTGCTCTCCGCACCGCATACCAGCGCCGGACGGATGCCGACCGAAAGCGGCCTGCGCCTGTTTGTCGATGCGATGATGCAGGTGGCCGAACCCACCCAGGCAGAGCGCGCGGCGATCGAAGGGCGGCTGGGCGAACCCGGCCCAATCGAGAAGGCGCTGGAGGATACGAGCGCGCTGCTGTCCGATCTGACGGGTGCAGCGGGCATGGTGATGGTCCCCCATCGCGACCGGCGTCTGGCGCAGATCGCGCTGACCATGCTTGCGCCCGACCGCGCGCTGGCCGTGATGGTGGGCGAGGATGGCAGCATCGAAAACCGTGTGGTGGAGCTGGGCAATCCGGCCGACGCTTCGGCGCTGGAGCAGGCGGGCAATTATCTTTCCGCCCGGATCGCGGGGCGGACACTCGCCGATGCCGCGCGCGAGATGGAGCGCGAGATTGCCTCGGGCAAGAGCGCGCTCGATGCGGCGAGCGAGGATTTGGTGAAGCGCGGCCTCGCCACGTGGAGCCAGGATGCGGCCGAGCGTCCCGTGCTGATCGTGCGCGGTCAGGCCAAGCTGCTCGACGAAGCCGCCATGTCCGATATCGAACGTGTGCGGCTGTTGCTGGACGAGCTGGAAAACAAGGAATCGGTCGCCGGCCTGCTCGACCGTGCGCGGCGGGCGGAAGCCATGCGGATTTTCATCGGCAGCGAGAACCGCCTGTTCTCGCTTTCAGGCTCCAGCGTGGTGGCCGCGCCCTATCGCGACCGCGAGGGGAAAGTGGTCGGTGTGCTGGGGGTCATCGGCCCGACGCGGTTGAATTACGCCCGTGTCGTGCCCATGGTGGATTTCACGGCCCGATCGCTGGGCAAGAGAATTGGATAGACTGGAAAAATTCGCGTGAGTGACGACAAGAAAAACGCGCCGCAGGATGCCGCGGTGGAGAAGGAACTGGACGGCGTGCCCGAGGAATTCCTCGACGATGGCGAGCCGTCGGAGGACGAGGTCGAGGATTCGCTGGAAGATGCGCTAGCCGCGCTGCGTGGCGATCTCGAAACCGCCAAGCAGGACGTGCTCTATGCCCGCGCGGAAACGCAGAATGTGCGCCGCCGGATGGAAAAGGACGTGCAGGACGCGCGCAATTACGCCGCGACCGGCTTTGCGCGCGATATGCTGAGCGTGGCCGACAACCTCGCCCGTGCCATCGACTCCGTCCCTGAAACCATGCGCGAAGACGAAAAGCTCAAGGGCTTCATCACCGGTATCGAAGCGACCCAGCGCGAGTTGGAAAAGGCGTTCAAGGCCAACGGTATCGAACGCATCGCCGCGATGGGCATGCCGCTCGACCCGAACCATCACCAGGCGATGATGGAAATCCCCAGCGACGAGCATGATCCCGGCACGGTGGTGCAGGAAATGCAGCCCGGCTACACGATCAAGGACCGCCTGCTGCGTCCGGCCATGGTCGGCGTGGCAAAGAAGCCGGACTGAGGCCACTCGCCGTTCGGAACATCTCCTGCTGCGATCCGTAATCCCTGCAACAGGGACGCAGATGGAGATGTTTCGATGAATACCAAGCTCATGCTTGCACCCGCCCTGGCCCTGTCGACGATGGGGCTGGGCGCGTGTGCACAGAATTACGCGGTCGAAGGCGCTGCGGTCGGTGCGGCGGCTGGCGCAGGTCTTGCCGCGCTGACCAATGGCGACATCAAGACTTACGCACTCGCCGGGGCCGCCATTGGCGGCGTGGTCGGATACGCCACCGACAAGAACGACACGTGCGACGGCTATTACGGCGATGGCCGATACGTCGATGACGACTGCCGATACGATGATCGTTATGCACGCTACTGGCGGTAAGACGCCGCCAGTCGATGGATGAAAAAGGGCCGCTTCCCTTGATGGGAGGCGGCCCTTTTCATTGTCAGACCACCTGCGCGCGGTTCTCGTCGCGGTGCTTTTTCAGGTATTTCATAAACGGCGTGCCGCCCGTTCCGACATCGGGATCGTTGCCTGCAATCGAACCGGCCTGCTTGTTGATATAGCTTGCCGCATATTCCAAGTGCCGGGTGCGGAAGCGCGCCGACTGTTCAAGGCACGCGTTGAACGCATCCTTCAATGTCTGGTCGTCGCTGGCCGAGACGAAATCGCGCAGCGTCGATTGGTTGGCGAGGTCTTCGATAAAGCGGCGATGTTCGACCGGGCGATAATGATGCAGCTCGTCGAGGAAGCTCTTGAGCGGATCGTCGCTGTGGCCGACCTGGAACAGCGCATCCATTGCCGGAACGATGCTCGACTGGCTGCCGGTTTGCCCGCGGAAAGCCTGTGGCTTGCCCTCGTAACGATCGATGCCTTCATAGACGAGGCCGCCGCCTTCCAGCGCGGGGTTGTTCGCCCAGCCGTGGATATAGGGGCGCACGCGGTGGAAATAGACATAGGGGTCGCATTGTTCGGGCATGCGCGCGAAATGGGCGTAAATTCGCTCCCACGCTGTGTCCATTTCCTTGAGCAGGCGAGTGGCTTCTGCGGCATCACCGTCCTTGGCCACGCTGACGAGGCGTGCGGCATTGTCGAGCAAGACGCCAGCCTCTGCCTCGATGGCGACATGGACCAGCACGAACCAGTTCTCGTCGACGCCGGAGAGGAAGTTCTGGTGCATGGCGATATTGTCGAGCGTGATCGGCCCCGACTTGTCGAGCCGATACCAGTTGTCGAGCACATATCCGGAATAGGGGAGGAGCGGCGCCTGTCCCAGCCTGTCGGCAAGCGCGCACATCGGGCGGCTGAGATTGGCGGGAAGGTGGGCGGGCGGTTCGGGCTCGCCCCAGACGTAGGCCTGCACGAGGAAGGAATAATGCACCATCGCGGTGCGGACCTCTTCCTCGGGGGCGCTGGTGGCCCATTCGCCAATCTGCGGATCGGGCAGCACATGGAGAAATTGCCGAACCCGACCCGTGGTCAGCAGGGCAGAAAGGTTGCCCGCAGCCTTCACAATCGGCGCGAATTGTTCGGGAAGCGTGATCTCGTCGATCTCGTAATGCGAAAGATAGCCGCGCTCGCGGCTCATACCGTAGTCTTTAAGCTCCATGTTGGTGACTCATCGCCGGGCGCGGGTTGGGCCGCCCGGTCAATATGACAAGTCGTATCGAGTGAAACCAGATCGGACAAGACCTTGGCGCGATGTGGGCGAGAGGGTCTGCTCCGGCGTCTTATCCGGTCGCGCCGGGAAACCGCACCAGCATCTCGTATGCGGCCGCGTCCGCTGCACCTGCCAGCTTCACCCCGTTGCGCAGCCAGAAAGCATGTTTGACGATCTCGGCCTGCTGTTCAATGCCATAGCGTTCGAGCGGCCAGCCCGGCTTCAGTGCGTAGTGATATCGCGCCCACGGCATACGGTGCGTCACCAGATACCAGCTTCCCCTGGTCTGGGTTTGCCAGACATGGACAAGCTCGTGGATCAAGAGCCCTTGCCGGATCACGCTTTCGCGCGAGAAATCCTCGCAATAGCTTGTGCCGCGCGGGTGGAAATGCACATGTCCGCGCGGCGCCATCGTCACGCGTCTGGGCTGGAAGGGAAACCACTTGCGCCGCCTGATGCGCACAGGGGCATAGTCTATCGCATCGCCGAACACCGTCCGGGCGAGCGCGATCTCACCGGGCGTAAGCGCGCGCTCGCCGCCGATGGGGCAGGTTGGGGGTGACACGTGTTCGTGCAGGATTAGCGATCCTCGCCCGCACCCTGGACAGGCGCGAGGAAGCTGGCCTTGTCACCGCCGACGAAGGTAAGTGTCACTTCGACCTGCGCGCCTTCGGTGATGTCGCTGGCCAGCCCCATCGCCATCACATGCAGGCCGCCAGGTTCGAACTTGACCGTCTCACCCGCAGCGATGCGATGCTGGAATGTCTCGACCATGCTGGCCGAACCATCCTGCTCGACGGTTTCATGCAGGCTCGCGCTTTGCGCCCCGGCGACATCGACGCGGCGGATCACCGTGTCGCGATCCCCGGTATAGGCGAGGTCGAAATAAATCGCCGCCGGATTGCCCGACACGGCGGGCATGGCGAAGCGGGCATTGCTGATATTGACGCCGAGCAGCGCATTGGGATCTTCATCCACCAGCACTTCGGGCTCGCTTTCACTGCATGCGGCTATGCCCAGCGACATTGTAGCGGCCAGGCCCGCAAGAACGATCTTCTTCATCTCGGTTCCCCCTGTTTTCTCGTCACGATTTCTACGCGCACGCCTCCCTTGTGCCAAGAAAAACCGCACCTATATCCCCTGCGTAACCGAGCTGCCGAACTGCTTCGCCACCTGTGGGAGGCACAGTGTGCAGCGTCCAACGATTTGAAACAGATGGGGAAACCATGAGCAAAGTTATCGGTATCGACCTTGGCACCACCAACAGCTGTGTTGCCGTGATGGACGGAGGCAAACCCAAGGTCATCGAGAATTCGGAAGGCGCGCGCACCACGCCTTCGATCGTCGCCTTCACCAAGGATGGCGAACGCCTGATCGGTCAGCCGGCCAAGCGCCAGGCCGTGACCAATCCCGACAACACGCTGTTCGCGATCAAGCGCCTGATCGGCCGCCGGTTCGACGACCCCATGACCAAGAAGGACATGGAGCTGGTCCCCTATGACATCGTCAAGGGCAAGGGCGGCGACGCTTGGGTCGAAGCAGGCGGCGAAGATTATTCCCCCAGCCAGATTTCCGCCTTCATCCTGCAAAAGATGAAGGAAACCGCCGAAAGCTATCTCGGTGAAACCGTTACGCAGGCCGTTATTACGGTTCCCGCATACTTCAACGATGCCCAGCGCCAGGCAACCAAGGATGCCGGCCAGATCGCAGGGCTCGAAGTGCTGCGCATCATCAACGAGCCGACCGCGGCCGCGCTCGCCTATGGCCTCGACAAGGACGAGAACAAGACCATCGCGGTCTATGACCTTGGCGGCGGCACGTTCGACATCTCGATCCTCGAAGTGGGTGACGGCGTGTTCGAAGTGAAATCCACCAATGGCGACACCTTCCTGGGCGGCGAAGATTTCGACGCAGCCATCGTCGAATGGCTCGCCGCGCAATTCCAGAAGAAGGAAAACATGGACCTGAAGGCCGACAAGCTGGCCCTTCAGCGCCTCAAGGAAGCAGCCGAAAAGGCCAAGATCGAGCTGTCGTCCTCGCAGACGACCGAGGTCAACCTGCCCTTCATCACCGCGCGTATGGAAGGTGGTTCGTCCACCCCGCTGCACCTGGTGGAAACGATCAGCCGGTCCGACCTCGAAAAGCTGGTCGGCGATCTGATCCAGCGTACGCTCGCCCCGTGCAAGAAGGCTCTGGAAGACGCCGGCGTCTCCAAGAACGAGGTGGACGAAGTCATCCTGGTCGGCGGCATGACCCGCATGCCCAAGGTCCGCACTGTCGTGGAAGAGTTCTTCGGGTCGAAGCCGCATACCGGCGTGAACCCCGATGAGGTCGTGGCGATGGGCGCAGCTATCCAGGCAGGCGTGCTTCAGGGCGACGTCAAGGACGTCCTCCTGCTCGACGTGACCCCGCTGTCGCTGGGTATCGAGACGCTGGGCGGTGTGTTCACCCGCATGATCGACCGCAACACGACGATCCCGACCAAGAAAACGCAGGTCTATTCCACGGCTGAAGACAATCAGCAGGCTGTCACCATCCGCGTGTTCCAGGGCGAGCGCGAGATGGCTGCGGACAACAAGCTGCTCGGCAATTTCGACCTCGTGGGTATCCCGCCCGCACCGCGCGGCGTGCCGCAGATCGAGGTGACCTTCGATATCGACGCCAACGGCATCGTTTCCGTGTCCGCCAAGGACAAGGGTACGGGCAAGGAACAGACCATCAAGATCCAGGCATCGGGCGGTCTGTCGGATTCCGACATCGACCAGATGGTCCAGGATGCAGAGAAGTTTGCCGAAGAGGACAAGAAGCGCCGCGAGGGCGCGGAAGCCCGCAACCAGGCCGACAGCCTCGTCCACGCGACCGAAAAGCAGCTCGAAGAGCATGGCGACAAGATCGATGCGGGCCTCAAGTCCGATGTCGAAGCCAAGATCGCAGAAGTGAAGACCGCGCTCGAAGGCGACGATAGCGAAGCGATCGGCGCCAAGGCGCAGGAACTGACCGAAGTGGCCATGAAGATGGGCCAGCAGATTTACGAGCAGGAGCAGGCCAATGCCGGTTCCGCCGACGCCGGATCTGCCGAGGGCGACAGCGCCGACAGCGCATCGGATGACGATGTGGTCGACGCCGAATTCTCCGAAGTCGACGAAGACAACAAGGGCTGAGCCCCATGAAACGCAAGCCGCCACCGGTGCTTTCCCGCGCCGGTGGCGGTTAGCGTTGGGCTGGAGTTGTTATGTCTGCGACCGAAATCGACTTTTACGAGATCCTCGGCGTATCCCGCACTGCGGATGGCGCGACGATCAAATCTGCCTATCGCAAGCTGGCGATGGAACACCACCCGGATCGCAATCCGGGCTGCGGTGAGAGCGAGGCGAAGTTCAAGGCGATCAGCGTCGCCTATGACTGCCTGAAAGACCCGCAGAAACGCGCTGCCTACGATCAATATGGCCATGCCGCCTTCCAGCAGGGCGGGGGCGGCGGGCATCCCGGCGGAGATTTCGGCGATATTGGCGATATCTTCGAAACCATCTTCGGCCAGGCCTTCGGTGGCGGCGGTGGCCGCCAGCGCCAGCGGCGCGGGGCGGACCTGCGCTACGATCTTGAGATCGGGCTGGAAGACGCCTTTCACGGCAAGCAGACCGACATCACCATCGAAGTAAGCCAGACCTGCGACACCTGCCACGGCTCAGGCGCAACGCCTGGCACGCAGGCGCGGACCTGCCACCTGTGTTCCGGCATGGGCAAGGTGCGCGCGAAGCAGGGCTTTTTCGTGGTCGAACGGCCATGCCCCAATTGCCACGGCAGCGGCGAAGTGATCGTCAGCCCATGCCGCGATTGCGGTGGGGAAGGGCGCGTCGACACGCCGCAGACGCTGGAGGTCGAGATTCCGCCCGGCGTCGATAACGGCACGCGCATCCGCCTGTCCGGCAAGGGCGAGGCGGGGCCGCGCGGCGCACCGGCGGGTGATCTCTATATCTTCGTACACATTCGACAGCACGACATCTTCCAGCGCGAAGGTACGACGCTGGGCACGAAAGTCCCGATCAGCTTCACCACCGCTGCGCTGGGTGGGGAAATCGAAATACCCAATCTCGATGGCGAGATGGTGAATGTCGATATTCCGGCCGGCATCCAGTCGGGCCGCCAGCTCCGCCAGCGCGGTGCGGGCATGCCCGTATTGCAGGGCCACGGCCGCGGCGATCTGGTGGTGGAAATCGCAGTCGAAACGCCGACCAAGCTCACCAAGGAACAGCGTGGACTGCTCCAGCAGTTCCGCGAGACGGAAACGGGCGAGGAATGCCCCGAAAGCCGCGGTTTCTTCGACAAGCTCAGGAGTGCCCTGGGGAGCTAGGACGGCGTCATGCGGACGCCTTTTGCCGCAAGATAGACCCCCGTCGCGATCAAGGCGATCAGGTTCGATCCGAGGAACGCTGCGGTAACTCCGTCGTGGGCCAGTGCAGGAACAAAATCCCGCAGCACGACCGCTGCCGCCACGAAAGCCGAGGCAAAGAGTCCCCAGGCCGCAATAGGCATCGGGATTCGGCCCGACTTCAGGAAGGCCGCAAAAAAGGCTGCATTCGCCAACGAACTTAGCACAAGGGCCATGTGAAAGCTCGTGTAATCCGTGATGGCCTGAATGGCGGCAAAGGTGATCCGTTCATCCTGCAGCGTCAGTTCTCGAATTCCAGCATCGCTCGCGAGTTCCGCCCCATTCATCGCGACCACACCTCCAAAGAGTGACAAACTTGCCGCCCCCAGCGCGAGTGCCAAGGCCCATGCCGTCAGAACGACATACTGCCTGCCCATAATGAGAAACTGACCGACCGCTGAGAATGCAGCGAGGGTGTAGCTTAACATGGCCAGATGTCCGCGGAGTCGCCCATCGGCCTCTCGCTCCACCATTGACGAAGCCGTCGCCAGAACGTCGCCGTTTAGATTTACGTTGATACCCTTTGCGATGGTGACCGCTGCCAGCATTCCCATTGTGGTCTGGGCAAGCAGGGCCCACCCGGTCATCCGCGCAGTGCGATCAATCTGTTCGTTCGCAACCAGTTCCATACATCCTCCTCCGACCCGAAGTGGAGTGGTGTATTAACTCAATAATTCACGTTCGTCACGAATATTGCATGGCTGGTCAGCCGAGTTTGTCCAGAACCTCCTGCCGAATGCCTAGCACCAGGTGCGGTTCGCAGGTCAGCCGGCTTTCCTCCTCGTCCAGAATGGCGAGGAAGGCATCGCGCTTGAAGGCGCGGCGGATATCTTCGTTCACATCTTCTTCCGCGGTTGAGCAGACGAGATCGATCATCCGTTCTGCGCCGTGCAGGCGGCCCCAGAGATAATCGTTCTCGCGATAGGCGCGGCTGAAAAACGCCCCGAAATTGTAAAACTCGATGCCGCGCAGGGTCGCCCGCGTCCCGCCATCGCGGATGGATTTCGCGTCGTCCGGGCTGATCCGGTCGACCTTTACCGGATCGAATTCTGTCAGCCCCTCATTGCGCAGCAGGGGCAGGGTGGCGACATCGTAATAAGGGAAGCCGAGATAGGTCAGCAGCATGCGTCGCCGCAGATCGCTCGGCATGTCCTGCAGGCTTTCGGCAAGCAGCGCCTCGGCCTGCTCGTCCACATCGGGCAGCAATCGCCGGTCCGCCAACAGGTCGAGCACGCGCCCCGGCTCATCGATCACCTTGGCGGCGGCTTGCGCGAACTCGGGGCCGAGCACGGTCAGCCCCTCGCGGTCGAAATACAGCGACAGGATGTCGTAAATCGTCTCGCGCGCCTTCTCCAATGCCGCATCGGGAATGTCGGGATCGGCCTCCCAATCGCGCGCAAGGCGGCGGGTCAGCAGGCGCAGCCGGCGTATGCGAAAGCCGATATCGTGTGTGCGGAAGAAATCGATCGCTGCATCATGCGCACCCCCCGAAGGCGCGGAAAGACTGTCGAGCCCGCGCCGCGATAATTCGCGCCTGAGAGCGGCCTCGATGGGCTGGTCGTCCGGCATGCCCAGCTGCGGTGCGGCCAGATGGATGAGCCTGGCAAGGCGGCTAACGATCCCGGCGAGTTTGACCTGCGCATAGGACTGGAAGGCATAGCCCGCCCGTTCTGCGGCCGCCTGTTGGGCCTTCTGCCGCCAGTTCTTCAGGCGCTTGGGCGTCGGCCGGTCGAGAAACAGGGTGCGCCCGAACAGTTTGTCGACCGCATCTTCCACCTCGGGGCGCAGGCCGGCAACGATCCGCCGCAAACGCACCGCTTCGCGGGTCTGCTTGTCCAGCGCTTCCAGATTGTCGCGGATCGGCTGTTCGCGCGGAATGGTGCTGAGCGAACCGAAAATGGCGGCGAAGAAACCGATCGGCCGGTCGTCCTGTTCCTTGAGCGATCCGAACCGGTCGGGCCGAGGATCGACATAGACAAACCGCCGATCCACTTCGCGCTGGGCAGGGCGACCCTGAAGCGCCTCCATCGCGCCTTCGAAGGGTTTGTTCACGAGCACCGATCCGTCGATCAAAGACACGCTGCCGGTCGTCCCGTGGCGGAGATGGATCGGCATGATCCGTTCCAGAAATGCCTCCCGTTCGGGCCAGTCATGGTGGTCACGCTCGGCAAGCCGGTCGATCTCCTCCAGTTGCAGCGGGGGAAAAGCGCCCGGAAAGCTTGCCGTGGCGCGCGCCGCCAGCGTCAGTTCCAGCGGGTTTGCCAGTGTCACGCCGGGAACGGACGGAGTGCGCGCGCGGAAGGCGATGGGCATCCGATGTTCGCTTTCTTCCACCACTGGCGGGCTGTTGAGCCGCAGCAGCGAAAGATACCCGCGAAAATCGGTGGCGGTCACGAACAGGTCGATGGGATGGCCGGGGGGCAGCAGGGGGCTTTCGGTGGGTGCGGACTGCATGGCAGTGAACGCGTTTTCGAGCAGGTCCGAAAAATTGTAGCCCGAAAAAGGTGGCTCGAACCACCGGCCCCGGATCAGCGCCGAAACCTTGCGGCGGACCTCCACCCGCGTTTCGGGCGCGACGCTTTCGGAAACCGCATTGCCGGGACGGCTGAGCACCCATGATGCAATAGGTTGTGCCCAGAATTTGGCAAAGCGCCACAATGGCCGCGCATCCGGGTCGACCAGACGGTCCACATCTGCCGTGTCGAGCCAAAGATCGGTCAGCGGTTCGAGCGATTGGCCGGAATGCAGCGCCTGGGCAAGGAACACCGCGTTGATCCCGCCTGCACTTGCCCCGGTGAGTATGTCGGGAAGCACGCGCAGTCGCATCCCTTGCGCGTCGGCAATGTTCTCGAGCAGGTTGCGATAAACCGCGTCGACGCCTGCGCCGCTTTCCTTGCCAGAATGGAAATCGCGGCTCGCACGGGCGAGATGCCACAATTCCTTGGTGACACCGTGCATGTATACGGCAAGGCTCACCCCGCCGTAACAGACCAACGCAATCCGCAATTCCTTTTGCCGCATATGGGGATAGTGGCTGAGGCTTGATCGCATGGCAATTGCGTTCTGCAAATGTTCTGTTAGAAACCGCGCCATGGCCAAGCCCAAGAAACGTTATGTCTGCCAGGCATGTGGCAGCGTCTCCCACCGCTGGCAGGGGCAGTGCCCCGATTGCGCGGAATGGAACACGCTCGTCGAAGATGCACCGGCAACGGTATTCTCGCAGAAGCATGATCTTTCCAGCGGCGGGCGCTCTGTCGAATTCGTTTCGCTCGACAAACCGGGCAAGATGCCGGAACGTCAGGCCACGGGCCTTGCGGAATTCGACCGTGCGCTGGGCGGGGGGCTGGTTCCGGGCTCGGCGATCCTGATGGGGGGCGATCCCGGGATCGGCAAATCGACCTTGCTGTTGCAGGCAGCGGCCAAGATCGCCCGCGACGGGCATCAGGCTGTTTACGTCAGCGGGGAAGAAGCGACCGGACAGGTCAGGATGCGCGCGGCGCGGCTCGGCCTTGCCGATGCTCCGGTTCGGCTGGCGGCAGCGACCAATGTCCGCGATATCCTGACCACGCTGGGCACGATGGATGCACCGCGCCTGCTGGTGATCGATTCCATCCAGACGATGTATTCCGACACGATAGAGGGCGCGCCCGGGACGGTCAGCCAGGTGCGCGGCTGTGCCTTCGAGCTGATCCGTTATGCCAAGGAAAATGGCTGCGCGATGGTGCTGGTCGGCCATGTGACCAAGGACGGCAACATCGCCGGGCCGCGCGTGCTCGAACACATGGTCGATGTGGTGATGAGCTTCGAAGGCGAGCGTAGCCACCAATACCGCATCCTGCGCGCGCTCAAGAATCGTTTCGGCGCAGTGGACGAGATCGGTGTGTTCGCGATGGCGGGCGATGGGCTGGAGGAAGTGTCCAACCCGTCCATGCTCTTCCTGTCGGGCCGCGAGCAACCGCTTGCCGGGAGCGCAGTGTTCCCCGCTATGGAAGGGACGCGGCCCGTTCTGGTGGAGATACAGGCGCTGATTGTCCGCCTGCAATCGGGCGCGACCCCGCGCCGCGCGGTGGTGGGGTGGGACAATGGCCGTCTCGCCATGCTGCTGGCAGTGCTCGAATCGCGCTGCGGCCTCAATTTCAGCTCGGCCGAGGTCTATCTGAACGTTGCGGGCGGATACCGGTTGGCAGACCCCGCTGCCGATCTGGCAGTGGCGGCCGCACTGGTCAGCGCCCTGGCCGACCGCCCATTGCCCGATCGCAGCGTCTGGCTGGGCGAGGTGTCGCTTGCCGGAGAAATCCGCCCGGTTGCGCATGGCGGGCTGCGCTTGAAGGAAGCGGCGAAGCTCGGTTTCGAACGCGGCTTCGGTCCGTCCGATGTCGGAAACGGCTCGTCCGCGCTTAACTATGATGGGCTTGGTCAGCTTGCCAATCTCGTTGACCGGGTGATGGGTTCATAATATCCGCCAGACGGGTCATGACGGGTTTCGATTTCCTTGTTCTCGGCATTGTCGGGATCGCCGCAGTCGGCGGATTCATGCGCGGGTTCGTGCAGGAAATCCTGTCGCTGGCGGCATGGGTGTTGGCGGTTCTCGCGATCCGGTTCCTCCACACTCCGCTTACTGCACAGCTGGTGACGTATATCGGCAGCGATGTGACAACCGCCGTGCTGGCGTTCGCGCTGCTGCTGCTGATCCCGTACGCAGCGATGAAGGTGATCGCGAACAATGTCGGGCAGGCGTCGCGCAATTCGGTGCTGGGCCCCATCGACCGCGTGCTCGGCTTCGGTTTCGGCGCGCTCAAGGGTGCGATTATCGTGGTTATCGCGTTCAGCCTGCTCGTGCTCGGATACGACACGGTCTGGGGCTATAAGGGGCGCCCGACATGGATCAGCAACGCGCGCAGCTATGATCTGGTCGATGCCAGTTCGCGCAGCCTTGTGGAAATGATTGCCGGCCGCCGCGCTCAGATGCGCACCGCGGAACGCGAAGATCAGGGCGGTTCGTGAACCCGCCTCGGCGCGGTGCGCTTTATTCCCCCGAACTCCTCGCCCTCGCGATCGAGCTGGCCAACACGCCATACGATGGCAGTCTGCCGTTCAAGGGCGAGGCGCGATCGCGTACATGTGGCAGCCGGATCGAATTGTCTTTTGCGCCGGATTTCGCCGCATCGGGCATGCGGGTGAGCGCATGTGCGGTGGGGCAGGCCGCGGCAGCGATCTTCGCAGGCGGCGTGGCGGGGAAGGACGCAGGCGATATTGCCGATGCCCGCCACGCCATCGCAGATTGGCTGGCCGGGCAAGGCCCGATCCCCGATTGGCCACGCATCGCCATGCTCGAACCCGCGCTTCCCCACGCCGGACGACACGAAGCTATCCTGTTGCCGTGGACTGCCGCGATCGACGCGCTTTCCAAGGGCTGAGCCTCAAGCTAGACCGACCGCTTACCCTTTAACGGATGGGAAGCTGGGGGAGCCAAGATGTCCGATGATACCGCAACCGCTGCCGCCATGCGCGAGCCGAGCGACAAGGAGATCCGCCTTGTCATCGGTGCGAGCAGTGCAGGTACGATTTTCGAGTGGTACGATTTCTTCATCTACGGAACGCTGGCCTACATCCTGAAAGACGCGTTTTACGACGTCGACAATGAAACGCTCGGCCTGCTGCTGGTGTGGTCGACTTTTGCCGTCGGCTTTGCCTTCCGGCCCATCGGCGCGATCCTGTTCGGATTTCTGGGCGACAGGCTGGGGCGCAAATACACGTTCCTCGTCACCGTAACCCTGATGGGCATTGCGACTGCCGGGGTCGGCCTGATCCCCACCGTGACCACCATCGGTATCGCCGCGCCGATCATCGTGATCCTGCTGCGTGTGTTGCAGGGCCTTGCGCTCGGCGGTGAATATGGCGGTGCGGCGATCTATGTCGCGGAGCACGCCCCGCCCGAAAAGCGCGGCTATTACACCAGTTTCATCCAGGCGAGCGTGGCGGGCGGCTTCGTCCTTTCCATCGCAGTGGTGTTGTCGTGCCGGTTCCTGATTCCGGAGCAAGATTTCGTGGCCTGGGGTTGGCGCGTGCCGTTCCTGCTGTCGATCGTCCTGCTCGGCATTTCGCTGTGGATGCGGCTCAAGCTGTCGGAAAGCCCGGTTTTCCAGGCGATGAAGGAGGCAGGCGAGACCGCCAGCAACCCGTTCGTCGAAAGCTTCACCTATCCCGGCAACAAGAAGCGCATTTTTGTCGCGCTGTTCGGTGTGACCGGCGTTCTGACGACGATCTGGTACACCGCTTTTTTCAGCGGTATGAGCTTTCTGCGCGGGCCGATGCATGTCGAGCCGCTGACCGTTGAACTGATCCTGTTCGTCTCCGGCCTCATCGCCATGAGCTTCTATGTGATCGTCGGCAAATGGTCGGATCGCGTGGGGCGCAAGAAGCCGATCATCATCGGTGCGGTGTCGACGCTGCTGCTGCTGTTTCCTGCCTTCTGGGGCCTTGGCAGCCTCGCCAATCCGGGCCTTGCGGAAGCGGCCGAACGGACACCCGTCACCGTTGCCGGGCCGCAATGCGTCACCGATCCTTTTGCCGACCTGTTCGACCGTGAGCAATCCGATTGCGGGAAGGTTCTGGAGACGCTCACCGCATCGGGCGTGCCCTACACGCTCTATGAAGGGGGCGATCTGCAACTTGGCGTCGGCGGTAATTCCGTCGCCATCGATCCCGCTTGGTTTGAAAGCGGAGCCGCGCGCAGCGAAGGCATTCGTGCGGCGCTCTCCCAATATGGTTTCGACTTTTCCAAGCAGCAGCTGGGCATGGCCGCCATTCTTGGGATCATCGCCATACTGCTCGGCCTTGGCTTGCTGTCGGCGTTGACTTACGGCTCGGTGGCGGCGCTCCTGTCGGAGATGTTTCCGGCCAAGATTCGCTACAGCTCCATGTCGATCCCCTACCACATCGGCGCAGGTTATCTGGGTGGGTTCCTCCCGCTGATTGCGGGGGTCATCGTAGCCAGCACGGGCGATATCTATTCCGGTCTTTGGTATACCTGGGCCGTCGTCGCCTTTGGCATCCTGGTGGCATGGTGGGGCATCCCCGATGGCCCGCCGCAGGATTTCGTCGAAGACAGCGACGACGCACCGCCCGTATCCCCCGCAGTTCCGTAGAGCCGTATGATCGCCTCGCCGCCGCCGCCCACATTAAAGCTCGAAATCGACCACGACGCGCTGGCGCATAACTGGCGCGCGCTCGACCGGATGTCGGGCGCGGCGAGGGCAGGGGCGGCAATCAAGGCGGATTGCTATGGGCTCGGCACGGACCGCTGCCTGCCCACCCTGCGCGATGCCGGTGCGCGCGATTTCTTCGTCGCGCATTGGAGCGAGGTTCCCGCTGCGCTCGCCCATGTCCCGGCAGGACAAATCTCCGTGCTGCATGGTCCCACGACGCAGGAGGAGGCAGACTTTGCGCGCAACGTCAGTGTGCGCCCGGTCATCGATTCCCTGCATGAAGCGAGAGTTTGGCTGGAGAGCGGCGGCGGCGCATGCGATCTGATGATCGATACCGGGATCAACCGCCTCGGCATCAGGCCGGGTGAGACGCGCGACCCGCTGGTCCAGGCGCTGGATGTGGAAGTGCTGATGTCGCACCTCGCCTGCGCGGACGAGGACAGCGCGATGAACGCCCGCCAGCTCGACGCGTTTCGCGCTGCGATCCCGCAGATCCCGCACCGCGCGCTCAGCCTCGCGAACAGCGCCGGCATCGCATTGGGCGCGGATTATGCCTTCGATCTCACCCGGCCCGGTCTTTCCCTCTATGGCGGCGTGCCGCGCGGCGAGATGGACGGCATCGTCCGTCAGGTCGCCTATCCCAAAGCCGCCATCATCCACACAAAATGGATCGAGGCGGGCGAATGCGTCGGCTACAACGCCACCTTCGCCGCACCCCGGCGCATGCGGGTCGGTACGGTTTCGCTCGGCTATGCCGATGGTATCCTACGATGCTGGGGTGGAAACGCCTTTGAGCATGACGGCCGCACGCTTCCCATGCTCGGCAAAGTGTCGATGGACATGATCGTCATCGACCTCACCGATGCAGACGATCTGGGCGAGGGCGATTGGGTTTCGCTGCCGTATTACCTGCCCCATGCTGCGCGGCAAACCTCTGTTTCGCAATACGAATTGCTTACCCTCCTTGGCAATCGCTTCGGCTGACGTGCGCGTCATGTTGCATCGCACATTGTGCGGGTGCTAAACCATGTGCTTTGCAGCGCAGGGAGAGTGCGGAGACTATGGCCAAGCGCAAGGACGGCGAACCGATCGTCATCAAGAAATACGCCAACCGGCGGCTCTACAACACCGATACCAGCAGCTACATAACGCTCGACGATCTCGGCAAAATGGTGCGGGAAAATGTCGATTTCCAGGTGATCGATGCGAAGAGCGGGGATGACATCACCCACACGATCCTGACGCAGATCATCGTCGAGGAGGAAAGCAACGGCGCGCAGATGCTGCCCGTCAGTTTCCTGCGCGATCTGATCTCCATGTATGGCAATTCCATGCAGGCGATGATGCCGAGCTATCTCGAAGCGAGCATGGCCAATTTCCGCAAGAACCGCGACCAGCTCTCCGAAGCATTCAAGGAAGGCATGGCGAACAACCCGCTCGCCAAGATCCACGAAACCAATATGGCGATGATGCGCGCGGCGGCCGAAGCCTTCATCCCGCCCGCTGCCAAGCGCGAACCGCGCAGCGACGATGGCGACCTTGCCGAAATGCGCAAACAGATGGCCGCGATGCAGAAGAAGCTGGACGAGCTGAGCAAATAGCGCCGAGGGCACGCACCGCGCGCGTTGCGGCAATGCGCGTCGGGGCCAAAACGTGTCTCGACTTCGCTCTGCACCAGCGGCTAGAGGCGGCGCGAAATTTTGCATCCAATTTGCAGTCGTAAGGAAATACCTTGGCCCAGATCCGCCATGCTCTCAACACCAAGCGCGAAGGCGATTTTGCCGCCTGGTATCAGGAAGTCATCTCCGCAGCCGACATGGCCGAGGAATCGGGCGTGCGCGGCTGCATGGTCATCAAGCCGTGGGGCTTCGGCATATGGGAACGCATGCAACGCCTGCTCGATGACCGGATCAAGGCGACGGGCCACGACAACGCCTATTTCCCGCTGTTCATCCCGCTGTCGAATTTCGAACGCGAGGCGGAGCATGTCGAAGGCTTCGCCAAGGAAATGGCGGTTGTCACGCATCACCGCCTGATCGCCGGAAAGGACGGCGGGCTGATCCCCGATCCCGAGGCGAAGCTCGAAGAGCCGCTGGTGGTGCGCCCGACATCCGAAACCATTATCGGCGATGCGATGGCGCGCTGGGTGCAGAGCTGGCGCGATCTGCCGCTGAAGCTCAACCAGTGGGCCAATGTCGTGCGCTGGGAAATGCGCACCCGCATGTTCCTGCGCACCAGCGAATTCCTCTGGCAGGAAGGGCACACCGCCCATGCCGACGAAGCCGAGGCCAAGGAACATACGCTGCGCATGCTGGAGGTCTATCGCGCCTTCGCCGAAGAAGATCTGAGCCTGCCAGTCGTGACCGGCGAGAAGCCGGAAAACGAACGCTTCCCCGGCGCGGTCGAAACCTGGTCGATCGAGGCGATGATGCAGGATGGCAAGGCTTTGCAGGCCGGGACCAGCCACTATCTCGGTACGAATTTCGCGCAGGCGAGCGGGATCAAGTTCCAGAACAAGGAAGGCAGTGAAAGCCTCGCCCACACGACCAGCTGGGGCGTTTCCACCCGCATGGTCGGCGGCGTCATCATGACGCATGGCGATGACGATGGCCTGCGCGTCCCGCCGCGCATCGCGCCGTGGCAGGTGGTTATCCTGCCCATGCTCCGCGACAAGCCGGAAGATGCCGCGCTGATCGAATATTGCGAGGGCCTTCGCGCCACGCTCGCCGGGTCGTTTGCGCTGGGCGAGCCGCTGCGCGTCAATCTCGACACGCGGCCCGGCAAGGCTGCAGCCAAGCGCTGGGACTGGGTCCGCAAGGGCGCCCCGATCATCGTCGAAGTGGGCGGACGCGATATGGATAATGGCGTCGTCTCCATGCTGCGCCGCGACCGCTTGTGGAACAGCGAAACCGGCAAGCCCGCCTTCCAGACGCCGACCCGCGACATCGCGGGCCGGACCATTCCCGATGTCCTGGCCGACATGCAGCACGCCATGCGTGTCGAGGCGGAAGAGCGGCGCGAGGCGAACATCACCCGCGGTGTGACCGATTTTGCCGATGTCGAGAAGCACTTCGCTGCCTCGCGCTACCCCGGTTGGGTCGAAGTGCAATGGTCAAAGCCCACCGGCGCGGCGCTGGAAAAGGTGGTGGAGCGCTTGAAGGAGCACAAGCTCACCATCCGCAACGTGCCGATGCATTCAGCTCCGACCGATGGGGTCTGCATCTTCACCGGCGAACCGGCGGTGGAGCGGGTGCTGCTGGCCAAGGCTTACTAAGCCTCTTTACGTCACCCCGGACTTGATCCGGGGTCCAGCTTCTACAGATGCAGCGTCAAAGAAAGCTGGGCCCCGGCTCGGGGGCCGGGGTGACGGGGTGACGGGGTGGGGCTATCAAATCCCGGCAACCATCCCCATATTGCGCGCATGACAAAACAGAACAAATTCCGGAAGGCCAAGGGTCTTCCGTCCAAAGAACAGATACTCGAATTCATCCAAGCCTCCGACAAGCCCGCCGGCAAGCGTGAAATCGCCAAGGCTTTCGCCCTGAAGGGGCAGGAAAAGATCGCGCTGAAAAAGCGCCTCAAGGACATGGCCGAAGAAGGCCTGATCGACGGCAAGCGTACTGCCTATCACCGCATGGGCGGCGTGCCCAAAGTGACCGTGTTGAAAGTGGTCGCGATCGAGGATGGCGAAGCGATTGCGCAACCTGAAAACTGGGCGCCCGACAGCAAGGAAAAGCCGCCGCGCCTGCTTGTGAAGGAGAGCAAGAAGCTCTCCGCAGTGAAGCGCGGCGACCGTATCCTTGCGCGCAACGAGGAAACTGAGCGCGGCTGGGTCGCGCATCCGATCAAGAAACTGCCCGCGCGCACCGAAGGGCTCATGGGCGTGGTCGAGATGGACGGCGGGGGCAATCCCTGGCTTGCCCCGGTAGACAAGCGTGTGCGCGACAGCGCGCCCATCGGCGACCTTGGCGAAGCGAAAGAGGGCGAACTGGTGCTGGCCGAGCGCCTGGGCAAATCGCCGCGCTCGAAGGTCAAGGTGGTCGAGGTCGTCGGCGACCCGCTGGCGCCCAAGGCGTTCAGTCTGATCGCCATCGCCAAGCACGGTATCCCGCATATCTTCCCGCCCGAAGCCATCGAGGAAGCCGAGCGCGCCGTCGACCTGCCGCTCTCGCCCGATCACCGCGAGGATCTGCGCGATGTCCCTATCGTCGCCATCGACCCCGCCGATGCGCGCGACCATGACGATGCGATCTGGGCCGAACCGGACGGGAAGGGCGGATACCGCGCAATCATCGCGATTGCCGATGTCAGCTATTACGTCCGCCCCGGCGGCCAGCTCGACCGCGAAGCGCGCAAGCGTGGCAATTCGGTCTACTTCCCCGACCGCGTCGTGCCGATGCTGCCCGAAGTGCTCAGCGCCGATGTGTGCAGCCTCAAGCAGGATGTCGACCGGGCGGCGATGGCCTGCCACATCCACATCGACGCCGATGGCAATGTCAGCGACTGGCGCTTCACCCGCGCCATTGTGCGCCTTGCGAAGAACATCGCCTATGAGGATGCGCAGGCCGCGATAGATGCAGGCGATGCGCCTGAATACCTCACCCATCTGTGGGGTGCGTGGAAGCTGCTCTACAAGGCGCGCGAGGCGCGCGATCCGCTGAACCTCGAACTGCCCGAGCGGCAGGTTCGCCTCAACGACGACGGCGTGATCGAGGAAATCGCCGTGCGCGAACGTCTCGATGCGCACCGGGTGGTGGAAGATTTCATGATCGCTGCGAATGTCGCAGCCGCCAAGGCATTGGAGGCCAAGACCGCGCCCGTGGTCTATCGCGTCCATGAACAGCCGAGCCGCGAAAAGCTGCTCGCCTTCCGCGAATATCTCGCCAGCCAGGGCAAGAAGTTCGCGCTGGGTCAGGTTATCACGCCGGGCCTGTTCAACCGGATGTTGAAGGATATTGGCGACCCGGCGGAAAAGGCGCTTATCATGGAGGCCGTGCTGCGCAGCCAGACGCAGGCCTATTACGGCCCCGCCAATGCCGGGCATTTCGGGCTGGCGCTGGGCAGCTATGCGCACTTCACCTCGCCGATCCGCCGCTATGCAGATTTGCTCGTCCACCGCGCGCTGGTCGATGCGTACAAGCTGGAACAACCCAAACCCAAGCTCGATTTGCCCGAGACCTCTGGCCTATCCGACCGCGACAAGAGCGCGCTCCACCAGATCACCGACGCCATCAGCCAGACCGAGCGCCGCGCGATGGAGGCGGAACGCGACACCATCGACCGCTATGTCGCCGCCTGGCTCTCGGGCCGGGTGGGCGAGACATTCGACACCCGCATCACGGGTGTGCAGGGCTTCGGCTTCTTCGCGACCATCGAGACGCTCGGCGGCGATGGCCTCGTGCCGGTCAGCACGCTGGGCCGCGAATATTTCCGCCATGACGAAGCGGCGCAGAAGCTGATCGGCGAGAACAGCGGGACCGAATATGCGGTCGGCGACCGGCTCAAGCTGAAACTGGCGGAGGCCAATCCGCTGACCGGCGCGCTCAAATTCGAAGTGCCCGACAGCGACGGCTCGCCGGTCGAACGACGCGGCGACCGCCCGGACAGGAAGGACGGCGGCAGGCCGGGTTCGAAGGGACCAGCCAAGGGCGGCAAGAAGCGCAAGTCCATGCAGGGCAAGCGCGGTCGCCCGGGCAATATCCGTCATCAGGGCCGCAAGCGGAAATAGAGGAACCACCGCGGGTCGCACTTCATTGACTGGGTAAAGGAGACATCATGCTCAAGCCCGGTTCAAAATCCCCCGACCTCGACCTGCCGCTCACCATCGATGCGCGGTTCAAACTGTCCGACCAGACCCCCGATGCCTTCACCATGCTGGTGTTCTATCGGGGCAAGCACTGCCCGATCTGCAAGAAGTACCTCACCGAAATCGGGGGCCGCCTGTCGGACTTCACGAAGCGCGGCATCAATGTCTTTGCAATATCGATGGACAGCCCGGAACGCGCCGCTGTCAGCCATGAGGAATGGGACACGCAGGATCTGCCGCTCGCCCATTCCCTGAGCGAGGAGGACGCCCGCGAATGGGGCCTGTTCATCTCCGAAAAGCGCGATGGCAGCGAGGAACCGGACACCTTCTCCGAACCCGGACTGTTCCTGCTGAAGCCCGACCGCACAGTGCATTTCCAGGTCGTCCAGAACGCGCCCTTTACCCGGCCCGATCTGGACGATCTCCTCAGCGGCATCGATTTCACGCTGGAGAAGGATTACCCTACCCGCGGGACGCTTACCTGAACGGCAATTTCGTCTATCGTCGTCAGGAAGCGTGGCCAGTCGGCGCGCCGGCCAGTTCGTCGATCATCGCGCCCTCCAACCCGCCGGGAATGATATAGAGCGGGCAGGGCAGCGATCCTGCGGCGGTGGCGAAGTGCATCACCAGCGGGCCTGAAGCCCCGTCTGCGCCTGCGGCCAGCACCAGCGCGGCAACCTCGCCATGTTCGGCAAGGTATTCGCGGATCACTTCCTGAGGATTGCCGGGTCGCACGGCGATCACGGGCATCTTGCCGCTTTCGGCGAAGATATTGCCTGCCTCGCTGTTGGCCATCACTTCGGCGCGTTCGCGCGCTTCCTGTTCGATGGTCGCCTGCACGCCGCCGAATGCGTTGAAATTCTGCCGCGGGACCAGCGCTAGGATATGCACGTTGCCGCCGGTTTTCTGCGCCCGCACGCTGGCAAATCGCAGCGCCTTCTTGGCCTCGGCGGTCTCGTCCATCACGACGAGGTATGTTCGCATTGCCATCCCTCCCATTTGTGCCGCTCTATCCGCGCAAATCGCGCGCGGGGCAAGACGCTTGCCGATGGGGCGCAAATTCGCCAAGACGCGAGCCAACACCTCGATTCCGTAGCGAAAGGCCCTTTGCCACCCATGCCCATCGCCCTCAAAATGCCCGCCCTTTCCCCGACAATGGAGGAGGGCACGCTGGCCAAATGGCTGGTGAAGCCGGGTGACACGGTTTCCGCCGGCGATATCATGGCCGAAATCGAAACCGACAAGGCGACGATGGAATTCGAAGCCGTGGACGAAGGCACGATTGCCTCCATCGCGGTGGAGGAAGGGACCGAGGGCGTGAAGGTCGGCACGGTCATCGCCATGCTCGCCGAAGAGGGCGAGGATGTGGAGGAAGCGGCGAAAGCTGCGCCTTCGGGCGATGAGGCATCCGCTTCCGCTCCCGAGAAAAAAGACGATGTCGTCCCAGCGGAAGCTGGGACCTCTGACAATTCGAGCCCGGCATCCGAGCCGAAGAAAAAGACCCCAGCTTCCGCTGGGGTGACGGGAGAGGGCAGGATCATCGCTTCGCCGCTGGCCAAGCGTATCGCCGAGCAGAAGGGCATCGACCTGTCGGGTGTGACCGGCAGCGGCCCCAATGGCAGGATCGTCAAGGCCGATGTCGAGGGCGCTCAGCCCGGCGCGGCCCCGGCAAAATCGGATGCAGCCGCCTCGACTGCGCCCGCCGCTGCGAAACCCGCCACGCAGGGCAGCGATCTGGATGCCCCTTACGAGGCGACCAAGCTCAACAATGTCCGGAAGGTCATTGCCAAGCGCCTGACCGAAGCGAAGCAGACCATTCCGCATATCTACCTCACCGTGGATGTGCGGCTCGATGCGCTGCTCGACCTGCGCAAGCAGCTCAACGCCTCGCTGGAGGCGGACGGGGTGAAGCTGTCGGTCAACGATCTGCTCATCAAGGCGCTGGCCCGCGCGCTGCAGCGCGTGCCCGCCTGCAATGTCAGCTTCCAGGGCGACGAGCTGTACCAGTACACGCGTGAGGACATCTCGGTCGCGGTCGCCGCCCCGTCGGGCCTTATCACGCCGATCATCCGCGATGCGGGCCGCAAGGGTTTGGCGCAGATCAGCACCGAGATGAAGGAACTGGCGGGCAAGGCCAAGGACGGCAAGCTGCAGCCGCATGAATTCCAGGGCGGCACGGCCAGCCTGTCGAACCTCGGCATGTTCGGCACGAAACAGTTCGATGCGGTCATCAACCCGCCGCAAGCGATGATCCTGGCGGTCGGCGCAGGCGAGCAGCGGCCGCACGTCATCGACGGCGCGCTGGGCGTCGCCACCGTGATGAGCGCCACCGGCAGCTTCGACCACCGCGCCATCGACGGCGCCGACGGCGCGCAGCTGATGGAGGCATTCAAGCAGCTGTGCGAAAACCCGATGGGGCTGGTGGTCTAGGGGGCATGGCGTGGATTGGCGGCTATGAGGTCAGGGCCACGCCGAAGTGCGCAATTTTTGGTGATGATGTCCACGGAGCTTTTGTGAATGTCGTGGTCGATTGCCAGACTGAGTCAGAGTTCCGCGAGGCCGCGGCCAAAGCGCTTATCGAAGATCATTACGAGATTCTCGGGGTCGAAGAAGTCATGGAAATAGATCTGGCAGATTCGAGATTTCCACAAAGTGAGTTGGCACTCCTCAACGATCAAATCCTTGCTGGAGGCCGAGTAGCTTACGGATGTTTCCAGACCTATCCGAAAGATGGGCTGGATGCCTGAACGCTCCCCCATGATCCGCGTCACCGCCATGCCGACCGATCTCAACCCCTATGGCGGGGTGTTCGGAGGGTGGCTGATGAGCCAGATGGCGCTGGGCGCAGGCTCGCTTGCCAGCCGCGAGGGGCAAGGCAAGGCGGTGGTCGTTTCGGCCACCGACTTCGCTTTTCCCGGCGCGATGCAGGTCGGCGACGAGCTATCGGTCTATTGCGAGATCGCGGCGCGGGGGAACACCTCGCTTACCATCGCCGCCGAAGCCATCGCGCGGGAACGCAATGGCGAGGCGGAAACCAAGGTCGCGCAAGGGACGTTCAAATTCGTGCTTTTGGACGCCGACGACAAACCGCGCGCGGTTGCGGAGCGGTGGGCGTGACGAAGAGCCACCACCTCACCTCCGTTCGGGCTGAGCCTGTCGGAAGCGAAGCTGATCCGAAGGATCAACCCCTGTCCTTTTCTTTCCGCGCTATATCGAAAGTGAAGTGCAGCCCTTCGACAAGCTCAGGGCGAACGGAACTGAAGCGCGCGCTCTGTCCTACGACATACTTTCGATGGCATGGTGGGCGCATGATCCGCGCCGCCATCCATCGTCCGAATATCCATTGCTCTCGCTCTCTCGGTCCTCGCATTTTTAGCGCCAGGACCGTGTTCCAAGTGTTCCATCGTTCAGGCTCGAAAGGCGCAAACTGAATGGCTACCCAATACGACGTCATCGTTCTTGGCTCCGGTCCCGGCGGCTATGTCGCGGCGATTCGCTGCGCGCAGCTGGGCCTGAAGACCGCCATCGTCGAACGTGAGCTCCTCGGCGGGATCTGTTTGAACTGGGGCTGCATCCCGACCAAGGCACTGCTGCGTTCGGCGGAAATCCTGCACTATGCCCAGCATGCCAAGGATTATGGCCTCAAGATCGCGGGTGAGATCGAGGCGGACCTCGACGCGGTGGTGAAGCGCAGCCGCGGGGTAGCGAAACAGCTCAATCAGGGCGTCACCCACCTGATGAAGAAGAACAAGATCGCGGTGCATATGGGCGAGGGTACGCTGACCGGCCCGACCTCGCTGACCGTCAAATCGGACAAAGACGAGGAAAAGCTCACCGCCAGGCATTTGATCGTCGCCACCGGCGCGCGCGCGCGCGACCTGCCCTTCGCCAAGGCGGACGGCAAACGCGTGTGGACCTATCGCCACGCGATGACCCCCGGCGAGATGCCCAAAAAGCTGCTGGTGATCGGCAGCGGCGCCATCGGAATCGAGTTCGCCAGCTTCTACAACGATATGGGCTGCGACGTGACCGTGGTGGAGATGCTCGACCGGATCGTGCCGGTGGAGGACAAGGACGTCTCCACCTTCCTCGAAAAGAGCCTGACCAAGCAGGGCATGACGATCATGACCGGCGCGGGCGTGGAAGACCTCAAGGTTTCGGACAAGGGCGTAAAGGCCACGATCAAGGCCAAGGACGGCAAGGTCTCCGAAACCGAGTTCAGCCATTGCATCACCGCCATTGGCATCGTGCCGAACACCGAGAATGTGGGGCTGGAAAAGCTGGTCGAGATGGACCGCGGATTTATCCAGATCGACGATTACGGCCGCACCAAGTCTAAGGGCCTGTGGGCCATCGGCGACTGCACCCCCGGCCCTTGGCTGGCGCATAAGGCAAGCCACGAAGGTGTCACGACAGCCGAGACGATTGCCAAGGAACTGGGCAATAAAGATGTCCACCCGCACCCTCTCGACCGCGCGAACATTCCGGGCTGCACCTATTGCCACCCGCAAATCGCCAGCGTCGGCCTGACCGAGGCGAAGGCGAAGGAAGGGGGCCATGAGGTAAAGGCGGGCACGTTCCCCTTCATCGGCAACGGCAAGGCCATCGCGCTGGGCGAGGCGGAAGGCTTCGTGAAGACCGTGTTCGACGCGAAGACCGGCGAACTGCTGGGTGCGCATATGGTCGGCGCGGAAGTGACCGAGATGATCCAGGGCTTCGTTGTCGGCAAGACGCTGGAGACGACGGAAGCCGAACTGATGCAGACCGTCTTCCCCCACCCGACGATCAGCGAAAGCATGCATGAAAGCGTGCTCGCAAGCTATGGGCGGGCATTGCACATCTGACCGGGCGGGCTAGGGCAGGGCAATGACCGGTTTCCTGATCCTTGCCTTCCTGATCCTCGCGGCCGGGGTCGTGGCCGTTCCGCTCGCCACGCGCTTCGGGCTTGGCTCGGTCCTTGGCTACCTCTTGGCCGGCATGGCGATCAGCCCGCTGCTGGGGGCGCTGGATGTCGATGTCGAGGCGTTGCAGGTCTTCGCCGAATTCGGCGTCGTGATGATGCTGTTCATCATCGGTCTGGAAATGGAACCGGCGCGGCTGTGGGCCATGCGCGGGAAATTGCTGGGGCTGGGCGGGGGGCAGGTCCTGCTTACCACGTTCGCGATCACCGGAATCGCCCTGCTCGACCAGCAGCCCTGGCAGACGGCCTTGGCTATCGGCATGGTGCTCGCCCTGTCTTCCACCGCGATCATCGTCCAGTCGCTGACCGAAAAGAACCTCATGCGCAGCGAAGGCGGCGAGGCGAGCTTTTCCGTCCTGCTGGTTCAGGACGTGGCGGTCATCCCCATCCTCGCCATTTTGCCCTTCCTTGCCATGCCCGAGCTTTACGGCGCAGTCGGCGGCCATGGCGAAGAACATGCCGCACATGGCGGAATTGATCTCACTGCATCCATGTCAGCGTGGATGGCCGCCCTGGCCCGTGTCGGGGCGGTGGCGGCGGTGATCGCCATCGGCATCTACGCAATCCGTCCGTTGTTCCGCTACATTGCCGCTGCCAATTTGCGCGAGCTGTTCACTGCTGCAGCACTGGTCGTGGTGATCGGCATTTCGCTGATGATGTCGCTGGTTGGCCTGTCCCCCGCGCTCGGGGCGTTCATTGCCGGCGTCGTCCTTGCGACAAGCGAATACCGGCATGAGCTGGAAAGCGACATCAACCCGTTCAAGGGCCTGTTGCTGGGATTGTTCTTCATCACGGTCGGCGCGGGAATTGATTTCGGTCTCGCGCAAACGATCCTCGGCGAGATATTCTTCTGGGCGGCGGTTGTCATCGCGGCGAAATTCGCCGTCCTGATGGCGGTCGGCTGGCTCTATGGCCTGCGCCGACAGGCCCTCTGGCTTTTTGCGCTCAGCCTGCCCCAGGCGGGTGAGTTTGCCTTCGTGCTGATCGCCTTCGGCGTTGGCAATGCGGTCTTCGACCAGGCCTTTGCCGACCAGCTCTTGCTGATCGTGGCGCTTACCATGCTGGCAACCCCGCTACTGTTCATCCTCTATGACAAGGTCATCGCACATCGCCTCTGCGCCGCGCAGGCCGACCGCGAGGCGGACACCATCGACGAGGAAAACCCCGTGATCATCGCCGGGCGGGGCCGGGTCGGCGGGATCGTCGACCGGATGCTGCAGGCGGCGGGATATTCCACCACCGTCATCGACTATGACAGTTCGCAGCTCGAGATCGTGCGAAAGTTCGGCATCCGCACCTATTACGGCGATGCCACACGGCCCGACCTGCTGCATTCCGCCGGAATCGAAAAGGCGAAACTGCTGGTCGTTGCGCTGGACGAGCGCGAACAGATCGACCGCCTCGTGAAATACGCCCTCGCGAATTTCCCGGACCTGCACGTCACCGCGCGCGCGATCGATCGCAATCACGTGTACGAATTGTGGGCCTATGGTTGCCGCGACGTCATCCGCGAGACCTATGACAGTTCCATCCGCATGGGCCGTTCAAGCTACGAGGCGCTGGGCATGGAAGCGGCGCAGGCGCAGGCCGCAGCAGACGCGTTCGAGGAAATGGATCGGCGGATGATGCCCGAGGTTGCCAGCCTCTACCGGCTCGACATTCCCTATCACGAGAACGAACCGCTCGTCGCCAAGGTGCGCGAGCTTCGCAGCGAATGGGACCCGGTCCTGCGCGAACAGATGGATGATATCCTCGAACACGGGCGCTGATGGGCCATAAAGAGCGGCCTCAAGCAGCGAAGCGGTAGGCCATAAAACACGCTCGAGCAGCCAAAGGCGGTGGCGCAAAAAGGATGGCGGACAGGGTGGGATTGGCCTCCGCTTCGCTACGGCCGTCTCCGACGCTTGGCGCCTCCGACTCCGAACCGTACGTTCGTCCACCTCACCGCAGTCCATCACCGACGCCCGCCTATTTGCGGGCGCTGGTGGCGGACAGGGTGGGATTCGAACCCACGAAGGGCTTGCACCCTTGCCGGTTTTCAAGACCGGTGCATTCAACCGCTCTGCCACCTGTCCGCTGGCCATCCCGCTAGCCAGATGTGGCGGGCTTGTCACGCACTGCAAACGGCCCGACGCATATAACTTGCGGTTCATCAATGACATGTATGAATGTGAGCCATGAAAACCACGCCCCTTTTCGCTGCAATCGCAGCCTTTGCCTCCGCCTTCACTGCAACCCCCGCCGCTGCGCAGCGCGATCTTTCTTTCGACGAATATCTCCAGATCCTGGTCGCAAGGGCGCGTGCCGAAGGGGTGAGCGAATCGACGCTGGCGCGGATGACCGAAGGGCTGGAGCCGAACAGCCGGGTAATTTCTCTCGACCAGACACAGCCCGGCACACCGACGCGTAGCGGCTATCCGCCGCTGGCGCCCTATATTGCCAGCCATGTCGACAATGCGCGCATCTCCGGTGGTCGCCGCGAGCTGGGCAATGCGCGCTCCATCCTGCGTGATATCGAGGCGAAATACGGTGTGCCAGGCGAGATCCTGCTCGCCATCTGGGGGCATGAAACCGCATATGGCCGGGTGAAGGGCGGCTTCGACCTTTCGCAGGCTCTCGCCACACTGGCATGGGAAGGGCGTCGCCGCGAACTGTTCTCCAGCGAATTCGTCGCGCTGATGAAGGTCGCGGACAAGGGCTATCCGCGTTCCTATCTCAAGGGGAGCTGGGCAGGCGCGTTCGGCAATCCGCAATTTTTGCCAAGCGTTTATCTGCGCCTTGCCGCCGATGGAGATGGTGACGGACGCGCCGACATCATGAACAACCGCGCCGACACGCTGGCATCGATTGCGGCATATTTCGTCGATTCGGGCTGGCGCAAGGGGGAGCCATGGGGCGTGAGCGCCTACGTTCCGAACGGTTTCAATGTCGATGCCTATCGCACCCGCATCGCCGCCCCAGTATGTGAGCGGGTGCACGAGCGACACAGCGTCTACAAGACGGTGGCCGAATGGCGCGCGCTGGGCGTGCGAGCGCAACGCCCGATTGCCGACGATACACTGGTCACTCTTTTCCAGCCTGACGGTCCGGGGACGAACAGCTGGCTCTTAACTTCAAATTATCGAGTTATCCTCGAATATAACTGCTCCAATTATTATGCGATGAGTGTGGGGCTGCTGGCCGATGAGATTGCCCGTTAACTGGGTTTCAGGATTTTGTGTCGCGCTGACGGGGTTTGCCGTGGCGTCGTGCGCGCCGTTGCCCGCGCTGTCGGGCACGGTGTCTCCTGCTAGTACTGACCGCACTGGCGGCACGGCATCACGCACCATCGTTAACGGACCGGAAGCCGATTATCCCGTCGTTCTGGGCGAACCCTTCACGATCGACGGCATCACCTACACGCCCGAGGACACGTTGAACTACGATGAGGTCGGCTATGCGACCATCGACGATCCGCAGGAAAGCGGCGTCACTGCGGCGCATCGCACCTTGCCGCTGCCGAGCTATGTCGAAGTGACTTCGCTCGAAAGCGGGAAGACCGTTCTTGTACGGGTCGAACGGCGCGGCCCGATGGTCGGCTCGCGGCTGATCGCGCTTTCACGCGGTGCTTTGGCGCAGCTTGGCGCTGGCGAGGCGAGCCCCGTGCGCGTGCGCCGCGTCAACCCGCCCGAAGAGCATCGCGCCGAATTGCGCGCCGGCCTCGAAGCGCCGTTGCGGATGGAAACGCCCGAAGGCTTGCTGGGCGTGCTTCGGCGCAAACTCCCGGCGGTCGGCTCTGCACCGCTGCGCGATGACAGCGTGCCGACCACGCAGGTTGCTGCTTCCGAAACAGCGCAAATCCCGGCAACGCCTTCACAAAAACCCGCCACCAAACCGACACCTGCAGGCATTCCCGCCGATGACGAGGTGACCGGCGGATCTGCGGCGGCGAAAAACACCGACAGCGCCGCAACGCCGACCAGCGTCCGCCGCATACCAACGAGCACCGATGGCCGTTTCGTCGTGCAGGCAGGCGCGTTTTCCTCGCGTGCTGCGGCAGATCGTGTTGCCGAAAATATCGGTGGATACGTCGAAAGCGTAGGCAGGCTCTGGCGCGTGCGGTCAGGGCCATATGCAACCCGTGGACAGGCCAATGCCGCCCTCGCAAACGTGCGTGGCGCGGGCTATAGGGGCGCGCAGGTTTACACAGTGCGATAGACCACCGGCCTCCCGGTGGCGGGAGCTTGCTTGGTCCGATCCAATTTCACGAAAGCAGCCGCCTGGCTTGCTTGCGGTATGACATTCGCGTTGGCGGGTGCGGGCTTTGCCGCCACCCCGAAATCCGCCGCGCCGAAAGCCGCCATTCCGACCGAGGAACAGGCCCCCATTGCGTTGATGATCGACATGTCGAGCGGGCAGACGCTCTACGCGCGCGAGGCCGACCGGCGGTTCATGCCTGCATCGATCACCAAGGTGATGACGACGTTCCTCGCTTTCGAATGGATACAGGAAGGCCGCCTCATACCGCAGCAGATCATGTCGGTGCGGCCGGAGACGTTCAGGAAATGGAGCGGGGTCGGATCGACCATGTTCCTGCCGCACGATGCAAGGTTGCGGGCCGATCAATTGCTCCATGGCATCACCACCATTTCCGCAAATGACGCCTCTGTCGTGCTGGCGGAAGGCGCCGCAGGATCGACCGAAAGCTGGGTCGCAGCGATGAACGCCAAAGCCGCCGCCATCGGTATGCGCGACAGCCATTTCGGCACGCCCAACGGCTGGATGGATGAAGGCCGCACCTTCACCACCGCGCGCGACCTGTCGGTGCTAGCCCGCACAATGATCGGCCGCCATCCTAAGAAATACCGCCATTTCATCGGGGCCGAAGGGATGGAGTATAACGGCATCGCCCAGCGCAACCACGACCCGATCAGTGGCGTGGTCGACGGGGCCGACGGTATCAAGACCGGCTTCACCAATCAGGCCGGATACGGTTTTCTCGGCAGCGCCCAGCGCGATGGACGCCGCCTCGTCATGGTGATCGCGGCATCCCCTCGGGGGCGGGACCGGCGCGACGCGTCGCGCGCCTTTATCGAATGGGGCTTCGCCAGTTTCGAAAGCGCGCGCCTCTTCGGCAAGGGCGAGCAGGTTGGCGAAGCGCGGGTGCAGGATGGCGATACCAGTCGGATTGCACTTGTCGCGCCAGCCCCGATCCGGGTTTCTCTGCCCAAAGGCCGTGCGGTCGATGTCGACCTTGCCATCCGTTATGAGGGTCCGGTGCGCGCACCGATCGCAAAGGGAGAGACAATCGCCGAGCTCATCGTCACCATTGATGGCGAGGTGGTGAACAAGGTTCCACTGGCTGCCGAACGCGCGGTCGATGCAGCGAACCCGTTCCGGCGGGTGTTTAACGGCATCGGGCGGTGGTTATGACCGTACGTGGTAAGTTCATCGCGCTGGAAGGCGGCGAGGGGACGGGTAAGTCCACCCAGGCGCGGTTGCTCGCTACTGCGCTGGAACAGGCAGGCCATGACGTTATTCTGACCCGTGAACCGGGCGGGACACCGGGCGCAGAGGCGATCCGTGGCCTGCTGCTCGATCCGCCAGGAGAGGGCTGGGGCGCGCGTGCGGAAGCCATCCTCTTCGCAGCCGCACGCTCCGATCATGTCGAGCGCCTGATCGAACCTGCGCTCGAACGCGGCGCGTGGGTGGTGTGTGACCGTTTTCTCGATTCAAGCCGCGCCTATCAGGGTGTTGCCCGCGATATGGGCGATGGGGCCATTACCGCGTTGCATGATATCGGTAGTGATGGGCTGAAGCCGGACCTCACGCTCGTGATTGCGGTTACCGGAGATGTCTCGGCAGCCCGCCTTGCGGTGCGCGATGGGGGTAAGGCCGATGCCATCGGTGGCCGCGATGCGACCTATCACCAACGGGTCAATGCGGCATTTGAACGCTTTGCTACTGCCGATCCCGACCGGTTTGCGATCATCGATGGCGAAGGCGAGATCGACACCGTCCACGCCCGCGTCTGGGCAGGCGTTTCTGAGCGGCTGGAGCCGGCGACATGACCCTGCTCGGCCATGATGAGGCATGGACACAATGGCGTCGGGCACTCGGCGGCGAACGGATGCACCATGCATGGTTGCTGGCGGGCAAGGCCGGGATGGGCAAGATGCACTTCGCCCGCGCTGCCGCGCGCGAACTGGTGGGGGCAGCGCCGGATATGGAGCACCATCCCGACATCCACGTCCTCACCCACGGACCCAAGGACAAGAAAGCAGCCGACGCGCAGGCCGCTGGCAAGCCCTACGAACTCGCGCGTAACATCAAGATCGACCAGGTGCGCGCCATGCAGCAGCGGCTGAACACCCGCCCCACCATGGGCGACAAGCGCGCCATCCTGATCGATCCGGCGGATGATATGGAAAAGGGCGCGGCCAATGCGCTCCTGAAAAGTCTGGAGGAGCCGCCGCGCGGGACCTATTTCATCCTCATCAGTCACCGTCCGGCGCGGCTCCTGCCAACCATTCGTTCGCGCTGCCGCACCTTGCGCTTCCCGGTTCTGCCCGAGCCGCTAATCGAAAGCCTGATCGCAGAACGCGCGCCCGATCTCGACACAGCGGCCCGCGATGCAGTGGTGGAGGCAGCCGGAGGCTCGCCCGGTGCGGCGCTTGCCTTCATCGAACACGATTTAGGCGGCATGGCCGGTGTCATGCTCAAAATATTGGCCGAAGGTGATCCGGGTTTCGTGCTCCGTGGACAGTTGGCCGCTTCTATCGGCGCGCGCCCGAATCGCGAACGGCTGGCCGCCGCGCTGGACCTTGCACGGTCAGTCCTTGCCCGCGATCTTGAGTGTCTCGATGCCGCAGCGGCACAGGCGCGGATCGAAACGCATACTGAACTGGTGAGGCTGGCGGGCGAAATGCCGACCTATAATTTCGATCCCGGCCTGCTGGCGATGGAAATCGGGACCTTGCTCGCCCGCGCTGCCGGGGCTAGCGAGCGCGCCTATGGCTGACCCTTTCTATATCACCACCGCGATCAACTATCCAAACGGGCGTCCGCATATCGGGCATGCTTATGAAGGGATCGCAACCGACGTCATGGCGCGCTTCATGCGCGCGCGCGGGCGCGATGTGCGGTTCATTACTGGCACGGACGAACACGGTCTGAAGATGGACCAAACCGCCCGCAAGGCCGGGCGCGCGACGCAGGAATTCGCTGACGAAATGTCGGGCTATTTCCAGCAGATGTGCGACGAACTTGATATCTCGTTCGATGCTTTTGTCCGCACCACCGAGGAGCGCCACCACCGTGCCAGCCAGGCGCTGTGGAGGCGGATGGAGGAAGCGGGCGATCTCTATCTGGACCGCTACGAGGGCTGGTACTCCGTCCGGGACGAGGCTTTCTACGACGAGAGCGAATTGTCAGAAGGCCAGGGTGGGGAGAAGCTGTCCCCGCAAGGCACGCCGGTCGAATGGACGACGGAAGAAACCTGGTTCTTCCGCCTGTCGAAGTATCAGGATCGCCTGCTCGCACTGTATCGCGACAATCCCGATTTCATCCGCCCCGAAAGCCGCCGCAACGAAGTGCTGCGCTTTGTCGAAGGCGGCCTCAAGGACCTCAGCGTGTCGCGCACCAGTTTCGACTGGGGTGTGCCCGTGCCCGACAGCGAGGGCCACGTCATGTATGTCTGGGTCGACGCGCTGACCACTTACATGACCGGTGTCGGCTTTCCCGATGTCGAGGGCGAGGAATATTCGCGCTACTGGCCGGCCGACATCCATATGATCGGCAAAGACATCGTGCGCTTCCACACGGTTTATTGGCCGGCCTTCCTGATGAGCGCGAACCTGCCGCTGCCAAAGCAGGTGTTCGGCCACGGCTTCCTGCTGGCGCGTGGCGGCGAGAAGATGAGCAAGAGCGCAGGCAATGTGATCGACCCGCTCGAACTCAGCGCGCGTTTCGGCGTCGACAATCTGCGCTATTTCCTGCTGCGCGAAATCGCTTTCGGACAGGACGGCAGCTATTCGCCCGAAGCCATCGTCACCCGCTGCAATGCCGAACTGGCCAACAGCTTCGGAAATCTTGCACAGCGCACATTGTCCATGATCCACAAGAACATGGACGGCGCGGTCGAGGAATTTGCGCCTTCCAGCGAGGACGAGGCCTTGCTCGCCAAGGTGGCCGCGGCGTGTCGCGACGAACTGCCCGCGGAGTTCGAGGCGCTCGCCTTCAGCCAGGGCATCGAAGCGTGGATGAAGGCGGTCTGGGCTTGCAATCAGTATGTCGATGAACAGGCGCCATGGGCGCTCAAGAAAACCGATCCGGAGCGTATGAAGGCAGTCCTTCTCACGCTGTTCCGTGCGATCCGCGATCTCGCCATCGCTATTCATCCGGTTATTCCAGGAAAGGCGGCTGCCGTGCTCGACCAGCTCGGCGTGGCGCAGGACGCGCGCGGATACAGCGATCTGGGCGATGACAGCTGGTTTACCAAACTGGCCGACGCCGGGCATCGGATCGAAAAGCCTACCCCCGTCTTTCCACGGCTGGAACTGCCGGAAGAAGAGGACACCTGATGCTCGTCGATAGCCACTGCCACCTCGAATATGAAGGCTTGGTCGAACGACGCGACGAAGTGCTCGACAATGCCCGTGCAGCCGGGATCGAGGCGTTTCTCAACATTTCGACCAAACGATCTGAATGGGAACAGGTTTTGGCGACGGCAGAGCGGCAGGATGACGTGTTTGGCAGTGTCGGCATTCACCCGCACAATGCCGATGCCCATGGCGATCTGACCGAGGACGAATTGCTGGAAGCGACCCGGCATCCGCGCGCCATCGGCATCGGGGAAACCGGGCTGGACTATTTCTACGACAAGTCTGACCGCGACACGCAGCGCACGCTGTTCCGCCGTCACATCGCGGTTGCGCGCAAGGTGCAGCTGCCCGTCATCATCCACACGCGCGATGCCGAAGACGATACGCTCGCCATTCTCGAAGACGAGATGGGGAAGGGGGCCTTCCCCGCGCTGATCCATTGTTTCACGGCTTCGAAGGCATTCGGGGAGCGGGTGCTGGAACTCGGCCTGTCGATCTCGATTTCCGGCATCGTCACCTTCAAGAACGCACGCGATTTGCAGGAGTTTGCGCGAACGATCCCCGACGATCGCCTGCTGGTGGAAACCGACAGCCCGTTCCTCGCACCCGTGCCGCATCGCGGGAAACCGTGCGAGCCGGGCTTTGTAAAGGATACCGCGACTTTCCTTGCTGATTTGCGCGGCACGGATATCGCGACGCTTGCCGAAACGACCACCGCCAATTTCTATCGCCTGTTCAGCAAGGCAGCGGTTTGAAGGTCCTGATCCTCGGCTCCGGCACGTCGACCGGCGTACCGCGCATCGGCAGTGACTGGGGCGATTGCGATCCCGACGAGCCGCGTAACCGGCGCAGCCGCGTGTCGATCATGGTCCAGAACGATACCGGCCAGCGTGTGCTGATCGACACCTCGACCGACCTGCGCAGGCAACTGCTCGACAACGATATTGAGCGGGTCGATGCGGTCTTGTGGACGCATGACCATGCCGATCATTGCCATGGCATCGATGATCTTCGCGTCATGCGATACGGGCGATCCAACGCGCTTCCAGGATTTGCGAGCGAATCTACGCTATCGAGCTTAAAGCGCCGTTTCGATTACATTTTCGAAGGGCAGCATGGCTATCCAACGCTCGTGGATGGCAAGCCGGTTGAAAATCAGCGCCTGATTGCCGGGTTTGCCATCGACACGGTGCAGATGCCGCATGGCCCGACGGAGACGACCGGGTTCAGGCTCGAAGCCGATGGCGCAGCGGTGGTCTATGCAACCGATTTCAGCGCGATCACGCCCGAAATGGTCAAGTGCTTCAGCGGCGCGGATATTCTGGTATGCGATTGCCTGCGCCGCGAACCGCACCCCACGCATGCGCATCTCGAAATGGCGCTGGAACTGCGCAAGCGCACACGCGCGCGCAAGCTGGTGCTGACGCATCTCGACAAGAGCATGGACTATCGCACGCTTTGCGCCGAGATTCCTCGCGGGGTCGAAGTCGGCTTCGATGGAATGGAGATTAGGACATGAACGAGTTCGACATCGTCCAGATCATCTCACTGGTCGGGTTTCTGGTGCTGGCGGTCAGCGCGTTGTCGGCACATCGGCTGTCGATGAAGAAAGGTGTGGTGATGGCGCTTTCCTGGGCGGCGATCTTCGCTGTCGTCGTGCTTTTCATCCGCGCGGTGAGCTGAGAGGGCCTTACCGAGTGATCGCCCTAATTTAACATAATATAGATTATCATTCTTTCATCGAGGTGCTGAAGTGTCCGATCTGACCGCTGCCCTATCGATCCTGGAGCGTCTGGTCGCGTTCGACACAACCTCGCGCAACAGCAACCTCGATTGCATCGCCTGGATCGAAGGCGAACTCGCACGTAGCGGCGCCCAATGCCATCGCGTTCCCAGCGCCGATGGCGACAAAACCAATCTCTTCGCAACCATCGGCCCACAGATGCCCGGCGGCGTGATCCTGTCAGGCCACAGCGATGTGGTTCCGGTCGACGGTCAGAACTGGACGAGCGATCCCTGGCAGCTGACCCTGCGCGGCGACCGGCTGTTCGGCCGTGGCACATGCGACATGAAGGGGTTTCTCGCGCTTGCCCTGGCGCAAGCGCCGCAATTCGCCCAAGGCGGGCGGCCCGTCCATCTCGCCATCAGCTATGATGAGGAAGTCGGATGCAAGGGCGCGCCTGCAATGATCGCCCAGATGGCAGAGACGCTGCCCAAGCCTCAGGCCGCGATCATCGGCGAGCCATCCATGATGCGCATCATCGATGCGCATAAGGGGATCACCGTCCACGAAGTTTCCGTGACCGGCCACGAGGCGCACAGTTCGCTGACACATCTTGGCCTGTCCGCCAACATGATCGCCATCGAGCTAATGGCGTTCCTCACCGATCTGGCACAGAAGCTGGAACAGGCGAGCGATACCGAAAACGGGTTCGAGCCTGCGCATCCTACCTTGACCATCGGGTTGATCCAGGGCGGCACGGCGGCGAATATCCTGGCTGGCCGCGCCTCTTTCACATTCGACCTGCGCTGCCCACCCGGCCACGCGGCGGCGGATATTCTCGCGCCGTTTCATCGGCTTTGCGAGCGCAGGAATGCCGAGATCGCCGCGCGTTACCCCGATTGCCGGATCACAGTGACCCGGCGGAGCGATGCCCCGCCCCTCACCCCGCATGACAACGAAGCCGCGGTGGCGCTGATCCGCAAGCTGAGCGGTGAAAACGGCGCGGCGCACAAGGTCGCCTATGCCGCGGAAGCCGGGCAGTTCAGCCAGGCAGGGTTCGCCACTGTCATCTGTGGGCCCGGTTCCATCGAACAGGCGCACCAGCCCGATGAATGGATAGCCGTGGAGCAGATGGAACAGGGCTTGCGCTTTATGGAACGGCTCGCGCAAGAGCTGGCCGCATGAGCGAAAATCTCGACCGACTGCTGAACATCATGGCCCGTCTGCGCGACCCGGAGACGGGTTGCGAATGGGACAAGGCGCAGGATTTTTCCTCCATCGCGCCGTACACTATCGAAGAAGCCTACGAGGTCGCCGATGCGATCGAGCGCGTCGATATGGAGGATTTGCGCGGAGAGCTTGGCGATCTGCTGCTCCAAGTCGTCTTTCACGCCCGCATGGCCCAAGAACTTGGCCACTTCGATTTCGATGACGTTGCGCGGGCGATCTCAGAGAAGATGGAATCGCGCCATCCCCACATCTTCGGCGACAGCGACGACCAACACATGGGCGAACGGCGCTGGGAAGCGCTGAAGGCCGCCGAGCGCGAAAGGGCCGGTGCGACCAGTGCGATGGACGGGGTGGCGCGCGCCCTCCCCGCCCTGATGCGTTCGGACAAGCTACAGAAACGCGCCGCGCGGGTCGGCTTCGAATGGGACGATGTGCGCGGCCCCAAGGAGAAGCTTGCCGAGGAACTGGACGAACTGGCGGCGGCGCGTACGGCACAGGAAAAGCTCGAGGAGGCTGGCGATGTGCTGTTCGTCGCGGTCAATATCGTCCAGCGATACGGCGTCGATCCCGAACAGGCTCTGCGCGCCTCCAATGGCAAGTTCGATAGGCGCTTTCGCGCTATGGAAGAGCTTGCGCGCAGCAAGGGCGCGGACTTCGCCGCTCTCTCGCTCAATGAGCAGGAGGCGTTGTGGCAAGAGGTGAAAGCGCAGGAGCGCCTATAGCGTCGCGTACTGCCCCAGTTCCTTGGGGTTCAGCCGCACGCTGATCCGGCGGACCGGGCCTTGCTCGCCTTCGCCTGCATCCACATCTTCCAGCACTTCGCCATGGGCATAGAGCCAGGCGAGCTTGCGCCCGTCGCTCGCAGGGATCTCAAGGTCGAGCCGCTTCGCCTTGCCCGTCAGGGCCGCGCCAAGCTCGGCCTGAAGGGCGTCCAGACCTTCACCGGTGGCTGCCGAGATCACGACGGCATTGTCGCTTGTTTGCGCGCTCTCGAACAGTTCTTCACGTGCCTCTTCGTCGAGCAGGTCGACCTTGTTCCACACTTCGAGAATGGGGATTTCGCTATCGCCCCCCTCCCCGTCGATCACATCGAGTTCGCGCAGCACGTCGAGGACCTGCGCTTTTTGCGCCTGTGCTGCCGGGTTAGACATGTCGCGGACATGGCAGATAATGTCGGCCGCCGTCACCTCTTCAAGGGTGGCGCGGAAGGCGGCGACGAGCTGGGTCGGCAGGTCAGAAATAAAGCCCACCGTGTCCGACAGGATGGCCTTTTCGACGCCCGGCAGCGCGATCGCGCGCATTGTCGGATCGAGGGTTGCGAAGAGCAGATCTTCGGCCATGACTTCCGCCCCGGTGAGGCGGTTGAACAGCGTGGACTTGCCCGCATTGGTATAACCGACCAGCGCGACCACCGGCCATGGGGCGCGGTCGCGGCGCGCACGGTGGAGTTGGCGCGTACGGCGCACCTGATCGAGTTCCTTGCGCAGGCGCGACATGCGCTGGCGGATCATCCGCCGGTCGGCCTCGATCTGCGTCTCGCCGGGGCCGCCGAGGAAGCCGAAACCGCCACGCTGACGTTCGAGGTGGGTCCAGCTGCGCACAAGCCGGCTCTGCTGGTAATCGAGATGCGCCAGCTCGACCTGCAAGCGCCCTTCCGCCGTTGCGGCGCGTTCGCCGAAGATTTCGAGGATGAGCCCGGTGCGGTCGATGACCTTGCGTTTGAGCTTGTCCTCCAGATTGCGCTGCTGGATCGGGGAAAGCGCGCCGTCGACCACGACGAGTTCCGCACCCTCCTGTTCGCAGGCGATGCCGATATTCTCGACCTGGCCAGACCCGAACAGCGTGTTGGGCTTAACATCGCGCACGGGCAGCACGAAGCTGTCGGCAATCACGATACCGATGGCAAGCGCCAGCCCCTCCGCCTCGGCAAGGCGGGACTCCGCATCGAGATCGTATTGCTGGCCGCGAATGTCCGGGCACACGACAAGGGCGCGCGCACCGCGCGACACTTCGCCCATCAGATCGTCATCGAAACTCAGCTGTCGTCGCCTTCGTCATCTTCGCTCAGATCGACAGCGGTGTCGGGCTGGATCGTAGACACGGCATGTTTATAGGCGAGCTGCACGTAGCCCTCGCGTTCGAGCAGGAGCGAGAACAGGTCGAATGCCGCAAGACGACCCTGCAACATGACACCATTGACAAGGAACATGGTCACCTGTGCTTCAGCTTCGCTAACGCGGCTGAGAAACACATCCTGCAACAGACGTTGCTTCTTACCCGCGCCCTGACTGGCGAACTGATCGGCGTCGATGGGCGAGCCGGGCATGATCGTGGATACGGCATGCTTGTAAACAAGCTGGGTCTGGCCATCGCGGCGCAGCAGGATCGAGAAGTTGTCGAACCAGGTAACAATGCCCTGAAGCTTCACACCTTTGACCAGGAAAACCGTGACCGGCGTCTTGTTCTTGCGCAAGAGGTTCAGAAAGCTGTCCTGAAGGCTCGCCTGCTTACCGCTGGCTACCTTATCATCTTTCGGCTTTCCCGGTTTCACGGAAAGCGTTCTGTCACCGGACATCTTCATGTCTCCTGTTATTGGCGGCCGCGTGGGGCTTGCCGCGATCTGACACCGCGAACGGACGCGATATCGAATGGTCACCGACCTTTGAGGTTAGCCCCTACGAGACCGAACATTCGATGGGCAAGAGCGTTCCTATTTCTTGCGCTCGCTGCCCTTGCGTTCCGCCATGCCCAGCAGCTTGAGCTTACGGTGCAACGCCGAGCGTTCCATCCCGATAAAGCTCGCAGTCTTGGAGATATTGCCGGAAAAACGCCGGATCTGGACCGAAAGATACTCCCGCTCGAAGTTCTCGCGCGCTTCGCGTAAGGGCGCGCCCATCAGCTGGGTCATGCCGCTGCCCCCGCCCAGCTTCCCGCCCGTTATCTCGCCCGACAGCATCTCTGTCTCGATGGTGCGCAAATCGTCGCGCGGGGCGAGGATGATGGTCCGCTCCACCACATTGCGCAACTGCCGCACATTGCCGGGCCAGTCATAAGCCTGCAGCGCGGCCACCGCCTCCTCGCTGAGCTCGGGCGCCGGGAGACCCTGCTCGGATGCGTAGCGGGCAAAGAAATGTTCGGCCAATGCGGGAATGTCGTCGCGCCGTTCGGACAGCGAGGGCACGGCAAGCGGGACAACATTGAGGCGATAAAACAGGTCTTCGCGAAACCGCTTTTCCTCCATTTCCTTGCCAAGATCGCGCGCGGTTGACGAGACGACCCTGACATCCACGCCGATCTGCCGCGTCCCACCAACGCGGACGAAGCTTTGATCGGTCAGCACACGCAAAATGCGTGCCTGTGTGGCGAGCGGCATATCGGCCACCTCGTCCAGATACAGCGTGCCGCCATCGGCGGTTTCCAGCAGGCCCGGCCGCACCAGCTTTCCGTCCTGCTCCTCGCCAAACAATTCATGTTCGAAGCGTTCCGAGGTGATGCGCGCCGAATTGACCACCACGAAGGCATGGTCGGCGCGCGTACTCCATTCATGCAGCAGGCGCGCAGCAACTTCCTTACCCGCACCCGCCGGCCCCGTGATCATCACCCGGCTGCCGGTGCTGGCGACACGCTTCAAGGTCGCGCGGACCTGATTGATCACGGCCGAATTGCCGGTGAATTCACCGCCGCTGTTGATGCTGCTCTTGAGCCGTACGTTCTCACGACGCAGACGCTCGGTTTCGGTGGCGCGGGCGACGAGGTGGAGCAGGCGCTCGGCCTCGAACGGCTTTTCGAGAAAATCCATCGCCCCGCGGCTGACAGCGGAGACGGCGGTGTCGATATTGCCGTGGCCGGAAAAGATGATGACCGGCAGTTCCGGTTCGCGCTGCTTGATTTCATCCAGCACTTCGAGCCCGTCCATCGGGCTGCCATGCAGCCACACGTCAAGCAGGACGAGGCTCGGCCGCTTCTCGTCGATCGCCGCGAGCGCACTGGTGCTGTCCCCGGCGGTCCGGCATTCATAGCCTTCATCGCTCAGGACACCTGACACCAGCTCGCGAATATCGCGCTCGTCATCGACGATCAGAATATCGAGGGCCATAGGTATTACTCTCCGATCCTGCCGCTTGTTGCGGCTTCACTTTCGGGTGTCTGGGGATCACGGGCGAACCGCAGGGTGACACGTGTGCCGCCTTCATCGCGCGGCGAGAACGTCATTTCACCGCCATGTTCCTCGACGATCTTGTTGACGATGGCGAGGCCGAGGCCCGTGCCCTTCTCTCGCGTGGTCACATAAGGTTCGACAATGCGCTCCCGGTCTTTGGGAAGACCAATGCCGTTATCCTCCACGGTCACAGTGACGCCGTTTTCGTCGTGATCGACAATCACGCCAACTCGCCCGCGATAATCCGGCTCTGAATTTCGGGCCTTGGTTTCAACCGCTTCGACCGCATTCTTGAGAACATTTGTAACAGCCTGGCCCACCTGATGGCGGTCGCATTGGATATGCAACGGCCCGTCGAGATCGCCAGCCAAGCCGAAATCGACCTGGGGGTGCGCGACTTCTTGCAAGAAGAGCGACTGCCGAACGAGATCGAGCGCGTCTTCGGGCCGGAAAACCGGCTTCGGCAGTCGCGCGAAGCTCGAAAATTCGTCGACCATTTTGCGCAGTTCCCCAACCTGGCGCACAATGGTGCTGGTCAATTCGTCGAACAACTCGCCATCGGTATCGATCTGCTTGCGATAGCGGCGTTTCAGCCGCTCCGTCGCGAGCTGGATGGGGGTGAGCGGGTTCTTGATCTCATGCGCGACCCGCCGCGCGACGTCGGACCAGGCGGCCTGCCGCTGGTCGAGAAGCTGCCGGGTGATGTCTTCGAAGGTGATGACGTGGCCATCGCCTTCGGCGGCGACTTTCACCGCCAGCGTCAACAATTCGCCCTGGCGCGAATGCGTGACGACGCCCTGCTCCAGATTGGCCTCGATCATCACATTGATCTGCGGCGTCAGCTTCGGCAGCGTCAGCGGCATCGGCAGGTCTTCGGCATCCTCGAGCAGCATTCGCTGGGCTGGCGCGTTCATCAGCAGGATATTGCGTTCGCGATCGATGGATATCACGCCCGCACTGACCGATTCCAGCACCGCTTCGATAAAGCCTCGGCGCTCTTCGAGTTCGGTATTGGCCGAGACAAGCGCATCGGTCTGCTTCTCGATCTGCGAGGTCATGCGGTTGAATGCCCGGTTGAGCAGGCCGATCTCGTCACCGCCCGTACGCCCCTCGATCCGCAGCGAAAAATTGCCCGCACCCACCTTGCGCGCCGCCGCGACCAGATCCGTGAGCGGTTCGACCTGATGATCGGCAAGCCGCAGTGCAAACCACACCGCCAGACCGACCAGGGCGAGCGAGACGAAGAACAGCGCCAGATTGAAGCGCAACTGCAACGCACGCGCCCGGCTGGTCAGCACCTCGTATGCGCTGGAAATCGACTTCGCGCTTTCCCAGCTTTCGAAAGAGCCCGCCTCCGCGCTGCGCGCATTGTAAAGGTAGACGCCGCTTTCCCGGTCGATCGGGGCGACCGCTTCAATGCGGATCGGTCCGCCCTGCACCGCGACCGCCTGACCGCCTTTCAAGGCCTGCAAGGACTGCCCGGCAAACTGCGTCGGCTCGTTGTTCTCACTCACCCCATACAGGAATGCGGTGCGCAGCGAGCCATCGGGCATTGCCTGCAAAATAGCGCTCTCGGTGATATCGCGCGGCTCGGCCTGATAGCGGTAGAAAGCAGGGAAAGAGTTGCTGACAAGCGATTCCCTTTCCAGGAAAAACCGCATGTCGCCTGCCATTGCGATGGTCTCGTTCGCGACATCGAGCTGGTTCTGTTCGTAATAATTCTCGGCAAGCTGGTTGGCATTCTCCATCAGGCCGCGGGAATTGTCCGAAAACCAGAAATCGACGCCCGACTGGAAAAGGAACGCTGCGAACCCTGCGACCAACAGCGTCGGAACGGCCGCGATCATGGAGAAGAACAGCACCAGGCGAACATGGAGGCGTGCGGTGCTGCCCGCTGCGCGCTTGAGCGCAAGACGCCGGCCCAGAAGAACCAGCAGCGCCATCGCCGGGATAAGCGTGCCGATCAGCAGAGCCGCGACCTGACGCGAAGGCAGCAACTGCCCATCTGCCGGCGCTGCTCCGAATGTGTAGTAGGTTGTCGCGACCATGGCCGCGAATGCCGTTGCGAAGGCCGCTTCCACCCACGCAGCAAGGTTCGACCGCCGCGAGGTCACGGCGAAACGCCGCATCCAGCGCGGCGTGTGTGCGGGTTTGCGGGAAGCCTGCGTCGCCATCGTGGCGCAGTTACAACGTCAGTGTGTCAATTTTGCAAGCAATAAACACCCGCGCCGCAATTCATGTCACCCCAAATGCCACTCGCCCTATCGTCGCGGAGTGAAATCTTCCGCATGTATTGCCAGTTCGCGCAGCTTCTTGCGCAGCGTGTTTCTGTTGATCCCGAGCAACGCTGCGGCGCGCAATTGATTGCCATCCGTCTCCTTCAGGGCATGCTCGAACAGCGGCAGCTCGAAAGCGGCAAGCGCGCCATGATAAAGCGTGCCAGTGGGAGCGGGATGGGTCTGCAGCCAGTCGGCCAGTGCGGTTGCGAAGCCATCTCCCGCCACTGCACCGATGGTCTCCTCTGTCGGCCCAAGCGCATCCTCGACTGTGCGCGCATCGATGGCCTCGTCACGCGCCATCAGGGCAAGCCGGAACACGACATTGCGCAGTTCACGCACATTGCCGGGCCAGCTGCGCGCTTTCAGTACGTCGAGCGCGCTGCCGTCCATCGTGCGTGCCGGCAAACCCTCGCTTTCGGCCTGGGCCAGAAAATGCGCGGAAAGAGCGTCGATGTCATCACGCCGGTCACGCAGCGGCGGCATGTGGATCGGCACGACGTTCAGTCGGTAATAGAGGTCTTCGCGAAAGCTGCCTTTCGCGATCATCGGTTCGAGCATGCGGTTGGTGGCGGCAATGATCCGCACATCGACCGCGATTTCCTGACGCCCGCCTACGCGGCGGATGCGCCCGGATTGAAGCGCCCGCAGCAGCCGGGTCTGCGCCTCGGCCGGCATATCCCCTATCTCGTCGAGGAACAAAGTTCCCCCATTGGCCTGTTCGAACTTGCCGATCGACTGGCTGACCGCGCCGGTGAAAGCTCCCTTCTCATGACCGAACAGCTCGCTTTCGATCAGGTCATGGGGGATCGCGGCAGCGTTCACCGCAATAAAGGGCCCGGACTTGCGCTTGCCCAGCCCATGGATCGCCTCTGCCACCAGCTCCTTGCCCGTGCCGGATTCGCCGGTGACCAGTACGGTCAGGTCGTTGGCCAGCACGCGCGTGATCATGCGATACACGCCTTGCATCGCCTGACTGCGACCGATGAATGGCAAGCCGTCTTCTGCATCGTTTGTTGCGGACGTCGACCGCCCGCGCGAGGCGGCCGCCTGTACGACCGCGCGCGTCAGTTCGTCGAGGTCGAAGGGTTTGGGGAAATATTCGAAGACATCGTTCTCGCTCGCCCGGACGGCGGTATCGAGCGTGTTCTGCGCAGACAGGACGATCACCGGCATATCCGGCGCAATGGCGCGCACAGCATCCATCCCCTGCAAGCCGTCGCCGTCTTCCAGTACGATATCGGTCAGCATGACCTGAAAGTCGCGTTCGGCAAGAAGGGTATCGCGCTGTTTCTTCGATGCGCAACGTTCGACCGCGAAGCCTTCGTCGGTCAGCGCATGAGCGATCACCGCAGCGATGGCAGCATCGTCTTCGACCAGCAGAATATCGCCGCTCATGCTGCGCGCTCCTTTTCCTGCGGCGCAATGGCCAGGTTGATCCGGAAATGTGTCAGCCCTGCGCGATCGTCACGCAGATGCGTGACCCTGCCGCCCATATCGCGGACAAGCTTACGCACCAGCGCCAGGCCCAGGCCCTGCCCGCGCGGTTTCCCACTCACAAAAGGTTCGAACACGTGGTCGCGCAAGGCCGGATCGATCCCCGCGCCCTGATCGGTCACGGTGATTTCCACCGGCAGTTTCACCGCCTTGCCAAGACGCAGTGCGGAAAAGCTCATGCCGCTGACATAGCGGGTGGTAACCGTCACGCTCCCATCTTCCGGGCTTGCATCGCAGGCGTTGGCGAGCAGGTTGATCAGCACCTGCTCGAGCGCGCCGCTATCGGCGAGTACCGACGGGAGCGAGGGGTCGAACTCTTCCTCGAGCGCCGGCCCATCGGACCTGCTCGCCCGCACCGTCGCCATTGCGCTGCGTATCGCGGCGTGAAGATTGCAGGCCGCTGCCTTGGTGACATTGCGGCTGCCGAGCTGCTGCATCCGGTCGATCAGTTGCGCAATCCGGTCGACCTCGCCTGCAATCATGGTCGCCAGCGGCTTGTCCGTTTCGCCCAGGCGGCGCTGCAGGAGCTGGCTGGCCCCGCGAATGGCCGCCAGCGGGTTCTTGATTTCATGCGCCAGGACGGCGGGCGTGCGCAACTCCACCTCGGCGCGCTCGTCATCCTCTTCGGGCTCCTGGCCCGCGTCCGACAGAGTGAGCACCTGCCATCCGGGATAGCCGGTGACGGGCGAGGCGGACATGTTCACCTCGCGGCTGCCCTGCGCCGTCCCGATCACCACCCCGCGCGCAATCATGCGGACATCGCGCGCGTCCATGGCGGCGACAACGCGTTTTTCGGTCACGGCGATGCTGTCGCGCACCGGCTTGCCGACGATACGCGCCAGACTGCGGCCGAGCATTTCCTCGGCGGCGGGATTGACCTCCACGATCCTGCCCTCAGGATCGACAAGCACCGCGGCAAAAATCAGGCTGGCAAGCTGGACCGCACCATCGGGTGTGCGCGGCTTTTCGATCATGCTGCGCGTCGGTGCAGGAAGGGTTCGTAGAACCTCTCGATTTCGCCAAGCACCTGAACGGGATCGTCGATGAAGTTCACATGATGGCGGAACTCCGCCGAACCGTGCATGCCCTTGGTGTACCAGCCCAGATGCTTGCGCGCGATCTTCGCCCCGACGTCCGCGCCGTAATGATCCAGCATGGCCCGATAATGTTCGACCAGCGTTTCGTATTGCTCGTCGAAGCTGGGGCTCGCCAGCGCCTCGCCGGTCTTCCACCAGTGCATGACCTGGCCCAGCAGCCACGGTTTGCCATAGGCGCCCCGCCCGATCATGATCCCGTCCGCCCCCGACTGGTCGAGCGCATTGGCGGCATCTTCCAGCGTGCAGATATCGCCATTGGCGATCACGGGTATCGACACCGCATCCTTCACCTTGCGGATAAAAGCCCAGTCGGCATGGCCCTTGTACATCTGGTTGCGGGTGCGCCCGTGCACGGTGACCATCTTGACGCCCAGATCCTCGGCAATCCGGGCCAGCTCGGGTGCGTTGAGGTCGGCGTGGTCCCAGCCCATCCGCATCTTCACGGTGACCGGAACATCGACCGCCTTCACCGTCGCCTCCATCAGCTTGGTTGCCAGGCCCACTTCGCGCATCAGCGCGCTCCCGGCGAGCTGACCGACAACCTTGCGCACCGGACAGCCGAAATTGATGTCGATGATCGCCGCGCCATTGCCTTCCTGCAATTTCGCCGCTTCGGCCATGCTGGCCGGATCGCAGCCGACCAGCTGCATCGAAACCGGCTCTTCGATCGGAGCCCATTCGGCCTTCTGCACGCTTTGGCGGGTCTCACGAATGGCTGCCTCACTCGCAATCATCTCGGTCACGTTGAGGCCGGAGCCATAGCGCCGCACAAGCGTGCGGAAGGGCTTGTCGGTCACCCCGGTCATCGGAGCGAGCACGACAGGCGTGTCGACCGTGACAGGACCGACCTGGATCGGCTTGGGCGCGACCGGTGGAGGGGGAATGATGCTCATCGCAAGTTTCAGTGCCTAATAATTGGGCAGGCACATAGTGCATTGCAGCATCGGGAGCAAGGCGATAGGCCGCCAACCGTGTTAACCGCCCCTGCCCTGCCTCCATTCGCCGCTATCGTCGTCGCTGCTGGGAAGGGCCTGCGCGTGGGCGGCGATGTGCCGAAGCAGTTCCGCCAGTGGCGCGGCAAGCCGGTGCTGCGGCATTCGGTGGAGGCACTGGCCTCAGCGGGAGCCGCTCCGATCATCGTGGTCATTCCGCAAGGCGGCGATGATCTCGCCAGAAGCGCGCTGTCGGGGATTGAAGGCATTCGCCTGGTCGAAGGGGCCGCCACCCGGCAGGGGTCGGTCCTTGCCGGGCTGTCGGCGGCCGAGGGTGCAGCGCCGGACCACATCCTGATCCACGATGCCGCGCGCCCCGATCTGCCGCAAGCGGTCATCGAACGCTTGCGTTCGGCGCTGGAGCAACACGATGGCGTCATCCCCACGCTGCCCGTGGTAGACAGCCTTGCGCTCGCGGAAGACGACCTGATGACCGGAACTGCTCAGCGCGAGACCATGCGCCGTGTCCAGACCCCGCAGGCCTTCCGCTATGCCGCCATTCTTGCAGCCCACCGTCGCTGGCAAGGTGAAGCCAATGCAGGTGACGATGCGCAGGTGTTGCGGGCGGCGGGCGGCACGGTTGCGCTTGTCGATGGCGACGAGCGTCTCGCCAAGATTACTTTTGCGGAGGATTTCGTGACAGCAGCCCCGATCATCCGAACCGGTCTCGGCTTCGATGTCCATCGCCTGGCCCCCGGCGAAGAATTGTGGCTTGGCGGCGTTCGCATCGAACATGATTTGGGACTGGCCGGTCACAGCGATGCCGACGTGGCGCTCCACGCGCTGGTCGATGCAATCCTCGGGGCCATCAGCGATGGCGATATCGGCTCGCATTTTCCACCATCCGACCCGCAATGGAAAGGCGCATCGTCCGACCGCTTCGTGACGCATGCGGCCATGCTTGCGGCCGAGGCGGGCTATACATTCGGCAATGTCGATCTCACCATCATCTGCGAAGCGCCCAAGATCGGGCCCCATCGCGAAGCGATGCGAGCGCGAATTGCTGCTTTGCTCGGCATTGACACCGGGCAGGTGAGCGTCAAGGCAACCACAACAGAACGCCTGGGCCTGACCGGTCGGGGCGAAGGAATTGCCGCGCAGGCCATCGCCACGCTGCAACGCGCATAAGAGGAAGCCACCGACCATGAACCGCCTTTTTACAGCCGCCATTGCAGGAACGCTGGCCATCCAGCCCGTGGCCGCAACTGCGCAGGAGACCCGGCTTGAACCGGTAAATTTTGAAGCCGCGACGCTCTATGCCCTGCCCCATCTGTTCAAGGGCTACACCACTGTATGCACCGACGTGCTTTCGTCCGATGGCTACGTAGCCACGAATGCCGACCGGCTGTCTGCCAAGTTCGCCGGCGCTTCGGAGGGGACCTGGCCTCAGGCGCGCGACGCTTTGGGCCAGCTTGCAGCGAAGAAAGGCGGCGATGACGGCGCAGACCTTCTGACGATGATGCCCGACGGCAGTCTCAAGCCGTTCATTGATGGCATTCTGTTTGCGCTGGTTTCGACCGAAATGAAGCCTGAGCGATGCAGCGATGTCGAACGCGCGCTCGAACTGTTCGACCCGATGCCGGCAGAGAACATCGCCGGGCTGATGGGTTTCATCATGGAAATGGTGGAACGCGACAAGGCCGAGAAACGCGCACGGGCGGAGGCTCTGGCTGCCGAAAGCGATGCCAACCATGACTGACCGGCTGCTTCCCGATGACATCGATGCGCTGGCGGCCCAGGTGATCTCGCGCAATGCAGAGGCGGGACGCAAACTGGTGGTGGCGGAAAGCTGCACCGGCGGGTTGGTCGCCGCCGCGCTTACCGAAATCGCCGGGTCCTCGGCGGTGTTCGATCGCGGTTTCGTGACCTATTCCAACGAAGCGAAGATGGAATCGCTTGGTGTGCCCAGCGACATCATCGAGACTTTCGGCGCTGTTTCCATTGCCTGTGTCTGGGCGATGGCCAAGGGCGCGCTCGAACACAGCAATGCCGATGTCGCCGTCGCCATCAGCGGTGTGGCCGGCCCCGGCGGCGGGACCGATCTCAAGCCCGTGGGAACCGTGGTTTTCGCGCGCGTGGTGCGCGGCCAGGAAGGCGAGCCGGAAGGCGAGCTGAAACGCTTTGCCGGGACCACACGCGCCGCGATCCGGCACGAGGCGACGTTGTGCGCGCTTGACTTGTTGCTGCCGGAGAGCGCGGCAGGCTAGACCGCGGCGACGCCCGGAGCGCGTTCGCGACCGTAAAGCTCATCCGCGCGTTTCTCGAACGCTTCGACCATCCGTCGAAATGCCCGGTCGAAATACTGGCCCGCGAGCGATTCAAAGACTCTGTTCTTGAACGTAAAATCGACACAAAAGTCGATCTCGCAGCCGCCATCGGCGGCGGGGCGGAATGTCCAGTTGTTATCGAGATCGCGCAGCGGCCCGTCGACATAATGGACATCGATCTGGCGCGGGCGATCTTTCTCCACGCGCGAAGTGAACTTCTCGCGGATCGCCTTGAAGCCGACCAGCATGTCCGCCACCATTTCGGTTTCGGTATCGCTGCGCACACGCGTCGCGACGACCCAGGGCAGGAATTCGCCATAGCGGCCGACATCGGCGACCAGATCGAACATCTGCTCGGCGCTATAGGGCAGTTTGCGCGTCTCGCGGATACCCGGCATCAGCCGCGCGCTCCGGCATGCTCCTTCGCGAGCTTCGCTTCGCGAGCGGCGCGCATCTCGGCAAAGTCGTCGCCCGCATGATAGCTCGAGCGGGTCAGCGGGCTCGACGCGACCTGCAGGAAGCCCTTGGCGCGTGCGATGGAACCGAAGGCAGCGAATGCCTTGGGCGTCACGAAATCTTCCACCTTGGCGTGCTTTGGCGTGGGTTGGAGATACTGGCCCATGGTGATGAAATCGACATCGGCGCTGCGCATGTCGTCCATCACCTGATGCACTTCGAGCCGCTGCTCGCCAAGACCCAGCATGATACCGGACTTGGTAAAGATCATCGGATCGTGCGATTTCACTTCTTCCAGCAGGCGCAGCGAGGCATAATAGCGCGCGCCCGGCCGGATCGTGGGATAAAGGCGCGGCACGGTTTCCAGATTGTGGTTATAGACATCAGGGCCGGCTTCGCAGATTGCCTCGACCGCCGGGCGCATCTTGCCGCGGAAATCAGGGGTGAGGATCTCGATCGTGGTTCCCGGCGTCTCGCGGCGCAGGGCCTTGATGACCTTGACGAACTGACCGGCCCCGCCATCGGGCAAGTCGTCACGGTCGACGCTGGTGATGACGATGTGGTTCAGACCCATCTCGCCTGCCGCGATGGCGACGTTTTCGGGCTCCATCGGGTCGACGATGCGGGGCATGCCCGTCTTGACGTTGCAGAACGCACAGGCGCGCGTGCACACATCGCCCAGGATCATCACGGTCGCGTGCTTCTTGTCCCAGCATTCGCCGATATTGGGGCATGCCGCTTCTTCGCACACGGTGTTGAGCTTGAGATCGCGCATAAGCTTGCGCGTTTCGTGATAACCCTTTGAAATCGGGGCCTTGACTCGGATCCAGTCCGGCTTGCGCTGGCGCTGCGGACGCTCGGCTTCGGGCTGCGGTTCGGGCTTGGGTGCAGAGGACAGGTCGTTCATGACGAGGCCCACTTAGGAGCAGGACTTGCCAGAGGCAATGGCGCGCGGCATTGGAGTGTCCCATGAAGACCTATTCCGAACTCGTCGATGGCTACCACCGATTCCGCGATGGCGACTGGAAAACCCAACGCGAACGTTGGGAGGCGCTGAGCGAAGGCCAGGCCCCGCAAGTTATGGTGATCTCATGCTCTGACAGCCGGGTCGATCCCGCGCAGATCCTGAATGTCGCGCCCGGCGAGATTTTCGTGGTGCGCAATGTCGCCGCCATGGTCCCGCCGTATGAAACCACGCCGGGGCAGCATGGTGTGTCGGCCGCAGTGGAATTTGCGGTGCAGTTCCTCAAGGTGCAAGAAATCCTGGTGATGGGTCACGGCGCATGCGGTGGCTGCCAGGCAGCCCTCACGCGGAGCCTGCATGGCGAGAAGCCCGGCTCAGGCGGGTTCGTCGGAAATTGGGTGTCGATGCTCGACGAAGCACGCGACCGCGTGGTGGCCGAACATGGCGAAAATGGCACGCATGCCGAACTGGAGATGGAGCTGGCCGCCGTGCGGCAGAGCCTCGCCAATCTGCGCAGTTTTCCTTTCATTGCCGAGAAGGAAAACGCGGGCGAACTGGCGCTGCATGGCGCGCATTTTGCCATTGCCGATGGGATCTTGCGCCAACTGGATGAAGAGACAGGCGAGTTCTCTCCCGCCTGACCGCTTGAGTTCGGGCGGGCGCGCCGCCATAGCGCTGCGCATGTCATCCACGAACCAACTCAACATCGCCCTCCTGATCGATGCCGACAATGCCAGCCCGGCAGGCATCGATCCCGTCCTGACCGTGCTTGCCGAACTGGGGCAGGTGAATATCCGCCGCGCCTATGGCAATTGGCGCAAGACCAGCCTCAAGGGGTGGGTCGACCGGATGCACCGCTATGGCATCGAACCGCAGCAGCAGTTCGATATCACCAAGGGCAAGAACGCCACCGACATGAAGATGACGATCGACGCGCTCGACCTGCTTTATGGCGGCCGTGTCCATGGTTTCGGCATCATGAGTTCTGACAGCGATTTTATGCCGCTTGCCATGCGGATCAGGCAGGATGGCTATCCGGTCTATGGCTTTGGCGGCGCAAAAACGCCCGAAGCGTTTCGTGAGGCCTGCACCCGCTTTATCGACGTGAATGCGCTGATCCGCGCCGATAAGGACGAACGCAAGACTGTCGACGCCAAGGAGCGGAAAGCAGCAAACGGCACGGAAACCGGCAAGGCGAATCTGGACGACGAGCTGCTCAACCTGCTCTTTGACGCCTACAACGCTTCCAAGCGCGACGAGAAGGGTTACGCCAAGCTGTCTGAAGTCGGCCAGCGCGCAGGGAACAGGTCGAGTTTCGACACACGCAACTATGGCTTTGCCCGGCTGATCGATCTGGTCGAAAGCATTCCCAACTTCGCGTATGAACGCCGCGATGACGGGCAGGTCTACGTCAAGCGCCTGCGGTAGACGTAGAGGCCAGCTCCGGGCGCCCCTCGGAACCGATCATGAAAAAGGCGCGGAGGACTGAGCCCCCGCGCCTTTCATTTTGTCCGTATCGGATCAGGTCGATCAGCTGCCAGCCTGCTGGTCCGTCCAGGTGCGCCACAGACCTGCAATGGCCTGACGCGCGCCTTCGACGCGCTGGAAAGTCGCCTGCGCTTCGGCATACCTGCCCTGATCGAGTTGGGCGATGCCCATCCGCGTGAGGATCACAGGTGTGTTCGCACCGGGCATGTTCAGCGCCTTGCCGTAAAGCTCCTCGGCTTCCGCGCCCCGGCCGTAGCTCAGCACTGCGTCGGCAGCAGCGACAACGGTGCGAACCGAAGCGCCCGATGCGCGGGCATCGCGAATAAGCGACGGCAGGTCGCGTTCGTCGGCGCTCACCCGCGTTGCGGCCTGCGACAGACTGTCCTTCACGAACGGGTCGCTCGCATCGAGCTTACCGTTTGCGATACCTTCGTTGATCACCGCCTGCACTTCGCCCGGCAGTTTGCGCGGATCGGCAGCCTCGATGAATTCGAGGTACATCTGGGCAGTGCGCAGCGCCTCGGCGCGTCGTGCGAGGCGCAGAATGTCGAGGATCTCCGGATATTCATACGTGCCAGTGTTGAGCAGGATTGCGATGGCATCGCCCCAGCTCGTCTCGCTCGGAAACTCCGCTGCATACATCTGCGCATAGCGGTGCGCTTCGTCTTTCATCTTGTTGTTGTAAGCAATCGCCAGCCCGCGTTTGACCCAGCTCTCGTCGATTGCTTCACCGGCTGCGCGGCGCTTGGCGATCATGTCATCGAGAAAGGCAAAGCCCTGCTTGTACTGGCCTTCGGCAAAATGCGCCTCGGCGATGTAGATATGCGGTGAACCCTCGGCATAGCCGAGGTCGATGGCCCGCTGGATAAGCGTACGGGCCTTGCCATACTGTTTCAGGTCGAAGGCCAGTTCGCCTGCCCGATAGGTGTAAGGGGCAATATTCTCAGGCTCTGCCTTGCCGCTTTCGAGCATCAGCTCATAGCCCTGCAGCAGCATCGCACGGTCCTGCGTGCGCTGCGCGATCTGTGCAATCAGATTGCCGGCAATGAACCGGTCATCTTCGGTTTCGACCGCTGCCAGCAGCGTCGGAACCTGTGCGGCAATAGCCGCTGGATCAGCGCCCTCTTCGCTGTACTGCTTCAGGATAGGCTGAAAAGCTTCAACAAACCCCTTGGAGTTGTCGCGCTTCTGCTGCTTTTCCTTGTTCTTCTGTGCGAACGCAGGCGCTTCGACGGCCGTAGCCGCAAGCGCGCCGCCCACGGCCAGGGAAAGGGCCATTGCAAGCGCGGAAGAAGTTCGCTTCGTATTGGCCAGGCGAGTGAAGATCATGTTTTCGGTACTCCCAAGAGACTTGATTAAACGGGGTAAATGGGGGGCTTGCGGCCCAATGCCGGTCGGTTGCCGCACAAGCGCGTTCATTGCAAACCCTTCTGCACCAACGGGGCTGAACAGCCATTGAATGATGCCGCTCCCCACCATTCAGTCAGCTAAGATGCGCAGGTGGGCGGCATTTGTGGAAAAAGCGCGCGAACCTGCCATCCGGTTCCCGTGCGAGGTGGCCTTTCTGCAGGCGGTGCACTAGGAAAAACAGCATCGACAGGGCCCTTGCGCCCGCCATGACAAGCGTGACCTTTGAACGAAGAATCCACACCGATCGACCCTGCCTCCCCCTCTGGTGACGCCTATACCCGCATCGACATCGTCGATGAGATGAAAACGAGCTATCTCGATTACGCGATGAGCGTGATCGTGGCGCGTGCCCTGCCCGATGTGCGCGACGGGTTGAAGCCGGTCCATCGCCGCATTCTGTTCGCTAGCCAGGAGGGCGGCTTCGTTGCCGGGCGGCCCTATCGCAAGAGCGCGAAGATCGTCGGCGACGTCATGGGTAACTACCACCCGCATGGCGATGCCGCGATCTACGATGCGCTGGCCCGCATGACGCAGGATTGGTCGATGCGCGTGCCGCTGGTCGATGGCCAGGGGAACTTCGGCAGCATGGACCCCGATCCGCCGGCCTCCATGCGATACACCGAGGCGCGTCTTGCCAAGGTGGCCAATTCGCTGCTCGACGATCTCGACAAGGATACGGTCGATTTCGCGGACAACTATGACGGGTCGCGGCGGGAACCGCAGGTCCTCCCGGCGCGCTTCCCCAACCTGCTTGTCAACGGCGCGGGCGGCATCGCGGTGGGTATGGCGACCAATGTCCCGCCGCACAATCTGGGCGAAGTGATCGACGGCTGTCTCGCCTATATCGACAACCCGGCGATCACCAGCGAAGAACTGTTCGAGATCATTCCCGGGCCCGATTTCCCCACTGCGCCGCTGATCCTCGGCAAATCGGGCGCGCGTGCGGCCTACACCACAGGCCGCGGCTCGATCTTGATGCGTGCCCGGCACGAGGTCGAAGAGAAGCGCGGCGATCGGCGCTCCATCGTCCTCACAAGCATTCCCTATCAGGTCGGCAAATCCGGCCTGGTCGAAAAGATCGCCGATGCCGCCAAGGAAAAGCGGATCGAGGGTATCTCCGACATTCGCGACGAATCCTCGCGCGAGGGCGTGCGCGTCGTTGTCGACCTGAAGCGCGATGCCTCGCCAGAGGTCGTGCTCAACCAGATCTGGCGCTACACGCCCGCTCAGGCCAGTTTCCCGGCCAATATGCTCGCCATCCGTGGCGGTCGGCCCGAAACGCTCACCCTGCGCGATATCGTGCAGAGCTTCATCGGTTTCCGCGAAGAAGTCATCACGCGGCGTACCAAATACGAACTGAACAAGGCGCGTGACCGGGCGCACATCTTGCTCGGTCTGGTGGTCGCGGTGTCCAACCTCGACGAAGTCGTCGCGATCATCCGCGGCGCATCGAATCCGGCCGATGCCCGCACCAAGCTGCGCGCGCGCGAATGGCCCATTGGCGATATCGCGCAATATATCGCCTTGGTCGAAGCGATCGAGCCGAACGCAGAGCAGGAAGGCGGAACCTATCGCCTGTCCGAACGGCAGGTGAAGGCCATCCTCGACCTGAGGCTTCACCGCCTGACGGCACTGGGCCGTGACGAGATCGGCGACGAGCTGAAGCTGCTGGCCGCCGATATCGAGGAATACCTCTCGATTCTGGCCGACCGGGTAAAGCTCTATGGCGTGATGCGCGAAGAGCTTGAGGAAATCCGCGAGCAATACGCCACACCGCGCATCACCGAGATCGCGCCCGCATGGGACGGTCTCGACGATGAAGACCTGATCGAGCGTGAGGAGATGGTCGTCACCGTCACCCATGGCGGCTATATCAAGCGCACCCCCCTCGATGCGTTCCGGGCCCAGGCGCGCGGCGGCAAGGGCCGCAGCGGCATGGCGACCAAGGAAGAAGACGCGGTGGTCGAGATGTTCGTCACCTCGACCCACAATCCCGTGCTGTTCTTCACCAATACGGGCCGGGTTTATCGCCTGAAGGTTTGGAAGCTGCCCGAAGGCGGCCCGCAGACCAAGGGCCGCCCGATGGTCAACCTCCTGCCGCTGGGCGACGAGGAGCGGGTGACGAATGTGCTGCCCTTGCCCGAAGACGAAAACGAGTGGTCCAAGCTCAACATCGTCTTCGCGACCGAACAAGGCATGGTGCGGCGCAATTCGATGGACGCCTTCACCAATGTCCCCACCGGCGGCAAATACGCGATGGGCTTTGTCGAAGGCAGTGGCGACCGGCTGATCGGTGTGCGCCTGCTGACCGAGGATCAGGAAATCTTCCTCGCCTCGGATGCGGGCAAGGCCATCCGCTTCGCCGCCAGCGATGCGCGCGAAACCAAGAGCCGTACCGGCATCGGTGTGCGCGGGATGAAGCTGAAGGATGGCGAGCGGGTCGTCTCGATGGCCGTGTTGGACGCGGGCGAACGCGACACCGAAGTACGCGATGCCTATCTGCGCGCCGCCGAATGGAAGAACAACGAGAATGCCCCCTCACTCGACGAGGCGAAGGTGGACGAAATGGCGGAAGGCGAGGAGTTCATCCTTACCCTGACCGCCAATGGCTATGGCAAGATCTCGTCCGCCTATGAATACCGCACCACGGGGCGTGGCGGCCAGGGCCTGACGAATATCGGCGAACCGTCGAGCAATCCCGATCGCAATGGCCATGTCGTCGCGAGCTTCCCCGTCCGCCACGGCATGCAGTTGATGCTGGTGACCGATCAGGCCAAGCTGATCCGCCTGCCGCTCGGTTTCCGCCATCTGGTGGAAGGCGGCTTCGAAACGCATGAAGGCTTCTCGATTTCGGGCCGCGGATCATCGGGCGTGCGCATCTTCAACGTCGCCAAGGGCGAACAGATCGTCAAAGCGGCGCGGATCGACGAGACCGAAGAACCGGAGAACGAAGCCGAGGAAGCGGTCGCCGGGGAAATCGCCGACCGCGGTGGGCTGGATAAGACCGAACCCTACACCACCGCCCACAGCGACAAGAATATCGACGGCGAAGCAGGCGGCTAGGCCTCTCCTGCGTCACGCGGAGTTGAAACGGAGGCGGCCGGCCGATTGCGGTCAGTCTGCCTCCGGTAGTTCCTTGCGCAGTGTCTGGACTACGCCCGTTGCGATCATGAACTGGCCGATGAAATAGAGCGGCCAGATCAGCAGCGCGCTCACCGGATTGTCCTGCGCGAACCCCGCGTCAGCAAAGATCAGCATATCGGACATCAAGAACAGGATCGCCCCTATCCCGACCCGGTAACGGGGAAAGCGGCTCATCCAGGCAGACCCGGCAAGCGCACCGATAAACGCACCATAAGCGACGAAGCCCGGATCGCGTGTGGCCAGCCATGCGAAGAGCGGACCGATCAGGAACAGCGCGATGGCCGCGCCGATCTGGCTCCCTCGCATCGCATGCCGCCGATGAGTGAGGTAGAACGCGACGGCCACGCTGTTGGCCGCTGCAAAGACCGCCCCGCCCCAGATGAGATCGATGTTGACCGTCACATCCCCGGCGGCGGACAGCGCCAGAAATGCTGCAACCCATTTCGCATCGCGCGAGGGGTGGCGCTGCCACGCATAGATCGCCAGCGCGCCGACCGCAGCGCTCTTGATCGCCATCTGCCACACTTCGCCCAGCGGCCCTCCTTCGATGATCGCATAGCTAAGGCCTGCCGCCAGGCTGACCAGTAGCCACGGGCGATGGCTGGACAGGGCCGATTTTCCCATTGCTGTTTCGCGCATTTTTCCTCGTCGACTGGGGCCGGATGGCCCTTGTGCATATGTCGCCCGCACGATGCGCGTTGCGGAAGAATTGTCCATCGGAAACTGCTGCCTTGAAGCGATCCCCCATCCATGACTACATGTGTAGGCATGAAATCGACGCGAGAGATTCTTGAAAAACTATGTCGGCCTTACCAGCCTCGCACTTCTTGCTTTCGCAATACCTCAACCGGCGCTTGCCGCGGTCGATGCCCAAGATCGCACTTTTGACCAGCGCATCGCCGGTTACCACGCCGATCTTCGCGAAATGGCGGCGCGGATCAAGACCGACCATCCCCGCCCCTTCCGCATCATTACCGAGGCCGATTTCGATACGCTTGTCGCTGAGGAAATCTTGACGCTCGACAGCAAGGCGACCCGGGCAGACTTTCTCTGGTCAATGTCACGCATCATCGCGTCGATCGGGTGCGGCCATTCCATGCTGCCCTTTTTCAACCAGCAGAATGCCGAGATCGCCGTTCACCAGCGCTTCCCCCTCGAAGCGCGGTTCCACAATGGTCGGCTGTTCGTGATGGACCCGCTGACCAATGCCGGGAAACTTCGCAAGGGTCAGGAAATCACCGCGATCAACGGTCGCCCGATTGGAGCCATCCATGCTGAGATCATGTCCCGCATTCAGGCCGATGCCGACATCCCCCACTTCAAGGAGCCGATGGCCAATGTCTATGCCACCTCCTACCTCACCTACGCGTTGGGGTTTCCCGCCAGCTATGCGGTGACGCTGCGCGGATCGACCACGCCCATCGCACTCTCGCCGCTTGACGACTATAGGCCGCAGCCTGTCATCAGCCCCCTCGCCGATTGTCAAGAGGAGCTGTGCTACGCAGTCGACAGCGCGAGCAATCTCGGCACTATGACATTGCGGCGAATGGATTATTATGGCGGAGACCGGGCCGACCGCTTCGTCGAATTCATCGCGGAGGCATTTGCCGATCTCGAAGGGCAATCGCGCGATGGACTGCTGATCGACACGCGCGGCGTACTGGGCGGGTCAGGCAATGCCGCCAGCTATATCCTGCGCCACCTCGCCAAAAAGCCATTCGCCTGGTTCACTGACGCATCCGATCCCGAGGGCAGCAAGAGCCTGTTCCTCATGCAGCAGCCAATCGAAAACGGGTTCGCAGGCGAGGTCTTCATCCTGATGGATGGCGCGACTGTCTCGACCGCACCGCACATGTTCGCCGTGGCACAGGCCAACGACATCGCAACGCTTGTCGGATCGCCGGCCGGCGGTGGGCGATCCACCAATGACGGAAAGAAGACCTACACCTCCACCCATGAAGGTGTGGAGTATTCCGTCGCACGGATGATCTTTGACGTTGCAGCGCCCCAGCTGGGCATGGACGAAGCGGTTCGCCCCGACATCCTGCTTCCCGCATCTTTGAAAGACACGCTCGACCGGACGGATGACATGCGTGCACGCGCAATCGATATCCTGAGCGCACGGACGGGGAAGCGACGGTCGACCGGCTGAACGCGTCCCCTTCCAGCATTGCGTGGCTGTCGCTATGGGCCGCCACCATGCAACACGATATCCACATCATCGGCGGCGGGCTCGCCGGGAGCGAGGCGGCCTGGCAGCTGGCCGAGCGCGGTTTCAAGGTGCGTCTGTCCGAAATGCGCGGCAGCGGCGAAATGACGCCCGCCCACCAGACCGATGGGCTGGCCGAGCTGGTCTGTTCCAACAGCTTCCGGTCCGATGACGATACTAAGAACGCGGTCGGCCTGCTGCATCACGAAATGCGGCGGCTTGGCAGCCTTGTCATGCGCGCGGGTGAAGTCGCGCGCGTCCCTGCCGGATCGGCGATGGCGGTGGATCGCGACGTCTTTTCTGCCGAGGTGCAGCGCGCGCTCGAAGAGCACCCCAACGTCACCGTGGTGCGCGAGCGGGTCGATGCCCTGCCCGCCGATGGCCCGACCATTGTCGCCACCGGGCCATTGACGGCGAAGGCGCTGGCCGAAAGCATCGTCGAGGCGACCGGACAGGACCGCCTCGCCTTTTTCGATGCCATCGCGCCCATCGTGCACCGCGACAGCATCGATATGAGCAAATGCTGGGTCCAGTCGCGCTGGAACAAACGCACCGAGGCGAGCAACGAAGACGGCGATTACATCAACTGCCCGATGACGAAGGAGCAGTACGAAGCCTTCCACCAGGGCCTGATGGATGGAGAGAAAACCGAGTTCAAGCAGTGGGAGGCCGACACACCCTATTTCGAAGGCTGCATGCCGATCGAGGTGATGGCATCGCGCGGGGTTGAAACGCTGCGCTATGGCCCGATGAAAGGCGTCGGGCTGGACAATCCCTACGACACGACGGAGGAACATCCGCAGGGGCGCTGGCCCTATGCTGTGGTGCAGCTGAGGCAGGACAACAAGCTGGGCACGTTGTGGAATATGGTCGGGTTCCAGACCAAGCTGAAATACGGCGCGCAGGTGGAGCTGTTCCGCACCATCCCAGGCCTGGAGAATGCCGAATTCGCGCGGCTGGGCGGCCTCCACCGCAATACGTTCCTGAATTCACCGCACGTGCTCGACCGCCAGTTGCGGCTGCGCAATGCACCGCATATCCGCTTTGCCGGTCAGGTCACGGGCTGCGAAGGCTATGTCGAAAGCTCCGCCATCGGGTTGATGGCAGGCATGATGGCAGCAGCCGAGCTGGCGGGCGAGACATGGCAATCGCCGCCACGCACCAGCGCCTTCGGCGCGCTGCTGTCGCACATCACCGGCGATGCGGAGGCGGAAACCTATCAGCCGATGAACGTCAATTTCGGCCTGTTCCCGCCGCTGCACGAGGTGAAGAAAAAGCAGCGCAAGGAAGCCTATACCGACCGGGCCAAGGCCGATTTCGGCGAATGGCTGGCGACGCGCGAAGGCGTGCCCGCCTAACAGTTGCAGCGCGGCTTGGCGCGGCGTTTGGGCCGGGTGGTGGCAAATTCGGCCGGGGACAGGCTGCGGTCGCCATCGGCGTCCGCCCCGTCGAAACGGTTCGCAGTGGCCACCGCCCATTCCTCGAATGTCAGCAGGTTGTTGCCATCCTTGTCGAGCTTGCGAAAGGCATCGGTCCGGGTTGAAAGCATTTCCACCCGGCTGATCTTCCAGTCGCGATTGCGATCGTAGCGGAAGAAGCGCCGCTGTTCGCGCGTGAGTTCGGTGGCCTCGGGCGGTTCCGGCCCCTCCAGGTCGCTCACCTCTGCTTGCGGCAGGGCGAGCTCCGCAGGGGCATCGGCGGGCGCTTGGGCGGGCAATTCGGGCGGCGGTGCGCCCTTCTCGACCTCTGCCCGGCCCTGCCACCAGAACAGGCCCAGCGCGGCCAGAGCCAGCGCCCCGAAAGCACCCAGCGCTATGCGATTCATCTACGGCCCCCGCTTTCAATTACCGGGGCAGGATAGGCTATCGCCCGAATATGCCAAGCCGCAGCGCAGCCAGCGGGCTGAGCCGGTCACCCATCATCTGGGTGAGATCCTTATAGATCACGCGCGCGGCAAGGCCTCGCAGCACCGCCAGCGGCCGCATGTCCCGGTCCAGCGCCGCCTTCTCCTCGCGGATGCTGCCAGCCATTTTCAGAGCCTGCACCCGGTCCTCCGCGTCGCTCGCATGGAGGGCCACATCGACATGCGACCACAGATGCGCCGAATTCCGCACGGCATTCTGGGCGCTTCTCGTGCCGATAATCTCGCCCAGTGCGCAAAATGCGCCCGCCCGGCCATTGGCGAGCGCGGAAATGGACTTTGCTGCATCCTCGTCGCCGATCAGGAACTGCTCCCAGCCATCGACAAGACCCACGAGCACCTGACCGGATTGCCCATAAACGTCCGACAAACTGTCGAGTACGGCATCGCCACGCGGTCGCGACAGGGGATCGGCGGCGAGCTGATCGCGCCACCATGCAAGCCGCATCTGTCCCAGCATAGGCTCGCTTGCCCCGCCAACCAGCTTGCCCAGCCGCGCGTCAAGCGCGAGCAGCGCTGCAAACTGCGCACGGTGTTCGGCACGCGCGGAGGCGATTGCCAGCCGGGTGCTCTCGTTCATTTCTTGGGAAAGGCCGTCGATCACGCGACCGAATTGGCGACGGAAATCCGGGCCGTCAACGGCGCGGCGCGCTTTGCTTCAGCACGCGTTGATCTTTGTGCCGGAAATGCCCTTCTCGTCGGAGTCGCCCAGCGCCCGGTCGTCGCGCACGATAAAGGCGGCCTCTTCCAGGAACGCCTTGTTCTCGCCGAACGGGTTCGCGAACACCTCATTATAGGTGTAGTAGATCTCGACATACATCACCGCCGCGCCCGGCGGCGCGGCGACCGTGCTCGAGCCCTGACCCATGCCGCTGATTGGGCTTCCGGTGAGACCGTTTTTCGATCCTTCATCGCCATAGGCGCTGTCGTATTCCGCAGATCCAATGCAGCGTTGCCAATGAATGAACTGCTTACCGGTAACATCGTCGCGTTCGAGGCTCGACAGGATGATACGACCATTTGCCTCCAGGCCGATGTTCGCCCCCATCTCCAGGGCGCCCTTCAGCACTGCATCGACATCGGCCTCGGATATCGTGGGTGTCACACCGCTGTTATCGGTTTGGCCGAGGCGTGAGGCGTTGTCCGACAGCGACACCGCGATCTGGCTGACCTGCAACTTGGATGTGGCCATGTTCGCAACTTCGAAGCCCGCCATACCGAGCATCAGGAACACCGGCGCAACCACCGCGAATTCGGTCAGGGCAATGGCGTCCTGATTGCGCTTGAGCTTGCGCAGCAGGTTTGTGTTCATGAACCGCATCAACATGTCCCCGCCTTGGAACCGTAATTGTTCTGATCGGCAAAGGGCTGGTTCTTCTTGATCGCCTTCGCGCTCAATGTCCGCTTGGCATCCGAACCGTCGTAAAAGGGGATCGGGAACAATGGTTCGTATGTGATCACAACCGAATAGACGACCACATCGCCTGCCCCGCCATTCCCCGATGCGCCGATATCGGCATCCCACCGGCCATTTCCGTTTTCGTCGGTGTAGCTTTCACCCGCCGAACAGGTCCCATCGAAATCGGCGTCGTTCCACTTTTCCGCGCGTGCGATATCGGCGAAGTCGAAATAGCTCTTGCGGGTCGAGGCGATCTGCGCCCCCGGCGCGACATTGCGCATCAGCTCCAGCACCCGCGCGTCGGCCTGACCCGTATTGGCCGTTTCCAGCGACGAACTGCGCGCGGCTTCCTGGACTGCGCCGTTGAGGATGGACTGCGCATAGGCCGACTGACCGATATCGAACATGCCGATCAGCATGGTGATGAACACCACGGATATGATCCCGAATTCCATGACGGCCGCGCCGTTCTCATCCCGGCGGATCCGGAGGAACAAGGGGCGTTCGCGAAGGTGATTTGCCGAGGCCATCACTGGACCACCCGCAATTCGCCGATCTGGTTGGCAATATCCTGGAAGTGCTTGGTCAGCTCGCTCGAATTGAGGGCCATGAAATCGCTGTCTTCCGAAGCGCAGCTCTCCAGTGCCGAGGTCATCGAGGTGGCAAAAGCGATCACCCAGACGCGGATCCCTTCCGCCTTCGCCGCCTCGCAGGCTGCCAGCAGGCGCGCAGTGTGCCGGCCATTGCTGCTGGTATAGCCATCATCGGTGACGCGGCGGTCGTGGATCTCGATCCCCCAGCTCGTGTATTGGCTGATGCTGGTATCCATGTCGCCATCGGTCAGGAAGATGAGATGGCGCGAAACATTGCCGTTGTTAAGCGGCTTCTTGTTCACATTGGATGCGAAGATGCCGCTCGGCGAGGCAAGACGTGCGCCCCAGATGAAACCAATATCGTGATAGGTGTTGCCAACGGTGATGAGCGAGTTGCGATAGGTATCGTATTCCCCCTTCGTCATCGTCTTCATCAGCTGGGCCTGGACCCCGCAGCGGGTCGTGGCCTTGCTGCCGTAGAAGCTGTCGCTGTTCGTGTAGTATCCCGAATTGGTGTAGCGATAATACGCGACTTCGGGCCAATAGGGTTTCCACCGGGTTGCATCGTTTGTCGGCGCGCTGTTGATGTCGATATCGTGCGCGCCGCTGGGCGACGGGCCCGTCAGCGAATTGTACGAGATCGATCCGCTGGCGACGGTATCGCGTTCCTCGATACAGCCCTTCCATGTCGAGCTGACTTGGCTGCCATCGCTGCCCGTGACCGTGCTTACGCTCGATCCGGTTTTGTAGGCGCTCGTATCGTAGCTGACGGGCTTGTACACATAGCGATCGAATTCGGTGATCGTCTCTTTCTTGTAAACCGGTTCCTCAGTGCCGGTCTGCGTCGTGATCAAATCTCGGGTCTGCGTCTGCTTCTGGACCCAGTAGTTCTTCCTCGATTTCTTCTCGCAGCGATAGACCGTGCGCGATTGAGGTTGCCTGGTCACCGTTTCGGTGATCCGGTAATCGTTCGCGTTGATATAGCTGTTGGTGGAGGTCGTGGCTGTGCCGCTGTTCGACCAGCTCGTATTGTTCGGCCGGCTGTTGTTGCATTTCCAGTTTTTGTTGTAGCTACCGGAATGATCGACCCAGTTTGAATAGTTCGATCCCGAAGTCGAGGTTTGCGTATTGTAGACCGGATCCTTGTAGCTTTCGACCTCGTCAGTATCGCGCTCGACATCGACATATTGCGCTTCGCGTGACTGGATGGTGTTGTTGTCGGCGATGTAACCGGGGTTGACCGCATAGACGAGCTTACCGACATTCACCGTCGTGCTGTACGGCACAAAGCCATAGCGAACGCGGGCATTCGTCCCCTGCGTTGCCGCCGCCAATGTGGTGTAGAACGATTCCATCGCATCTTGCAGGGCGTCCATCCGCGTGCCGGACGTACCCGAAAGCGACCAGCCCATCGAACCGGTGTTGTCGAGCACCATGACGATATCGCTGTTGCTGACCTGCATCGTGGCCATGCACGACACCGAAAGCGGGATCTGCCTGAACCCAAACAGGTTCATCACCGTGGTATCGACGATGGTCGATGCCGTGCCGTCGATGGTGCTGCCCTTGTCGGAGGTGGTTGGGGTGAACTTGGTTCCCGAGACATTCGCCTGGGTCGCGAAATTGACGTTGAAATAACTGTCCGCCGCTGCCTTCGCGGTGGCGTCGAAACCGTTGTTGGTGACAGCCTTGCGCCCGGCGAGAACGCCCGCGTCGCAGGCATTCTGCAACCGGTTCTGCGCCATATAGGCGCGCGACATATCCACACCGCCGCCAACCAGGCCAGCAAGCACAAAGACCGCCGCAGCCGTCATCGGAAACACGTTGCCCGCGCTCGATTTCAAGAGCGCGTGCAGCTTCCTTTGTCCGTTCGTCTTTACCATGTCGCCCCGCTGGAGATGCAAATGCAACCTCCTTTGGGGTATTCGGTCGTTCTTAAGCCCAGCCTAAGCCGTATGGTTTCCGAAAGGTAAACTCAGTCGGCGTAACAAACCTTCTTCGCAGCGGCGACGACCCGGGGTGCGTCGATCAGTGCCAGCTTTTCCAGATTGGCTGCATAAGGCAGCGGCACGTCTTCATCGCATACGCGCAGCACCGGGGCATCAAGGTCATCGAAGCCATCTTCCATGCAGATCGCCATGATTTCCGAAGCGATGGAACAGGTCGGCCAGCCTTCTTCGGCGATAATCAGGCGATTGGTCTTGGCAAGGCTGGCAAGGACCGTCTCGCGGTCGAGCGGGCGCAGCGTGCGCAGGTCGATGACCTCGGCCTCGATCCCTTCTGCGGCCAGCGTTTCGGCCGCTTCCAGAGAGAACCCGACACCAATCGAATAGCTGACGATGGTAACGTCGCTGCCCTCGCGCACGATCCTCGCCTTGCCGATGGGCAATACGTGATCGTCGAGTTCAGGCAGCTCGAAGGTGCGGCCGTAAACCAGCTCGTTTTCAAGGAAGACCACCGGGTCTTCGCAGCGGATCGCCGCCTTCATCAGCCCCTTTGCATCGGAGCTGTCATAGGGCGCAATCACGATCAGGCCGGGTACGCTGGCATACCACGGGCCGTAATTCTGGCTGTGCTGTGCACCCACCCGGCTGGCGGCGCCATTGGGGCCGCGGAAAACGACAGGACAGCGCATCTGCCCGCCGCTCATGTAATTGGTCTTCGCAGCGGAATTGATGATGTGATCGATGGCCTGCATCGCGAAGTTGAAGGTCATAAACTCCACGATGGGGCGCAGGCCGCCCATCGCCGCGCCCGTACCGATCCCGGCAAAACCATATTCCGTGATCGGCGTGTCGATGACGCGCTTGGGGCCGAATTCGTCCAGCAAGCCCTGCGTCACCTTGTAGGCGCCCTGATATTCGGCGACTTCCTCGCCCATCACGAAGACGCGATCGTCGCGGCGCATTTCTTCCGCCATGCCATCGCGCAGCGCCTCGCGCACGGTGACGCTGGCCATGTTTGTGCCATCGGGAATTTCGGGATCGGATTTGGGACTGGTCTTGGGCGGTTTGGGCGTGATCGACCCATCGCTGTCCTCGCGCCCGACATCCTTGCCCTCGCCCGGCACGTCCTTTTTCGCGTCGTCACCTGCTTCGTCGCCGGAGATATCGCTGGCGGCAGGCGCTTCGATATCGGCAATATCCTCACCCTCGCCCGCCATCATCGCGATGACCGTTCCGACGGCAACGTTCTCCGTCCCTTCAGCGATCAGGATCTTGCCCAGCGTGCCTTCATCGATGGCCTCGAATTCCATCGTTGCCTTGTCGGTTTCGATCTCGGCGATGATATCGCCCGGCTCGATGGTGTCGCCTTCGGACTTGAGCCATTTGGCGAGCGTGCCTTCCTCCATCGTGGGGGAAAGCGCGGGCATCTTGAGTTCGATAGCCATCAGTAGCTCTCCACCAGAACGTCGGTGTAGAGTTCGGATGCTTCCGGCTCGGGCGAGTTCTCGGCGAAATCCGCCGCCTCATTCACCGTCTTGCGGATGCCCTTGTCGATGGCCTTCAAATCGTCCTCGCTCTTGCCCTTCTCGATCAGCGCCTTTTTCAGGCCTTCGATGGGGTCGTGGTGTTCGCGCTGTTCCTGCACCTCTTCACGGGTGCGGTATTTTGCCGGGTCGGACATGGAATGTCCGCGATAGCGATAGGTGTTGAGTTCCATCAGCACCGGGCCGTTGCCCTCGCGCACATGCTTGAACGCGATTTCCGCCGACTGGCGCACCTCCAGCACGTCCATGCCGTTCACATCCATGCCGGGAATGCGAAAGGCCGTGCCGCGGCGGTAGAATTCGGTTTCGGCGCTGGACCGGCGGACCGCCGTGCCCATCGCGTATTGGTTGTTCTCGACCACGAAGACGATCGGCAGCTTCCACAGGCTGGCCATGTTCATGGTTTCATAAACCTGTCCCTGATTGGCCGCACCGTCGCCGAAATAGGCAAGGCAAATGCCGCCATCGCCGCGATATTGGTGCGCAAGCGCCAGACCGCCGCCCAGCGCGACCTGCGCGCCGACGATGCCGTGTCCGCCGTAGAATTTATGCTCGGTGCTGAACATGTGCATCGAGCCGCCCTTGCCCTTCGAGATACCTGCCTCGCGCCCGGTCAGTTCGGCCATGATGGACTTGGGATCAATGCCATAGGCAAGCATGTGGCCGTGGTCCCGATAGCCGGTAATCACGCTATCCTTGTCACTGTCGAGTGCGGATTGAAGCCCGATGGCGACCGCTTCCTGGCCGATATAGAGGTGACAGAACCCGCCGATCAGGCCGAGGCCGTAAAGCTGCCCGGCCTTTTCCTCGAACCGGCGGATGAGCAGCATTTGCTCGTAGAAATGCAGCATCTCCTCTTCGCTCGCATCGTAGCGCGGGCTGGCCTCATGCTCTTGCTGGAGGCTGCGAAGTGCGAAATCGTCGCCTGTGTTATCCGTCGCCCCCGTTGCGGGCTGTTTCTTCTTGGTCGCAGGCTTCTTGGCCAATTCAGCTATCCTTCCTGGGGAGCGGTATGCGCGCGCCTATAGGCACAAGCTCGCAGCCCGCGCAACGGTTCCGCTAACGTCAACTTCCGGGATGCCGTAGCGGCCGATCAGTCTTTCAGATCGATGGAAACTTCGTCGCGGTGCATCACGCCCAGCTTGCTGCGCAGCAATTCGCCCACCATGTCTGGATCGGCATGATCGGGGTGAAGCAGTTCGACCTTGTTTTTCAACTCGTCCCGCTCTTCCATCAGGGCGGCAAGCTGGGTTTCGCGCTGATCGCGCAGGCGCAGGTTTTCGCTCCAGGCAAGAAAGCCGGAAGGGCCCGCAATGGCGAGCCCGCCAAGCAACAGCAACGTACCCAGCGCGAAGGTCTGCACCTTGTCGCGCCGCGCCCGTTTTCTGCCGAATTTGCGAAGGTCTATCGCCATGTCCGCACAGAATCACAATTGGCCTGCGCGCGCAAGAGAATTTCGTCCGGAATCAATAAGAACGCGGCAAGCCGAGCACGTGCTCGCCAAGATAGCTGAGGATGAGATTGGTGGAGATGGGCGCGACCGTGTAAAGCCGCGCTTCGCGGAACTTGCGTTCCACATCGTATTCCTCGGCAAAACCGAACCCGCCATGCGTCTGCACGCACATATCGGCGGCGGCCCAACTGGCCTCGCTCGCCAGCATTTTGGCCATGTTGGCTTCAGCGCCCGCATTGCCGCCTTCGTCATAAACGCGCGCGGCATGCTGCACCATCAGCTCGGCAGCCCGCATCTGGGCATAGCAACGGCTGATCGGGAACTGCACACCCTGATTCTTGCCGATGGCCGCGCCAAAGACGCTGCGTTCATTCGCATAATCGCGCGCCTTTTCGATGAACCATTTGGCATCGCCGATGCACTCCGCCCCAATCAGGATACGTTCGGCATTCATGCCCGACAGGATATAGCGGAAGCCCTTGCCTTCTTCCCCGATCAGCGCGGAGGCCGGCACGCGCATATCCTCGAAGAAAACTTCGGTGGTCGAATGGTTCATCATCGTGCGGATGGGCTTGATCGTCATGCCCTTGCCCACGACCTCGCGCATATCGACCAGCAGCAGCGATATGCCATCGGTGCGTTTTTCCACCTGGTCGCGCGGCGTGGTGCGCACCAGCAGCGCCATGAGGTCGGAATGCTCCGCCCGGCTGGTCCAGATCTTCTGCCCGTTGACGACATATTCATCGCCGTCGCGCCGCGCAAAGGTGCGCAGCGAAAGCGTATCCGTCCCGCTGGTCGGTTCGGACACTCCGAACGCCTGCAAGCGCAGGTCGCCGCGCGCAATGCCGGGCAAATAGGCCTGCTTCTGCTCCTCGCTGCCGTAGCGCAGCAGCGTGTTCATCACATACATCTGCGCATGGGCTGCCGCACCATTGCAACCGCTGGCCTGGATTTCTTCCATGATGACCGCAGCCGCATCGAGCTTCAGGCCGCTGCCGCCATATTCTTCCGGGATCAGCGCAGCGAGGAAACCCGCCTGGGTCAGCGCATCGACGAATTCGCCTGGATAGGCGCGCTCGCGATCCTTCTCCCGCCAATAGGTTCCTGGAAACTGCGCACACAAGGCGCGCACCGCATCGCGAATTTCGGAAAGTTCGGGGGTGTCGATCGTATTCAGTCCAGCCATGCGGTCTCCGCTATCGTGCCTTGCGTGCCATGAAAAGCGCCCCGCACCGAGACGTCGGCTGCAAAGCGATGCAACATCGTTCACTGCCGGAACAAGCCCGGGCGAGATATCGTTGATATTGACAGGTGGCCGCCCAAAGCCTTATTTGGTTTCAAACGAAACTACTAGAGATACAGAGGATCCCATGCCCGACCTGTTCGAAAACCCCGCCGGCCTCGATGGCTTCGAGTTCGTTGAATTCTGCGCGCCCGAGAAGGGCCAGCTCGAACCGGTTTTCAAGGCCATGGGCTTTACCCACGTCGCCACACACCGCTCGAAGGACGTCCATCTGTGGCGGCAGGGCGGCATCAACCTGATCGCCAATTACGAGCCCAAAAGCGCCGCGTGGTTCTTCGCTCGAGAGCACGGCCCATCGGCGTGCGGCATGGGCTTCCGCGTTCGCGATGCAAAGAAGGCGCTGGATCACCTGATGGAACAGGGCGCAGAGCCGGTGGCGAACGAGCCCGGCCCGATGGAACTACGCATTCCGGCGATCCGCGGCATTGGCGGCGCGATCCTCTATCTCGTGGACCGCTATGCCTCCGACGAGGGTGAAGGCCTGTCGATCTACGACATCGATTTCGAATATCTGCCGGGTGTTGAAAAGCATCCCGAAGGTGCGGGCTTCAAGCTGATCGATCACCTGACGCACAATGTCTACAATGGCCGCATGAAATACTGGGCGGACTATTACGAGACGCTGTTCAACTTCCAGGAAATCCGTTTCTTCGATATCAAGGGCGAATATACGGGCCTCACCTCCAAGGCGCTCACCGCGCCGGACGGCAAGATCCGCATTCCGCTGAATGAAGAAGGCGACGGCGGCAAAGGCCAGATCGAAGAGTTCCTGAAGGAATTCAATGGCGAAGGCATCCAGCACATCGCCCTGATCTGTGACGATCTGGTCGAAGCATGGGACCGCCTGAAGGATTTCGGCGTGCCCTTCATGACCGCACCGCCCGCGACATATTACGAAATGCTGGACGAGCGCCTGCCGGGCCATGGCGAAGACGCCGATGCGCTGAAAATGCGCGGCATCCTGCTCGACGGGACGACCGAAGGCGGTCAGCCGCGACTGCTGCTCCAGATCTTTGCCGAGGCGCAGGTCGGGCCGGTGTTCTTCGAATTCATCCAACGCAAGGGCGATGACGGCTTCGGCGAAGGCAACTTCAAGGCGCTGTTCGAGAGCATGGAACGCGACCAGATCAAGCGCGGTTCGCTCAAGGTGGAAGAACAACAGCCGGAACCTGCCGAATGAGCGCGCACCCGATCAAGCTGGGCGGCGTCCACCACGCCGCCTATCGCTGCAAGGACGCAAAGGAAACGGTCGAATGGTACGGCCGGGTCCTGGGCATGGATTACACCACCGCCTTTGCGGAAGACCACGTGCCGTCGACGGGCGATTACGATCCGTATATGCATGTCTTCCTCGATGCGGGGAACGGCAACATCCTCGCCTTTTTCGAGCTGCCCAACCAGAAAGATATGGGCCGCGACGAAAACACGCCCGCTTGGGTCCAGCACCTCGCCTTCCGCGTCAATTCGGAAGAGGAACTGGTCGCGGCGAAGGAGCATATCGAAGCGCAAGGCATCGAGGTGCTCGGCCCCACGCATCACGGCATCTTCAAGTCGATCTACTTTTTCGATCCCAATGGCCACCGGGTGGAACTCGCAGCGGATATCGGCACGGACGAGCAATATGCCGAACTGAAGCGGGTCGCGCCGATGATGCTCGACGAATGGAGCGAGACGAAGAAGGCTCCGCGCCACGCCGACTGGTTGCATGAAATCGCCCGCAAGGAACACGGGCAGGCCTGATCGGAACCGCTGCATCACCCCCTCGTTAACCCTGCAACAAAGAGGGACTCCATGACGGCTCAGCAATCGTCCGCCAGCGCGGCGCAGAATACTTACGACACCAGCGTGAACACGGTGGCCACGCTGCAGGATCAGCTGGTGGCCATGGGCGAAGGCTTCGTGCGCGCCCTGCCCAACCTTGCCATCGCTGTTCTGGTGTTGGTGGCGACGTGGATCGCCGCGCGCTTCGCGGTGAAGATCGCAGACGGGCTGGTCGGCAAGACCGATATCCGACCCAGCCTGAAAAACCTTATCGATACGCTGGTGAAGCTTGCGATCTGGATCGTCGGCATCTTTATCGCCGCCATCGTCGTGATGCCGGGCCTGACGCCGGCCAGCCTGTTTGCCGGGCTGGGCATCGGCGCGGTCGCCATTGGCTTCGCGTTTCAGGACATCTTCGAAAATTTCATGGCCGGCGTGCTGATCATGCTGCGCGAGAAGATGCGGATTGGCGACATCATTGTGTGCGAAGGGATTACCGGCAAGGTCGAACATATCACCTTGCGCGAAACCCATGTGCGCCGCCTTTCGGGCGAACTGACCATCGTGCCCAATTCGATGATCTTCAAGAACCCGGTCGAGATCCTGACCGATGAAAGCCAGCGCCGCTTCGACGTTGTCATCGGGGTCAGCTACGACACCAATCTCGACCATGCGGCCGATGTTATCCGCCGTTCGGTCGAAGCGGTCGACACGGTCGACACAGACAAGCCCGTCGATGTTTTCGCGCAGGAATTCAATTCCAGCTCGGTCGACTTCCTCGTGCGCTGGTGGTCGGGCGCGACCCCGCGCGGCGGATGGGAAAGCAAGGACGCGGTGGTGCGCGCCATCAAGGCGGGCTTGGACGATGCTGGCATCGAAATCCCCTTTCCATACGTTACGCACACCTTCAAAGAGAGAGTTCCGCTGGGCAAGGATGCAGGCGAAAGCGCCTGATCCAACCGCCTTTATCGGCATGACGAGGGGAATATGCCGATGGCCGACACGGGGTTTCTTCGCCGCAGCCAGGAATATGCACTCGCCGCCACCACCGCCGTGGTGACGGCGAATGCGTATTACATTCATCCGATCATCGGCGATGTTGCCCAGACCTTCGATGTGGGCGAGGCGCAGATCGGCCTCGTGCCAGCGCTCAACCAATTGGCGCTGGCGACCGGCATCTTCCTGCTGCTTCCGCTGGGCGACCGGTATTCCAACCGGAGCCTGTGCGCCCTGTTCGTGGCGTTGCAGACTGCATCCATGCTGGTCATGGCCTGGGCGGAAACATTCGTCCTGTTCACGATTGCTTCGACCACGCTCGGCTTCTTCACCATCGCGCCGTACCTGCTGCCTGCCTATGCCTCTAAACGCGTCGCGCCTGAACGTTTGGGACAGGTCACCGCGCTGCTCACCACCGGGGTGATCTTCGGCATCCTTGCCGCGCGCGTAGGCGGCGGCGCGCTCGCCGAATTCTATGGCTGGCGACTGGTTTACTGGATCGCGAGCGGGTTGATGCTGACTGCCAGCATCGCCTTGCCCTTCGTGATGGAAAAGCGCACCGATCCCCAGCGCGCGCCCGCCATGCCCTATCGCAAATTGCTCGCTTCCGTTTTCACGCTGGCCAATGCGCATCGCGAGGTGCTGGTTTCCGCCAGCATTCAGGGGCTCAATTTCGGGATGTTCACGGCCACCTGGCTGGCCCTCGCGCTGCATCTGACCGGGCCCGAAATGGGCTATGGCACGGACACGGTCGGCTACCTTGCCGGGATCGCGATCATCAGCCTCGCGGCGACGCCGCGCATCGGCCGCTGGTCCGACCGCGTGGGCCCGCGCCGCGCACGTTTTCGCCTGGCATTCGTGCAATTGTGCGGAACGCTGCTGTTCTATCCGCTCGGCTTCGGCGCGCTGCCGCTCATCGTGCCGTTGCTTTTCGTCAACGCAGTCGGCCCCAGCATTGACGTGACGAGCCGGATGACGTTTCTTGCGCTTGCGCCAGATATCCGCACACGTCTGACGACCATCTTCATCGTGATGATGTTTGTCGGGGGCGGTATCGGCAGCTTTGCCGGGACGGCCAGCTATGCCTGGGGCGGCTGGGCCGCCACCTGCGCGCTGATCGTCGGCGCGTCCCTGTCGGTGACAATGCTGAGCGCGCTCAGCGTCCGCAAGTGGGGCAGGCGCGAGAGGGGTTCGGGCGAGGCAGTAGCCCGTGCCTTAACGCTCGACCGCTTCATCGCTTGCCTCGAGAACCGCCGCCATCGGGGTGGTGCGCGGCAGGCTCTGGAAGGTCTGCTGGTCCTCGGCCGGAACGGATGCGCGCGCGAGGCTGCGCCAGAAGCCGAAAGCGGCTCCCATCAATGCCAGCGTGCCAATGGCTGCAAACAGGCCGCCGGGGCCGAATGCTCCCATGCCGGCCGATCCGATCATCGGCCCGGCAACCGCGCCTGCCGAATAGATCAGCACCAGACCGCTGCTCGCCCCGAGACGTTCCTCTTCCGACAGGTGATCGTTGGAATGGGCGACGCTGAGCGGATAGAGCGCGAAGGCGAAACCCCCGAACAGGCTTCCGACAAGTATCGTCCCGATGGCCGGTAGCTCTATCAACGCCATCGGCGCGCAGAACAGCGCAGCGAACAGAAAGCATGCGATCAGCACCATGCGCCGGTCGAACCGGTCGGACAGAATGCCCAGCGGATATTGCAGGGCGACCCCGCCCGCGATCACGCAGGAGGTGAAGATCGCGACCTGCGACAAGTCCATGCCGATGCGCTGGATATAAACCGCGCCAAGCGCATAGAACGCGCCCAGCATCGCGCCGGTCAGCAATGTCCCGACAATGCCGAGCGGCGAAACCGTATACAGTTTCCGCAGCGAAAAGGGTGCGATCGTCTCGATATGCGGCTGTTCCATCCGCGTGAGCAGCACGGGCAGCAAGGCGATCGACAGCAGGATGGCCGAAACCATGAACGGAAGATCGGGCGCATTGTTACCGAGGTTGAGCAGGAATTGCCCGGCTGCCTGCCCGCAATACAGCGCGATCATGTAGAAGGCGAGAACGGCGCTGCGATTCCTGGCTGAGGCCTGCTGGTTGAGCCAGCTTTCTAGGCACACGAACACACCGGCCATCACGAAACCGTCGACAAAGCGCAGCGCGGTCCACACCGCAGGGCTGTCGATGATGGCATAGGTCAGGCTGCTTGCGGAATAGACGGTGACGAAAGCGGCAAAGGCGCGGATATGGCCGATGCGGATGATAACCCGTTCCACCCGCAACGAGCCAAGCATCAGCCCGCCAAAGTAGCTTGTCGCGACAAGGCCGATCATCGCAGAGGACACGCCAGCGCCTTCGAGGCGGACCGCGATCAGCGTGGACAGGAACCCGCTCCCCGCCATGAGGACGAAGATCGCGATAAGCAGCGCGCGCACGGGATAGGCGGAGGACATCATCGCCCCGCAATTATGCGCGCTTCGCCCAGGCTTCAAGCCAAGTGTAGTGGCCTAATCCGGCAATGCATCGCGCAGCGCGTCGCCCGCCGTCGTAGGCACGCCATGCCGTTTGCGGCGCAGATCGAACACGATGGCTTTGACGATCGCGATGCCCATCATCGCCACCACGAAGGAGAACGGCAGCGCCCCGATGATCATGGTTATGCGGATCGCGTCGATCCCGCCAAGGATCAGCATGGAGCCGACCATAAAGGCCAGCGCCCCGCCCCAGAACACGATATGGAAACGGCGTTGCCCTTCGCTCTCCCCTGCGCCGTTGATCGTGTTGACGATCAGGATCGCGCTGTCCGCAGAGGTCACCAGATAGGTCAGCAAAAGCAGGACGACAAAGCCCGATACCACGTCCGCCATGGCGGGCGAGAGCAGTACCGACAGCGATGCGAAGAGCTGGTCCGAAATGCCGGCCTCCACGATCCGGCCGCCAGCCACGCCCGACAGTTCCAGCTCGATCGCCGTGCCGCCGACAATGGCCATCCAGACGAAGCACATGAGCGACGGGACAAGGATCACGCCGAACAGGAATTCACGCACCGTCCGCCCGCGCGAAATGCGCGCGATGAACATGCCTACGAACGGCGCAAAGGCGATCCACCACGCCCAATAGAACACCGGCCAGTCGAGCTGCCATTGCACCAACGCATCGCCCATCGGCGTACCGCCTTGGAACAAGGTCAGCGATGCAGGCACGATACCGCGCGCATAATCCCACAAGCCCACACCCAGAAGCTCCAGCCCGCCTAATCCGACGCCGAGCACGGCAAACAGAGCGAGCAGCGCGAAGGACAGGCCCATATTGAGGTTGGACAGCCATTTGATCCCGCGCCCCACGCCCGACAGCGCGCTGAGCGTCGACAGGCCCACCAGCACGAAGAGCGAGAGGACGACCGCCAGCGCCGAAGAGGAGCCATCCTCGTCGAGCAACCAGTCCGCCACTTCGAGCCGGGCAAGTCCGGCCACGAATTGTTCGACCCCGAAGCCCATCGTCACCGCCACACCAAGGATAGTGGCGACCACCGAGACGATATCGATCACGTGGCCCCAAAGCCCCGTCAGTCTCAGGCCGAACAGGGGCGCAAGCCCCGAACGGATCGTCAGCGGCAGGTTGCGGCGATAAGCGACATAACCGATCGCCAGGCCGACCAGTGCATAGGTTGCCCAGGCGGCGAAGCCCCAGTGCATGAAGGTGTAGAAGTAGGCGGGGCGTACCGCGCCCTGCGACAAGGGTTCGACCGAACCATCGATGATCTGCGGATTGTTGGCAAAATGCGCGAGCGGTTCTGCGGTAGAATAGGTCAGCATACCGATGCCGATGCCCGCACCGAACAGCATGGCGAACCATGAAAAGCGACCGAATTCGGGCTGCTCTCCCTCCATCCCGATCCGCAGGCGGCCCGATGCCGGCCACAGTGCCAGCCCAAGACACACAGCCATCAGCGCCGCGATAAGATAGACATACCAGCCCGCAAAAGTCGAAATGATCGTGTCATTGGCTGCGCTCAGCGTCTCGTTCGCGCGGACCGGGAAGAAAATCGCCCACATGATCAGCACCGAAACGATGATCTTTGACGGGATCGTCACCGCCCGGCTGAACCCATCGTAAAAGCCCCGATCATGGGTGTTGATCGGAAGTTCGATCAGCGGCGGATTGATCGGGCGGTCGCTTTCAGCAGTCATCGGATAGCGTGCCTCCTTCGAACACTGGAGCGTGAAAATGGTGCGCCCGACAGGATTCGAACCTGTGGCCCCCAGATTAGGAATCTGGTGCTCTATCCGACTGAGCTACGGGCGCTCCGCCGCTCCCTTAGCAGGCGCAGCCGGTCAGGCAATCAGTTGAGTTCGTCGGGCGGCGCAACGGGCACGATCAGCGGCGATACCGCAACGCCCTCTTCCATCAGGCCGCGCGCCTCATCCGGCGTGGCGCGGCCATGGATCGGCTTTTCGTCCGTTTCGCCATAATGCATCGAGCGGGCGTTCTCGACGAACTTGTCACCGACCCACTCGCTCTTCTCCAGTGCCTTGGACTGCGCCTTTGCCAGCGCGGTCAGCGCCTTGGCGACTTCGGGCGGCATCGGCGTGTTCGATACGGACTTGGTTTTATCCGCCTGCTGGCCCAGCGAGGCGGTTACGCCCTGATTGCCCTTAGCCGGTACAGCCGGAGCCATCGGCGCCTTGGCGATCGCCTCGCTTCCACACACAGGGCATGACAGCAAGCCGCGCTCTTTTTGCGAGGCAAAATCGCCGGAAGAACCGAACCAGCCTTCGAACCTGTGGGCACTGTCGCAGATAAGGTCGTAGACGATCATGGGGCGGCCTATTTGGCGATTTCGCGGCGGTTGGCAAGGCTCGGAACCTGGCTGCGCACCTGGGCAATCCGCTGCGGATCGATATCGACGAAAGCGACGCCGGGCTCTGTTCCGCCCATGTCGCGCAGCACCTCACCCCACGGATCGATGGCCAGGCTGTGTCCGTATGTCTCGCGGCCATCGGCGTGCTTGCCGACCTGCGCGGCCGCGACGACGAATGCGCTCGCCTCGATTGCCCGCGCGCGCTGGAGGATATGCCAGTGCGCCGCGCCTGTCGGCACGGTGAAGGCGGCGGGGATGGCAATGATGTCGCAGGCCGCCTTGCCGAGCGCATCGAACAATGCCGGAAAGCGAATATCGTAACAGATCGACAGTCCGAGCCGCCCGGCGGGCGTATCCACCACCGTCAAGGCATCGCCCGCACGATAGGCATTGGATTCGCGCCAGCTTTCGCCGCTGTCGAGGTCGACGTCGAACATATGGATCTTGTCATAGCGGGCAGCAATCGCACCTTTGTCATCGACCACGAAGGCGCGGTTCGACCAGCTTCCATCGCCGTTTTCAATGGCAAGCGAGCCGAGCGCGACCCATAATTCATGGCTCGCAGCGGCCTTGCGGACCCGAGCCAGGACGACATCGTCCTCTTCGCGCGCAATATTGCTTGCCGCCCGGCCACGATCCCGGTCGAGCAACCCGCTCATCTCCGGGGTGAAGAGCATGACCGCCCCGCCCTCTTTCGCCCGCGCGATCGCATCGCACAACGTATCGGCGTTCGCCTCCGGCTCGATGCCGGAAGTCATCTGGAGGATGGCGACGCGCGTCATTCAGCCAGCGAGCAAAGTGTCCAGCTTGCCATCGCGCTCCAGCGCGGCGAGATCGTCGGAGCCGCCGACATGGGTATCCCCGATAAAGATCTGCGGAACGGTGGTGGCGTTGGGCGCGCGCTCGCGCATTTCATCGCGCTTGGGCCCGCCCATGGTGATGTCGTGTTCTTCGTAAACGACACCTTTCTCATCCAGCAGCCGCTTGGCCCTGACGCAATAGCCGCAGCCGAATTTCGTGTAGATCGTGACCTTGGGTCTATCCATTCTTACCTCTTGTTATTCCGTCGTAATTCGCCTCGCGCGCCCCCACTTGAAAGGGCTGCGATCCCGCCTATCTATTATCTGTCCGACATGGCCAACAGGCATGAAGGACACATTGACCGGCATCGGCGCCGTTTAGCGGGCCTTATGCCTTAGATGAATTGCTCAGAAGAGGATTTGTTTCGATGAACCGTGTAGATTTCACCCCTTTCCGCCGTTCCACCGTGGGTTTCGACCGACTGTTCGACCTGCTTGAAAGCCAGGGCCGCGGCCCCTCCGGCGACAATTACCCCCCGTTCAACATCGAGCGCCGCGACGAAGATGCCTATCGCATCACGCTGGCCGTCGCCGGCTTCCGCTCCGGTGATCTCGACATCACCGCGCAGCAGAACCTGCTGACCGTCCAGGGCCGTAAGCGGGATGAGGACTCCGCTGGCGAAATGCTGCATGTCGGCATCGCCAATCGCGGGTTCGAGCGCAAGTTCGAGCTGGCCGATTTCGTGCGCGTCGAAAATGCCGACCTTGCCGATGGCCTGCTGGTGATCGATCTGGTGCGCGAAGTGCCCGAGGCGATGAAGCCGAAAAAGGTCATGATCGGCGGCCAGCAGAAGCTGGAAGTCGTCGATGGCGACAAGTCGGAAGACGACAGCGAAGCCGCCTGACGGCTCTTCTTCTCAAAAAAACCGAAAAAACGAATAGGGGGCGGAGCCGAAAGGCTCACGCCCCCGCGACGTTTGAAACGCCGCCAAGCCGCGAAATCGACCGTCCGGGTCGCAGAAGACGATCAGTTTCGAGACAAGCCGTAATTGCGATGCAAGGCGACCATTGAGGCCACAAAAATGGCCGCGACCCTCGAATTTCTGAAACGACTGTGCTGCAAAATTATCAAAAGATAAACCCGCAGATTGCGCGCGCGCGTGCGGGGCTGTCGTTTCGTTACAAAACGCCCACCCCTCTATGTATAAAAACAGCGCCTTAGCGACGTGTTTAAGAAATGAAAAAAGTTAGACGAGCCGTGCCTGGTCCAGCGCCGCGCCCACAAATCCTGCGAAAAGCGGGTGCGGATCGAACGGTTTAGACTTCAGTTCCGGGTGGAACTGGACGCCCACGAACCACGGATGATCGGGCCGTTCGACGATTTCCGGCAGCAGGCCATCGGGCGACATGCCGGAAAAGATCAGGCCCTGCCCCTCCAGCGGTTCGATGTATTTGCCGTTCACCTCGTAACGGTGACGGTGACGTTCGGAGATCGTCTCGGCTCCGCCATAGATGCCCGACACGTGGCTGTTGCCGGCCAGCTTCGCGTCATACGCTCCGAGCCGCATCGTGCCGCCCAGATCGCCCCCGTCCTCGCGCTTCTGCAGGCCTTCTTCGCTCATCCATTCGGTGATGATGCCGACCACCGGCTCGCTTGTTTCGCCGAACTCGGTGGAAGATGCCGCGTCGATCCCAGCTGCCCGCGCGCCCTCAATGCAAGCCATCTGCATACCAAGACAAATGCCCAAAAATGGTACTTTGTGTTCGCGCGCGAAGCGGACTGCGGCGATCTTGCCTTCCGATCCGCGTTCACCGAATCCGCCGGGGACGAGAATGGCGTGCATGGGTTCGAGCTGCGCGGAGATAGCGCCATCGTCCTGCTCGAACACCTCGGCATCGATCCACTTGACATTGACCTTTACCCGGTGCGCCAGCCCGCCGTGGACCAACGCTTCGTTGAGCGATTTGTACGCGTCCTGCAGGCCGACATATTTGCCCACCACGCCAATCGTCACTTCGCCTTCGGGGTTCTGGTAACGATCGACCACATCGTACCAGCGCGACAGGTCGGGGTCCGGCGCATCGGTGATGCCGAAGCCACGCAGCACTTCGCTGTCGAGCCCTTCGGCGTGATATTGCAGCGGGACGGCGTAGATCGACGGAGCGTCGAGAGCGGGGATGACCGCTTCGGACCGCACGTTGCAGAACTGCGCGATCTTGCGCCGCTCGCTGTCGGGGATCGGATGCTCTGCGCGGCACAGCAGCACGTCGGGCTTGATGCCAAGGCTCGCCAGCTCGCGCACGGAGTGCTGCGTCGGCTTGGTCTTCAGCTCGCCCGCCGCCGCGATATAGGGGACCAGCGTGACGTGCACGCTCAGCGTTTGCATCGGCTCAAGCTCGTTCCTGAGCTGGCGGATCGCCTCCATGAAGGGCAAGCCCTCGATATCGCCGACCGTGCCGCCGATTTCGCACAGGATGAAGTCGAGATCGTCCTGGTCGGCCAGGGCGAAAGCCTTGATCTCGTCGGTCACGTGCGGGACGACCTGCACCGTCGCGCCGAGGTAATCGCCGCGCCGTTCCTTGGCGATGATGTCCTGATAGACCCGGCCCGAGGTGACGTTGTCCGCCTGCTTGGCGGAGACGCCGGTGAAGCGTTCGTAGTGCCCCAGATCGAGATCGGTCTCGGCCCCGTCGTCGGTCACATAGACCTCGCCATGCTGATACGGGCTCATCGTGCCCGGATCGACATTGAGGTAGGGATCGAACTTGCGAATGCGGACCTTGTAGCCGCGTGCCTGCAGCAACGCGCCGAGCGATGCCGCCATGAGACCTTTGCCGAGCGAGGAGACCACGCCGCCGGTGATGAAAATATACCGCGCCATGGGAGTCGGCCCCTAAGACTGTGCGTTGAGTCGGCGCAAGCGGAAACCGCGCCCAAAAGGCGCAAAATCCACAAGCAATGGTGAATTAAATCAGGAAAGCGGGTCTTCGGTCGGGGTCGCGCCGGTTTCGGCCGGTGCAGGTGCGGCCGGTGTGGCAGGGTCGAGACCCAGCGGATCGCTTTCGGTCGGAGTGACGTTGCGGTCGAGCGTCGATTCGAGCGAGCTGCCGCTCGTCGCGTCAACGGCCATGGCCGCAAGCAGGATCGACAGCGCCACGAACAACACCGCCAGCCATTTCGTCGTCCGGGTCAGGAAGTCGGCGGCGCCACGCGCGCTGAGCATCCCAGTCGGACTGCCCCCGATGCCCAGGCCGCCGCCTTCCGATTTCTGCATCAGGATGACAGCAACGAGCCCGGCGGCAACGAAAGCCTGAAGGACGGTGAGGAAAAGAAACATGGGTCGATCGATCCGTAAATTCGTGTGGCCCCTTGGCAGGGCTTTGGCAGAACTGTCAGTGCATCTAGTGGCCCGGAGGCCGCACCACAAGCGCGGGGCGGCTTATTCCGCCTCGCCGCCCGATGCAGCCAGCACGATGCCGAGGAAACTCTCTGCCGTCAGGCTCGCCCCGCCAACCAGCGCGCCATCGACATTGTCGAGTGCGAGGATTTCGGTGGCGTTGTCCGGCTTGACCGAGCCGCCATAGAGGATGCGAATCTCGTTCGAGGCTTCCTCACCATAGGTTTCGACGAGCAGCGCGCGGATATCGGCGTGCATTTCGGCGATATCGTCCGCGCTGGCCGTGCGCCCCGTGCCAATCGCCCAGATGGGTTCGTAAGCAACGGTAACGCGCGTGGCGGCATCGTCGATCTTGGGCAGGTTCGCCTTGAGCTGACCCAGGACGAAGGCCTTTGCCTCGCCTGCATCGCGCGCTTCCAGGCTCTCGCCGCAACACAGGATGATCCGCATCCCGGCATCCAGCGCCGCCTGGACCTTGGCGGAGATCAACTCATTGGTTTCGCCATGGTTGGTGCGCCGCTCGCTGTGACCCAGGATCACGAACTTGGCGCCCGAATCGGCCACCATTGCCGCCGAGATATCGCCGGTATGCGCGCCCTCGGGCTCCGCATGGCAATCCTGCGCCCCGACACCGATCTGTTCGACTTCGCGGTGAATGGCGTGAATCAGGGTGAATGGCGGCGCAACAGCCACCTCGACCTTCATGTGACGTTGGGCAGCACGATCGATTGCGCGCGCTTCGGAAAGCATGGCGCGCGTGCCGTTCATCTTCCAGTTACCGACGATATAGGGCCGTTCGGCCATAGATAGTTCTCTTCGTAATTTTCGATATGAGGGGGGCAATATAGGTATTGGCAGGCGGCGTCCGCTAGCGAAGGTTTTCCACAAGGTCAAAACCCTTCGCCACCTGTTGCGGCAAGGTCGCAGGGCGGATAAAGCCTCGCCCCGACAGACAGCTTTGCGCAACCCGGACAATCCCCGAAATGAATGCTTTTCGTAATTTCTTCAAATCCAAGCTCGGCCTCGCCGTCACTCTCGGCTTTCTCGCGCTGATCGCATTTGCCTTCGCCAGCAGCGATGTGGCCAATACCGGCACATTCGGCGGGGTTGCAGGCGGCGACCGCGTGGCCGTGGTGGGCGACCAGAAAATCGGCACGTCCGAACTCAGCCGCGCGGCTTCCAACGCGGTCGACCGGTTGCGCGGTGAAAACCCGACGCTGTCGATGCAGGCCTTCATCGCGCAGGACGGCCTCGACCAGGTCATCGACGGGCTGATCGATCGCTACGCCATTTCCGGTTACGCCGACAAGCACGGGCTGCGCGTCGGGTCGAACCTCGTGAACAGCGAAATTCGCCAGATCCCGACCTTCTTCGGCCCCGACGGTGAATTTAGCGCTGAATCCTACAACGCGGCCTTGCGCGCGCAGGGCCTTAACGATGCCATGATGCGCCAGGATATCACCTCGGGGCTGCACGCACGGATGATGCTCGCCCCGGTCGGCATGGGCGCTGCAATGCCCAATTCCGTTGCCCGCCGTTATGCCGCGCTGATCAAGGAACGCCGGATCGGTGCGATCGGCCTGCTGCCTTCGGCGGCCTTTGCGCCCGAAGGTGACCCGTCCGATGCGCAGCTGCAAAGCTATTACCGCGAATCGCGGGACGATTTCATCCGTCCCGAGCGCCGCGTGATCCGCTATCTCAGCTTCGGCAGCGATGCCGTGTCAGACCGGATCGAGCCGACCGATGCAGAAATCTCCGCGCGTTACGAGCGCGACAGCGAAGAATATGCCGCCACCGAAACGCGCCGCTTCACGCAGCTGATCGTCCCGACCCAGGCCGCCGCCGCATCGCTGCGCGAGCGGGTCCAGGGCGGCGCATCGCTCGACCAGCTGGCGCGCGAAGCGGGCCTGCGCACCTCCAGCCTCGGCCCGGTGGAAAGCAGCGAAGTCCGCTCGCAGGCATCCGATGCTGTGGCGAAAGCCTATTTCGCGGCCGCACGCGGCAGCATCACCCAGCCCGCCCGCAGCGCCTCTGGCTGGCATATCGCACGGGTCGATGCAGTCGAAACCCGCAGCGAACGCCCGCTGGCTTCGGTGCGCGGCGAGATTGCCGACACGATCCGCGAGGAAAAGCGCCTTCGCGCACTCGCCGATCTCGCAGCCGAGCTTGAAGAAGAAATCGACGGCGGCGCCACGCTCAGCGATCTGGCCAAGCAATTCGACCTCGAACTGGAAACCACCCGTCCCGTGCTGGCCAATGGCATGATCTACGAAACGCAGAATGAGCGCGTGCCCGAGGCGCTGACCCCGGCGCTTGCCACTGCATTCCAGATGGATGAAAGCGAACCGCAAATCGCCGAGGTCGAGCGCGGGCAGACCTATCTTGCCTTCGAAGTGACCCGAATTACGGAATCGGCGGCGGCCCCGCTGGCCGAAATCCGCGACATGGTGGTGGCGCGCTGGCGGCTTGCCGAAGGCGCAAAACGCGCCCGCGCAGCAGCCGACCGGATCATGGCCCGCGTATCCAAGGGCAGCTCGCTCGCCGATGCGCTTGCAGCTGAGGAAACGCGCCTCCCCCCGCCGCAGCAGATCAACCAGACGCGTGAAGAACTCGCCCGCCAGCAGAACCAGCGCGTGCCCGCACCGCTCGCCCTGTTCTTCAGCATGGCGCAGGGATCGACCAAGAAGCTCGCCGCGCCGCGCGACATCGGTTGGTATGTGGTCGACCTCGACGACATCCAGGTCGGCACGATCGAAGACGACGATCCGCTCGTTGCGCAGGCCCGGTCGGATCTCGGCCAGGCAGTGGGCGGCGAATATGTCGACCAGCTCGTCAATGCGATGCGCAACAGCCTCGGGGTGGAACGCAACGAAGCGGCGATCGAAGCGGTCCGCAAACAGCTGACCGGGGAACGCTAGGAACTTGGCCAAGCTGGAAGGCGCAGAGAGCGCGAAGCGGCAACTGGCGGCGGGCAAGCCCGCGCTGGTGTGGCGGCGCGTGGTGGCCGATACGCTGACCCCGGTTGCCGCCATGCTGCGGCTGGGCGAAGCGGAACGCGGCGATTTCCTGCTCGAATCCGTCGAAGGGGGCGAGGTCCGCGGGCGTTACAGCCTGCTGGGGATCGATCCCGATCTCGTCTTCCGCGCGCAGGGAACAGAGGCGGCAATCAACCGCGACTGGCAGCACGACCGCGAAGCGTTCAGCCCCTGCGATGGCGAGCCGCTGGCCGAATTGCGCGCGCTGGCCGATGCCTGCCGGATCGACGTACCGGAAGGTCTGCCGTCCGCCCTCGCCTGCCTCGTCGGCTATTTTGGTTATGAGACGTTCGGGCTGGTGGAGGACTTGCCCCGCCCGCCCGCCAACCCGCTCGACCTGCCCGACATGCTGTTCGTGCGGCCAACGCTGATCTGCGTGTTCGACAATCTGAGCGACACCATGTTCTGCATAGCGCCGATCTGGTCCGGCGACGATGCCGATCGCAGTCTCGAACTGGCAAGCGAACGGATCGACGATGCGTTGCGCCGTCTCGAACAGGCGGAGATGCGCTCCGAACCGACCGTGCCTGACTTGCCGGACGCGAAACTCGCCCCATGCGTGGAGGCCGACGATTACAAGGCGATGGTCGCCAAGGCGAAGGACTACATTGTCGCAGGCGACATCTTCCAGGTGGTGCTGGCGCAGCGTTTCACCTGCCCTTTCCCGTTGCCGCCGGTCGAACTCTATCGCGCGCTGCGGCGGGTGAACCCTTCGCCCTTCCTTTATTTCCTCGATCTTCCTGGCTTTGCTGTTGTCGGATCGAGCCCGGAAATCCTTGTGCGGGTGCGCGATGGCGAGGTCACTGTGCGCCCCATTGCGGGCACGCGCCCTCGCGGCGCGGATGCGCAGGCCGACCGTGCGGCGGAACAATCCCTGCTGGCCGATGCCAAGGAACGCGCCGAACACCTCATGCTGCTCGATCTGGGGCGCAACGATATCGGCCGGATCGCGGCGCAGGGCAGCGTCGAGGTCACCGACAGTTTCACCATCGAACGCTACAGCCACGTCATGCACATCGTCAGCAATGTGGTAGGGCGACTCGATCCCTCGCGCGATGCGCTCGATGCGGTATTCGCGGGCTTTCCGGCGGGCACGGTCAGCGGGGCGCCCAAAATTCGTGCCTGCCAGATCATCGGCGAGCTGGAGCCTGAGACGCGCGGGGCCTATGCCGGGGCGGTCGGCTATTTCGCGCCCGATGGATCGGTCGATAGCTGCATCGTGTTGCGCACCGCCGTGGTGAAAGACGGGACCATGCACGTCCAGGCCGGCGCGGGCATCGTTGCCGACAGCGATCCGGAATATGAATTGCGTGAGTGCGAGGCGAAGGCCGACGCGCTAAAAGCAGCGGCGGCCGAAGCGTTTCGAGTCGCACAGGAATCGGGTTACGGACAATGATATTGCGTTTCGTCGCGGCAACGTTTGCCCTGGCGCTTTCGGGCTGTGGCCAGCAGGAAGAAGGCGAGCCTGTGGCGCGCGCCACCATCGGCCCCACGAACACCGCGGGCACGCCCAGCCCCACACCCACGCCCAGCGCGACCATCGCCGCCAAGGTGGAAACCGCGTGCCGCTCCGTGATTTTCGAGGACACCTCGCTCACCCACTGCCTGGCCGTGCCTGCACGGCATCGGATCGAAACCGATCTCTCCCCCGATGGCGGGGCGAATTATCGCGGGCTGACCAGCTTTTCCAAATCCCGTGACGGCGAAACGGTCGCCTTCGCGATGAATGCCGGCATGTTCGACAGCGAGGGCGATCCGGTCGGCTATTATGTCGAGAATGCCAAGCGGCTGAAGGAACTCAACACCGCCGAAGGCGAGGGCAATTTTCACATGAAGCCCAATGGCGTGTTCTACGGCACGGGCGAAAAGTGGGAAATCCGCACCACGCAGGATTTTCTCGCCAATGTGTCGGACCGCCCCGAATTCGGAACGCAATCCGGCCCGATGCTGGTGATCGACGGCAAGATTCATCCGGAAATCACCAAGGACGGCCCTTCGCGGCTGATCCGCAATGCGGTGGGCATCGACGAGCGCGGGCGCGCGCATTTCGTGATTTCCAACGCCCCATTGAGCTTCGGGCGTCTGGCGCGCTTCTATCGCGACGAGTTGAACGTGAAAAACGCATTGTTTCTCGACGGGAATGTCTCGGCTCTGTGGAACCCGGCGACGGGGCGGCTCGACACGGGCGCGCCCATCGGCCCCTTGATCGTGGTGACGAAACGCGCCACTCCCGCGGAATGACAAACACCCTGCGCACGCTCTACCCCGAAATCGAACCCTATGAGACCGGCATGCTCGATGTCGGTGAAGGGCATTCGCTCTATTACGAACGCGTCGGGACCAAGGGCGCCAAGCCTGCCGTGTTCCTGCATGGCGGCCCCGGAGGGGGCATGGCCCCTTCGCACCGGCGGCAATGGGACCCGGAGAAATACGACGTCCTGCTGTTCGATCAACGCGGCTGCGGCAAATCCACGCCCTTTGCGGAGATAGAGCACAACGACACCTGGCGCATCGTCGAGGATATCGAGCGCCTGCGCGAAATGTGCGGGCACGAAAAATGGCAGGCCTTCGGCGGCAGCTGGGGCTCCACCCTCGCGCTGGCCTATGCGCAGAAATACCCCGAGCGGGTGAGCGAACTGGTGCTGCGCGGCGTGTTCCTAGCCAGCGACCGGGAAAAGGGCTGGCTCTACCGCTACGGCGCCAGCGAGATCATGGCCGAACAATGGGACCAGTTCTCCGGCCACATCCCCGAGGCCGAACGCGGCGATCTGGTGAAGGCCTATCACGACCGGCTGACGAGCGAGGATGAAGCCACTCGCCTCGCCGCAGCGCGCGAATGGTCGCTGTGGGAAGCCCATGTCGCCACCCTGCTGCCCAACGAGGACCTGCTGAGCGACTTCGAAGACCCGGCCAAGGCCGTGCCCTTCGCCCGGATCTGCGCACGGTTCTTCCTCAACGATTTCTACCTCGAAGACGGCCAGTTGCTGCGCGATATCGACCGCATCAGGCACATCCCCACGATCATGGTCCAGGGCCGCCACGATATCTGCACGCCGCCCGTCGGCGCGTGGCAGGTGAAGAAAGCCATGCCCGATGCCGAGCTGTGGATCGTCCACGATGCAGGCCATTCGGCGAGCGAACCGGGGATTGTCGACGGGCTGGTGCGCGCGACGGACAAGCTGGCCGACGTTTGAGACCGGGCCACGAACAGGGCAAATAGCTTTCCTTGCTTGATTGCGCCGCCGCAAAACGCCAACGCGGATGCCATGATCCTGGTCATCGACAATTACGACAGCTTCACCTTCAACCTCGTCCACTATTTGATGGAGCTGGGCGCAGAGGTGCGGGTGGAGCGCAATGACGCCCTCACCGCGTCGCAGGCATTGCAGCATGGGGCCAAGGGCATCCTCATCTCGCCCGGCCCCTGCACACCGAACGAGGCGGGGATCAGCCTCGATCTGGTTGCCGCCTGCGCCGATGCCGCGCTGCCGCTGCTGGGCGTGTGCCTCGGCCATCAGGCGATCGGCCAGCATTTCGGCGGGCGCGTGGTGCGTGGCGGGTTGATGCACGGCAAGACATCCCCGGTGGACCATGACGGGACCGGCGTGTTCTCCGGCCTGCCCTCACCCTTCACCGCCACCCGCTATCACTCGCTGGTGGTGGAAGACATTCCCGACAGCCTCCAGGTCAACGCAACCAGTGAGACGCCCGGCCTCGACGGCACAAGCGTGATGGGCTTCCGCCATCGTGAATTGCCGATCCACGGTGTCCAGTTCCACCCGGAAAGCATCGCGACCGAGCATGGCCACGCCCTGCTCGCCAATTTCCTCGAAATCTGCGGCATCGCCGCCAGGGTTCCGGCATGAAGCATCTCCCCCTCGCCGTTCCGCATATGAGCGAAACCGAATCCGAAGAGGTCTTCGGCTGGATTCTCGACGGGGAGGCGAGCGAAGAGGAAATCGCCCGCTTCTTGCTGGCGATGACCGAACGCAGCGAGACGGCAGACGAGATCGCCGGGGCCGCGCGTGCGCTGAGGGCGCGATACATCCCCGTCGCCGGTCCCGAAAACGCCATCGATGTGTGCGGCACGGGTGGCGATGGGCATCACACGCTCAACGTCTCCACCGCCGTCGGCCTTGTCGTTGCAGGCTGCGGCGTTCCGGTCGCGCGGCATGGCAACCGGGCGATCTCCTCACTTTCGGGCGTGGCGGACACGCTCGAAGTGCTCGGCCTCGACATGGAGGCAGCGGGGCGCACGGCGGAAAAGACGCTGGCGGAACTCGGCATCTGCTTCCTGTTCGCGCCGAACCACCACCCGGCGATGAAACGCATCCAGCCCATCCGCAAGAAGCTCGGCCGCCGGACCATCTTCAACCTGATGGGGCCGCTGTCGAACCCTGCGGGGATCAAACGCCAGCTCATCGGCATTGCCCGCCCCGGCTATGTCCCGATCTATGGCGAAGCGGCTGCGCGCCTGGGCAGCGAGCGGACCTTCATCGTCTCCGGCGATGAAGGGCTGGACGAGCTGAGCCTGGCCGCTGGCAACGAGCTGGCCGATGTCACGGGACACGAGTTCGAAATGCGCCGCGTGGATGCAGGCATGGCGGGGCTCGACCATGCCCCGCTGGAAGCGATCCGTGGCGGCGACCCGGCGCACAATGCCAAGGCACTCGGCGCGTTGCTCGAAGGCGAAAAGGGCGCTTATCGGGATTCGGTCCTCTTCAACTCTGCTGCCGCGCTGATCGTGGCAGGTACGGTCGAGGATTGGGAAAGCGGCGCGGCCCTTGCCGCCGAATCCATCGACAGCGGCAAGGCGGCAAAGCTGCTCGCCGACTGGATCGAAATGGCGAAGTGATTGCATGAACAAGCTGGAAGAAATCTGCGCAACCAAGCGCGAAGAGGTCGCGGCCCGCAAGCAGGCCACCTCGCTGGCCAATCTGGAGGCACTGGCGGCGCAGCAATCCGCACCGCGCGGGTTCCGTGCGGCGCTCGAACGCGCGCAGGGATCGGGCCTCGGCCTAATCGCGGAAGTGAAGAAAGCATCGCCCTCCAAGGGGTTGATCCGTGAGGATTTTCACCCTGCCCAGCATGCGCGCGATTATGCCGCTGGCGGTGCGGCCTGCCTCTCGGTCCTGACCGATGCGCCTTATTTCCAGGGGCATGAGGATTATCTGGTCGCCGCGCGCGCCGCCTGCGCGCTGCCCGTGCTGCGCAAGGATTTCATGGTCGACCCCTGGCAGGTGGTCGAAGCGCGCAGCATCGGGGCCGACGCCATCCTCATCATCGTCGCCGCGCTGGACGACGGCGCGATGGCCGAGATCGAGGCGGCGGCACTGGATCGCGGCATGGACGTGCTGGTCGAAGTGCATGACGAGGCGGAACTGGAACGCGCAACCAGGCTCCACTCGCGCCTGATCGGGGTGAACAACCGCGACCTGAAGACCTTCACCACCGACCTTGCGACGACCGAACGCCTCGCGCAGCTCGCGCCCGAGGACGCCTTGCTGGTCGGCGAAAGCGGCATTGCCAGCCATGCCGATTGCGAGCGCCTTGCGCGCAGCGGGGTTCGCAGCTTCCTGGTGGGCGAAAGCCTGATGCGTCAGGACGACGTGACTGCCGCGACCCGCACTCTGCTCGAAGGGTGAGCCGGTCCTGCGCGGCCTGTCCCACCGAGCCTGTCCTACAGTGCCACGGGATGGCATGATGCGGCACATATGACCACGCGCCGACGCCCTCTTGCCCGCCTTCGTAAAGCGCGCCCTTTCCATCGCGCCCGTTTCCCGTCAGGACCGTGTTCCATGTGTTCCATCCTGTTGGAAAAGGCGGCGCTCGCGTGACCCGATTGACTCATCTCGATGAAACCGGCGCGGCCCATATGGTCGATGTCGGCGGCAAGGCCGAAACCCGGCGCGTTGCCGTGGCGCAGGGCCGGATTGCGATGTCCGATGAAGCGCTCGACGCCTTGTGGGACGGGTCCGGGCCGAAGGGCGATGCGCTCGCCACGGCGCGGATCGCCGGGATCATGGGGGCAAAGAAAACCGGCGAGCTGATCCCGCTTTGCCACCCGCTCGGCCTCGATGCGGTGAGTGTCGAATTCACCCGCGAAACCGGCGCGATCATGGCCACGGCCACCACCAGCATTACCGGCAGGACCGGTGTGGAAATGGAAGCAATGACAGCCGTTTCTCTCGCGCTCCTCACACTTTACGACATGGGCAAGGCACTCGATCGGGCGATGGTGATCGAGGGCGTCCGGCTGATCTCGAAAAGCGGCGGCAAGTCGGGCGAATGGCGCGCGCCCGAATGATGTCGCCCCCCATCCCCCTGGCCGAGGCGCAGGCGCGGCTGTCCGCTCTGGTTGCCCCGCTGGGGGAGGAGAGCATCGCTGTCGAGAGCGCGCTTGGCCGGTATCTGGCCCAACCGCTTGTGGCGCGGCGCAAGCAACCCTCCGCCGATCTGTCCGCGATGGACGGCTATGCGCTCGCAGGCGACGGTCCGTGGACCATCGTGGGAGAAAGCCGTGCGGGGCATCCGCATACAGGCAGGCTCGACACTGGGGAAGCGGTGCGGATCTCCACCGGCGCGATGATTCCGCCCGGTGCATCCAGCGTGCTGATGCAGGAAAATGCGCAGCGTGACGGCGAGGCGCTCCGCTCTATCGGCAAGCCGCCCGAACCGGGTCGACACATCCGGCGCGCTGGCTTCGATTTCGAACCAGGCGCGGCCCTTCGGGATGCTGGCGATCAAGTGACACCTGCGACCATCGCGCTCGCGCTCACGGCAGGCCACGACACTCTCACCGTCCATCGCAAACCACGCATCGCCATCATCGATGGAGGCGACGAACTTGCCGCCCGTCCCGCCAACTGCCTCCCGCACCAGATCCCGGCCAGCAATGGCGCGATGCTCGCCGCGATGGCCGCATCGTTGCCCTGCGAAGTCACTCGGATCGGGCCGGTTCCTGACACTCTCGATGCGTTGACCGACGCCTTCGAACAGGCGCGCGAGGCCGATCTTGTCGTCGCCAGCGGCGGCGCCTCGGTCGGGGATCACGACCTTGTCGCGCCCGCGATGGAAGCCATGGGCGCACGGCGCGATTTCTGGCGCGTGGCGATGAAGCCGGGCAAGCCCCTGATGGTCGCGCGCCGCGAGGCCCAGCTGCTGCTCGGCCTGCCGGGCAATCCGGCATCGGCCTTTGTCACCGGGTTCCTGTTCATGCTGCCCGCTCTGCGCCGGCTCGCCGGTGCGCGAGCACCCTTCCCCCAGCCCTTGCTTCTGCCGCTGGGCGCGCCAGTGCCAGCGGGTGGCCAGCGGCAGGAATTTCGTCGCGCAATCTGGGATGGCCGCGTACTCATGCCTCTGGACGAGAACGACAGCAGCGCCCTCCTCGCGCTGGCCAATGCGAACGCACTTATCGAAAGGCCGGTGGGGGTCGGCGAGCAGGCCGCCGACGCGCTTGTTCCAGCCTATCTGCTCCAAAACGGCTGAATTCCGGGCGCTTGCGCTTGACAGCGCGAATCAGGTTGCCTAATTGTTCCGCATTCGTTCACAGCTTTGTGAACAGGCGATACGGGAGTTCGCAATATGCTGACCGCCAAGCAGCACGAATTGATCCGCTTCATTCAGCAGCGGCTGGAAGAAACCGGCATCTCGCCGAGTTTCGAGGAAATGAAGGAGGCGCTCGATCTCAAGAGCAAGTCGGGCGTCCATCGCCTGATTTCCGCCCTGGAAGAACGCGGCTTCATCCGCCGCCTGCCCAATCGCGCGCGCGCGCTCGAAGTGTTGAAGACACCCGAAGAAGCGCTGCCGGGCAACCGCCCCGCTACGCCTATCCCTGCCAACGCGAACGATGCCATCGCCATGGCGCATGCGGCCAAGGCGGTCGCGCCCGAACCGGCGAACGATGTGCTCGAGATACCACTGCATGGCCGGATCGCGGCCGGTGCACCCATCGAGGCGATCGAAGGCCAGTCGAGCCTGCCGGTCCCGGCGGCGCTGCTCGGCCCGGGCGATCACTACGCGCTCGAAGTGTCGGGCGATTCCATGATCGATGCGGGTATTTTCGATGGCGACTATGCGCTTATCCGCCGCACCGACACGGCGCGCGACGGGGAAATCGTCGTCGCTCTGGTCGAGAACGAGGAAGCGACGCTCAAATTTCTGCGTCGGGACAAGGGGCAGGTTCGCCTCGACCCGGCCAACTCGGCCTATGAGCCGCAGGTCTACAATCCCGGCCAGGTCCAGGTTCAGGGCAAGCTCGCCGGACTTTTGCGACGTTATCACTGAGGCTGATGTGTGCGGCGGAGGGGCGCGGGGTTACTCGGCCTCCCCGCGCCACCAACCATGCTGACCCTGCCGCTGGGCCACGCTGACAAGGCGCGGCTCGTCCAGAAACAGCGCGAGGCCGCCCTCTCGGTTCAGGAACCGTCGGTCGGCTTTCAGCCAGCGCGGCTTGCAGCTGCGCGGCAGGAAGCGATCGGAAACAACGATGTCGGCATTCTCGCAAGCAGCGGCCAGCGCGCGTTCCTCCACCATGTCCCGGCTTCGGCTCAGCAGCAGCGACCAGTGCCGTCCCCCGCGCTCCAGCAGAACCACACAGAAATCGCGGCTGCACCGCGCGCCATCCCATTGGGCGAGTGCAACCGGCATACCTTGCGTGCCCGAAAGTTCCTGCAAATTGTCCCTCGCATAGGCGCTGCGGCTGTCGCGCAGCACCAGCAACCGTTCGCCCTCTCCGACAATGGCGACATGCCTGCCATCGCGCGTGATCAGAACATCGGGAACCGGCGTCAGGAGGAGGCTGACGGTCGCGACTGCTATTGGGATCAGCCCAAGCATCCGCGCCCGCCCGCGCCACAGGGCAAGCCACAGCGCCCCGCCCACAAACAGCAGGAGCGTGCCCAGCCCCATCTGCGGCATCAGTTTGACCGATCCGGGCAGATCGGAGGTGAAATGCGCAATGGCTAGCAGCCCGTCCAGCGACAGCCCCGCCAGCCACCAGAAGGGTGCGCCCAGCCCCACTGTATCGAACAGCAGCGCCAGCGCGATGAGCGGCATGGAGACGAAGGTCACCAGCGGGATTGCCACGACATTCGCAAAAGCCCCGTAGACCCCGGCCCGGTGGAAGTGGAACAACACGATCGGCATCAGCGCGATCTCGATGGTCAGCCCCGTGAGGAACAGCATCAGCACACGCCGCCCCGCCATCTTCCCCCACCCCTCTTCGCGCGGTGCAAGAAAGGCGCGCGCCCAGCTTGTGTTGTGCAACGCCACGATAGCAATCACCGCGGCGAAACTCATCTGAAAGCTCGGGCCAACCAGCGATTCGGGCCACAACGCCAGCACGATGATCGCCGCCACCGCGACCATCCGCAGCGACAGCGGCTCTCGACCCAGCGCCAGCGCGATCAGCACCAGCACCGCGCCCACACAGCTGCGCACGGTCGGGACCTGCGCCCCGGTCAGCAAGGTGTAGCCAATGCCCGCCAGCGCCGCGATGGCCGCTGCCGCCAGTGGCAGGCGCGTCCGCAACGCCAGCCATGGCCACAATGCGAGCAACTTGAGAGCGAGCAGATACGCCGCCGCGATGACGGCGCTGACATGCAGCCCGCTGATCGAAAGCAGATGGGTCAGCCCGGCATCGCGCATGGCAACTTCGTCCGCCTCGGCAATCGCGCCCCGGTCACCGCTGGCAAAAGCCGCCGCGATGGTTCCGGGAGACCCGCCCAGCTCGCCGCGCACATGGCGCGACAGGCTGCGCTGTGTCCGGGCAAGCCAGTCTTGGTCCTCGGCAGGCTCGACCAGTTCGATCTCTCCGATAAGCGATCCGGTCGCCGCCAGCCCTTCGAACCAGGCCCTGCGCGCAAAATCGTATCCGCCGGGCAAGATCGGCGAGGCTGGCGGCATCAGCCTGGTGCGCAAGCGGATGCGCGCGCCTTCGCTCAGACCGGTCATATCCCTGTCGCTCGGTACGTTGACGCGCACCTTGATGGCGGCTGCGCTGTCCGGGTCTCTTGCTGCGAGCACCAGTCGCACACGGCCCTCCGCCGGGCGATCCTCACGCTCGAGAATGCGCGCATCGAGTCGCTCCACGCGCGGATAATCGATGGCCGGTGCGCCGACCAGTTCCGAGCGCGCCCAGACGATTGCCGTGCCTGCCGCGATCATCGCTGCCAGCGCCATCACGGCAAGCACCAGCTGAACCCGGTCGTCCCGCCCGCGCCACATGGCGATTGCCGACAGGGCCGCCAGCGCACACAGCGCCATTGCCGCCACCCACTGCCACGGCGTCGCCAGCCAGAACCACAACCCGATCCCTCCGGCGAAGGCGACCGCCAGCCATGGCCCGCGGTCGAAGCCGGACCGCGCCAGAAACGCGTCTGCCCCGTCGGCAATGCTGGACAATTCGATGCGCTTGCGCCAATGGCGCTGCACTGCAGCATCGGCGGATTCCTCCGCCTCGTCATGCGGTATGAAGGGCGTCCCCTGCGTCGCCATGATCGTGTTTGAAAGGAAGCGAGAGAGAATGGCAAGCAATAGCGGAACCGCGACCGGCGCAGCAGCAGGAACGGTCGTCACCCGCTTTGCCCCCTCGCCCACCGGTTTCCTGCATATTGGCGGCGCGCGCACCGCGCTGTTCAACTGGCTCTTCGCCCGCCATCACGGCGGCAAGGCGTTGCTGCGGATCGAAGACACGGATCGCAAGCGCAGCACGCAAGACGCCATCGATAAAATTATCGATGGACTCGATTGGCTCGGCCTCGAATACGACGAAGCGCCTGTTTTCCAGTCGGAGCGCGCAGAACGCCACCGCGAGGTTGCACTCAAGCTGCTCGAACAGGGCGATGCATACAAGTGCTTTGCCACGCCCGAAGAGCTGGAGGCCATGCGCGCCGAGCAGCGCGCCAACAAGCAGCCCATGCGCTATGACGGCCGCTGGCGCGATCGCGATCCGGCCGAGGCGCCGGAGGATGCGCCCTATGTCATTCGCCTGAAGACGCCGACCGATGGCGAAACGGCCATCGACGATGCAGTCCAGGGCCGCGTCACCGTCCGCAATGCGGAAATCGACGATTACGTGCTGCTGCGCGCAGATGGCACGCCGACCTATATGCTCGCCGTGGTGGTCGATGACCATGACATGGGATGCACCCACATCATTCGCGGCGATGATCACCTGAACAATGCGTTTCGCCAATTGCCGATCATCCGGGCAATGGGCTGGAACGAGCCGGTTTATGCCCATATCCCGCTGATCCATGGCGCGGACGGCGCGAAGCTCTCCAAACGCCATGGCGCAGTCGGGGTGGAAGCCTATCGCGACGAGGAAGGCATCCTTCCGGAGGCGCTGTTCAACTACCTGCTGAGGCTCGGTTGGGGCCATGGCGACCGCGAGGAAATCACGCGCGAGGAAGCCATTGCGCTGTTCGATCTCGACGGCGTGGGCAAGAGCGCGTCGCGCTTCGATATCAAGAAGCTGCAACACCTCAATGGCCATTACATCCGCGAGGCGGACGATGCGCGTCTGGCCGAAATGGTCGCCGCGCGCATTGGCGAAAATGCCGATGTGGCGGTTCTCGCAGAGGCGATGCCGGTGTTGAAACCGCGTGCGAAGAATCTCGACGAGCTCGCTGAAGGGGCAGCGTTTCTGTTCAAGACCCGCCCGCTCGAAATGACCGAGAAAGCGGCCGCCCTGCTCGATCAAGAAGGGCGGTCCCGTCTGGCCGCAGTGTCCGAGGCACTTCACGGTGAAAACGACTGGACAACCGATGCGCTGGAGGCCACTACGAAAGCGCTCGCCGAGCGCCTCGAACTGGGGCTTGGCAAGCTCGCGCAGCCTATGCGTGCAGCTTTGACGGGGACGACGACGTCACCCGGAATTTTCGATGTGCTGGCCCTGTTGGGGAGGGACGAGGCGCTCGCGCGGATCGACGCGCAAGCCGCCGCGTAAGGCGCAGCCAACCATGACTAAGGAGACGGCAATGGCCGACAAGATGGCAAAACTGGAAATTGGCGGCGAAACCCACGACTACCCCGTGCTCGAGGGCAGCGTCGGACCGGACGTGGTCGATATTCGCAAACTTTACGGGCAGACCGGGGCCTTCACCTACGATCCCGGCTACAAGTCCACCGCCAGCTGCGAAAGCGCGCTGACCTATATCGACGGCGAGGAAGGCGTTCTGCTCCACCGCGGCTATCCCATCGGCCAGCTGGCCGAGAACTCCAGCTTCATGGAAGTCGCCTACCTCCTGCTCAACCAGGAACTGCCGAACCAGGAAGAGCTGGACGATTTCAACTACACCATCACGCGCCACACCATGGTGCACGATCAGCTGCGCCAGTTCTATCAGGGCTTCCGCCGCGATGCGCACCCGATGGCGATCATGTGCGGTGTTGTTGGCGCGCTGTCGGCGTTTTACCATGACAGCACCGACATTTCGGACCCGGAACACCGCAAGATTTCGAGCCACCGCCTGATCGCCAAGATGCCGACGATTGCGGCCATGGCGTATAAATATGCGGTCGGTCAGCCCTTCCTGCAGCCGAAGAACGATCTCAGCTACACGGGCAATTTCCTGCGCATGACCTTCGGCGTGCCGGCAGAAGAATATGAGATCCACCCCGCAATCGAACGCGCGATGGACCGGATCTTCATCCTCCACGCCGATCACGAACAGAACGCTTCGACCTCGACCGTGCGCCTTGCCGGTTCGTCGGGTGCGAACCCGTTCGCCTGCGTAGCGGCCGGCATTGCCTGCCTGTGGGGCCCAGCGCATGGCGGCGCCAACGAAGCGGCGCTCAACATGCTGCAGGAAATCGGTTCGCCCGATCGCATCCCGCACTATATCGAGCGTGCCAAGGACAAGAACGATCCGTTCCGCCTGATGGGCTTCGGCCACCGCGTTTACAAGAACTACGACCCGCGGGCGACCGTCATGCAGCAGACGCTGCGCGAAGTGTTCGAGGCGCTGAATGTCAGCGACCCGGTCTTCGAAACCGCGCTGAAGCTCGAAGAACTCGCGCTGAACGACGATTACTTCAAGGAAAAGAAGCTGTTCCCGAACGTGGACTTCTATTCCGGCATCATCCTCAACGCGATCGGCTTCCCGACCACGATGTTCACCGCGCTGTTCGCGCTGGCCCGCACCGTGGGCTGGGTCGCGCAGTGGAACGAGATGATTTCCGATCCCGCACAGGTCATCGGTCGTCCGCGCCAGCTCTACACCGGCCCGACCGAGCGCGACTACGTGCCCATCGGCCAGCGCTGATCCGGGCTGTCTTTAAAAGAATTGGCCGCGCCGTCCCCGGACGGTGCGGCCATTTTCTTGCCTGACTGCGGTTAATCGAGCTTGCCAGGCCCCTCACGCGGTTTGGAGCGCCGCTCTTCCGCAGCGGGCACTGACAGAGTGAAGCGTGCGCCCTGCCCCGGTGAGCTTTCCACCGTCAGGTCGCCGTCCATCGCACGCGCGATACGGCGCGATATATAGAGGCCAAGGCCCGATCCGCCGTCGCCGCTGCGCCCGAGTCGCTCGAATTTCTTGAAGATCTTTTCCTGCTGGCCTTCCTTCAGGCCCGCGCCCTGGTCGGCCACCGTGATGAGCGCACGCTGGCCGATCCGGTCGAGCCTGACCCACACCTGGCTCCCCTCGGGCGAATAGCGGATCGCGTTGTTGATGAGGTTGATGAGCACCTGCATCACGCGCCGGAATTCCGCGATCGCCAGCTGGCTCTCACCTGCAGGCGGGGGCACGAGCTGGATGCCCTTCTCCTTCGCGCGCACGCCCAGAATGCCGCAAGCCTGCCGGGCGACATCGCCCAGATCGACGCGGTCGGGTGCAGTGGCGAAATCTTCCGATTCGACGACTTCGAGGTCCGTCAGATCGTCGATCAGCGCCAGCAGGTGCTGCCCGGCAGTGGCGATATCCTTGGCATAATCGCAATATTCCTCCGCCAGCGGCCCGGCGAGCTTGGTGCGGATGGTTTCTGCGTTGGCGATGATGCGGCTGATCGGCTGACGCAGCACCGGCGAAAGGTCCCTGCCAAGTGCGGGCGGCGCGTCGGGGCTGCTGGTATTGCCGAACATTGTGTTGCCCGCCAGCGGTTTGTCCGACAGCAGATGCAGCACGAAGCCCGCGCTCCCCGGCTCGGGTTGGCCCAGCGGCTCGAGATGGGCTGTCCAGCTTCGCGCCGACCCTTCGACCGTGCAATCCGCCCCGTCGAGCAGCCGCCAATGCAGCGGCTGTTCATGTGCATTGCCTGGAAAATCGACGAAATCCGTCCATGGCCGCCCGGCCCCGTTCTCCATCGCGATTGCCACACGGCTGAGATCGGGCGCTTCGGTTTCGACCGCCAGGACATTCTGGTTCGCATCGAGGCGCGCGGTAAGGTCGGCCAGTGTGCGGTTGATGAGATGGCGCTTGCGCACCGCCTCGAGATCCCCCTCGGGCGGCAGTTCCTCGGTGTGCCAGTTGACGACGCCGATCTCGCATTCACGCGCGCCATCACGCACGGGTCCGACGGGTTCGATCTCGACCCAGGCGGTAATCCGGTCTGCACCGTCCACCGCTTCGAACTGGCGCGCCAGACGCAAGCCGAATTTCGAGGCCTTGAGCACAAGTGTCTGCAACGCAGGGATTGCAACGGGACCGCCGATGGCCCCGCCGCACGCGATCTGCAGGTCGGCAAGCGGATTGTCCGCCTCAATCAGGTTGCCGCGTGCATCGGTGCGTCCGCGGGCGATAAAATGCGTGTCGACGGTGCTCATCGCACTAAACTCCGATCCATTTGCCCGACTGGCCGATCATCTGCGCCGCCTCGCGCGTGCCGATCTGGTCGAGTTCGGCAGGTGGCATGGCATCCGGGTGGATACGCAGCAATTGACGCTCGACATCGGGGACTTTCATCCCCGCCGCGCGGAGCCCAAGGGCAAGCCGCGCGGACTGTCCCTCATTAAGCGAAAACGCAGCCATGTCCCGGCTCTGCCCCGTACGCGCTGAAAGCGCGGTGAGGAACAGCGCAATGCCGGCGTAGTCGATGGAGAGGGCATCTTGCGCATCCTTGCCGAGCGCGGAGACAACGCGCGAGAGCAGCGCTGCCCGCCCGCCCGCTTCGTCATATTCCTCGCGCAGGCGCACTTCCGCACGTTCCAGCGCGCTTGATAGTTCGGCGTGGTTGTACTCGCGCCAATGCAGGAGGAGATCGTGAAACAGGTCGCCGGTCAATTCCGCAAAAGGCAGCTCCAGCCTGCGCTGAGACCGCGCGAAGCGCGTCTGCGCGGCCAGCGCGGCCATGGCCGTCCCGGCGATGGCCGGATCCTCGTGGCCGATCAGTTCCTGCAACATCGGCGATAGCACCGGGTCGATCGAGGATGCCTCTTCAAGTCTGGCGATCGCCTGCCATTCGATGGCCAGCGCGTGGCAGTGCGCAACCAGCGCCGGGCTGGCGATCAATGCCTCGGTAAGGCCCTCCAGCTGCTGGGCCATGAATTCCTCACGCGCCCGCGAACCGGTCGCATCGGCCTGCACCCGTAACAAGCGCTTCGCCAGGTCGGTCAGCATGCCCCGGATGCGGGCCACGATCTCGTCGGTGAACAGCGAACGATCCGTATCGGAAAGCAGGTGCGAAAGGATCGGCCCGGCCCGCGCGAGCATGGTGTCGCCGCGCGACAAGGCATCGCGCAATGCGACGCCTTCCGGCCAATCCTGTTCAACCTTGGTTTTCGGCTCGTTCATCCCGCTGTTCTTAACATCCGCGTGGTTAATTCGTCGTTATGCGGGGCCTGCGCGGTCGCGGGAAAAGCGAGACCAGCGTCAGCAGGCTCAAACCGGCCACGAACACCTTGAGCGGGCCGAGCATTGCCGCGGGCAGCAATATCGCAAGCAACAAGATACGATCGGCATAGGCGGCGCGCCAGCGCGGAGGACCATGCCCCTCGCCAAACCGCAACAGCCCCAGCAGCATCATAGGCAGAAAGAGCCGCAACCATCCCGGCTGCGCTTCGGAAGATTGCGCGACGAGCCCCACAACGAGTACGTCGCTTGCGATCCGCACCAGCTCGATGATCGAAAACCGCGGTTTCGTCTTGCGGCCAGCGCTGCCCAACCGTTCGAAGACCGAACCGACGGGCGCGGCGATGGCCATGACAAGCGCCAGTGCGAGGCCGATGACCGGTTTGTCAAAAGCCGCCGCGAGACCTGCCAGCAACCCTGCTGCCACAGCCACGTAAAGCGGCGCACGCTCCAGCGCGCCGCCTGCAAAATCACGCGCGAGCCGCAGGCCGATGCGTTCCGCCACGGCAAGCCCTGGCGCCGCAAAGCTCACCGGTTGGACATGCCGCGCGATCCAGCGCTTCTCGCGCATGGCAAGGTCGGCTGGCGGCTCATCGAAGGTCCAGCGCCCTTCGGTGACAAGGGCGGGATCGATCGCTTCGGGCCGGACCTGCGATTGCAGCGCAATGCGCAGCAGCGATGCTATCACATCGGCATCTTCGGGCAGCTCGTTCAATTTCTCGACGCTATCGCCGCGGCAACGAAGCGCGCCGGCCCATGCCCGCTCTCCATCGATGCGTTCGAACCCCCGCGACACGGCCAGTTCCGCAGGGAAAGTCAAAACGCAGGCCTTCTGCGAAAGCGCATCTACCAGCGGGGTGCGCTCGGGCAGCAGGCCGTCGGCGATGACGACAACTTCGTGATCTGCCCGCACCATCCCCGCCAGCCTGCGGGTCCCATCGACCGCCTGGAAGCGCACCCCTGCCGCCTCGGCACGATGCTGGCATGCGATCACTTCGGGAACGAGGCTGCCGGTCAGGCACGCTATACTTTCGCAGCCGAGCTGGATCGCAATGTCGACCTGATGCGCGAGAACGCTGCGTCCGACAAATCGCCGGAACGCTGCCCGGTCACCCTTCCGGCCAGGATGTTCGGCAATGGCAGACAGAATGGCGATGCGCACGATGATTGTTCCGATAGGCCTGGTCGAAACCAGGATTGGGACCAGTGGCTGGCCGCAAGGTAGCAGACAGGGTCTAGGCCGAAACGACGCCCGACGCCAAATTTCCCTAAGCGGCTAGGACGCGGCCTGTCCCCGGATTTCATCGCAGTATCGTGCGATACGGGCAATAACCGTCGGTTCTCCGGGCGCTGTGTCGAGCGCTTCGGACGACAGGGCGATCAGCACATCGGCGTGAAAACTGGCCGCGAGGCTCTTCAGACCCTGCGCCGCGATCACCCAGTTGGCATCGCAACGCGCGCGCCGCAGCAGGTCGAGCTGGCGCTCCACACTCTCGATGAATGCAAGCCGCAACTCCATCAGCAACACCGGGTCATGCCCTGCCGCAGCGGAGAATGTTGCGTCCAGTTGACCGGATTCGTACGCCATAATCCACGCGCACTACGTAGATTTAAGTTAAATTCGCTTTAATCCGGGGTCGTTCGTGGTAGTTTCGTGCCATGACAAGACGCAGGCACATCAGAGCAGTCGGCCAGGAATCGGCCGAGGACATCGCCGATCAGGAACCGCTCGGCGATGATGCGCCTGATGATGCCTCCACCGATGACGTCATGCCGTCAGAAGACCATGAGGTTTTTGAAGAACGCACTACAAATCCCTCAAAAAACTGGATAATTCCCACTGTGTTCGGCCTGGCAATTGCTGGCTGGACGGGATATTTCGCATGGGTGAACCATGGCGCAATGTTGTCCGGTGCAGGCGCGCAGCAATGGATCGACTGGGTTGTCGAGTGGTCGGTTCCCACCTTGCTTGTCATCGGGGTGTGGCTGCTGGCGCTGCGCAATTCGGTGCGTGAAGCGGCGCGTTTCGGCAACACTGCGGCCCTGCTCTCGGCTGAATCCGAGCGGCTCGAGGAACGGCTGACGGTCATCAACCGTGAGCTGAGCCTCGCACGCGAATTTTTGGGCTCGCAAACCCGCGACCTGGAATATCTGGGGCGCAATGCGACCGAACGGATCGGTGAGAATGCCGACCGCCTCGAGCAGCTGATTGTCGACAATGCCGAACGGGTCGACACGATCGCCGGGGTGAGCAACACAGCGCTCGAAAACATGGAGCGGTTGCGCGACAACCTGCCGGTGATCGCCAATTCCGCAAGGGACGTCACCAACCAGATCGGCGGCGCCGGGCAAACCGCGGCCGAGCAGCTCGACGAGCTGGTGGCCGGTTTCAAGCGGCTCAACGAATTCGGTAGCGCCAGCGAGCGCCAGGTCCACACCATCCGGTCCAAGCTCGACGCGGCTCTCGCGGCATTCGGTGAGCAGATCGAAGCGCATGAGCGCGCCGCCGCCGGACGCTTCGAAGCCCTTGCCGACCACAGCGACAAGTTCCGCAGCGACCTCGACCGACGCGAGGTGGACGCGCTCGCAGCCTTGCGCACGCGGGCAGACACCCTGCGCGATGAACTCGCGACCACCCATGACGACCTCGCTACGCAAAATGCGCAGGCGCTGGATGCCGTGGCAGAGCGTATGGACGGCCTCCGTGTGCAGGCCGAGCAAACCTCCGCCCAAATCCGGGCGGGCGAGGAGACGGCCATCGATGCCTGGCGCGGACACGTCGAAGCGCTCGAGACGCGCCTCCACGAAGCACTGGAGAAGATCGAAGCCGTCGACGCGCAGGGTGCGGAGAAGGCCCGCGTGCGGCTGGCTGAAATCACAGCAGAGGTCGAGCGTATCGATGCCATGGTCGATGAACGGCACGAACGTTTCGGCGCCGATTTCGCCATGCGACAGGAACGCATTGAAAGCGATCAGGAAACGGCCATTGCCGGGCTGAGTGCGCTGTTTGAAAATCTCGATTCCGATCTGTCCGCGCGCCGCGAGGAACAACTCAACCATTACGAAGCGCTGGCACAGCGCAGCAACACGCTTGGTGAACAAGTCGCGGATCTGGGATCGCAGGTCGAGCGCGCAGCAGAAATCGGGGTGCAAGCGGGCAATCAGCTATCCGACACGTCCCAGCGCCTCGAGCGCGCACTCACCGACAGCCGCGACAACATGGCCGATGCTGGAACCGCGCTCTCCGACCTGACCGATGGCGCAGTTCGACTGCTTGAACTGATCCGGGCAAGCGCCAAGCACGGCAAGGAAGAGTTGCCGCTAGCCCTGTCCGATTACGACCATCGGTTGCAGGATGTCGAAAGCCGCGCGGTTGCCTTGCGCGCCATGCTCGGCGAGACGGCCGAAACGAGTGAGGCGCTCTCGGGCCGCCTCGAACAGGCCCGCGAAGAAAGCGAACGCGCCGCAGCCAATTTCGATGCCCTTACGCAGCGCGTGGCCGGATCGACTGCGGAACAGGCAGAGGCCATCGATGGCCTGCGCAGCGCAATGGCCGCGCTCGAGGCCGAGAGCACACGCGCGGCCCAACAGGCAAACGGCGCGCTGAAAGAGGCCATAGAAGCGCTCGAAACAGAGGCGCGCAAGGCATTGAATGCGCTGGAGGAAGACCAGGCCACCCGTGTCCGTGCCATTGCTGAAAGCATCGGCGAGGCCAGCGCCAGCGCCATCGGCAACGCGGTTGAGGAGCGGACCGGGGAATCGCTCGGCCAGCTGGAGGCGGCAACGACAAAGGCCACCGAAGCCTCGCGCGCTTCGGCACGTCAGCTGACCGAGCAGCTGGCCAAGGTCAACGAGCTGACCGGCAATCTGGAAGCGCGCGTGACGCGGGCGCGGGAGAAGGCAGAAGAGCAGATCAACCACGATTTCTCGCGCCGGGTCGCGCTGATCACCGAGAGCCTGAATTCCAACGCCATCGATATTGGCAAGGCGCTGTCGACCGAGGTGACCGACACCGCCTGGGCACGGTATCTGCGCGGCGACCGGGGTATTTTCACCCGCCGCGCCGTCAGCCTGCTCAACAACACCGAGGCGCGCGAAATCGCCGAAATCTATGACGATGATCCCGATTTCAGGGAAAATGTCAGTCGTTACATCCACGACTTCGAAGCGATGCTGCGCACGTTGCTGTCGACGCGCGATGGCAATGCCATTTCGGTGACGCTGCTAAGCTCGGATATGGGCAAGCTGTATGTTGCGCTCGCCCAGTCGATCGAGCGGCTGCGTAGCTAGTCCCTGACGCTGGGGGGCTGCCCGCTAGCGGACGTAATTGGTCACATCGATATCCTCGACGCCGATCCAGCCATAGATGTAGTTCGCGACATAGAGACCGGTCAGCAGAGCGGCGAGCAATGCCCCGCGAAGGACGACGCGACCGGGCCGGAAATTGCCCGGCGCGCTGTCGGCCTGGCCCGGGATCTTGTCGATCCCCAATTCGTCATGCGTCTTCATCCCGAAGGGCAGCATCACGAAGCAGCCGATCACGAAGAACAAACCGTAGATCGCGAGGATAGAAGTCCATTGCATCGTCTTATCCCTCCGGCAGGATGACCATGACCTGCGGGCGCTTGCCCGACCAGCGCGTGGCCGCTCGGCGGGCGGCGAGGCGCGCGGCCTCGTGCCGGGCGTCGGGATCGCGCGCATCGCGCCCGCGCAGGCGAGTCAGAGCGGCGGTCACATCGGTGGCGGCCTCCGCGACGAAATCGGCATAGTCTTCGTCAAGCGGCAGGCCCACTGCGCGGATGGCGGCGGACAAATCCTCGCCCACACTCACCACCACAAGGCCCTCGCGCGCCAGGCGGCGGCGCATGGTCACCGCTTCGCCATCGGCGGGGGCGATGATATCGCCATCGAGCACGAGCCGCCCTGCCCTCACCTCGCCCAGCTTTTCCGGCGCGCCCGGTGCAAGCCGCACGATCTCGCCATTCTTCTGGACCACGCTGTGCGCGATGCCGTTGGCACGTCCGAGCCGCCCCTGTTCCTGCATATGGCGTATTTCGCCATGCACCGGCACGAGGATTTCCGGCCGCAGCCAGCCATAGAGCGCTTCGAGCTCGGGGCGTCCGGGATGGCCGGACACATGGATCATGCTCTGCCGGTCGGTCACCATCTGGATACCGCGCTGGGCGAGACGGTTCTGTACCGCACCGATCGACAGCTCATTGCCGGGAATCTGGCGGCTGGAAAACAGCACGACATCGCCCGCCACCAGCGAGAGTGGGTGGTTGTCCTCAGATATCCGCGAAAGAGCAGCGCGCGGTTCGCCCTGCCCGCCGGTCGCGATAATCATCAACTCGCCGCGCGGCAGGCCCATCGCACTGTCGAAATCCACCGGCGTTGGGAAATCCTCAAGATAGCCATTGTCCTGCGCCACCTCGATGATCCGGTCGAGCGAACGGCCCGCCACGCAAAGCTGACGCCCGGTTTCGCGCGCAACATCGCCCAGCGTCTGGAGCCGCGCGACATTGCTGGCGAATGTGGTGACCAGCACGCGCTTGCCCGCATGGCGCTGAACCTCTTCAAGCAGCCCCTTATGCACCGCGCCTTCCGAGCCGCTGGGCGCCGGGTTGAAGACATTCGTGCTGTCGCACACGAGCGCGAGCACGCCCTCATCGCCGATTTCGGACAATTCCTCTTCGGTGGTCGGTTCGCCCACGATCGGATCTTCGTCGAGCTTCCAGTCACCCGTGTGGAACACGCGGCCATGCGGCGTCTCGATCAGGAGCGCGTTGCCTTCTGCAATCGAGTGCGCGAGCGGAATATAGGTGATGCTGAACGGCCCGACATCGAATGCGCCGTCATCCTCGCCGATGACATGCAGTTCGACTTCGCGCGAGAGACCGGCCTCTTCCAGCTTGCGTCGCACCAGATCGGCGGTGAACGGCGTTGCGTAAAGCGGCGCGCCGAGCTCTGCAGCAAAATAGGGGATCGCGCCGATATGATCCTCATGCGCATGGGTGAGGACGATGCCGTCGAGCTTGTCGGCGCGCTCCTCGATAAATTCGAGGTCGGCGAACACGAGATCGATGCCGGGATATTCATTGCCGGAGAAGGTCATGCCCAGATCGACCATCATCCACCGGCCCTGACAGCCATACAAATTGACGTTCATGCCGATTTCCCCCGACCCGCCAAGGGCGAGGAAAAGCAGTTCGTCTTCGGGCGTGTAGTCGCGCTTCATTATGTTGCTCGCTCTGCCAGAATGGCGAGCCCGTCGAGCGTCAAGTCGCTGTCGACGACATCGAACAGATCGGTATGCTGATCGAACAGCAAGGCAAGACCGCCGGTCGCGACGACCTTGGACGGGCGGCCGATTTCCTTCTTCATGCGAGAAACAAGCCCTTCCATCATCGCCACATAGCCCCAGAATACGCCGATCAGCATCTGATCCTCGGTGTTGCGACCGATCACGCTGTCGCCCGGCGGTTTCTCGATCGCGATGCGGGGCAATTTGGCAGTGTTGCCCACCAGCGCGTCGAGCGACAGGTTGATGCCGGGCGCGATAATCCCGCCCTTATAGGCCCCGTTGAAATCCACGACATCGAAGGTCGTCGCCGTTCCGAAGTCGATCACCACCAGATCGCCACCATATTTCTCATGCGCGGCAAGAGTGTTGAGCGCGCGGTCGGCCCCCAAGGAGCTCGGCTGTTCGATATCCAGTTCGAAACCCCAGCCCGCCTCGCCCTGCCCGGCGATAAGCGGCGTCGCATCGAAATACTTCTCCGCCAGAACGGTCAGATTGTGGATCGCACGCGGCACGACCGAGCCGATGATGATTGTCTCGATATCGGCCCGGTCGAAGCCCTGCATCTCAAGCAGTTGCTTGAGCCACACCGCATATTCATCGCCTGTGCGGCGCGGGTCGGTGGCGATGCGCCAGCGCGCCTTGATCTCACGCCCGTCGAACAGGGCGAAAACCACATTGGTGTTTCCGACATCGGCAGCAAGCAGCATAAACGGTCAGCCTTTTGTGGATGCGAGCAGGACATCGCCTGCATGAATGATGCGGTGCGCACCATCGGGCAAACGCAGGCGCAGCGCGCCGTCTTCTGTCAGCCCAGCGAATGCGCCGGTAATCGGTTCCTCACCCGGCGGGTGGACGGCCAGCCCGGTTCCCTGCGGATGCGCCGCCTTTTCCCACCGGCGCACGATTGGCCCGAGCCCGTAGAAGCGCCATCGCTCGATCTCCGCGGAAAGCGCGGCGGCCAGGTTCGCCGCGAAGATATCGCGATCGGGCGCAGGCCCCAGCGCAGACAGCGCAATGGTCGCGCGGTCCGGCAATTCAGGCGCAGCGGCAAGGTTCACGCCGATTCCAATCACCACCGCCCCGCCCTCACGTTCAAGCAGGATGCCGGCGAGCTTCGCATCGTTCAGCATGAGGTCGTTCGGCCATTTCAGGCGCAGCGTGTTCGTCCCGTCCATCATCGGCTGCACCGCTTCGTACAGAGCCAGCCCGATGACCAGCGCCAGCGTGGCCGGAGATGGATCGGATGGGCCGATATGGATCGCGGTCGACCCCATGAAGTTGCCCGATCCATCGAACCAGGTGCGGCCCTGACGCCCGCGTCCCGCGCTCTGGCGGTCAGCAATCAGCCACTCCCCTTCGGGCAGGTGTTCGCCCGCACGCAGGCGCGCAAGCAGATCGGCATTCGTGGAGCCGGTTTCGGCGACCGTGCGGATCAAACGACGTAGAACAGCGCGGCGGCCGCGCTGTCTGCGAGTGCGCCGAGCCACGGGGTCAGGAGATAGCCGAGCGGCGAGATGAACGCCACGCACGCGCCCAGCACGATCCAGTGGCTGACCGGGCTGCTGGCTTCCGGTTCACGCGTCGGCTCATCGAAGAACATCACCTTGATGAACTTGATGTAATAGAACGCGCCGATCACGCTGGCGGCGATACCGATGGCGGCCAGCGCCAGAAGGTCCGCCTGCACCGCAGCCTGGAATACGACGAACTTGCCCCAGAACCCGAACAGCGGCGGGATACCGGCAAGGCTGAACATCAGCGCGAGCAAGGCCCAGGCGAGCACCGGCCTCGTGGTCGAAAGACCCGAAATGTCGGCAAAGGTTTCCAGCGGCGCGCCTTCACGGTCGCGCAGCATTTGCAGCGCGACGAAAGAACCGATGGTCATCGCGACATAAATCGCGAGATAGACCAGCACCGCACTCGCACCCGACTGGGTCGCTGCGGCGAGGCCGATCAGGATGAAGCCGACATTGTTGATCGAGCTGTAGGCGAGCAGGCGCTTGAGGTTCTGCTGACCGATCGCGCCCAGTGCGCCCACCACGATGGAGGCAAGCGCAGCGAAGATAACGATCTGCTGCCATGCGCCGATCTGCGATACGAACGGGTCGAGCGCCATGCGCACCAGCATCGTGACAGCGGCCACCTTGGGCGCGCTGGCAAAGAACATGGTGACCGGCGTCGGCGCGCCTTCGTAAACGTCTGGCGTCCACATATGGAACGGCACAGCGGCGATCTTGAAAGCAAGACCCGCCAGCACGAAGACCACGCCGAACAGCGCGCCGGTGCTAAAATTGTCACCCAGCGCGATGCGGATACCGTCATATTCGGTCGTCCCGGTAAAGCCGTAAAGCAGGCTGACACCGTAAAGGATGATGCCCGAAGCAAGGCCGCCAAGAATGAAGTATTTGAGGCCCGCCTCGCTCGAACGCGTGTCGTTGCGCAGGAAGCTGGCCAGCACATAGGACGACAGGCTCGACAATTCGAGGCCGATGTAGAGCGTCAGCAGATCGACCGCCGACACCATCATGCCCATGCCGACCGCGTTGAACAGCATCAGCACGGCATATTCGCCGCGATAGCCGCCCCGCTCGGTGAAATAGCGCGGCGTCACTACGAGACAGGCAAAGGTCGCGAGATAAATCAGGATCTTCGCAAAACTGCCCAGCCCATCGACCTGGTAGAGGCCGCCGAACGCGCTCGCGCCCTGCACGAAAGTTTTGTCGGTCAGCAGGTGGAAGGTAAAGATCGTACCGCCGACCAGCGCCGCTGCGGCAAGGATCGTGACTATCCGCGCTGCGCCGCGTCCGCCCCACGCCGTCACCAGCAGCAAGGCAAGGCCGGTAAGCGACAGGCCGATTTCGACCCCGGTGAGATAGAAAGAGGTGAGATAGGACATCAGTGCGCGCCCTCCTCTCCATGCGCCTCGCCGTGGGCGGCTACGGCATTGGCCGCCTCCGCACGGGGCTCGCCCACGGCCAGCTTCGCATCGCCTTCGGGCTTGGCGCGGGCAAGGCGCGCATCGAGCGCGGCAATGTCGCTGCGCATCGGGGCAATGAAGCTTTCTGGGTAGACACCCATCCACAGCACAGCGGCCGCAATCGGGGCGAGCATCGCCCATTCGCGCGCGCTCAGATCGGACATGGCTGCCGCATCGGCGTTCTTCTGTTCGCCAAACGCCACGCGGCGGTAGAGATAAAGCATATAGGCTGCGCCCAGGATGATGCCGGTCGTCAGCATGAGCGTGACGAAGCTGGATGCCTGATAGACCCCGGCAAGGCTGATGAATTCGGCGACGAAACCGCTAGTCCCCGGCAAGCCGATGCTCGCCATGGTGAACAGCAGGAAGAAAATCGCATATTTGGGCATGTTGATCGCCAGCCCGCCATATCGGTCGATCTCACGCGTGTGCAGGCGGTCGTAAATCACGCCGACGCACAGGAACAGCGCGCCCGATACCAGGCCGTGGCTGAGCATGACGATCATCGCGCCTTCCAGCCCCTGGACATTGAAGGCGAACAGGCCCGCCGTGACGATGGCCATATGCGCCACCGAGGAATAGGCGATCAGCTTCTTCATATCGTGCTGCACCAGCGCGACGAGCGAGGTGTAGATCACCGCGACGACCGACAGGCCAAAAACCAGCCACATGAACTGTGCGCTTGCCTCGGGGAACATCGGCAGGCTGAAGCGGATGAAGCCATAACCGCCAAGCTTGAGCAGCACGCCCGCCAGGATGACCGAACCTGCCGTCGGCGCCTGAACGTGGGCATCGGGCAACCATGTGTGGACCGGCCACATCGGCATCTTCACTGCAAAGCTGGCGAAGAAGGCCAGCCACAACCAGGTTTGCGCACCTGCCGGGAAATCGGTATTCATCAGCACCGGAATGCTGGTCTCACCCGTGGCATTGTACATCCACAGCATCGCGATCAGCATCAGCACCGAGCCGAGCAGCGTGTAGAGGAAGAACTTGTAGCTGGCGTAAATCCGGTTCTGTCCGCCCCACACGCCGATGATGAGATACATCGGGATCAGGCCGGCTTCGAAGAAGATGTAGAACAGGAACAGGTCCTGCGCGGCGAAGACGCCGATCATCAGCATCTCCATCAGCAGGAAGGCGGCCATATATTCGCCCACCCGCTTGGTGATGCCGGTCCAGCTGGCAAGGATGCAGATCGGCATCAGGAACACGCTGAGCATGATGAGCATCAGCGCAATCCCGTCGATGCCGAGGGCATAGTCGAACACCGCGAAGATTTCCGCACGTTCGGTGAACTGCCACTGCGCACCGCCGATATCGTAGTTCAGCCAAAGGATCACGCCGAGCGCGAAGTTCACCAGCGTTGCGACCAGCGCGATCATCCGCGCCGTACCGGCATTGACGAAGAAGCATGCAATGGCCGCGAACAGCGGCACTGCCAGCATCAGCGAGAGGATCGGGAAATCCATCAGAAAAGCACCCAAGTGACTGCCGCGACGAGCCCGAGGAGCATCACCAGCGCATAACTATAGACGTAACCGGTCTGTACGCGCTGTGCGACGACAGACCCCTTGGCGACGACCCACGCCACCCCGTTGGGGCCGAACCGGTCGATCGTGCCTTCGTCGCCGCGCTTCCAGAAGAAGCGGCCGAACCAGAAGGCGGGTTTGATGAAGACGAAGTGATAAAGCTCGTCGAAATACCACTTGTTGAACAGGAAGCGGTAGATCGGGCCGAGCTGCTCTGCCGTCTTTCCAGGAATGCTCGTATCCCTGATATAGGCGAGCCAGGCGATCAGCAGGCCCAGCACCATCACGATGAAGGCGGCGTATTTCACCGGATCGGGAACTGCGTGCATCGCGTGGATCAGCGGCTCGTTGTAGAAGATCGAACCGGCCCAGAAGGCTGCGCTGTCGAGGAAGGCGGGCGCAAACACCTGACCTGCCGCAATCGCACCGATGGACAGCAGGCCCAGCGGGATCAGCATGGCCAGCGGGCTTTCATGCGGGTGATAGCCACCCGTTCCCTCGGCATGACCGGCAGCCGGGACATGATGCGCCACGTCTTCGCCGGCATCTTCCTGGCGTGCTGGATTATGCTCGTCCGGCTCGTCATGACCGTGATGGACCGCGTGCTGAATGTGCTCGCTCTGCGCCCAGCGGGGCTTACCCCAGAAGGTGAGGAACATCAGACGCCAGCTGTAGAAGCTGGTCAGCAGCGCGGCGAACACGCCCATCCAGAAGGCAAACATGCCCAGTTCCGTACCGCGCGCGAACGCGACTTCGATGATCGCATCTTTCGACCAGAACCCGGCGAAACCGACGCCGAGGTCATAGACGCCCACCCCGGTGATCGCCAGCGTGCCCATCATCATCGCCCAGAAGGTGAGCGGGATTTCCTTACGCAGGCCGCCGTAATACCGCATGTCCTGCTCGTGGTGCATCGCGTGAATGACCGAGCCTGCGCCAAGGAACAGCAGCGCCTTGAAGAAGGCGTGCGTGAACAGGTGGAACATCGCCGCGCCATAGGCGCCGACGCCTGCGGCAAAGAACATATAGCCGAGCTGCGAACAGGTCGAATAGGCGATGACGCGCTTGATATCCCACTGCGTCGTGCCGACGGTGGCGGCGAAGATACAGGTGGCTGCCCCGATGAAGGTCACCATCGCGAGCGCGACCGGCGCGGTTTCGAACATCGGCGACAGGCGGCAGACCATGAACACGCCCGCCGTCACCATGGTTGCGGCGTGGATCAGCGCGGAAACCGGCGTCGGGCCTTCCATCGCGTCGGGAAGCCAGGTGTGCAGCCCGAGCTGCGCCGACTTGCCCATCGCGCCGATGAACAGGAGGATGCAAAGCACATCCATCGTCTGCACACGGTAGCCGAGGAAGCCCATCGTCGCGCCGGACATGCCGGGCGCCGCTTCGAGGATTTCCGGGATCGAGGTGGTTCCGAACACCAGATAGGTCCCGAAAATGCCCAGCATGAAACCGAGATCGCCCACGCGGTTGACCACGAAGGCCTTGATCGCGGCGGCATTCGCGCTGGGCTTGCGGAACCAGAAACCGATCAGCAGGTAGGACGCAAGGCCCACCCCTTCCCACCCGAAGAACATCTGGACCAGATTGTCCGCCGTCACCAGCATCAGCATGGCGAAGGTGAACAGGCTGAGATAGGCGAAGAAACGCGGCTGATCCGGGTCTTCGTCCATATAGCCCCAGCTATAGAGGTGAACGAGTGCGGAAACGCTGGTGATGACCACCAGCATGATTGCGGTCAGCGTGTCGACGCGCAGCGCCCAATCGAAAGTCAGCGTGCCCGACTGCACCCATTGCAGCACCGGCACGACGCTCGCTTGCGTCTCGCCCGACAGGAAGCCGAGGAAGATCGGCCAGCTCAGCAGGCACGAAACGAACAGCGCGCCGGTGGTGATCGTCTTGGCAAAAACGCTCGGCGCGCTCTTGTTGACGAGGCCCGCGACGATCGCTGCCAGCAGCGGCAGGAAAACGATGAGGAGAATGGAGGTCTGCACGGATGCTTATCCCTTCATCCGGTTGGCATCGTCGACCGCGATAGTGCCACGGCCACGGAAATAGATGACGAGGATGGCAAGCCCGATGGCGGCCTCTGCCGCAGCAACGGTCAGCACGAACATCGCAAACACCTGCCCCACCATATCGCCCAGGAAGGCGCTGAAGGCGACGAGATTGATGTTCACCGACAGCAGGATCAGTTCGATCGCCATCAGGATGACGATGATGTTCTTCCGGTTGAGGAAGATGCCGAGCACGCCGATCACGAACATGATCGCGCTGACGACGATATAGTGTTCGATGCCAATCACAGCTCGATCCCCTTGCCGATACCGGGTTGCTTCATCACGGTCGCATCTTCCGGCCGGCGGCTGACCTGCTTGCCAATGTTCTGCTGACCGCGGGTGCTCTTGCTCGGGCGGTGGGTCAGCACGATTGCGCCAATCATGGCCACCAGCAACACGATGCCGGCCATTTCGAACAGGAAGAGATATTCGGTGTAAAGCAGCGCGCCGAAGCTCTCGATATTGCTTTCGCCCATCAGCGGTGCGGCCGCACCGCTCGGCGTGCCAAGCTGCATCGCGCCTGCCTGATAAGCGCCGAGGCCCAGCACCAGCTCAGCGAGCAGGATCAGCGCCACAACGATGCCGAGCGGGAAATTCTGGATGAACCCGGCCCTGAGCGCGGCGATATCGATGTCGAGCATCATCACGACGAACAGGAACAAGACCGCGACCGCGCCGACATAAACGACGACCAGCAGCATTGCGATGAACTCCGCACCCACGAGCACCATCAGACCCGCCGCATTGAAGAAGGCGAGGATGAGCCACAGCACGGAGTGCACGGGATTGCGCGCCGTAATCACCAGCACGGCGCTGGCGATCATGGTCGCGGCAAAGAGGTAGAAGGCGATGGTTTGAATCATGACATCATTCCGGCTTGGCGCGGCCCCTATCGGTAGGGCGCATCGGCTTCAAGGTTCGCGGCAATCGCCCGCTCCCACTTGTCCCCGTTCGCCAGCAGTTTCGCCTTGTCGTAGAGCAGTTCCTCGCGCGTTTCGGTCGCATATTCGAAGTTCGGCCCCTCGACGATCGCATCCACCGGGCACGCCTCCTGGCAGAACCCGCAATAGATGCACTTGGTCATGTCGATATCGTAGCGCGTGGTGCGGCGGCTGCCGTCTTCGCGCGGTTCGCTCTCGATGGTGATCGCCTGCGCCGGGCACACCGCTTCGCACAGCTTGCAGGCAATGCAGCGTTCCTCGCCATTGGGATAGCGGCGCAGCGCGTGTTCACCCCGGAAACGCGGGGAGATCGGGTTCTTCTCGAACGGATAGTTGATCGTCGCCTTGGGCTTGAAGAAATACTTCAGCGTGAGGGCATGCGCCTTCACGAACTCCCACAGAGTGAACGATTTGATGAGGTGGGCGACCGAGGTCATGCTGCGGCTCCAAAGTGGCCCGTGGCCATCAGATATCCCGAAACGATTACGACGAATGCGAGGCTCAGCGGCAGGAACACCTTCCAGCCCAGGCGCATCAGCTGGTCGTAGCGATAGCGCGGCACGGTCGCCATGACCCAGCTGAACATGAAGAAGAAGAAGAACGTTTTCAGCAGGAACCAGACGATCCCCGGAACCCAGTACAGGATCTCGATATCGAGCGGCGGCAGCCAACCGCCGAAGAACAGGATCGTGCTGAGCGAGCACATCAGCAGGATGTTGGCATATTCACCGAGCCAGAACAGCGCGAAGCTCATGCTGGAATATTCGGTCTGGTAGCCGGCCACCAGCTCGCTTTCCGCTTCGGTAAGGTCGAACGGCACGCGCTGCGTCTCTGCCAGCGAGCTGATGAAGAACATCACCCACATCGGGAACAGCAGCAGGTTGAAGACGAAGCCGTTGACGATGCCCAGCCCGTGGCCACGCTGCGCCTCGACGATTTCCGTGAGGTTGAACGATCCGGCCCACAACACGACGCAGATCAGGATGAAGCCGATGGAAACTTCATAGGAAATCATCTGCGCAGCCGCGCGCATGGCGGAGAAGAACGGGTATTTGGAGTTACTCGCCCAACCGCTCATCACTACGCCGTAAACCGACAGCGAACTGATCGCGAGGATATAGAGCAGGCCGACATTGATATCGGCCAGAACCACGCCCGCATCGAAGGGGATCACCGCCCATGCCGCGAGCGCCACAGTGAAAGTGACGATGGGCGCAAGGATGAAGATGCCCTTGTTCGCTGCGCTGGGGATGATGGTTTCCTGCAGGAACACCTTGAGCCCGTCGGCAAAGCTCTGAAGCAGGCCGAACGGACCGACGACATTAGGCCCGCGCCGCAGGTTGATCGCGGCCCACACCTTGCGGTCGACATAGATGATCATCGCCACGGCCAGCATCAGCGGCAGCGCGATGAGCAGAATGCCTGCAATGGTCGCGGTGAACCACGCAAATTCGTAGTTCATGCCGAGGGATTGGAAGAACTCGGTCATTCTGCCGGCCCCTTCACCTTATCGAAAATCGCAATGAGAACATGAATGATCGCGCCATTGGCGACCAGATAGGCGGCGTCGGCAAAGCCCCAGTACAGCCCCGAGGAACGCGACATCGTGGCCATCGAGCCATAGTCCATTCCGGTCGCATCCGCATATTTGAAGGACTCAGAAGCCACGATCCATTCATTCCAGTATCGCCACGCCCCCAGCACGACCGCCAGAACATAGAAAACATAGGGCAGGCGCCGGACGAAATGAGGAAGCGGGCTCATTCTGCGGCCTCCAGCATTTCGCCGTTACCCAGCAGCTCGGCCGAGCATTGCTGCATCACCGCGCTTGCGCGGGCGATGGGGTTGGTGAGGTAGAAATCCTTGATCGGGTAGGCGTCGAGCGTGCCGCTCGCCTTGGCGCTGGCCCTGGGTTTGGGCAGCTTGCCGTAATCGGCCAGCCCTTCCCCGCCCAGCGCGGGCACTTCGGCGATCATCGCAGCCTGCAACTCGGCAAAGCTGTCGAAGCCGACCTTGACCTTCAGCGCATCGGCCAGCGCGCGCAGGATCGTCCAATCTTCGCGCGCGTCACCCGGCGCGAACACGGCCTTCTCTGCAAACTGCACACGGCCTTCGGTGTTGACGTAGGTTCCGTCCTTCTCGGCATAGCTTGCCCCCGGCAGGATGATATCCGCCGCATGCGCGCCCTTGTCGCCATGATGGCCGATATAGACCTTCAGCGTGTCGGCGAAGGGTTCGAAATCCATCTCGTCCGCGCCGAGGCTGAGCACCACCTTGGGCGCGGCCTTGACGATGTCGGCCATGCCGCCCTTCTGCGCGAAGCCGAGCATCAGCCCGCCCATCCGCGCGGCGGAGAAATGCAGGACGTTGAAATCCGCGCCCCATCCGCTCGCCAGTGCCAGCGCCTTGCCATGCGCGCCCTTCAGACCCGCACCGCCGACGATCACTGCTGGCTTGTCCGCCTTTACGAACACATCCGCGACATCGGAGGGCAGGTCGTTCAGCACGCCCAGATCCTTGCCAAGGAAGGTCGCGGGATAAGTCGTGTCCCATTCCGGCCCGACCACGAACACTTTCGCGCCGCGTTTCACCGCCTTGCGCAGGCGCACATTCACCAGCGGCGCTTCCCAGCGCACATGGCTGCCGACGATCAGGATCGCATCGGCGTTCTCGATCCCGGCGAAACCGGAATTGAAATTGACTGCCGCGAGGTTGGAAACGTCGTAATCCATGCCCGTCTGGCGGCCTTCGAGCAGGCTCGAACCGCACGCCTTGAGCAGGCTCTTCGCGGCGAACATCGTTTCGCAATCGACCATATCGCCTGCAATCGCGGCGATGCTGGCAGTGTCACCCTTGAGGTGTTTGGCGATGGCCTTGAACGCCTCGTCCCAGCTCGCCGGCTCGAGGCCGCCGCGCTTGCGTATGAACACCTTGTCGAGGCGGCGCTTGGTCAGGCCATCGACCTGGTAACGCGCCTTGTCCGAGATCCATTCTTCGTTGACGTCGTCATTGATCCGCGGGAGCGCGCGCATGACTTCGCGGCCACGGCTGTCGAGACGGATATTCGCGCCCACCGCATCGGAGACATCGATGGAGAGCGTCTTTTTCAGCTCCCAAGGACGCGCCTCGAAGGCGTATGGGCGGCTGGTGAGCGCGCCGACCGGGCACAGATCGATAACGTTGGCCGACAGCTCGTGCTCGGCCGCCTGCTCCAGATAGGTGGTGATCTGCATATCCTCGCCGCGACCGATCGCGCCGATTTCGTCCACGCCCGCGATTTCCTCGGAGAAACGCACGCAGCGGGTGCAGTGGATACAGCGGGTCATCACCGTCTTGATGAGCGGACCCATATATTTCTCGGTCACCGCGCGCTTGTTCGCATTGTAACGCGAACCGCCGCGGCCATAGGCAACCGACTGGTCCTGAAGGTCGCATTCGCCGCCCTGATCGCAGATCGGGCAGTCGAGCGGGTGGTTGATGAGCAGGAATTCCATCACGCCTTCGCGCGCGGTCTTCACCATTTCGCTGTCGGTGCGGATTTCCTGCCCCTCGGTCGCCGGAAGCGCGCAGGATGCCTGCGGCTTAGGCGGTCCGGGCTTCACCTCGACCAGGCACATGCGGCAATTGCCGGCAATGCTCAGCCGCTCGTGATAGCAGAAACGCGGGATTTCCTTGCCCGCAAGCTCGCAGGCCTGAAGGACGGTTGCTCCCTCCGGGACCTCGATTTCCTGTCCGTCTACGGTGACTTTAGTCATTATTCCGCCGCCTCCGCGAACTTGGCGTTGTGTTCTTCGATCCGGCGTTCCAGCTCGGGGCGGAAGTGGCGGATGAGGCCCTGGATCGGCCAAGCTGCTGCATCGCCAAGCGCGCAGATCGTGTGGCCTTCCACCTGCTTGGTGACCTGTTGCAGCATGTCGATTTCCTCGATTGCCGCATCGCCTTCGCGCAGGCGTTCCATCATGCGCCACATCCAGCCAGTGCCTTCCCGGCAGGGGGTGCACTGGCCGCAGCTCTCGTGCTTGTAGAAATAGCTCAAGCGCGAAATCGCACGGACGATGTCGGTCGACTTGTCCATCACGATGACGCCTGCCGTGCCGAGGCCCGAGCCCAGATCCTTGAGCCCGTCGAAATCCATCGGCGCGTCCCAGATCTGGTCGGCCGGAACGAGCGGAACCGACGAACCACCGGGGATCACCGCAAGCAGATTGTCCCTGCCGCCGATGATGCCGCCGCAATGCTTCTCGATCAGTTCGCTGAACGGGATGGACAGAGCTTCCTCGACCACGCAGGGCTTGTTCACATGGCCGCTGATCTGGAAGAGCTTCGTGCCCTTGTTGTTCTCGCGCCCGAAGGAGCTGAACCAGCTCGCGCCGCGGCGTAGGATGGTCGGGACAACCGCGATCGATTCCACATTGTTGACCGTCGTGGGGCAGCCATAAAGGCCCGCGCCTGCCGGAAACGGCGGCTTGAGACGCGGCTGGCCCTTCTTGCCTTCGAGGCTCTCGATCATCGCGGTTTCTTCGCCGCAGATATAGGCGCCCGCGCCGCGGTGCATGAACACGTCGAAATCGTATCCCGTGCCGGACGCGTTCTTGCCGATCAGACCGGCATCGTATGCCTCGTCGATGGCCGCCTGCAGCGTCTCCGCCTCACGGATATACTCGCCGCGAATGTAGATATAGGCGGCCCGCGCGCGCATCGCATAACCGGCGCACAGCGCGCCTTCGATCAGCTTGTGCGGATCGTGGCGGATGATTTCGCGGTCCTTGCACGAACCCGGTTCGGATTCGTCGGCATTGATGACGAGGAAGCTGGGGCGGCCGTCCTTGCTCTCCTTCGGCATGAAGGACCATTTGAGGCCGGTCGGGAAGCCCGCACCGCCGCGCCCGCGCAGGCCGGAGGCTTTCACTTCCTCGATCACATCGTCCTGCGACTTCGTCAGCAGGGTCTTGGTATCGTCCCAATCGCCCCGCTTGCGCGCGGCATCGAGCCCCCAGTCCTGGAAGCCATAGAGATTGGTGAAGATGCGGTCCTTATCAGCCAGCATCGCTGCCGTCCTTGTTTCCCGGTTTGGTCAGCGCAGCGCTCAATCCGGCGATTGCCGCGCCAAGCCCCATGATGACCGCGCCCGAACCTTTTTCGAGCACGAAAGTAAGATATGCGCCCATCGCGATGGAAATCAGCGCGAGCACCAGCAGGGCGATCTGCATGTTGGTCATGCGATGCCCCCTTGCGAAAGGAACCACAGCGCGCCCAGCACGATCACCGCGATGGCGGCAAATTTGACGAGGCCGATCAGCACCTTCCACGCGAGGAAAGCGAGCACGACCGCCACCAGGATCGTGATGAGCGAAGCGCCGCCCATCACCATTCACCCCGATAATCGTGGTTGGCGTCCTTCATCGCTTCGAGCGAGCTGAGCGCACCGGCGGGTTCGCTGGTGTGGCGGCCCGGCTCCTGCGTCCCGGCCTTGGGGCTTTCGCCCTTCGCCAGCGCATCCAGCACCGCGTCGAGCCGTTCCGGCGTCAGGTCTTCGTAATTGTCGTCATTGATCTGGACCATCGGCGCGGTGGCGCAATTGCCCATGCATTCGACTTCGGTAAGGGTCCACAGCCCGTCTTCGGAGACGTGGCCCTTCTTCATCCCGCGTTTCTTGCAGGTTTCGAACAGACCGTCCGACCCGCGCAGCATGCAGGGTGTCGTGCCGCAGACCTGCACATGGTACTTACCCACGGGCACGAGGTTGTACATGAAGTAGAAGCTGGCGACTTCGAGCACGCGGATGACCGGCATGTCGAGATAGTCTGCGACATATTCGATCACCGGCAGCGGCAGCCAGCCTTGCGTATCGGTTTCCTCGCCGACCTGGCGCTGGGCCAGATCGAGCAGCGGCATCACCGCCGATTTCTGACGGCCTTCGGGATATTTCGCGATGTGCTTGTCGGCACGCGCGCGATAGGCGTCGGTAAACTCGAAAGCACCCCAGCGCTCACGCAGTTCGGGGGTATCGGGTGCGGGGTTACGGTCTGCCATCAAGCCTCACCCTCTGCAGCCACGGCCTGCCGACCCTTGGCTCGAACTTCCGGATTGTAAAAGTTGAACTGCATCCACGAAACCTTGTCGTCATCGAACAGGATGAGCGTTGAAAACGCATGGCCGGGGCGGTTTGTAGCGACCGAGCAAATCTCCGAGTGCCACCTGCCGCCGCGGTCGACCTTGGGCGGGTCCTGCACACAATCAACCGATGTCGGATTGCCAAGATTGCTCAAAAGCCAGGCGAACTGCTCATTTCCGGCAGCCCAGCCACGATCTTCCATTTCTGTGACATATGCGTGCTCGGGAGGCAGCCGATATCCGATCGTGAACCGGCTGCCGGCAAACATGTCGCGCTCTTCTTCGGAAAGTCGACCCTGCAGAAGAAGCGGCTGAATGCGCTGGATGAGCGCACTTCGAGCCTCCCGCCGCTCATGTATCAGACGCTGCGTTTCTTTCGGGTCTTCGGGAGGAGGAACCGTCTGGAAAAGCGGCCCATCCGAAGATGACGCCTGCTGCGGCTGGGCGGCTGCGGGAAACGCAAACAAGGCAAGCGTAGCCAAAGGGACGAAGCGCAACCTCACCGATCACACTCCCCGAACACGACATCGATTGCGCCGAGGATGGCGGTGGCATCGGGCAGCATATGGCCTTTGCTCATGAAATCCATTGCTTGCAGGTGGCTGAAGGCCGTGGGGCGGATCTTGCAGCGATAGGGTTTGTTCGACCCGTCGCTGACCAGGTAGACGCCGAATTCGCCCTTGGGGCTTTCGGTGGCGACATAGACCTCGCCCGCGGGCACGTGGAAGCCTTCGGTGTAGAGCTTGAAGTGGTGGATGAGCGCTTCCATCGACTGCTTCATCTCGGCGCGCTTGGGCGGGCTGACCTTGCCATCGGTGCTGGCAATCGGCCCCTGCGGCATCGCGGCGAGGCATTGCTTGATGATCTTCGCGCTTTCGTAAACTTCCTTCACGCGGACCATGAAGCGGTCATAGCAGTCCGAATTCGTGCCGACGGGAACGTCGAATTCCATCCGGTCATAGACATCGTAGGGCTGCGATTTGCGCAGATCCCACGGAATACCGGCGGCGCGGATCATCGGGCCGGAGAAGCCCCAGGCCAGCGCGTCTTCCTTGCTCACCACGGCGATATCGACATTGCGCTGCTTGAAGATGCGGTTGTCGATCACGAGGCTCATAGCGTCGCCGAACAGTTCGGGCAGGCGCGTGTCGAGCCATTCACCGATATCGACCAGCAGCTTTTCCGGCACGTCCTGATGCACACCGCCAGGGCGGAACCATGCGCTGTGCATGCGCGCGCCCGAAGCCCGCTCGAAGAAGTTCATGCAGTCTTCGCGCAGCTCAAACACCCACAGGTTCGGCGTCATCGCGCCAACGTCCATCACGTGCGCGCCGATATTGAGCATGTGGTTGCAGATGCGCGTCAACTCCGCGAACAGCACGCGCAGATACTGCGCACGTTCGGGCACTTCGACATTCAGCAGCTTTTCGATCGCCAGCACGTAGGAATATTCCTGAGCCAGCGGCGAGCAATAGTCGAGCCGGTCGAAATAGGGCAGCGCCTGAAGATAGGTCTTGTGCTCGATCAGCTTTTCCGTGCCGCGATGCAGCAGGCCGACATGCGGATCGATCCGCTCGATGATCTCGCCATCGAGTTCCATGACCATGCGCAGCACACCGTGCGCCGCAGGGTGCTGAGGCCCGAAATTGATTGTGTAATTGGTGATGACCTCGTCGCCGGTGGTCGGCGATTCCTCGATCTGCATGGTCGCGCTCATCCGCACACCCACCTTCCGTCGAAAGCCTTTTGCTGGCCGTTCGCATTCGTAACCGTCAGAGTTCCGGTGTCAGCTCCGGTCTTGTTCACCGACGCGGTGAAACCCTCGCCCGTGAATGTCGTACCCTGCATGACGGTGGAGATCCCGCCCGGAGGCGCATCGAGCAGCAACAGCTGGCCACCCACACGCACGGTCGCCTTGCCAGGCAATGCGCGGTCGGCAGGCGCCGCCGCCATCAGCATCTCCACGCCGTTGGAAGCAAAGGTGCAGCCCCCGGCGCGCGGGCCGAGATCGACGCCGCCAATATTGCCGAGTTGTTCGAGCGCCAGCACATTCGCGCCTGCGGGCGGTGCAGCCTGGACCGCGGTGGTCTCGACCGGCGCGGGCGCGCCTTCGGCGGACACCCCGCCTGCGCCCACGCGCGCGGCAAAATCGTCGGCGCCTTCCTGCTCGGCAGGCTGCTGGTTGCAGGCCGCGAGCAGGAAGATGGCCGGTATGGCAAAAGCGCGGATCATTCGCCCTTCCCCTTCACCTCGGTGGCAGAGCCGGTGTCCTTTGCCCCGCCCTTGCGTTTCGGCCGGTTCGCACGATCCTCGGTCGGTTCGGGCGCATCGGTATCGGTGTCGGTATCTTCCTCGGCAGGCGCGCCGGCGCTGACCTTTTCGGCAGCTTCCTTGTCGGTCTTCGCGCCCGCACCCGTCTGCGACGGCTTTTCCGTGGTCTTGGGATCGTCGATCGGCGGAGTGTCCGCCTTCTCGTCACCCGGGAGCACGTAATCGGCGCCTTCCCACGGGGAAGTGAAATCAAACTGGCGCAAATCCTGGGCCAGCTTCACCGGTTCGTATACAACGCGCTTCTCGTCTTCGGAATAGCGCAGCTCGTGGTAACCGGTCAGCGGGAAATCCTTGCGGAAGGGATGCCCTTCGAACCCGTAATCGGTCAGGATGCGCCGAAGATCGGTGTTGCCATCGAACAGCACGCCATACAGATCGAACACTTCGCGTTCGAGCCAGCCCGCATTGGGCCAGACGCCCGTAACGGTCGGAACGGGTGTATCCTCAGCCGCGCTCACCTTCACCATGACGCGGTGGTTCTTCGTGACCGACAGCAGCATGTAGACGACTTCGAACCGCTCGGCGCGGGCAGGATAGTCGGCCCCGGCGATTTCCATCAGCTGCTGATAGGCGTGATCGTCGCGCAGGCTGCGCAGCACATCGGCCACGCTGTCGCGCTTCACGGTGAGCAGGATTTCGCCGTGCTCTTCATGCGCTTCGACCAGAGCATCGCCGATAGCCTTGGACAGGGTATCGGCAACACCTTCGTTGGAGGCGTAGCGCGGGGCGGAATGGAGGACTGCCATCTGCTTGCCCTTACCGTTCGATCGTGCCGACACGGCGAATTTTGCGCTGGAGCTGCATCACACCGTAAAGCAGTGCTTCTGCGGTGGGAGGGCAGCCGGGGATGTAAATATCGACCGGCACGATCCGGTCGCATCCGCGTACGACGGAATAGCTGTAATGGTAATAGCCGCCGCCATTGGCACAGCTGCCCATGCTGATGACGTATTTCGGCTCCGACATCTGGTCGTAAACCTTGCGCAGTGCCGGGGCCATCTTGTTGCACAGCGTGCCGGCCACGATCATCACATCGCTCTGCCGCGGGGATGCGCGCGGGGCGACGCCGAAACGCTCCATGTCATAGCGCGGCATGTTGGCGTGGATCATCTCCACCGCGCAGCAGGCAAGGCCGAAAGTCATCCACCACAGGCTGCCGGTGCGCGCCCACTGGAACAGGTCTTCGGTGCTGGTGACGAGGAAACCCTTGTCATTCACCTCTGTCTGGAGCGCGTTGAAATAATCCGCATCCGGCTGGCGCAGTTCGCCGCCCTGCGCGGTCGGCAGGCCAGCGGCGGATGGTAGGGGTGTTGTCGCCTGGTTCATGTTCAGTCCCAATCCAGCGCGCCGACTTTCCACGCATAGGCCAACCCGACGACCAGTTCGAACAGGAAGATCATCATGGTGATCCAGCCCGGCCAGCCGCTGAGGTCGAGGCTCACCGCCCAGGGGAAGAGAAACGCCGCTTCGAGGTCGAAAATGATGAAGAGGATCGCAACCAGATAAAACCGCACGTCGAACTGGCTGCGCGCATCGTCGAATGCGGGGAAGCCGCATTCATATTCGCTGTATTTCTCCGCCGTCGGATTGTGCGTTCCCGTCAGGCGCGAAACGCCCATCGGCAGGAACACGAACAACGCCGACAGAGCGACGGCGATGAACAGGAAGATCAGGATCGGCAGATACTGGCTAAGATACTGACTGTTTTCGGCCACAAGGGTTTCCCGGCTGCGTAAATCGCGCGTTCGGGAGCGCCTCTAGGCCGCTCGCCTGACAGGTGCAAGGGCGCGAATCGGGTAATCTGCGCAGGAAATGTTGCATGCCGCGCGCGGGCCGCGCCTATGCCATTGTCAATCGAGCGAAACGCTGCGCACATGGGTGGCGCGCGGCTGCTTGCCCTCGCGCACCTGGCCGCGCCCGTCGTAAACGTCCCACTGGCCATCGGCGACATAGACGAGGTGGCCCTGATGGATATTTCCACCGAGCGGTTCGGTCCATTCGGGATGGGCCTGCTCGATCGTCCGGCTGCGCAGGATGCGGCGGCCGGTCGGGTCGAGATCGAGCGCGAGAATACGCATCGGGCTGCTGCCATTCTGCATCGCGATCAGCGTGTTGCCGTATCGCCAGAGCCCGTCGATCCCATCGAGCGGAACCGACACGTCAGCGCCTCCGGCAAGCAGATCGATCCTGCCCGTGACAAGATCGATCCGCGCCAGCCCATAGCGATAATCGCTCACATAAAGCGCATCGCCCACCTCGCTTGTGGCGAGCCCTTGCGGCGAACGAAAAGTGCCGGGAGCGACCATCACAGCCATGCGCTCTTCGCCGGGGCGCAACACATAGATGCCCCCGCCCAGCGGATCGCTGGCGTAGACCGCGCTATCTTGTGCCACCGCGATATCGGATATGTTCGCCCCGTCGGGCGCCGCTGCGCGCATGGGCGCAGCGCCCAGCGCCGTCAGTGCGATCAGCCCGGAAAATGTCCGCTCGGCATTGTCGGACCCGTCGATATTACCCGAAGCGACCCAGATGCGATCATTCGTCTCGTCATAGGCGATGCCGCTGAGGTTGCCCGCGCCGTCCTGTGCGATGCCTTTCATCGTGCCCGATGGCGTGTCACCCCACACCGCCCTCCCCGTCACCGAGGTCGCAAGCAACCGACCATATTGCGGATCGACCCACACGCTTTCGATCAGACCGGCTTCGGCGGGAATGGTACGCAGCAATGTGCTGCGCGCGATGACATCGGCTGGCGCGCGCAACAGAGCCTCGACCCGCGCCGTGTCGGTTCCGGCCAGCGCCTTGACGATCTGCGCCTTGCCGCCGTCGCTGAAGACATAATTGCGCGAATACAGCCAGCTCAGGCTCATTATCGCGCCCTCCTCGTCGCGATCCTTCAACTGCGCGGACAGCAGGCGCAGACGCACCGAGGCGCTGTCGGGGTAACGAACGCTCAATGCCTCAAGCTGCGCCTTGTCGGTGATCGATCCGGTCGTGTCACCGACCGGCGCCCAGGCCCGATGGCCCGGAGCACCGGCAGGCGTGGCTTCGCCGTTTATCGCAACGCAGCTTGCCAGAAGCAGCGCGGCAGACGCGGCGAAGGCAGTCTTCACTTCATCATCATCTTGACGGCCTTGTCGGTCGCCGGGCCATAGGGCGGCTTGAACCCGCCCAGCTTGGCAACATCGATCTTGGGCTGGGTATAGACGCTGCGCGCGTGGCTGAATTCGCGGAACCCCTCGACCCCGTGATAGCTACCCATCCCCGACGGGCCGACGCCGCCAAAGGGCAGGTCTTCCATCGAGACATGGAAAATGACATCGTTGACGGTCACCCCGCCGGAGATGGTGCGGGTCAGCACACGCTCCTGCTCTCCCTTGTCGCCGCCGAAGAAATAAAGGCCCAGCGGACGGTCGCGCTCGTTCACGTAATCGATGGCTTCATCGATGTTCTTGTAGGTTTTCACCGGCAGGACCGGGCCGAAGATCTCTTCCTGCATCGCCTGCATGTCGTCATTGACGTTCTTCAGGATCGTCAGCGGCATCTTGCGGGCATTGGTGTTGGAGAAATCCTCATTGCCGGGATTGACCTCGATCACCTCCGCGCCCTTGCTGCGGGCATCCTCGACCATGCCCCGAAGCCGGTCGAAATGGCGGTCGGTGACGATGCTCGCATAATCCTCGTTGTCGAGCAGCGTCGGATACATATTGGCGACACCCTGGCTGACGCCGGCAACGGCATCGTCTTGCTTGTCTTCGGGCACGTAGAGATAATCGGGCGCAAGGCAGATCTGCCCGGCATTCAACATCTTGCCCAGCGCCACACGCTCCCCCGCCTTGGTGAAATCTGCACTGCGGCCCATGAAGACGGGCGACTTGCCCCCCAGTTCCAGCGTGACCGGCACGAGGTTCTTCGCCGCCGCTTCCATGACCTTTGCACCAGTGGCGGTCGAGCCGGTGAAAACGAGGTGATCGAAGGCGAGGCCCGAAAATGCCGCAGCAACTTCGGGGCCGCCGGTGAAGACGGCGCATTCATCGGGGGTGAAATACTCCTCGATCAGCTCCTTGGTGAGCAGGCTCGTCTTCTCGGTAAACTCGCTCGGCTTGATCATCGCGCGATTGCCCGCCGCGAACACCTGCATCAGCGGGCCGAAACTGAGATTGACCGGGAAATTCCAAGGCGAAAGAATGCCGACCACGCCCTTGGGTTCGTAGCGGACTTCCGCCTTCGCGCCGAACAAGCCAAGTGGGAACTGGACATGCCGTTTTTCCGGCTTCGACCATTTATCCAGATGCTTGAGGCAGTATTTCCCGAACTTCACCGTGCCCGCAATATCGGTTATCATCGACTGATGCGGAGATCGGTTGCCGAAATCGGCGGCCATCACCTTGCACAGGTCCCCGCCATGATCGGTCAGCAGCTTGATCGCCCGCTCGATCCGGTTGCGCCGCATGGCCAGCGGTTCGGGGCGCAGCTGCGTATGCGCCGCACGCTGCTTGCGAAGGATGGCCTCCATTCGCTCTAACTGGTTGTCGGCCATTCAACTCTCCCTATGTCCTATGTTGCACCGCACAAGCAGGTGGCTTATCGAAACGGATATTTCAGAACCGAAGGAATTGCACAAGTGACCCAGTTCAGCGCCAACGATCCCGTCGTCATCCTGTCCTATGCGCGCACGCCGATGGGCGGAATGCAGGGCGCACTTGCCGATGTGTCGGCCACCGATCTGGGCGCGACTGCGGTGAAGGCGGCGGTGGAACGGTCGGGCGTTGCCGGCGACAAATTCGACCGCGCCTATATGGGCTGCGTCCTTCCCGCAGGCCTCGGCCAGGCCCCTGCGCGCCAGGCCATGGTCAAGGCAGGCCTGCCCAAATCGGTCCAGGCAACCAGCGTCAACAAGGTCTGCGGCAGCGGCATGCAGACGGTCATCATGGGCGCAGAAGCGCTTGCCAGCGGGACCGTGGATTATGTCGTCGCGGGCGGCATGGAAAGCATGACCAATGCGCCGTATCTGCTGAAAAAGCACCGTTCGGGCGCGCGGCTGGGCCATGACACCACCTATGACCACATGTTCCTCGACGGGCTGGAAGATGCCTATGAGGAAGGCCGCGCGATGGGCACCTTCGCGCAGGATACCGCCAACGAATACCAGATGACGCGCGAAGAGATGGACGAATATTCCATCGAAAGCCTGCGCCGCGCCAATGCCGCCATCGAAAGCGGCGCATTTGCGGACGAGGTGGTCCCCGTCACCTTCACCACGCGCAAGGGCGATGTCACGGTCGAGCATGACGAACAGCCCGGCCGTGGCCGCCCGGACAAGATCCCCACGCTGCGTCCGGCGTTCGCCAAAGACGGCACGATCACCGCCGCCACCAGCAGCTCGATCTCCGACGGCGCGGCAGCGCTCGTGCTCACGCGCGAAAGCCTGGCGAAGGACAACGGCCAGACGCCGGTGGCAAAGATCGTCGCCATGGCCGCCCATGCGCAGGAACCGGCGCAGTTCACCGTCGCCCCCATCGGCGCGATCGAGAAAGTGCTCGAAAAGGCCGGCTGGGCCGCGGAAGACGTCGATCTGTGGGAAGTGAACGAGGCATTCGCCTGTGTCGCCATGTTCGCAATGCGCGACATCGGCATCCCGCATGACAAGATCAATGTGAATGGCGGCGGCACGGCACTTGGCCACCCGATCGGTGCCAGCGGTGCGCGCATCATGGTGACGCTGCTCAATGCGCTCAAACAGCAGGGCAAGACCCGCGGCATCGCCTCGCTGTGCATCGGCGGCGGCGAAGCGACGGCGGTTGCGGTCGAGCTGGTCTGACGCCTCGGCACTGTTTCCCCTTTCGCGCGTTGAGGCGGGTTAAAAGGGGAACACCTATGAAAAAACTGATCCTTCTTGCGGCGACCGCATCGCTCGCCGCGTGCGGCGGCAATGCGGACGAGGCCGAAACGCCTATGGCCGACGAAACCGTTGCCGATACCGCCGTGACCGATACCGCCGCGCCCAGCCAGATGGCAGGCACGTACGAAACGACCGCGGACGATGGCACGGTGACCATTCAGCAGATCAATGCCGATGGAACCTATGTCGACACGGTCGATGGCACGGAAACCGAACGCGGAACCTGGCGCCAGCAGGGCGACCAGCTGTGCTACGATCCGCAAGGCGATGCGGGTGAAACCTGCTATACCGGAGGCGATCCCGCCGCCGATGGCAGCTTTACCGTGACCGGCGACGACGGCGCGACCATGACCGTGCGCAAGACCGGCTGATCGGTCCTTCCCACGTCCGATGAAGAAAAGGCGGCCTGAACGGGCCGCCTTTTTCGTTTCGATCTCTGTTCTAGAGTTCTTCCGCGCCCCACAACCGGCGCTGTTCCACCCAGCCTGCATGCCCGCCCGTGTCGAATTCGCAATAACCGACGGTGCAATCGCCCAGCTTGCCGACAACGCCGGGTTCGAGACGCCATTTCAGCTTGCCATTATCGGCCGGGGCATCGCGCATCGCAGCCTCACCCTCACCGATGACGATCGCGCCACGTTCGGGGCTGAGCAACCGCGCAGCGACCCAGCCCTGGTCACCATCCGGGTCGCTGACCAGGCGCCAGCCTTCCATCACCCGGATCACCTTCATCGGCAGGCCGGGGCGGCGATAGACCCAGGCGATCTTGTATTCCTCGCTCGGCCCGACACGCATATTCAGCTCGGTCGCGGAATCGCGGATCGTTGCCCAGTAGGGGACCTCTCTGTCCTGCGCATTCGCCGGTGCGACAAATGTGCAAAGCAGGGCCAACAGGATTGCCGGATGTTTCATATGTGCTTGCGCATCTTTAACGTAGCCCCAGAAAACAGGCAATTGCGATGTTTAACGCCGTTGCATGCCGGGACGGTTGACCGGCAGGCCGCTCGCGCATTAGCGGTGCAGCATGCCCCAGCCCGAATCCGCACCGTCCAAGCGCCTCGACCGCCCTGCCCGCGTGGTGGTGACACGCCACCTCATGCCTTCGGTGGAAGAACGGCTGACCGAACTGTTCGAAACGCGCCTGAACACCGGCGACACACCCTTTTCGCGCCAGCAGCTGGCCGGTGCGATGCAGGATTGCGACGTGCTGGTCCCGACAGTGACCGACCGGATCGATGCCGAGCTTATCGAAAGCGCGGGCGATAATCTGAAACTCATCGCCAGCTTCGGTGCGGGGACCGATCATATCGATCTGGCCGCTGCGGCGAAACGCCGGATCATCGTCACCAACACGCCCGGCGTTTTTACCGACGATACCGCCGATATCGCGATGGAGATGATTATCGGCATCCCCCGGCGCGTGCGCGAGGGGATCGGCATGGTCCGTCGCGGGGAGTGGAGCGGGTGGACACCGACCGCACTGCTCGGCCGCAAGCTGGCGGGCAAGACGCTCGGCATTGTGGGCATGGGCCGGATCGGACAGGCCGTTGCGCACCGCGCGCGCGCCTTCGGGCTGCAGATCGCCTATCACAATCGCAAGCGCCTGCCCGAAGCGATCGAGCGGATTTTCGGCGCGCATTATGTCGACTCGCTGGATGAGTTGATGGAACGCGCCGATATCCTCACGCTGCACTGCCCGGCGAGCGAGGACACGCGCGGCATGATCGATGCGCGGCGCATCGGGTTGATGAAAGAGGGCGCGTGCCTGATCAACACCGCGCGCGGCGATCTGGTGGATCAGGAAGCAATGATCGCCGCACTAGAAACCGGGCGGATGGTCGGTGCGGGGCTGGATGTCTATCCCGACGAGCCCAATGTCGATCCGCGCCTGCTCGCCCTGCCCAATGTGATGACCCTGCCCCATATCGGCAGCGCCACGCGCGAGGGCCGGGAGGATTCGGGGATGAAGGTCATCGCCAATATTCGCATGTGGGCCGATGGCCACCGCCCGCCGGATCAGGTGCTCACCGCGCTGGGCTAGCACCCCTTGCCCGCCGCGCACCATGTTGTAAGCGCACGCTCATGGATGAATTCGCAGCGAAAATCGAATCACGGGAACATCTGTGGATGCGCGCGTGGGTCCAGCGCGACCGCAACCAGATGAAATCGATCATGGCGCGCGATTTCATCTTCCTGCTGGGTTCGAAAAAGCCCGTCATTCTTGACCGGGCGAGCTGGCTGGAAGCGGCGACCACACGCTTTCGCTGCACCGGCTATCGTTTCGACGAAGTCTATGTCCGTCGACACGGGAACCTTGCCGTCTTCGCAAGCCGCCTGGGGCTCGAAGCGACCATCGGCACGCATGAATGGAACGGGGACAGCTGGGTCGTAGACATGTGGAAAAAATCCAGCCTGTCGAGCAAATGGAAGCTGATGGAACGCGTGCTCTCCCGCCCTGACACGGACGAGAACATGCCCCGCGAAATCAGGGCCATGCAGCTCTGGCGGTGACGGGCGGACGCCATCCCGGCCCCGCCCATCCCCGATACAGGTATCAGTCGCCGGTCAGAATCCGCTCCACCAGTTCCTTCACCGTCGGGGTGAAGTTGTTGGAATAGAAAGGGTCCTGCTTGAAACGGTAAGCCGCATGACCGGCAAAGGCGAGGTTCTCGTCCGGGTCGCCGCCATGGGCGATATCCTGCAGGGTCTTCTGGATGCAGAAGCTGCGCGGATCGGCCAGGCGACCGGTGGTATGATCGCCATGATCCTTCCAGCTCGAAAACTGGCAATGCGACAGGCAGCCCATGCAGCCTTGCTGGTCGGCACGGATCTGCTCCGCGCTTTCGGGCGTGGCGAAGACAACGGTGTTGTCCGGGGTCTTGAGCGCCTCGGTGAAGCCTTCGTGCATCCACGACTGCGCCTTGCGCTGGTCGCCGGGGTGGACGAAGAAATATTTCGCCTTGCCGTGATCGGCGAGCGGGACCGTGCCCTCTTCCTCGTCGCGCTTGAAGATCGGGATCTGCCGCTCGCTGCGGTGCATCAGATCGTAGAGGAACGGCGTCTTCACCGCGCTGGAATAGAAGCCGGTCGGACTGAACTTGTGCAGCAGCACATCGCCCGGCTCGACCGTGCGCAGCATGTCTTTCCAGACCTGCGGGATCGGGCTTTCCTGCGTCAATAGCGGCCGCGTGCCGAACTGGAAGGCGATCTTGCCGAGTTCGGGATTGTCGATCCAGTCGTCCCATTCGCGCAGGAACCACACGCCGCCCGCCATCACGATGGCCGTGTCTTCGGACACGCCCTCGGCCCGCATCGTATCGCGCAGCGCCTTGACGCGCGGATAGGGATCTTCCGGCTTGGTCGGGTCTTCCGCGTTCGACAGGCCATTATGGCCCCCGGCAAGCCACGGATCTTCGTAAACCACTGCCGCCATCAGTTCGGGCACTTTGGAATAGCTGCGCTTCCACAGCGCGCGAAACGCACGGGCCGACGAGATGATCGGGAGATAGTGGACGTTGTAACGCGCCGCGATTTCCGCGAGCTTGTAAGGCATGCCCGCGCCGCAGGTGACGCCGGTGATCAGGCCCTTGCAGTTTTCGAGCACGCCTTCGAGCACGGCCTGCGCCCCGCCCATTTCCCACAACACGTTGATGTTGATCGCGCCCTTGCCATCGGCAATTTCGTAGGCACGTTTGACCTGTTCGGTCGCACCGTCGATGCCATAGCGTACGAGCTGTTCGAAACGCTCTTTGCGGGTCGCCTGCGGGTAGACTTGCGGGATGGGGTTGCCATCGCTGTCATAGCTGTCGGCATTGACGGCACTGACCGTGCCGATGCCGCCCGCCGCCGCCCACGCGCCGGAACTCATGTGGTTGGTCGCCGAAACGCCCTTGCCGCCTTCGATCAACGGCCACACCTCGCGCCCGCCATAGTTGATCGGGCTGAGACCCTTGAATGTCATGTCAGATTATTCCCCTGGGCGGATCAGTTTTCCGCCTCTCCTGTCCCGCCGGCAATGTCTCGGCAAGGCTCGATATCGCTTGGATGCGGCCTTCTAGCGGCCCGTTTGAACTGTGCATAGTACCCTGCAAGCTCGGGCGCGTCCTTGAACGCGACTAGCTCGTAACCGACCCGCTCGAATTCGCAAGACAGCAGCAGCGGGTCGATACCGTGGCGGCTGGTTGGCCGGTCAGCATCGACCACGACGACCTGCCCGCCTTCGCGCAGGGCCGGCCACATCCGCCATAAGAGGGCATAGGGCTCGGTCACCTCGTGGTACATATAGACCATGAAAATGCGGTCGAAGCTGCCCTTGGGAAGGCGCGGATCGTCGGGCGCGCCGGGCTTGATCGATACATTGTCGAGCCGCTCGCGTACCACGCGGTTGCCCAGGCGCGACAGGGCATCGCGGTCGATATCCTGCGCCAGCACCTTGCCGCCCGAACCCACCCGCTCGGCCAGGCGAACCGTGTAATAGCCATTGCCCGCACCGATATCGGCCACGTTCATGCCCGGCTCGATCTCGGCCAGGTCCATCACCGTTTCCGCCTCGCGGCGATTGTCGCGCTCGGTTTCGGTGGAAAACTGGTTCGATCCAAGGTCGGAAACCGGCCTGTCGGGCATCGGGAACTCGCGCGCCGTCTCGGGCCGGTCGCTCGGCATGGGTTCGCAAGCCGCGACAAGCGTAACAAAAATGACAGGGGCGACCAGGCGCTTCATATCAACTGCGACTATGGACGACGCCGGGCCGCGCGCATCGTGCAGACAAGGCCGTGGCCATGAAGATCGTCATGCCGAACATATGGCCCCTTTCATGGCGTGTGCGAGCGTCGCGAACAAGGGTGCGCAACAGGGCGCGGGGAGCGACGAACAGGCTTATTCGGTGTCCTCGACGTCCACGGTTTCGCCGGTCACCCGCTGGGCAAGCGCAGCGGAGATAAAATCGTCGAGCGACCCGTCGAGCACCGCGTCGGGCGAACTGGAAGTCACGCCCGTACGCAGATCCTTCACCATCTGATACGGCTGGAGGACATAGCTGCGGATCTGGTGGCCCCATCCGATTTCGCTCTTTTCCTGATATTCGCTGCCTGCGGCCGCTTCGCGTTCGGCCATCTCGCGTTCGAACAGCCGCGCCTTGAGCATGTTCATCGCGGTGGCGCGGTTCTTGTGCTGACTGCGGTCGTTCTGGCTCGCCACCACGATCCCGGTTGGCTGGTGGGTGATGCGCACGGCGGAATCGGTGGTGTTGACGTGCTGTCCGCCCGCGCCGGATGCGCGATAGGTGTCGATCTTGAGATCGCTTTCATTGATCTCGATCTCGAAGTCGTCGTCGATCACCGGATAGACCCAGACCGAGCTGAACGATGTGTGGCGGCGCGCGGAACTGTCATAGGGGCTGATGCGGACGAGCCGGTGCACGCCGCTTTCCGTCTTGGCATAGCCATAGGCGTTTTCGCCCTTGAGCAGCAGCGTCGCGCTCTTGATTCCGGCGGCTTCACCGGCCTGATATTCGACCGTTTCGACCTTGAACCCGCGGCGTTCGGCCCAGCGAGCATACATGCGCAGCAGCATTTCCGCCCAGTCCTGGCTTTCCGTGCCGCCTGCACCGGCGTGGATTTCCAAATAGGTGTCGTTGGCGTCGGCTTCACCCGACAAGAGCGCCTGCACTTTGTCCCGGTCGGCGCGTTCGGCGAGCGATGCCAGGGCATCGAGCCCTTCCTTGATGGTCGCCTCGTCATCCTCCGCTTCGCCCATTTCGACGAATTCGGTGGCATCGCCCATCTCGCTCTCGATCTCGCGCACCGTGTTCACGGCGGATTCGAGGCGTTTCTGTTCTTGGGTGATGGCCTGCGCCTGTTTGGGATCGTCCCACAGCGTGGGATCCTGCACCCGTGCGTCCAGTTCATCCAGGCGGCGCAGCGCACGCTCCCAGTCGAGCGACTGGCGAACCAGCGCCAGCGCGGCTTCGATACGGTCGATTTGGGCCTGCCCTTCGGCACGCATGACACAAGTCCTTCGATTGAGAATTCAGCGCCCTAAACGACGCGGCGCGATTGTAAAGTTCACCGGTCGGCAAGCCGCCTAGTAGATGCCGCCCTGATCTTCCACGAAGTCGGACGGTTCGTCGGCACGCCCGGCGCGCACAGTGGCGTTTTGCTGGGCGGTACGGCCCCGGCGGATCTGCTCCAGGATCTGGTTGCGGCGTGCCGCGATCTCATCCTGCCGCGTGGTGCGGGCCGGTTCGGTATCGGGCTTGAAAGCTTCCCAGATCACCGCCGCCTTGGGATCGTCGCTTGCCGTGCCGTCGAACACGCGCTTGCCCGTGCGCCGGTCGATGCGGACCATGCGCACACCGGCAGGGGCGACAAATTCCTCGCCCTTCCAGCGCTTGCGCGTCGCCTCGACGAAGCGCTTGAAGATCGGCGCACCGGTGTTGCCGCCCTGGACCCAACCGCCCAGATTGCGCGGCTGGTCGAAGCCGACATACATGCCCGCCACGACCTGCGGCGAACCGCCAACGAACCAGGCATTGGTCGGACCGGTGGTGGTCCCGGTCTTACCGAACAGCGGCAATTCGAGGCTGCGCAAGCGCACAGCCGTGCCGCGCGTGACGACGCCTTCGAGCATATGGACCACCTGGAAGGCGGTACGCGGGTCCATCACCTGGCGGCCCTTCACGCCCGGACGCGGCATTGGCTTGCCGTCCCATTCTTCCATATTGCAGCCCGTGCATTCACGCTGGTCGGCGCGCCAGATCACCTTGCCCCGGCGATCCTGGACATAATCGACCACGCTCGGCTCGTGCATGCGGCCCCAGTTCACCAGCGCGGAATAGGCGTTGACCATCTTTTCGACCGTCGTGTCGCCCGCGCCCAGCGCGAAGGCGGGATAGGGTTCATAGCTGCCAATATTCATCTTCTCGAACGTGTCGATGACATTGGGCATGCCCGCGTCCATCGCGATGTGGACGGTCATCAGGTTACGGCTCTGCTCCAGACCCCACCGCATGGTATGCACACCACCCCCGCCACCGCCGAAGTTGCGGAAGCATTTTTCACCCAGATTGGCGCCCTGATAATAACAGAATGTCTGGTCGGGAACTTCGCTGGCCGGGGTCATCCCTGCGTCCAGCCCGGTCGCATAGACGAACGGCTTGATGGTCGATCCCGGCTGCCGCAGTGCCTGCGTGGCGCGGTTGAAACTGCCAAGGCGGCTGTCGAACCCGCCCTGCATCGCCAGCACGCGGCCTGTCTGTGGGTTCTGCGCCAGGAACGCGCCCGATACTTCAGGAACGGCGCGGAGGCGATAACCGCCCGATGCCTGCTGCGCCGCCACGACATCGCCGACCTTCACCGCCTCCGGGAAACCGGTCAGCGGGTAGCTCTCGCCATCGGTGAAACCGACGGTTGCTGCGCTGCCGGAACGTTCCGTCACGACGCCGATGCGCCAGTCTTGGTAATTGATGCCGAGGTTGGACGAGCGCAGCTGCCCGATCAGATCGCCATTATCGGGATTGAGGGTCGCCACCGGCCCGCGCCATCCGCGATTGCCGTGATAGGACAGCAGCTGCGCGCGCAGCGCGTCGCGTGCCGCGTTCTGGTATTCCATGTCGAGCGAGGTGCGCACCCACAGCCCGCCTGCATAGACGCTGGTGGCGCTGTCTTCGGCACTTTCGCCGAATTTCTCGATCAGCTGGCGGCGCACTTCCTCAAGGAAATAACCTGCATCGGCAGACCGCGTGCTGCGCTGCTGAACGAGGCCGAGCGGCTGCGCCTTGGCGCTCGCGGCCTGCCCTGCATCAACGAACCCGTCATTGACCATCCGATCGAGGACGAAATTGCGACGCGTGATGGCCAGGTCGTTGTTCTTCGCCCGGCCATAGCGTTCCGGCGCCTTGGGCAGAATCGCGAGGAACGCCATTTCGTGCAGTTCCAGATCGCCCACATCCTTGTCGAAATAGGCGCGCGCAGCGGCCTGAACCCCGAAACTGCGCCGACCCAGCGGAATTTCGTTGAGATAGAGGGTGAGGATTTCCTGCTTGCTCAGCACGCCTTCGATGCGGCGGGCAAGGATCATTTCCTTCAGCTTGCGGGTGACCGAATATTCATCGCCCAGCAGCAGGTTCTTCGCCACCTGCTGGGTGATGGTGGAGCCGCCCACCGCACGCTCGCCAGAGCCCATCTTGCTGACATAATCGAACACGGCATTGGCCGTGCCCGTCAGGTCGACACCGCCATGGCTGAAGAACGTCTTGTCCTCGGCGGACAGATACGCCTCGATAAGCTGCTCGGGAAAATCGGAATATTGCAGCTGCACACGCCGCTCGCGGGCATAAGAATGAACGATCTCGCCATCTGCGCCGCGCACGACGGTGGGCAGCGGGGTTTCATAGTCGAGCAGGGTTTCGGCATCCGGCAGCCCGCGCGCCAGCAATGCCCACGCCAGCACCAGCACCGTCAGCAGAACGGCAACGCCCACCGACAGCGCGCGGAACCGCCGGTTGTTGTTCCAGCTGTCGCGAAACCACGCGATCACGCTGCTCGGATCGCGCCGCAAACGATAACGGAAATATTCTAGACGCGATTGCTCGGCCATGGCCTCACCTGACTACCGGGTCAGTGCCCCTAGCACGGCATTTCCGTCTCGCGCCATAACCGATTGCCGCTATTCCGCATCCGCTGGCGCAGCAGGAGCGCCAAGCCCGGAATTGCGCGCAAAATAGATGCGGATGGCGCGCGCCAGAACCTCTGCGAATTGCCGTCGCCCTTCGGCCGAAGCAAGCCGTTCGGCCTCCGCCCGATTGGTGATATAGCCGCTTTCAAACAGCACAGAGGGGACATCCGGTGCGCGCAGAACCTTGAGCGCGGCGGACCGTCGGGCCTGCGGGTGGAAGCGCAGCGTGCCGCGCCCTTCACGCTCGATCAGGCGGGCGACCTCGCTCGATTCTTCCTGGGTGCGGCGCTGCGACAGTTCGACCAGAATGTCGCTCACCGTGTCGCTCGTCTGACCGAGGTCGACCCCGTTCATCCGGTCCGAACGGTTTTCGCGCTCGGCAAAACGCGCCGCCGCCTCGCTCGATGCCTCGCTGGACAGCGTGTAGATACTGGCCCCGACCACCTCCTCGGCCTCACCCGCCGAATCGGCATGGACGGAAATGAACAGGTCCGCCTCCAGCCTGCGCGCGATGTCGAAGCGTTCCTCGTGCACCAGATAACGATCGTCATCGCGCGTCATGGCGACGCGCGCGATCCGGTCGGCAACCAGTCGGTCGCGCAAGGCACGCGCCAGCGCCAGCACCAGCACCTTTTCCTGCATGCCGTGGCTCGATGCGCCGGGATCATGCCCACCATGCCCGGCATCGATCACCACCAGCGGAAGCACATCGCCGCTCTCGCCTGCTGCATCCGGCGTCGCGACATCGGGCAAGGATACACTCGCCACTTCTGGCAAGGTGATCCGCTGCACATAGTCACGGCCGAAGATGGGCATTGGAATGCGCGTGCCGGAAACGGCCAGCACGGCAAAAGCCGTCAGGGGCAACAGCACAAGCAGCAGGAGAGAGGCGCGCACGGACATCGCGGGGCTTAGGTTAGGATGGCAGTAACCCTGCGTGCAATATGGTTGCCGACAGATACCCACGGTGCTAGCGAACTGTTAAGCGAGTTGGGTAAGCACCTGCTCCGGCTATGCGCCAGAGCTTAGGAATATTACGGAAGAACTCGCCGAATATGGCGCGTCGCAACTCCGCGGCGTCCCAAGACAGGTTGATGCAGGACATGAATCGCCCCTCCCCGCTTATCACGACGCAAGGCCCGCCCTGCGCCGCGACATGGGCAGGCCGGGCTGTGCCGAACAGGCACGGGTTCGTTTCCGCAGACACAGCATTCCGGCAGCGCGCAACATGGCGCGCGAACCGGTCGACAACGATCGCCGCTCCGCTTCGGGGCGGCGATTTCCACACATATGAGCGCGATGACGGAGCAGGGGTGACCCTGCCCGACCGCGCATGGAGAATACTTAATGGCAACGCGCATGCTCATCGATGCGCGCCACTCGGAAGAGACCCGGGTGGCGGTACTCAAGGGAAATCGGATTGAGGAATTCGATTTCGAATCTGCCGAACACAAGCAGATCAAAGGCAATATCTACCTCGCCAAGGTAACCCGCGTCGAACCGAGCCTTCAGGCCGCATTCGTCGATTTCGGCGGCAACCGGCATGGTTTCCTCGCCTTCAACGAAATCCATCCCGACTATTACCAGATCCCGCAGGAAGATCGCGAAGCCCTGCTCGCGGCTGAGGCCGAGGCTGCCGAAGAGGAAGCCCGCCTGCGCGAAGAGGAAGAAGAGCGCGGCGAAATGCCGGGCGACGAATACGACGCCGACGAAGAAAGCGCCGAAGCGCTGGCCGAAGACCTGGCCGAGGACGGTCTTGAAGAGGTCGACACCTCCGACAAGGACGATGTCGCCACGATCGAGGAAGGCCAGCTCGATGATTCCGGCGACGATGAAGACGACGACGCGGACGACGATGATGGCGAAGAGGATGGCAAATCCTCGCGCGGGCGTGGCCGCCGTGGCCGCGGTCGTCGTCAGGGCAAGGGCCGCAGCCGCGCCAAGGAAGTCGACGAAGCGCGCGCCAAGCGTATGGCGCTGCGCCGCCGGTACAAGATCCAGGACGTCATCCAGCGCCGCCAGGTGCTGCTGGTCCAGGTCGTCAAGGAAGAACGCGGTAACAAGGGCGCGGCGCTGACCACCTATCTCAGCCTCGCCGGTCGCTACACCGTGCTGATGCCCAACAGCAGCCATGGCGGCGGGATCAGCCGCAAGATCAATTCGGCAAGCGACCGCAAGCGCCTGAAGAAGATCGTCGAAGATCTCACCCTGCCAAAGAGCATGGGCCTGATCGTGCGCACTGCCGGCCTCAGCCGCAACAAGACCGAGATCAAGCGCGACTTCGACTATCTCGCCCGGCTGTGGGACGAAATCCGTGAAAAGACGCTGGCTTCCAGCGCGCCTGCGCTGATCCACTCGGACAGCGACCTCATCAAGCGCGCGATCCGCGACATCTACAATCGCGAGATCGAGGAAGTCGTGGTCGAGGGCGAGGAAGGCTACAAGCTCGCCAAATCTTTTATGAAATTGCTGATGCCCAGCCACGCACGGCGGGTGAAGGCCTATTCCGACCCTGTGCCGATGTTCCAGCGCTATGGCGCGGAGGACCAGCTCAAGGCGATGTACGATCCGATGGTCCAGCTCAAATCGGGTGGCTATCTCATCATCAACCCGACCGAAGCGCTGGTGTCGATCGACATCAACTCGGGCCGTTCGACCAAGGAACACGGGATCGAACAGACCGCGCTCCACACCAATCTGGAGGCGGCGCGCGAAATTGCCCGCCAGCTGCGCCTGCGCGACATGGCCGGGCTGGTGGTGATCGACTTCATCGATATGGAGCGCCACGGCAACACCCGCAAGGTGGAGCGCGCCATGAAGGACGCGCTCAAGAACGACCGCGCGCGTATCCAGGTGGGCCGCATTTCCAGCTTCGGCCTGATGGAAATGAGCCGTCAGCGCCTGCGTACCGGCGTGCTGGAAGCGACGACGCGTGAATGCCCGCACTGCGATGGCACGGGCCTTGTCCGCACCGCATCCTCCGCTGGCCTGTCCGCGTTGCGTCTGATCGAGGACGAAGCAGCCAAGGGCAAGGGCTCGACCATCAAGCTGGCCGCCAGCACGGAAGCCGCCGTCTATCTCCTCAACGAGAAGCGCGGCGATCTGGTCGAGATCGAAAACCGTTACGGCGTTACGGTCGAAGTGGTCCCCGAGGGCGAGGACGAAGGCGCGAAGATGACCGTCTCCAGCCACGGTCCCAAGCCGCGCAATGCGCCAAAATTCGAACCCATTGTCGATGACGAAGATGACGACGATCTCGAAGACGAGGCGGAGGACTTCGATGACGAGGACGAAGACGACAGGCCGAAGAAGCGCCGCCGCAAGCGTGGTGGCCGCAACCGGAAGAAATCGCGCGACGATGATGGCCAGCAGGGCCGCGACGAAGACGATGGTGACGACAGCGATGACGCCACCGAGAGTTCCGACGAAGAAGGTGACGACAAGCCCAAGAAGCGTCGTCGCCGGGGTGGACGTGGCCGCCGTGGTGGCCGCGGGCGCAACAAGAACGCGGAGGTGAATTCGGAGGATGCGGAAAACCTCGAGGAAGTTGCCGAACATGTGTCCGACGACATGGCGGTTGTCGCCGGTCCCGAAGATGCGCCCGAGACCGCCGAAGCCATGGCCGAAGACGCGCCTAAGCCGAAGCGCAAGCGCGCACCGCGCAAGAAGAAAGTCGCCGATTCCGGTGACGAGGCTCAGGCAGAGGCAACGGCCAATGACAGCGCGCCTGCTGCCGAAGCCGATTCCGACGCCCCGCCCGCCAAGCCCAAGCGCACCCGCCGCAAGAAAGCCGATACGGTCAGCGCGGATGTTGCCGAAGAGCCGAAGGCCGACGAAGCGGAAGAAGAAAAGCCGAAACCCAAGCGCACCCGCCGCAAGAAGGCCGATACGCCCGAAGCGGAGGCCGATGCCGATGCCAAAGAGGAAGCAAAGCCTGCGCCGCGCGCCTCCAGAAGCAAGGCCAAGGCGAAAACCGAAGAACCCGTTCAGGCAGAAGAGCCTGCACAGGAAAATGCCGGCACGATCGAAACTGCCAAGCCGCGCCGCGGTTGGTGGCAGCGCACCTTCGGCGAAGGCAAGTAGAACTCTGACGCACCCTCCGCCCGCGCATTGGCGCTGGCGGAGGGTGCGGACTTGCTATCAGGTTGTAAATCGGGCTCGTAGCTCGCGCGTTACCTGCCCATCCTCTATATCCCGGCCCTTCGTGCTACGCCCCACTCCATCCAACCGAACGGTTTCGGCGTGTTGGAGAGATAAGCCTGGCCGAGCGGCTCGACATCGAAACCCGCACCGCGCAAGGCCGATCCGATGGGGCGCGTCAGCCGGCATCCGCCGCCAAGCGGTGTCCAGATGGGCTCGATCCGTTCCTGCCATCGTGCGACCGAGGGATCGGGCGCGCGCCCATGTTCCAGAAACAACAGCCGCCCGCCGGGCTTCAGGATACGACGCATCTCGCGCATGACCTGCGACGGATCGTCCACCGAACACAGCGTGTAGGTGCACACCACGGTATCGAAACTGCCATCGGGAAAGGGGATCGCCTCCCCCACCCCCTGGCGGATATCGGCCTGCCATCCGCGCGCAGCGGCACGCGCACGCGCGCCGTCGAGCAGTTTGGCATGTGGATCGATCCCGGCGAATTCGGTCACCAGCGCGCTGTCGTAAAGTGGCTGGTTCAACCCTCCGCCACAGCCGAGTTCGAACACTTTGCCGCTTGCCAGCGGGATCACCTGAGCACGGCGTTTTTCAATGCCTTCCTGCCCGCATGCCAGCGTGATCAGACGCGGCATGACGTGGGCATCGTACCAGCTCTTCAAACCCATGATGCCTCTCCCACCACGGTTGCATTCCCCACACGAACCGCAAGTGGCGGGAATCGCTAGGAACCCTCCACCGTAAGCAGCTTTTCGATGAGGGCAAGGTCTTGCGGTTTGTCGAGATCGATGGCCGCCCGGCCATCGGGCGCAGGAACCAGCGCGGTCTCCAGCCCCACGCGGCTGCCCAATCGGTGTAACCCTTCCGCCAGCGAAAGCCGCCGCAACACGAGCGAGAGCAGCGTCGCCGGGCCAAGCCGGGCAGCGATCTTCCACGGGCGCTTGCGATCCTTTTCGACCGACTGCCACAGATCGAGGGCGGCGCGCGCCTTGTCCGTGCGCAGGTAAAACAGGTTGCAGCCCGACCATGCCCCGTCGGCAAAGCGCAGATAGGTGCGCTGCGTGTCCGGACTCGCCCGCTCGACCAGTTCGCGGCGGGCGAGCATGACCGACAGATCGGCATCGTCCGGCGTCTGTGAGATGAGGGCCTCGACCCAGTCTGCCTCCAGCAGTGCGTGGTCGCTGGTGGTGACCAGCAGGGGCGCACCGGTCTGGGCGAGCGCGGCGGCGACCGAACCGCTCGGCCCGCGCGCAGGATCGATCGGCTCGGCGCCGCGCGCGAAAGCGATCTCCCGCACGGCGCTGTCATCGGCGGAGACGACAATGCGCGACGCACCTGCCTCCTCCAGCGCGACCAGCACGCGGTCGAGCACCGTGCGCCCGCCAATCTCGATCAGCGATTTGTGCGCAACGCCCATGTCCCGCGCCAGTGGATCGCCGCCGGGGCGTGTGCCCGCAAGCACCAGTGCGGTGAAGCTCACGCCTGCGTACCCCGACGGACAAGCCCGCGCAGCACCAGTATGATGATTAGGCTCATCACGACATATTCCAGCGCATGTGCCGCCGCGACCGACCAGCCAAGGCCAAGTGAATTGGTATGCGGCAGTCCGAAGACAAGACCCGCCATGGCGAGGAGCACGGCGATGCGCGTGAAAAGCTGGTAGTGCGGTTTGCCTACCGAATGCAGGACGGATTCATACGACACGCTGGCCAGCTCGAACGATGCCGCAAGCACCAGCGGGACCAGCACCACCCCGCCCGCGCTGAACTCATCGCCCGCGATCAGCACCAGGAGATCATCGCCCAAAGTGATTGCCAGCGCCACCACGATCACACTGATGACGAGCACCGAACCGCTGACCTGACGGACAAGCCTGCGAAACTGCACGGCGGGGGTGGCGTGCAATTGCTTGTTCACTTCGGGATACACCGCGTCGGACAGGATTGTCGCGAGCTTGCCCAGCCCCTTCGCCAGCTGGTCGGCAATGCGGTAGACGCCCGCAGCGCTCGTGCCGAAGAGATAACCGACAGCCAGCAACGGCCCCTGATGGATCACCGCCAGGACGGAGGTGTTGGCGTAGGTCACGCCGAGAAACTTCACGATGCCGGGATTTTCTTCCAGTGTTTTGCGCCAGTGGCGCAGATGCGCCAGCTTGAGGAGGTCGGGCCGCAAGCGATACGCCGCCACCCAAAGCGCGGTGGCGGTGATGAATTCGATCGCGGCCCAGGCAAACAGGAAACGGTAGACACTTGCTCCCGCCAACCAGATCGCAATCGCCGCCAGCAGCCTGGCCGCCGGTGTGATGGCGCCCACGATCACGGTCAGTTCGAACCGGTCGAGCGCGCGGATGATCCCATAGGGAGCCGACACCCGCGCCCACAGCATCGCGCAGACGAACAGGATAGCGGCATCGTCATAGGCCGGATTGACATCGAACATCGCGCCGAACAGGTGGAAGCCGACCACGGTGACCACGCAGCCGACCGCCGCGCCGGTGGCATCGATCAATCCACCAAAGACCGACAGCCGCCCAAACGCCTCGTCCCGCCCGGCGGAAAGATGTGGCGCGCCGAAGCGCACGATGGTCTGCCAGGTCTGGAAACTGGCCAGCGCAACGACTGTCTGCGCCAGACCGAAGATCAGCGCGAAGTGGCCGAAATCCTTGACCCCCAGCGAACGCGACAGGATCGCGAGGTAAAGCAGGCTGCTGACCGCGCCGAAGCCCTTGCCGCCAAGCAACCATCCGGCATTGCGCAGGATGCTCCTGACGGCACTCGGCCTGGCTTCGCTCTCTCCTGCGCCGGACATCGTGCGCCTTTGGAGGGATTCGCCTTGCGGCACAAGATGGTGCGGGCTGCGCAGGCGAACCTGTGCCGGAATGCGCCGTCGATAGATTTGAAACACTCTCGCAACGGCAGTGAAGCTGAGCTAGGCGAGGCGCGCCATGACCGCGCCCAAAATACTGTTCCTGTTCAACCATGATGCGGCGCACCAGGCCGCGCATATTGCCGGGATCATGGAATCGCTCAGCGCGTACAGGGCGCAGGTCAAATGCATCGCCGGGGTCGGCTCGCCCGATATCCGGGCCGAGATTGCGAAGCTCGTCTCCGAGGAGGCCGCTGCGCGCATCGTCTGGAAAGACCTCTCTCTATCACCACTCGCGAATGCGGCGCTGGCCCTGCCCAATCGGCTGCTGCCCGCGCGCCGGCTCGCCCGGCTGCGCGCGAACGAGACGTATTTTTCCGGCGTGGACATGATTGTTTCGACCGAGCGCACCTGCCTGCGGGTCAAACGACGGCTGACGTCCAAAGGCAAGCCGGTTCCGCGCTTCGTCTACGTCCCGCACGGTTCGGGCGACCGCAATGTCGCCTATCACCCGGAACTGGCGCAGTTCGACATCATGCTGCTGAGCGGACAGAAACTGGTCGACGAAATGGTGTCGCGCGGGCTCGCGACACCCGATCAATGCCATCTGATCGGCTACCCCAAATTCGACGCGGTCGACCTGTCCAAGACCCTCGACCTGTTCGACAATGATCGCCCGGTGTTCGTCTACAATCCGCATTTCGACCCGCTGCTGTCGTCATGGTACGATCACGGGCCGGACCTGCTGCGCCATTTCGCCGCCAATCCGGCGCTCGGCAATCTGGTCTTTGCGCCGCATGTGATGCTGTTCCGCAAGCGCCTGCATATCTCGCCCGAATATCGCCGCGCCCGCAGGCGGCCCGATATTCCCGACGAAGCTGTGAAAGCGTCCAACATTCATATCGATGTAGACGGGCCGCGCCTGTTCGACATGAGCTATACGCTGGGGGCCGACGCCTATATCGGCGACATGTCGAGCCAGGTTTACGAATTCCTGCTGAAACGCAGGCCGGTTTTCTTCATCGACACCCATTCCGAGCAGCGCCCCGACGAAGCGGCAAACCGTGCATTCTGGGGCAATGGCCCGGTGGTGCGCTCGGTCGCCGAGCTTGCACCATTGCTGCCCCGGCTCGACCAGATCGGCGCGGAATATCGCGAGGCACAAGACCGCCTGTTTGGTTACACGATCGACGATTCACGCGAAGAACGGGCCGTCGACCGGGCGGCCCACATCCTGAAAGGTTTGGCTCAATGACAGCAACCGAGCGCGCGCAGGCGTTCCCAGACACTTCCGCGCCCTGGCTGAGCATTTTGATCCCGGTCTACAACGTCGAGGATTATCTGGAAGAGTGCGTACGCTCCATCCTCGATCAGGCGGGGTCTGACGTGGAGATCATCCTGTGCGAGGACGTATCGACCGACTCTTCGCGTGTCCTTGCCGAGCGGCTGGCGGACGAAAATCCGGATCGCATCCGCATACTCTATCACGAGCGCAATCGCGGGCTCTCGGCCGCCCGCAACACGATGATCGACGCCGCGACAGGCGAGTATATCTGGTTTCTGGATTCCGACGATACCCTACGCCCCGGTGCAATCGAGGCAGTCCGCGCGGCCATTACCCGGTATGATCCGGATGTGGTCGGCGGGGATTACCGCAAGCGCAAGATCTACAAAAGCGGATTTGCCGGACCAAAGAACACACTGCTGACCGACCGCGATGCCATCGCTTCTGGCATATGCCTGTCGCGCAAGATGTACGCATGGCTCAAGATTTCGCACCGCAGCCTGTGGGACAATGGTTTGCGTTTCCCCGAAGGCAAAGTGTTCGAGGATGCTGCGGTCACCCCCTGGCTGGCCATCAAGGCGGATCGCTTTTTCCATATCCGCAAGGCGCTGGTACAATATCGGATCCGACCGGGCAGCATTCTGGCAGGCATTACCCGCACCCCCGATCTTTTCCGGGTCGAGGCGCACCGCGATCTCGCCCATTCGCTGGGCGGGTTTGCCGCCGAGCTGGCGCGCGATCCGGGCCGCGATTACCCCAAGACCCGCTTCGCCATCAGCCATTTTATCGCCATGGAATATGCCAAGATCGCATCGCGGATCGAAAGGGCCGGACCGCAAGGTTGCGGCGTGGAAGACATTCGCGAACTCTCCGAAAGTTTCCGCCACGACATGAATGCGACGTCCCCAATCGATTTCGATAGCCTGCTGGATATGTACCGGAAGCGGGGCCGCTTCATCAGCTACATCAAGTTGCGGAGCGGACTGGCGGCAGCGCGGGGCTGAACCGCGCCGCTTGGCGCAAAATCTAGTCCTCCACTCAACCCGTAACCGGGTGAACGACCTGCCAGCCCAGCTTTTCCGCGCGACGGCGCACCGAGGCGCGCGACGTCACAAAGACCGCCTCGTCGACCTTCGCCATCAGCGGCCGGTCGGCGAAACTGTCGGTGAGCATGCGCGTCCTGCCTGCCGAAAGGCTCAATCCGCGCCCCTCAAGCCAGTTTTCGACGCGGCGCAGTTTTTCCGCGCCATAGCAATTCGCACCATCGATACGTCGACCGTTCCAGCGCGTGCCGATCACCTCTTCCACCCCCAGATGGCGCGCAATCGGCGTGGCGTAGAATGCGAAGGCGGCGGTGGCGATCACCACTGTTCGGCCCGCCATCCGGTCCGCTTCGAGTTGGGCGAGAAGCGCGGGATTAAAGCCGCCGTGCGCGGCGAGGCCATCCGCAAACGCCTCGCCCAATTCGCCCAATGTTTGGAGATCGCGCGACGGGACGAACAGACGCAGCCCGAAGGTCTTGAGGTCGCCCCGCGTTATCAGGCCGAGCTTGTAAACCAGCATCGCGCCGATCCACACCGCCAGCAACACCCTGCGCCAGGGGGCTTTGCGGCCGGCCGCAAACATCAGGAACGGCGTGTAGGTCGCCCGGCGGGTCAATGTCCCGTCGAGATCGTAGAGGGCAAGGTCCATCGGCCCAGCTTTAGGGGCGAAACATTCCACGCGCCACCGTCACGGTGATTGAAACGTTGCCGTGCACATGCGGTGGTGCGTCCAGCCCGCCCTTTCCTACCGCTGCCTTGCCGCGATATGGCGCGCTCATGCAGATAACTCCGCCCTCTTCGTCGCAGCTGTGCATGGATGCTGCCGGCAATCGGGTGTTTTCGCGCTCAGGACAGTGTTCCATGTGTTCCATCCTGTAGGAAAAACGCTGGCCCGCAGACCTTGCGCACACCGTCACAAACGCTAAACGACATTCGCAAAGCAACAGGATAGACCCCCGGACATGGCGACCTTCACCCTTCCCAAGAATTCGAAGATCAGCGGCAAGGGCCGCGCCCACAAGGCAGACGGGGCCGGCCGGGTCAAATCCTTCAAGATCTATCGCTACGATCCGGACAGCGGCGAAAACCCGCGTTACGACACGTTCGAAATCGACCTCGACAATTGCGGGCCGATGGTTCTCGATGCGCTGTTCAAGATCAAGAACGACATCGATCCCACGCTGACCTTCCGCCGGTCTTGCCGCGAGGGGATTTGCGGTTCGTGTTCGATGAACATGAACGGCAAGAACGGTCTTGCCTGCACCACCGCGATCGAGGATCTGAAGGGCGAAATCCGCATCACCCCCCTGCCCCACATGGAAGTGGTGAAGGATCTGGTCCCCGATTTCACGCATTTCTACGCTCAATATGCCAGCATCCGCCCCTGGCTGCAGACCGTCAGCCCGACGCCCAGCGGCAAGGAACGCCTGCAATCGCCCGAACAGCGCGAGAAGCTGGATGGGCTTTACGAGTGCATTCTGTGCGCCTGCTGCTCCACCGCCTGCCCGTCCTATTGGTGGAACAGCGACAAGTTCCTTGGCCCGGCAATCCTGCTCCAGGCCTATCGCTGGCTGGCTGACAGCCGCGACGAGATGACCGGTGAGCGGCTCGACCAGCTGGAAGACCCCTTCCGCCTCTATCGCTGCCACACGATCATGAACTGCGCCAATGTCTGCCCCAAGGGCCTGAGCCCGGCCAAGGCGATTGCCGAAACCAAGAAAATGATGGCCGAGCGGCACGTTTGACGGGTTTCGCGCCATGGCGCCCAGCGATGCCATCTTCGACCACCTGCCCGACCCGGACAATCCGGGTTGGAAGCACTGGAACCTGAAAGACGAAACGCTCTTCAACGGTGCGGTGATGGGCAAGCTCATCACCCGCCGCGAAACCGATGCCGGGCGCGAGTTCTGCCGCCTGCGCATGTTCCCGGAACGGCGGCATCAGAACCTGCAAGGGATCATCCACGGCGCGGTCACCCAGTCGCTGATCGATATCGCCCTGTTCACCACCATGCACACCGTTGGATCGGGCAATGCCGGGCCATCGGTGACGCTCGAAATCTCCACCCAGTTCATCGGCGGCGGCGACCCGGAAAAACCGCTCGACGCGGTGACCGAAGTGATGCGTGAAACCGGCAAGCTCGTCTTCCTGCGCGGCACGGTCGAACAGGGCGATGACCGCGTCGCCGCCTTTTCGGGCATCGTGCGCAAGTTTGCACCACGGTGAGCGGGCTGCTCGCCCGATATGAACGGCTGATCGCCGATGGCGAGCTGAAGGCCGACCCGGATCAACGCCGCGCGGCCCAGCGGCTCGACACGTTGCAGAAAGAGCTGGAGGCAAAAACCAGCGGCGGCTTGCTCGCGCAGTTTTTCGGTGGCCGCAAGGCGAGGCCGCAAGGCGTTTACATGTGGGGCGGTGTCGGGCGCGGCAAATCCATGCTGATGGACCTATTCATCGATACGCTGTCCATCCCCGAAAAGCGCCGGACGCATTTCCACGAATTCATGTTGGAAATCGACCGGATGATAAAGGCGCGGCGCGAAAGCGATCCGGGCGATCCGGTGGGCAAGGTCGCGCGCGACATTGCCAAAGGCGTTCGCTGCCTCGCTTTCGACGAGATGGTGGTGACCAACACCGCCGATGCCGCGATCATGGCGCGCCTGTTCACCGCGCTGATCCGCGACGAAGGCGTGGTTGTCGTCACGACAAGCAACCGCCCCCCTGCCGACCTTTACAAGAATGGGCTGAACCGTTCGCTTTTCCTGCCTTTCATCGATCTGGTGGAGGCCGAACTGGACGTCCTCAGCCTGAACGGTCCGACCGATTACCGGCTCGACCGGCTGGGCGACATCGACAGCTGGCATTCCCCCTTGGGAGACGCCGCCACCGCACAGGTGCGCGAGGCGTTCTTCCGACTGACGGACTACAAGCCGGAAGATGCCAAACATGTGCCCAGCGCCGATCTCGATCTGGGCGGCGGCCGCAGCATCCATGTGCCGAAGAGCCTCAAAGGCGTCGCCGTGTTCAGCTTCAAACGGCTGTGCGGAGAGAACCGCGGCGCAGCGGACTATCTCGCCATTGCGCGTGCTTATCACACGGTCATCGTGGTCGGCATTCCACAAATGGGCCCGGATATGCGCAACGAGGCGATCCGCTTCACCAAGCTGATCGACGCGCTTTACGAGATGAAGGTAAAGCTGTTCGCCACCGCTGCCGACGCACCGGAAGCGCTCTATCCAGCGGGGGACGGTGCGTTTGAATTTGATCGCACGGTCAGCCGGCTGAAGGAAATGCAGAGCGCGGATTACATGGCACTGGGCCACGGTGCGGCCTGACCCCTTGAAGCGCGGGCGAGAGATACTATCTCACCGATGTTCCCGGCGGCCCGTCAACCCCGCCGATGTGAGAATACCGACATGATCGATATCCGACCTTTCGCTTCGCTCGGCGCGGCCGATCACGGCTGGCTCGATGCCCGCCATCATTTCAGCTTCGCGTCCTATCACGACCCCGCGCGCATGGGCTGGGGCGATATCCGCGTCTGGAACGATGACCGGATCGCCGCGCAGACCGGCTTTCCGCCGCATCCCCATTCCGACATGGAAATCGTCACCTTTGTGCGCAGCGGCGCGATCACACATCGGGATTCGCTGGGCAATGAAGGCCGTACCGAAGCTGGCGATGTTCAGGTGATGAGCGCAGGAAGCGGGATCACGCATTCCGAATGCAATCTGGAAGACGGCGAAACGACGCTGTTCCAGATCTGGATCATCCCCGACCAGCGTGGCGGAGACCCCTCATGGGGCCAGCGCGCCTTCCCCAAGGCTGCCCGCGAAGGCGGTTTCGAGGTGCTGGCAAGCGGCACGCCCGAAAAAGACGAGGCGCTGCCGATCCGCACGGATGCACGGGTTGCTGCGACCACGCTCACCGCCGGGCAGACGGCGACCTGGCAGACCGATGGCGCGCGCCACCAATATCTGGTCGCACCCACCGGACGGATCAGGGTGAACGGTGTCGACGCCAATGCGCGCGATGGCATCGCTGTCACCGGAGAAGACACGATTTCGGTGGAGGCGCTCGAAGACGCCGAGATCGTTCTGGTCGACGCCCGCTAGGCCGCAGACCTGTGTTGCCTGGTGTCAGGCCGCGTTGGCGAGTTTCGTCTGCGCGGCCACCAGGCGATTCATGAGCTTGAGGTCGCGCTCACCCAGTTCGAGCGCGGCATCGGCCCAAAGCTCGGTGATGCGGTTGAGTTCTGCCAGTTCGAGATCCCAGCACACCTTCATTGCCCGGCGCGCGTTGACCATGCCGGCATGCTTGCGCTCGCACTTGCGGATGAACTCACGCGTTGCTTCCAGACCGTCGCCATCCTCGACGATCTGGTGGACGATCCCCAGATCGTACATTTGCTGCGCGGTGTAGCTTTCGTTCGAGGTGATCAGCCGATCCGCCATCGCGCTGCCCAGCTTGCGGCTGAGAAATGCGTGCGCGCCCATCCCTGGGAACAGGCCGAACATGATCTCGGGCAACCCGAACTTCGCGCTTCTTTCGGCGATGACATAGTCGAATGACAGCAATGCCTCGAAGCCGCCACCCAACGCATCGCCCTGAACCATGCCGATGGTCAGCATGGGCAAACCCAACGTATTCATGTTGCGATGGAGGATCGCGCAGCAGCGATGCCCGTAAGCGACAAGCCCGGCGCGATCACGCTTTTCGATGAGACGGCGAAACAGCTCCAGGTCGCCGCCAAAGCAGAACACGTTTTTCTTGCGGCTGCCGAGGATCAGATATTTGAGCTGCAGCGCGTCAGGGCCAAATCCTTGCGAGATGAGCTTCTGCCAGTTCTCGAAATCGGCCAGCATCGGGGGCGTAAAGCTCGGGCGGCCTTCGGGCCGCATATAGGTCCACAGCGCCTTGGATCCACCGTCGTAGAAGACATCGAGCTGGTTCAACCGATACAGCCCTTCGGGCACGGCCGCGCGCGCGGCACTCTCCGCGTAAAGCTCGTCCTCGTCGGTCAACCCGATGGCTGATGTCGTTTCCGGGCCGGAATCGTAGCCGTGGCTGGTCGTCTCGTTTGAATAGCGATCCATAACCACCAATTCGCCCCCTGCGCACGAAGCAATGCTGTGGATAAACGCTTCGTTAACCACGAATCTACGCGGGAGCGGGCTCTTTTGGCAATTAAAAAAGTCGAACGAGTCCTGAAATTACCAAAGTTGGCGGACGCGGACGCCGCCATGTGAGTCTTTTGCGCAACAGATCAATGGCGTGGCAAGCTAAGGAACTCGCACGATTTTTCCAGCATCAGGAGCTGCCAAAGCACTCTGCCGAAGTCGGAGCGGCCCGAAATATGCGCATCGACCATCGCTTGCAGCGCAGATCGGTCGAACCAGCCCTGTTCGAGCAACGTGCCGCTGGTCGCAATGGCACGCGCAGTTCCGGCCAGTTCGCCGCGAAACCACTGGCTGATCGGCACGACAAAACCCTGCTTGGGCCGATAGAGGATCGGTTCAGGCAAATAGCGTTCCATGGTGTGTTTCATCAGCCATTTGCCCTGGCGCCCGCGAATCCGCTGGCGCTCCGGTAGGCTGGCGGCGAATTCAACAAGGCGATGGTCGAGCAGCGGCTCGCGTGCTTCGAGGCCCACCGCCATGCTCGTCCGATCGACCTTGGTCAGGATGTCACCGGGAAGCCAGAACTTCAGATCGGCATATTGCGCAGCATCGAGCGCACTGCGGGCTGGCGCACGTTCCATCATCTCGACAAGCGGTTGCTCTGCCCGATAGTCGCCCCGCGCGCGGATCATCCCTTCACCGTAAAGCCGTTCGCGGGCATCCGCGTCGAGGATGGCGAGCGCACGGGCATAGGCCTGAGCCCCGGATTCCGCTAGCGACAGTAAAGTCGTTTTCGCGCGCAGCGGCCTTGGCGCCCAATCCGCTTTTGGCCAGATCTTCCCCAAGCCGCCGAAAACCGGCCCGCGCACAGCCTGCGGCAGCACCGAACGCAACTGGCTTTCACGGTGATGGAAAACCTGCCGCCGATAACCCGCCAGCGCTTCGTCCGCGCCATCGCCCGACAGCGCCACGGTCACATTCTCCCGCGCCAGTTCACAGACGCGCAGGGTCGGCAAGGCCGAGGCATCGGCAAAGGGTTCGTCGAAAATCGAAGCGATGCGGTCGACCTCGGCGATCTGACCCGCCGACACGATCCGTTGATGGTGATCCGTGCCGAACCGCTCGGCAACCTCGCGCGCATAATCGGATTCGTCGACACTCGCGACATCGAAACCGATCGAACATGTCGCCACCGGGTCGCGGCTCGCCTCCGCCATCAGGGCGACGACGCTGGAGGAATCCACCCCGCCCGACAGGAACGCGCCAAGCGGAACGTCGGACACCATCCGGCTGGTGACACCCTGGCGCAAATGATGGAGCAGTTCTGCGGACAGGTCGGCGGTCGATCCTTTGGCTCTGCTCTCGAAATCGATGTCCCACCATTGCCGGGGCGGCGCAGCATCGCGGCCATGCTCCAGCAGGCGGAAATGCCCTGCGGGTAGTTTCTCGACACCGCGCAGAATCGAACGGTGATCGGGGACATAGCCCCACGCCATGTAATCCTCGACCGCGAGCGGATCGATCTCGCGCCGCAGCAGCGGATGGGCGAGCAGGCCCTTCAGTTCGCTCGCGAACGCCAGGCTCCCATCGCTGAGTTGCGCAGTGAAAAGCGGTTTTACCCCGAACCGATCCCGTGCAAGAAACAGCTGGCGCTTGTCCAGATCGTAAAGCGCGAAGACGAACATCCCATCGAGGCGCGACAGGCAATCGACACCCCATCGCTGCCATGCGGCAAGGATCGTTTCGGTATCACCTTCCGTGCGGAACGCCGCGCCTTCCCCTTCGAGCTCACGGCGAAGCGCACGGTAATTGTAGATTTCGCCATTGAACGCGATCACCGCGCGCCCGTCGGCAGAGAGCATGGGCTGGGGCGAACCCTGGAGATCGATGATCGACAGGCGGCGATGGCCAAGCCCGATGCCGGGGGCAGTCCAGACCCCCTCCCCATCCGGCCCGCGATGCGCAAGCGCCCGCGTCATCCGGCCGACCCGGGCCGGATCGACCGGCTTCGGCGTCCCGCAATGGAAGATGCCAGCAATCCCGCACATGGCGATGCCGCCTAGCCGAGCAGGCCGGCCAAAGCCAATGCAGAAACGCCCAGCGCCGTCCCCGCAATGGCAAGCGCGGGTACGATCGGCGCGGCGTTGCCGAAACGATCCAGCGGCAGCCGGGCAACCTCTGCCGCAGTCAATCCCGCATCTTCGGGGTCGCGTTCGAAAAAGCGCCAGAACATGGCAAGGACCAGCACCACCACGACGGCGAAGAAGATCCAGCCATAGACGATATGGTCGAACCCGGCGGCAAACTCCACGCCTTGGCTCTGCGCGATATAGATCGTCCCCCATGCGCGGATACCGTTGGCGATGATGGGCACGATAATGGCCGCAAGCATGAACAGCGCGCGCTTCGACCATTTCTCGAACGCGGTGAAGCACACCAGCACGCCTAGCGCGAACATAGCGATCAGGAAGCGAACGCCGGAACAGGCTTCGGCCACAATGAACCATCCGCCCGGCGTGTAGATATTGATCCCGTCGATCCTCGCCTCCACCCCGCTCCAGTGCGTCAGCGCTATTGCGATGTCGGCGGTGATCATTTGCAACGGAGGAATGATCTCGTCTCCGAACGGCACGAGAAAGGCCATGAACCCCAGCGGCAAAAGCAGGGTCAGCGTGGCACGTGGCCCGAGGATGGCAAGCGTTGCGGCCTGCAACATGGCCACTGCGCCTGCATGACCGACAAGGTTGATGCCGCTCATCCGGCCCGCTGCCCACAGACCGCCAGCCAATGCCACTGCGATCATGCCCGGCCACCATCCTTGTGGTTCGATCTTCGCCAGCTCACCGCGCCGCATCCAGGCAAGCCAGCCGACAATGAACGGGATGAGCAGGATGTGGCTGTAGGTTTCGATGTTCCACCACTGGTGCAGCATTTCGCCCCACTCGCGCGTGGCGGCGATGATCAGCAGTGCCCAGGCCAAGGTTAGGGCGATCAGCGCGGAGCGCCATTGCCGCGAGACATCGCCGATAGCGGCTTCGGCTCGGATCGTCGCTTCAGGCTGCATCTTGCGCGTCACGGGGTCTGCGACCGACAAGGCCGGATATCACGGTGTAGAAGGCATGCCAGCTCATTGTGTCGCGCACGAATATCCGGGCGGCCTTGCCCATGGCCCGACGCCGGGAACCGCTGGATGCCGCATCGAGTGCAGCCGCAACAAATTCGGCGTCGTCTCTGCATATCTTGAAATGGGTGTCATCTTCGGCAGCGATGCCCTTGGCCGCTTCCGGGCTCAGCAAGACTGGCTTTTCCATCGCCATTGCTTCGAGAACCTTGTTCTGCACACCGCGCGCGATTGTCAGCGGGGCGACGACCAGATCGGCTGCGCGCAGGAAGGGGCGGATATCGGGGACCTCACCCCATACGGTGACACCGTCCGCTTCCTGCAGGTCCACCACCTCGCGCACCGGCGCACGGCCGACAATATGGAACCGTGCGGGCGTCCTTTCTCGGATGGCAGGCAGGATGTCCCTCGCGAACCGGACGACCGCTGCGATATTGGGCGGATAATCCATCTGCCCTGTGAAGACGAACTGCAGCCCGTCATAGCCTGTAAGTGCAGGATGTGGATTGACGGTTGCAGGGTCGAACAACTGCGTGTCGATGCCGTTGCCCAGCGCGCGGACATGGCCCGCGCCGCCCGTGCGCTCTGAAAAGACAGCCGCTTCGTCGCGGCTGATAAGAAGCGTCGTGTCCGCCAATCGCGCCAGGCGTTCCTCTTCGCGGCAAAGCAGGCGATCCTCGCGCCGGAACAGTGCGCTTTTCGGCCAGCGGGCATCCGTCGCATAATCGGCGAACTTCGCGCTGTCGACATCGCACAGATCGATCACGACACGGCCCGCGAATTCGCTTGGAACGTACTGCCCCATCTGACCCGAAAAGACGACAATCGTATCGATGGGCCGTTCGCGACAGGTTTGCATGACCCATCTGCGCAAGTCGGGATGGTCGAACGCCGCAAGGCTGACCGGGCGGCCGGACATGATCGCCCGAAGCCCTGCGACCGGGACGGGCATGGTCCGCTCGATCAGGCAATAGCTCGCGGCATGTTCGGCGAGTTCCGCTTCCGCCGCACGGTCTGCCTCGGTTTCTGCGAAAGTGGCCACATGAACCGGTGCGCAGCGCGCCAACGCCTTGAGCAGGTGGTGCGACCGGATCTTGTCGCCGCGATCCGGCGGGAACGGGATACGGTGGCAGAGGAAAAGGATTTCGCCCATCAGCCCAGCCCGCGTGCGATATGCGGACCGATGGCATTGGCCAGCGGCAATGGCAGCTTTTTCCAGAGTTCGATCTTGCGGGCATACCCCGCATCGGTCGGATCGATATTGCGGCTGGCGTGGCCGGGTGCGGACCAAGTGGAGTAGATCAAAGGCTCCGGCTCGAACCCCCAGTTCTTCTTGAAGGCAAAGGGGCCGCTGCCTGTCTTCGACCGTCCGAAATCGAAGCGCGTGCAACCGCGCCTGCGCGCGTGCAGCATGAGTTCGTAATACATCCGTTCGTTTGCGCGCAGGCTGCGCGCATCCCACGTCCCCCCACCCCAATAGGGCATGACCGCGCCATCGTGATACAGCGACAGCACGCTGGAAACCGGCGCCCCGCAGTGATGCACGGTCAGGATGTCCGCATCCCCGGCAAAGGCATCGAGAACGGCATCGAACAGGCTGCGCGGGAACACCGGCGTACCCAGATTGCGAACACTTGCAGAGTAAACGGCGTAATGCGCGGCGCGGTCGCTTTCCCGATTGCCGATGGTGATCGCCAGATCGTTCTTCAGGCCCTTGCGCACCTCTGCCCGCGCCTTGCGCGGAATGGCGAGCAATTGCGCTTCGTCATCATCGGCAAGCGGCGCGACAAAGCCGCAATGGCTATCGCGCGTGACCGACCAATGCGAAGGCGCATCGCCGCCGCGCAGTTCGACCGTGGGGCTGGACACACGCAGCGCCAGTTCTTCGGCTGCTCCACAAAGGATGTTGGCATCATCCGGCGAGTCCGCCAGTACGCCGCCTTCCACCGCGAAGCCCGAAGACACAAGCGCCCTGCCAAACAATGGCGAATGCACCAGCGTCAGCGGCAACCACGCGCGCAATTTGCCACCGCGTTCTATAGCGAAACCCATTGCGCGATTGCCGGTCCCGCTTTCGATGGCCTTCAGCCATAACGGGCGATGGAACACCGACCCGCGCCGGTCGGCAACGAAGCGCTCTATCCGTGCGGCCCTTTCCGGATTGTCGAGATCGACTGCGACAACGCTGGCGGCATCGAATTGCGCGGGCGCATTCACGCGGCCACCTTGACGCAAGTGGCCGCCTCGATCTCGGCCAGCACGTCCATCCGGCCCCACGCGAAATCGGACAGGAGGCGCATCAGCTTGCCCTCCATCCCCGAAAGGTTGGTGTAATGCCTGAGCCGCGAGCGCATCGGTGCATCGTGCTGGCGCGGCTGGTCGGGATCGATTTCCCACGGATGGAAATAGAACACAGCCGGGCGGTGTTCGCGCACGTTTACCTGCTGGATCGCCCAGCGCGTGAAAGCATAGGGCAGGACGCGAAAAAAACCGCCTCCGCCTGCCGCCATCCGACGCCCGGCAAACTCGGCGGTGGTCACCGGGATTTCGACCAGATCGGCGTCCGCAACGGGTTTGAACGCAAACCGCGGCGCGCTGCGCCAGCCATAGTGATCGTGCGCGACAGGCGCGACGCTGGAGCTGTAACGATAGCCTTGTTCGGCCAGGATCTCGTGCGCCCAAGGTATGCGCTGATCGATGGAGAAGCTCGGCGCGCGATAGCCGGTCACGGCGCACCCGCCCGCATCCTCGAGTATCTTGCGCGACTTGACCAGATCGGCGGCGAATTCTTTCGGCGAAAGCGTGAACACGCGTGCATGATCGTAGCCATGACTGGCGATTTCATGCCCGCGCTCGGCAATGGCGCGGATTGTGGCGGGGCAACGCTCGGCCACCCATCCAAGTGTGAAGAACGTCCCGTGCACGCCTGCCTCCTCGAAAAGGTCGAGAATTCGCGCGACATTGTCCTCAACCCGCAAAGCGATGGAATCCCAGTCGCCGCGCGCAATCGTGTTTTCGAACGCGCCGACCTGGAACCAGTCCTCTACATCGACACCAAGGCCGTTGACGGGCTTGCCGGGATTGGTCGCACGTTCCAGCACGCAGGCTCCTATCGGATGGCGCGGTCCGCCTGTCAGGCGGCTTCGCGTTGACCGTGGGTTTCGAAGAATTCGATCAGCATGGTCATCACATGGCGCAACGACTGTTCCTGTTCTTCCAGGCGCAACTCGATTGCCTCGACCCGGTCGAACAGATCGCTCGTCGTATCATCGGTTCGCGTTGTCGACTGTTCGCGCAGAACAGCCAGTTCCTTGCTCAGGCGATCGATATCCGCGTCCCGCTCGGCCAGCTTTTTCTGAATCGCCAGAAGATCTTCGCTGGTGGCCATGGCCTTGCCCGGTTGGTGCGCTGCGGCCTGACGTTCGCCCTGTCCGCTTTTCGCGGCAGCGACCGCATCGGCGGCCGGTCCCTCACGCGCAGGGCGCGGCGGCGGAGCGGGTTGTGCAGTTGCCTGCGGTGTAGGACCTTTCATCTCGTCGATCACCGTTTCGAGCATCGCAGCGTCGATTTCGCCGCGCTCTTCCACAGCACCCAGCAACAGCAACCGGGTCATGATCTGGTTGACCTTGCGCGGGATGCCCCCGCTCTCGCGATGGAGGCGGTTGAACAGGCTCCGGTCGATCCGGGGCACGCCGTTCCACCCGACATGTTCGAGACGGTGGCGGATATAGGGTTCGATCTCACCCGGTTGCATCGGGTCAAGATGATGCGCCGCGATGATGCGCTGGCGCAGCTGTTCCAGCTCTTCCGACTGCGAGATCAGCTGCTTGAATTCCGGCTGACCAAGCAGCAGGGTCTGCAAGAGCGGGTGCGCGCCGAGCTGGAAATTGGACAGCATGCGCAGCTCTTCGAGTGCGCCGATGGAGAGGTTCTGCGATTCGTCCACGATCAGCAGGCAGCGTTTGCCGTTGCGCGCTTCCTCGTGGAGGAAATTCTCGATCGCGGCGAGGGCGCCAGCCTTGTCGCGGCCCGCAACGTCCAGGCCGAAACTGCGCGCGGCGACATGGATCATTTCCTCGCCATCGAGCGCGCTGGTAACAACCTCGCCCACGCTGATGCGATCGTGGTCGAGCTTTTCCTTAAGGTGCGCCACAAGCGTCGATTTCCCCGCGCCGACCTCGCCCGTAATGACCACGAAGCCTTCGCCCTGATTGAGGCCATATCCGAGATAGGACAGCGCCTTCTTGTGCGTAACACTCTCGAAAAAGAACGAGGGGTCCGGCGTGAGCTGGAAGGGGCGTTCCCGAAAGCCGTAGAATTCTTCGTACATGACAGAAACGGTCCTTATCAGAAATCGTAGCGCAAGCCGACAAGCGCGGAGGCGGTTTTGAAATCCTCAGCCGTCAGCTCGTTATCGAGGTAGTTCAGCGCCACCGCAGCGCGCGCGGACAGGCCGCGGGTCAGCTGGTGATTGTATGCCGCACTGCTGCCGAGAGCGAATACATCGCCGTCCACTGCATTGCCGCTCTCGAACCAGTTGGCATAGGTCGTGACGGTGAAGGTCCCGCGCGAACTGGTCGCGCCGCCAACAGATCCGGTGATGTAATAGCTTTCATCGATCACGCCATTTGCGGCGGCCAGCACCGTGCCGGGCGCTGCGAAGAAGTTGCGGCGGTCGTACCCTGCACCGATCGCGGCGGTCATGTTGCCGACCCGGCGCGAATAGGATGCGGTGACACCGCGGCTGCGGAAGATCGACGAGCGCGCCGAGCCGAGAATGCCGTCGAGGCAGCTCGACCCATCGACCGTGTTGACACAGCCGATGATGTCGCCGCTCACCGGATCGCGGATCACGTCGAAGTCGGTCGGCAAACCTGCCAACGAGTTGGTGAGGCGGCCGCCGAAACCGGATATCCGATCATACACCGCGATCCCCACACTGCTGCGGCGATCCGGCTGCCAGGCGAAGCTGCCATAGAAGGTATCGCTGTCATAGCGACGGCCGAAGCTAGCCTGCAGCTGCGTACGCGAACTCGGCCGCCAGACGACACCGACATCCCAGATGATGCCATCGGCCTCGAATGCGATCCGGCGCGGGCTGGCGCTATCTGTTACGAATCGGCCATCGGAACCGACGATCGGATTGCCCGCGCCATCGCGCAGCGCATCGCGCCCGGAGACCTCGACATCCTCGTAACCGATGCCGCCGACGACCGCGAGCGTGGGGCTGACAGGGATGGTGACATCGCCGCGGGCGTATGAATCGACGACGCGCTGGTCGAGATTGTTCACGTCTTCCTGGAAATAGCCTGCCCCCACACCAACACCGACCGGCAGCGGTTCGCCGGGCTGGGTTCCTGCGCGCAGCTGGGCATCGTGGGTGACGCTTTCATCGAAGATTTCGACATTGGCGAGCCCCGCACCCGGTACGACATCCGGCGAATCCACCCGGGTGTAGCCAAGCCGGTAGCTACCCTGAACCTGCACATCGCCAGCGCGCATGTTGAGGTTCGGTCCGATATAGGCGGAATAGGTTTCCGTGCTGTCATCGTTACCGCTGAGCGGGTTGAAGACATTGGTTCCGTTGTCGTCGACCCGCGTGCGGGCAGCAAGAGCGCCTGCTTCCATCGTCAGGGCCTGCGGAATGATGGTTGCGTATCCCCGGGCAACGCCCGTCAGCGTGTCGCTGTCACTCGCATCGCCATAGCCGATATTGCGTTCATAGCGCAGCGAAACGGTGGCGCCGTTGTTGCGGCCGGCCAGCGTCGCGTCGACACCTGCGGCAAGCTGCGTGTAGGTCACAGCATCATTGCCGGGCGCGAATTCCCATACGCCGATCTGCGACACCTCGACATACGGGGCGATGACCAAGCGGCGCGATCCGCGCCCGCTTCCGGCTTCGCCCGCATCGTCGCCGGATGTTTCATCGGCAGCGGTGCTTCCGCCCGCCCCCTGATAGGATTGCGCAGCCAGTGGCGCGCCTGCGGCCAAGGCCATGCTTGCGGCAAAGGCTGGAATGAAACGGGTTCGCATAACGCTACTCCCCATATCCGTAATAAGTGCCGAACCTGCGCCCGCTCGGGCTGAAGGTAGTATCGTTGAGCAGGAGGCTGATGTCGTCGCAGCCTGAAAGGAGGTCAGCCGCATCCTCGAGCGCCGCTTGGGCGGTATGATCCGCACGCGCGAGCAGCAACACCTGCCCGACATGCTTGGCGAGCTCTGCCGCGGGCGATGCGGCAAGGACGGGCGGGCTGTCGAAAACCAGAATGCGGTTGGGAGCGCCACGGGTAAGCCGGCCAAGGACTTCCCATGTACGGTCGCTGGCCAGATATTCGCTGTCGCGCTCGGTGCGCTTGCCCGCAGGCAGTAGCCACAATCCGGGGATATCGGTCCCCACAACCATATCCTCCACGTGCCGCGAAGGATCGGCGAGCGCGTCCATAAAGCCGCCCTGCGCTTCGATGCCGAAGGTCTGCATGATCGATGGTTTGGCAAAGTCTCCATCGACAAGCAGGACTTCCATGTCCCGTTCACCTGCCAGCGAAATCGCCAGGTTGGCAGCGCAGAAGGTCTTGCCCTCGCCCGAATGCGGCGAACAGATCAATACGCGGCGCGACCGCGATGTGCCGCGTTCTTCCGCCGTTTCGAGAATTTGGCGCTTCACGATACGGAATTCCTCCAGCAACGTGCTCGCCCCGCCATCGGGATCGATCAGGCCCTGATCGATCAGGTGGCCGCGCGAAACTTCGTGCCGCTTGCCAGTGAAGGAAACGGCAGGCCCGGTCATTTCCCTGTCGCGTCGCCGCGTCGGCAGCTGGGTGGAGCTGCCCTCCACCACTTCTCCGCGCGATTGCGTGTCGGCAGTGGTTTGGGGCGTGGTCTGGGGCGCGTCGGTGTCCTTGGGTCCAGCAGGCTTGGGCGGAACCGGCACAGGCATGCGCCGGGCAACCCCTTCGGGAAGTTTCTGCGGCACGCGCGCGGGCTGGAGCTTGTCGAAGCCGAATGCGCCGCTGGCACGTTCGAACAGCGAGCTGCCCTTTTCCTTGGCGTCCTTGGCGTCATCGCCTTCGCCAGGAGGCGTAATCTTCGTGGGTTTGTTCACGCTCACCCTCCCCTCAGGCCACTTGTCCGACCTGGATGAATTCGACTGCCAGCAGGATCACGCAGATCCCGCCCAGTGCAGCGGTCGCAGCGAAGAACTGCTTGAGCCGCTTTTTCTCGATCGCGGCACGGGTCTTGGTGATCGAGCGCGAGATCGTGCCAACCACCGGCAGGTCGAGCGTGCGCTCCAGCTTCTCTGCGGTGGTGAAACCGGAACGCAGCTGGCCGATGACAAACGCTGCACCAGCACCCGCAGCCAGCCCGGCGAACAGCACGCCCAGCAGCAGGATCGGGCGGTTCGGCGCGGCCGGCGCACGCGGCAATGCGGGCGGGTCGATCACACGGAAAGAGAAAGCGCTGCGTTCGTTTTCCACCTGACCGCGCAGGCGCATTTCCTCGCGGTTTTTCAGAAGCTCGTCATATTTGTCCTTGAGCACCTCGTAATCCCGGCTGATCCGGTTCGCCTCGGCGGCGACTTCCGGTTCCTGCGCCTGGGCGGCGATCAGCGACGAGATGTCCGCCTGCAGCGCAGCCTTGCGCGCCTGCAAAGCCTGGACATTGGCCTGCCGGTCGGCGCGGATGGACACGAGAGAGGTGTAAGCCGGATTGGGTGAACCCGACGCACCCGACGGTTCTGACGCCGCCTGCTGCTGGAGCAAGGCGATCTGGCGCTTGGTCGACTGGATATCGGGGTGGCTGTCGGTCAAACCGCGGGCGCGCATGGCGGCCAGCTGTGACTGAGCCTGCATCAGTGCGCCTTGCGCACCGCCTCCGCCGCCCGGCGTCACGATGGTGCGCGGTGTCCCCGCAAGCTGTCCATTGATTGCCGCCAGCGCGCTTTGGGCTGCGGCAATATCTGCATCGACGCCGCGCATTTCGGTGCGCATCGTCTGCAGCCGCGACCCGACCGTCGTCGTACCACCGACCAGCTCGGGATATTGCGCCTCGAACGCCAGACGGCGCTGTTCGGCCGCTTCCAGCTCGCGCTTGCGCGCCTCGAGCTGCTGATCGAGGAACAGGATCGTGTCGGCCACTTCGCCGCGATTGCCGGCGATGTTTTCCTCACGGAAAATGTCGATCAGTTTCTGGACGACATCCTGCGAGAGCTTGGCATTTTCGGCATCGGACAGGTCGGACTTGCCGACCGTCGCCGCGATCTCGAACAGATTGTCCTGCTCGCTCTTCACGGTGACGCTCTCGGTCAGCTTGTCGATCGCCCCGTCGAGTTCGCCGCGCGTGGCGATGTCTTCGCCCAGCTTCGTTTCGCGCACGACCTTTTCGAGGTTCACCTTGCTGGCCAATGTCTGGCGAACGCGCGTGATTTCCTGCTTACCGTCACCGGCGATATCGAGCTGTTCTTTCAGCACGCCTTCCAGTTCGACATAGATGCGCGCCTGGCTTTCATAGGAATTGGGAATGAGCGCCACGACGAGCCAGCCCAGCAGGCAGACACCCCAGGCCACGCCCAGGGCGATCCAGCGCCGGTTCCACACCTGGTAGAGCGCCGCGCGCAGCTCTTCGAATACTTCGCTCATGCCCCCACTAGCCCCTTCAGAAAGCCGATTCAGGGATGATGATAACGTCGCCCGGCTTCATCATTACGTTCGCGCGGGTATCGCCCCGCTTGAGCAGGTCGGTCAGGCGCAGGCCATATTCCTGCTGGCGTCCGGTGCGCTTGTCGAAGCGGATCAGTTTGGCCTTGTTGCCAGCGGCAAATTCAGACAGGCCGCCCACGGCGATCATCGCGTCGAGCACAGTCATGTTTGCGCGGTAAGGCAGGCTGGCGGGCTTTTCCGTCGCACCGACAATGCGAACCTGCTGGCTGAACGTGCCGGCAAATTCGTTGACGATCACGCTCACCAGCGGATCTTCGATATACTGGCTGAGCTGGAGGCGGATATCCTCTTCCAGCATGGCAGGCGTCTTGCCCACGGCGGGCATGTCCTTGACCAGCGGGATCGTGATGCGGCCATCGGGGCGCACCTGGATTTTCTCCGCACCCAGTTCGGGGTTGCGCCACACATGGATGGTCAGATTGTCGAGCGGGCCGATGACGTATTCCTCGCCCGGTCCTTCCTGCAGGGCGACGAACGTCGCCGGTGGCAATTCACTCTCGACGCTGGAGGCGCAGCCCGAAAGGGCAAGGCCTGCGGTCGCTAGCCCTGCGAAAAGGCTGGAAATTCTCACTGATCCCATGGATCGGCTCCCCGACTGATTCGTATGCGGAATGTCGAGGCAGCGCGCCAGCCGCGCAGCCACCATCCCTATTTGGCCAGCCTTATGTCGCAAGGGAGGTTAATATAGCGTTAGCCATCGCCGCGAGACCCAGGGAATCCTGCCGATTCCCGCCAGGCTGTCCCATTTCGGGACGCGCGATCAGACGAGAATTTCGGCCGCCGGTCCCTGCCCCAGGAACGCGCTCGGCGAGGCGCTCGCGCCATAGGCCCCGGCGCAGAACACCGCCACGATATCGCCAACATCGGCATGCGGCACATGCGCCTTGTCCGCCAACCGGTCGAGCGGTGTGCACAGACAGCCAACTATGTTCGCGATTTCAGTCGGTTCGCCCGCAAAACGATTGGCGATTGCAACCGGATAATTGCGCCGGACCACCGTGCCGAAATTGCCCGATGCCGCAAGCTGGTGATGCAAGCCGCCGTCGGTCACGAGATAGGTTTCACCGTGGCTGACCTTTCTATCCACGATCCGGGTCAGATACACACCCGCTTCGCCCACGAGATAGCGGCCAAGCTCGATAAACAGTTCGGCCTCGGCGAGGCTGTCGGGAAGGTCTGCGAACCGCTCTTCCAGCCGCGCACCCACCGCCGCGATATCAAGCGGCTGGTCGCCGTGAAAATATGGAATGCCATATCCCCCGCCCATATTGAGTTTGGGCAGCGGCTCACCGATGTCATTCGCGATCCGCTCGGCCAGTTCGAGAACCTGCCGCTGCGTGTCAGCAATGGCGTCGGCGTCGAGCGCCTGACTGCCGGTGAAAATATGCAGGCCGCGCCACTCGCAGCCCGCATTGATGATCAGCTTCGCGAGCGCTGACACGCGCTCTGCATCCAGTCCGAACGGCTTGGCCCCGCCGCCCATCTTCATGCCGGAACCCTTGAGTTCGAAGTCGGGATTGACGCGAATGGCGAGGCGCGGCGTCTTTCCCAGCCGTTCGGCGATCGCGAGCGCGCGTTTGGCTTCGCCCTCGCTTTCGAGGTTCAGCGTGACACCCGAAGCGATTGCATTTTCCAGCTCGGCATCGCGCTTACCAGGACCGGCGAAGCTGACACGCGACAGGTCGAACCCGGTTTCGCGGACCATGTCGAGCTCGCCGCCAGAGGCGATGTCCAGCCCATCGCAAAGTTCGGACATCATCCGAAGAACGGGCTGAAAACTGTTGGCTTTGATTGCATAATTGATCTTGAGCCGATCCGGCATTGCCGCACGCAGCGCAGCGACACGCCGCTCGATCAGATCCCGGCTATAGACAAACAGCGGGGTTCGGCCAGCCGCCTCCACCAGGCCGGTGGCGGTGCGCCCGCCAATGGCAAGCTCGCCGTCGATGGTTTCGAAACCGGCGGGGATCGGTCCGGTCGGTTTGGGCTTGTCGCTCATGCGCCATACTCCTGCGCCAGCGCCGTTCGATCCAGCTTGCCGTTGGGATTGGTGGGCATCGTTTCGCGCCAGTGGATCGCCTTGGGCTGCATGAAATTCGGAAGCTCTTTCGCCAGCGCCTTGGCCAGCTCCGTGGGTAAAGCCTCTGCGGCATCGGCATGGTCGCCAGACGGGCGCACAACGAGATGCACCACCTGCCCTAACTTGTCGTCCTTGACGCCTAGCGCCACCGCTTCGGCGACGAGGCCCGTCGCGATTGCGGCATCTTCCACCTCTTGCGGGCTGATGCGGTTTCCTGCGCTCTTGATCATCGCATCGCGCCTCCCGACGAAATAGAGCAGGCCATCGCCGTCGCGCCTGACCCGGTCGCCCGACCAAACCGCCGTTCCGCCGAACTCGCTTTCGTGCGGGGCGGGACGGAAACGTTCGGCAGTCCGCTCGGGATCTTGCCAGTATCCTTGCGCGACGAGCGGCCCGCAATGGACGAGTTCCCCCTCCTCATCCGCCGCGGCGAGTGTGCCTTCATCGGTGATCACGAGAATTTCCGCAAAGGGGATTGCCGTACCCATTGATGTCGGGTGGCTATCGACCAGTGCGGGATCGAGATAGGTCGAGCGAAACGCCTCGGTCAGCCCGTACATCGGAAACAGCCGCGCGTCCGGGAATATTCCGCGCAGCGAGGCAACGAGATCGACAGTGAGCGCGCCGCCACTGTTGGTCAGCCGCCGCATTGCCCTGATGGCGTCGGGGGGCCAATCCGCTTCCGTCAGTTGCACCCATAGCGGCGGAACCGCTGCCAGCGTCGTGACGCCATGTTTCGCGCAGGCCTTCACCACATCGCGGGGGAACAGGAAGTCGAGCGGGACGGCGCAGCCGCCGGCATACCATGTGCTCAGCAACTGGTTCTGACCGTAATCGAAGCTGAGCGGCAGCACGGCGAGCGTCACATCGTCGCTCTCCATACCGAGATAGTGCGCCACGCTTACCGCGCCGAGCCACATATTGGCGTGGCTCAGCATCACGCCCTTGGGCTTGCCGGTGGAACCACTGGTGTAAAGGATCGCCGCCAGTTCGTGCGGATCGCGGGTGGAAGACGACAAAAGGCCGCCATCGTCCTCGGCGAGACGCCATGCCTCCCCCTCTTCGACCATGGTGCATGCAGCAGGCACATCCCCCGCATCGAGCGAGGCGAGCCGCGCCCTGTTGCCGACGAGCAGCACCGCGCCGCTATCGGCGAGGATATGGGCGACCTGCGCGCGCTTGAGCAGCGGGTTGATCGGCACATGGACCATCCCCGCACGCGCAGCCGCCAGCGGCAGGAGGCAGGTCAGCTCACCCTTGGAGGCCCAGCTGGCGACACGATCCCCGACCTCACCCTGCGCGCTGAGCCACGCGGCGAGCTGAGCCACACGGTTTCTCAACACCTCGTAGGTAAGCACCCGGTCCTTGAGCACGAGCGCAGCGGCCTGTGCATCGCCGCGCTCGGCCAGTTGATCGAGTGTATGGGGCGTGGGATCAGGCATTAACGCTCCGAAACGAGGGAAATCGGGTGGTCATTGCGGTCAGCTATCACGAGACAGTTACCAAACTGCAAGGGCTGTCCGCCCTCGCGCAGGGGCCTTTCGACAGGGCCGAATGGTATGGCCTGCTCGCAGAGGCGAAACCTGGGGCACTGGTGGCGCATGCTGCCTCGGGCGAGAAGCAGGCCGCACTGGCCCTGCGCCGCACGCGGGATGGCATGGAAAGCCTCACCAACTGGTTCACCTTCGCGTGGCGTCCATTAGTAGACCACGAACCTGCATTGCAGGCCATTGCCCGTGACCTGCGCAACCACACGCACCGGGTCGAACTGGCCCCCGTCCCCGCAGAGGATGGCAGCCGGGCGATGCTCGAAAGCGCATTCCGCAGCGGCGGGTGGCTGGTCTTCACCGAGCAATGCGATGAAAACCACGTCCTGCCGGTGAATGGGCGCAGCTTCGCCGAATACTGGGCCGCGCGCCCGGGCCGCATGCGCACGACGTTGAAGCGCAAGGCGAAGAAGGTCACGCTCGACATTCTCGATCGCTTCGATGCCGCCACATGGGATGCCTACAAGGCAATCTACGCCGAAAGCTGGAAACCCGAGGAAGAGCGCGACGACCTGCTCGAAGCCCTCGCCCGCGCCGAGGGAGAGGCCGGACATATCCGGTTGGGGATCGCACGACATGGGGGGAAGCCTGTCGCCGCCCAGTTCTGGACGGTAGAGAACGACGTCGCCTACATCCACAAGCTCGCCCATACCGAAAGCGCGCGTGCGCTATCGGCGGGAACGACCCTGACCGCTGCCCTGTTCGAGCATGTCATCGACACCGACCGGGTCAAGCTGGTCGATTTCGGCACGGGCGACGATGCCTACAAGCGTGACTGGATGGAAGTGAACCGACCGCGCTATTGCCTGCTGTGCCTCGACCCGCGCCAGCCCCGCGCCTGGCCGCAAATCGCAAAGCAGCTTGCGCGCGCCCTGAAGGCCCGCCTTGCCAGCCCGGAAACACGCGGCTAAGGGCGCGTCCTGCTCAGCCGCAAGGGGAAAGCATCGCATAATGACCGGCCAGACAGCCATTGATAGCACCGCCACCGATCCTTCGCGCGCGAAGGTCGATACGACGCTGCGCGCAATCCTGTGCGATGTGCTTGGGCTTGACGCGCAAGATGTCGCTTCCTTCGACGGCGACACGGGCCTTTTCGGACATCTGCCGGAACTCGATTCCATGGCGGTTGCCGGGCTGCTCACCGAAATGGAAGACCGGCTCGACATCCTGATCGACGACGACGATGTCGATGGCGAGATGCTCGAAACCTATGGCGGCCTCCTCGCCTTTGCCGAGGCCAAAGCCGTCGAGGGTTAATCCCTTGCAATACACAACCTGGACTGCGCAGCTCCCCGATGGTGGGACAAGCGAGGAGTTCGTGCTTACCTTCGACCGGGGGCGCGCAAAGCGTCTGCTCGTGCTGCCGCCATTGTTCGATGAGCATAACAAGACCCGACGCCAAATGGTTGAAATCATGCGGCGTCTGGACCTCGCCGGGATGGACTGCTTCCTGCCCGACCTGCCGGGCTGCAATGAAAGCCGCGCGCCGCTGGCCAGGCAGACAGTGAGTGGGTGGCGCCAGGCAGCCATGGACGCCGCCAGGGCGGTATCGGCCACAACGCTGTTCGCCTTTCGCGGCGGGGCGCTGGTCATGCCTGAGACCTTGCCCGGATATGTCTATACCCCTGCCAAGGGTGTCCAGTTGCTGCGCGCCATGATCCGCGCGCGCACCATTGCCGCACGCGAAGCGGGACGCGAGGAGAAGGCATCGGACCTTCTCGAAAAGGGTCGAAGCGAAGGGCTCGAACTTGCGGGCTGGCGCTTGGGGCGGGAATTCATCCGCGAATTCGAGACTGCCGAGCCGGCAATGCGGGACGACCTTCGATTGATCGAGCAAGCCGAAATCGGCGGCAGCCCGCTCTGGCTGCGGGCGGAACCCGATAACGATCCCGAACAGGCCGACGCCATCGCCGCGATCATCGCATCGGCGGAGCTTGGCGAATGAAGCGCCTCCCGCTGACCTTCAATTGCGGCGGCACGCAGCTGGCCGGGACGCTCGACACCGCACCGGGAACCTCCGGCCTTCTGCTGGTGACCGGTGGCAACGAGATACGTGCAGGCGCGTTTGGCGGCCAGGCCCAGCTTGCCGCAGAGATCGCGCGGGCCGGATTCCCGGTTTTCCGTTTCGACCGCCGCGGCACGGGCGACAGCGACGGCGAAAACCGTGGCTTCCGCCACGCGCGCAAGGACATTGCCGCCGCACTGGCTGCATTCCGCGCCATGGCCCCGCAGGTCGAACGCGTCGTTGCCTTCGGCAATTGCGATGCGGCCGCCACGCTCATGCTGATGGGAGGCGAAGGATTTGATGCGCTTGTGCTCAGCAATCCGTGGACCATCGACGAAGATGCGCAGGACGACGCCACGCCGCCTGCATCTGCCATCCGCGCGCGCTATATCGAGAAGCTGCGCAATCCGCGCGAAGTGGCGCGGTTGCTCGGCGGAAAGGTCGATTTTCGCAAGCTGCTGAAAGGCATTGCCAAGGCCGCAGCGCCGAAAAAGAAAGCGGACGGATCGCTTGGCGAGGAAGTCGCGCAGGGACTTGCCGCATTTTCCGGCCCGGCCCGCATTCTCCTGGCCGAAAAGGACCGCACGGCGCAGGTCTTTCTCGAACATTGGGACGCGCAGGACCCACGCCTCCAGCGATGCAGCAATGCGGGCCATTCCTATGCCGAGCCGCACGCGCGCGAATGGCTGCGCAAGCAGATCCTCACCGCGCTCCGCGGTTAGGGGTCAGCCTTTTTCGAACAGGCTGGTCAGCTCCACGTGTGTCGACCAGCGGAATTGCCCGACAGGGCGCACCGCTTTCAGGCGATAGCCGTTCTCGACCAGCGTGGCCGCATCGCGCGCCCAGCTTGCCGGGTTGCAGCTGACATAGGCGATGCGGGCGACACCCGATTGGGCGAGCGTCCCAACCTGATCTCGCGCGCCCGCGCGTGGCGGATCGAGCACCGCGGCATCGAACCCGGAAAGCTCGTCGGGTTGCAGCGGAGCGCGGAACAGGTCGCGATGATGCGCCTCCACCGGGATCTGCGCGCGCGCTGCGGCCTGTTTGCAGGCAAGCATATGATCGCGCGCCGCCTCGAACGCTTCGACGCGTGCCGAACCCGCCAGAGAAAATGTAAAAGTACCAAGACCAGCGAACAAATCTGAAATTCGTTCAGAGCCTTGAAACCATGACTTCACATCGTCTGTCAGCGCAGCTTCGCCATCGGCGGTGGGTTGCAGGAACGCGCCTTGGGGCAATGCGACGCGCACGCCGGAAAGATCGATCATCGCCGGGTTCGGCTCGTACATCGCCTCCATCCCATAGCCCTGATCGAGCGACAGCCGCGCGAGCGCGTTACTCTGCGCAAAGTCGAGCAGTGCTTCGGTGGCTTCCAGGCCATCCGGCTCCAGCCCCTTGATAGCGCAGTCCACCCCGCCCTCGGTCTGGGTCAGCGAGATATCGACCGGATGGCGTCCGGCGGATTTCGCCAGCATCCGGCGCAGCGGTTCGACCAGCGCGAAAAGCGAAGGCAGCAGAACATGGCATTCGCGCAGATCGACGATGCGGCGCGCGCGTTCTTCATGGAAACCGAGCATCACGTCGCGCTGGGTCTTCAGCCCATGCAGCGTCGCGCGCCTGCGGCTGCGCGGCGGCGACAGATGGGTCGGCAGGACCTCCTCCGGCGTCAGCCCCTGGCTCGATGCAGCGTGCAGCACACGGTCGGTGACGAATTGGCGCAGCACCGTCTCGTCGCAATGCTGGAGCGCGCAGGCCCCGCACATCTCGAAATGGCGACAGGGCGGCGTGACATGGTGTGGCCCGTGCTCCAGCCTGCCGTCGTCATGCAGGATATCGCCGGTGACGCCGCCTGCAACATGTCGCCCCTCCGCCGTGACGCCATCACCGCGCGCGGCCACCCGGATAATTTCGGCACTCACACAAATGTCTCCAATGCGGGTCTGACAGCGCTCGCCAGCTCACCTGCAGTAAAAGCGGGTCCGGCAAGACGCGCGGCCTCGCCATGCAGACAGACCGCTTCGATCGCCGCGCGCGCGGCGTCGCCATGGCCCGCAAGTCGCGCCGCCGCAATCCCTGCGAGCACATCGCCGCTCCCCGCAACCGAAAGCCAGCTCGATCCGGGATGGAAAAAGCGAAGACCGCCAGTGCTGGGAGCAAGGATCGTGTCCGGTCCCTTGGCAAGGATGTTCGCACCCGTGGCATCTCGCAGCGCCTGCGCGCGCGCTACCTTACCTTCCGCTTGGATGCCGAATGCGTCGCCTAGCTGCGCCAACTCGCCTTCATGCGGGGTCAGCAACACGCGCCCGGTGTCCACATCGGCCAGCATCTCCGGGTCGAGCAAATGCAGTGCATCGGCATCGATCACCATTGGCTTTCCGGCCGCCAGCGCTGCGCACAGTCGTGCGCGCGCGGCATCGTCGCGGCCCAGCCCCGGCCCGATCAGGCATGCACCGATCCGCTGGTCAGCAAGAGTCTCGCCAAGCGCCCCGCTCTCGATGACCAGCTCTGCCGGTGCATCGGGATGCGAATGTTCGCTCAGCAGCTTAACGTAACCCGCCCCGCCGCGCATCGCCGCCTGCGCCGCAAGCAGCGGAGCGCCCGGCATCGCGCCCGCCACAATCGCGACCAGTCCGCGCGTGTATTTGTGCGCATCCATCGCCGGGGACGAAACACTGGGCATGGTTGCCAGAGCCTCGCCATGGTCGGGAATTCCGATCCCGATGGTCACCAGTCGCTGCGCGCCCATCGTGGCGATGGCCGGCATCAGGAAATGCGCCCGCTTCCACGCACCCAGCGCCAATGTGCAATCGTATTGCGGAATGTCGGAAAGCTGCGCGCCGGTATCGCTTTCCACTCCGCTCGGCACGTCGATGGCTATGCGATAGTCATGCGCGGCCGCAGCCTCAGCGAGCGCTGCGGCGAATGCTCCCTCCACGCCGCGCGAGAGGCCGTAGCCGAACAGGCAATCGACCATCACGCTGGCCTCGCGCCCGCCGAGCGCCGTTTGCACCTGACCTGCGTAGCTTGCTTTGGCGGTTCGCGCGGTTTCGGTGGCAGGCTCCGCTGGCGCGACAACGCAGACATCGACTCCACGCCGCCGAAGCGCCTCTGCGATCACATAGCCATCGCCGCCATTATTGCCTGGCCCGCACAGCACCGTGACCGACCGGCCGCCTGCAAGACGCCAGACCCATTCGGCAGCGCCCTGCCCGGCACGGCGCATCAATTCCCATTCGCTGACGCCCGCATCCATCGCCGCGCGTTCAGCGGCGCGCATCTGCGCAACCGTAAGGACGGGCTCAGCGGCCATCGAAGGCGCCTGCCTGCCAGCGATAACGGTCGCCATCGATGGAGAGCTCCATTCCGGTCCCGCTGACGCCGGAGCTGATCCCCTGCGCCCCATCGGCCGCCTCCACCCCGTTGGCCGTGCGGACAAGGCGGCGGAAGCTGCCATCGGGATGGCGCACGACCAACAGGTTGCCTTCGACCTCTACCAGGCAATCCGGGCCGAACTCCGCCCCTGGCCCGATGGCGCAATCGATTGCGATTGCGCCATCGTCCGCCTGTTCCTGCACCGGCGAACAGGCCGCCGCCAGCAGCACAAGCAGGCTAGATATCGGCGTAGACGTGCCGCTCCTCAGCGGCGCCGGGATGCGTGACCGCGCCTTTGACGGCCGGCCCGACATTCTGGGCGTAACGCCACAAGGCTCCTGATTGATAGTCATGTTCGCGCGGCTGCCACGCCTTGCGGCGCTCGGCAAGGGTCGCCTCGTCGACCTCGAGGTCGATTGTCCCCTTTTCCGCGTCGATGGAAATGGTGTCGCCATCTTCCACCAGCGCGATGGGGCCGCATTCCGCCGCCTCTGGCCCGACATGGCCGATGCAGAAGCCGCGGGTCGCCCCGGAAAACCGCCCATCGGTGATAAGCGCGACCTTTTCACCCATCCCCTGGCCATAGAGTGCGGCGGTGGTGGCAAGCATTTCGCGCATGCCGGGGCCGCCTTTTGGGCCTTCGTAACGGATCACGATCACGCTGCCTTCGGAAATCTCGCGCTTCTCGACCGCGTCAAAGGCTTCTTCCTCGCATTCGAACACGCGCGCCGAGCCGGTGAATTGCAGCCGCTCCATCCCTGCGACCTTCACGATGGCTCCTTCGGGGGCGAGCGAGCCCTTCAGCCCCACAACCCCGCCGGTGGGGGTGATCGGCGTCTTGACGTCATAGAAAACCTTCTGGTCCGGGTTCCAGGTGATTTCCTCGATATTCTCGCCCAGCGTCTTGCCTGTGACGGTCAGCGGTTCGGGGTCGAGGAAGCCGCCGTCGAGCAGCGTGCGCATTGCCATGTAGACGCCGCCCGCCTCGTGCATGTCCTTCGCCACATATTTCCCGCCGGGCTTGAGATCGGCGATGTAAGGCGTCGACTTAAAGATTTCCGCGACGTCGAACAGGTCGAACTCAATACCTGCCTCATGCGCCATTGCCGGCAGGTGCAGCGCGGCATTGGTCGATCCGCCGGTTGCGGCGACGACGCGCGCGGCATTTTCGAAAGCAGCGCGCGTGCAGATATCGCGCGGGCGCAGATTGCGGGCGAGCAGCGCCATCACCTGCTCACCAGCAGCCACGGCGATTTCCTCACGCGATTTAAAAGGAGCGGGCGTCATATTGCTGTTTGGCAAGGATAATCCGATAGCCTCGCCCACGCAGGCCATCGTGTTGGCAGTGAACTGGCCACCGCAGGCGCCGTGTCCGGGACAGGCGACCTTTTCCAGCGCGATAAGTTCGGACAGCGGGCAGGAATTGTTGTTCGCGGTGTAGCGACCGACCGCCTCGAACACGTCGACCACGGTCACATCCTCGCCCTGATACGTGCCGGGCAGGATCGACCCGCCATAAACGAAAATCGACGGCACGTTGAGGCGGAGCATCGACATCATCATGCCCGGCAGGCTCTTGTCGCATCCGGCAAAGCCGACCAGCGCATCGTAGCAATGGCCGCGCACCGACAATTCGACGGAATCGGCGATCACTTCGCGACTGACGAGCGAGCTTTTCATGCCCTGATGGCCCATCGCGATTCCATCGGTGACGGTGATGGTGTTGAACCGGCGCGGCATACCGCCACCCTTCTCCACACCCGCGCGGCAGATATCCGCCTGCGCGTCGAGCGCGGTGTTGCACGGCGCGGAATCGTTGCCTGCGCTGACCACGCCGACGAACGGCCGGGCGATCTCTTCTTCGGTGAGGCCCATTGCGTAGTAATAGGAACGATGCGGCGCGCGCTCCGGGCCGACCGACACATGGCGGCTGGGCAGCTTGGATTTGTCGAATGTGCTCACTGAAATGTCCTCCGTTGCCCTCCGCTTTCGCCGGGGCAGCGCAGGGTTGCAAGCCTAGCTTTGCTTAAGCGCTCTCAAGCGCGAGCAGCACACGTCCTGCGATATCGGCAATCATCATCGCCCAGCGCGCCTGACCGGCCTCGGTGGCGATCTGGTCCTGCCGTACCTCGATGGTGAGATAGGGGATGCCGTTCGCTTCCGCATGGCGGTCCATCGTGGCGTTGAGCTGCTTGCCCGAATAAGGTTCGTTGTCGCCAACACTCAGCCCCTGTTCGCCGAACAGGCGGATGGCATGGCGCGCGGCGCGATCGTCCTGATTGTAGAGCAGGCCGACTTCCCACGGGCGCTGTTCATCGCGACTTTCGAGCGACGGGGTAAAACTGTGCAGGGCCAGGATCAGGCGCGGCTTCACCTCGCCGATAAACGCACCCAGCGCATTGTGATAAGGGCGGTGGAAACGGTCCAACCGGCCTTCGATATCGGCGCCGATATTGCCGGCGATCAGATGCCCGTCGCTTTCCGTGGGCACGACCGAGGGATCGTCTTCGCTGCGGTGCAAATCCACCACCAGGCGGCTGACACGGGCGATATGGGCAGGGATCTGGTGGCGGCGCGAAAGGCGGTCGGCCAACCCCTCCACCCCGATGTCGAGCGCGACATGCTTGTCGAGCAGCGACCGATCGATCCCCAGTTCGATGCCATCGGGTACATAGTTTGAGGCATGGTCTGCCACACACAGCATGCCTGTCGGCCCGGCTTCGCCCACCTGCCGGAACGGCTTGTCATCGATCAGCAACGCAAGCTTCCTTTCATCTGCCACCAGCCCGGCTCGCGCTCGGCTATCCGTGCTGCGGCAATGTCTCTCGATTGTGCGTCTTCGAACAACGCAAAACATGTCGCCCCCGACCCCGACATACGTGCAAGCAGAGGGTCTGTGTCGCAAAGCGCTTGTAAGACGTCGGAAATTGCAGGGCAAAGAGAAAGCGCCGGTGCTTCTAGATCGTTCCTGCCTGCCAAGGCAATTTCTCGCGCTGTCCCAACCGGCAAGGCGCTGCGGTCCTCTCCGTCCCAGGCGGCAAAGACAGGCCCGGTGGACAGCGGAATACGCGGATTGACCAACAGCACCTCGAGGCCATCGAGCGATCCGTCGGCGAGCGGCTCCAGCTCGGTTCCCGTGCCCCGGCCGATGGCCGTCACGCTCTCGACACATGCGGGCACATCTGCGCCGAGCCGCGCCGCTCGCTCGCGCCAGTCATCGGGCAGGCCATGCAGTTCGCGCACGATGCGGAACAGCGCCCCGGCATCGGCCGACCCGCCCCCCAGCCCAGCGGCGACGGGCAGGTTCTTCTCCAGCGTCACCGCCAGCCCGCCATCGCGCGGCAATGCGTTCATCGCCCGGGCAACAATGTTGTCGAACGGATTGTCGAGCACGCCCGCAAATTCGCCGAGTGTTTCGAGCCGATCGTTCGGTGCGCGCATGGCGGTCAGCACATCGCCCGCATCGATGAAGGCAAACAGCGTTTCGAGCTCGTGATAGCCATCCTCGCGCCGCGCACGAATGTGCAGCGCGAGGTTGATCTTGGCGTAGGCTGTTTCCCGCACGCAGTCAGTTCCGTCCGCGAAAGGGCCGCCGCTCACATATTCGGATAGTTCGGCCCACCCCCGCCTTCCGGCGTGGTCCATTCGATGTTCTGGTTCGGGTCCTTGATATCGCAGGTCTTGCAGTGGACGCAGTTTTGGGCGTTGATGACGAATTCGGGCTTGCCCTCTTCCACGCCGACCCATTCATAAACGCCTGCCGGGCAATAGCGGGTCGAAGGCCCGTCATAGACGCCCAGCTCGCTGGCGCGCTGCAGCCCCTCGTCGAGCAATTTCAAATGGCTCGGCTGGTCTTCTTCGTGGTTGGTGTAGGAGAAGCTGACCGAAGTGAGGCGGTCGAAGCTGATTTCGCCATCGGGCTTGGGATAGGCGATGGGCTTGTAGAGATCGGCGCGTTGCAGCACCTCGTGGTCGCGGTGATGCTTCATGCTGATGGGCAGGCCGATCTTGAGCGTGCGCATCCACATGTCGATCCCGGCGAGCACCGTGCCGATATCGCCGCCATATTTGGCGACCGCAGGCTGGGCGTTCTGCACCAGCTTCAGTTCTTTCGCGATCCAGCTTTCGCGCAAATTCGCGTCGTAATCGGCCAGCTCGGTCTTCTCGCTGCCCGCGGCAATGGCCTGGGCCACGCTTTCGGCGGCGAGCATGCCGCTCTTCATCGCGGTGTGGCTGCCCTTGATGCGCGGCACATTCACGAAACCCGCCGCGCAGCCGATCAGCGCGCCGCCAGGGAAGGCGAGCTTGGGCACGGACTGCCAGCCGCCTTCATTGATGGCGCGCGCGCCATAGGCCACGCGCTTGCCACCTTCGAGATATTCGCGAATTGCCGGGTGCTGTTTCCAGCGCTGGAATTCCTGGAAGGGCGAGACGTAAGGGTTCTTGTAATCGAGCGCTGTGACGAAGCCGATCGCGACCTGGCCGTTCGCCTGATGATACAGGAAGCCGCCACCCCATGTGTCGCTTTCGCTGAGCGGCCAGCCCTGCGTGTGGATGACGCGGCCCGGCACGTGCTTGTCGGGATCGATATCCCACAATTCCTTGATGCCGAGGCCATAGACCTGCGGCTGGCAATCCGCCTCCAGGTCGAATTTCGCCTTCATTTTCTTGGTCAGATTGCCGCGCGCACCCTCGGCAAACAGGGTGTATTTCGCATGGATTTCCATACCCGGTTGGAAATCGCCCTTTTGCGAACCGTCCGCGGCGATGCCCATATCCTGCGTGATGACGCCCGACACTGCGCCGTTCTCGTCGAACATGACTTCGGCAGCGGGAAAGCCGGGGAAGACCATGACGCCCAGCCCTTCGGCCTGTTCGCCCAACCAGCGCGTCAGATTGCCGAGCGAGCCAGTGTAGCAGCCATCATTGCTCATCAGCGGCGGCATCATCAGATGCGGCATGTCGAACTTGCCGTTCTCACTCAGCGCCCAGTGCCAGTTGTCGGTAACGGGCGTTTCCGCCATCGGGCAATCCATGTCGCGCCAGTCGGGGAACAGCTCGTTCAGCGCCTTGGGATCGACCACCGCGCCCGAGAGGATATGCGCGCCGATCTCGCTGCCTTTTTCGAGCACGACGACTTCGAGCTCTTCGTTGATCTGTTTCAGGCGGATGGCAGCCGAAAGGCCCGCAACACCGCCGCCAACGATGACAACGTCACAGGGCATGGATTCGCGTTCGCTCATATCTCTCTCTTTTCGTCGTATTGTGCGCTGCAATGCCTTGATTGGCGCGGCGCGGGAGGTCAAGACCTCGAAATCGAGAATATGACCGACATCCAGGCCCATCCCCCTATCGATTTTGACCCCCGCGACGGGTTGAAAAGCGCTTTCGACTGGTGGGCGGAGGCGGGCGTCGACAGCGATTTCACCTCCGAGGCGGTCGGTTGGCTGGCCGAGCCGGTGCAGGAACGCGCTCCGCCGCCGCCACCCCCGCCACCTGCGCCCCCGCCCAGCAAGACCCCGCTCCAGCGCGCACTCGACAGCGCACCTGTGCGGGCCATCGGTGGCGAGCGCGCCGAATGGCCGGGCGATCTTCCCGCATTTCGCGAATTCTGGATGACAGAACCGAGCCTTGCCGATGGCTCGACCGCAGGGCGCATCGCCCCCACGGGCGACACGGGTGCAGAGCTCATGGTGCTGGTCGGCCAGCCGGACGAGGACGATCGCGATACGCTGCTCTCCGGGCAACAGGGTGCGATGCTGCGCGCCTTTGCCCGCGCTGCCGGAATCGATATCGCGCGGCTCTATCTCGCCAGCGCGCTGCCGCGCCGAACGGCTCTCCCCGACTGGGAGGCACTGGGCGAGGCTGGCCTTGCCGCCATCACACAGCATCACATTTCGCTCGCCGCGCCCAAACGCCTGCTCGTTTTCGGGCGCGGCCCCGCATCGCTTGTGGCAGGCAAGGACGCCCCGCCCTTCCTTGCTGCCCCCGCATTCGAAAACCTTGCCCGCTCCGCCGGACGGCGCAAGCGCTTCTGGACCCAATGGCTGGACTGGACCGCATGACCCGCACTTTATTCACGCTCACCGCCGCATCGCTCGCGACCGCATCCCCGGCCCTCGCGAACAAGGATAGCGTCGCGTATTTCACCTCGGACAAATCGGCCGCGCTTCCCTCTTTGCTGAGTGACGCGGACAGGCTGCATTATCGTTCGGTGTACGAGGCCATCGACACCCGCAACTGGTCCCGCGCGGACGAATTGCTGGCCATGCGCGGCGCCAGCGCGGTGCAAGGCGCGGCAGAGGCGGCCTATTACCTTCACCCGGAAAGCCCGACGATCCCGCTCGAGCGGCTGACCCCGTGGCTCGATCAATATTCCGAACTGCCGCGCGCCGAAGCGATTCTGGGCCTTGCGCGCAAACGCGGCTTCACCGGCGACTATCGCCTTCCGCGCGCGCAATCGATGGTGCGACAGCCCGGCATCACCCGCCGCTCGCGCCCACGCGGTATCGATGATGGGACCATGCCGGGCAATATCTCCTCCGCCATCCTCGAACATATCCGCAATGACGACCCTGACGGCGCGCGTCTCTTGCTCGACGGTATCGACGCCTCGCTGTCATCGGCCGCGCGCGCTGAATGGCGCCAGCGGGTCGCGTGGAGCTATTATATCGAGAACCAGGATGCGCAGGCGCTCGGCTTGGCGCGCACAGTGTCCGAAGGCTCCGGCCCGTGGGTAACCGAAGGCGAATGGGTGGTCGGGCTGGCTGCCTGGCGGCTTGGCGATTGCAGCACCGCCGCCGACGGGTTCCAGCGTGCCACGGCCACTGGCGATGTGGAACTGGCTGCGGCCGCACATTACTGGGCCAGCCGCGCGCTTGTCCGATGCCGTCAGCCCGAACAGGCGGACGAACAGCTTCGCGGCGCAGCGCGCTTTACCGAAACGCTTTATGGCATGCTCGCCATCGAACAGCTCGGATTGCAGATGCCGAGCACGCATAGCCGCCCCGATTTCACCGCTTCCGACTGGCAGCGTCTGTCCGACGAGCCTACGGCGCGGCTGGCGGTGCAGCTGGCCCAGCTCGGCCGACTGGACGAGGCGGACGAGGCGCTCCGTTTCCAGGCGCAGATCGGCCAGCCGGACGATTTCGCCTCGCTTGCCCGCCTCGCCCGTGCGCTCAGCCTGCCCGGGGCGCAGAATTACATGGCCTATAATGCGCCGCGCGGTGCGGCCCCGCCGCCCAGCCTGCGCTGGCCGGTATCCTATCAGCAGCCGCGTGGCGGCTGGCGGGTCGATCCCGCGCTGGCTTTCGCCCACGCCTTGCAGGAATCGAATTTCCGCGAACGTGTGGTCAGCCCGGCGGGCGCGATCGGCCTGATGCAGATCATGCCGATTACCCGGCGCGAATATGCCGCGTCGATCAATCTGAGCGCCAGCTATGCCGATTTGAAAGACGCCTCCACCAACCTCGCCTTCGGCCAGCGCGCGCTGGAGGATATTGCGCAGTCCGGCTATTCCAGTGGCCATCTGCCCAAGGTGATGGCCGCTTACAATGCCGGGCCCACCCCGGTGGCGCGGTGGAATGGCGAGGTGCGCGATCAGGGCGATCCCCTCACCTGGATGGAATCGATCCCCTATTGGGAAACGCGCAGCTATGTTAACATCGTGATGCGCAATTACTGGATGTATCTGCGCCAGGCCGATGCCGACGCGCCGAGCCGGACCGCGCTGGCGCAAAACGACTGGCCTGTCTTCCCGTCGGAGAGATAGCGATGGCCATCGATGAAGCCCGCGAATTCAAGCCCATACGCATTGCGCTGCTGACGGTCAGCGATACGCGCAGCATGGCGGACGACACGTCGGGCGATATTCTCGCCGCACGCATCGAAGGCGCGGGCCACGAACTTGTCGCGCGCGAAATCAGTAAGGACGACACCAACGAAATCGCGGCGCACTTGCATCGCTGGATCGACGACCCTGAGATCGATGCTATCCTGACCACCGGCGGAACCGGCCTGACCGGCCGCGATGTGACACCCGAAGCGCTCGACCGGCTGAAGGACAAGGACATCCCCGGCTTCGGCGAGCTGTTCCGCTGGCTCAGCTATAAGACCATCGGGACCAGCACGGTGCAAAGCCGTGCCTGCGCGGTGGTGGCGCGCGGAACCTATATCTTCGCTCTGCCCGGATCGAACGGCGCGGTGAAGGATGGGTGGGACGGCATCCTTGCCGAACAGCTCGACAGCCGCAACCGGCCCTGCAATTTCGTGGAACTGATGCCACGACTGCGCGAGAGATAGCCTCTACCGCACCTTTGATGTTCTATGTATGTTCCAGTGCATGGAACGCCGACTCGCTTCGAAAATCACTGGTCGCGGGGCGCAATCGTCAGCCGTGCCGGACCGCTTCGGACTGGCCACGCGCGAAGTGGATGGCGACTGGCGGGATCATATGGAGGTGCTGGATGGGCGGCCTCCGCCGCTGCGCACCCATGTGACCGAGGAAAAGCCGCGTTCCATCCTCAGCTTCAACCAGTCGCCCGATATCGGCTTCGACCGCTCGATCAACGCCTATCGCGGGTGCGAGCATGGCTGCGTCTATTGCTTCGCACGGCCCACCCATGCCTATCACGACCTGTCGCCCGGCCTCGATTTCGAAACGCAGCTGTTTGCAAAGCCCGACGCTGCGCAGCTGCTGCGCGAGACGCTCGCCAAGCCGCGCTACCGCCCGAAACCGATTGCGATGGGGACCAACACCGATCCCTATCAACCGATAGAGCGCCGCTATCGCATCACGCGGCAGGTGCTGGAAGTGTGCCTGGATGCCCGCCACCCGGTGACCATCACCACCAAATCGGATCGCGTGCTGGCAGATCTGGACCTGCTTGCGGAAATGGCGACGCGCAGTCTGGTCGCGGTGGCGATATCGGTGACGAGCCTCGACCCGAAACTGTCGGGCAAGCTGGAACCGCGCGCATCTTCCCCTGCCAAGCGGTTGGCAGCGCTGGGCAAACTGGCGGAGGCGGGCGTACCGACGCATTGTTCGGTCGCGCCGGTCATCCCCGCGATCACCGACGAATTCATGGAGGAAATTGTCGAACGCGCCGCCGCACTCGGCGTGGCCAGCGCAGGCTGGATTCCGCTGCGCCTGCCGCATGAGGTCGCCCCGCTGTTCCGTGAATGGCTATCCGTCCACTACCCGGAGCGCGCAGGCAAGGTGATGGGCATCGTGCGCTCGATCCGCGCAGGCAAGGACAACGATCCCGATTTCTTCACCCGGCTGAGACCCACCGGCGTCTGGGCCGACCTCTTCCGCACCCGCTTCCGCCTTGCATGCAAGCGGGCCGGTCTGGCGAAGGCTAAATTCGAACTGGATTGCACGCAGTTCCGGCCGCCGGAGGTGGGCGGGCAGATGCGGCTGCTCTAGCCTCCCCGGCACGGGGAGGGGGACCGGCGAAGCCGGTGGAGGGGCACGATCATCCGCTCCGACCACCAGCCTTTCGCTTCTCGCAGATTTCCAGGAGCCTCCCCACGACCACTTCAATATCCTCAAGAACTGTCTTGGCCGGAATTCGGGTGGTCGCGACACCCTGTGAGCGCAAGAAAGCCGACCTCGCCCGGTGGCGGGCAATAGCCGTCGCGCTGTCATGCGCCCATCCATCGATCTCTATCGCTAGCTTCACCGAGGCGCAGTAGAAGTCGAGAACATAAAGTCCGGCCGGATGCTGACGGCGAAACTTGAACCCGCCAGGGCGCGTTTTGAGATGCCGCCATAGCAGTCGTTCGGGTACGGACATTTCGCTGCGCAGTTTTCGCGCGCGTCTGACGGTGCTTGCTGGGCCTGTGATCACGGGTAGTGCCCCTCCACCATGCTTCGCATGGTCCCCCTCCCCGTTCCGGGGAGGCTAAAACCCCTCGCCCGCAGCGCCCGGCTTGAACCGCACCAGCCGGCTGTCCGCCAGCGCTGCCGTGCGGTTCACCACAGCCTGCTGATAGTCCGCGTCCTTTATCATCTCGAAAAACGCGCCGCTGTTGGGGTATTGTGCAATGAAACCATCGTGCCAGCGCATCGCGTCCGGGCCGGTCACCACTGTCTGGAATATGCCGCGCCACACGATGCTGCCGCCGACCCGGCGGAAGATCGGCCCGCTGGTCTTGCCGTATTCCTCATAGGCACGGCGTCCGCTCCAGCCCTTGCCCGCATGTTCGTGGCCTTCTGGATAGACCGCCTCTTCGCGATAGCGCAGGAGGTTGAGCATATGGATCGGCTCGTCGCGCGGCAGATCCTTGAACGCCTCGAAATTGGCGCGGCTCGGGTCGATATAGGTTTCGCTCATTCCGCGTCCGCCAGCTTGTAGTCGCTGAACCGTTCGCGCAGATCCTTCTTGCTGATCTTGCCCGTCGCGGTGTGGGGAATGTCGTCGACGAACTCGACCGCGTCGGGCAGCCACCATTTGGCGACCTTGTCGGACAGGAAGGCGATGACGCTGGCTGCGTCGACGTCCTCGCCTTCCTTCCTGACTACGAACAGTACCGGGCGCTCGTCCCATTTGGGGTGATACATGCCGACCGCCGCGGCCTCCGCCACGCCGGGATGGCCGACCGCGGCATTTTCCAGCTCGACCGAGCTGATCCATTCGCCGCCCGACTTGATGACATCCTTGGTCCGGTCGGTCAGCTGGAGCGTGCCGTCAGGGTGGAGAATGCCGACATCGCCCGTGTCGAACCATCCGCCATCGACCGTGGCGTCCTGCTCCGCCTTGAAATAGCGTTTGACCACCCAGGGCCCGCGAATTTGCAGCGCGCCCGATGCCTTGCCGTCGCGCGGCAGCTCGGTGGCCATGTCGTCGAGATCGACCGTGCGCAGTTCCACGCCGAAGATCGGGCGGCCCTGCATCGCTGTCTTGTCGACCTTTTCTTCGAAGCTGAGCCGGTCCCAGTCCCAGGTCGGCCCGCCGACCGTGCCGATAGGGCTGGTCTCGGTCATGCCCCAGGCGTGCTGGACCCGCGTGCCGTTCTTCATCAGCCGCTCGATCATGAATTTGGGTGCGGCCGAGCCGCCAATGGTCGCGGCCTTCAATGGCGGCAGATCGATGCCTTCCTTGTCGCAATACTGGAAATGGGCGAGCCAGACGGTGGGTACGCCCGCGCTGTCGGTCACGCCTTCGCGCACCATCATTTCGTGCAGCACCGCCGGATCGTTGACCGCGCTGAACACGAATTTGATCCCCGCCATCGCGCCCGCATAAGGCAGGCCCCAGCTTGCCGCGTGGAACATCGGCACAACCGGCAGCATGACGCTCGCCGCGCTGAAATTGAACGCCGCCGGCTGAAGGCCCGACATCGCGTGGAGGACGGTGCTGCGGTGTTCGTACTGCACACCCTTCGGGTTGCCGGTGGTCCCGCTGGTGTAGCAGATCATGCACGGGTCGGTTTCCGCGCCTTCGACCCATTCAAAATCGCCGTCCTGCTCCCCGATCCAGTCTTCGAAGGCGGGCGAATGTTCGCCGGAATCATAGCAGATATAATGCTCGACCGTGGTCCAGCGGTCCTTCATCTTGTCGACGATGGGTTGGAAGGCCGCGTCATAGCAGAGCACCTTGTCCTCTGCGTGATTGACGATGTATTCCAGCTGCTCTTCGAACAGGCGCGGATTGACGGTGTGCAGCACCCCGCCCATCCCCGCAACGCCATACCAGCTCACCAGGTGGCGCGAATGGTTCATGGCGAGGCTGGCGACCTTGTCTCCGGGCTTCAGGCCCAAGGCCTGCAACGCCTGCGCCATTTTCTTGGCATCACGGCGGATGCCCGTCCAATCGGTCCGCGTCTCGCTGCCATCGGCCCAGCGGGTGACGATTTCTCGCGACCCCGCCTCGCGTGCGGCGTGATCGATCACATGCGTCACGCGCATGGTCCAGTCCTGCATGGCTCCCAGCATACGTTACTCTCTCCCAGTTATATGCGATCAGGCGACGAGCCGCAGGTGCGAACCTCCCCGCCGTGAAGTCAGCTGCACCTTGGCAAGCCCCTCGACGCTTGCCAAGCGTTCTGCGAGCTCGCCATCCAGCGCAAATGCGCGGCCCAGGCGGATGGTCGGCTCGTCCTCTCCGCCAATCCGTAGCGTCGCGATCACTTCGCCAGTGCCCTCGCCCGCGCCCAGTTCCATTTTCAAATCTTCCAGCGCCTCGGCGCTCAGAACATCGAGCGTGAGCAGCATGCGCGCCGTGTTGGTCACCTGGTCTAGCGGCGTGCCTCCGCGCACCGTGATGCGTGGGGGTTCATCCGGGCTGGGGCTGTCGAGTTCGACCTGCAGCAGCACACATGTGCCATCCTGCGCCCATTGTTCGAATTGCGGGACCAGCGCCTCTTCGAAACAGGCCGCGCTGAACTGGCCGGTCGCGTCGGAGAAATCAGCGCGCACGAAATCCTTGCCGCGTCTCGTGCGCCCCTTGTTCACCTTCTCCACCATCGCGGCCATCACGGCGGTGCTGCGCCCGCCCTGCGGCGCGCCGCCACTCATCAGCGAGGCATGGGTGCGCGCGCCGTTCGCACTGGCCGCAGGCCAGAATTGCTGCACCGGATGGGCGGAGAAATAGAAACCGAAATTCTCGCGCTCTTTCGCCATGCGGTCGGCGCGCGGCCATTCCTCGGTGTCCTTCAAGCGCAGCGTATCTTCCTGTTGTTGCTCGCCCCCGAACAGACCCGCCTGCCCGCTCTCGCGCTCCCGCTCGGCCGCGTCGGCCACCGCCAGCAGCAGGTCGGCATTGGCATGGACCTTGGCCCGGTTCGGCTCCAGCGCGTCGAGCGCGCCCGCCGCTGCCAGCGCTTCGAGCGCGCGGGAATTGAGCGCACCCTTGGGCAGCCGCTCGAACAGATCCTTGAGGCTAGTGAACGGCCCGCTGCCCTCTCGCTCCGCGACGATGGCATCCATCGCCTTGCCGCCGACATTGCGGATGCCCGCGAGCGCATAGCGCACGGCATAGCCCTCATCCGTCTGCTCGACCGTGAACTGCGAGAGCGAAGAATTGACGCAAGGCGGCGCCACCGCAACCCCGCTGCGCCGCGCGTCGTCGACGAAAATCGCCAGCTTCTCCGACTGGTGCATGTCGAAGCACATCGATGCGGCGTAGAATTCCTCCGGGTAATGCGCCTTCAGCCACGCGGTCTGATAGGCAAGCAGCGCGTAAGCGGCGGCGTGCGATTTGTTGAAGCCGTAGCCTGCGAACTTGTCGATCAGGTCGAACAACTCGTTGGCCTGCTTCGGAGCAATGTCGGACACTTCCTTGCAGCCTTCGACGAAGCGGGTCCGCTGGATGTCCATTTCGGCCTGGACTTTCTTGCCCATCGCGCGGCGCAGCAAGTCGGCATCGCCGAGCGAGTATCCCGCGAGGATCTGCGCCGCCTGCATCACCTGTTCCTGATACACGAAAATGCCGTATGTTTCGGACAGGATGCCTTCGAGCTTGGCGTGCGGATATTCGATCGCGACCTCGCCCGCCTTGCGCTTGCCGAACAGCGGGATATTGTCCATCGGGCCGGGGCGATAGAGCGAAACCAGCGCGATGATGTCGCCGAAATTGGACGGTTTGACCGCCGTCAGCGTGCGGCGCATCCCTTCCGATTCCAGCTGGAACACGCCCACCGTGTTGCCCGACTGCATGAGGTCGTAAACCGCCGGATCGTCGAGTGCGAGCTGCGACAGGTCGATGGTGACGCCGCGTTTTTCCAGCAGGTCCACCGCCTTGCGCAGGACCGACAGTGTTTTCAGGCCGAGAAAGTCGAACTTGACCAGACCGCTGCTCTCGACATGCTTCATGTCGTATTGCGTCACCGGCATGTCCGAACGCGGATCGCGGTAAAGCGGAACGAGCTGCGCCAACGGACGGTCGCCGATCACCACACCAGCCGCGTGGGTGGAGGAATTGCGCGGGAAGCCTTCGAGCTGCATGGCCAAATCGACCAGCCGCTTCACATCGTTGTCGTTATCGTATTCGCGCTTGAAATCCGCCGCGCCATTCAGCGCGCGCGGCAGGCTCCACGGGTCGGTCGGGTGGTTGGGGACCATCTTGGTCAGCCGGTCCACCTGGCCATACGGCATCTGCAAGATACGCCCCGTATCGCGCAGCACGGCGCGGGCCTTCAGCTTACCGAAGGTGATAATCTGCGCGACGTGATCGTGGCCGTATTTTTTCTGCACATAGCGGATCACCTCGCCGCGGCGCGTTTCGCAGAAGTCGATATCGAAGTCGGGCATGGAAACGCGTTCGGGGTTGAGGAAGCGCTCGAATAGGAGGCCGAGCTTGAGCGGGTCGAGATCGGTAATGGTCAATGCCCATGCCACCACGGAACCTGCGCCCGAACCACGGCCCGGGCCCACCGGAATGCCCTGATCCTTGGCCCATTTGATGAAGTCGGCAACAATCAGGAAGTAGCCGGGAAAGCCCATCTGATTGATGACATCGACTTCGAATTCGAGCCGCTTCTTGTATTCGACGATCTCGTCGAAAATTCCCTGCGCTTTCAGCTCGGGGAAGGCCTCGTTTTCGCCTTCCAGCGCCGCACTGTCCGGTGCGCACAGCGCCTCGGCCAGTTCGCCGTGCGCGCTTTCGGGAAAATACGGCTCCAGCCGCGCGACAAGCCCACGCCGCGCATCCTCGGCTAGCATTTTGGCCTCGCCTTCCAGATCGCCCGCAAGGCTCGGCAGGATCGGCGCGCGTTCGGGCGGCGCATAGGCGCATCGCTGCGCGATGACGACGGTGTTCTCGGTCGCTTCGGGCAGATCGGCGAAGGCTTCGGCCATCATGCTGGCCGATTTGACGAAGCTTTCCGGGTTGGAGCGCGCGCGGTCTTCCGTCTCGACATGGGTGGACCCGGCGATGCACAGCATGGCGTCATGCGCCTTGTGCATATGCGGCTCGGCGAAATTGGCCGGGTTGGTCGCCACCAGCGGCAGATCGCGGGCATAGGCGACATCGATCAACGCGGCTTCGGCCGCTTCCTCCACATGGTTGCCGCGCCGTGCGAGTTCGACGTAAAGCCGACCGGGAAACAGGCGCTCCAGCCGGTCCAGCGCCTCTTCGGCGTGGCCTGTCTGGCCCTCGGCCAGCAGCCGTGTCACCTCGCCCTCGCTCGCTCCGGTCAGCGCCAGCAGGCCATCGGTATAGCCGGCCAGATCCTCTGCCCGTACATGCGGTTCGAATTCAAGCGGGCGGTCGAGATGCGCCTTGCTGACGAGGTGGCACAGATTTTCATACCCCTGTTCGGTCTGCGCGTAGAGCGGGAGGTAATCGACCTGCCGACCCTCCGCATCGCGCGCCACGCCCAGCAGCGTGCCGATAATCGGCTGGATACCTTCTGCAAAGCAGGCCCGCGCGAACATGACCGCGCCATACAGCCCGTTGCGATCCGCAATGGCGATGGCGGGAAAGCCGCGCTCCTTCGCCAGCTTCGCCATCGCCTTTGGCTCGATCGCCCCTTCGAGCATCGAATAGGACGAGAGAACACGCAGCGGGATGAAGGGCGAAATGGGCATTCGCCCATTATGGTGCGTCAATCCCGTCTGCTCCAGCCGCAATCCACAGGATTTTGGCAGTCCAGCGCGGCCTCAAACGCCTTCGCCGCGACCTTCGCGGATCTTGCGACGGGTGTCGCGAACGGTCGAGAACGCGCCATAGGCGACCAGCAGGGCTAGGAATATCCACACCCAGATCGGAATGTTGCGGCCCGCAATCGCCAGATAGAGATAGGCGGAGACGAAAAAGAAGCCCGCCAATAGTGTCGGAACGACGGTCGATTGCCCCGCCCGCGCGCGCTTCACTAGCCAGCCGATCGACAGCAGGAAAAACGGGATTGCTCCGACATAGATGCCGCCGAAGATATACGGGTTCACGCCGTATTCCGCGCCGAGCGACAGGAACCAGGCATTGAGGTCTTCCAGCATGTCGGGCCTTTCCGTCCGCCGGAGCCGTGTTGGCTACAGCAGCTTCTCGATATCCTTCGCGATCGTCTTGGGCGCATCGGCCGGGCCGTAACGCTTCACCACGTTGCCTTCGCGGTCGATCAGGAACTTGGTGAAGTTCCACTTGATCGCCTTGGAACCCATCAGGCCCGGCTTTTCCGCCTTCATCCAGTCGAACAGCGGGCTTGCATCATCGCCATTCACATCGACCTTCGCCATCAGCGGAAAGGTCAGGCCGAAATTGATCTTGCAGAACTCCGCGATCTCGCCCGCATCGCCCGGTTCCTGATTGCCGAACTGGTTGCAGGGGAAGGCAAGGACTTCGAAATCCTTGTCCTTGTAATCCTGAAACAGCGCCTCCAGCCCGTCATATTGCGGGGTGAAGCCGCATTTGCTGGCGGTGTTGACCACCAGCAGCACCTTGCCGAGCTTGTCCTTCAGATCGAGCTGATCGCCCTTGTTCGTGGCAACGGTGAAATCGGCGATGGTGGTCATTCGGTTTTCCTGGGGCGATAGGTGAGGTCGAAGCTGTCCGTCCATGTGCGGCCATGATCGCTGCTTGCCTGCCCGTATTGGCGCACCCACCCTTTGTCGTCCACCGTATAAGTCATTCGGGTGAGCGAAGGATTTCCTTGCGCGTCCTTGCCCCAATATCCGGTGAGGACCATCGCGCCGTCATGCGGCCCGCCTTCGAACATAACACGGCCGGGGACCTGCCCCACCCACAGCTGGTGCCATGTGCCGGTCTTCGGATCATAGGCTGACAGGCTGGTTCCGCCGCCGCCGCGCAAGGGCATCCAGGTTTCGCGGATCGCGCAACCGGCGCTGACCTTCTCGATCAGGCTTTCGGCCTGCTTGGTCTCTGTCCCAGTGCGATAAACATCCCATGCGCCAACCCAGAAATCGAACGCCTCGTGGTTTTCGCCCTCGCATTTGGGCGGCGCAGGCGGCGTTGCTGCCGGAGCTGTGGCGGCGGTGGTTTGTGCGAATGCGAGCACGAAAGCGGCGAATGTCATGCGATATCTCCCCTGATCGTGCCCCTCTGCAAGCCGTTGCGAAACCCGGCCAGCATCGCTCGACCGGGCGCATACCCCGCTCTACGAAACGGGAAAATCGGCGTGGCGCGCCAGCCGCTCGATTTCCTCGGCATGGTATTCGCGGTCGCCAGCCTTCTCGATATAGTAACCGCGCCGCTCTTCTTCCGGCATCAGCATCATATGGCGGATCAGCTCGGCGAAAGTGCCCGTGCGCAGGCCCTTGGCCGCGTCGAGAACGCCGTCGCCATCGCCTTCGCGGTGCAGGCTGGCGCGGTCATCCCACTGGATGCCCTTGCGATGCGTGCCTTCGGCTTTGAATGTGCTGGGATGGTCGGTCATGGATTTTTTCTCCTTTTGACCCACCAACGGATGAAGCGGCTTGTGGGTCCGCTATTCCAGCACGCCATCATGCAGGCGAACGACCCGGTCCATGCGCGAGGCGAGCCGTTCGTTATGGGTCGCGATCAGCGCCGCACTGCCCTCGCCCCGGACCAGTTCGAGAAACTGCGCCAGCACACGGTCGCTGGTCGCCTCGTCGAGGTTGCCGGTCGGCTCATCCGCCAGCACCAGCTTGGGCCGGTTGGCAAGGCCGCGCGCCACGGCGACGCGCTGCTGTTCGCCGCCCGACAGCTTGCTGGGGCGATGATCGAGCCTGTGCTCAAGGCCGAGCGCGCACAGCAATTGTTCCGCCCGCGCCTCCGCCTCGGGGCGCGGCACACCTGCCACCAATTGCGGCAGGACGACGTTTTCCCGCGCGTCGAAATCGGGCAGCAGATGGTGGAACTGATAGACGAAACCCAGATGGTCGCGCCGCAGCGCGGTGCGCGCCTGCGCATCGGACTTTTCCGCCCGATGCCCGGCAATCGCAATTTCGCCGCCGAACCCGCCTTCGAGCAGCCCGACTGCCTGCAACAGCGTGGACTTGCCCGAACCCGACGGGCCGAGCAGCGCAACGATTTCCCCGGCCTCGATGGCCATATCCACACCGCGCAGGACGTCGATAGTCACCCCGCCCTGTTCGAAGCTGCGGGTGACGCCGCTGAGCTGGAGGACGGGACTATTCATAACGCAGCACCTCCACCGGATCGGTGCTCGCCGCTTTCCAGGCCGGATACAGCGTGGCGAGGAAACTCATCACCAAGGCCAGGGCGACGATCATCGTCACCTCCACCGGGTCGGTCAGCGCGGGCAGTGTGGTAAGAAAGCGCACCTCCGGGTCCCACAGGTTCTGCCCCGTGACCGCACTGATTACCTGAACGATACCCTGACGGAAGAACAGCACGATAAAGCCAAGCGCCAGCCCGGCCAGCGTGCCGATGGCGCCCACTGTGAAGCCGGTGGTCACGAAGATTTTCATCAGGCTTTTGCGCGTGGCGCCCATCGTGCGCATGATCGCGATGTCCCGCGTCTTGGCGCGCACCAGCATCACCAGGCTGGAAAGGATGTTGAACGCCGCCACCAGCACCATGAAGCTGAGCGCGAAGGCCATTGCCGCGCGTTCCACCTGCAAGGCTTCGAACAGTGTCGAATTGATGGTCTGCCAATCATTGACGATGGCCCTGCCAGAAAGCTTTTCCGCCACTGGCCGGAGGATTTCCTGCACGCGGTCGGGATCGGTCACCTTCACTTCGATCATCCCGATGGAATCGCCCATCATCAGCAGCGTCTGCGCATCCTGCATGGGCATGATGACGAAGGTCTTGTCATAATCGTAAACGCCCACCTCGAAGATCGCCGCGACGGTGTATCCGACCTGGCGGGGAACGGTTCCGAACGGCGTCGCGCGCCCTTGCGGATTGATCACGGTGATGACATCGCCGACCCGCGCGCCGATATTTTCCGCCAGTCGCGCGCCGATGGCGACCTTGCTGGCACCTGCGGACAGTTCGGAAATATTGCCTGCCACCACCTTGTCGGACATCGCCGTGATGTCGCGCTGGGTGTTGCCGCGCACCGCAATCGGCCCGACGCGGCCATTGAATGTCACCAGCAGGTGCTGCTCGATCAGCGGCGATGCGCTCACCACTTCGGGCGTCTTGCGCACATCGGCCAGCGTGTTCTCCCAATCGTCGAGCTGGCCACCATAGGCCTGGACGATGGCGTGGCCGTTGAGACCGACGATCTTGTCGAGCAATTCGGCGCGGAAACCGTTCATCACGCTCATCACGATGACCAGCATGGCCACCGACAGCATGACGACGGTGATCGAGATACCGGCGACGAGCGCGATAAACGCTTCGCTTCGGCCTGGCAGGAGATAGCGCTTGGCTATCGTGCTTTCGAAAGGGGAAAGGAACAAGTTCTTGGCCAGCCAGTCCGGTTATAGGAAGTGGCGCTTTAAAAAGGCAAACCTTGCGGTGCAATGAAATAGGCGCGTCCGTCCCCCGCTAAAGGGACCCCACGGCCCTTGTAATCCGGTCGTAACATCGCCATTGGGAGCGCGAATTTTCGTCGAGGATCCAAGCAGACAGGCGCGACCCGGCAATGAACCTTACTCACCCTTTCATGGACGCCGACGGCGACAAGCTGCGCGAAGAGTGCGGCGTGTTCGGCGCGGTCAATGCAACCGATGCCGCCGCGGCCACCGCGCTCGGCCTCCACGCGCTGCAGCATCGCGGGCAGGAGGCTGCCGGTATCACCAGCTTCGACGGGAAGGAATTCTACACCCGTCGCGGGCTCGGCCATGTGGCGGAGAATTTCTCCAGCCTGGAAGCGATTGCCGAACTGCCCGGCTTCATGGCCGCCGGCCATGTCCGTTATTCCACCACCGGCGGATCGGGCCTGCGCAATATCCAGCCGCTCTATGCCGATCTCGCCTCGGGCGGGTTCGCGGTCGCGCATAACGGCAACATCTCCAATGCTGGCAAGCTGCGCGAGGAACTGGTCGGGCGCGGCGCGATCTTCCAGTCGACCTCCGATACCGAGGTCATCATCCACCTCGTCGCGACCAGCCGCTATCCCACTATGGTGGACAAGCTGGTCGATGCGCTGCGCCTGCTCGAGGGCGCTTATGCGCTGATCGTGACAACGCCCGAAGGCATGATCGCCTGCCGCGACCCGCTGGGCATTCGCCCGCTGGTGATGGGCCGCATCGGCGACGCCACCGTCTTTGCCAGCGAAAGCGTCGCCTTCGACGTGGTCGGCGCGGAAATGGTCCGCGAAGTGCAGCCGGGCGAATTGGTGAAGGTCGATTTCGATGGCAACATCGATTCGCTTCATCCCTTCGGCACGCATCACGCGCGCCCCTGCATTTTCGAGCACGTCTATTTCAGCCGGCCCGACAGCTTTTTTGCCGGACGCAGCGTGTATGAGGCGCGCAAGGCCATCGGCGCGGAACTGGCGCGGGAAAAGCCGGTCGAAGCCGATCTGGTCGTCCCCGTCCCCGACAGCGGTGTGCCTGCGGCCATCGGATATGCGCAGGAATCGGGCGTGCCGTTCGAACTCGGCATCATCCGCTCGCACTATGTCGGGCGCACCTTCATCCAGCCGTCGGACGGCGCGCGCCATGCCGGCGTCAAGCGTAAGCACAACGCCAATCGCGAACTGGTGCGCGGCAAGCGGATCGTGCTGATCGACGACAGCATCGTGCGCGGCACGACCAGCCTTTCCATCGTCGAAATGATGCGCGATGCAGGTGCATCGGAGGTGCACTTCCGCGTTGCCAGCCCGCCGACGGCGCATAGCTGTTTTTATGGTGTCGATACGCCCGAACGATCCAAGCTGCTGGCGGCGCGCATGGATGTCGAGCCGATGCGTGAATTCATCAAGGCCGACAGCCTCGCCTTCGTGTCCATCGACGGACTTTATCGTGCTGTTGGTCAGGGCCCGCGCGAAAAAGCATGCCCGCAATTCTGCGATGCCTGCTTCACCGGCGATTACCCGACTTCGCTGACCGATCTCGCCCGGCGGCAGGATCGCGACAGCCAGCTTTCGCTTCCCGTCGACAAGGTAGCTTAAATGACCGACACCTCGCAGCCGCTTGCGGGCAAGCTCGCGCTCGTCACCGGGGCCAGCAAGGGCATCGGGGCGGCCACCGCTGTCGCGCTCGCCGCTGCGGGTGCTCATGTGGTGCTGACGGGGCGCGATGTACGCGCGCTCGAAGCGGTCGAGGATCGCATCCACGACGCCGGTGGCAGCTCCACCATCGCGCCGGTCGACCTGGCCGAACCCGAAGGCGTCGCCCGCCTCGCATCTGCCATTGCGGGACGCTGGGACACGCTCGACATCCTGGTGATCTGCGCCGCCTATCTGCCCACCCTCACCCCGGTTACACAGATCGACGCCAAGCAATTCGGCACGGCTGTCACGGTCAATGTGCTGGCGACGCAGGCCCTGCTCGCTAATCTCGACCCGCTGCTGAAACGCGCCAAGGGCGCGCGCGTGATCGGCCTCACCAGCAGCGTGGGCGCGACGCCGCGCGCATATTGGAGCGCCTATGGCTCGACCAAGGCGGCCTTCGACAACCTGCTTGAAAGTTACGCGCAGGAGGTAGAGAAAATCTCCGAAACGCGCGTGGCAATCCTCGATCCCGGCGCCACCCGCACCGACATGCGGGCCAAGGCCTATCCCGGCGAAGACCCGGAAACGGTCAAGAAACCCGAAGTCGTTGCCGACCGGATTGTGGAGCTGGTTTCGACCGATTTCGCGACCGGCCACCGCGAGCGCGTCGAACCTTCGCGTTAACCACATCCGCAAGGATAAAAATAAGGCCAATCGGCGAAGGTCCGACCTTATCCATACGCAGCTGCGCACTGACAATGCGCAACAGCCGGAAGGTCGAATCAATGCCGCATACCACCGAAGATCTGTATAGCCGCGCGTCGCAGGAGGACCGCTGCGCCCCGCGCACGAAGCTGGCTATTCCCGGCCAGTTGCGAGCCAGTGGCGGCCGGGCCTTCCAGACCGAGGTGCAGGACCTTTCCATTTCGGGCTTCGCTGCCGCGTCGCTGAACCGGATGCACGAGGGGCAGATTTGCTGGCTGACCCTGCCTGGGTTGCAAGCGCTTCAGGCGCAGGTCGTGTGGTGGGAAAACCGCATGGTCGGCTGTGCCTTTGCCGAACTTCTCAGCCCGCTGGTGCACGACAATATCCTCGCCCGTTTCGACAAGAAAGACTCGGCGCGCTACTGATATCAAGGCCCCCTGCGGCTAGTCTGCCGCGGCCAGAATTTCCCCGATCAGTTTGCGCATAGCATCGCGGTGCGCCGGGCTGGTCGCCGTCGGCCAGTTGCTGATCACGGCCACGACCATATCCTGCGACGGGACGATGGTGATCGCCTGCCCGAAAATCCCCTGCGCGCCGTAATTCCCGCCCGGAAACGCCCACCACTGATAGCCATAGCCGAAGCCGGGAGCCTGCGGACCGAAGGACACGATCGGCGCGCCTGCCCTGGCGAACCAGCCGTCCGGGACAACGCCCTCGCCACCTTCCAGCACGAACTGGCCGAAGCGCGCATAGTCCGCCAGGCTGAGCGACAGGCAGCATCCGCCGATATTGCCGCCGGTGAGGTCCTGCATCCAGAACATCCCGCCGGCAAAGCCTGCGGGCGCAACGATCTTCTCCGCAGCATAGGCGGCGAGCGATTGCCCGGTCGCCTCTTCCACGATCAGGCCGAGAAGGTTGGTTTCCAGCGTCTTGTAGACCCATTTCTCCCCCGCGGGGGCCTCACGCTTGAGCGTGCGGGCATAGGTCACCGCCTGTGATTCCCCGGCCACCGGCGTCACCGCCAGCATCTTGGCCACGTCGCTGTGGGGATCGGTGTAATCCTCGTTCCAGGCGACCCCCGATGTCATCGCAGCGATCTGGCCCACGCTGACCCCGTCATAGGCCGTGCCCGCCAGCGCGGGGATTATTGTGGTGACCGGCGTATCGAGGCTGTCGATATGCCCATCGGCAATCGCCGCGCCGAGCAGGGTGGAGGTGAAGCTCTTGGCGACCGAAAAACTGGTCCAGCGATTTTGTGGCTGAAGGCCGAGTGCGTATTCCTCGAACACGACCTTACCGCGCCTGAGCACCATCAGCCCTGCTGCATTGCTTTGTGCCATGAAGGCGCGCGCGCTGGCCGCGGTTGCCGCGTCGAGCGGCTCCCCTTTCGCCAGCACACGCGGGTCGTTCGCGGGGGCGATCTCCAGTCCGGGAAACATGCTTTCCATGTCGCGAAAGGCAGCGGAGCGGCGTTCATCGCTCCAGAACAGGATCGAATCCGATGGGTTGAGGCTGGCCGGGTTTTCCGGCATCGATTGCGTGACGGGAGGGATCGCATCCACATTCGCCGCAGGCGGCGCACCAACCGGATCGGCCGAAGCCGCACATGCCGCAAGGGCCATCGCCAAAGTCGAAACAAATACTGCGCGCATTCTCAATTCCCCTCTTTCACCAGCGTCACCTGGTGCACATCGATCCCCCCGCCGCGGAAACCGCCTTCGCAATACATCAGATAGTAGCGCCAGAGATCGCAAAATTGCCTGTCAAATCCATGAGGCAGCCGCCCTTCCCGTTCGGCCGCATCGAAATTGCGCCGCCATGCCAGCAGCGTTTCGGCATAGTCGCGCCCGAAATCATGCTGGTCCTGCCATACAAGACCGCGTTTTTCGGCGAGCGCGCGAAATTCGCTGGTGCGGATCAGCAGGCCGCCCGGAAAGATATAGGCCTGGATGAAATCGGCGCTTTTCGCATAATCGTCGAACAGGTCGTCGCGCATGGAGATATACTGGATCGCCGCGCGGCCACCCGGCTTCAGGTTGCGGGCAATGCAGTCCATGAAGGTCGGCCAGTATTCGCGGCCCAGCGCCTCGACCATTTCCACGCTGACAATGGCGTCATACTGGCCGGATGTGTCGCGGTAATCCTGCTTGCGGAAGTCGACCGCGTCGCCGTAGCGCGCCCGCGCCCAGCCAAGCTGCTCGTCGGACAGGCTGATGGCAGTGACATCAGCACCGCCCTGCGCGAGATGACCCGCCAGTGCGCCCCACCCGCACCCGATTTCGAGCATAGAGGAGGCGCGGGCCAGTCGCGCCGAAAGCGAATCCCATTTGCGCCTTTGCGCCGCTTCCAGCCCATCTTTCCCTACGCCAAGCGCGGAGGAATAGCTCATCGTGGGATCGAGCCACGCCTGATAGAAGTCGTTGCCGAGGTCGTAATGCGCGGCGATGTTCTTTTGCGCGCCCGCAAGCGTGTTGCGATTGACCAGATGCGCCAGCTTCAATGCGCGGCGGAACGGCCCCTTGGCGCGGCCCGTATCACCCAGCCGCGCGGCATGCTGCATGAACAGCGCGAACAGCGGCACGGGATCGGGGCTCCACCACTCGCCCGCCTCCCACGCCTGATACCAGCCGACCGAACCGTTGCTGGCGAGGCGGATCAGCGCGTTCCAGCTGCGCAGTTCCACCGTGCATTCGAAACCGGGCGCGCGGCCGCCAAGCATGCGGTGCGACCCATCCGGCAACACGCCGCGGATCGTACCGGAAGTCAGCGCCGCATCGATCCGGTCGAGTATCTTGCCGAAACCGGGCGCGATCAGCCGCGCGAACAAGCCCGGCTTGCGGGCGAAACGTTGCCCCCCGGTGAGCAGCGCATGGCCGCGTGGTGTCATCGGCGTGTCCATCGCGCCTCGCTATTGCGCGCGGCGGGCGTGTAGGCAAGCACCCTCGTCCCGGCACGGCCGCGAGCCATTACTTGCTCGCCCGGTAAGCCTCCAGCGCCCGTTCGCGCGCTTCCTTGTGGCCGATAATCTTGGTGGGATAATCGCCGCGCCGGTCATCGGGCGGATCGTGAATGCAATCGTCCTCCAGATCGGCGAGTTCGGGGACATATTCGCGGATATAGTCCGCCGCGTGGAACTTCGCGCTCTGGGTCAGCGGGGCCATGATCCGGCTGAACATGTTGCTGTCCACCCCCGTCCCGCTGATCCATTGCCAGTTTACACCGTTATTGCCGTAATCGGCATCGACGAGGCAGTCCCAGAACCATTGCTCGCCGTGACGCCAGTCGATCAGCAGGTGCTTCACGAGGAAGCTTGCTGCGATCATCCGCACACGGTTGTGCATCCAGCCGGTCTGCCACAACTGGCGCATTCCGGCATCGACGATGGGGTATCCGGTCATGCCGTGCTGCCAGCATTCCAGATCCTCCTCGATCAGGTGGCCCGCATTGGGATTTCGCCACAGCGTCCGCTCGTCATAGTCGCGATAGCTGTCATGCGGATAATCGGGGAACTGGTCGATCACATTCTGTGCATAGTCGCGCCAGATGATCTCCTTGGCGAAGGTCTTCCAGCCGTCGCTGCGCTTGTCCTTGAGCTTGTGCCACACCTGCGCCGGGCTGATCTCGCCCCAATGGAGATGCGGCGAAAGGCGCGAGGTGATGTCGTGAGAGGGCAGGTTGCGTCCCTCGTCGTAATCCGCGACCTCGTCCGCCCACCAGTCCAGTCGCTCATGCGCGGCGGCCTCGCCGAATTCCCAGAATTCGCGGATGCCGCCTGCCCAGTCCGGTTTGGTCGGCAGCAGGTTCCAGTCCGCCAGATCGTCGCATTCGGGCCAGCTGTCGGGCGAATGGAGCGTCTCGGGCTCGTCCAGCACATCGCGCGGCGGCATCCGCTCCAGCATCGCTTTCGAAAACGGGGTGTAGATCTTGTACGGATCGCCCGACCCCGTGGTCACGCTACCGGGCGGGAGCAGGTAGTTGCCATCGTAGAGGCATAGCTTGCGATCCGAACCGAGGGCATCGCGCAGCTCGTCTTCCGCCTCTTTCCACCACGGCTCGTAATGGCGCATCGCGTGGATGCAGCTTGCGCCCACCTCGTCCGCCAGCGCGGCCAGCACCTGCGGCGCGTCGCCCCGGCGCAGCACGATGCGCGAATTGCGGCTGCCGAAGCTCTTGGACAGGCTTTCGAGAGAATGGTGCAGCCACACCCGGCTCGCCCCGCCATAGGCATGATCGCCCGCGCGCCCGTCATCCAGCACATAGACCGGGATGACCGACCCGGCCTCGGCAGCGGCATGGAGCGCGGGCTGGTCGGCCATGCGCAGGTCGCGACGTAGCCAGAGGATTTGGGGGTCCGGGATATTGCCTCTCCACCGTTCGGGCTGAGCCTGTCGAAGCCCTGTCCTTACTTCCCGCGCCGCACCGGAAAAAAGTGCAGTCCTTCGACAGGCTCAGGACGAACGGGTTTTGAAGGTAATGCGTTTATTGCAATGGCAGTTCCTGGCACTTCACATCCGGTAGCGCGACGGAGAAACGATCGCGCGCGCGGGGATCGTAGAAACGGGCATCGCGCAGGATGACCGAACCATCCGGCGCGCGTTCAGCGAAGGGGGCTCGGGACCAGAAGAGGAAGGCCTCCGTCTGCGATCGGCCCGCTGCCAGGTCGGCATCACTTGGCCATCGGCATGGGGAAAGAGTTGCTGGCTCGGGAGGTGTATAACCTCCAACTTCGTCGGTGTACCCAATATGCCAAGTGTTGGGGGAGCCGACGATTAACTCCCGCTTCCAAAACTCGATAGGAACCGGTGACACAATCACACTGGCGGCAGGTACTCTTCCAGGGGCTTTGTTATTGATGCCAAACAGCACGCTTGCGCCCGCGCTTATCACTCCATTCACCCCGATATACGCCAGCGCCACGGCCATCGCCGCTCGCGCGGGGCGCTTCCATTCACCGCCGCGCTTCTCCCGCCGCAGCGAGAACCACGTCGCAAAGCCCATCAGCGCCCACAGCCAGACGTCGATGATGAACAGCGTATCGCCGTAGAACCAGCGGCTGGAAAACGGTTCGAGCAGGCGGATACCGTAGACATTGAGCCAATCGAGCGCCGGGTGGGTCAGGCAGCCGATAAAGCTGAGCAGGAACAGCCATTTGAAACTGACAGGCAGGCGGCTTTCCGGGCGTTTGCCGCGTTTCGCCTGCCAGCGGTCGAATCCCCAGAGCAGCCCGGCAAGCAGCAGCGGCAACAGCACCAACGCGGGCGGCCCATGGGTGATCCCGCGCCGGAAGCCGAGATGTTCCACCCCGTCGAGCCAGAAGAAACACGCCGCATCCACATCGGGCAGGTTCGCCCCGATGATGAGCGCGGGCATGGCTAGCCCGGTCTTCCGTTTCAGGCCCGCCTGCCCGATCAGCGCGCCGACAAGGCTATGCGTCAGATTGTCCAAAACCGCGCCTCCGCATCTTTTTTCCTACAGGATGGAACACATGGAACACTGTCCCGACAAGGAAAACCCCGTCCACGCTGCGTCGCTATCGACGGGAGGGACAGGGCAGGTTCCGGGCGATGCATTTCGCATTCCTAGACCGGCCCTGCCCCGGTAGGGAAGACGGCCCCCTACCTCTCGCACAGAAAAAGGGGCGGCGGGTTTCCCCGGCCGCCCCTTTGGGTGTGTGCTGGCGACGCAATCAGGCGTCGAAATCTTCGCCCCGGCGCGCTGCGGTGAACTCGCGGCGGTCGAGATAGGTGTCGCCATCGAGATCGTAGTAGAAGAAGCTGTCGGCGGCCTTGTTGATCTGGTCGTCGGTCAGCTGTGGCGTGCCGCTGTCATTGGCGGCCTGCGCGTTCGGATCGAGCGGGATGGCCCAGATCGCATATTCGGCAACCGACAGGCGGTTGTCGTCATTGCGGTCGAGATAGGACCAGCTCATGTCTTCGCGGGCGCGCATATTGGTGCTGCCGTCGCGCGAAGGGCTCGCAGCGGGCGTTGCGGGCTGGCCTTCACCGGCCTCCGCCTCGCCTTCGGCCGCCAGGCTTTCATCGCTGTCGGCTTCGGAAGAAATCTCTTCACGATAACCCGAATACTCGGTGCGGAACCCGTCCGCATCGAATTCGGCGCGGCGCGTCTGCGCTTCTTCGGTGAGCGTGTAGTCGCGCGTCATCGGATCGTATTCCGATACGGTTTCAATCGGCGTTTCCTCTGCCACCGGCTCTTCCTGCTCGCCGCCACAGGCCGCAACGGCGATGGCAAGGCCGGATACGATGGTGAGATGCTTGAGGTTGGTCATTGTGTCTCCGTCTTTTTTGGGGGGCACTCGCGCCGGGCGAGGCTTCGCCTCACCCAACGGAGCAATTGCGTGATCGGTCCAAGAAAATGGAATTTTTCAGGCGTCCAAGCGCCCGAGAGGCAGATGTCAGATCGGGTCCTGCGCCGTGCCGCTGACCGTCCAGGTCTGCCCGCTGCCGAGCAGCCTGGCGAGATTGGCCTGCTTGCCCTCGCTCGCCCTGGCGCGTTCCTCGATCACCGCATCCTCGAATGTGGGGCGCGGATCGTCATACAATACGCCCAGCGCCATCGGGAACGGACCGAACGGCATTTCGACCAGCATGTGCGCGATGGAACGGTTGGTGACATCGTGGACGATCACGCCCGCGCCTTCCCAATCGCCATCTGCCACATCCACGACCTTGAGCGTCAGCGCATCCCGGTCGAGCGCGATGCCCTTGGTGTCGCCGGCAAACAGCATGGGCTTACCGTTTTCGAGCCAGAGCTGGCGATCTTCCGCCCCCTTGGGCGCAGCAAAATCGTCGAACACGTCCTTGTTGTAGACAATGCAGTTCTGGAAAATCTCGATAAAGGCCGCGCCCTTATGGGCATGCGCGGCCTTGAGTACATCGGGCAGATGCTTCGACACATCGAAGCCGCGCCCGACAAAGCGCGCACCCGCACCCAGCGCAAAGGCGGCGGGGCGTGCGGGATGATCGTAGCTGCCGATGGGCGTGGAGGGCGATTTCGTGCCTTCGCGGCTGGTCGGCGAGGCCTGGCCCTTGGTGAGGCCGTAAATCTCGTTGTTGAACAGCATGATCTGCATGTTCACGTTGCGGCGCAGCACATGCATCAGGTGATTGCCGCCGATGGACAATCCATCGCCATCGCCCGTCACCAGCCACACATCGAGATCGGGATTGGCAAGTTTCGCCCCCGTTGCAAATGCGGGCGCACGACCATGGATAGTGTGGAAGCCGTAGCTTTCGACATAATAGGGGAAGCGGCTGGAGCAGCCGATGCCCGAGATGAACACAGTCTTCGCCGGATCCGCGCCAAGCTGCGGCAGCGTGCGCTGCACGGCCTTGAGGATGGCGTAATCGCCGCAACCGGGACACCAGCGAACCTCCTGGTCGGTTTCCCAGTCCTTGAGCGTGGTTTCGATCTTAGCGGGTGCGTTCATTTCGCCCCTCCTTCGGTGCTCGGAAGCTGCTGGTCATTGGCGGGAACCTGTCCGCCTTCATTGCCATCCACCCCATCGAAGAACTTGGCGATTTCCGCCTCAAGTTCCGCGATCTGGAAGGGCTGGCCGCTGGTCTTGGTAAGCGGCTGCGCATCGACCAGAAACTGGTCGCGCAGCACGGTCTTGAACTGGCCGGTATTCATTTCGGGTACGAGAACCTTGTCGAACCGCTTGAGCAGCGCGCCAAGATTTGCAGGCATCGGCCAGATATGGCGCACATGGATATGGCTGACCGAACAGCCTTTCTCCCGCGCGCGGCGCACGGCCTGATGGATCGGGCCATAGGTGCTGCCCCAACCGACCACGGCGAGCGTGCCGCTGTCCTCACCCAGCGCAACCTCCTGATCGGGGACGGCAATGCCTTCCACCTTGTTCTTGCGCAGGTCGGTCATGCGCTGGTGGTTGTCTGGCGAATAATCGATATTGCCGGTCAGCTCGTGCTTTTCGATCCCGCCGATGCGGTGCATCAGGCCGGGCGTGCCGGGCTTGACCCAGGGCCTCGCGCCCTTGTCGTCGCGCTTATAGGGCAGGAAGTTCTCGCCATCGTTGGGCGTTTCGAGGAATGTCGCCGGAAACGGCTCGTAATCGGCCGGATCGGGGACTTTCCACGGCTCGGCCGCATTGGCGATATAGCCATCGGTCAGCAGCATCACCGGCGTCATATATTGCACCGCAATGCGGCAGGCCTCTATGGCGACTTCGAAGGCGTCGGACGGGCTGCGCGCGGCGATCACCGGCATGGGCGCATCGCCATTGCGGCCATAGACCGCCTGATACAGATCGCTCTGCTCGGTCTTGGTCGGCAGGCCGGTGGACGGGCCGCCCCGCTGCGAATTGACGATCACCAGCGGCAGTTCGGTCATGATCCCAAGGCCGATGGCTTCGGTCTTCAGCGCGATGCCCGGACCCGACGAGCTGGTGACACCCAGCTGCCCTGCCCAGCTCGCGCCGATGGCGGCGCAGACCGCGGCAATCTCGTCTTCCGCCTGGAAGGTGGTGACGCCGTATTCCTTCAACCGCGCAAGATGGTGCAGGATCGCGGATGCAGGGGTGATCGGATAGCCGCCGAAGAACATCGGAAGCTCGGCCAGCTGTGCCCCTGCGACGAGACCGAGGCTCACCGCCTCCGCGCCCGTCACCGTGCGGTAAAGCCCCGGCGCGCTTTCGACCGGCGGCATGGCCAGCTGCTTGACCGGTCCGGAAAGCTCCGCCGTCTCGCCATAGGCATGGCCTGCATCGAGCGCGGCGATATTCGCATCGGCAATGTCGGGCTTGGATTTGAACTTGGCGCGCAGCCAGTCATGGATCGGCTCGCGCGGACGGTCGAACATCCACAGGGCAAGCCCCAGCGTCCACATATTCTTGGACCGCAGCGCATCCTTGTTGCCGAGGCCGTAGGGCTTGACCGCCTCGATCGTCTTTTCGCTGATGTCGAAGGCCAGCACATCGTATTTGGCGAGGCTGTCATCTTCCAGCGGGTTGGTGTCGTATTTCGCCTTGTCGAGGTTGCGCTTTGTGAACGCGCCGGTGTCGGCAATGATGAGGCCGCCCGGCTTCAGCGCGGCGAGGTTCACCTTCAGCGCCGCCGGGTTCATCGCCACCAGCACATCGGGCGCATCGCCCGCCGTGTTGATCTGGCGGCTGCCGAAATTGATCTGGAACGCGGAAACCCCGAACAGCGTGCCCTGCGGCGCGCGGATTTCGGCCGGAAAATCGGGGAAGGTCGCGAGGTCATTGCCCGCCAGCGCGGTGGACAGGGTGAACTGTCCGCCGGTGAGCTGCATCCCATCGCCGCTATCGCCGGCGAAGCGGACCACTACGGCTTCGGGTGTGTCGTGCGCCGGGCCTTCCGGTGCGTCGGTGGCGGCTGTTGCCATCCAGAATTCCTTGTCTCGCGCCGCAATCCGGGCGCTGTCCATATGTCACCCGCGCCGATAGGCTCTCTCCCGGAGCGCAGGCAACCAAGTTTTGCATTGCTACCGACAAAATGACACATGGCAAAGCGCCTTCGCTTGGCTAAACCCCCTGCAAAATGACAGGCCTCAATTCACCAAGGACGGGACACGAATGAGCGACACCGAACATTTCGTACGCGAGGATGTGCGCGGATTCCTCGACATGCTCGAGCAGATCGGCAGCAAGGGCGTGGAGGAAGTCGGTGCTGCGGAAGGGCGCATGCAGATGCGAGCGGTCAGCGCGATTGCGGAGGTTGAACGGCGCGAGCTGGCGGTGCGGCGCGATCTCGCCTGCCCCGGCCCCGCAGGCGACATCCAGCTGCGCCTCTATGACAGCAAGGCCGAACGCGGCCCTTCGCCTGCGGTCGTGTTCATCCACGGCGGCGGCTTTGTTATCGGCGATCTCGAAGTGTACGATTCGTTGTGCGCCGACATCGCGCACAAGCTCGACCTGCCGGTGATTTCGGTCGATTACCGCCTTGCGCCCGAACACCCCTTCCCCGCCGCGCCCGACGATTGCGAAGCGGCGGCACGCTGGATCGCTTCATCGCCCGACGCGCTGGGGCTGGATGTCACCGGTCTGGTCATTACGGGCGACAGCGCGGGCGGCAATCTCACCATCGTCACCACCAATCAGCTGATGGCGCAGCCCGCCGATGTGCCGGTGCTGGTGCAGGCCCCGATCTATCCGGTCGCCAGCGATGTTTCCCAGCATGAAAGCTTCGACATGTTCGGCGAGGGGTTTTTCCTGACCGGCGCGGCGATGGCTTGGTTTGCCGAGCAATACGGCGCTGTCGAAGACGATCCGCGCAACCTGCCGCTGATCGGCGATTGTTCGAACACCCCGCCCACCGTGATCTGCACCGCCGGGCTCGACCCGTTGCGCGATTCGGGCCGCGAATATGCAGCGCACCTGATCCAGCAGGGGACCGAGGTCAGCTATTTCGAGTTTCCGGGAATCATCCACGGCTTCATCACCCTGCGCAAGGCGATCCCCAGCGGCCAGCGCGATATCGATGCATTCCTGGGCGCGATCCGGGTCAAGCTCGATCGGATCGGCGCATGAACGCGCCGCTCGAATATCGCCCCTGCGTGGGTACGATGCTGGTCAATTCCGAGGGCCGCGTGTTTGTCGGCCGCCGGATCGATACCAAGGAAGGCGACTGGTGGCAGATGCCGCAGGGCGGCGTCGATCCGGGCGAGGATCTGGACGCGGCGATGCTGCGCGAACTGGGCGAGGAAACCGGCGTCACCGCCGACAAGGCGAGCATCATCAGTCGCATGGAAGAACCGCTGCGCTACGACCTGCCCGAAGAGCTGATCGGCAAGCTGTGGGGCGGCAAGTATCGCGGGCAGGAGCAGACCTGGTATCTCGTCCGCTTCACCGGCACGGATGCCGACATCGACCTGGAGGCGCATGACCCGCCCGAATTCTGCGACTGGAAATGGGTCGATCCCGAACAGCTTCCCGACCTGATCGTGCCGTTCAAGAAGCGCGTCTATCGCGCCGTCCTGGAGGCGTTTCGAGAGCTGGCCTGAGAAGTTCAGCCCTGCCTGGGGCGAATGGCTTCAGGCGGGGCCGGTAAGGCTGATCGCCTGCGTGTAGCCTGTCCACGTCTCGCTTTCGACATGCACAACATTGTGCGGATGGCCGGAACGATATTTGACCAAGAACAGGTGCAGCGTGGGCATGCCCGAGCAATCGGGGCCGATCCCGCCTGGCGTCTGTTCGCTGACCGCGACGAAGGCATTCTCGCCAACCACCGTGATGGTGACGATGCGCTTGTAATTCTCGCGCGCGGCAAAGAACTTCTCGAAAATCGCATGCGGTTCGCGGTTGTCGGCGACATCGATGGCGCGGCGGATGAAATCCTCGTTCGCATTCTCATTGCGCGGGCCGACCAGCGCGCCGAGAAAGCCGAGCTCGTCCCGGTCGAACCAGGCGTTGAACAGCTTTGCCACCTTGGGCAGCCGCGTTGCATAGGTTTCCGGCCCCTCGACCGCGATGGAGCAGGCTCTGGCCGGGCGCGCCGTCATAGCGGCAGGCAACAGGGCAGCCAAGGCGAGCGCGTTGCGGCGGTTCATCGCGCGATCAGTTCTGCTGGGTGACCTGCGCGTCGGGCATGACGGCTTCTGCGGTCAGCACACGCTCGGGCGGACCGGCAGCAATCGCGGCGGCGAGCTGCTTCGTTTCGGTGCAATCCCCGCCGCACAGGCTTTCCAGCTTGGCGAGGTTGAGCCGCGCCTTTTCGAGCGCGCCTTTTTCCATCAGCGCCGCACCTTCGCCCGAAATCGCCGCCAGATTGCCGGGATCGCGGGTCAGCGTTTCGCGGTAGTAACGGATCGCCTTGCCCTGGAGCCCATCTGCGCGCGCAGCTTCGGCAAGGCGCAGGAAGATCGGCGTGTAGGCCGGGTCGACTGCCAGCGCGGCCTCGAAGGCATCGATTGCGCCCTGCGTATCGCCGGTTTCGAGCGCCGCTTCGCCTTCTGCGATGAGCAGTGCGGCGCGCGGCGCGGGGTCGCGATCCGCGCTGTTCCCCACGCTCGCCGTCATGGCCAGAACCAGCGAAAGGGCGGCGGCAACGGGTGCGAAACGCATGAACGTCTCCTCGAGAGATTGGCGTGAAAGATGCGGCAAGGAAGCCATTTGCCCGACACCTACCATGCTCAAGATGCACAGGCGATGAAAAATCCGTCCGTGCCGTCTGCATGCGGGGACAGACGCGCCCCGCCCCCGCGCGCCGTGCCGAGCGGGAGATCGAGCGTGGCCGCCTGCATTGAATGCCGCTGCAACAGCGCGTCGAACTGCCCCGCCCCTTCCTCGTCGAGCAGCGAGCAGGTGACGTAGATCAGGCGGCCGCCCGGCTTGAGGAGGCGCACGGCATTGTCGAGAATGGCCCGTTGCAGATCGACGAGCCGGGACAGCTCTGCCTCGGTCAGGCGCCAGCGCGCCTCCGGGTTGCGCCGCCAGGTTCCCGTGCCGGAACAGGGCGCGTCGACCATGACGGCATCCGCTACGCCTTCCAGATCGGCGAGCATGTCCTGCTCTTGCCCCGGATTGAGCAGCCGGATCTCGACGATGCTGGCCCCGGCACGTTCCGCGCGCGGCGGCAGGTTGGATAAGCGCCCGCGATCGGTATCGCAGGCCACCAGACGGCCCCGGTCTTCCATCATCGCCGCGAGGGCGAGTGTCTTGCCCCCTGCCCCGGCGCACAGATCCACCACGGTTTCACCCGGTTTGGCATCCACCGCAAGGCAGGCAAGCTGCGATCCGGTGTCCTGCACCTCCACCGCGCCGCCGCGATATTCGGCCCATTGTTCGACCTGCGTGCCGGTGGGCAGGCGCAGGCCGTGGGGTGCAGCGGTCGGTTCGGCATCGACCGGCAGGCTCAGGGCAGCGCGTTCGGCCTTCAGCGTGTTGACGCGAATGTCCAGCGGCGCGCGGCCCAGCATGGCCATCGCCTCTGCGCCTTCCACGCCCGATGCGGCCAGCTTCGCTTCCAGCCATTCGGGCGCTACGCCGCCGGTCGCAGCCGCTTCGTTCTCACCTATCGGCGCCGGACCATATTTCGAGCCATCGAACAGCGACGCGATGGCCGCATCCTCCTGCGCCAGGCGAAGCATGGCCGCGCGCCCATTGCCTGGCACAGGGCCACATGCGCGGATCGCGCTGTACACCAGTTCGCGGATGGCGCGGCGGTCTTTCGATCCGGCGAAGCGATTGTTCCTGAACCATTCGGCAAGAATGCGGTCGGCGGGTGCGCCTTGCGAGCGTGCTGCATCGATGATGGCATCGAGCAATTCGATAGAGGTCTGTACGCGGGCGGCAGGGGTCATTTGTCGGGCTCAACTTCCGTTCGGTTCGAGCGAAGTCGAGAATTGCCGCGCCAATGTGCCTCGACTTCTCTCGACGCCAATGGCGGCGGCTGCGCGACTAGCGCGTGGGATAATTCGGCGCTTCGCGCGTGATCGCCACGTCATGGACATGGCTTTCGGTGAGGCCCGCATTGGTGATACGCACGAAGTTTGCGCGCTTGCGCAGATCCTCGATGGTGGCGCTGCCGGTGTAACCCATCGCCGCCTTGATACCGCCGACAAGCTGGTGAACCACGGCGGCTGCCGGGCCTTTATAGGGAACCTGCCCCTCGATCCCTTCGGGGACGAGCTTCTGCTGGCTGACATCGGCCTGGAAATAGCGGTCGGCGCTGCCGCGCGCCATCGCGCCGACGCTGCCCATGCCGCGATAGCTCTTGTAGCTGCGGCCCTGATAGATGAAGGTTTCGCCCGGCGCTTCTTCCGTGCCTGCGAGCATCGATCCGACCATGATCGAGGATGCCCCGGCGGCAAGCGCCTTGGCCGCATCGCCGCTGGTCCGCAGGCCGCCATCGGCAATTGCCGGGACGCCCTGCTTTTCCGCTTCCTCGACGCAGTCCATGATCGCGGTGAGCTGCGGCACGCCGACGCCGGCGACAACGCGCGTGGTGCAGATCGAGCCCGGGCCAATGCCCACCTTCACCGCATCCGCGCCCGCACCCGCCAGCACCTTGGCCGCTTCGCCCGTGGCAATATTGCCGGCAATGACCTGCACGCTGTTGGACAGCTTCTTCACCCGTTCGACGCTGCGGGCGACATCCTTGTTGTGGCCGTGCGCGGTGTCGATCACCACCACATCGACTTCGGCATCGATCAGCGCTTCGGTGCGCTCGAAGCCCTTGTCGCCCACCGTGGTCGCGGCGGCCACGCGCAGGCGGCCGGTCGCATCCTTGGTGGCATTGGGATAGGCGACCGCCTTTTCGATATCCTTGACCGTAATCAGGCCGACACAGCGGCCATTGTCATCGACCACCAGCAGTTTCTCGATCCGGCGCTGGTGCAGCAGCTTACGCGCTTCCTCCTGGCTCGTGCCCAGTGGCACGGTGGCGAGGTTGTCGGTCGTCATCAGCTCGCTGACGGGCTGGCGCGGATTTTCGGCAAAGCGCACATCGCGATTGGTCAGGATGCCGCACAGCTTGCCGCTGCGGTCGGTCACGGGGATGCCGCTGATGCGATTCTTGCCCATGATGTCCTGTGCCTCGCCCAGCGTGGCGTCGGGGTGGATGGTGATGGGATTCACCACCATCCCGCTTTCGAACCGCTTCACTGCGCGCACCGCGGCGACCTGTTCGTCGACCTCGAGATTGCGGTGCAGCACACCGATGCCACCCAGCTGCGCCATGGCGATGGCCATGTCGGCTTCCGTCACCGTGTCCATCGCGCTGGAGACAACCGGGATATTGAGCGCGATTTCGCGCGTCAGCTGCGTGGCCGTGTTGGCCATCGAAGGCAGGATATCGCTCTCTGCAGGGACGAGAAGTACGTCGTCGAAAGTGAGACCGAGGGGAATGTCGAGATATGCCACGTGGAGAATCGCCTGCCGGGGGAAATGTGGCGGCCCATGTAACGACGGTTTGCAGGATTAGCTAGGGGGCCTGTCCAGGCTCAGTAGAGAAAGAATATCCCGATCGCCGCGATCACGTTCCAGCCAACATGCGCGGCCACCGGGGCCGCAAGCCGCATACCCCGCCACCAATAGAGAAGCGACAAGGTCAATCCGCCGTAGATCCCGGTGTCGACGATGCCTGCCCAGCCCTGATAACCGTGGCTCAGCGCGAAGATCGTCACGACAAGGATGGTCGCCACAACGCGGCCTGGCATGCGATCCCCGAGAGCCAGTGCAAGCCCGCCAAGCAGCAGACCACGAAAAAGGAACTCCTCCGCGCTCGATCCCAGCAGGGCCAGAACCATGAAGCTCGCCAATCCCGACCATTCCTTCCCCAGCTGCGCGGAATTGGCCACGATATCGCTGCGCTCTGCCCCGCCAGTGGCCGGGAAAATGACGAGAAATTGCAGCGCCGCGAAGACCAGCGCGACCGCCAGGCCGACAAGAATATCGGCACGCGCCTTTGTAAGGGTGAAGCCGACCTGCGACGCATCGATCCTCGCCAGTTTCAGTGCGAGCAAGACGATGCCAGTGCCGATGATGAACTGGCAGATGCCCAGCAGAGCATAACGCAGCCCGCCTTCGAGACCCAGCTGGGTCACGAGCAGGAAATCGGCTGCGATTGCCACCGCGTACCACGCGATCAGACCTGCAATGACGGCTGCGAAGGCGCGCAAAGAAAACGTCATACTTATTGCTGTATTGATGTTCTAAGTCAGTGGCAAGATCACATCCGGTAAAGCGTCTAGTCGTGGCCGAAACTACTCCGCCGTCCAGCCGCCATCCACGCTCCAGTTCGCACCATTCACGTTCTGCGCCTCGTCGCGGCACAGGAAGGCGGCGAGCGCGCCGATCTCTTCGGGCTGGACGAATTTCTTGGTCGCCTGCTTCACCAGCAGCACGTCGTTGATAACCTCCTCGCGGCTCAGGCCGCGGGCCTTCATCGTGTCGGGGATCTGGTTTTCGACCAGCGGCGTCCAGACATAGCCGGGGCTGATGCAGTTCGCGGTTACGCCGTGTTCGGCAAGTTCCAGCGCGATGGTCTTGGTGAACCCGTCAAGGCCGTGCTTGGCGGAATTGTACGCGCTCTTGAACGGTGATGCGACCTTGGAATGCGCGCTGGCGGTGTTGATGATCCGGCCCCAGCCCTTGTCCTTCATGCCCGGCACGGCAAGCCGCACGGTGTGGAAAGCAGCGGTAAGGTTCAATGCGATGATCGTTTCCCACTTTTCGACCGGGAATTCCTCCACCGGGGCGACATGTTGCATCCCGGCATTGTTGACGAGGATGTCGATCGTGCCCGCTTCGGCCATCATCGCCTCGATCTGCGCCACATCCGTCAGGTCCGCGCCGCTATGGCTTGCGCCCAGTTCCTCGCACAATTTCGCGATCTCGCCTTCATCGCCAAATCCGTTGAGGACCACATTGGCCCCCTCCTTCGCCAGCGCCCTTGCAATGGCGAGGCCGATGCCGCTGGTCGATCCGGTTACGAGTGCGCGTTTTCCTTCGAGAAACAAATCCGCCTCCAAGCGTTAAGTCGATATCGATATGCGCAATCGCGCAAGCGCCGTGTGCTGTCCAGCATACACGGCCAATATACGGGGGTAAGGAAATGCGTCTCAATCCGTTCAACACCAAGAACATCCAGGTGGGCACGACCGGCGGCGGTGGCGGCGTCGGGAAGGCAGGCGGGATCGGCTGCGGCACGATCGTGATCGCGGCGATTGCCTATTTCGTGTTCGGGGCCGATCCGATGCAGACCATCGGCATGGTCGAAAGCGTCAATCAGGGCCAGACCACCAGCGCGCCTGCCAATGAAGACGAGCAGGCGATCTGCACCTCCAACGAATATGCGCGCGAAACCTGTAACGCGCTGACCTCGCTCAACCAGACCTGGCAGCGCGCCTTTTCGGACCAGGGCGTCAATTTCGAGCAACCGACGCTGCGCTTCGCCACCAATCGGCGCTTCAACACCGGTTGCGGCCCCGGCTCTGTCGGGATGGGGCCGTTTTACTGCCCCGCTGACCAGACGATCTATATCGACACCAATTTCTATGACCAGCTTGCGCAGATGAGCGGCGATCGCGGGGATTTCGCCCGCTACTATGTGATCGCGCATGAATACGGCCATCACATCCAGACCATCACCGGCATTGCCGGGCAGATCCGCAGCGCGCAGCAGCAGAACCGCCGCGCGGCGAACCAGTTACAGGTGCTGATGGAATTGCAGGCCGATTGCTATGCCGGGGTGTGGGCGGGCAAGAACCGCAACCTGATCGAACCGGGCGATATCGAGGAAGGCATGCTTGCCGCAGCCGCGATTGGCGACGATACGCTGATGGAACGTTCGGGCCGCCGGGCGAACCCGGAAAGCTTTACCCATGGCACAAGCGCCCAGCGCCAGCAGGCGCTGCGGCTCGGCCTCGAAGGCGATGACAGGAAATGCGATGACATCACGAATTTGCGTTAGGGCGGCTGTGGCTGCTCTGGCCACCTTTGCAGCCACCACCCCCGCCCTGGCGCAGGACCGCAACGAACGCGTGACCGGGCGCAGCCCCAGCGCGGTCGATATCGCGACCACGCCGATCAGCGATCTCAACCTGCGCCGCGACGCGATCCCCGAAGTGCTGCAGGAGGCGACCTACGCGACTTATGCCAGCGAGAAGCTGACCGATTGCGAGGATCTGCGCCGCGAGGTCGCGCGGCTCGATGCCGTGCTTGGCCCCGATCTGGATCAGGAGGAGGAACAGCGCCGCGACATCACCGTGGGCAAGGTCGCCAAGGATGCCGTCGCGAGCTTCATCCCGTTTCGCGGAATCATCCGGGAAATTTCCGGCGCTGCGGACCATGAACGCGATTTCCGCGAGGCAATTGTCGCAGGTGCGATCCGGCGCGGTTATCTCAAAGGGCTTGGCGAACAGCGCGGCTGCGCCTGGCCCGCCCGCCCCGCACAGGTGCTGGTGAGCGTGCGCGAAGATGTCGTCACCGACATGGAAAGCGGCGAAACCGTGGTAAAGGACAGCGAAGGCAACACCACCACCTTCCGCCGCAAGGAGGTGGTCCAGGGCAACTGACCCCGGACCACCCGTTTTGCCTTGGCCTGGCGCAAGACGTCAGCCGATTGCGCCAGTGTCCTCTTCATCGCGCTGGCCAGCCACGCTCGACCAGTCGATGCCGCGCGTAGCGTACATCACCCCGGCAAGCGCCGCGAACAGCAGCAGCGAACCGATCAGCAGGCTGAATGCCTCGAGGCTGAGCAACACGTAAAGCAGCGCATACAGGCCGACCAGCAGTGCGCCGATGACCCGCGCCCTCAGCCAGCTTTTCAGCACCGCCGCGCTGTAGGCGGTCAGCAGGCCGATCACGGCAGCGGAGGCGAGGATATAGGCGAGCGTGAAGCCGATCACCTCCGCCAGAGCCAGCAACAGCACAAAGAACAGCACCAGTCCCGCGCCGGTCAGCAGATATTCCGCTGCCGCGACCCGCGCCCCGCCGATGATGTCGAACATCAGATAGGCAAGGAAGGTGAAGCCGATGAAGAGGAAACCGTATTTCACCGCGCGGTCGACCTGGCTGTAGACATCCACCGGATCGATCAGGCTGATGCTGGCCGCCATGCTCGGCCCGGCGGGCGCTTCGCCGCGTTCCATCGCCATTTCGACCGGCATCGCGATGGCCCCTGCCTCGCCCACCATGGGCGGTCCGGGATCGCGTTCCATCACCATGCTCTGTCCCAAGGCGAGATTGCCGATCGACCAGCTGGCAGTGAACCCGTCGGCGGAGATATCGCTCTGATCGGGTAGGAAACTGCCGGAAAATCCGGGGTGCGCCCATGCGGAGCTGACCTTCCAGTCGGTCTGCCCACCGCGCGGAACCAGTGTGACAGAGCGGCTTCCGCGCAGGGTGTAGGACCATTCGACAGCCAGCGGATCGCCAGCCGACCAGTCGAGGAAACCATGAAAGCCCGCGCCGCCGCTGGCGGCGACGCCATCGCCGGGTTTCAGCGCCACGGCCTCGCCATTGACGGCAAGCTGCGCCGCAGCACGCAGCCCGCGCGGGTCGGACGTACCGAAGCGGATCTGCGCTTCGTCGAGGATCAGCCGATCGCGCGTCACGCCATAGCGTTGCAGATCGTCCGGCAGGGCAAAGCGTGCCGTGCCCGTCATATCGGCCAGATAGATCACTGTTTCATAGATCGCCTTGCGCTTGCGCTCGGGTTCGAGCGTGGTGGCGATGTCCTGCGTTTCGGGAGACAGATAGATGTGCGAGCGGACTTCGACCGTGCGGGTCACGCTGCGCCCATCGACCATCTCCACCGTGGTGCGGTTGTCGCGATAGGGGATAACCAGCACCGGGCCGGAGATGACCTGCGCCCCGCCCGACCCGGCGGTGATCGTATCCTGCGCGACGCGCGCCTGGTGCTGGCGGTCGCTGACCAGCCCATAGACCATCAGCAGCGGCACGATCAGCGCCACGCCGACCAGGGCGGCCAGGAAGAGTTTCATTCCGGGCGAACGATTTCGCAGCATAGTTTCCTCCATCGAAGTTGCGATGAAACGTGGCCTATGAGCGATGAACTGAATGCGCTGTTAATCGCCGCGCGGGCTTGGGAAACGCGAAAAGGCGGCCGGGTTTCCCGCAGCCGCCCCTCGATGATCAGGCGCAAGGCCCGCCGATGTCACGAAGACAGCTTGGCAATCTCCGCATCGAGCGAGCGCAACACTTCGGCCTTGGTTTCCGCATCCAGCGATTTGTCCTTGGCGATCGACTTGCGGGCATCGCGCACCGAATCGAGCGCCAGCTTGTTGACCTTGCTTTCGCACACGAAAATGCGGGTTCGGCCATCGGCGCCGACTTCGCTTTCGCCGATTTCGTGGTGCGTGCCGCACTTGGTTACGACTGTCGGCACACCGTTCTTGGCCGACTCGATCGAAAGGCGGATGCTCTTGCGCAGTTCCCCCTGCTCGCCAAGCTGGAGGTGCAGCTCCTTCATGCTTTCGGCCAGCGCCAGGTGGATTTCCGCGCGGTCCTCGGCACTCAGCTTGCGCGCCTTGATCGCTTCGTTGATCCGCGCCTTCTCACGCGCTTCGAGCTTCGCCACCTTCAGTGCGGACTTGATCTCTGCCCGCTCCTTCGCGGTCAGTGCGCGCAGGTTGCGTGCAGAAACCACACGGTGTTCCTCATGCTCGGCCATCTCGTCCAGCTCGCGCCGGACCTCGACTTCGACCTCGCGCAGCTCGTCCTGCACCTCGTCAATTTCCCGTTCGACTTCGGCCAGCTCCTGCTGCAGTTCGACCTGCTCGGCCTCGGGCGCAAGCGGTGCTTCCGGCGGGCGCGGCGCTCCAGGTGCTTGCGGCGGTGCTGGCGGAGCAAGCGCGAGCGGCGGCAACGGTGCCTCGGCATCTGCTGCGGCATAGCTGATCGTCGCGGTCAGCGGCAGCGCAATTACCGCCGCCCCAATGGTCAGGCGCGAGGCCAGGCGGCGGCGCGGGGACACATCGTTCATATTGAGACTCCTCAGGCGATGGATAATGGATTTGTCGCCCAGCACCGGGCAGGCCATCGGCGCGACCAGCGCAGGGCGCGATATGGCCGGAGCGCGGCAAGCGAAGTCCGCAATGATGTCGGCATAGACGGCGCGGTCTTCCTGCGGGCGGGCAGCTACCACGCGCGCATCGCAGGCCGCCTCCTGATCGCGGCGAAGCGCCTTCCACCCGGCCCAGCCGAGCGGGTTGAACCAGTGCAGCGCGAACAGCGGCTGGACCAGGACATTGACCAGCAAATCGCGCCCGCGATGATGCGCCAGTTCGTGTTCTATGGCGAGGTCGCGGGCCTGCCGGTCGCGGCTGACCATGAAACCTTCGGGCAGCGCGATGACCTTGTCCAGAATGCCGAAGGCGACGGGGCCAGTGGTCGCGCTGGTTTCCACGAGCCGGATCCGGCCCACTTCACCCACCGGCCGCGCACCGTTGAGCAGCTCGCGGCGCAGGGCAAAATAGTGGCCGAAGCGGCGCCAAAGGAACACGCCGGCCCCGGCCAGCCACAGGACCAGTATTGGCAGCAGCAGATCGACTGGCGAGACAAGCACCGGATCGGCCACCGGGGTGGCCTCGACAACGATCTGCGATCCGGCGAGCGCGAGGGGCGCTTCGTTCACCGTGGTGACGACCTGCTCTGGTCCATCGGCAATAACGGTTTCCGCAGGGCGCATCCATGCGGGCAAGGTGATCGGCGGCAATGCCAGCCGGATCAGTGGCAGGAACCACAGCGCATAGGCCGCCTGCGCACCGAATATGCGGGCGACCGGCCTGCGCAGCACCAAGACGAGGCCCAGCAATGCGCCGGTCCACAAGAGGGTTTCGAGGGCGAACTGGGTGAAGGGGACGCTCATTTGCGCATCTCCTTCAGCAGGCTCTCGATCTCTTCCAGATCCTTGTCGGTCAGCACCTCGTTTTCGGCAAGCTGCGCGAAGAGCGATGCCGGCTTGCCGCCGAACAGCCGGTCCACCAGCCGCCGCGATTCGCCGCCAACGTAATCAGAGCGCTCGATCAGCGGGCTGTAGAGAAATTTACGGCCGTGCGGCTCGGTGGCGACCGCGCCCTTGGTGACGAGACGCGAAAGCAGTGTCTTGACCGTCGGCATCGACCAGCCACGCGCTTCACACACGGTGTCGCAGACCTCGGCCGCAGTGCGCGGTGCGCGTTCCCACAAGACTTCCATCACCGCATGTTCGGCATCGGAAATCCGTTCTCCTGTACGCTCTTTCGACTTCGCCATCGTTTGTCCTCCCCGGCGCGTTTCGACTACACCTGTAACCACACCGACTACGAATGTAAACATGAAGCGTGGATTAATGGCGTTTTTACTCACCCGCCGCGCTGTCGTGCCCTGCCCGCTTGCCCCGACCGTGGTGACATAGCATGATGACACGATGACGTCCGCTCTCGCCCTTATCGCCCCGTTCCTCATTCTGGCGCAGGCCGCCACAGCGCCCCCAGCCGACACCGCCCCGAAAACCGACGATCCTCAAACCGTACTGGTCGTGCTGGAAACAAGCGAGGGCGATATCACCGTGGCGCTGGAGACGGAGCGCGCGCCGATCACCGCGAACAATTTCCTGCGCTATGTGGACGAAGACCGGTTCGACGGCACGGTCTTTTATCGCACCATGCGGCTCGACTGGGGGGAACAGCCGAACGGTTTGATCCAGGCGGGCACACAGATGAACCCCGAGCGCATCCTCGATCCCATCGCGCATGAACCGACCAGCGAAACCGGCGTCCTGCACACGCGCGGCGCGCTGTCGATGGCGCGTTACGAACCTGGCACGGCGACCGGCGATTTCTCGATTCTCGTGCGCGAATCGCCCAGCATGGATGCCCAGCCCGACCACGAAGACCCCCGTTTCCATGATGGGTTCGCCGCGTTCGGCCATGTGGTGGACGGCATGGATGTGGTGGAGGCGATCCATGCCGCGCCGACCGATCCCGACAAGGGCGAAGGTTTCATGAAGGGCCAGATGCTGGCCGATCCGGTGACGATTATCGATGCGAGGCGAGTGGAGCCGGCGGGCGATCAGTCTGCGGCGTCGCGCTGAAATTCGATGGCGAGCGTGAAAGGCCCGTCCTCAACCAGATGATGCGGCCGCTCCGGCTGGACCAGCACCACATCGCCGGCGGACAGTTGCTGCGGCTCGTCCGTGCCATCGTCCCACACCATTGTGATCGAACCGGAGAGCACTTCCACCCGCCCCCAGCTTCCCGGCTTCAGGCGGTGTTCGCTCAATAGCCCGCGCGGCAGGCCGTCGGCATCGAACGGGCCGATCCGGCAGTAGGTTTCAAGGCGCGGCGGTTGCGTCACAGCGTAAAGGCGCAGACCAGCGCGACACCGACCGAAAAGACCACGAGCGCGATGGGGACCACCAGCACCTGTCCATAGACCGCGCGCGCGCTCATCGGGCCGGTCCATGTGGCAAGCGGCTGTCCGCGATCGAGCGGCGAGCCGACCTCGCGCCCCGCCTGCCGTGCGCCGATCCGCGCAACCCCGAAATAGACCACGGTATACAGCGCCGACACAACGATGGCGAAGCGCGCCGGGCCGCTGCCTCCGGTGGCGAGGAAGATCGCGGCAAAGAAGATTGCATAGCACGCGAACATCGCGCCCCACAGGCGGCGCGGGAACTGGAACCCGTGATTGACCGGTGCGACCGGAGGGGCGGCCAGCGGCTGGAACGCGGAATCCAGCGCCTCCAGCTCTGTGCAGGTGTCATGGCTTTCATCGGCAAGGATGGTGGATGCGTCGAACATGGTGCGTGCCTCAAACATGGGGAAGGTTCTCTCCTGCTCTGGAGCCGGTCAGCCCATCGCGCCGGACGGCAATTCCGGTCAGCAGGCTGTCGGCGATGGACCGGGCGCGCGCGGCGACGAGCGCGGTTCCTTCCGGCTCCCGCTCCAGCGTGCGCAAGGTGGCGTAGAAAAGGTCGAGCCAGTGGGCGAAGTGGCGTTCTTCCAGCCCTGGAATGGTCATATGCTTGAGCATCGGATTGCCGGAGAATTCGCCACTGTTGAACAGGATGGAGCGCCAGAAGGTCTTCATCCGCTCCAGATGCTCGGGCCAGTCGGCTATCCGCTCGGCAAAGATCGGGCCGAGCAGATCGTCGGCGCGGATTGCGGCGTAGAATTCCTCGACCATGCGCGACACGAAGGCCTCGTCCACACCCAGCGATTCGGCATGGGCACGCTTGGCCGCGCGCGCCGCCTGCACTTCATCGCGGGTCCGTTCCTGTACGGGGGGCATCGACAACTCCGACTCGATAAGAGGTATTTGACATACCTTTTATCGCCCTTGCCCCGAAAAGCAATATCCAATATACCCCTTTTATGCAGTTGAACCTCCGCACCGATTACGCGCTGCGCACGCTGATGGCGCTCGCCGCGACGCGCGAACTTGTCTCCATCGACTGGCTTGCTGAGCGCTACGCCATTTCGCGCAACCATCTGGCCAAGGTGGCGCAGGATCTTGCCGCTGCCGGTCTGGTGGAAACGCAGCGCGGGCGCGGCGGCGGGCTGCGACTCGCCCGCCCCGCCGAAGAAATCAATGTCGGCGCGGTGGTGCGCCAGCTCGAACATTTCGAGGGCTTCGTCGCCTGCATGGGCGGCAAGGCGGAGTGCACCATCGACGGGGCCTGCGGCCTGAAGCCTGCATTATCCGGCGCACTGGAGGCGTTTCTCACCCATCTCGACGGATACACGCTGGCCGATATCACCGGAAACCGTACGAGTCTGCTCGAACGGTTGGCCCCTCAGGCCGCCTGAGCGCACCTCAGCATACTTCCGCAGTGTTTTCCGGCGGCGGCCCCGGTGGCACGCGCGCCGGGTGCATGTAAAACGGATCGGATTTGAGCGCGTGGCTCTCGCCATAGGCTTTGCCCAGCACCGCATAAAGCTGCGGATCGTAGCTTTTAAGGTCGGTGTGGTTCAGGATGCGCCGCCCGTCAAAGGCTTGCAGCCGGTTTGAGTTGAACCAGAACTGCGTCCCCTCTGCCCAATATTCCTGAATGGTCGTGGTGGTGTATTCGTTCAGCCAGAGATCGTTGGCCAGCGCATGGGCATACGCCGCCTCGACCCTGGCATACAGCGCCGGATCGCTCCCCTGCACGGCATCCAGCACCAGATGGGCCAGCTCGTGGACGAAGATCGTCTCGCCGTAATAGCGGCTGGTGCTGAGGCCCAGCACATCCTCGGCCCCGTCCGCCATCCGCTTGCCGCCGATCGCACGGGCGCGGGCATCCCAATATTGCCGGTCGGTCAGCGCGCCGATGCGGGTATCGTAATGCTTCAATTCGCACCGCGTCAGGCGCGGATCGTCCTGCGCCGGTTTTTTCCAGTCCCGGTTTTCCGGCAGGTCCAGCAGCGCCTCGTCCTGCGCCATAATGGCGATGCGATAATCGTTGGCGGCGAGCCACGCGGCAAGCTCGGGCCGATGCGCAAACATCCCCCGCGCCATATCGCGCGCGGCAAGGAGCGCCTCGTCAGGGACGCGCGAAGATGAAAGGATGGGCAGGCCAGCGGCGGTTACGTGCTTGGTGTAAAAGGGCGACGCCGATAGCGCCACTGGCGGCGGCCCCACGGAAACGCAGGAGCCGAGCATCGCACATGCGGCAAGCAGCCCGGCGCTGCTAACGCGAAGCCTCATATTCACCGTCGGCCTGCGCGAAACCGGGCGAGATCGACTGCCATTTGCGATTTGCGAAATCCCCGCCCGCTCAGCAGCCGTTCGAAATCGGCCCGGTGGTCGAAATGCTGCAATTGCCGGTGGTAGTAGTTCACATATTCAAGCACCGCGAGCGCACTGGCTGCGCTGGCAACCATCCGGTCCGCAAGCGACACGGAGAGCTCCGGTACAAACCACGAAGCGAGAGCGGCGAGCAATGCGGCGGCGCTAACAGCGAGCACCGGCATCTGCCCGCGATGCGCCAGCCCCAGCGCCGAAGACAGCGCCGCCGGCCGCCCGTCGAGCGCATGCAATTTGCCGCGCCAGTAAAGCCCCCCAACCAGCAGGAGCGCACACATCGGGACGAAGGCGAACCAACTCAACCAGCCAATGCGCGAACCACTGGAATACACCAGCAAAAACATGGCCGCCGGAAGCAGGACCGCATTGCCCATTTCCAGCCGCCAGTAGCTGGAAAGGCGGCTGCGCAGGATCGTCCGTCTTGAGGAGCTGACCATGCGCAACCGCCCGCTAGACTGCCGAACTCAGTAAACCCGCTTCTTGGGCTTGATGTACTCGACATCGTCGGTCAGCGTGTACTCGTGGACCGGGCGATAATCGATGCGGACGCCGCCGCCCTGGCCGCCCCAGCCATCGAACCAAGCGATGGTGTGCTTCATCCAGTTGGCATCGTCGCGATCGGGGAAATCTTCGTGCGCGTGGGCGCCGCGGCTTTCCTTGCGGTTTTCCGCGCTCGCCATCGTGACATTGGCCTGCGCCATCAGATTGTCGAGTTCGAGCGTTTCGATAAGGTCGCTGTTCCAGATCAGCGAGCGGTCGTGGACCTTGATGTCCTCCATCCGCTTGTTGACATTCTTCAGCACCTCGACACCTTCGGCGAGCAGCTTGCTGTCGCGGAACACGGCGGCGTGACGCTGCATGCCCTTCTGCATTTCCGCGCGCACTTCTGCCGTGGGCGAGCCGCCATCGGCATAGCGGAAATGGTCGAGACGGGTCAGCGACAGGTCCGCGCTGTCGGACGGCAGTTCGGCATGGCTTGCGCCTGCCTTCACCGTTTCTTTCAGGCGATGGCCGGTCGCGCGGCCAAACACCACGAGATCGATCAGCGAGTTCGAGCCGAGGCGGTTCGCCCCGTGGACCGAGACGCAGGCCGCCTCGCCCACCGCAAACAAGCCGGGCACGATCTTGTCCGGGTCGCCCGGATCGCCTGCCATCACCTCGCCGTGGAAGTTACAGGGGATGCCGCCCATATTGTAATGCACGGTCGGCGTCACCGGCAGCGGTTCGCGCGTCAGGTCGACGCCCGCGAAAATCTTGCCGCTTTCGGTGATGCCCGGCAGGCGTTCGGCCAGCACCTTGGGATCGATGTGATCGAGATGCAGGTAGATATGGTCCTTTTCCGGGCCCACACCGCGGCCTTCGCGCATTTCCAGCGCCATCGAGCGCGACACGACATCGCGCGATGCCAGATCCTTGGCCGAGGGGGCATAGCGTTCCATGAACCGCTCGCCTTCGGAATTGGTGAGATACCCACCCTCGCCGCGCGCGCCTTCGGTGATGAGCACGCCCGCGCCGTAAATGCCGGTCGGGTGGAACTGGACGAATTCCATGTCCTGCATCGGCAGGCCTGCGCGCAGGACCATGCCGCCGCCATCGCCGGTGCAGGTGTGTGCGCTGGTCGCGGTGAAATAGGCGCGGCCATAGCCGCCCGTCGCCAGCACCACGGCATGGCTGCGGAAACGGTGGATCGAGCCATCGTCCAGGCACATGGCGATGACGCCGCGGCACACCTTGCCGGCGGGCGTATCTTCCATGATCAGGTCGAGCGCGAAATATTCGATGAAGAAATCCGCGTCGTATTTCAGGCTCTGCTGGTACAGCGCGTGCAGCATCGCATGGCCGGTGCGGTCGGCGGCAGCGGCGGTGCGCTGGACCGGCGGGCCTTCGCCCATATTCTGCATGTGGCCGCCGAACGGGCGCTGATAGATCGTGCCGTCCTTGTTGCGGCTGAACGGCACACCGGCGTGTTCCAGCTCGTAAACCGCAGCAGGTGCTTCGCGCACCATATATTCGATGGCGTCCTGATCGCCCAGCCAGTCCGAACCCTTGACGGTGTCGTACATATGCCAGGACCAGTGATCGGGCGTGTTGTTGCCAAGGCTGGCCGCGATACCGCCCTGCGCCGCAACGGTGTGCGACCGGGTCGGGAAAACCTTGGTGATGCAGGCCGTGCGCAGGCCGCTTTCCGCGCTGCCCATCGTGGCGCGCAGGCCACTGCCGCCCGCGCCGACGACGACGGTGTCATAAGTGTGGTCGACGATCGGATAGGCACGGCCGCCGATTTCGAAAGTGTCGTTGCGGGCCATCAGGCGGCTCCTCCAAGGGCCAGGCGGGCGATGCTGAACAGCGCAAAGGCCCCGCCACCAAGGGTCAGAATGTTAAGCAGGGCATAAAAGCCGAAGCGGTTGCCGGCGCCCACGATGTAATCTTCGATCAGCACCTGCAGGCCGAGCCGCGCGTGCCAGAACGTGCTGACGACCAGCAGCGCCAGCACGGTCGCCGGGATCGGCTTGGCTGCCCAGCCCGCAATGGTCGCGTAATCGTATTGCGGCAGCAGCGCGAAGCTGGCGAGCAGGAACAGGCCCGCCACCAGATTGCCGATGGCGGTGAAGCGCTGCACCAGCCAGTGATGGGTTCCGTGATGCGCCGAGCCCAGCCCGCGCACGCGTCCGATAGGAGTTCCGTCGCTCATATGCCTGTCGCTTACTTGTTGAGGATGAACAGCCAGAAGGCTGCCGTCAGCACCACGCCGATGATCGGCGAAAGCACCGACCAGGTCTTGTTGATGCCCAGTTCGTAACCCGCGCCCATATCCAGCACGAAGTGCCGGATGCCGCTGGTCATATGGTTGAAGAACGCCCAGGTCAGGCCGATCAGCACGACCATGCCATACCAAGCGCCGGCATGTTCGGCGAAGTTGGCATAGGCGTCCGGCCCGCTGGCCAGCGCGCCCAGCCACCACACCAGCACCGCCAGTCCGACCAGCGCGAGTCCATCGCCGGTCACCCGGTGCAGGATGGAAGTGAGCATATGCGGCCCCCAGCGCCAGATCTGGAGATGCGGGGAAAGCGGGCGTTCAGCCATGATATTCGTCCGGTTGCGTCATTCGTGTCGCAACGCCTTAGCGAAACGCGCGTGCGAGGCAAGGCGGTGGCGCTCGACATGTGGTGCAAAGTTTCGGATATGGCTTGCATGACGACCATTCTCCTTACCGGATCGAGCCGTGGGATAGGCGCGGCGTCCAAGGCTGCACTGGAACAGCGCGGTGCACGAATTATCGGCCAGGCGACCGCCAGCGACCGGGTCGACACGGTCCCGGCCGATTTCTCGCAGCCCTTCGCCGCGCGCGAAATGTGGGACGCGGCGCTGGCCCGCGCTGGCGGAGAGATCGACGTGCTGGTCAACAATGCCGGTCAGTTCGTCGCCACCCCGCTCGACACCAGCGACATGCAATGGCTCGATGCGTGGGAAGACACCATGCGGATCAACCTGACGGCCAGCGCGCTGCTCAGCCGGTTTGCCGTGCGGCACTGGCAGGAACGCGGGGTCGGCGGGCGGATCGTGCATGTCGCCAGCCGCGCAGGCCACCGCGGCGACAGCCCGGCGCACTGGCATTACGCCGCGAGCAAAGGCGGGATGCTGGCGCTGCACAAGACCATCGCCCGCGCCTATGCCAGCGAAGGGATATTGAGCTTTGCGATCACCCCCGGCTTCACCGATACGTCGATGGCGGGGGACTATCTGGAAAGCCGCGGCGGTCCGGGGCTGCTTGCCGACATCCCGCTGGGCCGCGTCGCGACGCCGGACGAAATTGCCGACATCGTGGTATTCTGTGCACTCGATGCGCCGCCCAGCATGACGGGCGCGACGATCGATGCCAATGGGGCCAGCTATGTTCGCTAGAAATTCAAACGGCTTGGCTGCCATCGCTTCGGCACTCGCCCTTGCCGCCTGCGCGCCGGTTCCTGCGCCGCAAACGCCCGATGCGTTCGCCAACCTGCCCGACGTTCCGGGCGAGCGATTCGCCGAGGCCTGCGAGCGGTTCGATGCCTGGGATAAACCCGCACGCCCGTTCCAGATCCTCGGCAACACCTGGTATGTCGGCACATGCGGGATCGCGGCGGTGCTGATCACGAGCGAGGACGGCCATGTCCTGATCGACAGCGGGGTTGAGGCGGCCGCCCCTCACGTGCTCGCCAGCATCCGGTCGCTCGACTTTGACCCGCGCGACATACGCTATCTGCTGATGAGCCACGAACATTTCGACCACGTCGCGGGCCATGCCGCAATTGCGGCCGCGACCGGCGCCACGGTGGTCGCCTCGCCCGAGGCCGCGCCGGTGCTGGAAAGCGGCAAGCTGGCGGCGGATGATCCGCAGGCGCTTTCCGGCCATCCCGATTTCGTGCCGGTCGATGTGGGCAGGATCGTCCGGGACGGCGAAACCGTAAGCTTGGGCGATATCGCCCTCACCGCGCATTTCACACCCGGTCACACGGCGGGCGCGATGAGCTGGACGTGGAATGCGTGCAGCCTGCCGGGCGAACCGCCGGTGTGTCGCCGCATCGCCTATGTCGACAGCCTGTCCGCCGTGTCGTCGGACAGCTATCGCTTTTCCGACCATCCCGATTGGGTTGCGACATTCCGGGAGAGTATCGCGCGGGTTGCGGCGCTGCCTTGCGACATCCTCGTCACCCCGCACCCATCGTCCAGTTCGATGATCGAAAAGATCCGCGAAGGGCGTTTCGGCGTCTATGGAGAATGCCAGGACTATGCGCAGCGGCTCGGCACGAACTTGGACGCACGGCTGGCGAAGGAGCGGGGGCAATGAACTGGAAACTGACCGCGCTGCTGCCCAAACCCCGCGCCGAGGCGGCCCTGCTGCGGCAGGAAGAGACGCTCGACTGGCCTGCCGATATCGTGGTTTCGGCATGCGAGATCGACGAACAGCAACCCGATGACTGGAAGCTCGAAGCCTGGCTCGACCATGAACCCGATGATCGCGACACGGCGCTTGTCGCGGCCCTGTTCGATGGCGCTGCGGCGGATCTGGCGGCGGAAAAGCTGCCTGATATCGACTGGGTCAGCGAAAGCCAGAAGGGCGCGCAGCCGATCCGCGCGGGGCGTTTCCACGTGCACACCCCGCATTTCCCGCCCGAACCGGACGCGGTGAATTTCGTGATTCCCGCTGCGCAGGCATTCGGGACCGGGCAGCACGAAACGACTGCCGGTTGCCTTGCCATGCTCGATACCATGCGGAGCAGCGGCCTTCGCGCGCGCAATATCGCGGATATCGGCACGGGCACGGGCCTGCTCGCCTTCGGGGCGATGAAGCTGTGGCCGCGCGCCTCGGTGATCGCTTCGGATATCGATCCCGTGTGTGCGGGCGTGGTGGCGGAAAACGCGCAGCTCAACGACCTCGCTCTCGACATGATCGTGGCCGACGGGATGGACGATCCCGCGCTCCAGCAACATGCGCCATTCGACCTGCTGATCGCCAATATCCTGGCCGGGCCGCTGGTCGATCTGGCGTCCGAATTCGCGCTTGCGTCCGTGCCGGGCGGCCATCTTGTGCTAGCCGGCCTGCTCGAAACGCAGGAAGCGTCGGTGCGCGCGGCGTACTGGCCGTTCGGCTTCCGGCTGCGCCGCCGGCTGGTCAAGGGCGACTGGTCGATCCTCTGGCTGACGAAGAGCCGGGTGCGGTGAGGATGCAGCGGTGACAGGCTGGCGTCGATGGCTGGCGGGTCTTGTCGCCGTTCCCGTTGCCATCGTTGTCGCCTTCCTGCTCGCCGCCTGGATCGGCAGCGCCATCCCGCGCAATTCCGGCCGCACCGCCCCTGCGCAAGGGGTGGAAATCATGGTCGAGACCAACGGCGTGCACACCGGCATCGTCATGCCCGTACTCAGCCCGGTAAAGGACTGGCGCGCGACATTTCCCAGCGCGGGCGAGCCGCGCACCGATGGCCTGATCCCCACCCACATCGCCATCGGCTGGGGCGAGAAGGAGGTGTTTCTCAACACCCCGACATGGGGCGATTTGAAAGTCAGCACCGCATTGCGGATCGCCTTCAGGGGCGGCGAAGGGTTGATGCGGGTCGGGCATTACTATCACCCACAACCGAGCACACATCACCGCCCCATCCGTCTGAGCGAGCGGGAATATGCGCGGCTGGTCGAACGGGTGGAGGCTGCCCTGCCCCCGCTGCCGGATGGTGCGGCGCGCAAGAACTACGACAGTTTCGAGCAAGGCGCGCGCAACTACGATGCGGCCGGGCGCTACACGCTCGCCAACACCTGCAACCAGTGGGTGGGCGACACGCTGGCCCATGCGGGGATCGAGATGGGGCTATGGACCCCGCTTGCCGGCGGGGTGATGAAATGGATTCCCGAGCCTGACGTGCCGGAGGCCGTTCAATCCGATCCGAAGCGCCGCGCCTCGTCATAGGCGACCACCGCGCGCGTGACCGCCTGCATCATCTCCATCCGCGCAGGCGTGGGCGCGCGAGTGCGCCGGATCATCACCGCGATGGCGTATTCACGGCCGGTGGGCGAAGTCAGCAGCCCGACATCGTTGTAACCAGATTGTTCGCCATCGAAGAACTGCCCCGTCCCGGTCTTATGGCCGAAGCGCCATTCGGCAGGCACGCCGCCCTTCAACCGGCGCGGCCCGCTCTTGGTCGTCTGCAATATCGCCAGCAGCAGCTCGCCCGATGTGCCCGACAGCAGCTCGCCGCGTGCCAGCCGCGCCAGCGCGGTAGCGATGCCCAGCGGCGTCGCCCCGTCTTCGGGATCGGCCAGATAGGTGTTGAATGCCTCGCGCCGCACGGCATCGGGCAGCCGGTCGCGCGCCTTGAAGAACTCGTCGCGATAGGAATAGCCCTGTTGCCAGGTGAGCCCGGCAATCGCGCTCTGCTTGGTGCGCTCGTCCCGCCCGAAGCGCACCCCGCCGATGCTCTTGCGCTTCAGGAAGTCCTCCACCGCCTCCGCCCCGCCGACACGGCGCAGGATACGGTCATTGGCCGAATTGTCGCTCTGCGCCAGCGCGCGGCGCATCAACTCGGCGTAGTCGCCGGTGAAGCTGCCGCGCTGGCGCACGATCTCGCGGATGGGTTGATAGAAGACGGTCAGGTCCGCCCGCCGCATCGTCACGCCTTCGGTCAGGTCCAGCCGGTCCCGGTCGACCATGTCTAGCGCGGTCATCGACACCCACAGCTTGCTGACGCTTTGCTGCGGGTAGAATTCGCCGCCCTTGTGATGGAAAGCGCGCCCGCTTTCGACATCGACCACACCGATCCCGACTTCGCCTGCAAAACCCGAACCGATGGCCGCCAGTTCTTCGGACAAGGCCTTCTGCGCAGGGTCGGCGCGCTGCTGCATCACGCGCTTCTCGAATGCGGCGACATCGGCGCGCACGCCCTCGCCCTTCTCCGCGCGCGGCAACCACGTCACCGCCATCGCCAATGCAAGGATCGGGAAGGCGAGCAGGAAAAAGCGGGCGGCTGTGTTCACAAGGGCTCAACGGCGCTGTGACGGCATGTTTCCGCGAAAGCGGAATGTCAGGCGGAACTGCACCAGCCCCGGCCCATTGGTTGGATAACATATTTGCAAACAAGGATTATCCATGACCAAGACGCTTCTCATCACCGGCGCATCCACCGGCATCGGCGCGGCCACCGCGCGCGCCGCCGCTGCGGCAGGCTGGAATGTCGGCCTGCTCGCGCGCAGCGAAGACACATTGCGCGATCTTGCCACCGATATCGGCGAAAAGGCACTCGCCCTGCCCTGCGATGTGACCGACCGCGAGGCGCTGAACGCGGCCATCGCGCGCACGGTCGACACGTTCGGCGGGCTCGATGCGGTCTATGCCAATGCGGGCAAGGGCGTGAGCAGCGCGGGCGTCGAAAAAGGCGACCCGGAAGAATGGCACGACATGATCCATCTCAACGTGCTCGCCGTGCTCTATACCGCCCATGCCGCCCTGCCCGAACTGCGCAAGACCAAGGGGCATTTCATCGTCACCGGGTCCAAGGCCGGGCGCGACCATCTCAAGGGCTCTGTCTATGGCGCGACTAAGTGGTTCGTGCATGGTTTTGCCGGGAACCTGGCCGAGGAAATGCGCGAATGGGGCGGACGCTGCACGGTGATTTCGCCCGGCATGGTCGACACGCCGTTTTTCGACGAGGCGAAGCCGGACAAGATCCAGCCCGAAGACGTCGCCAATGCCGTGGTCTTCGCGCTGGAGCAGCCGGACACTGCCAGCGTGCGCGAAATCCACATCATGCCGAACGACTAGGAACCGGCATTTGCGGGCCTGACGCCGGCCAGCATTTCTTCCGCAAATTCCAGCGCGGCGCGCGCAAAAGCCTCCATATTGGGGATGCGCGCGTCGCTGCCGGTCTGCGTCAGGCGCGTCCACTCGCCATCCGGCCCGACCAGCGCGGCACAGCTTTGCCCCGCCGGTGCGCCGCTCGGATGGGTCGAACCGCCGACCGATCCGCTTTCCGCCAAGCCCCATGCAGCGCCGAAATTGTCGCGAATGGCCCGCGCCTGCAGCAGCGCATATTCCTCGCTCGCGCCGCGCATCCCGCGATAGGCTTCGCGCGGCTGGGCAAACAGCACGTCGCGCGCCCTGAACGAATAGACCACCCCTCCCCCGACAAAGAAATCGAGCGCGCCCGGCACGGTGAGCAGCGATGCCGCGATCAGCCCGCCGCTCGCCCCATCGGCCACGGCGATCGTCTCGCCCCGCGCGCGAAGATGGCCAGCAATGCGCGCGGCGATGGTGTGCGTGTGTTCAAGCCAGCTCATCCGGCCTCGGCGACGATTTTCGCCCAGCCTGCCTCGTCGATCACTTCGATGCCCAGCTCCTCGGCCTTCTTGAGCTTGCTGCCCGCGCCCGGCCCGGCGACCAGCAGGTCGGTCTTGGCGCTGACCGATCCGCTGGCCTTGGCGCCCAGCCGTTCGGCCTGCGCCTTGGCTTCGTCGCGGCTCATGGTTTCGAGTTTGCCGGTGAACACCACTGTCTTACCGCTGACCGGGCTTTGCTTCGTTTCCACCTCGTAGCGGGGGGGATCGACAACGCCCGCGCCCGGCTCGTCTCCGATCAACTCGGCCCAGACGCCGCGATTGTGTTCTTCATGGAAGAAATCGGCCAGCGCATGACCGACGGCGATTCCGATGCCATCCGTGCGCACCTCGAATATACGCTTCACCGCCTCGACCATGCGAGTGTTGAATGGGCTTTCCTTCTCGTCCTCCCCGCGCGGGTTTTCGCGGCGATATTCGGCGAATTCACTGGCCTTGCGCGGGAGCAGGCGAATGTCGCCCAGCCCTTTCATCAGATCGCGCGCCGTCACCGCGCCGACATGGCGGATGCCCAGGCCGAACAGCAGCCGCGCGGCATCCGGCTGCCGCCGCGCTTCCACAGAAGCCAACAGGTTGTCCACAGACCGCTCTTTCCAGCCATCGAGCGCCAGGATTGCCTCGCGCCGGTCCTTCAGGCGGAAGATGTCGGCGGGGCTTTCGAGCCATCCCAGCGCGAAGAACTGGTCGATGGTCTTCTCGCCCAGCCCATCGATATCGAGCGCACCGCGGCTGACAAAATGCTTCAATCTTTCCGTGCGTTGCGCGGGACAGATAAGACCGCCTGTGCAGCGCACATCGACCTCGCCTTCTTCCGCCACCGCCTCGCTGTCGCATTCCGGGCAATGGTCGGGGAAGACGTAGGGCGCGCGCTCGACGTCGGGCGTCAGGTTTTCCACCAGCTGTGGAATAACGTCGCCCGCCCGCTGGACCACCACGCGGTCGCCCGACCGCACGCCCAGTCGCGCGATCTCGTCGCGGTTGTGGAGCGTCACATTGGTCACTGTGACCCCGCCGACCAGCACCGGCGCAAGGCGACCCACCGGCGTCAGCTTGCCCGTGCGACCGACCTGGATATCGATGGCCTCCAGCGTCGTCTCCGCACGCTCTGCCGGAAATTTATGCGCCAGCGCCCAGCGCGGCGCCTTGGCGACGAAGCCCAGCCGCTGCTGATAATCGAGCCGGTCGACCTTATAGACCACGCCATCTATTTCATACGGCAGATCAGGGCGTTCCTGCGCAATCTTCTCGTAATGGGTAAGCATCGCCTCAAGGCTTTCGACGCGCGCAAACAGCGGCGATACGGGCAGCCCCCAGCTTTCGATGCGGCGCACGACATCTTCCTGCGTTTCGCCCGGCACTTCGGATGCCGCCCCCCACCCGTGCGCCCAGAATTTGAGCGGGCGGCTCGCGGTGACCGCGGCGTCTTTCTGGCGCAATGATCCGGCGGCGGCATTTCGCGGATTGGCGAACTGGCGGACCTTGGCGGGATCGAATTCCTCGCCCTTCTCCTCCGCCGCCGCGCGCGCGTCGTCCATCAGCCGCGCATTGAGCGCCTCGAAATCGGCGCGTCCCATATAAACCTCGCCGCGCACTTCGAAGACGTGCGGGACATCGCCGGAAAGCTGCTGCGGAATATCGGCAATATGCGCGACATTGGGCGTCACATCCTCTCCCACCTGTCCATCCCCCCGCGTGGCGGCGCGGACCAGCTGGCCCTCCTCGTACCGCAGCGAACAGGACAAGCCATCGATCTTGTCCTCGGCGGTGAAGGCGACCGCATCGTCTTTACCAAGCGAGAGAAACCGCCGCACCCGCGCCACCCATTCGCCGACTTCCTCCGCATCGAAGGCATTGTCGAGGCTCATCATGCGAACTTCGTGGCGAACCTTGGACAGCGGCGAAGCGGCCACCGCATGGCCCACCTGCTGCGAAGGGCTGTCCGCGCGCACCAGGTGCGGGAACGCCTCTTCCAGCTCCGCATTGCGGCGCACCAGCGCATCGTATTCCTGATCGGTGATCTCGGGCGCATCGTCGGCGTGATAAAGCCGGTTGTGCTTCGCAATCTGCTTCGCCAGCCGCATCAGTTCGTTGGCGGCGCCGGCTTCGTTCGTCACAGTGTAATCTCTTTGGGCGGCTGCTGGCGGTCGAACGCCTCGTCGGCATGCGGTCCCTCACGATCCACCCAATGAAGGAAAAGATGCGCTGACCACGCATTCGGATTGGGCGTGGTTCGCCCGTGGTGGAATTCGACACCGCGATAGAGCACCGCATCGCCCGGAGACATCGCCACCGCTCGGGCATGCTCGTCATCCCGAAACAGATCGTCCGCCCGCTGGTACGGGGTGTCGATCGGATCGCGCGCAAGTTCGAGCGGCCACGGTTTGTCGTCAGAATAGGCGAGGGTCAGCGACACGCTGTGTTCGCATGCGGGACGATCTCCGTGCACGCGGCAAATGTCGCCTTCGCGATAAATCCTGAAATAGGCATAAGTCGGCAGGAGATCGCGCCCGATGATGGCCGCCACAGCCGGGGTCATGCCCCAGTGAAATGTGGCCATCGGCGGATAGTGATATCCGTACAGCTCGCTCGCAGCCTGGCGCAGCAGCGGCTGCTCCTTGCGCAACTGGTCCAGGCCGACGCCCTGCCTCGCGAGATCGGCTTTCAACCTTGCCAGGAACCCGAGAGCCACGGGTGGGGGGATGAATCCGCGAAGGTGCGCATAGCCCTCGCCATGATATTGGCTTCCGGCATCGGATTGCGTTTCGATTGCGGAATTCTGCATCATACTCCCTCAAGCAACCGGTCAGCCTGCGCGCGCGCCTCGGGCGTCACCTCGGCGCCGCTCAGCATGCGAGCGATTTCTTCCTGGCGGCCCGCTGCGTCGAGCAGGGTGACGCTGGTTTTCGTGACCGTTCCGGAGGATGCCTTGGCGATCAGGTAATGCGTGCGGCCGCGCGCGGCGACTTGCGGGCTGTGGGTGACGGCCAGCAATTGGCCTTCACTGGCGAGGCGCGCGAGCCGTTCGCCGATCGCGCTCGCCACCGCCCCGCCCACGCCGCGGTCGATTTCGTCGAAGATCACCGTCGCTGCGCCGCCGCGTTCGGCCAGCGCGACCTTCAGCGCGAGGATGAAGCGCGACAATTCACCGCCCGATGCGATCTTGGCCAGTGGGGCGAAATCGGCGCCCGGATTGGTCGAGATGAGGAACTCCACCCCGTCCATTCCATGCGGACCCCATTTCTCCTCCGGCAGGGCCGCAATCGCGGTGAGGAAGCGCGCCGCGTCGAGTTTGAGCGGGGCGAGTTCACCCGCCACCGCCTGGTCCAGCCGCTTGGCCGCATCGACCCGTATCTTGTGCAGCGCCTGCGCGGATTTTTCGTATTTTTCCCGCGCCTTGGCAGCGGCATCTTCGAGCGAATCGAGTTGCGCCTCGCTGCCTTCGATGGCGTCGAGCGCGGCGCGCATTTCGCGCATCTTGGTGGGCAGTTCGTCCACCTCGCAGCGGTGCTTGCGGGCCAGCGCGCGCAATTCGAACAGGCGGGTTTCGGCGGCATCGAGCGCGGCCGGGTCATGCACCAGCGCCTCTGCCGCAGCTTCCAACTTCGTCTCTGCCTCGCCTGCCTCGATCACCGCGCGGTCCAGCGCGGCGAGTGCTTCGGCCAGCAGCGGATGCTGATCGCCGATCCGGTCGAGCCGCCGCGCGGCCACGCGCAGGCTCGCCAGCGGCGAATCCGAACCCTCCCACAAATGCCGCAGCTCTTCGAGATCGCCCGACAGCTTCTCGCCCTTCTGCATGTCGGCACGGGTCGCGGCGAGGCGCGCCTCCTCCCCCGCCTGCGGTTCCAGCGCGGTCAGTTCCGACAAATGAGCGAGCAGCAGATCCTGGTCGGCCTTGGCCTGTTCCAGCGTCTCGCGCGCTTCGACGAGCTGCGCATTGGCGCGTCTCCAGCCAGCCCAGTCCGACGCCACACGCTCGCCATTGTCACCGGCATAGCGGTCCAGCAGGTCGCGGTGTCCGCGCGCATTGACGAGGCCGCGATCATCGTGCTGGCCGTGCAGTTCGACCAGACTGGGCGCGATCTCACGCAACAGGGCGACGCCGACCGGCTGGTCATTGATCCAGGCCTTGCTGCCCCCATCGGCCTTGACCTGGCGGCGGATCAGCAGCGGCTCGCCATCTTCCAGCTCGACCCCGGCATCGTCGAGCGCCTCTGCAACAGGCGCAGGCAGTGCTGCGAATTCGAAACTGGCGGTAACGCTCGCCTTGTCGGCGCCGCTGCGCACCAGCGCGGTTTCCGCGCGGTTGCCGAGGATCAGGCCGAGCGCGTCGAGCAGGATCGACTTGCCCGCGCCTGTTTCACCCGTGAGCACGCCGAGCCCACGCCCGAAATCGAGGTCGAGTGCTTCGATCAGAACGATATTGCGGATCGACAGGCGCGTAAGCATCGCCTTACCGATTAGCGCGGGGCGCGCGCGGCGTCACCATCTTGCGCGACGCAATCTGTGCATGTCACGCCGATGCCTCCACGCTTTCCCCCGCCGCACCGCGTTTCGGTGGCAGCGCGCGGGACAGCAGCCAATATCCGACAAAGGCCGCCACCAGCGATCCGGCCAGCACGCCGATCTTGACCTGATCGACCAGAGCCGGGTCGGCAAAGGCAAGATTGCCGATAAACAGGCTCATGGTGAAGCCGATCGCCGCAAGCAGGCTCAATGCGTGGAGCTGCCGCCAGCCTGTGCCTTCGGGCATGGATGCGACCCCGGTCTTGATCGCGAGCCAGCCGAACCCGAAAATGCCGATCTGCTTGCCCAGCAACAGGCCGAGCGCAATGCCCAGCGGCAGCGGGGAGAGCATATCACCAACCGACACCCCGGCCAGTGACACCCCGGCATTGGCGAAACCGAAAATCGGGATGATAAGAAACGCCACGTAATAATGCAGCGCATGTTCCATCCGTTCGAGCGGCTGCTGCCCACGCGCGGCGAGCGGGATGGTCATCGCAGCGGCAACCCCCGCCAGCGTCGCGTGAACGCCCGATTTCAGCACGAACACCCACAAGATCACCGTCAGCAGCACATAGGGCCAGCTATCGGCCACACGCAGGCGATTGAGGCCGATCATCATGGCCAGCGTCACGCCCGCGCCGAGCAGCATCGTGCCCTGCACACCCTCTGTATAGAACAGCGCAATCACCGTAATCGCGCCGATATCGTCGATCACCGCAACCGCCAGCAGCAGCGCCTTCAGCGCCACCGGCACGCGCGAGCCGAGCAAGGCCAGCACGCCGAGCGCGAAAGCGATATCGGTGGCAGCGGGAATCGCCCAGCCGCGCAGTGTGACGGGATCGTTCCAGTTGATTGCGGCAAAGATGGCTGCTGGCAATGCCATGCCGCCCACCGCCATCACCAGCGGGAGCGAGGCCTGCCGCCAGCTCGACAGCTGGCCGGTCAGCACCTCGCGCTTGACCTCCAGACCGACGAGGAAAAAGAACACCGCCATAAACCCGTCATTGATCCACAGGATCAGCGGCTTGTCGATCACCGCCCCGCCGACACCGGCAATCACCGGCGTGGCGAGCCATTCGCCATACAGGCCGGACAACGGCGAATTGGCGACGATAACGGCCAGCGCCGCCGCCACCATCAGGATGATACCGCCGGCGCTTTCTTTCTTTAAAAAGTCGCGCAGCATGGGGGCGATGGCTGGAACCACGATTGTCTCCCGTAATCGGCAAGCTCCCGATCCGGGTCGACACCCACCATGCAGGCGTGCGCGACCCCGACCGGGGTAAGGTCAAACTTCAGATTAGGCGGGTCTCGCCCGCATGGACAGCCGCACAAGCGCGTCTTTCGCCCGCAGCTTCATGCGCTTGAGCCGCGAGAGTTCCAGCCAGTCGGGCCGACGCTTGCGATATTCGAGCCGCAAGCGCTCATCGATACGCTGGTGGATTTGGGTCAGTCGATACATTCGGGCCGTCATCATTCGTCTCCTTGCGGATTGAAACAATGGCCGCGCCCGCCGAAGGACCGGTACGCCCTTGACGGACGCGACCTGTGATCGATCGGTATTGCGATGTGCGCTGTCGGGAGGGGGGAGGACAAAGGGCCCGTCAGCAACGCATCGGCAAATCCGACACGGTCCGACATCACGCATGATTTCAGATCGAAAACATGCGCCAGAGGGGCCCGGCCCGCATTGAATAAATGCGCAGCCGCCCGTCCGGTTTCAAGAAGTTTGCAAAATTTTTCCGCGCGCGATGAATGCTGCGCGCGGCGAAAGGTGTGCCTTAGCTGGCGGTCACACCGCTTGCATGGTCCTGCACCAGATCATAGGCGCGATCGTACCATTCATTACCCGGATAGTTCGCGCCCAGCACGGCGGCATATTTGACCGCTTCTGTAGGGATGCCCAGAGCCAGGCTGCTTTCGGTCAGGCGATAGAGCGCTTCAGGTGCGTGGCTGGTGGTCTGGTAGTTATCGACCACGTTCTGGAAGCGAATCTGGGCCGCGATCCAGCGGCCGCTCTTCTGGTAGAATCGGCCGATTTCCATTTCCTTGCCCGCCAGGTGATCGTTCACCAGGTCGAGCTTCAGGCGGGCGTCAGTGGCATATTCGCTGCGCGGGAAGCGGCGAACGATTTCCTGCAACGCTGTGCGCGCCTGTTCAGTGATCTTCTGATCACGCTGAACGTCGCTGATCTGTTCGTAATAGGACAGCGCGATCAGGTAATAGGCGTAGGGCGCATCCTTGTTACCCGGATGGATCGAGAGGAAACGCTGCGCGCTGGCAATCGCCTTGTTGTAATCGGCGATGGTGTAATAGCTGAACGAACTCATCAGCTGCGCACGGCGCGCCCACGGCGAATAGGGGTGCTGACGCTCCACCTCGTCGAACAGGGCCGCTGCGGTTTTTGCATTGCCGCGATCGAGCATGTCTTTCGCTGCGGAATACAGCGTTTCCACATCGCGGGCGACATAGGCGGTGTCCGCATCCTTGCCACCGGGGCCGCCAAAGCTGGCGCAACCGGCGAGAAACGACGTGGAGCCCAACAGGGCGGCGGCGAGCAACGGCTTGGTGCGAACGATCATGGTCGCCGCCTATAGCCAGCGCTTCGGTGAACGCCAAGTGAAGGATGCAAGGATGTGAACCGCTAAGTTGCGTCAGCCTGTCCAGCCACATCCCTGCCGGGCAGGTCGACGCCGTCGGGCGCGTCCCACAACAGGTGGCGACGCTCCAGCAGGACGAGGTTTTTCGCCCGCACGATCTCGCCCTTGGTCTTGTAACCCAGCAATTGCTCGGCATCGAGATGCGGGTTGACCGCCAGCACGCGCAATTCTTCGGATGTAAAGTCGCTCAGCCCGCGGGCCCGCTCCACCCCTTGCGCATCGTAGATATGCAGCACGTCGCCGCGGGTGAAATCGCCATCGATGGACAGGATATCCTCGCGATTGATCGAACGTTCGGTCCCGTCGAGTTCATCTGCGACCTCGTCCGAAACCTGAAGGCTGCCCGCCATCTGCAAACGGTTGGCGATCCACCGCTTCCAGCCGGACGCCGGTGCATCATGCGCAGGAAAGCGCGTACATTCCCGGTCGCCATCAATGGCCGTCGATACCGGCTGGTCGACCTCGCCATGCGCGATGAAGGTGGTGCAGCCCGCCTCCTGCGCGATATTGGCGGCCATCAGCTTGGTGGTCATGCCGCCCGTGCCCAGCGTGCTCTTGCCCTTGGTCGCTTCCATATAAGGCGCAACATCGGTCACCTCGCGCACCAGCTCCGCGCCGGGTTCGTCGGGATGGCGATCATAGAGGCCGTTTACTTCGGTAAGGATCACGAATTCCCGGGCGTCGGTCATCTGCGCGACCTTGGCCGCCAGGCGATCGTTGTCACCGACGCGGATTTCCTCCGTGGTGATGGAGTCGTTTTCGTTCACCACCGGAACCACACCCGCCTCAAGCAGTCGAAAGACCGTGTTGCGGGTGTTGAGAAACCGGCGATGGTCCTCGAAATCGCCCAGCGTGAGCAGCACCTGCGCAATGTTGAGATCGTATTCATGCCCGATCTGCTTGTAGGCATTGAGAAGTGTCGGCATCCCGCAGGCGGCTGCGGCCTGCTTGTCGCTGACCCCGGCGCTTTCGGGTGTCTCACCCACGGTGCGCAGGCCCAGCGCGACCGCGCCGCTGCTGCACAGGATCACGTTGATCCCGCGGTCGCGCAGGCGCGACACATCCTCGAACAGGCGTTGCATAAAGCCGAAGCGTGGGGTGAGACGGTCGGTGTTGGCGACCAGGGTGGAACCGATTTTGACAACAATGTTGTGCGTTTTTGTCATAAAGAAATCTGTGTAACTCGCTTGAAACCTGCCAGAGATTTAGTGCAATGAATGTCTCCAGACAACCGGTGGATTTAATTTCCTGATTGTGTTATATAATTTCCACGACCCTTGGCGCGCCGTAAATCTGGCCTGACGCCGACAACTATAGAATTGGAGTTTCAAATCTTTACAAATATTCTTCTTATCGGCTGCGGAAAAATGGGCGGCGCACTCTTGAATTACTGGAACAAGGGCGAAGAAAAATTCACTATTGTCGATCCTTTTCTTGAAGAAGCACCAAGTGATACCCGCCTTGTCAAATCCCGCGAACCCATTGCCGGGGAAACGTTTGATGTCGTGATCGTGGCGATCAAGCCGCAGATGATCGAAGCGGAATTGCCCGCCTATGCCGATATGCTGGCCGATGGCGGGTACGTCATCTCCATCGCTGCAGGCATGTCGATCGACAGCCTCAAGCGCGCCATGCCAGGCGCACCGGTCATTCGCGTGATGCCCAACCTGCCCGCCGCCATCGGACGCGGAACCAGCACGCTGGTCGCCGGGCCGGACATCGACGACGTGCAGCGCGACCATGCGCTGGCGATGATGGGGCGCACCGGAACGGTGGTCGAGGTCGCCGATGAGGACATGCTCGACCGCGCGACCGCAGTGGCCGGATCCGGCCCCGGCTATGTGTTCGAAATCGCGCGCGCCTATGTTGCGGCGGCTGAAGAGCTGGGCTTTGCGCATGACGATGCCCGCGCTTTGGTGATGGGCACGCTGGAAGGCACAATTGCGATGGCGCAGGCCGAAGCCGACACCGCGCTCGGCGATTTGCGCGACGCCGTCACCTCCAAGGGCGGGACCACCGCCGCCGGGCTGAACGCCCTCAATGGCGAGGGTGGCCTTTCATCCCTGCTGCATGATACGCTCAAGGCAGCTTACGACCGGGCGGTCGAGCTGCGCTGATACGCCGGCGCGCCTCCTGCCCACGACCGAAACGAATATTCGAGAGACTTACATGAACGACCAGACACTAGACCCGCAGATCCATATCGCCACGCTTGGCCAGAATGCCCGTAATGCGGCGCGCGGCCTGCTCTCCGCGAGCACGGATGCCAAGAACACCGCGCTGCGCGAAGCCGCCAAGGCTCTGCGCGCGGCGACCGATGAACTGCTCGCCGCCAATGCAGAGGATGTGAAAAGCGTCGAGGGCAAGAAGCCCGACAGTTTCATCGACCGCCTGCGCCTCACCGAAGACCGCATCGAAGGCATGGCCGGCGCTTTGGAGGAGATCGCCGAACTGCCCGACCCCGTGGGGCGCGAGCTTGCCTCGTTCGAGCGGCCCAACGGCCTCACCATCCAGCGCGTCGCCGTGCCTGTCGGGGTCATCGGCATGATCTATGAAAGCCGGCCCAATGTCGGCGCGGATGCCAGCGCGCTGTGCCTCAAGAGTGGCAATGCCGTGATCCTGCGCGGCGGCAGCGAGAGCCGCCATTCGACCCGCGTGATCGTCGATTGCATGCGCAAGGGGCTGGCCGCGGCGGGCCTGCCCGAAGACGCGGTGCAGACGGTCGGCACGACCAACCGCGAAGCCGTCGCCGCGCTGCTCAAGGCGGATGAATATGTCGACCTCGTCATCCCGCGCGGCGGGCGCGGGCTGGTCGAGCTGGTGCGCGATCAGGCGAGCGTGCCCACCCTCCTCCACCTCGACGGCAATTGCCACAGCTATGTCCACGAGGCCGCCGATCTCGACAAGGCCGCCCAGATCATCCGCAACGCCAAGCTGCGCCGCACCGGCGTGTGCGGTGCGACCGAAAGCATCGTGATCGATCACGCGGTGGCGAAGGATTTCGTCCCCCGCCTCACTGCGATCATGGGCGATGACTGCGAACTGCGCGGCGACGAGGAAGCGGTCGCCATCGATGGCTCCATCAAGCCCGCCAACGATGCGGACTGGAACACCGAATATCTCGACCCCATCGCAAGCGTAAAGATCGTCGACAGCCTCGATCAGGCGATTGTATGGGTTTCCGAGCATTCCTCCGCCCACACCGATGCGATCATGACCGAGGACGACGATGCCGCGCGCGCCTTCATGACCGCGATCGACAGCGCCATCGTCATGCGCAATGCCAGCACGCAGTTCGCCGATGGCGGCGAGTTCGGCATGGGCGCGGAGATCGGCATCGCCACCGGCAAGATGCACGCCCGCGGCCCCGTGGGGCTGGAGCAGCTGTGCAGCTTCAAATACCTGGTGCACGGGGACGGGCAGACGCGGGATTAGTTTTTAGCCCCTCAGACGCCGGGCGCGACGCATCCGCGTCGCTTAGCTTCGCCGCATAAGCGGCGGCGCGCGGTCGCGCTTTGGCTGCCGCGACCAAGAACCGCCCCATCCGGCCATCACCCGAACCGGTCCGCGACCAGCGGACCGCAAGGGCGACCGCCCGCCCGCAGGGGCCCGTAGCGCAGCGAAGGAACCGCCCCGAGGACGAACCCGCGGAGGCGGGTTCGCAAACCCAAAACTCTCCTTCCCGCCAACCGCCACACTTTCCTACTCGCGCCAATTCTGCTCCATCCTCGCCGATGGAAGAAAAGAGAAAGCATCCCACCGCAGGGAGGCAAGCGCGACGGCGCGCCCGCAGCGATGCGCCCGCAGGGCGTGAGAGCGAGGACATCGCGCCTGCGGATGCGGGTGCGGAAAACAAGGACGCGCGCCCCCAACCCGCCACCACCCTGCCCGCCTTCACCCCCGTCCCGCGGCTGAAGGACCGCAGCAATGGGTGGAAGCCGCATGTCCAGCGCGCCTTTATCGAGGCGCTGGCCGATACCGGCAGCGTCACCTCCGCGTGCCGCGCGGTGAACCGCTCCACCCACGGCGCCTATCATTTGCGCCGCCAGCCGGGGGCGGAGAGCTTCCGCGCAGCCTGGGCCGCCGCGCTCGACCTCGGCGTGCAGCGGATCGAGGATGTGGCGATGGACCGCGCGCTGAACGGGGTGGAAGTGCCGGTCTATTCCTATGGCAAGCTCGTCGGCACGCGCCTGTCCTACAATGACCGCCTGCTGATGTTCATGCTCAGGAACCGCGCGCCCGAACGCTTTACCGAGGGCCGCGCGAAAGGCCTGGGGGCGATCGGCCAGATGGAGCTGGAGCGCAAGAAGAAGCAATGGCGCGCCGAGTGGCAGAAGGAATGGGAGGCCGAACGCGCCGCCAAGGCGGGCGAGCGCGAGGAGGAGGTGATCGCCAGCATCGATGAAAAGCTGTCGGCGATGAGCGAACGCTGGCTGACCGGCATGAGCCCCCGCACCCGCGCAGCCTATGAGGAATAACGGCGGCTGGAGCGCGAGGACAAGGAAGCCGGCTATTCCTGCTACGACGACCCGGAGCACGAAAGCTACATCGCCCGCAAAGCCCCCGGGCGCAGGAGGGAATGCGGCGATCCCCCTACCCCCGCCCGACTGGCGCAAGCGCGAGGCGGAGGATGAGGGCGAGGAAGAGAACCCGCGCTGGCGGGGGCTTAAGGATGAGGGGTGGGAGTGACCGCATTACTGACTGGCGCTGATCCGGTCCGCGACCAGCGGACCGCAAGCGCGACCGCGCGCCCGAGCCTATGCGAGGGAGCAAGCGAGCCGGATGGCTCGCGCCCGCAGGGGCCAAACAAAAAACTCGAACCTGGGGATGCTCTTACCGAACGACGCGCTACGCGCCCTAGCATCACGTTTCTTTTTCGGGAAAATTCGGACGACATGGTTGTTTGGATTGTATGGTGGATAACCGCACGAAAGAGAGCCGCAGCAGGTTGATGTCGCGGATCGGTGCAAAGCATACAAAACCCGAACTCGCTGTCCGATCTTTGCTCCACGGCATGGGTTATCGCTTCAGGCTTCACCGGAAGGATCTTCCCGGAAAACCGGACATCGTTTTCATCGGTCGCAAGAAAGCGATCTTTGTGCACGGATGTTACTGGCATGGTCACGGTTGCAAGATTGGGAAGCCGCCGAAGTCGAATCTGGAATTCTGGCTACCGAAGATCGAACGTAACCGAGAGCGTGACGCTCGGAAAAGGTCCGAACTGGAGCAGATTGGCTGGCAGGTCGAGGAAATCTGGCAATGCGAAATCAAGGATTCTCAAGCGCTTGCTAGGCGCTTGCAGAATTTTATCGGACCTAGGAAAGCGATCGACATCCGCTGAATGTTCTGCTAACGTTCCAGCACAAGTCAGGCAAAGGAATTGATCATGCGCCCCATTGGAATCGACCTTTTTGCCGGTGCTGGCGGAATGAGCCTGGGTTTCGAACAGGCAGGTTTCGACATAAAAGCTGCGGTGGAAATCGATCCGGTTCATTGCGCTGTACACAAATTCAATTTTCCAAAGTGCGCTGTTATCCCGCGCTCGGTCGAAGGCCTTAAAGGTAGTGAAATTCGTGTGGCAGCGGGACTGGGAAACCGCGTGATCGATGTTGTTTTCGGGGGCGCGCCTTGCCAAGGTTTTTCGATGATCGGTCAGCGCGTTCTCGACGACCCTCGCAATCGGCTGGTGCGCGATTTCCTGCGTATCGTTTCCGAACTAGAGGCGACCTATTTCGTATTCGAAAATGTGAAAGGTTTGACTGTCGGGAAGCACCGGAGGTTTCTCAATGAGTTTATCGAATATGCGGGCGAGCTCGGTTACCAAGTTCGTCAACCGTGGCAGGTTCTCGACGCGGCGAATTATTCAGTTCCCCAACATCGCGAGCGCTTGATCCTCTTCGGCGCAAGGGAGGGCAACGCCCTCCCGAAATACCCTGAGCCTTGGACGAACCCCGCAGACGGCAAACGAAAAGTTTTTAGGGACCTCCCGAACGGTCCTTCGGTATCCGACGCCTTGAACGACATTCCAGACGCCGAAGGTTTCGAGGAACTTCGCCACACAGACGAGGTCGTCTTTAGCGAATGGACAGAGGGTTCGACTTACGCACTGGAGATGCGATGCCGGACAAATTCTGCTTGGCATTATGGCGAGATTCGAGATTGGGATCGCGACTTGCTCACTTCCAGCGCGAGGACAGAGCACACCGAGATTTCCCGCCGCCGCTTTTCCGAGACTACCGGTGGAGAAACCGAGCCGATTTCACGGTTCTACAAGCTCCACCCGAAGGGCTTAAGCAACACGCTACGCGCTGGCACTGACGGAGCGCGAGGTGCATTTACAAGCCCTCGTCCGATCCACCCTAAATTTAATCGATGCGTCACAGTGCGGGAAATGGCCCGACTGCACGGCTACCCCGATTGGTTCCGCTTCAACGAAACCAAATGGCACGGTGCGAGGCAAATCGGTAATTCGGTCCCGCCGCCGCTCGCGCGTGCTATTGCAAGCGAAGTTGTGAGGGCTGGCTGCTACTCGGTCGAGCGTCCTCAAGAAATTCTCATGATGGGGGATGAAAAGTTACTTCGCATGACAGTTGGTGCGGCCGCTAAGGAATTCGGAATCGAACCACCTCTGTCTAAGCGTACCAAAAAGAGTGGCGCAAAGAAGAGAAAGCAAGAAGAAGTCGAGGCTGAACTTTCGCTTTTAAAGAGGGCTGCTCGTGCCTAGGAGCACCAACCGCTATCAAGCGCTGATCGAGGCGATTTTTTTCGATCACTATGCAGAGGGCGTGAGTTCTTTCGAGTTCACTCGTGACGACATAATCGCCAAGGCGCGGCATCTCCAAATGAAGCTGCCTCGAAATCTTGGCGATGTCATTTATAGCGTTCGATACAGAACACCGCTGCCAACGACTATACTCGATACGCAGCCCCAAGATCGTGAATGGATTATCGAAGGGGCTGGCCGTGCGCGTTATCGTTTCAAACTTGTCCGAGAGACCCGAATTGTTCCACGGGAAGAACTCGTAAAAATCTCCATTCCCGACGCAACACCTGAAGTTATTCGCGCATATGCATTAGATGATGAGCAGGCACTCTTGGCGATTGTCCGGTACAATCGCCTGATAGACACTTTCTTGGGCCTCACCACATATAGTCTACAAAACCATCTGCGGACGACGGTTTCCGGGGTCGGCCAAATTGAAATCGACGAACTTTACATCGGCTTGGACACGCACGGCTGCCACTATATTATTCCGGTCCAAGCGAAAGGCGGCAACGATCAAATCGGCGTCGTACAAACCAGTCAAGATATTGCATTCGTCGTAGAGAAATTTCCCGGCATCCGATGCCGGGCGATTTCGGCTCAATTTATGGCAGATGGCATCATCGCATTGTTCGAATTGGCAATTCAAGATGACTCTGTTCGGGTCGTGCAAGAACGTCACTACAGGTTAGTGCCCGCCGTCGACTTAGAGCATAGCGCCGTTCGCGACTATCGCGATTAGTCACTCCTCCCCCATTCGGAGAGCAGCGATAAACGCCTTCCGCAGAATGCTCCCATTCACCCGCCGTCGCGGGGACAGGCCGCTATATGGGCGTTCCCGCATCCTCAAACCTAAGACGCCGCCACGCGCCGTTCCGCGATTGCTGGCGCAATCGCTCCATGCGTCACGTAACGTCGAACGGGTTCCGCTACGCGGACCCGCCGGCCGGAGTTACAGCCTCTCGCTTCTAGCTGGCCGTTTGCTACGCAAACGCCTGCGCTAGGCGCGGGGCTTCACTCCTACTCCTCCCCCATCCTTAGCGCCGCGATAAACGCCTCCTGCGGGATACTCACATTGCCATACTCGCGCATCCGGGCCTTGCCCTTCTTCTGCTTCTCCAGCAGCTTCTTCTTGCGCGAAATATCGCCGCCATAGCATTTCGCCGTCACGTCCTTGCGCAACGCCGCAATCGTTTCGCGGGCGATGATCTTGCCGCCGATGGCGGCCTGGATCGGGATCTTGAACAGGTGGCGCGGGATGAGGTCTTTCAGGCGCTCGCACATGCCGCGGCCGCGTTCCTCCGCAACGCTGCGGTGGACGATCAGCGATAGGGCGTCGACCGGCTCGTTGTTGACGAGGATGTTCATCTTCACGAGGTCGCCTTCGCGCAGGCCGATCTGCTCGTAATCGAAGCTGGCATAGCCTCGGCTGATCGATTTGAGGCGGTCGTAGAAGTCGAACACCACCTCGTTCAGCGGCAATTCGTAGCTCACCTGTGCGCGGCCGCCCACGTATGTGAGGTCGGTCTGGATGCCGCGGCGGTCCTGGCACAATTTGAGGATCGCGCCGAGATATTCATCCGGCGTGTAGATCACCGCCTTGATCCACGGTTCCTCCACCGTCTCGATCCGGTTGACGTCGGGCCAGTCGGCGGGGTTGTGGATGTCGATGACCTTGGCGTCCTCGGTCTTGGTGTGGGCGAGGTGGACGCGGTACACCACGCTGGGCGCGGTGGTGATAAGGTCGAGGTCGTATTCTCTGGAGAGGCGTTCCTGGATGATTTCCAGGTGCAGCAGGCCGAGGAAACCGGCGCGGAAGCCGAAGCCCAGCGCGGCGGAGCTTTCCATTTCGTAGCTGAAGCTGGCATCGTTGAGGCGCAGCTTGCCGATGCTTTCGCGCAGCTTCTCGAAATCGGCGGCGTCGACCGGGAACAACCCGCAGAAGACCACGGGCTGGACTTCCTTGTACCCTTTCAGCGCCTCGGGCGCGCCGTTCTTCACCGTGGTGATGGTGTCGCCCACGCGGGCCTGTTCGACTTCCTTGATCTGTGCGGTGATGAAGCCGATTTCGCCGGGTCCGAGTTCGGGCAGGTCGGTGCGCTTGGGAGTGAAGCAGCCGACGCGGTCGATCAGGTGCTGCGTGCCGCCCTGCATGAACTTGACCTGCTGGCCCTTCTTGATGACGCCATCCATGACGCGCACCAGGATGACGACGCCGAGATAGGGGTCGTACCAGCTATCGACGAGCATGGCCTTGAGCGGTGCGTCGCGGTCGCCCGTCGGAGCGGGAATGCGCTTGACCAGCGCCTCCAGCGTTTCCTCGATGCCGATGCCGGATTTCGCGGACGCGAGGACGGCGCCGCCTTCTTCCCACGGGCCGGTGGCCTCGATGCCGACGATCTCCTCGATCTCCTCCGCCACGCGTTCGGGTTCGGCGGCGGGGAGATCGATCTTGTTGATGACGGGGACGATTTCGTGGTCGTGCTCGATCGACTGGTAGACATTGGCCAGGGTCTGCGCCTCGACCCCCTGTGCGGCATCGACGACGAGGAGCGCGCCCTCGCACGCCGCCAGCGACCGGCTCACCTCGTAAGCAAAGTCCACATGGCCGGGCGTGTCCATGAGGTTGAGCTCATAGGTTTCGCCATCGCGCGCGGTGTAGTTGAGGCGCACGGTCTGCGCCTTGATGGTGATGCCGCGCTCCTTCTCGATGTCCATGTTATCAAGGACTTGCTCGGACATCTCGCGATCGGTCAGGCCGCCGGTGAACTGGATCAGCCGGTCGGCGAGCGTCGACTTGCCATGGTCGATATGCGCGATAATCGAAAAATTGCGGATTTTGGAAAGGTCGGTCATTTGGCGCGTCCCTTAGCCGCGCCGCCGCCCCGCGCCAAGCGTCTATGCAGCCTCGCGCCCGGTCTGTTCCGGTGCGTTCTCGGACAGGTCGAATTGCGGGAGGGAGGCCTTGCGTCCCCCTTGCAAGATTGCTGCGCTGTATTTGCCCGCTGGCAAGGCCTGGAGCGGCACGCCGGCCTCGGCCAGTTCGTAGGGTGAGACACGGTGGCGTGTGCACAGCCCCCCTGCCCCATCGTCGACCAGTTCCTGTTCGAACTCGAGGCCCTGGGTATCGTCCATCGTGCGGCGTACGCTGCAAACGGCGAGCTGGCCGCCACCGAAATCGAGCACGAATGGCGTGCCGACCGGCACGTTTTTCAGCCCCTGGATCATCGCCCCGCTGCGCGACAGGTTGCGCAAGGTCACATCGTAATAGCAATCCTCATGAATGAGACCCACGCGCCGGAACACCGTACGGCGGCTGGCGCGCTGGCTGCCGCTTTCGCTGGGGGCCAGCTTCCACTCACCACCTTCAAGCTGCTCTGCGATTTCATCCGCCTCTACCGGTTCGGAGAACACGAAGCCCTGGATATGATCGACGCCCTTCGCGCGCAGCGCATCGAGCAAGCCGACCGAATCCACCCCGGAGGCGGAGGTTTCCATGCCCATCGCTTTGGCCAGCGCGCAGATCGCGGCGACCATCTCCATGTCGCCCAGCGTGTTGTTCATTGTCGGCTCGAAGAAGTTCGCCCCGATATTGAGCGAGGCGAAGGGCGCGCGGCGAATATGGCCAAGTGAGGAAAAGCCGCTGCCGAACTGATCGAGCGACAACCGCACGCCAAGCTTGAACAGTGCCGAGATGACTTTGTCGACCGAGGCTGCCTCGCCCTGCAGGATCGCCTCGTTCAGATGAAGTTCGAGGCGTTCGGGCTCCAGCCCGGTGTCGGACAACACCTGTTCGACCATCTCGGCAAAACCGCTGGCTGCGAACTGGACGGGGGTAATCTTGATCGCGACCCGCATCGCCTCGGGCCAGCCTTGCGCATCCTGGCAGGCCTTGCTCAGACCCCATTCCCCGATCGGCACGATCAGGCGGCTGCCTTCGGCAACCGGCAGGAAGGTCGCCGCATCAACCATGCCGCGGTCCACGTCGTCCCACCGGTAGAGCGCTTCGAGCGCAACCACGCGGTTGTCAGCGGCAGAAGCGATAGGTTGGTAGGAAAGCGAGAAATAGCCCTTTTCGATTGCCTCCGACAGATCCTCCTCCATCCGCTTGCGCAGATTGGCGTCATGTTCGAGGTCGGAGGCGTAGAAACGGAACTGGCCGCGCCCGCCGTTCTTGGAGGCGTACAGAGCAAGGTCGGCAGCGCGGGTCAGTTCGTCGCGCTCGACACCATCATACGGCGCAATGGCGATGCCGACCGAACAGCCGATCGTGCAGCGCCCTTCCTCCACCGAATAGGGTTGAGAGATCATCTGGATGATCTTCTTGGCGATTTCCCCCAACCGCCCACGGTCATCCATGTCGGGGATCAGAACCTGGAATTCGTCTCCGCCCAGGCGGCCGATCTCGCCCTGTCCGGCAATGACAGTGCGCAGCCGCTCGGCCACCTGTTGCAATAGCTGGTCACCAGCGGCGTGGCCAAGCGTGTCGTTGACCTGCTTGAACCGATCCAGATCGAGCATCATCAGCGCACAGGCCCGCTTTGCACGAGCAAAGGCGCCAAGCGTGGAATCGATCCGTGTTTCCATCCGGTGGCGGTTGGCAAGCCCGGTGAGCGAATCGAACTGGGCAAGCCGGGCGGCTTCCTCCTCGGCGAGGAATTCTTCGGTCACGTCGAGCGCAATCCCGCGGAACCCGACAAATCTTTCTTCGCTATCGTAGAGCGGACGCCCGGTCAGTTTAAGAACGAGCTGCGCATCCTCATCGCCCGCCCGGACGGTCAGGTTCGAGAACCGCTTTCGCGCGCCGAGCTTCAGGCCGAGCGAGCGACCATCGGTTTCGCCCGCGGCGGGAACGAAGACGCCTTGCATGGGACGGCCGACGAGCGCGCTGAGATCATGGCCCAGCGCGGTTGCGATAGACGGGCTCAGGTAACAGAGCTTTGCATTGGCATCGGTGGCCCAGAACCAGCTCGCACCACTCGCTTCGAGTTCGGCGACCAGCGCCGCCTTGTCGCTGTCGGCTACGGCAGGAGAGGCAGGAGGGGCAGCGGCAGTTGGCGCAATGGCAGGCTGCGCCCTTGCCTTGAACAATTCCGAGAAGGGCATCGCCCCCATAAACGCCCGCCTGAGACAGCCTTGAACCGAGGCTGCGACAGGTAAGCCGGAATGGTTATTATTTGGCTAAGGCCCGTGGGAGATAGGCCCGCGTCTGGTGGGCGTCTTTGGCTGCCTGATCACTCTTGGAGCGCGGCTGGCCCACCTCCACTTCGAGGAAACTCTTGCGGCGCGCGACCTGCGCCTGCTCGGCAGCGACCAGCATCGAATACGGATCCTGCGGAAGCGCGGCAAGCGGATTGCCTGCCGCTTCGAGATCGTAGGGTGAGACGCGGTGGCGCGTGCACAAGCCATCCGCGCCGTCGCTGATCAGCGGGGTTTCAAACTCCACCCCTTGCATTGTCTCGGTCGAACGCCGCACCCGCGCAACGGCAAGCTGGCCACCACCCAGGTCCAGCACCAGATCGGTCCCGACCTCGACCCCGACCAGCCCTTCGATGCGCGCACCAGTCTTGGAAAGGTTGCGCATCACCGCCTTGTACCGGTGGTCGTCATGGATCACCGCAATGCGGCGGAACACCGTCTTGCGCTCAGCCCGATAGCGTTCGGGGCCGCGCGCTTCGTATTCGAGCTGGCCGCTCGCCAGACGCGCCATGACCTCTTCGTGCGAAATCGCAGACGAGAAGATATAGCCCTGGATATGACTGGCGCCGCGTTCTTTGACGAGCGCCAGTTCGTCTTCGGTTTCAACGCCTTCTGCCACGGTGGACATGTCCAGCGCTTCGGCAAGGCTGACGATCGCGCTCATGATTGCAGCGTTGTTGTTGCCCTTTTCGGTGGCGCCGCGAACGAAGCTCTGATCGATCTTGATCTTGTCGAATGGGGCGGTGCGCAGATAGCTGAGCGAGCTGTACCCGGTCCCGAAATCGTCCAGCGCTAGTTGCACGCCCAGCGCCTTGAGTTCCTGGAAGGCGCGCTGAGTGCGGCCCGTGTCGCCGATGAAAACGGATTCGGTGATTTCCAGCACCAGCCGGTTGGGCTTCAAACCGCTTTGCTGCAGGACCTGCTCGACGAATTGCGGGAAGTCGTTCTGACCAAACTGGACAGCAGACACGTTGACCGCAACCGTCAGCTCCATCGGCCAGTCTACGGCCTGGCGGCAAACCTCCTTCAGCGCCCAGTTCCCGATTTCGATGATCAGGTTGAGATCTTCGGCAACAGGAATGAAATCGCCTGGCGGGATAAAACCGCGCTCGGGGTGCTCCCAGCGGATCAGGGCTTCGAACCCGGTTGCCTTGTTGCTCTTGGCGCTGACCAGCGGCTGGTAATGCATGGCGAACTGACCCTTCTGGATCGCATCGCGCAGGTCTTCCTCCAGCCGGCGGCGCTCACTCGCGCCATCTTTCAGTTCGCTTGAATAGAAACGATACTGGCCGCGCCCCCCGCCCTTGGCGGCATAAAGCGCCAGGTCGGCAGCCTTGACCAGTTCTTCATTGTTTACACCATCGTATGGTGCAACCGAGATGCCCACCGAAGTGCCAATGATCGCGCGCGCACCGTTCACCGAGTAAGGCTGAGCCACCATCTGGATGATGCGCTGGCTCATATCGCCCAGCTCGCCGCGATCCTCGTGATCGGGCAGCATGATGAGGAATTCGTCCCCTCCCAACCGACCGATCTCGCCCCTGTCGCCGACGATAGACTTGATCCGCTGAGCGACTTGCTTGAGCAGTTCATCGCCCGACGGGTGGCCCAGCGTATCGTTGACGTTCTTGAAGCGATCGAGGTCGATCATCATCAGCGCACAGGTGCGCTTGGAATTGCGGAAGGCGTTGAGCGTATTGCCAAGCTGCTTTTCGATCCGGCGACGGTTGGCAAGTCCGGTAAGCGAATCGAACTGCGCCAGTCGCTCGGCGTTCAGCTGCTTCTCGCGGATGACGGTGACGTCTTTCGCGCTGCCGCGATATCCGCGAAACTCGGTGTCTTCGTTGTATTGCGGTTTGCCAGCCAGTTCCAGCCACACGTCTTCCTTCGTGCCGGCAGCGCGGACGTTGAGTTCGCTAATGGAATTCTTCGCGTTCAGCAGGAAGCTTAGCGGACGTTCCGACCGGTTCGGGTCGTCCAGATTATCGGGCTGGAACAGTTCAGCAAACTGCTTGCCGATGACCATGTCGCGATCCCAGCCATATTTCTTGCAGGCGCATTCCGAAATGTAGATGATGCGCCCCCGGGAATCGGTTGCCCAGAACCAGCCAAGACCCGCCGCTTCGTAAGAGTCAAGCAACTGGACACGGCGTTCGTTGTCGTCAGCCGAAATTGGGGCGAAAGTAGCGTCGCCCAGACCCTCTTCTTCTTCTGAAGGCTCTTCACGCACCTTGCGGCTGAAGAGGTTAGCGATCGCCATTCAAAGGCTCCTCAGGGTTGGATCTGGCTTTGCGATACCTCCCCGATAAATGCGGGTGCTGTGTATTGGGTAAAGCGCTATGGTTTCCAACTCGTTTACTGTTGAAAGTGGTCAGCCAGATGGCTGGGCGCACCATGGCTTGCCTAATCGAATGCAAACAGGCATTCCTGCCGTTCGCGCGTCGGGAGAGGAAGTGCGGTCATGCGGCATATCGCAATCATCGGTTCCGGGCCGGCAGGGTACTACACAGCGGAAGCCGCGCAGAAGCTGTGGGGCGAGGAGGTGCAGGTCGATGTCTTCGACATGCTGCCGGTTCCCTACGGCCTCATCCGCACCGGCGTGGCGCCCGACCATCAGAGCATCAAGGGCGTGGCCCGGCGTTACGAAAAGGTCGCGCTGGCCGACAATGTCCGTTTCGTCGGCAAGGTGGAAGTGGGCAAGGACATCTCGCTCGCCGAGTTGCAGGCGCTTTATGATGCCGTGATCCTCGCCACCGGCGCACCCAACGACCGGCTGCTCGATCTGGACGGCGCAACTCTGGGCAACATCCATGGCAGCGCCGCCTTTGTCGGATGGTACAACGGCCATCCGCAATTCGCGGGCCTCGACCCGGATCTCTCCGGCCGTCATGCGGTGGTGGTGGGTATGGGCAATGTCGCACTCGATGTGGCCCGGATATTGTCCAAGACCGAAGCCGAATTTGCCGGGTCGGACATTGTCCGGCACGCGCTCGATGCCCTCCTGGCTTCCAACATCGAGACGATCACAATTCTTGGCCGTCGCGGTCCGCATCAGATCATGATGACACCCAAGGAATTGGGCGAACTGATGCAGCTCGACCGCGCCAGCCCGCATGTCGACCTGGATGACCTGCCCCCGCTCGATGACGACGCAATCCTCGAGCCGGGCCTGCGAAAATCGGTTGGGCTGGTGCGCGACTTTGCCGCAATACCAGAGAGCATTCACGGCGAGAAACCCACCGCGATCGAGTTCGATTTCTTCGCCAATCCGGTGGCGTTCGTCGGCGGGGCCGACGGGAAGGTTTGCGCGGTCAGGACCGAGGAAACGCGGGTGGAGAAGGGCCGCGCGGTCGGCACGGGTAAGATCTACGAAGTCCCGGCCGACCTCGTGGTGACCTGCATCGGTTATCGCAGCTCGCCTATCGAAGGCGCGCCGTTCGACGACCGCGCCGGTCGTTTCGCGAATGATGAGGGGCGCATCTTGCCCGGTCTTTACTGCGTCGGCTGGGCCAAGCGCGGCCCAAGTGGCACGATCGGGACCAACCGGCCCGACGGATACAATGTCGTCGATCTCATCGCCGAGGATATCGGCAATGGATCGCGGAAGGAGGGCCGCGAAGGTTTCGACAAATTGGCGGCACAACGCGGCCTCGACATCGTGACCTTCCGCGACTGGCAAAAGATCGAACAGGCCGAAGCTGCTGCCGCCCGCGAAGGCGCCCCGCGAGAGAAATTCGTCGATGTCGAAGCGATGATTGCCGCCTTGGGCGTGAATTCATAGAGTGGGTATGCCCTTGCCATCGGAACACGACAGCCGCATGCCTCGTTGAGGGTGCATCGATCAGGCCTTCTTTACAGGAGTTTTTCCAGTCCATGCCCAATCTCGAAGACGAAGCCGCCCAGTCGACTAGCGCGCTTGGGCCACTGATCGGGCTGACACGGGAAGACATCATTGGCGCAGTCGCCGTTTTGCTGCGCGAAACCGCCTCCGATCCCCAGCGCCTGATGAAGCATAGCCAGGCCATGGGCGATGACATGGTCAAGATCATGACCGGCAAGAGCGAACTCGCCCCGCACCCCAAGGATCGCCGGTTCCAGGACGCCGCCTGGCAATACAACCCCTTCATGCGTGCCGGGATGCAGTATTACCTGGCCGTGCAGAAAGGCATGGCCAACTGGCTGGACGATCTGGAACTGGACGAGCTTGAGCGCGACCGGGCACGGTTCATTTCAAACATTATCATCGATTCCATTGCGCCGACCAACACACTTATCGGCAATCCCTCGGCGCAGAAGATGGCGATCAATTCGGGCGGGCTCAGCCTCATCAAGGGCCTCAAGAACGCCTATGACGACTTGGTTCACAACAAAGGTATGGTCAGCCAGGTCGACAAGAAACCCTTCAAGCTTGGCGAAAATGTCTCGACCAGCCCCGGTTCGGTGGTGCTGCGCACCGAAATGATGGAGCTGATCCACTATGCTCCCTCCACAGATGAGGTGCACGCGGTCCCCCAGCTGACCATCCCGCCGCAAATCAACAAGATGTATATCAACGACCTGTCGCCGGAAAAATCCGTCGTCAAATACCAGGTCGACAACGGCATCCAGACCTTCGTCATCAGCTGGAAGAACCCCAGCAAGGAACAGGGTCATTGGGACATGGCCGATTATGTCCGGTCCTGCCGCGAGGCGATGGAGGCGGCGAGCAAGATCACCGGCAGCAAGACGGTCAACGTTTCGGCGGGGTGCTCCGGCGGTCAGACCGCAGCAATGCTGGCCAGCAAGATGGCTGCCGATGGCGATGATCTGCTGGGCGCACTGACGCTGATGGTTTGCGTGCTGCACCCCAAGCAGAACGACATCGAAGCCGGTTCGCTGATCAGCGACAACGGGTTGCAGCTGGCCCGGCGTCGCGCCTCCAAGAAGGGCGTCATCAAGGGCGACGATCTGGCGCGCGGCTTTGCCTGGCTGCGGCCCAACGATCTCGTCTGGAACTATGTCATTAACAATTACCTGCTGGGGCAGGACCCGCCCGCATTCGACGTGCTGTTCTGGAATGCCGACGCGACCAACCTTTCAGCCAGCCTGATGGGCGATTTTCTGACGATCTTCGAAACCCTGGCCTTCACCCGCGCGGGCGAGGTTGAGATGGTCGATCACAAGATCGATCTGTCCAAGGTGACGAGCGACCTGTTCATCCTTGGCGGCGTGACCGACCATATCACACCATGGAAGGCGACCTACCGTTCCACCCGCCTGTTCGGCTCTGACGATGTTACCTACGTTCTCTCCCATTCGGGGCACATGCAGGCGATCCTCAACCCGCCGGGCAACCCGAAGGCCAAATACTATGTCCCGCAAGACGGGGACGCGCCTTTGCCGGAAACAGCCGATAAGTGGCTTGAAACAACACAGGAAGTCGCCGGAAGCTGGTGGCCGTTCTGGATGGCCTGGCTTCAGGAACGTTCGGGCGAGAAGAAGAAAGCGCCCAGAAAGCTGGGCAATGCGAAGTACAAGCCGCTGGACCCTGCCCCCGGCCTCTACGTACATGATGAATGCTGATAGCCCGCTGGGCGTTGCAAATTGGAACCCTGCGTGACTGCATCCAAAAACGAACCGATGACCGCTGAAGTTTCTTTCGAAGAGATTGGCGGACGCACTTTGCGCGTTGCACGCTGGCGTCTGGACGAGCCGAGCGAGCATCCGCCGATCCTGTTCTTCAACGGTATTGGCGCCAATATCGAAGCAGTCGCACCGCTCGCCGAACAGCTGACCGAGCGCGGTTTTATCATGTTCGACATGCCCGGAACCGGGGAAAGCCCCGATCCCACCCTGCCCTACAATCCCTTCACCATGAGCTGGATTGCGAACAAGTTGCTCACCCGCTTTAACATCGAGGAAGCCGATGTCATGGGCGTCAGCTGGGGCGGCGCGATGGCCCAGCATTTCGCGCTGCAGCACCCCAAGCGCACTCGCAAGCTGGTGTTGGTGGCGACCACGGCGGGCATGCTGATGGTCCCCGGCAATCCTGCTGCGCTCACGAAAATGGCCAATCCCCGCCGTTATGTCGATGCCAAGTACATGAACGAGCATTTCGCCACGCTCTATGGCGGAATGACGAAGCAACCCGGCAGCAAGGCGCAGCATATCGGGCGGCTCAAACCGCCCAGTCCGCGCGGCTATCTCTACCAGCTTCTGGCGATGGTCGGCTGGACCAGCCTCCCCGCGCTCCCCTTCATGCAGAAGGAAACGCTGGTGATGATGGGCGACGAGGATCAGATCGTCCCGCCGGTGAACGGCCGCATTCTGGCAGGCGCGATCCCCAATTCACGCCTGCACATGTGCGAAGGCGGCGGCCATTTGTTCCTGCTGACCCACGCCGATGAGAGTGTGGACGTGCTGCGCGAATTCCTCGACGGGACAGAAGAAGCCAAAGCCGCCGCCTGATCGCAATCGCCGCGAAACGGCGACACTGGACTCATGGGTTGCATTGTGGAACCTTCTCTCACCGGAGAGAGGAATCACAATTATGCCCGCATTCGACCTGATCATTCGCAATGGAACCATCATAGATGGCACTGGCGAGGCCCGCTTTACCGGCGATCTAGCCATCAAGGATGGCCTGATCGCACAGGTCGGGACTGTCGCCGGCGATGCGGCAGAGGAAATCGACGCCGGCGGACATCTGGTCACGCCGGGCTTTGTCGATATCCACACGCATTACGATGGCCAAGCGACCTGGGACCAGGAAATGGCCCCATCGAGCTGGCACGGCGTCACCACCGTGGTGATGGGCAATTGCGGCGTCGGTTTTGCCCCGGCCAAGCCGGACAAGCACGAATGGCTGATCGGGTTGATGGAAGGAGTGGAAGACATCCCCGGAACCGCGCTGGCCGAGGGGATGAGCTGGGATTGGGAGACATTCCCCGAATATCTCGACGCACTCGAGAAGCTGCCGCGCACCATCGATGTCGGCACGCATGTCCCGCACGGATCGGTGCGCGCCTATGTGCTGGGCGACCGCGAGCGTCCCGGCGCCGTCCCGACCGATGACGATATCGAGGCGATGGGGCGCATCGTCGAAGAAGGCGTGCGGGCAGGTGCGCTGGGCTTTTCGACCTCGCGCACCGTGCTCCACCGCGACATCGACGGCGAAGTCGTGCCCGGCACGACTGCGACGGCGGAGGAACTTGTCGCCATCGGCCGCGCCATGGGCCGCGCAGGGCATGGCGTGTTCGAAATGGCCAGCGACATGAAGCGCGAATGGGACGAATTCGGCTGGATGGGCCAGATGAGCCGTGAAACCGGCCTGCCCGTCACCTTTGCCGCGCTGCAATCCATCGCCAAGGAACTCTCACTGGACGAACAGATCGCCGCGATGCGGGCGGAAAACGACAATGGTGCGAACATTGTCGCGCAGATTGCGCTGCGCGGGAACGGCATCGTGATGGCGTGGCAAGGCACGGTCCACCCCTTCCTCTTCAAGCCGAGCTGGAAGACCATCGCCGACCTGCCTTGGGTCGAGCAGAAAGCCAAGCTGTTCGATCCCGAGTTCAAGGCGCAGATCCTGGCCGAACAGCACGATTTTTCAGAGGTCAATCAGGACATTATGGGCCTCATCATGGTGGTGTGCGGGGGCTGGAACATGCAGTTCGAAATGGACCCTGACTTCAACTACGAGCCAACCGAACAGGAGAGCATTCACGCGCGCGCCGAGGCCGCCCGAATGTCGGGCGACGAATATGCCTATGAGCTGCTGTGCCGGGACGATGGCAAGGGCTTTATCTATCTGCCGATCCTCAATTACGCCGATGGCAATCTCGACTTCCTGATGGATCTCCAGCAGTCGGACGACACGGTCAATTCGCTGTCCGATGGCGGCGCGCATTGCGGGACGATCTGCGATGCAGCCTCGCCCACCTTCATGCTCCAGCACTGGGTGCGCGACCGGCAGCGCGGCACGATTGGGCCGGAAAACGCGATCAAGCGGCAATGTGCGGACACCGCGCGCCTGTACGGGCTGGAAGATCGCGGGGTGATCGCGCCGGGCTATCTCGCCGATCTCAACATTATCGACATGGACCGGCTGAAGCTGGGCAAACCCTGGCTCGCCTTCGACCTTCCTGCGGGCGGCAAGCGCCTGCTCCAGAAGGCCGAGGGCTACATCGCCACGATCAAGAACGGGGAAATTACCTTCCGCGAGGGGGAGTGGACCGGCGCTGCACCCGGCGGCCTCATTCGCGGCCCGCAACGCGCGGAGCTCGCCGAAGCTGCGGAATAACTTGCCGCGTGACACGCGGCGCGGGATAGGCGCGTCTTAACCATGCCAGCCTATGGCTGCGAGGCATGACCGCCATGCCTGCTCCATCCCGTTTTGCGATCATCGACGCTTTGCGTGGTGTGGCGGCGATTGCGGTGATGCTGTTCCATGCCGATGGCAATACCCCGCTCGAAATGCCGGGCGGCTATCTGGCGGTGGACCTGTTTTTCGCGCTGTCGGGCTTTGTGATCGCGCATTCCTATGCCGCACGCATGGATGTCGGGATGGCATTCGGCACATTCATGCGGTTGCGCATGGCACGGCTTTGGCCGATGCTCGCGCTCGGCGCAGTGCTGGGCATCGTTCTGCACGGCGGGCATGCGGGAATGCTGTTCCTGCTGCCCAATCCACATTCGCCTGATATGCTCTACCCCGCCAATCCGCCCTTCTGGTCGCTATTGCTCGAAATGATCGGCTACGCCGGTTTCGCATTTTTGTGGGGGCGGATCGGCGCGCGCGGGCTCACGACGATCATTGCGGTGGCCGCAGCGACGCTGGCCATCGCAAGTGCTGGAGACGCGAAATTGCTTGGTTTCGGGGCGCAATGGCAGGGAATGCTTCCCGGCCTCGCCCGGCTGGCCTTTGCCTTCAGCATCGGGATCGCCATCTGGCACTTTCGCAAAGGGGCGGCACAGCGGCGCATCACTAACGCGGCCTGGGCTCTGCCGGCGGCGTTTCTGGTCGCGGCATGGGCCGCGGGCCAGGCCAACCTGCCCGGCCTGGCAGTGATCCTGCTGCTGGTTCCCCTGCTCACCTGGCTCGCAACAGGCTGGGAGGTTCCGTAAGCGAGGATTGCCGCCGCGCTGGGTGACTGCTCCTACCCGCTCTACTGCGTCCATGTGCCATTGATTGCCACCGCGCAGGCCATGCAGATGCCGGTCTGGATCGTGTTGCTCGCCCTGCCGCCACTTGCATTGTGGCTGGACCGGGCGGTCGATGCGCCGCTGCGCCAGCATTTGCGAAAGCTGCTGATCCCGCGGCCCGCAAGGGCGCGGCCCGAAGCGGTCTAGAACTGGATCACGATCCCCCGCGAAGGGTCGATTTTGCCACCCGCCATTTCGACATAGGCATCGCGCGCCGCGCCCAAACGCTTGCGGTGTTCGATCTCGACCGCACCGCCGATATCGCGCAGGAAACGCTGCCAGTTCTCGGCGAAGAGTTTCACCGCTTGCTCGGGTCCGACCTCAGCAAACAGCTTCTCGCCATGATCGGGGGCGAAGAACAGCGTCGGCGTCACCCCCGGCAGGTCGGCGGCATTGCCTTCGCGCCCTTCGTGATGCGTCACTCCGACCAGGCTGGAATGCTTCAGCGCATCGCCAAGATGGGTATGTATCGAGCCGAGCAACGTGGCATTGCCGGCGAAGTCGACATTGACGCTGGCTTCGCGCGGCACGTCGGCCACCGCATCATAAGCATAGACCGCGTCATACAGCCCGGTATTGCGCACGAACTCGACATTGCCAGCAGAGGTCAGGCCGATCCGGTCGATACCGGGCGACTGGTGTTTGGCCACACTCGCCAGCCCCATCGCGGTCTTGGACGATGCGCTGGTTACAACCATCTGCCGTGCGCCGAACCAGTCTTCGGAGCGCATGAAATATTCGATCAGGAAGCCCGTTTTGAAAAGTGGGCCGAAAATCATCCGCTCGCTTTCATGCGCGGGGTCGTGTCCAGGGTCATCGGCGAGGCGCGAATAGCGGTTGTAGATCGCACTCATCGGCTGGCGATGCGCAGCCTCGTCGACGAACCCGGCAGCGCTCACATGGCCCGGCTTCACATCCACATGCGTGGCCATCGGCAGATAGCCATAGACGCGCTCACCCGACGCGATGTCGGGATGGCGGCTCTCGATGACTGTGGCGTGCCCCCACATCGGCACGATGCCGTGCCTTTCCGGGTCCATCGCTTCGGGAACGGGAAAGAAATTCCAGTAACCGAAACTGTCGCCCATCACCGCATAGGTGACGTTGTTCGCGGTGACGGAAAAGCTCCCCACGGCGAGCCGCAACCATCCATCGGCCAGCTCGCCCTCGTCCAGTTCGACGAGGGTAGCATGCGCAATATCGGACTTGTTGACGTGGACCTGTTGCATGGCGCCCCCTTTATACGCGGCGCCATTGTGGCATCGCCTGACCGTCTTGCGGATTTAGACCCGCATGGGCATCAATACGTAAAGCGCCGGGCTGTTTTCGTCCTTGCGGATAAGCGTCGGCGCACCGGCATCGGCCAGATGCAATTCCACCGTATCGTGATCGATCTGGCTCAAAATGTCCTTAAGATAAGTCGCGTTGAAACCGATCTCGAAACCCTCGGCGCTGTATTCCGCCGGGACCTCTTCCGCTGCCGTCCCGTTGTCGGGGCTTGTCACGGTCAACGTGACGCGGTCCTTCTCGAGGCCCATCTTCACCGCACGGGTTTTCTCGGTCGCGATGGTGGCCACGCGGTCCACACCCTGGAAGAAGCTACGCGGATCGAGCTTGAGCAGCTTGTCGTTTCCGGTCGGGATCACCCGGCTGTAATCCGGGAACGTGCCATCGATCAGCTTGCTGGTCAGCACCACCCCGCCTTCACCGCCAAGGGTGAAGCGGATCTTGCTGGCCGACAGGTCGACCTGGACATTCCCGTCGAGCGATTCTTCGAGCAGCTTGCGCAATTCGCCCACGGCTTTGCGCGGCACGATGACATCGGGCATGCCTTCCGCCCCGTCCGGGCGCGGCAGGGTGAAGCGCGCGAGGCGGTGGCCGTCGGTCGCCGCAGCCTTGAGCACGGGCTGGTCCTCGTCCGACACGTGCAGGAAGATGCCGTTGAGGTAATAACGTGTTTCTTCGGTCGAAATGGCGAAGCGCGTGCGGTCGATCATCTCGGCCAATGTCTTGGCCGGGATTTCGAAACTGGTTGGCAGATCGCCTTCGACGATCACGGGGAAATCGTCGCGCGGGAGAGTCGGCAGCTTGAACCGGCTGCGCCCTGCCTTGATCTCCATCCGGTTTTCTGCGGTTTCCAGGCTCACCTGGCTACCTTCGGGGAGTTTGCGCGCGATATCGTGGAGCAGGTGCGCAGACACCGTCACCGCGCCGGAATCACCCACCTCGGCGGCCTGCATGTGTTCGACCACTTGCAGATCGAGATCGGTCGCCATGACCTTTAGTGAATTTCCGCCCTCGGCTTCGATCAGCACATTCGACAGGATCGGAATGGTGTTGCGGCGTTCGACGACCGATTGAACGTGGGAAAGACAACGCAGCAAGGCAGCGCGTTCGATTGTGGCCTTCATGAGTCCTGCTCTAGCCCCTCAGACTATGCGCTCGGGCCGGAATCGCCCCAGTAGCGCCGGAATACGGATAATCACACTAGCGGGGCGGGCATCGGGGGCAAGGGGATAGGCCTTTGCGTCCTGATTCCTTGGGGATAACCGCGCTGTTTTTTTCCCAGCGCCGATGCCGCTAGGCGGTCATCGCCATGCCGCCATTCACATGCAGCGTCTGGCCGGTCATGTAAGCCGCCTCGTCGCTGGCGAGGAAGGCGACGGCAGCGCCGATTTCGTCGCCCTCGCCCATGCGACCCATCGGGATGCGGGCGTTGATCGCATCCTTCTGCTTGTCGTCGAGCGCGTCGGTCATCGCAGTACCGATGAAGCCCGGGGCGACGCAGTTCACCGTAATGTTGCGGCTCGCCAACTCCTGCGCCAGGCTCTTGCTCATACCGCTTAGTCCGGCCTTGGCCGCGACATAGTTCATCTGACCCGGATTGCCCGTGTGGCCGACGACGCTGGTGATCGAGATGATCCGTCCGCCACGCGCCTTCATCATGGGGCGCGCGCTGGCGCGCATCAGGCGGAAGCTAGCCTCCAGATTGATGCGGATCACCTCGTCCCATTCCTCGTCCTTCATCCGCATGGCGAGGTTGTCGCGCGTAATCCCGGCGTTGTTGACCAGGATGTTCATGCTGCCCAGCGTGTCGACGGTGGCGGGGATCAGTTCCTCGACCTGCTTGGCGTCCGACAGGTTGCAGGTGATCTCGACATGATCGCCGCCGACTTCATCGTTGAGCTGTTCGCGAAAGGCGCGCAGCTTGTCGCCATTCGATCCCGACAGCGCCAGCCGCGCGCCCTGCCGTGCCAGAGCGTAGGCAATCGACGAACCGATACCGCCACTAGCACCGGTAACGAGAGCGGTTTTTCCTTCGAGTGAGAACATCAGGCGTTATCCTTCGCAAAATTTTCGAGGTCTTCCATCGTGACGAGGCTGGTTACCTGCGCGTCCTTGTCGATCCGGCCGATCATCGGGCCGAGCACCTTGCCGCCCAGTTCGACAAAGTGTTCAACCCCGTCGGCGCGCATGGCGAGCACGCTTTCGCGCCAGCGGACGCGGCCGGTGACCTGTTCGACCAGCAGCTTCTGTTCGACAGACGGTTCGGTCACTTTCGCAGCGGTGACATTGGCATAGAGCGGCACGACCAGGCCTTGCGGCGGAGTGGCGGCCAGCGCCTCGGCCATCCGGTCTGCGGCAGGCTGCATCAGGGAACAGTGGAATGGCGCGGAGACGGGCAATTTGATGCCCCGCTTGATCCCGTGTTCCTTGGCCAGCGCAATCGCGCGGTCGATGGCATCGGCATGGCCGGAAATCACCACCTGCGTGGGATCGTTGTCGTTCGCGACATCGCAGACTTGCCCTTCGGCGGAGGCTTCGGCGAGCGCGGTTGCCTTGTCGATATCCGCACCCAGCAGTGCGGCCATCGCGCCCTCGCCCACCGGCACGGCGGCCTGCATGGCCTGGCCGCGCAGTTTGAGCAGCCGCGCCGTGTCGGACAGGGTGAACGCGCCCGCCGCGCACAATGCGGTGTACTCGCCGAGCGAGTGCCCGGCAACGCAGCTTGCCGTCTCCGCCAGCTTCACGCCGAATTCACGCTCCAGCACGCGCAGTGTGGCGATGGCATTGGCCATGATCGCAGGCTGGGCGTTTTCCGTCAGCGTCAGATCGGCTTCCGGCCCGTCGCGCATCACGGCGGAGAGTTTTTGCGACAGCGCGTCGTCGACTTCCTCGAACACTTCGCGCGCGTAATTGCTGGCATCGGCCAGATCGCCGCCCATGCCGACCTTCTGGCTTCCCTGCCCCGGAAAGACGAATGCTGTCATCGAATATCTCCTGATTTGGCGCTGCGCTTATGCCGGTGCGCCGCCATCGGCAAGCCCGGCCACCGGCTATTTCCCGAAGGGAACGACCTTGTTCGCAGCATCGTGGCCGATATCCGCGCGGCCGAGATAGGGGATCGCTTCACGCTCGCACCAGTATCGGGCGATCTCTTCCTCGCCCGTGCCGAAGGGACGGTCGTTTTCCGGCACATGCGAAATCCGACCCAGCCGCAGGCCTGCGATATCTCGCAGATGCTGGGTGATATGGAAGAACAGCCGGTCGACCGCGTAATGGTATTCCGCGACCTCCTCCACCATCACAACATGGCCGGTGAGGTCGGGGGCGAGATCGGTCCCGACCAGCATGGCCAGCGTCGTCAGGTTGAAGGCTGCGGCGGGCGTGCCGTCGAGGCTCGGCTCCAGCCCGGATGAACCGCCACCCAGCCAATCGAGTGCGCGCTCCACCGCCGCTTCGCCCCCGTCATGCTTGATATCGCCCACCAGCGGCCCGTGCGCCAGCGTGCCGATGCCGTGGCGATAGAGCGCCCCAAGCAGAAAGCCGGTGTCCGAATAGCCGCAATAGCGCTTTTCCCGCGCGGCGTCGTTCATATGCTGCACCGCCTGCGCCGCGATCCGGTTCGAGCCATAGCCGCCCATCGCGAACCACACCGCATCGAAACCCGGATCGTTCGCGCATTCGAGCAATGCGCCCAGCCGCACCGCGTCGTCCCCGGCGAAGTGCCCGTCTTCCACAAAGCACTGCGGGTGGAAGTGCAGCTCCACATCGCTGCGCCCGGCAACCAGCGCTTCGACGGCCTCTGCCCGAGCGCGCCTGAGCGGTTTTCCGGGGGCGCAGATTGCGATCCTTGTCATCCCCATGCGTCTAGCGCGCTTGTCATGGCGGACACAACTGCATAGCGGACGCATTATGAGCGAATTTCCCTCCCCCGAAGAACTCTTCGCCCGCCCCTTCTTCTTCGTCGGCATTGGCGGGTCAGGCATGCTGCCCCTCGCACAGATCCTGAAAGGCCGCGGCTGCACGGTGGCAGGGTCCGACCGCAGCTACGACCAGGGTCATACGCCGGAGAAATTCGCCGCGCTGGAGCGGCAGGGCTTCGAACTGCACCCGCAGGACGGCAGCGGCATCGTGTCGGGTGACCAGATCGTCGTCGCCTCTGCCGCGATCGAGGACAGCGTGCCGGAAATCGCCCGCGCCAACGATCTGGACTGCCTGCGCCTGAGCCGCGCGGAACTCAACTCGATCCTGTTCAACACCAGCGGCGCAGGGATCGCGGTGGCCGGCACAAGCGGGAAATCCACTGTCACCGGAATGCTCGGCTGGATTCTGCACCATGCCGGGCGCGAGCCGACGATAATGAACGGCGCGGTGATGAAGAATTTCGTGTCCGAGGATCGCCCCTTCGCCAGCGCGGTCGTGGGCGGGCAGAGCATTTATGTGAGCGAAGTGGACGAAAGCGACGGGTCCATCGCGCTCTATCGCCCGGCGGTCGGCGTGCTGCTCAATGTCAGCCTCGACCACAAGAGCATGGAAGAACTGCGCGCGCTGTTCGGCGATTATCTGGGTCGCAGCCGCATCGCGGTGGTCAATGCAGACGATGACGAGGCGCTGGCGCTGCTGCCCCATGCAAGCGAGGTTATCACTTTCGGCATCGACCAGCCAAAGGCGCAGATCGGCGTGGTCGATGGCAGCATAGCCGACGGGCCGATGCGACAGGCAGCGGTGATCGTCGACCGCCACGATGGCAGTGAACACGCCCTGCGGCTGAACCTTCCGGGTCGCCATAACCTGTCCAATGCGCTGGCCGCGATTGCCGGGGCGGCAGCGGCAGGCGTGCCGGTGGGCGTCGCGGTGGAGGCGCTCGCCGGGTTCGACGGCCTCGCGCGCCGGTTCGACATTGTCGGCACGACCGTGTCGGCCATCACGGTGATCGACGATTTCGGCCACAACCCCGAAAAATGCGCCGCCACGCTGCGCACGCTCAAGAACCATCCGGGCCGTGTGCTCGCCTTCTTCCAGCCGCATGGTTACGGCCCGCTGCGGCAGATGGGCGAGGAACTGGCGCAGACCTTTGCCGAAGTGCTCGATACCGAAGACAGCGTGATCCTGAGCGATCCGGTCTATTTCGGCGGCACGGTGGATCGCAGCGAAGGCAGCGAACGGATCGTGCGGCTGATCGGCGAAGCGGGCGGCGAAGCGGAATACATCCCGACGCGCAAGGCCGTGGGCGACCGGCTGGTCTGCCGCGCCGTGCCGGGCGACCGGATCGTGGTCATGGGCGCGCGCGACGATACGCTGTCGGCCTTCGCCCGCGACCTTTTCGAGCGGTTGAGCTAACCCTTACCGACGGGCGTTTCGCCGCCACCCGCTTGCCCCGCGACCAGCGCGGCTGACGGGTCTTCGGGAACGTGTCGGTAGAGGATCGATCGGTTGCGCCCCATCGCCTTTGCCGAATAGAGCGCTGAGTCGGCTTCAGCGAAGGCATCGTTCATCGGCTGCCCCCGGCCAAGCACCGCGCCCACACTGATGGTGACAGGCGGCAGGTCCTGCGCATCGGCATCGTTCGATTCGTCGGCAATTCGGGTGCGGATGTCTTCGCACACAGCCAGCAACCCTGCCATGTCGGAGGCCGGATAGGTCGCCGCGAATTCTTCCCCGCCCAGGCGATAAACCTTCGCGTCGTCCAGCTCTTGCAGCACCCCCCGCAGGGATTGCGCGACGCTGCCCAGGACGGCGTCACCCACCGGATGGCCATGAAGGTCGTTGATCGCCTTGAACCTGTCGATATCCGCCACCAGCAAGCCGCGCCCCTCCTCAAGGTCGCCCAACGTATCGAATGCGCGCCGATTGAGCAGCCGGGTCAAAGGGTCGGTGCTGGCCATGCGCCCCATTCGCAGCGCTTCGGACCGCGCCTCGTCCCGGTCGCGCTTCATCACCATGAAGCGATCACCCACCGCAAGCGAAGTCCCGATCGCCAGCAGCACCATCGCCGAAAAGATGAAGTCGTCGAGCGCGAATTGCAGCGTCACCCAACCAACCTGCTGAAGCAAGCGGATCACGCCTGCCAGAACCAGGCCCAATGACGAGAAGATCATCCAACGGGCGGCGCGGCTGTCCCTGCCGATGGCAACGCAGATGACCGTAAGCGCCGCCAACAAGAGTGGAATGAGCGCGGCTTCGTAGAGGAGGATGATCGTCATTCGGGCTCGACCGCCCCCAAACAGCATGAAAAGCTGGATGAAAATCAGCGGCACGAGTGCAACCACCAATAGCCTGCGCATCCAGGGCTGAGAGACCACCCGCTCCAGCACGCCGACAAGGAAGGCCGCGCTGAAGACGACCGCGGAGGTAAGCGCAACATAAGTTCCGTGCCATCGCACCCACTGGGGCAGGTCGGGCAGAGCGAGAAAAACCAGTCCCGAGGAAAGCGCGACGTAAGCCAGCATCGCGACCACCATCCCGCCGTGCCAGAGGATGAAGGATTTGCGCAGCACCCGGAAAAACAGCAGGTTGTAAATAAGCGGGACGAGCAGGACACCGCAGATCAGCGCATACACCATCGTGCGGGCGAAATGTGCAGCTGCTGCGGATCGCGCTCCGACCAAGCGCGCATCTGCCAGTGTCGAGGTCGATTGCGGACGCTCGATCACCGTATCGATCGCCACAAGCGGCGAATCGCGCTCCGGCACGGGCACGGAAAAGCGATCGCCGGCATACCAGTTGCGAACGGGCATTTGCGGGTCGACATCCACCAGCCGCTGCGAGCCGTCGGCGAAGGTAAAACGGATCAGCATCGAGTCGTAATATGCCGGATCGCTCTGCCACCAACGCGGGATCGCCGCCGTGTTCAGCTGCCCTTCGATCCGGGCATGACCTCGAACGAAGCGGTCAGGCCGGGAGTAGCTGGGCGCATCGCAATCGAGCGCGGTGAGCGGGATCGCAAATGCCTCTTGCGCGGTGTCAGCACCGCCCACGCATTGCCGCTCAGATAAAGTCACGATGGTCTCGTGCGCCGCCGCCTGTTCGGGACGAACGAGCGAAAGCAGCAGGAATACGAAGGCAAGAAACCTTCGGGAATTCAAGAAAGAGCCCTCATTATGAGGCGGGGATTACCACACATAGGCCCAACCATGATGCGCAAATGATGCGCGCACCAGCGGGCTTGCGGATCGCGTCTCGAAACGGGACTGGCTTACCCCCAACGGTTAAGACCACCCGGCAACGCCGGGGGCAAATCGTTGTGTCAGTGCGCCTCGGAATGCCCGATCTTGAATATCTTGTGCAGTACCATTGCGATCACAAAGCCGAGTGCCAGCCCCACCAGCGCCGAGGCCGCGGCATAGGTCAGCCAGCCAAGGACACCCGAGAGCGCGCCCGTTGCCGCCTCGACAGCATGCTGGATATCGTGCGCGAGGTCTGCTGGCGCGTGGATGCCGATTTCATGCAGGCCATGCAGGATAATCCCGCCGCCGACCCACAACATGGCAATCGTCCCGACAAAGGACAGAGTTTTCAGCAGGACAGGCATCGCGCGCAGCAGGAACCTTCCCACCGATTGCGACAAAGCCGATGCCCGCTGCGACAGCGCCAGGCCGACATCGTCCATCTTCACGATCAGCCCGACTGCGCCATAAACGAACAGGGTGACCGCGATGCCGACAATCGCCAACACGCCCGCGCGCACCCAGAAATCTTCCCCGGCAACTTCACTCAGCGTAATCGCCATAATCTCTGCCGACAGGATCAGGTCGGTACGGATGGCGCCGGCCACGCGCTGTTTTTCGAACGTGGCGGGATCCTCGATGGTGTCTTCGAGCGTTTCGCCATGTTTCGCCCCGCCCAGCTTTTCCATCACCTTTTCCGCGCCTTCGTAAGACAGGAAGGCGCCGCCAGCCATCAGGATGAAGATGATCGCGGCGGGCAGGAACCAGCTCAGCAACAAAGCGCCGGGAAGCAGGATCAGCAGCTTGTTCTTCAGGCTGCCTTTGGTGATCTTCCAGATGATCGGCAGTTCGCGGCTCGGGTCCAGCCCGGTGACATAGCTCGGCGTGACAGCAGCATCGTCGATCACCACGCCTGCGGTCTTCGTGCCTGCGCGGCTTGCAGCGACACCGATGTCATCGATCGAGGCGGCGGCAGTGCGCGCGATTACAGCCACATCGTCGAGCAGGGCAACCAGTCCAGACGGCACGCATTTTCTCCTTGAAACTCGGACATCTTTCCGGGCTTATCCACCCTGTGGGGCAGCAACGCGCGGGATGCAAACGCGGTCCCTGCGCATATTCACGCTTTTGCAGGGCTGTTTGGGACCGGCTATGGCAACTTGCATTTGCGGCCAATCCCGCTATGTGCGCGCATCCCTCGCTTCCGGGCAGGGATTCGAAGAAGGCCGGAGGGGCCCCGCAATCCCGCGGACCAGCCAGCGATCGGCATGAAATTGAAAGGACCAAGGCATGGCTCTTTATGAGCATGTATTCTTGGCGCGTCAGGATCTGAGCCAGGCTCAGGTCGATACCCTGGCCGCCACCGCCACGGAAATTGTCGAAAAGAACGACGGCAAGGTCACCAAGACGGAGACCTGGGGCCTCAAGTCCCTCGCCTACAAGATCGACCGCAACCGCAAGGCGCATTTCGTGATGCTCAACATCGAAGGCCCCGGCTCGGTGGTTGCCGAACTGGAACGCCAGACCCGCATTAACGAAGACGTCATCCGCTACATGACCATCCGCGTCGACGAGCACGAGGAAGGCCCCAGCGTGATGATGCGCAAGAACGAGCGCGACAAGAAGAAGCGCGATCGCGGAGGAGACAACTGATGGCACGCCCGTTTTTCCGTCGCCGCAAGTCCTGCCCGTTCTCGGGTGAGAACGCGCCGAAGATCGATTACAAGGACGTTCGTCTGCTGCAGGGCTTCATGTCCGAACGCGGCAAGATCGTTCCCAGCCGCATCACCGCCGTCAGCGCCAAGAAGCAGCGCGAGCTCGCCAAGGCGATCAAGCGCGCACGCCAGATCGGCCTGCTGCCCTACATCGTGAAGTAAGAGGAGAAGACACATGGATATCATCCTCCTCGAACGTATCGAGAAGCTCGGCACGATCGGTGACGTCGTCACCGTCAAGGACGGCTATGCCCGCAACTTCCTGCTCCCGCAGAAGAAGGCCCTGCGCGCCAACGAAGCCAACAAGAAGGTCTTCGAGGCAAACCGCGAGCGCCTGGAGAAGGAAAACGCGGAACGCCGCAGCGATGCCGAAAAGGCTGGCGAAAAGGTCGCCGGGGCAGAGATCGTCCTGATCCGCGCCGCGTCGAACGCCGGTCAGCTTTACGGTTCGGTCAATGTCCGCGACATCGTCAACGGCCTGACCGAACAGGGCCACGATGTGGACAAGAAGCAGGTCGTGATGGGCAGCCCCATCAAATCGATCGGCATGCACGACGTGACCGTCGCCCTTCACCCCGAAGTGCACGTGACCGTCAAGGCGAACGTTGCGCGCAGCGATGACGAAGCCGAATTGCAGAGCCAGGGCGTCGACGTTCTTGCCCAGCTGTTCGAAGAAGAGCAGCGCGAGATCGAAGAAGCCGCTGAAGCAAACCGCATCGACCCGACGCTCGAACTCGGTGAAATCCCGGCCGAGCTGCTGGAAGAAGGCGTTGCCGAAGGCTCCGACGAGGAAACCGCCACCGAAGCATAAGCTTCGCACGGTTCACCCGCGAAACAAGAAAAGGCCCGCCCTCCGATCAGGAAGGCGGGCCTTTTTCTTTGTCCGATCCCTCTTGCGAGGTGCGCCAGACAGATCAGTCGAAGCTCTTGGCCAGAACCACCAGACGCGGATCGCCCTCCAACGCGCGCGGCTGGAAGCCCTTTTCGCGCTCAAGCGCGATGGCTTCGTGATTTTCGCGATCCTCAATGGCGATCACTTCCTTCACGCCGCGCTTGCGCGCTTCGCTGGCGAGCAGATCGAGCATCGCCCAACCCACGCCCTTGCCCTTGTAGTCGGACCGCACCGAAATCGCGACTTCGGCGGAATTCATGTTCGAATCGCACGCCAGCATGCCGGTGGAGATCAGATCGTCCCTCTCGCAATCGAAGGCGAGGAAGCTCTCGACACGGATATGGTCGACTTCGACCAGTGGCGCGATCTGTTCCGCGCCGACATGGCGATACGGGGTGAGGAAGCGGAAGCGGCGATCGGCATCGCTGACCTTGTCGAAGAAATCTTCGAGCAGTGTCGCGTCTTCCGGCTTGACCGCCCGTGCATCGATACGCACGCCGGAACGTGTGCCGAGACGGTAAATAATGGTGTTTTCGGCGGCATTCATAACGCCATACCTCCAGTTGCTCCGCCCATCGGCGGTGGTTTTGCTGCATTGCAACATAAGTATTGCATAGGCGTGCTTCCAATCGAATAATCGCAACGCCTGTTGCACGACCGCGCAGGACACTGGAAACCACCGCGCACTATCGATAAAGGGCTGCGATGGAACCTATCGACACGATCCTCGACCAGCTCGAGGCACTTTATGACCGCTCCGTCGCGAATCTGCGCGAAGATGTGATTGCCTTCGGCCAGGACGGCACACTGCCCGCGCCCGAACGCCGCAAGGACGGCTCTTACGCCTATCCCGAACTGCGCCTGCGTTATCGCGGCGGCGAACAGCCGGAAGACCGCAGCCGCGCCTTTGCCAGGCTGACCCATTCGGGCCTCTACACCACCACGGTGACGCGCCCCGCCTTGTTCCGCCCGTTCCTGGCCGAACAGCTCGGCCTGATCGCGGAGGATTACGAAATCGACCTCGAAGTCACAACATCGCGGCAGGAAATCCCCTTCCCCTATGTGCTGGACGGCGAAGCGGGCGCACGGCTCGCCGGGGTGGACCCGACGCGGATCGCGCAGCATTTCCCGTCGACCGACCTGGCCGATATCGGGGATGAGCTGGCCGATGGCATTGAGCTGGAAAACAGCGGCGATCCGATCCCGTTGGCGCTGTTCGATGGGCTGCGCACCGATTTCAGTCTCGCGCGGCTCGCCCACTATACCGGCACTTCGCCGGACCATTTCCAGAACTTCATCCTGTTCACGAATTATCACCGCTATGTCGATGAATTCGTTGACTGGGCCGGTGCGCAGCTCGGCCAGGACGATTGCACCGCGCTTGCCGGACCCGGCGGCCTGTATCTGACCGAGCCGACCGAGAATGCAAAGGCGCGGCTGTCCGATGCGGCATGGCGGCGTCACCAGATGCCAGCCTATCACCTTGTCGGGAAGGATCGCAGCGGCATCACACTGGTCAATATCGGCGTCGGCCCGTCCAACGCCAAGACGATCTGCGATCACCTTGCCGTATTGCGGCCCGAGGCCTGGCTGATGATCGGCCATTGCGGCGGCCTGCGTGGCAGCCAGAAGATCGGCGATTATGTCCTCGCCCATGCATATCTGCGCGACGATCACGTGCTCGATCCGGTCTTGCCGCCGGAAATCCCCCTCCCCGCCATCGCCGAAGTGCAACAGGCGCTGGCAGGTGCAGCGGAGGAAGTTTCCGGCCAGCATGGCGCCGACCTGAAGACGCGCATGCGCACCGGCACGGTCGTCACCACCGACGACCGGAACTGGGAATTGCGCTTTACCCAATCGGCGCGGCGCATGTCGCTCTCGCGCGCGGTGGGCGTGGATATGGAAAGCGCCACCATTGCCGGGCAGGGGTATCGCTTCCGCGTGCCCTACGGCACGCTGCTATGCGTCAGCGACAAGCCGCTGCATGGCGAGATCAAACTGCCCGGACAGGCCAATCGCTTCTACGAACAAGCCATCGCCGCCCATCTCCAGATCGGCATCACTGCCTGCCGCCGCCTGCGCCAGGAAGGCACGCGCCTCCACAGCCGCAAACTGAGGGCATTCAACGAACCGCCGTTCAGGTGAGGTTTTGACGATGGGTGGCGGCGCTCAGTTCGGGATGAGCGCGTATTCCATATTGTAGATCGCCGTCACCGCGATTTCGCCCGGCTCGATAGGCGTGGCAAGCTTGCGGCTGCCTGTAACGACAATCACCCCGGACCTGTCGCGGAACTCGACCGCGCTATCCGATATGAGCAGGAGACGGCTGACCCTCATGCCAAGCGCCTGCGCGGTCGCTTCGGCCTGCGCATGCCCTTCACGCAGTGCAGCAGCTTCCGCTTCCCGCGCCAGGGCATCCTCGTTTTCCGGCGCGACCGAGAAATACGGGCCGTCGATCGAATTGGCCCCAGCATCGAAAAGAGTGGTGATCAACCGGCCCGCATCGTCGAGGTCGCGGCTCTTGACGGTAACGCGATTCGATGCGCGAAAACCGATGATCCTGTCGTCGTCCCTCCCCCTTGAATCCGCGAACTGCGCCGCGACGTCCAAGTCGGATGTCTGAATATCGGAAGGTGAGATGCCAGCATCGCGCAAACGGGCGATGACCGGGGCCAGTTTGCGGCTGTTGGCGTCGAGCGCTTCTGCGGCAGTAGGGGCTGTCGTCACCACACCGACGGACATCGTCAACATTTGCGGCTTGATGGTGACCGAGCCTTCCCCCTTCACCCGCAGGATCGTTTCATTGGCGAGAACAACGGGTCGGGCAGGTTCGGTCTGCGCATGCGCCAACGCCGGAAGCGTGGCCGCCATGAACGCGATCGCAATCTTGTACATCAACCCGTCCCCTTGGTCTTCGTCCGGCCATCCCTTGCGTTTTTCACGATGAAATCGATAATCATCCCGGCGATGTCCTTGCCGGTGGCGTTTTCGATGCCTTCCAGGCCGGGCGAGCTGTTCACTTCCATGATGACCGGCCCGTGATTGGACCGCAGCATATCGACGCCGCAAACATTGAGACCCATGCGCTTGGCCGCGCGCACGGCGGTGCTGCGTTCTTCCGGCGTGATCTTGATAAGTTCCGCGCTGCCGCCCCGATGCAGATTGCTGCGAAAATCGTCCGCCGCGCCGGTGCGTTTCATCGCCGCGACGACCTTGCCGCCCACCACCAGCGCGCGGATATCTGTGCCGCCGGCTTCCTTGATGAATTCCTGCACCAGAATGTTGACGTTGGCCCCGCGAAACGCCTCGATCACCGATTTGGCGCTGCTCATGGTTTCGGCGAGAACCACGCCGATACCCTGTGTCCCCTCGAGCAGCTTGATGACCACCGGGGGGCCCTTCACCGCGCGGATAATCTCTTCGGCCTGTTTTGGATCGTTGGCATAGGCCGTTAGCGGCAGGCCCAGCCCATGCTTGGCGAGGATCTGCATGCTGCGCAGCTTGTCGCGGCTGCGCCCGATGGCGACGCTTTCGTTGAGCGGCCAGCATCCGCGCATCTCGAACTGGCGCAGGATGGCCAAGCCGTAATTGGTGATCGATGCGCCGATACGCGGGATGACTGCATCGTAGCCGATGCATGCTTCGCCATTGTAGAACACTTCGGGTTTGTGGCTGGCGATGTGCACGGTGCAGCGCGTTGTGTTCAATATGTCGAGCTGATGCCCCCGCTCCTCAGCCGCCTGCACAAGACGCTGGTGCGAATACAGCTTGGCATTGCGCGCGAGCATGGCGATTTTCATGATGTGTGTCCTTCGACGGGGTTGCGACCGGGGCTTTGCAGCCAGCTATGACCACTATCTACGACAAAGCGGCGGCGTAAAGAAGATCGCCCGATCAGCATCGGGAATTTCATGTCGGAACGGTTGGCCAGGCTGATCTCCGCGCGGAATTCGACATCGCCGATGCGCAGCGGCGTCTTAACGATCCGGCGGCGCTGGGTCTTGCCGTTGGAGCTTGTGATACCGCGCCAGTCGATATGGATGGCCTCGCACACCTGGCGGACCTTTTGCGCCTCGAAATCTACCGCGAAGCGCACGAATTGCTCACCGTCGCGCTCGAACTCCTCCAGCACCGTGGCGTGGAGCGAGGATGTGCGCGCGCCGGTATCGATCTTGGCGGGCAGTTCGTGGAGGCCGAGTTCCGGCAGGTGGACCAGCTCGCGCCAGCCGACGATCGGAAGGGGTTTTGGTACTTTTTTCAATCTAAGATCGCCATCCCGTCTCCGCCCCCGGTTCCGGGCAGGCGGCGCAGCACTCTGCCGCTTTCGAAATCCACTTCCGCCACCGTGTCGCTGCGCGTTTCGGCGGCGTAAATACGTTTGCCGTCGGGCGACCACAGGATGGTGACCTGGGTGCGCGCTTCCGCCTCTTCCCGGCTGGAGACGGCGATGTGCCGTATCGCCTCGCACTTCGCAAGATCGATCACCGTCAGTCCGCCATCGGCCAGGTCGCTGGTGACCGCGAAATCGCCTTGCGGACGGATCGCGATGCGCAGTGGGAAATCGCCTGTCGCCACTTCGCTGCGCACGGCGAGCGTCTGCGGATCGAGCGCGAAGGCCTTGTCCGACCCGCGCGCCGACACCCACAGCGTTTCGCCATCGGGCGTCAATGCGATGCCTTCCGGCTCTTCGCCGACCTCGACCGAGCGCGGTGCGCGGCGGGTCTTCAAATCCACCAGTGTGACCGTGCGCGAACCGAGATCGGTGGTCCAGGCATGATCCCCGCCGGGCGACACGGCCAGCATGTGGCTGCCGCGCTTGCCGGTGGAATATTCGAATGCCTCGGCCTTGCCCAAGGGGTCGCGCACCCGGAACACCGACTGGCGTCCTTCGGCGGTCGCATAGAGATCGCCATTGGCGTGCCAGACGATGCCGTGCGGACGGGCGTTCTCGCCCAGCTCGATGCTTGTCACCCGTGCGAGATCGGCGGTGCGGAAAATGTCGAGCGACGTGCCGCCATAGCAGGCCAGCGCGACATGGGCCTTGTCGGGCGATGTGGCGAGTTCATGCGGGTTGGAACAGCTCGTCACGCGCGCGGTTTCCATGCCGCTTGCAAGTTCCACCTTGGCCAGCGTGTTGGCGAACTTGCCTGCAACGAACAGCGCGCCGGACACTTCCCTGGAAGCGGCCGGTGCGGCTGTATCTTCGATGGTGGGCGCGCAGGCTGCCAATGCGACTGAGGCAATCGCCAATCCTGCGCGCATAACATGTCCCCCATTTCCCTCCCGCACGGGAGAGCGCTGCTTACCAGCCTTGCTTCTTGCCCTTGTTCTGCTTTTCGAGCCAGTCCATCAGCGGAGCGAAATACTCGACCATCGCCTTGCCGCTCATCTGGCGCTCGCCGGTGAAGGCTTCGAGCGCGTCGGGCCACGGCTTGCTGGCGCCCATTTCGAGCATGGCATCGAGGTTCTTGCCCACTTCCTCGTTGCCGTAGAACGAGCACCGATGCAGCGGCCCTTCCCAGCCCGCCTGATCGCAGGCCGCCTTGAAGAACTGGAACTGCAAAATCCGCGCAAGGAAATAGCGCGTGTAGGGCACATTGCCGGGGATATGGTATTTCGCGCCCGCATCGAACTTGCTCTCGTCGCGCGCGACGGGCGGGGTAATACCCTGATATTCCAGACGCAGGTCGTTCCAGCCAGCATTCAGGCTTTCGGCAGGGATATCGCCATTGAACAGGCCCCAGCGATAACGGTCGACCATCAGGCCGAAGGGCAGGAAGGCGACCTTGTCCATCGCCTCGCGCAGCAGCAGGCCGATATCCTTGTCGGCGCTCGGCACGTCGGCGCGGTCGAGCATGTCGATCTGTACCAGATATTCAGGCGTGATCGACAGCGCAATCATGTCGCCGATGGCCTCGTGGAAGCCGTCGTTTGCGCCGTTGAGATGCAGATAATCCTGCTGATTGTAGGCGCGCTGATAGTAATTGTGGCCGAGTTCGTGATGGATCACCTTGAAATCGTCGGCATTACGCTTGATGCACATCTTGATCCGCAGATCGTCCACATTGTCGACGTCCCAGGCGCTGGCATGGCACACCACCTCGCGGTCCGCCGGCTTCACGAACTGGCTGCGCTCCCAGAAGGTTTCGGGCAGCGGATCGAAGCCGAGCGAGGAGAAGAACTGCTCGCCCACCTTGACCATGCCGACCTCGTCGAGCTTCTTTTCCGCGATCAGGTCGGTCAGGTCATAGCCGATATCGCCCGCGCCTTCGGGCGCGACAAGCGGGTAGATATTGCCCCATTCCTGCGCCCACATATTGCCCAGCAGGTCGGCACGGATCGGGCCGGTGGCAGGCTGCACGGCATCGCCATATTTCGCGTTCAGCTTGCCCCGGACATAGGTGTGGAGCGCCATGTAGAGCGGCTTCACTTCCTGCCACATCCGCTCCGTCTCGGCGGCAAAGGCATCCGGGTCCATGTCGTAATTGGAACGCCACATCGCGCCCAGATCGGCAAAGCCCAGTTCTTTAGAACCTTCATTGGCGATGGCGATCATGCGCTGGTAATCGTCACGCATGGGCGCGCCGACATTGTCGTGCCAGCTGGTCCACATTTCGGCGTATTCTTCCGGCGTACGCTCCAGATTGCCCATCTCCGCCTCGATATCGGAGCCGGAGATCTCCTTGCCGTTCAGCGTGCCCTTGCCCTTGCCGTACTGGCTGTTGAGGCTGGTGGCGATCTGGTTCAGCTCGCTCGCCGCGCCGTCTCGTACGGGTGCGGGCATGACGATGCCGTTGCGCAGGATATCGAGCTTGCGGGCGACTTCTGGATCGAGGCCCTTCACGCGCGCATATTTCGCCGCTTCATTGGCGTAGGCTACGCTCTTCTCGGTCGCCTCGGCGCCGTATTTCGCGGCAAGCGCATCGGTATCCTGCGTGATGTAAGTCGAATTGATCCAGGAAACCTGCGCAAATTCCACGCCGAAATCGAACAGGTCCTTTTCCACCATGGCAACCCAGTCGGCCGCGCCCTGCGGTGTCAGCGGATAGGCTGCCTGCATGCTGGCCGAAGCCTGATGATCGTCGGCAAAGGCCGGAGTGGCGAGCGAGACTGCGAGCGCAGCCAGAGAGGCAGACAGAAGTTTCATAATGGCATCCTCGAACCGTTGAGACTGGTTTCCGTTGCGACCAGTCTGGACCGCGCAACCGCGCTTAGCAAGATCAGGGGCGGACAAATCGACGAACGACAAGGCCGATAATAACCCCGAGGAAGCTAACGATCCATGCCAGCGTCTTGGGCGTCTGCATCGCGGCCGCCGTGCCCGCCATACCGTCCGAACCGGCTTCGCGGATCAGCTGCACCACTTGCAGGATCGTCTCGACATAATCGGTCAGCAGGAACACAGCGCCAGCAATCGCGGCGACCCAGCCCACGGCTTTCAGCAGGCCGCCGCCAGAAGCCGCAAGGCTGCGCCCGGCGATCCACGCGCCCACGCCGTAAATGCCGATAAAGACCAGATCGGACAGCATGCCCACGATAGCCCAGCCGCGCATCCCGTCAGCCCGCCACTGCGCCTGGATTTCATTGACCCGCTCCGCCGTGCCGGCCAGCTGGTGTTCGACGATCCCAATGCTGTTGGCGCGCAGATAGGCGCTCAGCGCGATCACCACGGCAAAGGCCGCCAGCCCGATCAGCCACAATTTCAGTTCGACGCGCGCTACGTTCATTTCCGTTCCCCCAACCATTGTGCGATGGCCTGCCCCAGCTCAGGCTTGGTCACGCTGCTCATATGCGTGCCCGGCACTTCGACGAAATCCGCATTCGGGATCAGGCCTGCCAGCTCTTCTGCCGAGCCGTTGTCCCGGTCCTCGTCCCCGCAAACCACCAGCGTGGGCGCGCTGACGTTGTCGAGCAGCGCCAGGTCCAGATCGGGCATCGTGTCGAGCAGCAGCCGCGCCGCCACCCGGTCGACACCCTGCGACTTGAGAAACTGCATTGAGAAATAGGCCGGATCGCCGCGCGGGATGGCGTCGAATTCGTCGATCACGCGCTTGAAATAGGCGCTGCGCCGCGCCCATTTGCCCAGCCCGGCCGTACCCATGCCGCCAACCACGAGATGGCGGGGGTCGAGCACGCCGTGTGCCACTGCATGCAGCGATGTCCGCGCACCCAGCGAAAACCCGCCAAGATCGTAATCCTCCAGCCCCAGATGCCCTACGAGCGCCGCAGCATCGCGCACCAGCACGTTTTGCGGATAAGCCTCCGGCTCATGCGGCGCGGCGCTGTCGCCGTGCACACGGAAATCGAGCATCAGCACTTCATAGCCCTGCGCCGCAATGGCTTCGTGATGGCCCCACTTGATCCAGTTCATCTGCGCGCTGGAAAACAGCCCGTGCAGCAACACGAAGGGACGCCCTTCCCCATGGCGATGCAGCGCAAGCTGCGTGCCGTCGAAACTGGCGAAATGTTCGGTTTTCAATGTGATAAAGCCTCGATCGCGCGCAAAACGTCATCGTCATCCGAATTGAAGTTAGCGGCTTTGCGTGGCAGTGGAAGGGCCACTTTCCGCCGCGAAACCACTGTGAGGTCTCGCAGATCGACCAGCCAGAACTCCGCCCTGTCCTCGGTAGGCCACACGATGACAGACATTGTGTCCGCATCAATCATTTGCGGTGCGTCGATATATCGGACGCGCCGAGCGATGGTCTTTTGTTCCAAATCGGAAAACCGGCCAACGACCCAGTCGAGCACGCCTTCCTTGTAGTCCTGGACGCTCCCGGCAATCACGCTGTACGCTTTGGCATCTGCGTGTCGCAGCCTGAGCTCTTCCCAGTTCAGCACGATCTGTTCGCCACCGTCAGGCAGCACCAGTTTCGAGTTGCCGCTTCCCATCGCTGTGAATGAGAGGTTTTTGCCGACGATCTGCATATCGCCTTGTTCGAACGGCTCGACCACGTAGCTGACCACCTGCCCGTCCGAGGTCTCGATAGTGCCTCCCTCGAACTCGCCATGTTCTTGGCTGAAGGCATCCTCCCCGTATCGGTAGTCGTCATTCCACATGCCGGACTGAAAAATTCCGATAAGCGCCACAATCCCCACGAGTGAGAGGACAATCAGAAACATGACCGCGTTGAAGCGATGGAGATAGAAAAAGAGGCTGTCCCAGCGGGAAGAGAAGTGCTTCTTTTCAGGCATTTGGCGTCAACCCCTTCTGCCCCATCCGCCATTGCGCCATTTCGATCCGGTCTTGCCCAAAGAAAGGCTCTCCGTCGAAAACCAGTGTGGGCACGCCCCAATGGCCTGCCGCCTCCAGCGCGTCCTGGTTGGCGGCGATTTCGGCATCGAGCGCTTCCGCTTCCTGCTCGATCTCGGCGAGTACCGCGCCCGCCTCCAGCCCCGCCCGCTCCAGCGCGCCGGCTAGATGGTCGCCCTCGTTCCAGCCTTCCTGCCCGCCCCAGATCAATTGTCCCGCCTCATGCGCAAAAGCGACGCCCCTGCCGCGCCGGGCCGCCGCCTGCCCCATGCCCGTGATGCGGCGAATATGGGGTTGGTCGGCCGCAATCTTTCGCGTGGCAACATCCTGCACAATTGGGTCGGGTCGCGGCGCGCCGAAGGGGATGCCATGGAACTGCGCCACACGGATCATGTCGCGCATGGTGTAGCCGAGCCAGTTGGGGTGGTTGCGCTCGAAGAAATCGGGCTGACGGATTGCCAGCGGCAATACGGGACGCAGCGCAATATCGAGATCGTTCTGCTCCGCCATCGCCCGGTATCGGCCGATGGCGAGATAGCTATAGGGTGAGCGGAAGCTGAAATAGAGATCGGCCGTCAGGGTCATTGTGCCCTTCTTGCCGATCAATCCGCAGGGCGTCTAGCGGAAGAAACAGGTCGTCCCGGCATACAGCATGCCGACCTGCTTCGCCTCACCCCACTGCTCGTAAAAGCCGGAGATGCCGCTCTGCGTGGTGAATTCATCACCCAGCGTGCTGCCTTCGACTGGCGAAACTTCATACGCAGCGCCAAGGTCTGCTGCGCTGGAACCGGGCGCAATGCGGTCCACGGTGGCAATGTCGCGCGTCTCTGCGCCCTTGTCGGTATCAAGCACCCAGCCGACCAGTCGGCCTTTCTGGAAATTGAGCTTGAGGCCGCCATTGAAGCTGGTCGTATCCACCGGCCCGGCCCCGCATTCGTCATTGGACGCGCGCCCGGTCGGATCGCCCAGCGCCCTCGCAAGCTCGGCCTCCACCGCGCCCTGCGGGCTGGTGAAGGCGAGCGAGGTTCCCGCCGCGCCCGTCACCTGCACGCCGTCACCCATCAGGCGCACCACGCCCGGCGGGTTGGGATCGGTATTGGGCGTTTCCTGGAGCTGGATTTCGTCCGATGGCGTATCGTCCACCTCCCCTGCCTGCTGGCACGCGGTGAGCGACAGGGTGGCAAGGGCAAGCATGGCGATACGCATTGGAGGATTATCCTTTCTTGAGGCATTCCCGGCCGAGCAGTTCGGCGATCTGTACCGCGTTCAATGCCGCACCTTTGCGTAAGTTATCTGACACACACCACAGGCTGATGCCGTTTTCGACCGTCGGGTCTTCGCGTACGCGGCTGAGGAAGGTGGCGCTGTCGCCCGCGCTTTCCACCGGGGTGACGTATCCGCCATCCTCGCGCTTGTCGATCAGCATGCAGCCCGGCGCCTCGCGCAGGATTTCCATCGCCTGCTCTGCGCTCAGCTCGTTTTCGAACTCGATGTTCACGGCTTCCGAATGGCCCACGAACACGGGCACACGCACGCAGGTCGCGCTGAGTTTGATCTTGGGATCGAGGATCTTCTTGGTTTCGACCACCATCTTCCACTCTTCCTTGGTCGATCCATCGTCGAGGAAAGTGTCGATGTGCGGGATGACGTTGAAGGCGATCTGCTTGGTGAATTTCACCGGCTCCACCGGATCGCCCACGAAGATGGCGCGGCTCTGCTGGAACAGCTCGTCCATGCCCGCCTTGCCCGCGCCGGAAACCGATTGATAGGTGCTGACCACCACGCGCTTGATCGTCGCGGCATCGTGCAGCGGCTTCAGCGCCACGACCAGCTGCGCGGTGGAGCAGTTCGGGTTGGCGATGATGTTGCGCTTGGCATAATCGTAGATCGCATCGGGGTTCACCTCCGGCACGATCAGCGGCACGTCCGGGTCCATGCGATAGAGCGAGGAATTGTCGATCACCACGCAGCCCGCGGCGGCCGCCTTGGGCGCGTATTCCTTGGCCGGGCCACTTCCTGCAGCGAACAGGGCGATATCCCATCCGGCCCAATCGAAATGCTCGATATTCTTGCATTTGAGCATTTTGCCCGTGTCGCCGAACTCGACTTCGGTTCCGTGGCTGCGGCTGGATGCAACCGCGGCCACTTCATCGATGGGGAACTCGCGCTCGGCGAGGACCTGCATCATTTCACGCCCGACATTCCCGGTCGCGCCGACAACGGCAACTCTGTAACCCAATTCAACGTCTCCAATTGTATTCACGGAGGCCCTTACCCCCTCAATCCGCGTCATCCCAGCGAAAGCTGGGATCATTCGCGATAGAAGCTCTTATTCGCCGCAGACCCCAGCTTTCGCTGGGCGACGTGGCGAACTGTCAGGTGGCGACTATTCCGGCGGCGTGACCCCGTGGCGTTCCAGAAAGCGGAACACAGTGTTGTAGCGATGCGGGCTGATCGTCTCGCCCGACACGCGGTGGGTGTAGCCGGGATAGAGCATCATCTCGAACGGCACATTGGCTTCCTGCATTGTAGAGATAACCTCGGTCGCGTTTTCGAACACGACATTGTCGTCCGCCATGCCGTGGATAATCAGCAGCGGATCGGCGATCTTCGCCGCGTCGGGAATGGCGCTGGCGCCCTCATACGCTGCGCCATCGGCCTGCGGCGTGCCCATATAGCGTTCGGTGTAGTGCGTGTCGTAGAGTTCCCACTTCGTCACCGGCGCGCCCGAAATGCCCGCTGCATACAGCCCCGGATCGGCCTGGAGCTGCTTCAGCGTCATGTATCCGCCATAGGACCAGCCATCGATAGCGATCTTGGCCGGATCGACGAAGGGCAGCGTCTTGAGATATTCCGCCCCCGCCTTCTGGTCGCGCACTTCGACGCCGCCCATTGCGCGGTAAATCGGCTGTTCGAAGGCGACGCCGCGATTGGCGCTGCCGCGATTGTCCAGTGCGAACCAGATATAGCCCTTGTCGACGATGGCCTGACGCAGCGCGCCGTTCCAGCCGCGATTGACGATTTGCGGTCCCGGCCCGCCGTAATGGTAGAAATAGACCGGATAGCGCTTACCCGGCTCCATTTCGGGCGTCACCATTTCCCAGTGGAGCGGCGTTCCATCCTCCGCCGGGATCGTGCCGTATTGCGTGGGCCGATGACTGACCAGGTAGGGCGCATAGGGGTGATCGGCATCGAGCGCGTTCTCCTCCACCCAGGCGAGCCGCTTGCCCTCCTGATCGGCGAGATACATTTGCGGCGGCGTGTCGTCGTTCGAGCGGGTGACGAGCAGTGTCTGCCCCTTCTTGTCCATCGTCGCCGAATGGGTAAAGCCGGTGTCCGTCAGGCGATGCGGCATCGTCGGGGCCTGCGTCGCGAAATCATAGGCATAGACATGCTGTTCGAGCGGGTCCTGCTCGCTGGTGGCGAGGAAGAACAGGCGGCTGGCCTGCTGGTCCACCCCGACAAGCTTGGTGACGACATACTGGCCTTTGGTCAGCTGCTTGTATGCGCGCCAGTCTTCCTCGCCAAGATAGCGGTAGAGATGGGCGAAGCCGTCACGCTCCGACCACCAGATCAGATCGCCATTGCCGAGGAAGCGGTAATTGTCCGACAGGTTGATCCAGTAGCCATCGCCGCCATGCTGCTGCGAGGCTTCTTCCTGCACCACGATCTCGCTCGCGCCGGTGGCCGGATCGACCTTGAGCAGGTCCATCCAGGTCTGTTCGCGGTTCTGCCGCTGGACATAGAACGCGCTGCCATCGGGCGCCCAGTCGACGCGGGCGAGATAGAAATCGTCCGGGTCCTGCGGGTCGTAATAGGTCGCAGACTGGTTGCTGCGCAGATCGACCTCGACACGGTTCTGGCCGTCTGGGTCCATCACAAAGAGCTGGACCTTGGCATTTGCGCTGCCGGCCACCGGATATCGCTGGTCGAACACCTTCGTGCCGGTCGCGCCGATGGCCGCGCGGGTGACCACGCCGACCATGCTTTCATCGGTCCGCTGGACGACGATGCGGTTTTCGTCGGGGCTCCACCAGTACCCGTCGTGTCGGCTCATCTCCTCCTGCGCGACGAATTCGGCTTCGCCCCAGCGGATCGTCTCGCCTTCACGGGCGGTGATCGGGGCATGTTCGCCGGTCACCGGGCCGACCCACAATTGCCGGTCGCGCACGAATGAGATGTAATTCCCATGCGGGCTGAGCGCGGGGTTGAGTTCGCTTTCCTCGGTATCGGTGACGCGCACCACCTCGCCCGTCAGCGCAGCGAGATAGAGGTCGCCATCCAGCGGCACGAGCAGCGCCTTGCCGTTGCTGGTCCATTCGTAATCGATAATGCCGCGCAAATTGCCGACGCGCGCGCGCTCGCGCTGCATCTTCTCGTCTTCGGACAGTTCGCGCCCGCTGGCGAACTTCTCGCTGTCGACCAGCATCGACCATGTGCCATCGCTGCGGTCGAAGGCCCACAGATCGTAGCGCTCGCGATCATCCTCGCGATTGCGCAGCACGGTGAGATAGCGGCCATCGGGCGACAGCTTGGGCTTGCGCGGGCTTGGCCCGTCGAGGCCGGGCGAGGCGAAGACCCGCTCGAAGGTAAGATCCGGCCCCTCGGTCATCGTATCGCCGCCAGCAAGGGCGGGCGCGGCGAGAGGCAGGAGAGCGGCGGCAAGCAGAAGGCGCATGGGCGTGTGGTCCCTTTCATCATCGCCACCCGCATGCCCAATCGCAGGCCATAAGAAAAGGGGCGCAGCGGTCATCCCGCCACGCCCCTTCTTTTGTTCGGTCGATAAAGCGTCCTGGCCTTATCGCTCTGGCACTTAAGCCTTCGGCGCGTTGACCTTGCGTTCCGCAATACGCGCGCGCTTGCCGGTGCGGCCGCGCAGATAGTAGAGCTTCGCCCGGCGCACGACACCACGGCGAACCACGGTGACGCTGTCGATGATCGGCGAATAGAGCGGGAACACACGCTCCACACCTTCGCCGAAGCTCATCTTGCGGACGGTGAAGTTGCTGCCCATGCCGCGGTTCTGGCGGGCGATGACAACGCCTTCGAAATTCTGGACACGTTCGCGCGTGCCTTCGACAACGCGCACACCGACCTTGACGGTATCGCCAGGGCGGAATTCGGGGATGTCCTTCCCGAGGTTCTCGATGGCTTCCGCCTCGAGCTGCTGAATGAGGTTCATCGAACCATATCCTTACTTCTCTCGCCGCGCGCCAGAGGCAGGTCGGTCCCGAGCGTCACTGTAACGCTCCCAAAGGTCCGGCCTGCGTAACCGTGTGTCTTCCTCGCTCCTCAGCTTTCGCCAGGCAGCGATTTTCGCATGATCCCCCGATCGCAGCACTTCAGGGATCGTGCGCCCTTCCCATTCCTGAGGTCGGGTGTATTGCGGGTATTCCAGAAGGCCGTCCTCGAACGATTCTTCATGGCCGCTATCGGGCGCGCCCATTACTCCTGGAAGCAGGCGAATGCAAGCGTCCAGTATGGTGAGCGCGGCGGGCTCTCCACCCGACAAGACGATGTCGGCCAGACTGACCTGCTCGACCTGAGGATAGGCGTCGAAAATACGCTCGTCGAACCCTTCGAAACGCCCGCACAGAATGGCGACGCCCGGCCCTGCGGCGATCTCGCGAATGCGCGCCTGTGTGATCGGCCGCCCGCGCGGTGTCATGGCGAGGACGGGCATCGTACCGAAATTGTCCGTTCGGGCTGAGCTTGTCGAAGCCCTGTCCTTTTCTTCTGGTGCAGTATTTGAAGAGAAGTGCAGCCCCCTTCGACTGCCTGCCTGCGGCAGGCGCTCAGGACGGGCTTCGACAAGCTCAGGGCGAACGGGTTTAGAACTTATCACGTAATCCAACGCTCGCCCCAGCACATCCGCCTTCAGCACCATGCCCGCGCCGCCGCCAGCGGGGGTGTCGTCCACCGTGCGGTGCTTGTCGGTGGCAAAATCGCGAAGCTGCACGGCTTCGCACGACCAGTCCCCCCGCTCCAGCGCGCGTCCGGCAAGGCTGACACCCAGCGAACCGGGAAACATTTCGGGATAAAGCGTGAGAATGGTGGCGGCGAAGGTCATGCGCCGCTCCCTAGCGGCGGCGGACAGGCTTTGCCATCTTGTCGGCCACCATCGGTCGCGCGTCTAGCGATCGGTGGGAAGGCGATCCTGCGACCGGACGCTGGGGATGGCCTTGCCGACCATGCTCGACACGGCAATGCCAAGCACGAACAGTCCGCCAGCGGCAAACAGGTCCATGCCGTGCAACGTCACGCTGTCATGTTCGCCAAGCCTCGCGGCCAGCACGGCAGCGAGCGGCGCGCCGCCAGCGAGCAGGTGGCGGAAGCGTGGGCCGATTGTGGGAGACAACTTGCCGACCGCGACACTCATACCCGCCGCCATCACGGCATAGCTTGCAATCAAAAAGCCTGCGCTGTCGATCATCGGTCCGCTTCCCTCCGCTGTTTGCGTTAACGCCCGTCTTTCGGGCGGTCATGTGCAGCGAGACAGTTCAAACCGTGGGGTGTCGAAAATGCCAACTGCGTGTCGATGGCTGCTGCATCGGGTTCTGCAAACGGCGTGGGCGTAAGGTGCAACACCTCATCCGCCGCAACCACCGCAGCCCCCGCCGTCGCCGCCGTCGGAATCGCCACCGCCATCGCCCGCATAGCCGCCGGCCCCGTTCATCGACGCTGCCTGCCGCATGGCATGCAGTTCCGAGAGCGGCGTACCGACCAGGATGGCCGTGCCGAACAGGGCGACGCCATCGGGCATTTCCGGGCGCGTCGGCGCGGTCTTGAGGCGTGCATCGACGGCTTTCGCTTCCGCAAGCGCGGCGATGCCGCCTTTGGTGCGCGGGTCGAGCTTGAAGATTCGCCAGATGGCCAGGGCCGCCGTGAGGACCAGCAGAACCGTCAGGAAGCCGACCGGCTCGCCTTCTGCAACGCCGGCCCGCATCCGATAGAACCCGATGGCCAGCAGCACCAGCAAGGGAAGCGCGGAGACGAAGCGCAACCGCCAGCGCTGCCCGCTATCGAGCAGCAATTCCTTCGCGATCAGCGTCCGTTCGACATCCTTGGCATAGGGCAGCACGGCGTCATGCGCCGCCTTCATGCCGAATTCGCCGGGAATGCGCAGTACGGCACTCTCGGCGCGGTTCTCGCCCGCATCGCTGCGCACAACATGCAGCTTTCGATTGGCGTATGGGGTAAGCGCGTCCACGCTCAGCAGGCGCGCAACAACGGTTTCCGTCACGCGGCCCGTGCCGCCGGAAAGGAACGCCTTTTCGAAACGGTCGCCCGCCCGCTCGCCGCGCCCCTGTGGTCGCAAAGTGGCAGGAAGATAGAGGCTGGCCAGCACCGCGATCAGCAACAGCCCGCCATAAAGCGCCAGAAACTGCCCGCCGGAATAAATCGAAAAACCGCTGATCATCTAAAGAACCACCCCTCCTATCCATGCCGCGACGCCAAGCAGCGCAACCAGCAGAACCGCGCCCAACCCGATGAAGAGAGGCAGGCGCTTTCTTTCAATGACGATAACATCGCGCGGATTGGTGCGGAAGGAAAGTGGGTCGATGCCGAACCGCCGTGCCGCGCCGGGCCAGATATCGGCGGGCGCGCATTCGCCGAATATCGCCTCATAACTGCGCAATGTCGCGGCATATTGATCGTAATAGCGGCTGCGCGCGGGCTGGCCGCCTGCGGTGGGGCCGTGATGCAGTTCGCCGCGCAGCACTTCGGGGCAGAATCGCTGCCAGTAATCGCGGCTGTAGGTGAGGTGCAGATGCCACGCCTGATCGACTGCATCGGACGGCGTAACTTCGTGCCCTGCGGTCATGGCGAGATAGCAGAAACGGCGATATTCCTCGATCACGCGGGCGGTAAAATCCGCGCTCCAGCGATTTTCCCGCGCCAGCCGGTCGGCAAATGTAAGCGCGGCGTCGGGCGGGCCGATCTCGTATTCGCCAAGGCGTTGCCAGAGGTCGGTGTCGCGCGCGTCCATCGCGCTATCTGTCCCAGAAATCCTCTGAAATCACCAGCCGTTCGGCGTTCCATTCGGGCACGGCCTCCCGGGTGAGCGGGACCATGAATTTCTTCCCGTCGGGTTTTGCGATCTCGACAATGTCGGTCGCGCCGAAATTTTCCACCGCGTGGACAGTGCCCACCGGCTCTCCGCCATCGCTGACGACCGCAAGGCCGAGCAGGTCGGAATGGTAATATTCACCCTCGTCCAACGAGGGCAAAGCGTCCCGGTCGACGCTCAGGGTCGTGCCGCGCAGCGCCTCTGCCGCGTTGCGATTGTCGACGCCTTCGAAGCGGGCGATCGCGCCGCCCTTGTTGTCGCTGCGGATCTTGCGCAGGCGCAGCGCGCCGTCATTGAAGGTGTCGAAGCCGCGCAGCTGCTCCCACCCTTCGCCGAACAGCTTCAGACGCACTTCGCCCGCCACACCATGCGCACCGGTGACGGCGGCCAGCGTGACGGGCGATGCGTTCATTGGAAAAGGCCTGGCCTTCTCTTACTCTTTGCCAGCCGTGTCGTCGGCCTGTTCGTTGGCCGGGCCGCCTTCGGCCTGTTCCTCGGCAATGGCAGCCTTGTCCTCGGCGGTGGCGTCGGCAGGCGTTTCGCCCTCGACCGCATCGGCCACGGCTTCGGCGGTTTCCTCGGTCTTGACCGAACCGGTTGCTTCGTTCTCGGTCGATTCAGCAGCGGCGGCTTCTTCTTCCGCAGCCTTGGCGGCTTCAGCGGCTTCGGCTTCCTTGGCAGCCTTTTCTTCGGCGCGTTCCTTGGCCTTTTCGCCCGGCTCGGCCTTGTTCGGGTTGTTGCGCGCGGCGCGTTCGCGGACGCCGGCAGCATCGAGGAAGCGAGCGACACGGTCCGAAGGCTGCGCACCGACGCTCAGCCAGTGGCGTGCGCGATCTTCGTCGAGCTTCACGCGCGCCGGATCGTCCTTGGCGAGCAGCGGGTTGTAGACACCAATCTGCTCCAGATACTTGCCGTCACGCGGCTTGCGGCTGTCGGCAGCCACGATGCGGTAATAGGGGCGCTTTTTTGCACCACCACGCGAGAGACGAAGAGAAATTGCCATTGTGTGTTACCTTTCGGGATTAACTATCTGAAATTATTTCTTGTTCAACATGTCACGAAGATCGGGCGGCAGGGTATCGGGATCGACGCCCGGCCCGCCTGAGCCGCCACCGCCGAGGCCCGGCATACCGCCAGCGCCGCCGCCACCGGGGCCGCCCAGGCCGGGCATGGCCGCACCGAGGCCACCCCCGCCGAACAGCGCGCCGAGGCCCTTCAATCCGCCCATCTTCTTGATCTGCTTCATGGCGCGGGACATTTCCTTGTGCATCTTGAGCACCTTGTTGACGTCCTGCACCTGCGTGCCCGAACCTGCGGCCACGCGCTTCTTGCGCTTGGCGTTCATCAGTTCGGGACGGGTCCGCTCCTTCTGCGTCATCGAACCGATGATCGCTTCCATATGGACCAGCACCTTGTCGTCCATATCGGCGGCGGCCATTGCCTGCTTGGCCTTTTTCATGCCGGGCATCATGCCTGCCAGCATGCCCAGCCCGCCCATATTGCGCATCTGCTTGAGCTGCATGGCCAGATCGTTGAGGTCGAACTGTCCCTTCGCCATCTTCCTGGCGAGGGCTTCGGCCTCTTCTTCCTTGATCGTGGCGGCCGCCTTTTCGACCAGGCTGACGACATCGCCCATGCCCAGAATGCGGCCCGCAACGCGCTTGGGATCGAACGCCTCCAGCGCGTCGAGCTTTTCGCCCGTCCCGGCAAACTTGATCGGCTTGCCGGTGACATAGCGCATCGACAGCGCCGCGCCGCCGCGCGCATCGCCATCCATCCGGGTCAGCACCACGCCGGTCAGCGGAACTTCATCGGTGAAGCTCTTGGCGACGTTGACCGCATCCTGCCCGGTCAGGCTGTCGACCACCAGCAGCACTTCGGTCGGTGCAGACACACCGGCGACGGCCTTCATCTCGGCCATCAGCGCTTCGTCGACATGCAGACGCCCCGCCGTATCGAGCAGCAGCACATCGGCGGCCTGCAGCCTGGCGCTTTCCATCGCGCGGCGCGCAATATCCACCGGCTGCTGGCCCTTGACGATCGGCAGGGTCGCCACATCGACCTGTTCGCCCAGCACGGCGAGCTGTTCCTGCGCCGCCGGACGGTTGACGTCGAGCGAGGCCATCATCGACTTCTTGCCGTGCTTTTCCTTGAGGAAACGCGCAATCTTGGCGGTCGAGGTCGTCTTACCCGAGCCTTGCAGGCCGACCATCATGATGACGACCGGCGGCTTGGCCTTCAGGTTGAGCTGGCCCTCTTGCGGGTCCACATCCTCGCCGCCGCCCAGCATTGCAACCAGTTCATCGTCGACGATCTTGACGACTTGCTGGCCCGGGGTGATCGATTTGAGAACGTTCTGCCCGATGGCCTTTTCGGTCACCGCATCGATGAAGCGGCGCACCACCGGCAGGGCGACATCGGCTTCGAGCAGGGCGACGCGGATCTCGCGCATCGCATCGCGCACATCCTGTTCGGAGAGCGCACCGCGACCCTTGAGGCGGTCGAACACATTGCCGAGCCTATCGGACAGATTGTCGAACATCGCCTAACTCAACTCCTTGCCGGACCGATTGGGTCCGAAATACGCGAAAAACGCCGGCGGACGAAACCTCGTCGGCCAGCGTTGCGAATTCCCTTGGAAACCCGACTTATATATCGAAACGGCGACTTCACCTGATTTTGTGGCAGGTCGGAGCGAAAATTGTGCTCTGCGAGAACCGAAGCGGAGCGGGCATCAGGCCCGTGAGCATCGGAAGCGCAGCAGAGCGCGATTTGCAGCCCGTCCTGACCCAAAAGACGGTGAAATGGTGGAGCCTAGCGGGATCGAACCGCTGACCTCTACAATGCCATTGTAGCGCTCTCCCAGCTGAGCTAAGGCCCCGCGCCATTTCATGTCACCCCACCCTGAAGCGGGGAGCGACGCCTTTATGAGCGTCGCATTCTTTTATCAAGACGGTTTTTTCATTTCCTGCCTCGCCCCCGCTTTTCCTGCGGGTGGCAAGAGCGTTCGGGCCGCCTTTACCCGGGCTTCAACGCAGCTCCGTGCCGAACCGGCGAGCGCATGCGCGCCCGCCGTCCGGTATTTCAAGCTGCGATGCACGATCAGGTGTCGTCATCACCTTCATCGTCGCCCTTGCCCTTGGACACGCCGAGATCGTCGTCGCCGCCAAGGTCGACTTCATTGTCGGGCGAATCGTCGTCTTCGTCGATATCGTCCAGATCGTCATCGGCCAGATCGCTGTCGGCCTCGCCGTCCTTCTTCTTGTCAGCGCCATCGGCCGGGATCGGCTGCTTGGGCTTCAGCACGGGTTCCGGCTCCCATTCGTGCCCGCATTCGATGCAAGTGACGGGGTGCTCTTCGCCCAGATCGTAGAAGCGCGTGCCGCAGTTCGGGCAGGTCCGCTTCGTGCCCCATTCCGGTTTGACCATGTGTAATCCTTGAAAGTTTGCCCACGCGATGAAGCGGGGCGGAAATCCGAATGTCTTAATGATGGGTCCCCGCAGGCCCGATGCAAGGGGCGGGAATCAACAGCGCGCGCGCCTTGCCAGACCGGATGGGCGCTGTCAAAGCGCATCGCCGCACCCCGATCCGCACAGTTCCAAGAGGTCCCCTTGACCGCACATCGTTTCCTGCCCTCCAAGCCGCTGACGGGACGCATCCGCGTGCCGGGCGACAAATCGATCAGCCATCGCGCGCTGATGTTCGGGGCGCTCTCGGTCGGGCGCAGCCGCATCTCCGGCCTGCTGGAGGGGGAGGACGTGCTCGCCACCGCCGCCGCGCTGCGCCAGATGGGCGCGCGGATTAAACGCGACGGGGATGACTGGGTGGTCGACGGTGTGGGTGTCGGCACGCTGTTGCAACCCGCGCAGGCGCTCGACATGGGCAATTCGGGCACGAGCACGCGGCTGCTGATGGGCTTGCTGGCGAGCCACGGGATAACCGCGACCTTCATTGGCGATGCCAGCCTCTCGAAGCGCCCCATGGCCCGCGTGATCGACCCGCTTGCAACGATGGGCGCAAGTTTTGTGCCCTCCCCCGGGGGAACGCTGCCGTTGACCATGGAGGGCATTCAACCCGCCGTGCCGATCAGCTACCGCCTGCCGGTCGCCAGCGCGCAGGTGAAGAGCGCCGTGCTGCTCGCCGCGCTCAACACGCCCGGCACGACCACGGTGGTCGAGCCCGTTCCGACACGCGATCATACCGAGCGGATGCTGCGCGGCTGCGGCGTGGATGTGCAGGTCGAGGTCAAGGATGGCGAGCGCCACATTTCCATCACCGGTCCCGCCGACCTGGAACCGCAGGATATCGATGTCCCCGGCGATCCGTCTTCCGCCGCTTTCTTTGCCGTGGCGGCCAGCATCGTGCCTGGCAGCGATCTGGTGATCGAGAATGTCGGCCTCAATCCCACGCGCGACGGCATCTTCCGTGTGCTGGAACAGATGGGCGCACGGATCGGCCGCCACAATGCGCGCGAAGTCGGCGGGGAGCCGGTGGCCGACCTGCAAGTGCGCCACGCCGCGCTCAAGGGGATCGAGGTCGATCCGGCCATCGCACCCAGCATGATCGACGAGTTTCCGGTTCTGTTCGTGGCAGCTGCGCTGGCCGAAGGGCGCACCGCCACCAGCGGGTTGGAGGAGTTGCGCGTGAAGGAAAGCGACCGGCTGGCGGCGATGGCCGCAGCACTCAAGGCTGTCGGCGCGCAGGTGACAGAGCAAGAGGACGGGCTCGTCATCGACGGAACTGGCGGCACGCCTCTGAAGGGTGGCGGGCCCATTGCCACCCATCTCGATCACCGTATCGCCATGAGCATGGCAGTGGCAGGTCTCGCCAGTACGGACGGGGTGGAGGTCGACAGCACCGCCCCCATCGCCACCAGTTTCCCCGATTTCATGGCCCTCCTCGAAAAGGCACGCACGTGACCGACCAGCTCGATATCTACACGCTCATCGGCTTCGTCGGCATGGCCTGCATCATTGCGGCCTACGCCTATCTCACCTGGAAGGACGAGCCGAACCCGTTCATTCTGCACACCACCAATCTGGTAGGCGCAGCGCTGCTCACCGTGTCGCTGCTGGTGCACACCAACTGGCCGAGCCTCGTGCTCGAAGGCTTCTGGGCAGCGATTGCCATCTGGGGCTTGGCCAAGGCGGTGAAAGAGCGCAAGGGACGCACATGATTATAGCCGTCGACGGACCGACCGCCTCGGGAAAAGGCACAATTGCAAAAGCTCTGGCCGCGCATTTCGGTGTGCCGCATCTCGACACCGGCCTGCTGTATCGCGCCGTGGGGCGTCAGGTTTTCCTCGACGGCGGAAACCCGGACGATGCGGGCGCTGCGCTCGCGGCGGTTGCCTTCCCCGACAGCCTGCTGGACGATGAAACATTGCGCAATGAAGAGACTGGCGGACTTGCCAGCCGCGTCTCGATCCACCCCGCGGTGCGCGCGGCACTGTTCGAGCGTCAGCGCACCTTTGCCACGCAGGATGGCGGCGCGGTGCTGGACGGGCGCGATATCGGCACGGTGATCGCGCCTGAGGCCGAGGCCAAGTTGTTCATCACCGCCAGCGTGGAGGCACGCGCGCAGCGCCGCTTCCTCGAAATGCGCGAACGCGGTGTAAAGGTGGCTTTGGTGGAGATCGCCGACGATCTGCGCCGCCGCGACGACCGCGATCGCAACCGCGCGGTCGCTCCGCTGACCCCCGCCGACGATGCGATGGTGATCGACACCAGCAATCTGGGAAAAGAGGAAGCCATTGCCGCCGCAATCGAGGCGGTGGAACAGGCGGTTCGCGCCGCGCAATGATGCAACCCGCCTACCGTCGCCTGCTGATCGCGGTCACGATAGTCTGGGCGACTGGCCTCTTGCTGTCGGGATGGGCGCCCTACGACCGCGCGACTTGGCTGATGGAGGTCGCCCCGGTGATGATCGCCATCCCCATCCTGTGGGCGAGTGGCGCGCGGTTCCCGCTCACCACCCTCGCCCTCCTGCTGATTGGCTTTCACGGCCTCGTCCTGATCCTGGGCCCTATGCGCGCGTGCCGCTGGGCTTCGCTGTGCAGGACTGGCTGGACTTGGCCCGCAACCCCTATGACCGCTTCGGACATTTCATCCAGGGTTTCGTGCCTGCCATCGTGCTGCGCGAATTGCTGGTGCGGCTGGGCGGGTTGCGAAGCGGATGGCTGCTGAGCGTTCTGGTGCTCGCCTGTTGCCTTGCGGTCAGCGCGACCTACGAGCTGATCGAGTTCGGCGCGGCGATGGCGCTGGGTCAGGGTGCGGAGGAATTCCTCGGCACACAGGGCGACCCGTGGGACACGCAGTGGGATATGCTGATGTGCCTAATCGGCGCGGCATGCGCCTTGCTCACGCTGACCCGCTTGCACGACCGGCAGATCGGCCTGGTGAAGCCTTAGCGATCGGCAGCACGTCGCGCCCCGCCCCACCAAACCGCTTGCCTTTTTACGCCGTTTCGACTAGGCGCGCGGCCGTTCTCCCAATCCCCGATTGAAGAACCTGTGCGATGGCATCCGGCCCCGCGCAGCATCGGCCCTCTTGCCCCGTTGGCCCCGCAATCGTGCGGGAGACGGAGAAAGACCCCGGACAACCGGCGGCCGGTAGCAAACGTTAGTTAGGACTACACACCTTATGGCAACTGCAGCCAATCCCACGCGCGACGATTTCGAAGCGCTACTCAATGAACAGCTCGGCGCAGCCGACGAAGGCGGTTTCGAAGGCCGCGTCGTCAAGGGCACTGTCACCGCCATCGAAGCAGGCATGGCCCACATCGATGTCGGCCTGAAGAGCGAAGGCCGCGTCGATCTCAAGGAATTCATGCGCGGCGAAGACGAGCACGGCCTTGAAGTCGGCTCGGAAGTCGAAGTCTTCGTCGACCGTATCGAAAACGCCGATGGCGAAGCCATGCTCAGCCGCGACCGCGCCCGCCGCGAAGCCGCCTGGGACAAGCTCGAAAACGAATTCGGCGAAGGCAAGCGCGTCGAAGGCCGCATCTTCGGCCGCGTCAAGGGCGGCTTCACCGTCGACCTCGACGGCGCCGTGGCCTTCCTGCCCGGCAGCCAGGTCGACATCCGCCCCGTGCGCGACGTCACCCCGCTGATGGACATGCCGCAGCCCTTCCAGATCCTGAAGATGGATCGCCGCCGCGGCAACATCGTCGTCTCGCGCCGCGCCGTGCTCGAAGAAACGCGCGCCGAACAGCGCAGCGAACTGATCGACAAGCTCGCCGAAGGCCAGGTCACCGATGGCGTGGTCAAGAACATCACCGATTACGGTGCGTTCGTGGACCTCGGCGGCATCGACGGCCTGCTCCATGTCACCGACATGAGCTACAAGCGCGTCAACCACCCCAGCGAAGTGATCGAAATCGGCCAGACCGTGACCGTCCAGATCATCCGCATCAACGAAGAAACGCAGCGCATCAGCCTCGGCATGAAGCAGCTCGAAAGCGATCCGTGGGATGGCGTCAGCCAGAAGTACCCGATCGGTGCGAAGATGACCGGTACGGTCACCAACATCACCGAATACGGCGCCTTCGTGGAACTGGAACCGGGCATCGAAGGCCTGGTCCACGTCTCCGAAATGAGCTGGACCAAGAAGAACGTCCATCCGGGCAAGATCGTCTCGACCTCGCAGGAAGTCGAAGTCATGGTCCTCGAAGTGGACAGCGAGAAGCGCCGCATCTCGCTCGGCCTCAAGCAGGCCCAGCGCAATCCGTGGGAAGAGTTCGCCGAGAAGTATCCGGTGGGCGCGAAGGTCGAAGGCGAAGTCAAGAACGCCACCGAATTCGGCCTGTTCATCGGCCTCGATGGCGATGTGGACGGCATGGTTCACATGTCCGACATCGCCTGGGGCATCTCGGGTGAAGACGCCCTCGCCCTGCACCGCAAGGGCGAGCAGGTCGAAGCCATCGTTCTCGATGTCGACACCGACAAGGAACGCATCAGCCTCGGCATGAAGCAGCTCGAAAAGGGCGCGCCGACCGAAGCGGGCGCAGCTGCTGCTGGCTCGCTGCGTCGTGGCCAGACCGTCACCGTCACCGTTCTCGAAGTCCGCGATGGCGGCCTCGAAGTGCAGGTTGGCGACGATGGCGCAACCGGCTTCATCAAGCGTTCGGATCTCGGCCGTGACCGCGACGAACAGCGTCCCGACCGTTTCCAGACCGGCCAGAAGGTCGATGCGATGGTCACCGGTTTCGACCGTTCGAAGAAGCCCAACTTCTCGATCAAGGCACACCAGATCGCCGAAGAGAAGGAAGCGGTGGCACAGTTCGGCTCCGCCGACAGCGGCGCATCGCTGGGCGACATCCTCGGCGAAGCGCTGAAGAAGAAGGAAGACTAAGCTCTTTCACCCTTCTCAAGGGTAATCGGAGAGGCCCGCTTGCCAGACCGGCAGGCGGGCCTTTCCTACATGCGGGCCTTGTGTAATGTGTGACGCATGACCCTGACCGTCCACCAGTTCCCCTGCCTGTCCGACAATTACGGATTTCTCCTCCACGATCCTGACAGCGGCGAAACCGCTGCTATCGACACGCCCGATGGCGAAGAATACCTCAAGCAGGCCGAGGCCAAGGGCTGGCGGATCACGCAGATCTGGAACACCCATTGGCATCCAGACCATGCGGGCGGAAACGCCGCCATCGTCGAGGCCACCGGGGCGAAGGTCATCGCGCCGCAGGAGGTGGAGAAGCTCTCCCCCATCGACCGCGTGGTCATTCATGGCGACAGCGTGGCGCTGGGCGAATGGCAGGCCGGTGTGATCGACGTATCGGGCCATACCAATGGCCATATTGCCTATCACCTGCCGAAGGCGGATATGGCCTTTGTCGGCGACAGCGTGTTCGCGCTGGGATGCGGACGGATGTTCGAGGGCGAACCGCAGCAATTCTGGGACAGCCTCGATCGCATCCGGCAATTGCCGGGCAACACCACACTCTATTGCGCGCATGAATACACCCAGGCGAATGCGAAGTTTGCCCTCCATGCCGATCCCGACAATGCCGCCTTGCAGGCTTATGCGGCTGAGATCGATGCCAGACGCGAACGGGGCGAGCCGACCGTGCCCACCCGTCTCGACCGGGAGCTGGAAACCAACCCCTTCCTGCGCGCCGATGACCCGGTGTTGCAAACGCGCTGGGGCGGCGACACGCCTGCCGAAACCTTTGCCGCGCTGAGGGCGGGCAAGGACAGTTTCTGACGCAATGAAAGCCGTGCTGGTCCGCGCGCTTTCGCCCGACCTGTCGGGCGTGGAGCTGGTCGATGCGCCCCAGCCCCGGCGCACGGAAGGTGACGTGCTCGTCCGGGTGCGCGCCGCCTCGCTCAACTATCCCGACCTGCTGATGACGCGCGGCGAATATCAATTCAAACCCGAACCGCCTTTCATCGCCGGGATGGAACTGGCGGGCGAGGTGATCGAAGCCGATCCTGCCAGCGGCTTCGTTTCCGGCGACAGGGTGATGGGCGGCGCGAAAACAGGGGGCTTTGCGCAGATTGCTAGCGTCCCTGCCGCACAGCTCGCCGCCGTCCCGTCGGGCATGGATTTCGCAAGCGCCGCGGCGATGGGGACGGCCTATCAGACAGCCTACACCGCGCTGGTCGAATTGGGCGGGCTGGAGGAAGGGCAGACTGTCCTGATCCACGGCGCAAGCGGCGGCGTGGGCCTCGCCGCCTGCGATCTGGCCCGCGCGCTCGGCGCAAAAGTCATCGCGGCAATACATCGCTCGGACAAGCAGGAGGCGCTCGGCAGGATCGCCCGGCCCGATGCGATCATTCTCAATCACGGGCGCTTTCGCGAAGAGGTGGCGAACCTGACCGACGGCCAGCTATGCGATCTGGTTTATGATCCCATCGGCGGCGACGTGTTCGACGAAAGCACACGTTGTGTCGCCTTTGGCGGGAAGCTGCTCGTCGTCGGTTTTGTCGCCGGCCGCATCCCCGAAATCGCGGTGAACATTCCGCTCATCAAGGGGTTTTCCATCGTGGGCGTTCGCGCTGGCGAATATGCCCGGCGGTTCCCCGAACGCGGGCGACGCATCCGTGCGCACATCGCCCGGCTCGCGGCAGATGGCCGGATCGCCCCGCATATCGACCGCACCCTGCCGCTTGCCGAATGGCGGGCCGGTTTCGAGGCGATGGAGCGCGGCGAGCTGATCGGCAAGCTGGTCTTTACGCCCTAGCGCCCCTCATCCGGCCAGAACGAAACCGACAAACGCGACCACACCGACAAGGCTGCTCACCACTGTCAGACGTCGCAGCGCGCGGACCTGCAGGCCCATCACCACGCCGCTCACCACCAGCAGGAACAGCACTGCGGCGAGCAGCGTCGCATAGACCTTGAACACCGTGCTGCCCTTGGCCTTGTGCAGCTGGACCAGCCAGCGATGAAGCGAGGCTTCCTTGATCTGAGCCTCCGCCACAGTGGGTTCCGCCGTCTGCGAAAGCGCGATCTCACTGCGCGCCCCGCCCCAGCTGAAAGACGCCTCGGCGCCCTCGCCCGACAGGCTCGATTTGCCGGACGGGGCGGCAATATCCCGCTGGCTCAGCGTATCGCTGGCAACGGCGCGCAGCTGCGCCTCGTCCATCTGCGCAAAGGGTTGCGGCAGGGCGACTTCCGCCGTGCTTTCATGCCATTCGCCCTTGTTACCCCAGGTATAGAGCCCGCCGGTGACGAGAAACATCAGCACTGCGGGGAACATGAAGGCTGCGGCGATAAGGTGCAGCTTGGTCAGAAAAACACGGTTCACTCGAACATCCTTTTTTGCGATTGATTCGCAATAGTGTCGTCACTTCGGCGGGCAAGAAAAAAGCGCGCCACACCGACAGGTGCGCGCGCCTTTTCTTCTGTTTCCAGCAGCGGGTCAGAGACCGGCGATGATCTCGCTGGCCAGTTCGCGATCGGCTTTTTCGCCGTGCTTTTCAGCGATCAGCTTGCGGCTTGCGACAACAGCGGCATTGGCAGCGCGGTTACGCACATCGTCGACCGCTTCCCGCTCGGCGGCGGCGATGGTGTCTTCGGCCATTTTCTTGCGGCGTTCGACCAGCGCCTTGCTGTCGGCTTCGGCCTTGTCGAGGATCGAATCGGCTTCGGACTGGGCGTTGACGAGCATCGCCTCCGCGTCCTTTTCCGCACCGGCGATCTTCGCGGCATATTCGTCACGCAGCGCTTCGGCTTCGGCGCGCAGTGCCTTGGCTTCGTCGAGCTGGGTCTTGATCGCGTCGATCTTGCTGTCGAGGCCGCCGGCGATGGTCTTGTGCACCTTCGCCCCGAAGAACGCGATCAGCAGCAGGACCAGCATCGATGCAGACACCCACTGATAAGGCTCAAGGCCCCACAGCGAGGGTTCGAGGTGCTTGGCCGCACCCGCATCGACTTCGGTGATTGCCTCGGGCTCGCCCGTGGTCAGGGGAGTCGGGACATTAGCCATGGTTCAATGCCTCCTCGACCGCCTTCTTGGCGGCGGGTGCGGTCACCTTGACCCCGGCGAGACGCTGGACAATGTCCTGCGCCGCTTCGGAGGCGACCGCTTCAAGCTCAGCCATTGCCTCGGCGCGAGCGCCTGCAATCCGCTGCTCAGCCTCGTCGAGCTTCTTGTCGAGACGCTTCTGCGCCGCGGCAAGTTTCTTTTCCGATTTGGCCGATGCCTCGGCGCGGGCTTTGGCGATCACTTCCTGGGCAGCCGCGCGGTTGGCGTTTTCACGCACGCGCCACGCTTCTTCCTGCTGATCGGCGTTATCGCGCGCAGCCTGAGCTGCGGCGAGATCGCCGGAGATCTGCGTGTCGCGATCGGCCACGGTCCCCATCACCTTGGGGACCATGCCCATACCGATAATGAAGAAGGTGAGGCCGAAGAAAACGAGGAGCCAGAATACCTGGCTCGACCATGTTTCGGCCAGCTGTGCAATTTGAGGCATGGGCGTGCTCTGTCGAAACTTGCCCGGCCGGACGACAACCGCCCGGCCGGAAGTAAGGAAATTCGTTGCGCTTAGGCGACGAAGATCAGGATCATCGCGACAACGAATGCCAGCAGACCGAGAAGCTCGGCTGCGGCGAAGCCGATGAACAGGCGGCCCTGCTGGCCGTCTGCAGCGCCCGGATTGCGCAGCGCGCTTTCGAGGAACGAGCCGAACACGTTACCCACACCGATGGCGGCCATACCCGCACCGATTGCAGCGAGACCGGCACCAACCAGCTTTGCAGCTTCTACTTCCATGACAAACTCCTTTGGGAAATCAGATTACTAAAGGGAAAACTCAGTGAAGGTGCTCTGCATCGTTGATGTAGAGCGAGGTAAGCAGGGCGAAGACATAGGCCTGAATGCCTGCCACCAGAATTTCCAGCGCGCTGATGCCGATCATCAGCACGAAGCTCGGCAGGCCGACCAGCAGGCCGAAACCCGCACCGGCGCTGACACCGTCGATCACGAAGCTCGACAGCACCTTGAGCAGGACGTGTCCGGCCATCATCGCCACGAACAGTCGCAGCGCGAGGCTGAACGGGCGCACCATGAACGAGATAAACTCGATCGGCGCGATCACCGGAACCATCGGCAACGGCGTGCCATGCGGCACGAACAGCGTGAAGAACTTCAGCCCGTGCTTGAAGAAGCCGACGATCAGCACGATCGAGAAGCTGATGATCGCCAGAACACCGGTGACGGTGAAGTGGCTGGTGAAGGTGAACGGGTGAATCCCCGCCAGACCCAGGGGCAGCAGCCCGAGCAGGTTGGCGATCAGGATGAACATGAACAGGCTGAAGACGTAAGGCACATATTTGCGCCCGCCCTTGCCGATATTGGCTTCGAGCATGTCATCGATAAACCCGGTGAAGGTTTCCACCATCATCTGCCAGCGGCCGGGCACGAGTTCGCGCTTCATGCCGCCAAGCATGAAGAGGAACAGCACCAGGGTCGTAACCGCCATCCACACCGCACTGTTGGTGAAGGCGATGTTGTACCCTGCGATTTCCCAGCCCTGCGTTCCGGCGATCGGTTCGATCGCGAACTGCTGCATCGGGTCCACTTTGGCTTGTTCGGCTGCCACGTCCGAGAATTCCTAGTTCATATAGACAGCGCCCCGAAACCCCTCGACGGGATCAATCTTCGGGACGCTTGTTTGCCGCGCGAATGATGTTCCTGAAGGCGACCACGATTCCGAGGAAAAGGCCGACCAACAGACCCCAGGGCGACGTTCCGGCGAACCAATCCACGGTCCAGCCGATCACGAGGCCCCCAAGAATCCCTCCGAGCAAATCGGCCAGAACACGATTGCCGCTGCGATAATTTGCATCGGCTCCCGTCGCTTTGGGCCGGTTACGCTGCTCTTCGCGCTGCTGGGCGGCGGCGAGCCGTCCCTCCAGCGCGTCGATCCGCGCATCCTCCTCGATGGGTTCCCGGGCAGGTTTGTCGTCGCTCATGCCATGCTCCTTTTTAAGGGCCGCTCGGCACGGGCATGACTTGCCCGCCAAAGGCGTGGCCCCCTTAGGTGTGGTGCGGTGGCGAGTCAACACAAGGACCGCCCGCAAGCGGCCCTTCCCTCATGCGTTTCATGCAATAGCTGTTACGGGCAGCGTGAATCGCGCTGCGGCGGGGCACTGGTGCGGGTTGCCCAGCTGCCATCGGGGGCCTGGTATCGCTCGCCCGGCGCGGTGCGCGCAATCGCCTGGCAACCCGCCGCAAAGGCATATTCTTCCAAAGTTGCGTTGGCCGACTGCGCCTTTTCGGAATAAACCGCGCGGCGCTTGATATTGATGTCGTTCACCAGCCGGCGCAGCGCCGCCGTTTCGGCCCCGACGATTCCGAGATAGCCATCCATCTTCTCGCCGATCTGGCCCGAAGAACGCGCCGCGTCATAGGCCGGATCGCGCTGTGCGAAAGCCGGGGCTGCAACGCCGGTCAGCGCCATGGCGGCGACTGCGGCGGCGAACAGGGGCTTGGTCATGCGTGTCATTGTCATACCCTCAAAAAATATCCGCGTTCTCTTCAATCGTGTTGCCCGCATCTTCCGCGAGCCGATAGATCACTTCCTGGCGAATGTTCACATTCAGCTCGATCACGATCGGTTCTTCGGGCGCATTCACAGTTATGCACCCGCCGAGCGCGAACGAGGCCGCCAGCGGCATCGCCAGTATCGCCGCCCTGCCCTGCCATCGCGAAACCCCCTGCATAAAGGCGGTTGTCGCAGCGGCATTGCCGACAGTCAATTCGGGCCTCTTCATGGCACTATCTCGCTTTCTCGGTTCTGAATGGCAGGTTCATCCCGCGGGCCGTCTGCAGGCACGCCGGGAGGGACATCGAGGACGACATCCTCGGGATCGATATCGGGCTCCACCTCCTCACCGGTGACGGATCGGCGCAGGAAACGCGTGCCATCGTCCGACAGCAGGCCAAGCTCGCGCGGATCGCGCACCGAGGCGGGATCGTAGAGTGACTTCATCGAGGTGATCAGTTGATAGAACTGCGCCTTGATGTTGATGCGGAACTGCAACGGGATCTTGGCCAGCCGCTTGGTGATGAAATTGCTTTTCGCGTCTTCGCCTTGCTTCACCCCGTCGAAACGCACCCGCGTAACGATTTCGCCCGTCAGCGGGCCTTCCATGACCACCCGCATCTGGGTGTAGTCGAGACTGCGCAGCGCATCGAAGGCGAAGTTGGCGATGGGCGAAAGGTCTTCATAGGTCAGCTCTCCGACATAGGAGATATTCCCGCCCGGCGGGCGCGAGATGAGAATGCCCTGATTGATCCGGCCATTGCCCGCCGCATCGAAAACGATGGGCACGGTTCCGTCGAACTTGCCGGTGGCAGACAGGTTGCCGATTTCCATCTGTTCCACGAAAACCCCGGCATCCAGGCCGACGATTTCGAAGATGTAACGGCGTTCTTCCTCGATCCCGAAATTGAGATCGACATTGCGCAGGATCAGCTGCCCACCCATGAACGGCCAGCTGCCGCCCGCCACGGACAGGAATTGGCCATCGCGAAGCTGGAATTCTATCTCGCCATCGCCCACTTCGATTCCCGGATTGACCGAGGCGATCTTGAGCTTCTGCCCCGGGGCCGTGGTGAGGCTGAGGAGATCGGTGAAACGGATCGTGCCGCTGGCGCCACGCACCGGGCCGAACGCCGCCGCAAAATCAAACCCTTCGGTAGAGAATTCGCCCGAGCTTTCGATGGTCTCCCCGCCCCAGTCTATGCGGCCAGTCCCCGAAATAACGCCGCGCGCATTGGCGATGACGCCCTTGGTCAGGATGGACAGATCGTCGGGCTGCAGGCTTTCGTCGAATTTCAGCGCATCCACCACCAGATCCGCATGGCCACGGCTGCTGGAAAGGTTGTGGCGGATGTCCACGGCGGTCACCACGCGGTCGCTCGCCGGGTGGCGCAGCAAGGCGTTGGCGTCGATGACGCTGTCGGCCAGCGTCAAACGGGCATTGCGCGCCTCGAGCGGTTCGAAGCGGTCCGGTTCCTCACGGTCGAGCAGGCGGAAAGCCCCCTCGGTCAGCTCCAGCCGCCCATTGGCATAGCGCCAGTTGCCGCGCGCATTGCGAATATCCAGCGGGATTTGCTCGAGCGTGACCTCCGCATCGGCGAAGCTCCCGGCGATCTCGTTGCCAAGGCGCGCATCGAGATCGGAAATGACGAACCGGCTTGCCGAACCTGCCGGACCCAGTGCGATGTCGAGGCTGCGGGCGCGCACAACGCCGGGATAGGCAAAGCCGATGGGGCCGCTTTTCAGGCGAATCGGTGTGCCCGCAAAGCTGCCTGCCAGATCGAGACTGGGTGCACCCGCCGCAATGCGCAGGCCCGCCGCGCCATTGCGCAGGATCGCCTTGCCCGGCGGCGGGCACAGTGTCAGCCCGCGCCGCTCCAGCACGAGGTCGAACATTTCCAGCCGGTCGAACTGGATGGCGGTGCATTCGCGCCAGACCGCCAGTTCGCCACCGGGGGCATAACGGCCACTGATCGGCACGCTGAGATTGCGCGCCGCGCCGCCCGGCAGCGGGCCGCTTGCGACCATCCGTCCGGAAAAGCCCAGCGCACCGTTGTCGCCCTGCGCGATGACGAGTTGCGGCAAAGCCAGCGTCGACCCGCCGGCGCTGTAGGGCGCCATGGCCAGGCGGAACACCGCACCGCCAGACGGCGCACGCTCCATACGTCCGTTGATCTGCGGCAGGCCGTTGCCGCCGCTCGAAAGGTTGCCCCCGATCCGCATCGGACCCTCGCCCTCTCGGCTCATGGTCACCTGCGAAAGCGACAGCAAGCGCGCGCCGCTGCCGCCGGTGAGCTCTGCCTGAGGCATGACAAGGGAGAGCGATTCGCCCGAACGTCGCGCAGTCAGCCGGGCGGCAAGCGCACTGCCTCTGGCTTCACGACGAAGCGCGGCGGAGAACTGACGTGCGAGCGGCGCGACAAGCGTTCCCTCGCCCGTTTGCGCCAGCCCCGCCATCGCCGCGTCGAGCCCGGCGCCGGGACGAAGGCCGTTGCCTTCCAATTCACCGCGCCATTCCATCTCTTTGAACCCGCCGCGCGCGCGCAGTTTTCCATCCAGCGTCAGCAGCGCCGCCAGCGCCTGGGCCGAACGCGCCCCGCGCAGCGCAAGCGTATGGGTAAGGTCGAGCTGGTTGTCGCGCCAGGAAGCGCGCAAACGGCCATTCGTACCCGCGGCGTAATAGTCACCGAATCGCATTTCACCGCCATCGAGTTCCGCCGTCCCTTCGAACCGATCGAAATCCGCATTGGCCCGCGCATCGAGCGTCGCACTGAAACGCTGGCTCGTCAGCGCCATGGCCGGGCAGCTTGCCTTGGCGAGGCGCACAGGCCCCTTGATACTTGGCGCACCTGCCTCGATCGCGATATTCCCGAACAGGCTCGCCCCGTCGATACGGCAATCGGCAACGGCCAGCTCCGGCGCGCTCGCGGCAAGGATGCCCGCAAAGCCATCGGCCAGATTGCCGCTTCCCTCGAGCTTCAGGCCAACCGGCCCGAAATCGCTTTCGATAAGCCCGCGCCCGTCGCGAATGGCCAGATCGAGGTCGGGCAGCCCGCCCTCCCCGTCGCTCTCCGCGAAGATCACCTTGTCGAGCGAGCCGAAGCTGAGCTGGCCATCGCGATATGTGCCATAGAGCCGCGGCTTGACGAGGATCACGCGGTCGATCGCCGGGGTCCCAATGCGATAGCGCAGATGGACCTCGACTTTTTCGGCCGTCAGATCAGGCGCTGCCGGATCGCCGATGACAAGATTGGCGATGATCTGACGGCGGCCACCGATCCGCTCGATCTCATATGTGCCGGGCAGATCGTAGGCGGCGAGCTGGTCGGCAATGATGTTGTCGGCAATGCTCTCGCGCTGGGTCCAGGCCAGCAACAGGCCGCCGAAAAGCAGCACGAGCCCTGCCAGCGAGAAAATCACACGCTTGCGCCGCCAGCGCGCGCCGCCCAGCAACTCCTCCCCATTTTCGGTCAATGCTTGGTCCGACCCGCTCATTCATCCACACTTGCGCGCCAACCGTCGGGAAGGCAATGCGATATCGGATAACGCAGCACGGGGTGATTGGTTGCCGGACGGTGCAGAAAATGCCGGGAAACGCGCGGGCGCAGGTCACCGGGCCCGCCTGCGCGAACGGCTTTTGAAAGGCGGCCCGGATGCCCTTGCCGATTACGAACTGCTCGAATTTCTGCTGTTTGCCGGGGTCAGGCAGGGCGACACCAAGCCAGTCGCCAAAGCGTTGATTGCACGATTCGGTTCGCTGGCAGGCGTCCTCAACGCCGATCCATCCGCGCTCACGCAGGTCAAGGGCATGGGCCAGGCCAGCGCGGCTGCGCTAAAGAGCGTGTCGCTGGCCGCACGGCGGATGCTGCGCGGCGAGGTGGAAAACCGCCCGGTTCTGGGCAGCTGGCAGGCGCTGCTCGATTATCTCGCCGTCGATATGGGCAAGCTGCACCACGAACGGGTACGCGTACTCTATCTCAATACGCAGAACAGGCTGATCCAGGATCACCTTGCTGCCGAAGGATCGGTGGACGAAGCCGCGATTCACCCGCGCGAAATCATCCGGCGCGCTTTCGATTGCGGGGCGACTGCGCTGATCCTCGTCCACAACCACCCCAGCGGCAATCCCGAGCCGAGCCGCGCCGATATCGCCATCACCCGCCGCATCGCCGATGCGGGCCAGCACCTGGGCATCACGGTGCATGACCACGTCATCGTCGGCGGCGCAGGCAAGCACACCTCGCTACGCGCCAAGGGGCTGATCTGAGCGGGGCCTATTTGCGCGGGGCCTATTTGCCCGGCTGGATACCGTAGCGGCGATAGGTCCGCTCGATGCTGGGAAGCTGGCGCTTGGCGCGTTCGATCTCGGCCATCCCGGCGCGCTTGTCCCCCTGCTCGATCATGATGATGCCACGCAGATACATGCTGGCCGCCTGCCCCGGCTCCTTGCGCAGAGCAGCTTCGAGATCCTGCATCGCCTTGTCGCTCTGCCCGAGGCGGTGATAAACCAGCGCCCTGCTGTCGAGCGATGCGGCGGAATAATTGCCTTCGCGAACGGCGCGGTCGCAGATCGCCTCACCCTCCTCCAGATTGTATTCCCAGGTCCCGACAAACCAGCATTGCGCATTGAGCAGGCTCCCATCGCCCGGGCGGTCGGCTAGCGCCTCGTCCAGCCGCGACCACGCCTCTTCACGACGCTCGGTCGGTCCGGCGATTTCCGCCCAGACCATGGCCATGGAATGGCCTTCCTCGCCCGTCAGGCCCAGATCGTCGAGCAGTTCGAGCGCCTCTTGCTCCTGACCGTTCTCGGACAGAACCTTGGCAAGCGAGGTCGCATCGTCGAGTTCGCCCGTCAGCTCGTAAACCCGGCGCGAATCCTCTGCCGCCTTGTCGAGCTGGCCGATCTCGTAATAGACGTCGGCTCGCAGAGAATAACTTTCGGCGATGGCATCCAGTTCGATGGCCTTGCCCAGATCCTTGAGCGCACCGTCATAATCGCGGCCCATAGACCGTAGCGCCGCGCGCAGATTGTAGAATTCGGGCACGTCGTCCTTCGCCGCGATCATCCTGGCCATGGCTGCGTCATATCGCTTGCCGATCTCGGCAAGCTCGGCCTCGTCCATGTCCCAATAACGCCGGGGATCCTCGATCCGAATTTCGATGTCCCCGCTGGACAGGCGCTGCATTGCAACCTTTTCCTGGCCGATCTGTTCGGGCGACAATTCGCGCGGGACGTAACTGCTTGAATCGACAATTCGCAATGTGTCGCCATCACGCGTGACATCGCGGCGCAGCCTTGTCCCGGCGACGACATCGTCGATCTTCTGCGTGCCCTTGATCTGCAGCCCGGCATCGGCTGGCAGGAGATAGGTCGCGTCCTGCGCCGCAGTCATCGGGCCGCCCACCTGGTAGGGGATGTCGCGCCACGCCTTACGCGCCCGGTCGGGGGCGAAACCCCAATTGGCGCTGGCCGTATTGGGTTTGTGGGTGGCGATATTGCGGTCGAACTTGAACGCGTCGAATTCGATACCGCGCGCCCTCAGCGTGGCGACGCCCGTTTCTTCATCGAAGCTGTAATCCGCCTGATAGATGACGCCGGGAACCAGCTTCTCGAGATAGCCATTGGCGTGGTCGAGCCGCAGGAACGCGTCGTTCTCGCTCGCCTTGTCCTTGAGCGCGCTGGCCATCGTGCCGCGCGTCTCGACCACGGCATCGAACAGATACGGCATGTCGACACCGCCGGACATGTCGTAAGTGACGGTGATCTTGCGATCGGGCGCAATCGGCCAGCGCTGTTCCAGCCGGACCAGATCGGTTTCTTCCGCAATCAGCGGCAGGGCATAGGCGAAACTCGGCACTTCATGCATCGTGTCGAGCCGCGCACCCGCGCTGGTCCCGTCGAGCCAGTAATCCAGCCCATCGATCTGCGCGCGCACGATCATGTGATCGAATGCGCCGGGCAGCGGCTGCATGACCGACACCGCATCGCCGCCCTTGGATTTGACGAGCACGGCCTGCGCTTCGATGCCCATCTCTCGCAGCATGGCGAGCAGCAGCAGGCTCTTTGCCTTGCAGTCGCCATAGCGCAGCGCCCAGGTGTCTTCGGGCGACTGGGGCAGGTAATTGCCCCCGTCGAGCCCGTTCATCAGATAGCTGACTTCGTCCTGCACCACCTGCAATGCGAGCGCGGCGCGTTCCAGCGGCTTGTCAGTAGCGCGTTCGATCCGGGCGACCTGCTGCGCAATCGCGCCCCCGTCTTCAATCTTGCCCTCGGTGGTGAAATGCGGCGCCATCGAGTGGGCGACATCCTGCCAGGTCTCGAACGTGCTTGCCTGGATGGCCGGGTTGAGCCGGAACCGCGCGGGCGCATCTTCGGGCATTTCTTCGGGCTCTGCGACCGGCATCGCGACCTCGATCGTGCGATAGCCGTCGATCATTTCGGCCTCGGGCGTTTCAAGCTGGCCAATTGCCTTCCAGTTCACCCCCGCACCGTCGGGCCATGAAATGCGCAGCCGCCCGAAACCGAGCTTGCCAGGGCGCGCGACGAGGCCTTCGCCAACCTGCATTTCATCGCCCAGCGCCTGGTCGCGCATGGTCGTGCTGGAGGTGAAGCGCAGCACATCGCCCACCACCATCCCCGGCACGGCGACGACGGCTGTCAGCTGCCCGTTGACCGTGCGCTTTTCCAGTTCCTTCTCGCGGCGGATGACGTTTGCCTCCACACCGTTCGCGACGAGATCGATGACTTCATCGCCGCGGATCAGTTCGAGCCGGTGAATGGTGAGATCGCCCTTGTCCGGCATCCACGCAAATTGCAGCGTGCCAAGCCGCGTCAGGCTCTGCGAATTCTCGATCTTGTAGGCGATGTCCGAATATCGGTGAACCACGCCGCCTTCCATGCGTATCTGGCGGTCGAGCAGGACCAGTTCCTCGCCCTTGTCGATGGCCGCGTCGATATCTGCCGGAACGACCCATCCGGGCGTTTCGGCATACAGCACTTCCTCCCCGGCAAATGCAGGAGTGGCGATGGCGACCAGTGCAAACGGAGAAACGGCAACAAGAAAGCGGTTCATTCGATTCCTTCGGCGAAGCGCACAAAAAACTTATGGATGCAGGCAGCTTACGCGCTGCCTTGCGCATTGCAACGTCTTGTCGTCGGCTGGCCACATTTCATCGCAAGCTTGCACGCGGGGCAGAATGGGCCGCGCCTTTTACCACCGCTGGCAAGCCCGGCCTTGCCTCGACTCGCCGTGCGCTCTAGCCGCCTCGGCAAACGTCCCGACATTCCCTTACGGAGCTTTCCACCATGGTCCCCCGCTACGCCCGCCCCGACATGACTGCGATCTGGGAGCCTGAGAGCAAATACCGCATCTGGTTCGAGATCGAGGCGCACGCCACGCAGAAGCTCGCCGATCTGGGCGTCGTGCCGGAAAGCGCGGCCAAGGCGCTGTGGGACTGGTGGGCGACCGACCCCAAGATCGATGTCGACGCGATCGACGAGAAAGAGCGCGTTCTGAAGCACGACGTGATTGCCTTTCTCGACTGGGTGGCCGAACAGGTCGGGCCGGAAGCGCGCTTCATGCACCAAGGCATGACCAGCTCCGACGTGCTCGACACTACGCTGGCGGTGCAGCTGATGCGCGCCACCGATATCCTGCTGGCGGATATGGACGACCTGCTCGAAGCTCTGCGGGCGCGGGCCGAGGAACACAAATACACCCCCACCATCGGGCGCAGCCACGGCATCCATGCCGAACCCGTCACTTTCGGCCTCAAGTTGGCGCAGGCCTATGCCGAGTTCGAACGCTGCCGTGCACGCCTGTGGGATGCGCGCAGCGAAATCGCGACCTGCGCGGTATCGGGCGCGGTCGGCACGTTCGCCAATATCGATCCGCAGGTCGAAGCCTATGTCGCAGACCAGCTCGGCCTGATCCCGGAACCCGTTTCCACGCAGGTCATCCCGCGTGACCGGCATGCGATGTATTTCGCCACGCTGGCCGTCGTTGCTGGGTCGATCGAGCGGCTGGCGGTGGAAATCCGCCACTTGCAGCGCACCGAAGTGCTGGAAGCGGAGGAATTCTTCTCCAAGGGGCAGAAGGGATCGAGCGCGATGCCGCACAAGCGCAACCCGATCCTGACCGAAAACCTCACCGGCCAGGCGCGCATGATCCGCGCCTATGCCCTGCCCGCGCTCGAAAACGTGGCGCTGTGGCACGAACGCGACATCTCGCACAGCTCGGTGGAACGGTTCATCGGCCCCGATGCCACGATCACGCTCGACTTCGCGCTCGCCCGCCTTACCGGCGTGGTGGACAAGCTGCTTGTCTATCCCGAGCGGATGCAGGCGAATATGGACCGGATGGGCGGCCTCATCCATTCGCAGCGCGTGCTGCTGGCGCTGACGCAGGCAGGCAAGACCCGCGACGATGCCTATCGACTGGTCCAGCGCAACGCGATGAAGGTGTGGGAATCGGACGGCCGGCTGACCCTGCTCGAACTGCTCAAGCAGGACGAGGAAGTGACCGCTGCCCTCTCCGAAACCGAGTTGGAAGAGAAGTTCGACCTCGCTTACCACTTCAAGCATGTCGACACGATCTTCGCACGGGTTTTCGACGCGGGATCCGGCGAAGAGTGAAGCGGCTGGACGCGGGCGAGGTGCGCGCTTAGCATCGGCGCGGTAGAAATAAGGGGAGGTTCCGGAGCGAGCCATGCAAGTCATCCGCACGATATTCTGGGTCCTGATCCTGGTGGTCCTGATCGTCTTCACCGCGTTCAACTGGACCTCGGTGGAAGTGAAGCTGTGGGAAAACATGATCGTGGAGACGAAAATCCCCGCACTGGTGATCGTGTCGTTCCTGCTCGGCCTCATTCCCTACTGGCTGATCCATCGGGGCACGAAATGGCGGCTCAACCGCCGTATCGGCGCGCTGGAAAGCGCCGCGCGCACCACCGCCGCCAATCGCCCGGTCCCGGCGGTGGAGCCGACGCCTGCGGCAGCTTCTACCACCTCGCCCGCTGACACGGCCACACCGCCCGAAGCGGCCAATCCGGTCGACCCGATCAACCCGATCGACGAAGACGACACCAAGAAATGACCAATCCGGTTTTCCTCGCCCTCGACGTTCCGCAACTTGCCGAAGCGAAAGAACTGGCGAGCAAGGTCAAGGCGCATGTCGGCGGCATCAAACTGGGGCTGGAATTCTTCTGCGCCCACGGCATGCACGGGGTGCACGAAATTGCCCATGTCGGCCTGCCGATCTTCCTCGACCTGAAGTTCCACGACATCCCCAACACGGTCGCCGGCGCGATGCAGGCGATCCACGTGCTTGAACCCGCAATCGTCACCGTCCACGCCAGCGGCGGGCGGGCGATGATGGAAGATGCCAAGGCCGCCGCGTCGGAAAACACCAAGGTCGTGGGCGTCACCACGCTCACCAGCATGGACGAACGCGACCTCGCCTCCACCGGGGTCAAGGGCAGCCTGCACGAACAGGTGCTGCGCCTGACCGATCTTGCGCGCGAGGCCGGCCTCGATGGGATCGTGTGTTCCGGCGAAGAGGTCAAAAGCGCTCATGCCAACTGGAAAGACGGTTATTTCGTCGTCCCCGGCCTGCGCCCGGCGGGTGCTGCCATTGGCGATCAGAAACGCGTCGTCACCCCGCGACAGGCGCGCAACGATGGGGCCAGCGTGCTGGTGATCGGCCGCCCGATCAGCCGCGCCGATGACCCTGTTGCCGCCGCCCGCGCGATCGAGGCGACGCTGTAGGCAAAACCATGACAACCCAGATCAAGATTTGCGGGCTGTCCACGCCCGAAACGCTCGACGCGGCTGTCGATGCCGGGGCCACCTATGTGGGCCTCGTGCATTTCGAAAACAGCCCGCGCCATGTCTCGCTCGAAGACGCCAGCAAGCTGCGCCGCCGCGTGCCCGATGGCGTAAAGCTCGTGCTCGTCACCGTGGCCATGCAGCCCGAGGCGCTCACCCGCGCATGGGAAGCGATCAAGCCCGACATCATCCAGTTCCACGGCAACGAAGCGCCCGAATGGATGAAGCTGGTGCGCAAGACCATCGGCATCGAAGCATGGCGCGCGGTCGGACTGAAAGAACCCGCCACGCTGGAACGCGCGCGCCAGTTCGAGGGGAGCTGCGACCGGCTGTTGTTCGATGCCCCCGCCATGGCGCTACCGGGCGGGAATGGCGTGTCGTTCCAGTGGGATCTGCTCGATAGTTGGGACGCATTCATGCCCTGGGGCCTGGCCGGCGGTTTGAGCGCAGACAATGCGGGCGAGGCCATTGCGCGCACTGGTGCGCCGCTGGTCGATGCCTCCAGCGGGTTGGAGAGCGCGCCCGGCGTCAAGGATATCGCCCGGATCAAGGCGTTCTGCGAAGCGGTGCGGGCAGCGGATAGCGCCGCTACCTAGCCAGCAACCCCAATTCCCCTTGACCCGTTCGCCCTGAGCCTGTCGAAGGGCGGCAATTCCCATTCACTGCCGCGCTCGAAGAGAATGCTTCGCTTCGACGGGCCCAGCCGGAACGCAGAACAGTGACCGACGCCGTCCCAAACTCTTTCCGAAACCAGCCGGATGAACGCGGCCATTTCGGCGACTATGGCGGGCGTTATGTCGCCGAGACGCTGATGCCGCTGGTGCTCGATCTGGAGCGTGAGTATCGCGCCGCGCAGGCCGATCCGGCGTTTCAGGCGCAGTTCGACGACCTGCTGGAACATTATGTGGGCCGCCCCTCCCCGCTCTATTTTGCCGAGCGGCTGACCGAGGCGCTGCGCGGGGCGCAGGTGTGGTTCAAGCGCGACGAGCTCAATCACACCGGCGCGCACAAAATCAACAATTGCATCGGGCAGATCCTGCTCGCGATCCGCATGGGCAAGACGCGGATCATCGCGGAAACCGGGGCGGGCCAGCATGGTGTCGCCACCGCTACCGTCTGCGCGCGCTTCGGCCTGCCCTGCGTGATCTATATGGGCGCAGAAGACGTGCGGCGGCAGTCGCCCAACGTGTTCCGCATGAAGCTATTGGGCGCGGAAGTCGTGCCGGTCACCAGCGGGCGCGGCACGCTCAAGGACGCAATGAACGAAGGGCTGCGTGACTGGGTCGCGAATGTCCACGACACCTTCTACATCATCGGCACGGCGGCAGGCCCGCACCCGTACCCCGAACTGGTGCGCGACTTCCAGAGCGTGATCGGCAAAGAAGCGCGCGCGCAAATGCAGGAACGCATCGGCCGCTTGCCCGACCTGCTGGTGGCGGCAATTGGCGGCGGCTCCAACGCGCTGGGCCTGTTCCACCCCTTCCTCGACGATGCCGACGTCAAGATGCTCGGCGTGGAGGCGGCGGGCCACGGCCTCGACGGCGACGAACACGCAGCTTCCCTGCTTGGCGGGTTTCCCGGCGTGCTCCACGGCAACAAGACCTACCTGCTTCAAGACGAGGACGGCCAGATCACCGAAGGCCACTCGATCAGCGCGGGCCTTGACTATCCCGGCATTGGCCCCGAACACGCCTGGCTCAAGGACACGGGCCGCGTCGAATACACCGCCATCACCGACGAGGAGGCATTGGAAGCCTTCCAGCTTCTCTGCCGCACCGAGGGCATCATCCCCGCGCTCGAGCCCAGCCACGCCATCGCAGCGGTGGCCAAGCGCGCAAAGGAGATGCCGAAGGACGGCGTGATCCTGGCGAATCTGTGCGGACGCGGCGACAAGGACATCTTCACCGTCGCCGAGCGGCTGGGAGTCGAAATCTAGCCCTCTCCCCTTCAGGGGAGAGGGTTGGGAGAGGGGCATGAGAAACGCCAACTTACTCAAACATGCGCAGGAAATGCGCAAGAACATGCCCGAACCGGAACGCCACTTATGGCACGAATTGAGAGCGGCTCGATTTGGCGGGATCAAGTTTCGCAGGCAGAAGGTAATCGGAAAATTCATCGCCGATTTCGCAGCCAATGAACCAAAGCTGGTGATCGAGCTTGATGGCGACACGCATGCGGATCGTGAGGGCTATGACGCCATGCGGACGCGATACTTGGAAGAGCAGGGATACACAGTGGTCAGGTTTTCGAACTGGGACGTGATGTCGAATATGGACGGGGTGCTTCACCGATTGGGTGAAATCGTGGATCGTATGACGTCCCCTCCCCCAACCCCCTCCCCTGAAGGTGAGGGGGCTGTGTCATGACCCGCCTCTCCAACGCCTTCGCCAAACCCCACCCCGCGCTCGTCTGCTTCCTCACCGCGGGCGATGGCGACACCGCGGCCAATCTCGACGCGCTGGTCGCGGGCGGCGCGGATGTGATCGAGCTGGGGATGCCCTTCACCGATCCGATGGCCGATGGCCCGGCGATCCAGAACGCCAATCTGCGCAGCCTCGGCGCAGGCACGACCACCGCCGATGTGCTGCGCATCGCGACGGAGTTCCGCGCGCGTCACGCGGACGTGCCGCTGGTCCTTATGGGCTATGCCAATCCGATGATCCGGCGCGGGGCCCAATGGTTCGCTGCTGCTGCGAAGGATGCAGGTGTTGACGGCGTCATCTGCGTCGATATCCCGCCGGAAGAAGACGACGCGCTCGGCCCGCATCTTCGTGCCGCTGGCATCGCGCCCATTCGCCTCGCCACCCCGACCACCGACGACAACCGCCTGCCCGCTGTGGTCGATGGCTCGCAGGGGTTCCTCTATTATGTCGCGGTCGCGGGGATCACCGGGATGCAGCAGGCCGCCATCGAATCGATCGAGGAAAATGTGCGCCGCATCAAGGCGGCGACCGACATCCCCGTCGCGGTCGGCTTTGGCGTTCGCACGCCCGAGCAAGCGGCGGACATCGCGCGTGTGGCCGATGGCGTGGTGGTCGGTTCCGCCCTTGTCGAACTGGTGGCGGAGCATGGGACCAACGCACCCGAAAAGCTGCGCGAACTCACGGCAAGCCTTGCCGAGGCGGTGCATTCTGCGGCAAAGGACGTCGCATGAACTGGTTCACCCGCGTCCGCAATTCCCTGTCCCTCCTGCCCAAGCGCGCGACGGACAAGGATCTCTGGATCAAATGCCCGTCCTGCCGCGAAATGGTTTTCGCCAAGGAATATGAAGACAACTGCCATGTCTGCCCGCGCTGCGACCATCACGGCCGCATCGGCGCGGACGAACGGCTGCGCCTGCTGCTCGACGAAGGTTTCGAGCTGTTGCAGCAGCCCGAGGTCAGGGAAGACCCGCTCAAGTTCCGCGATACCAAGAAATACACCGACCGCCTGAAACAGGCGCGCGCCAAGAACCCGCACCGCGATGCCTTTTCCGTCGGCTCGGGCGCGGTTGAGGGTCGCCCGGCGGTGATCGGCGTGCAGGATTTCGGCTTTATGGGCGGCAGCATGGGCATGGCGGTGGGCACGGCCTTTTGCGCCGGGGCCGAACGCGCGCTGACACGTCGCTGCCCCTATATCGTCGTGACCGCGGCGGGCGGCGCGCGGATGCAGGAAGGGATCCTGTCGCTGATGCAGATGCCCAAGGCGACCGTGATGACCCGCCGCCTGAAAGAGGCGGGCCTGCCCTATATCGTGGTGCTGAGCGATCCGACCACGGGCGGCGTCACCGCCAGCTATGCCATGCTGGGCGATATCCACATCGCCGAACCGGGCGCGCTTATCGGCTTTGCCGGTCAGCGCGTGATCCAGGATACGATCCGCGAACAACTGCCCGAAGGGTTCCAGCGCGCCGAATATCTGCACAAGCACGGCATGGTCGACATGGTGGTGCACCGCCACGACCTGAAAGACACGCTCGCGACCGTGCTCGATTACCTCCAGCCCGCGAAAGCGGCCTGAGCCCGAAGGAGGCTGGGGCCATGCGGGATTTTGCCCGCTCCGACGATCCGGCGGTCCAGGCCCAGCTCGACCGGCTTGCCGCGCTGAGCGTGCCGCAAGGACGGCTGGGGCTGGAGACGATCCGTTCCCTGCTCGACCGGCTGGGCAACCCGCATCGCGCCCTGCCCCCGGTGTTCCATGTCGCTGGGACCAATGGCAAGGGGTCCACCTGCGCCTTCCTGCGCGCCATGCTGGAGGCGGACGGCAAGCGCGTGCACGCCGCCACCAGCCCCCATCTTGTGCGCTATAACGAGCGCATTCGCATTGCAGGCGAACTGATCGGCGATGCCGATCTCGCCGCGCTGCTGGCCGAGGTGCTCGACGCGGGATCGGATCTCGCCCCCAGTTTCTTCGAAGTCACCGTCGCCGCCAGTTTCCTCGCCTTTTCGCGCACACCGGCCGATGCCTGCGTGATCGAGGTCGGGCTTGGCGGGCGGTTCGATGCCACCAACGTGCTGGAGGCGGACGGACTGGCCGCATGCGGGATCGCGGCATTGGGCATCGATCACGAACGTTTCCTGCTCGCACCCGAAGACGGCACGCCCGAGGCTCCGCTGGCGAGGATCGCCTTCGAAAAGGCCGGCATCGCCAAGGCCGGTCGCCCGCTTCTCGCCCTGCATTACAAGCAAGAGGAAGCGGCAAACGAGATTACCCGGTCCGCACGTGAACGCGGGTCGCTCCTGTTCATGCAAGGGCGGGACTGGACGGCGGATTCGCACGGCAATGTCCTGCATTACACCGACAGTTTCGGCGAATTGCACCTGCCGATCCCCTCGCTCATCGGGGCGCACCAGTCCGACAATGCGGGGCTGGCAATCGCCATGCTGCGACATCAGAGCCCGGTCGAAATTGCCGAGGAAGCGATTGCCCAAGGGTTGCGCACTGCGCGCTGGCCCGCCCGGTTGCAGCATTTGTCTCCCGGCCCCCTGACCCAAAACCACGAGGTATGGCTCGATGGTGGCCACAATCCCAGCGCGGGTGCTGCGCTGGCGCAGTATTTCGAAGGCGAGCGGATCCATCTCATCATCGGGATGCTCGCCAACAAGGACCCGTCGGCGATCATCGAACCGCTCGCAGACAATCTGGCCAGTGTCACGGCCGTACCGGTCCCGGGCCACGAATACCACCCGCCCGAAGCCTATGGCGAAGACACCGCTTCTGCCGCATCGGTCCCCGAAGCCCTGGCATCGCTACGAAAAGGGCATCTGCCGGTGCTTGTCGCGGGATCGCTTTATCTGGCTGGCGAAGTTCTGCGACTGAACGGCGAGTTACCCGACTAACTTATCCTCACAGAGGCTAGGCGGTGGCTTCGGTTTCACCTGCTTCGGGTGCGACAACACCGGCATTCGCCTTGCCCCGGCTTTCGCGCCACCATTCGATGCAGACCAGCACCACGGCGATGAAACCGATAGCCGTTGTCAGGATGAAGACATCGAAATAGCCGCGTTCCTCGATCATCTGGCCGAGCGCGCCGCGCCCCAGCGTGCCAACCAGCATGGTGAGCGAACTGAGCAGAGCGTATTGCACCGCCGAATACCCCTTGGCGACAATGGAAGAGAGCCAGGCAACGAATGCCGCGCCCGCGATCCCGACTGCGAGGTTTTCGGCAAAGATGGTGATCATCAGCCGCGCCAACTTCTCACTTCCGCCGGGGAATTGCGTGACCGCCCAGGTAAAGCCGATCGCATCGCTGACCGCCTGCATCCGCTCCCCGCCCACGGCGAGATCGGCGTACAGCAAGTTGGTCAGCGCGGCGAGCAGCGCGCCCAGCAGCAATGTGGGCATGCGTCCGATGGCCGTCAGCAAATAGCCACCCAGCGCCAGCCCGGCGACCACCGCGGCGACACCGAAGAACTTGGAGGCAACCGCCACTTCATCGAGCGTGTATTCCAGCTCCCCCAGATAGAAGGGGTAAGCGAATGTGCCCCAAATCGCATCGGTGATGCGATAGGTCAGCACAAGGGCAAGTACCAAGACCAGCGCCCAGCCCATCCGACCGACAAATTCCACCAGCGGCAGGACCAGCGCGCGATAGAGATGGTCCATGAACCGGTCGAAGCCATTACCGGCGGCGAACTGCGAGGTGTAATGGCCGGTCTGTGTGCCCGGCCCGTCCGCGATGTTGCCGGGAATGGTGTATTTGCCTTCGCGTTTCATCTTGACCAGCCAGGCGGCGATGAATGCCGGAACAACAACGGTCGCAATCACAACGAGCGGCCCCATCGTCTGAATGAACTGGACCGAATCGGGCCTGAGATCGGGATCGCTCGACAGCGAACGGACCATGAAGATAATCACGCTCGCCAGCGCCCAGCCCCACAGCACACCCACCGCCGCCAGCGCCCAGTTGCGCACCTTGGGCAGGATTTCGCCCGCTTCGCGCAGGCCGTGCGGATCATCTCCCGCTTCCGCTTCGAGCGCCTTCAGCGCTTTCGTATCGGCATCGGGCGCGAACAGGCCCAGCAGGCCGACCGCCAGCAGGATCACGCCCATCAACATGTAAACCGTCGGCCAGCCAAGGTCGTCGGCAAGGATCAGCGCCAGCGCGCCGCCCACCAGCGCGGCCACGCGGTAGCCCATCTGATAGACGGTTGAGAGGATGTCGATCGTGGCGACATCGTCCGCCACGTCCACGCGCCACGCGTCGATCACCACGTCCTGCGTCGCGCTGGCAAATGCACCGATGCCCGCCAGCAGGCTGAACCAGCCGAGCTGCGAACCCGGATCGAGCAAGGACAGCGTCAGCAGGATCGCGCCGAGCATTACCTGAGCCGGGACGATCCATTGCTTGCGCTTGCCGAAGCGGCGCAGGCCAATGATGTCGATCCGGTCGAGCGCGGGGGACCACAGGAATTTGAAGGCATAGGAAAGCCCGATGAGCGAGAAGACACCCATCGTTTCAAGATCGACTTCCGCCTCGGTCAGCCAGGCGTAAAGCGTGCCCAGAAGCAGGGCGTAGGGCAGTCCGGCGGCGAAACCGAACAACAGCATGAAGCCGGTCTTGCGGTTTCTGAGGGCGAGGCCGAGCGCGCGCCAAGTACTCTTCTTTTTGCCAGCCGCAGCCTCTGCCATGCCCTAGCGTCCTTCCGTTATGATCTGTTTTTTGCGACACTAGCCGCTTGATCGACAAAGGGATAGCGCAATGGATGTTCCGCAGACGCTCGAAAAGTCACGCCGCCCGACCGATGGGCAGATGGCCCTGGCGCGCCAGGTTGCTGCCGGGGGCGCGGCCAACGGCACAGCGATCCGGCGTGTGCCTGCCAGCGTCTATACCGACCCGGCCCATTTCGCGCGGGAGAAAGCGGCGCTGTATGACCGGCTGCCGCAAATCCTGTGTCCCACTGCCTTGTTGCCCGATCCCGGTATGGCCGTGCCCCACGATGCGACAGGCCGCCCGCTGCTGATCACCCGCGATGCAGAAGGCACGGCGCATATCTTCCTCAATGTATGCCGCCATCGCGGCACGCGGCTGGTGGAGGGCGAAGATGTGCGCTGCACCAGGAAGCTGGTCTGCCCCTATCACGCATGGACCTATTCGGTGGATGGCCGCCTGCTGGCCCTGCCCCGCCCGGAAACCTTTCCCGGCCTCGACAAGGGCGAGCACGGCCTGATCGAATTGCCGAGCTGCGAGAGTGGCGGGCTGATCTGGTTCGCGCCGGTCGATGACGCCGATTTCAGCCATGCGCGCGCCATTGGGGAGGATATGGACGCTTTCGGCGCGGCGGATCATGTGCTGTTCCGGCGCAAGCTCCACACGGTGAAGGCGAACTGGAAGCTCATCATGGATGCCTTCCTCGAAAGCTATCACGTCACGCGCCTGCATGCGCAGACCATCGGCCCGTTCTTCAAGGATGGCGTGACCAGCGGCGACATGGTCGGCCCGCATCACCGATCCGCCGTCGGACGGCTGGAGGAGATGGACGGGATCGACCTGGCCGATATGGGCGCGCTGCGCCGTGTGGTTACCTTTGCATACCAGCTACTTCCCGGAGCGCTCATCATTCCCAGCCCGGATTACATCAATGTCATGGTGATGATGCCACAGGCGCACGATCTGACGCTGGTGGAAGATTTCATGCTCATCCCCGAAGCCCCCGCCACCGACAAGGCGCGCGATCATTGGGAGCGCAGCTGGGCGCTGCTCGATGGCGGCGTGTTCGCCAGCGAGGATTTCCGCGCAGCCGAACTGGGCCAGCAGGGGCTGCAAACTGGCGCAGTGCCGGAACTGACGCTCGGCACGATGGAAGGCGGCATCCACGCCTATCACGAGACAGTGCAGGAGGCCCTGCGCGCCAGCAATTAGTCGTCATGCCAGCTTTCGCTGGGGTGAGGTTGTGTGTAGGGGCGGCGCATGTCCAACAGGCTTCCCGAAGAAGGCGATCGCATCGCCAAACTGCTCGCCCGCGCGGGCATCGCCAGCCGCCGCGAGGTGGAGCGCATGATTGCCGACGGGCGCGTTGCGCTCGATGGCAAGGTTCTCGACACGCCCGCGGTCAAGCTGACCTCGCTGCGCGGTGTCGCAGTCGATGGCAAACCCGTGGCCCAGCCTGAACCCGCGCGGCTCTATCGTTTCCACAAGCCCACCGGCCTGCTGACCACCGAACGCGACCCGAAAGGCCGCGCCACGATCTATGACGCGCTGCGCAATGCCCTGCCCAAGGATGCACCGCGCCTGATGCCTGTCGGGCGGCTCGACTTTACCACCGAAGGCCTGCTGCTGCTGACCAATGACGGCGAGTTGAAGCGCGCGATGGAGCTGCCTTCATCTGGCGTGCCGCGCACCTACCGCGCCCGCGCATTCGGGGAGATCACTCAGGCCCAGCTCGATGAGCTGATCGAGGGCGTGACCATCGACGGCGTGCATTACGGCAAGATCGAAGCCGATCTGGAACGTGGCGGCCAAGGCCGCAACAACTGGGTCGAACTGACCCTGACCGAAGGCAAGAACCGCGAGGTGCGCCGCGTGCTGGAACATCTCGGCCTGAAGGTGAACCGGCTTATCCGCACCGCTTACGGCCCGTTCGAACTGGGCGATCTGGGGCGCGGCCAGGCCATGGCTATCTCCAAGGCGGAGCTTGAACGCTTCCGCCGGAAGCTGCCCTAGCCATGCGGATCATTGCGGGCGAATGGCGCGGGCGCAAACTGGTCGCACCCAAGGGCGAGGCGACCCGCCCCACGGCGGATCGCACGCGCGAAACGCTGTTCAGCATGCTCGCCAGCCGCCTCGGCTCGTTCGAGGATTTGTCGGTGCTGGACCTGTTCGCAGGCTCCGGCGCACTTGGCATGGAGGCGCTGTCGCGCGGCGCGGCGCATTGCCTGTTCGTGGAGCAGGAGAAGACCGCGCTCGACGCGATCCGCGCCAATATCGCCGCGCTCGATGCACGGCGGCGGGCCACGGTGCAGGCCGGATCGGTCATGCAGCTCGGCCCGGCCAAGGCGCAGCACGATCTGATCCTGCTCGACCCGCCCTACGGTACGGGCGCAGGTGCGGTTGCGCTGCATCGGATGCTGCGGCTCGGCTGGATCGGCCCTGCCACATGGATCGCGCTGGAAACCGGCGCGAAGGAAGATACAGAGGTCGCCGGATTGACGTTCGATGCAGAGCGCCGGGTCGGCAAGGCGAAGCTGAGCCTGCTGCGCCTTGCCGAACCGGGCTGACCGCCAGGTCAGGGCAACATGGGGTCGCCCTGCTCTTCCGGCGGCTCGGGAGCGGTCCCATCAGGGTCGGACATGTCCTTGCCGGTATCGCCCGGAGCCTTCGGGGCGGGTCCGTCAGATGCCGGGTTGCCCGGCGCGGTCGCTCGCTGCTCTGCAGCATGCTTCTCGATCATCGTCCATGCCGCATCGCGATTGGCATCGCTCATCGCGGTGAGCGCCAGCCGGTCCTTGTCATTGAGCCGCCAGAACAGCGCCTGGCGTTCAGGCGGCAGCGACCAGAAATAGGCCTGCGCATCGAGCGGCCATGCCTTGAACATAGCCTGCCGCTCGGCTGGCCAAGTATCGGACTCGGCCATCTGATCCGGCGTCAGATCGCCCACGACCGCTTCGTCGGGGAGCGGCTCTACCGGCGGATTGGCCGCAGCATCCTGGGCAAATGCCGGGATCGAAATCGTGGCGAGCTGGCCGCCGATAAGGTACAAAAAGGTCTTTCGCATGTGTCCCTCCAAGGGTTGAACATGCGTGACGAACGCGACCTGTCCCGCCGTTTTGCGGGACGGCCCCTGATGCGCCGAGTTCCTGTGAGCGAGCAAGAGCGGCGCGAAAAGTCGGTCGTGCCATGGCAACAACCGGGCGGCTTGTGTGCCGCAAACGCGGCGACCTGTCCGGCTATTCCTGCGGCGGATATCGTTCGAAGATCGGCAGTTCATGCGCCCGTTCCATCCATGGCAGGCGTTCTGCAGTCTGGATATGGGCCTGTGCCGGGAACAGTTCCGGCTCGTCCAATGTGCCGGTTTGCACATCGACAAGGCCGGGCAGCATTTCCGCATTGGTATAGAACAGCCCAGTGCCGCACTGGATGCAGAAATGACGCCGGGCATGTTCCGACGATGCATATTCTGCCGTTTCGCCGCTGATCGCCAGCTGCTCGAGCGGCATCATCGCCCAGCCGACCATGGGTGCACCCGATGCACGGCGGCAATCGACACAGTGGCACAGCGCATGGTTGATCGGCTCGCCGGAAATCTCATAGCGAATCGCGCCGCAGTGACAGCCGCCGGTCATGATCATCTCATTCTCCCCTCATCCTTGCTGCGGGCTACCGCGCCCGCACCAATACGACAAAGGAAAAGGGCGGGTCCGCCATGGCAGACCCGCCCCCTCCACGCTCAGCGCCAGCCAGCAGGCGGCGCGAGCCGGACGTTCGCGATTGTTACGTAGTCGGGTCGGTCTTGCCTTCGCTGGCGGGCTTACCCGGCCAATAGCTCAGCGGACGATTGCCCCACTTCAGACCCGCAGCGCGCGGATTGATGCAGCTGTCTTTCATATCGCCCATGCAAACGGCATAGGTCGAGCCGTCCTTTTCCACCTTGGTTGCCTGACCCTTGGCGTTGGTTTCAACGACCTTGAAGCCCTTGTCCGTCATGTGATCATTGGCGATGGCCGGGGTGGCAACAAGGGCCAGACCGGCGGTGGCAGCTGCGATAAGCGCTTTCATGTTTTTCTCCATCGAGAGGAATTTATGCCAACCCAACGACGAAATGCGGCCAGAGGTTCCGAACACGTTCCGAACCTGACACGTAATTGATGGCGAATTGTCGCCCGCCGCGCGCAGGCAATCGCTTGCGCCGCGCCGCGCCGTTCCCTACCTGTTCACTGAAACCATGTCAGATTTGCCCACCTCTTCCCCGGCCGCGCCCGACGGCCCCCTCCCGCCCTATGCCCAGCGGTTGAACACGCCTCAGCGCGAGGCTGTGCTGACCACCGATGGCCCGGTGCTGATGCTGGCCGGGGCCGGGACCGGCAAGACCGCCGCGCTCACCGCCCGCCTCGCCCATCTGATCGCCATGCGCCTCGCCTGGCCGAGCGAGATCCTGTGCGTCACCTTTACCAATAAGGCCGCGCGCGAAATGCGCGAACGCGTGGGCCGGCATATCGGCGATGCGGTGGAAGGCATGCCGTGGCTCGGCACGTTCCATTCCATCGGGGCAAAGATGCTGCGCCGCCATGCCGAGCTGGTGGGGCTGAAATCGAATTACACCATCCTCGACACCGACGATCAGCTGCGCCTGCTCAAGCAGCTGATCCGCGACAACGATCTGGACGAGAAACGCTGGCCACCGCGCCAGCTCGCCGGGCTGATCGACCGGTGGAAGAATCGCGGCCTCAACCCCGGCGATCTCGATGCGGTGGAGAATGAAAGCTACGCCAACGGCCAGGGCGCGAAGTTCTATGGCCTTTATCAGGACCGGCTGAAGGCATTGAATGCCTGCGATTTCGGCGATCTGCTGCTGCATATGCTGAACATCTTCCGCCAGCATGGCGATGTGCTGGAACAGTATCAGCAGCGCTTCAAATACATTCTGGTCGACGAATATCAGGACACCAATCAGGTCCAGTATCTCTGGCTGCGGCTGCTGGCGCAGGCGCGCAAAAATATCTGTGTCGTCGGAGACGATGACCAGTCGATCTATTCATGGCGCGGCGCGGAAGTTGCCAATATCCTCAAGTTCGAAAAGGATTTTCCCGGGGCCAAGGTTGTCAAGCTGGAGCAGAATTATCGCTCCACCCCGCAAATCCTTGCCGCCGCCTCGGGCCTGATCGACGCCAACAGCCAGCGGCTCGGCAAGACGCTGTGGACCGAACTGCCCAATGGCGAGAAACTGCGCGTCATCGGCGTGTGGGATGCGCCGGAAGAGGCGCGCCGCGTGGGTGAGGAGATCGAGCGGCTGGAACGTGAAGGCGCGCCGCTCGACCAGGTGGCGATCCTGGTGCGCGCGCAATATCAGACGCGCGAATTCGAAGACCGCTTCATCCAGATCGGCCTCAATTATCGCATCGTGGGCGGTTATCGCTTCTACGAACGCGCCGAAATTCGCGACGCCCTCGCCTATCTGCGCGTCATCGCCCAGCCCGCCGACGATCTGGCGTTCGAACGCATCTACAACCAGCCCAAACGCGGGCTTGGCGCGAAGACGCTGGAGGCGATGCAGCGCCATGCGCGCCGCATCAACGCCCCGCTTGCCGCGGCCAGCCTGGATTTGTGCGACAGTGACGAGCTGCCGGCACGCGCGCGAAACACGCTCAAAGGTTTGCTCGCGCAATTCGTCGTCTGGCGCGAGGCGGCGGAGAGGGAAACGCCTGCCAATCTGATGCGCCAGGTGCTGGTCGAAAGCGGCTATGACGAGATGCTGCAAAAGGATCGCAGCGCGGAAAGCGCCGGTCGCCTCGAAAACCTCTCCGAACTTGCCCGCGCGATGGAGGAATACGAGACCCTCGGCGATTTTCTGGAGCATGTCGGGCTGGTCATGGACAATGACGCGCGCGATGATGGCGAGAAAGTCACCATCATGACCATGCATGCGGCCAAGGGGCTGGAATTCGACCACGTCTTCCTGCCCGGCTGGGAAGAAGGCGTGTTCCCCTCTCAGCGCTCGCTCGACGAAGGTGGGCTCGCCAGTCTGGAGGAGGAACGCCGGCTGGCCTATGTCGCGATCACCCGCGCCAGGCGCCGCTGCACCATCCTGCACGCCGCCAATCGCCGCATCTTCGGCCAATGGACCAGCTCCATTCCCAGTCGCTTTGTCGAGGAATTGCCCGACGAACACGTCAATTCCGAAACCACGATGAGCGGCGGCGCGTCGCTATGGCGCGCGAACTGGAGCGAGAGCGAAGATCCCTTCGCTCATGTCTCACGCGACCGGCCCGACCGTTCGGGCGCGCGCGGCCCCGGCTGGCAAAGGGCGCTGGCGACGGGATACGACGCCAAACCGGCGCGCGTCGCCGAAAACAAGCGCAGCGCGGCCAGCTTCGCCGCCAAGCCGCGCACCGACATCGCCGTTGGCCAGCGCGTGTTCCACGACAAGTTCGGCTATGGCGTGGTCATGGACCAGGAAGGTAACAAGCTGGAAATCGAGTTCGAAAAGGCCGGGACAAAGCGCGTGATCGACAGCTTCGTCAGCGCTGCGGACGGTTGATCGCCGCAGCCGCCGCCCAGCCTGCGGATCAGCCTGCCCGCGCCGGTATTTTGTCGGCGCCACGCTTGCGATAGCGCGCTTCCCATGGGCGCTTCATTTCGCCCCAGAATCCACGCGTACCCTCGGCAATGCCGGTTTCGCAGTTCAGGTGAGGGGCGGGATCGCAATACGTGCCGAACATCTTGTCCCAGAAGGTAAAGGTGTTGGCGTAATTGTAACCCATCAACCTCTCGTCACGGATGTGGTGCAGGCGATGCGCGGCTGGCGAGATCAGCACCGCGCCCAGGGGGCCAAGCGTCCAGGGCACGTCGGCATGAATGAAATGCCCCCACCAGGTGCGGATGACATTGGCCGTCACGATCGCCTCGACCGGCAGGCCAATCAGCAATGCGAGAACGCTGTCCATGAGCATGGAAAGCAGACGGCTGAGCGGATGCTTGCGCACGACGGAGAACCAGGTGGTGGCCTCGTCCGCATGATGCGTTGCATGGATGCGCCACAGCGCCGGATCGTGTTCCAAACGATGCCGCCAATAGGCGCTCAGATCGATCACCAGCATGGCCACGACAATCGGCACGGCGAGCGGCAGGCTCTCCCACGCAGCCGCCAGCCCGGCGATGCGGGGCATGGCCTCTTCCAGCGCGATGACCGGCAAAAGGAACAGCGGCACGAGAATGATGTAATTGGTCAGCCAAATGCCGAAATTGGTCACGCTTTCGCGGCGTGCACGATGGAGGGCTTCGCCGATGCGTGCACGCTTCACCACAAGCGCGAGCAGCATGAAAGCCGCCGCAACGGGTAGCAGCGCCAGCGCGGTGTTCTTTGCAGGCTCGACGAACCAGTCCATGCGGACCCGTGTGCCGCATATGTCGCAAATAAAGGGTTAAGCGCCGGCTGGCGCCCCTCACTCAGCGCAGCGCCGAAATGTCCAGGAAGGACGGACGCGGGCCGTTCCATTCGCCTGCGGGCACGGGCGTGTCGTCTTCGCGATAACGGCGGTTTTCACGCTTCGGCCGGTCGGCCCCGTCACCGGCGTCACGGCGCGGCTTGCGGCGGTTTTCATCGCCATCACGCTTGCGAGAGGACGAACGCTCTCGCTTTTCATCCTGCCGCGTGTCGGCCTCTTCGTCCGCACCCGGTTCCTTCAGAGCCACGCGAACGTCGGCCTTGCCGAACACCGGAATGGCGCTGCCGGTCAGCTTTTCGACATTCTCGATCGCTTCGGCGTCTTCGTCCGATACGAAGGTGAACGCGCGGCCCTTCGCCCCCGCGCGGCCCGTGCGTCCGATACGGTGGACATAATCGTCCGGATGCCAGGGCGTGTCGAAATTGAACACATGGCTGACGCCCTTGATGTCCAGCCCGCGTGCGGCGACATCGCTGGCGACGAGAATGTTGATCTCACCCGCCTTGAACCGGTCGAGTTCCTTGATCCGGTTCGACTGATCCATGTCGCCATGGATTTCCCCGCTCGCAAAACCGTAACTCTGCAGGCTCTTGTTGAGCTCGCGCACCGTCGTCTTGCGGTTGGAGAAGATGATCGCGGTTTCGACCAGATCGTTTTCGAGCAGCCAGCGCAGCGTTTCGCGTTTTTGCCGGGCCTTCACCGGAACCTTGAAAGCGGTGATGTCCTTGTTGGTCGTCGCCGCGCGGCTTACCTCGATCCGCTTGGGGGTCGTCAGGAATTTCTTGGCGAGCTTTTCGATGGGCGGCGGCATGGTCGCCGAAAACAGCATGGTCTGGCGCTGTTCAGGCAGCTTGGAACAGATGAATTCGATATCGGGGATGAAACCCATGTCGAGCATGCGGTCCGCCTCGTCGATCACCAGCAGTTCGCAGCCATTGAGCAGGATCTTGCCCCGCTCGAACAGGTCCATCAGACGGCCCGGCGTGGCGATCAGCACGTCGACGCCTTCGTTCAGCGCCTTGACCTGATCGCCCATCTGCACACCGCCGATCAGCAGCGCGAGTTTGAGATCGTGGTTCTTGCCGTACTTCTCGAAATTCTCGGCCACCTGCGCAGCGAGTTCACGAGTCGGTGCAAGGATAAGCGAACGCGGCATCAGCGCCCGGCGCCGTCCGCTGGCCATCACATCGATCATGGGCAGCACGAAGCTGGCGGTCTTGCCTGTGCCGGTCTGCGCAATGCCGATGATATCCTTCATCATCAGCACGGGCGGAATCGCTTCTGCCTGGATCGGCGTCGGCTCGGTATAGCCGGCGTCTTCGACTGCTTTGAGCAGTTCGGGTGAAAGGCCGAGGTCGGCGAAATTCATGCGGTCTCGCGTAAATCCATAACAGATGCTTCAGGAAATCGGGCCGCTGTAACAGGCGACCGACGCCGCGCCCTTCGCGTAAAGGGGCCGTAAAGTCAAGAAATCCCGCCCGGCACACCCGGACGGCGTCAACCGGTCAGCTACCGACAGGCACGAGCCGGGTCATGGACGACAATTCGCATTTGGCCCCGCTGCGCGACATCAACTTGTCGCGATCGACGCACAAGCGCCCGTCATCGGAACTTTCGAGATAGAAACCGGAGTAGAAATCGCGCGAACTGCACGATTTTTCGAGATTGGCCAGCACCAGCCGCCGATCGCGCAGAAACAGCAGCAGGCGGTTTCCGCGATCGGCCTGGACGCCCGCAATAGATGACACGGGCAAGCAGTCGCCGAACGGCCTTTCCATGAAGCGTGGCTGCGCCGAACGGCGCGGCAATTCCGCCATCAGGTTCTGGCGGATCGGATTGGGACTGGGCGTGATGCGCACGATGACACGGCGTTCGATCCGCACCTGGTTGAGGGTCGGCCCCATGTCCCGATACACCGCGAGATAGGCGTCGAGATAGGACGGGCCAGCTATGTTTGCGCCGCCAGCCACCACATTTGCAGACGCTTCGACCTCTGCCTCCTGCGCGCTCAGGCGCGCATTTTCCACCGGCTGCACGTCATGCCCCGCAAGCGCGGGCACGAGCAGGGCCAAAGGGGCCAGCAGGTCGGCAATCAGGTTCATCGCAGGTGTCGGGTCCGCTTCATCGGTTTTGCGTGCCTGCCCCTTTGCCCATAGATGCTTGAATAGTGGCTTAATTGGTTTGTCAGGGATGACAAGAGGTGTCGCCTTGTCGGCGAAGTGTGGCATAGACGCCGCATGCCTTCAGCCTCCGCCTTTCTTTCCGATGTCCACGAATTGCTCGGCCCGCGCGGTTTCACCACCGATAGCGAGCTGGTGGGCCCCTGGCTCACCGACTGGCGCGGGCGCTATCATGGCAGGGCGCTGGGCATGGCCATGCCCGCTTCCACCGCGGAGGTGAGCGCGCTGGTTCGCCTGTGCGCCGAACATCGCATCCCCATCGTACCTCAGGGCGGGAACAGCGGCATGTCCGGCGGCGCAACTCCTGACGACAGCGGCGATGCCATTGTCCTGTCGCTGCGACGCCTGGACACGATCGGCCCTGTCGACAGCCAGGCCGGCAAGGTCACCTGCGGCGCGGGTGTGATCCTGCAGAGCCTCCACGATGCCGCGCAGGAAAGCCGCATGCGCTTTCCCCTGACCCTGGGCGGCAAGGGATCGGCCACGGTGGGCGGGCTCGTCTCCACCAACGCAGGTGGTACGCAGGTGCTGCGCCACGGCACGATGCGTGCACAGGTGCTGGGCCTCGAAGCGGTGCTGGCCGATGGATCGGTGCTCGACACGCTGACCCCGCTCAAGAAAGACAATCGCGGCTTCGATCTGAAACAGCTGCTGATCGGGTCCGAAGGGACGCTGGGCATTGTGACCGCTGCGACATTGCGCCTGCTGCCCGAGATCGGTGGCCGCGCCGTGGCGTGGGTCGGCCTTCCCTCGATCAAAGCGGCGCGCGAATTGCTGCTCTACTGCGAAGGCGTGGTGGGCGACGAAATGGAGGGGTTCGAGGTTGTGCCCGCGCACTGTCTCGAATCGGTTCTCGACTATCTGCCCGATGCGCGCGCGCCCCTGCAGGCCCGCCACGAATGGAACGCGCTGATCGAACTGGTTGCACCGCCCGAACAGGCCGAGGCACTTGCATCGCTGATGGAGGCGATGCTCGAAGGGGCGATGGAGCGCGGGCTGGTCGAAGACGCCATGGTCGCGGCGAACGAAACGCAGGCCGAAGCGCTGTGGCTGCTGCGCGAATCGATTTCCCCGGCTGAGCGCGCCATTGGCCCCGCCATGCAGCACGACATTTCCGTACCGGTGGACAAAATGGCCGATTTCGTCGCCCAAGCCGTACCCGAGGTGGAACGCGCCTTCCCTGCAACCACGGCGGTAGCATTCGGGCATCTGGGTGATGGCAACGTGCATTTTCATGTCCTCGCCCCACCGGACGCGCAGGCCGGTGAATGGGAGGAAAGCGAGGGCAAGCGGATCAGTGCCTTTGTCCATGACCTTGTCACCCGCTGGGGCGGGTCGATCAGCGCCGAACACGGCATCGGCCAGATGAAAGTCGATGAGCTGGGCCGGCTGGGCGACCCGGTGGCGCTGGCCACGATGCGCGCGATCAAACACGCGCTCGATCCGCTTGGCATCCTCAACCCCGGAAAACTCGTCCCGCTTGCGCCGACGCGCGCGAAGCATTAAGGCGCGCGCTTCACGCGCCGGTCGGGGGGCCGCACATCGCGGCTTTCACGGCGCATACCCTATTCCGCAAGACGACCCGGAGAGTTCCCATGGCCACCGCGCCGCAGCAGCCCACCCTGCCCCTGTTTTACAACGACCTCATGCCGCTCAACAGCCAGGAGCATGGCAAGTGGAAGTCCCGGCCGCTGGCCAATGCCGACTTCCTCAAGGGCCAGCACGCCATCCCGATCACGGTGGACGAATTCGTCCAGGCGCAGCGCAGCTTCCCGATCATCTTCACTGCGGGCGAAAACCCGCTTCCGCTGGCGCTGATGGGCCTCAACGAAGGCGTCAACACCTTCGTCGACGATGACGGCAAGATCACCGATGCAGTCTATCTGCCCGCCTATATCCGCCGCTATCCCTATATGCTGGCCAAGCTGCGGCCCGACAGCGACGAGCTCTCGCTGTGCTTCGACCCGACCGCAGGCGCGCTGGGCGAGTTCGACGAGGGCGACGCGCTGTTCACCGACGACAACCAGCCTACCCAGGCGACCAAGAACGTCCTCGAATTCTGCCAGCATTTCGAACAGGCCGGGCAGCGCACCAAGGCGTTCATGGAAGAACTGGCTGAAAACGAGCTGTTGATGGATGGCGAAATCAGCATCGCGCGCCAGGACAACCCCGACAAGCCCTTCGTTTACCGTGGTTTCCGCATGGTCAACCAGGAAAAGCTGGCTGAAATCGACGACGCGACGATCGCCAAATGGCACAAGAGCGGCATGCTCAGCCTGATCCATTCGCACCTGTTCTCGCTTGAACTGATGCGCGACATTTTCGCGCGTCAGGCGCAGCAGGGCAAGGGCCCGAACCAGCCCGCACCGGCGGCGTGATTTAACGCGATAATCCGTTCGCCGCTTGCGCCGGAAAGACCGGCGTCGGGCGGCGGATGCTTGATTAGGGGAAATCCGATCCTATTTCGGGTTTGCCGGGCGATGCTCCCCCCCTCATGGCATCTCCCGGTACTTGCACCTTCGGGTGCATTTCCTCCCTGAACCTTGGCCACCTCGTGCGCGTAATGCGCCGAGGTGGTTTTTTATTCCGCAGCCTGCGGCACATATGGGGAATCGCCCAGCCGCGCGGTTTCCATGGCCAGGGCGCGCACCAGCGCGATCAGCGTCCGCACTACGCCGGGCAGGCGCGGCCCGGGCTCTTCGAAGCGGGCATCGAGATAGGTCGAGCGGCACACCTCGATCTGGATGGCATGCAGTCCGCGTCGGGGCGAGGCATGGCGGTCGAGGACGTAGCCGCCCGAATATGGCCGGTTGAGAACCGCGCGCCGGCCCTGCCGGTCGAGATGGCGCAAAGTCGTATCTACCAGCGTATCGTGCGCGGAAGAGCCGAACCTGTCGCCGATGACGAATTCCGCCGGCCGGTCATGCTCGCTACGCGGACGCAGCGGCGGCATGGAATGCAGGTCCAGCAAGAGCGCAGCCCCCCAGCGGTCGCGGATCGTATCGAGCGCGCGTTCCAGAGCGGCGTGATACGGTCGATGGATCGATTCGATCCGGTCATCAAGCTGCGCGCGGGGGAGCTTGCCGGTCCAGATTTCACCCAGCCCGGAGAGCCGGCGCGGAACCAGCCCCAGGCCGCTGCGCGCCCGGCGGTTGGCCTGCGAATGCACGATGCGCAGTGGCTTGTCCCCCGTCACCATCGACCAGTCGATATCATCGGTCCCGCGATTGAGATCGATCATCGCGCGCGGCGCGTGTGCGACCAGCAATCCCGCCCCCGTCGCGCGGGCGATTCCGGTGGCAAGCAGGTCGACATGGCGGTCTTCCAGCCGCATTGAGGACCAGCGCGGCTCACGCATGGAGTTCAACACATCGGGTGGATAATCGCGCCCGCCATGCGGCGCGGCGATCAGCACCGGCAGCGGAAGATTGCCGGGCAGGTCGAGCGAGAATGCTGCCCGCCCCGTGCCCGGGATGGCTCCACCGGCAAATTCAGCTGCATCGATATCGTTTGCCGGCTTGTCTGTGGCAGGATCGCTGGGCGTGGGATCGTAGGGCGACATTGCACTTTACCTTAGCGCCCTGCTCGGCGAATGCCAGCGCCGCCCGAAAATGCGCCCTGCCCCAAAGGTGGACACGGCCCAAACCGCCAAAGATTTTTTAATGCCGTTCGGTTATGGACCCTGCCCATGAACAACAGTTTCCGAGCGAAAGTCCTTCTGGCGGAAGACGACGAAGCCATGCGCGCCTATCTCGGGCGCGCGCTGGTGAATGCAGGTTACGAGGTGCAGTCGGTGGATCGTGGGACGGACGCGCTGCCCTTGCTCGAGCGCGATCAGTACGATCTGCTGCTGTCCGACATCGTCATGCCGGAAATGGACGGCATCGAGCTGGCACAGATATGCAACGATATCAGCCCGGCGACGAAAGTCATGTTCATCACCGGATTCGCCGCCGTCACGTTGAAGGCGAGCCGGGAACAGCCGCAGGCGAAAGTACTGTCGAAACCTTTTCACCTGCGTGATCTGGTGATGGAGGTCGAGCGCGTGCTGGAAGATCGGGTTTCCGCCACCCTTTGAGGCCACCCATCAAGGCCCCGGTGAAGGCCCCCAGGAAGGAATGCACAATCCCCTCTTGCGCGGCTCATGACACATCGCTAAGTGGCCCGCCTGCCGCACGATAGCGGCACAGCGATGGTGCGGGCGTATAGCTCAGTGGTAGAGCACTATGTTGACATCGTAGGGGTCCCAAGTTCAATCCTTGGTACGCCCACCATCGCATGAAAGACCCGCCTTAACCCGGCGGGTCTTTTCGTTTCGGCCCCCTTCCCTTGCGCCCGACCATGCCTCTGCTAAAGCGCGCGCAACTCATTCTCAACGAACAGGGCAACCATGCAGAAAATTCAGGTCAAGAACCCGGTCGTCGAACTCGATGGCGACGAAATGACGAAAATCATCTGGCAGTGGATTCGTGAACGGCTGATCCTGCCTTATCTCGACGTCGACCTGAAATATTTCGACCTTTCGATCGAGAAGCGCGACGAAACCGAAGACCAGATCACCATCGACGCCGCCAATGCGATCAAGGAACATGGCGTCGGCGTCAAATGCGCCACCATTACCCCTGACGAGGCGCGCGTCGAGGAATTCGGCCTCAAGAAAATGTGGGTCAGCCCCAACGGCACGATCCGCAACATCCTGGGCGGTGTCGTCTTCCGCGAACCCATCGTGATCGACAATGTGCCGCGCCTGGTTCCGGGCTGGACCGACCCCATCGTGGTCGGCCGCCATGCCTTTGGCGACCAGTATCGCGCCAAGGACACGCTGATCCCCGGCGCGGGCAAGCTGCGCCTGGTGTTCGAAGGCGAAGATGGCGAGAAGATCGACCTCGACGTGTTCGAATTCCAGTCCAGCGGCGTCGCCATGGCGATGTACAACCTCGACGATTCGATCCGCGATTTCGCCCGCGCCTCGATGAACTATGGCCTCGACCGCGGCTGGCCGGTTTACCTGTCGACCAAGAACACCATCCTGAAAAAATACGATGGCCGCTTCAAGGACCTGTTCCAAGAAGTGTTCGACAATGAATTCAAGGACAAGTTCGCCGAAGCGGGCATCACCTACGAACACCGCCTGATCGACGATATGGTCGCCTCCGCACTCAAGTGGAACGGCAAGTTCGTCTGGGCCTGCAAGAACTATGACGGCGATGTCCAGTCCGACACCGTGGCGCAGGGGTTCGGCTCGCTCGGCCTGATGACCAGCGTGCTGATGACCCCCGATGGCAAGACAGTGGAAGCCGAAGCCGCGCACGGCACGGTCACCCGCCACTATCGCCAGCACCAGGAAGGCAAGGCGACCAGCACCAACCCCATCGCCAGCATCTTCGCCTGGACGCGCGGCCTCATGTATCGCGGCAAGTTCGACGGCACGCCCGATGTGGTGAAGTTCGCCGAAACGCTGGAGCGGGTCTGCATCAAGACGGTTGAAGACGGCCAGATGACCAAGGATCTCGCTTTGCTGATCGGCCCCAAGCAGAACTGGCTCACGACCGAGCAGTTCTTCGAGGCCATCGTCAACAACCTTGAAAAGGAAATGGCGAACTGGGCCTGAGGGTCCGGTTTGCCCGTTCATGCCCGATAGCATGGCAAACAACACCAAGGCCCGGCTCGAAGTCAGGCAGGCGAAAACCGGCGACGTCCGCGCGATCGCGGACCTCGTCCGGCGCGCCTATGACGAGCTGCCGGCCTACACGCATGGCGAAATCCGCGGGCAGCTCAACAATTACCCGGACGGCTGCTTCATCGCCAAGCTCGACGGCAAGCTCGTCGGCTATTGTGCTTCGATGCGGCTTTCCAAACGCGTGGCCTTTGCCGATCACAGCTGGGATGAAGTGACCGGCAACGGCTTCGGCAGTCGGCACAACCCCAAGGGCGAATGGCTCTACGGCTATGAGATGTGCGTCGATCCGAAGGTTCGCGGCACGCGGATCGGCCGCCGCCTTTATGAGGAACGGCGAGCCCTCGCCGAACGGCTTGACCTGACCGGCATCGTGTTCGGCGGCCGGATGCCCGGCCTTGCCAAGGCTATGCGGCGCAAGAACAACCGCGCCGAAACGCCCGAAGAATATCTCGAGCTGGTGATCGACAACAAGATCCACGACCCCGTGCTCCGCTTCCAGCTTGCCAACGGGTTCGAGCCTCAGGGCATCCTCGAAAAATACCTGCCGGAAGACAAGCAATCCAAGACGCATGCGGTCCGCATGGTCTGGCGCAATCCCTATGTGGAAAGCGATTCCCCACCCGAACATCGTTTGCCGCGCAACGTCGAAAGCGCGCGGATCGCCACCTGTCAGTTGCAGGCCCGCGCCGTGTCCGGCTTCGATGAATTCATGAAGCACATCGAATATTTCGTCGATGTGGCAGCCGATTACGAATCGGACTTTATCGTCTTTCCCGAACTCTTCACGCTGATGCTGCTCAGCGCGGAGGAAGAGGAACTGACCCCGCTCGAAGCCATCGAGAAACTGAGCGGCTACACCCCGAAAATCCGCAAGCGCCTGTCGGAAATGGCGCTCAGCTACAACATCAACATCATCGGCGGTTCGCACCCCACCCGGATGGACGATGGGGACATCCACAATGTCGCCTATGTCTGCCTGCGCGATGGCTCGATCTATGCGCAGGAGAAAATCCATCCGACGCCGAACGAGGCCTATTGGTGGAACATCAAGGGCGGCGACAGCATCGACGCGATCCCCACCGATTGCGGCCCCATCGGGGTGCTGATCTGCTATGACAGCGAGTTTCCCGAACTGGCCCGCCGTCTGGTCGATGAAGGCGCGCGGATCATCTTCGTGCCCTTCTGCACCGACAGTCGGCAGGGTTATATGCGCGTGCGATATTGCGCCGCCGCCCGCGCCATCGAGAATCAGTGCTACACCGTCCTGTCGGGCAATGTCGGCAACCTGCCCAATGTCGCCAATATGGACATCCAGTACGCGCAAAGCTGCATCCTGACGCCGTGCGATTTCCCCTTCGCGCGTGACGGGATCGCGGCAGAAGCCAGCGAGAATGTCGAAACACTGACCATCAGCGACGTGAACCTGGCCGACCTCAACTGGGCACGTGCGGAAGGCACGGTCCAGAACCTGGCGGATCGCCGCTTCGATCTCTACCGCATCGAATGGGACAAGCGCGTCGGCAATGTCCCCACCCAGATTGGCGAGGACCGCGCCGATGCCGACCGCGCCCCCAACGGCCCGCACACACCCGGCGGCGGATAGGAAACACTTGCCCATTCAGCGGATAAGCGGGTGACGCGGCGCGCCACCTGGCTATAGAAGGGCGCATGGCCGGAGAACTCGAAGTCACCCCGATGCTGTCGGACGCGCTCGTCATTCTGGGCGCGGCCGGCATCGTGATTCCGGTCTTTGCGCGGTTCAAGATCACCCCGGTCATCGGGTTCATCCTGATCGGGATCGCGGTTGGCCCCTATGGGCTGGGCCAGCTGGTCTATGAAAGACCCTGGCTCGAACACATAACCATCACCGATCCCGAGGCGCTCGATCCGTTCGCGGAGTTCGGGATCATCCTTCTGCTGTTCGCCATCGGGCTGGAACTCAGCTTCAACCGATTATGGGACATGCGGCGGCTGGTCTTCGGGCTCGGCGCGCTGGAACTGCTCGTCATCGGGTCCATGCTCGCGATCTTCCTGGCGATGATGGGCCAATACTGGACCGGGGCCATCGGCCTGGGATTCGCCCTCGCCTTCTCCTCCACAGCCATCGTGTTGCCCATAGCCGGCACGAAATCCCCCGTGGGCCGCGCGGCGCTGTCGATGCTGTTGTTCGAGGACATAATGATCGTCCCGATCATCTTCCTGCTGGGCGCGATGGGGCCGAGCGTGGCGGGCGGCGGCTGGGAAGGGCTGGTCGACACCCTGCTGATCGGCGGCGCTGTGGTGCTGGTGCTGATGATCGGCGGGCGGTTCGTCCTGCCGCGCCTGTTTGCGCAGGCCGCGCGCACGAAAAGCCCCGAACTGTTTCTTGCCGCCAGCCTGCTGGTGGTGATCGGCGCCAGCCTTGCCACGGCTGCTGCGGGCCTTTCGCCCATTGTCGGCGCGCTGATCGCCGGGCTGCTGATTGCCGAAACCGAATACCACACCGAGGTCGAGGGGATCATGGAGCCGTTCAAGGGACTCGCGCTCGGCGTATTCCTGATTACGGTTGGCATGAGCATCGATCTGGCCACCATCTGGGACAATCTCGGCAAGATCGCGCTGGCCGTGGTCGGTGTGCTGACTTTCAAGGCACTGGTGACCGGCATATTGCTGCGCATGATGGGCGCGCGCCGCAGCACGGCGGCGGAAACCGGCATTTTGATGGCCAGCCCGTCCGAAACGACGTTGATCGTCATGGCAGCGGCCACATCCGCACTGCTGATCCAGCCCGGTACGGCGCAATTCTGGCAGATCGTCACCGCCATCGGCCTGACCGTGACGCCGCTGCTGGCCAAGCTGGGCCGGCTGATTGGGCGCCGGGTCGAACCGGTTCCTCACATCGACGAAGCGGAACAGGGCGAATCGCCCACGATCATCATCGGTGCAGGCCGGGTCGGCCGCCTGGTCGCCCAGATGCTGGAACGCCATGACAAGCCGTATTTCGCAGTCGATTCCGATGCCGACACCATCGCACGGGCCAAGGCGCGCGGTTTTCGCGCGGTGTTTGGCGATGCCGGACGCGGCGACGCGCTCGATCGGCTGGGCGTGGGCAATGCGGCAGCGGTCGTGCTGACCATGGACGAACCCATTTTGGCCCAGCGCCTCGTCACCAAGCTGCGCAAGCAATATCCGGACCTGCTGATCGTTTCGCGTGCGCGCGATCCCGAACACGCCGCGCGCCTTTATCGCGCAGGCGTCAGCCATGCGATCCCCGAAACGCTGGAGGCCTCGCTCCAGCTTTCGGAAGCCGTGCTGGTCGATATCGGCGTGGCGATGGGGCCGGTGATCGCCTCGATCCACGAAAAACGCGACGAGTTCAGGGAGCAGATCGAGACCGAAGGCGCGCTCGATCACAAACCCAAGCTGCGCACCAGCACGGTCGAGGGTTGAGCCGTCGGCATGGCGGGCCGCATCGCCACGCGATCGGACTGCGCGCAATGCGCGGCGCTGTGCTGCATCGCCTACCCTTCGGAAGACATGCCGGGCTTCGCCGCGCACAAGCAGGCGGGGGAGCCCTGCCCCAATCTCGATGCCTGTGGAGCCTGCACGATCTACGAAGACCGCGCCCGGCTGGGCTTCGCGGGCTGCATTGCGTTCGAATGTTTCGGAGCCGGGCAATTCGTGACGCAGACCGTCTTTGGCGGGCGGGACTGGCGCTCCGATCCTGCGACCATGCCATCGATGGTCGACACTTTCCTGCGCCTGCGCCCGGCCTTCGACCTGCTGTACCTTGCGGAGACGTTCTCGGGCGGCGATCCCGCATGTGAAAGCGAGACAATACGCCAGGCGCTGGAAGATGCTTTGCTCTCCCCGGACCCACACAGCGCCGAGCGGTTGTTGCCCGACACAAAAGCCCGGCTGCGGGCGCTTTATGCCGCGAGGCGCGAAGGCCAAGCGGCTGAAACGGGATGAAATTTGAACTCTCGCCGCGCTCACGCATTGGTCAGGTGAAGGAGAAAACCATGTCTGATACCGACCCGACCAAGCCCGTCCCGAACAGCGAGAAATTCAAACCGCAGAATGTCGCCGATGGCGGCAAGGACCAGGCCCCCGATCAGAAACGCGGCTCCCCCGGCGATACCGAAGGTTACGATATCGAGCAGGGATCGAGCGGCGTCACCAAAAAGACGCCCAGCGCCTGATGCAATCAGGCTGCGATTGCCGCCAATGCCTCGCGCACGGCGGCAATCGCGTCAGCGGCTTTTGCGCCGTCCGGCCCGCCACCCTGCGCCATGTCGGCGCGGCCGCCGCCGCCCTTCCCGCCCAGCGTTTCCACGCCCACGCGTACCAGCGACACGGCATCGAAACGTTCGGTCAAATCGTCCGTCACTGCCACAGCAAAGGCGGCCTTACCGTCATTCACCGCACAGATCGCGGCAACGCCCGATCCGATGCGCTTTTTCGTTTCGTCGAGCAGGGGGCGCAGTTCCTTCGGGTTCAGCCCTTCGATCACCTGGCCGGTAAAGGTCACGCCGCCGACATCCTCGTCTGTATTGCCCGCAACAGCGCCATCGCCCGAACCACCGCCGGAGAGGGCCAGCGCACGCTTCGCCTCGGCAAGTTCCTTCTCCAGACGCTTGCGCTCATCGACAAGGGCGGCGACGCGGCTCGCCGCTTCGTCCGGCGCGGTTTTCAGCGTACCGGCGATGGATTTGAGCGCATCTTCGCGCGCCTTCAGCCATGCGCGCGCGCTTTCGCCGGTCATCGCCTCGATCCGGCGCACGCCCGAGCTTACCGCGCCTTCCGACACGATATGGAACAGGCCGATATCGCCAGTGGCGGCGACATGCGTGCCGCCGCACAGCTCGACCGAATAATTGCGCCCTTCACCGCCCTTGCGGCCCATCGACAGCACGCGGACTTCGTCACCATATTTCTCGCCGAACAGCGCCAGCGCGCCTGCCTCGACCGCGTCGTCGGGCGACATCAACCGCGTGCCGACCTGTTCGTTGGCGCGGATTTCGGCATTCACCTCGGCCTCGATCGCCGCGATGTCTTCATCGCTGAGCGGCTTGGGGTGGGAGAAATCGAAACGGAAGCGGTCTTCCGAAACCAGCGAGCCCTTCTGCGTCACATGTTCGCCAAGCCGCCCGCGCAGTGCTGCATGAACGAGATGGGTGGCCGAATGGTTCGCCCGGATCCGGTCGCGCCGCTCGGCATCGACGTTCATGTGAACGGTGTCGCCGACCGCGATGGTCCCGGCGGTGACGCGCGCGACATGCGTGTGCAGCCGGCCGAGCGGCTTGTTGGTGGTCGACACCGCGACTTCCAGCCCCTCCGGCGTCCAGATGCGCCCGGCATCGCCGGTCTGGCCGCCGCTTTCGCCGTAAAACGGCGTCTGATTGGTGAGGACGATGATATCCTCCCCCTCGCCCGCGCGATCGACTTCCCTGCCGTCGCGCACCAGCGCCACCACCCGGCCTTCGCCCGACGTGGCGGAATAGCCGGTGAATTCGGTGGAGCCTTCGCGTTCGGCGATGTCGAACCAGACTTCCTCGCTGGCCGCTTCGCCAGAACCCTTCCACGCAGCCTTGGCGGCCTCTTTCTGGTGGCTCATCGCAGCATCGAAGCCTTCCCGATCGACGCCGATGCCGCGCCCGCGCAGCGCGTCTTCGGTCAGGTCGTAGGGGAAGCCGTAAGTGTCGTAGAGCTTGAACGCGGTTTCGCCGTCGAGTTCGCCACCCTCACCCATGTCGCCGGTTGCCTGGTCGAGCAGCTTGAGGCCCTTGTCGAGCGTCTTGCGGAACTGCGTTTCTTCGCGTTCAAGCACCTCGGAAATGAGCGCCTGCCCGCGCACGAGTTCGGGATAGGCCGCGCCCATCTCCGTCACCAGTGCGGGCACGAGGCGGTGCATCAACGGTTCACCCGCACCCAGCAGATGCGCGTGGCGCATGGCGCGGCGCATGATCCGGCGCAGCACATAGCCGCGCCCTTCATTCGACGGCATGACGCCATCGGCCAGCAGGAAGCTGGTGGACCGCAGGTGATCCGCAATCACGCGGTGGCTGGCCGTGCTGCCGCCTTCCGCCGCCACGCCGGTAAGGCTTTCCGATGCGGCGATCAACGCCTTGAACGTGTCGGTGTCGTAATTGTCGTGCACGCCCTGCATGACCGCAGCGATGCGTTCCAGCCCCATGCCGGTGTCGATCGAGGGCTTGGGCAGGTCGGCGCGCGTGCCATCGGCCTGCTGCTCGAACTGCATAAAGACCAGGTTCCAGATCTCGACGAAACGGTCTCCGTCCTCGTCCGGGCTGCCGGGAGGGCCGCCGAAAATGTGATCGCCGTGATCGAAGAAGATTTCCGAGCACGGGCCGCACGGGCCGGTGTCGCCCATCGACCAGAAATTATCGTTGGTGGCGATGCGGATGATGCGCTCTTCGGGTAGGCCGCTGATCTTGCGCCACAGGTCGAACGCCTCGTCATCGGTGTGATAGACGGTGGCGGTCAGCCGGTCGGGGGAAATGCCCCACTCCTTCGTCAGCAAGGTCCAGGCATGTTCGATCGCCTGCGCCTTGAAATAGTCGCCGAAGCTGAAATTGCCGAGCATCTCGAAGAATGTGTGGTGGCGCGCGGTGTAGCCGACATTGTCGAGATCGTTGTGCTTGCCCCCGGCGCGCACGCATTTCTGGCTGCTTGTCGCGCGCGGCGCAGGCGGGGTTTCGAGGCCGGTGAAGGCGTTCTTGAACGGAACCATCCCGGCATTGACGAACATCAGCGTGGGATCGCTGAACGGGACGAGCGGCGCAGAGGCCACTTCGGCATGGTCGGAGCCGGAAAAATAATCGAGAAAGGATCGGCGGATGTCGTTCGTGGAGGTCATGGCAGCGCAGGTAGGCAATCGCGGCTGTCGCGACAAGCGCCAAACGCGCGCACGGAAAAGCCGGCGCGGCTCGGGGGCTTGGTTTGGGACAGCCCCGGCACGCACCGGCTTTCCGTGTGTTCGGGGTGCGCCGTGGGACGGCCTGGGAAGATGGCCAGCACACCCCGCTTGAGAAGCGCGATCAGTCCTCCGCGTCAGGACCGGTCATCATCTCCTCGGCGACCTCGTCGGTGCGACCGCGAATGGCGGCTTCCAACTTGTCGCAAGTTTCGGGGTTTTCTTTCAGGTAGGTCTTGGCGTTTTCGCGGCCCTGGCCGATCCGTACGCTGTCGTAGGAATACCAGCTGCCGGATTTTTCGACGATCCCGGCCTTCACGCCGAGATCGAGGATCTCGCCGATCTTGGAAATCCCTTCGCCATACATGATGTCGAACTCGACCTGCTTGAAGGGCGGCGCGACCTTGTTCTTCACCACTTTCACACGGGTGGAGTTGCCGATCACCTCGTCACGGTCCTTGATCTGGCCGGTGCGGCGAATGTCGAGGCGAACCGAGGCGTAGAATTTGAGCGCGTTGCCGCCGGTCGTGGTTTCCGGATTGCCATACATCACGCCGATCTTCATGCGCAGCTGGTTGATGAAGATCACCATGCACTTGCTGCGATTGATCGAGCCGGTGAGCTTGCGCAGGCTCTGGCTCATCAACCGGGCCTGCAGGCCGACATGGCTATCGCCCATTTCGCCTTCGATTTCGGCCCGCGGGACCAGCGCGGCGACAGAATCGACCACCAGCACATCGATCGCGTTGGAGCGCACGAGCGTATCGGTGATTTCGAGCGCCTGTTCGCCGGTGTCGGGCTGCGAGACGACGAGTTCATCGATATCGACGCCCAGCTTCTTGGCATAGACCGGATCGAGCGCGTGTTCCGCATCGACGAAGGCAGCCGTGCCGCCATTCTTCTGCGCTTCGGCGATCACATGCAGCGCCAGCGTGGTCTTGCCCGAGCTTTCCGGCCCGTAGACTTCGATCACGCGGCCCTTGGGCAGGCCGCCAATGCCGAGCGCGATGTCCAGCCCGAGCGAGCCGGTCGAAATCGCTTCGACATTCATCGCTTCCTTCGAGCCCAGCTTCATCGCCGAACCCTTGCCGAATGCGCGATCGATCTGGGCGAGCGCCGCGTCGAGTGCCTTCTGACGGTCCAAATTGCTTTCCTTACCTTCTACGAGCTTCAGACTGGCCGCCATGACATTACCTCCATCCGTTGCCTAGAGCCGGGTTCGGCTCATCAACTGTGAAGGTTATGTATCTGCTTTGTTCCAAAAGAACAAGAGCGGAACAAAGTTTTTCTCACAACAGCGGGCACGCGCCGCCCGGTCAGCCCTTTCGGCCAGCCTGCGAAGCGAGGACTTCTGCGACTTTGGCATTGATTTCCTGCACGCTGAACGGCTTTGCGATGAAGTGCATGTTCTCGATATCGATCTCGTTGCGAAGGTGTTCCTCGGCATAGCCGGACATGAACAGCAGCGGCACATCGGGGCGCACCTTGCGAATCGCGCGCGCCATGGCCGGCCCGTCCATCGCCGGCATGACAACATCCGATACGATGAGGTCGAACTGCGTATCGCCATTCGCGACCGCTGCCAGCCCCTCTTCCCCGTCGGCAACCGCGGTGATCGAATAGCCAGCACGCGTCAGCGCCCGTTCGGCCACGGCGCGGACCATGTCCTCATCCTCGACCAGCAGCAGCTTGCCCCCGGCGGACCATTCGCTGGCGCTGTCTTCCCCTTCCTTCTCGCGCACTGCGACAGGTGGGAGCTCGCCCTTGTGAACCGGCAGGTAGACGGTGAAGCGCGCACCGACCGGCGTTCCGCCCGGCCCCATCACATTGTCGCCGAAGATGAAGCCGTTCGATTGCTTGACGATACCGTAGACAGTCGAGAGGCCGAGTCCGGTCCCCTTGCCCTGTTCCTTGGTCGTGAAGAACGGTTCGAAAATCTTGTTGATCACATCCTGCGGGATGCCCCCGCCCGTATCCTGCACGATCAGCACGGTGTAATCGTCGGCGGGCATGATATCGATGCCCATCTTGCGCACATCGCGCGCCGAGACGCGGCGCGTCGCCATGGTCAGCCGCCCCTTCCAGTCGCTGCCCGCCTTGGGCGCGTAGGCGAGCATCGCATCGCGGGCATTAACCGCCAGGTTGACGATCACCTGCTCCAGCTGCTGCGGATCGGCCCGCACCGCGCCCAGTTCGCGGTCGTGGCGGACGGAGAATTCGATCTTTTCACCCATCAGCCGTTTGAGCAACTGGGTGACCTCGCTCACCACATCGGGCAGTTGCAGCACCACCGGGCGCAGCGTCTGCTGGCGCGAGAAGGCGAGCAATTGCCGGGTGAGCGATGCGGCGCGGTTGGAATTGGCGCGGATCTGCTGGATGTCGTCGTAATCGCTGTCGCCCGGCGTGTGGCGCAGCAGCATGAGATCGCAATAGCCGATGATCGCGGTCAGCACGTTGTTGAAATCGTGTGCTACGCCGCCCGCCAGCTGGCCGACAGCCTGCATCTTGGTGGCCTGCGCGACCTGACGGCGCAGGCGTTTTTCCTCGCTCGAATCCGACAGGGACAGCAGAACTGCGGCATCGCCCAGCCCGCGCACACCGGCGAGGCCAATGCTGATCGGTTCCTCGCGGTCATTGGCGAGGCGCACGGCCATATCGCCGCTGGACGCCCGACCCTTGGCGAAGCGGCGGACGGTATCGACCATTGCTGCCTTGTCCTCGCGCACGACCAGGTCGGAGGGGAATTGCGGCAAGCCGTCCTCCTCGCGCTCCACCGCGCGCAGGAACGCCTTGTTTGCAAACAGGAAGCGCCCGTCACGATCGGTCAACGCTAGGCCTAGCGGGAGCGCAGCCAGCAGTGCCTCGAGCTGGGGAACGGCAGTGCGCCCACCCCCGCTCCAAGTGCCGCCAAGGCCAACCCCGCTGTCGATCAGCAGCATGAGCGAAGGCGCGGGCGCGTCCCTGGATGAGGGGTGCATGGCAGGCGCATCCTCCAGCGGGACCTGGACCAGCAATTGCGGCGTACCCTGGCGGCCTTCGCGGGCGAAATAGATGCGGTCGCGATCATCGCTGCGCAGCAGGCGAACGAATTCCTTCCCGGCGAGCTTCGCCCCATTGTCGCGCACCGCGCGTTCAGCCAGGCCCGGAGTATGCGCGATGATCAAGCCATCGGGATCAACCAGCGAAACCTCCACGCCCGAACGCGACAGGACCATCCCCATCACCCCTTCGATCCGGGCCTGAATACCGTCATGAGTGCGCTGGACGACATTTTCCGCAAAGCGCCAAACGAGATAATCTTCGCCCCGGCCGGCGCGGGTCAGGTCGACGCGGAAATTACGGGTTCCGTCGGCCCAGACGAGCTCCTCGGCATGCGCCGCGCCATCGCGCCACGCAGTGCGCGAGGCCGCCAGCAGGCGTTCCCGCGATTGTTCGTCAAAGCCGAGATCCCCCGGCGATCCGACATGGTCGAACCATTCGCCGTACGCCTTGTTGGCGCAGGTCAGCCGGTTCGCGCGGTCCGAAACCGCGATGGCGCGGCGCGAATTCTCGATTGCGGCAACGGTCACCGACCAGTCTGGCTGGAGGACCTGTTCCGCCAGCGCTTGCGGACGCAGCCGCACCGCGAACAGCACGGCAAAACACAACACCAGAAGACCGCCGCCATAAGCCGCCGCAACCAGCGCCGAACCGCCCAGCAGCCACACGAGGACAAGCGATAGGGCAGCGGAAACCAGCAGCCCCCCAATCAGCGGCAAACGCAAGCCGATCCGGTCATCCCCGATCAAGGTTCGTTCGCCTTCAATCGTTCGTCGAGCCGCGCTTCCATCGTCTTCAACCTGCGCTTGCGACGGCGCGCGATGATGATCCGCCAGGCAAACCCGGCCACGACATAGCCGATCGCCGCCGTCACCACCGCCAGCACCACGAAGCCGAAAGCGGTGATCCCGCCCACCTCGAGCCAGCGGGATAGCGCACCGCCATCTGCGGCGAGCCCGCGCGCCGTATCGCCGCCCACCACCGCATCCACATTCAGCACGATCTTGCCGACCTTGTTGGCCACCACGGCCCAGAAAGGGAAAGTCAGCGGATTGGTCACGAAGGTCACCGCCGCCGCCAGCGGCACATTGGCGCGCGCCGGGAGGGCGAGGAATGCAGCGAGAAAGATCTGGCCGATGGGGACGATGAACGCCGCGAACAGCCCCAGCGCCGTGCCGCGCGGGACGGAACGGCGAGTAAACCGCCACAATTCAGGGGTGAGAAAGCGATGGGCGATAGGCGCGAGATACTTGCTGCGGGCCATTTCCTCGCGCGTGGGCATCTTCGCGCGGAGCCAGTCCGCCGCTGCCGTTTTGGATCGCTTGTTCTTCATCGCCACCCTTCTGCAATGCGACCCGTCGGGGCCGAGCGCAAGGGGTTGGCGGCAAAAGGATCGGGGCGCGGCATGGATGGCGCGCATTGTGCCTGTGTGCGCATGACCCGTGCGTGAATTTCCTACCCGCGCTCGCGCATCAGCCGCGCCTTGTCGCGCTTCCAGTCGCGTTCCTTGACGGTTGCCCGCTTGTCATGCGCCTGCTTGCCCTTGGCCAGCGCCAGTTCGACCTTGGCCCGCCCGGTACTGTTGAAATAGACCGACAGGGGAACCAGCGTCATGCCCTTGCGCTCAACCGCGCCAAACAGCTTGTCGATCTCGCGCGCATGCAGCAGCAGCTTGCGCGGGCGGCGCGGTTCGTGGTTCTCGCGGTTGCCGTGCGAATATTCAGGGATGTTGGCATTGACGAGCCAGACCTGGCCGTCGCGCACCTCGGCATAGCTTTCCTTGATGCTTGCCTCGCCCGCGCGCAGCGCCTTCACTTCCGTTCCCTGCAGCGCAAGGCCAGCCTCGAACGTGTCTTCGATATGATAATCGAACCGCACACGGCGATTGTCCGCGACGGTTTTCTGCTTGTCGAAAGTGGAAGGTTTGGGACGCGCCATCAGGCGGGCGCATGTAGGCGTCGAAGGCCGTCTTGGGAAGGGTGCGCGGCCGAATTGCCTGCGCGAAATTGCTTGCAAGCATGCGCGCCGCATGGCGAATGCGGGCCATGGACGTACAACAGAGCCGGGCCGAACCCTTCCTGATCCACGATACGCAAGTCGCGCCGGGCACGCGGGCGAGCGTCGCGATACCCGTCAGCCAGCAGGTCACCGGGCTCAGTTCCGCGCTTTCCCTCCATGTGATCCACGGCGAGCGGCCCGGACCGTGCGTTTTCGTGAGCGGCGCGATCCATGGGGACGAGATCATCGGCACGGCGGTGATCCAATATCTGATCGAGCGCCTTGAGCCGGGCGATGTCGAGGGGACGATCATCTTCGCCCCCGCGGTCAACATTTATGGCTTCGCCTCGCACAGCCGCTATCTGCCCGACCGGCGCGATCTCAACCGGAGCTTTCCGGGATCGGAAAATGGCAGTCTGGCGGGGCAGCTCGCGCATTGTTTCCTCACCCATGTCATCGACCGCTGCTCGCTTGGCATCGATATCCATTCGGCGGCGGTCCATAGGTACAATCTGCCACAGATCCGCATTGCGTCAGGCAGCCCCTATCTGAGCGAGCTGGCCATGGCCTTCGGCGCGCCGATCATCATCGAAAGCCCGCTGCGCCCCGGATCGATGCGCGCACTGGCCGCCGACCGCGAAACACCGATGCTGCTGATGGAAGCGGGCGAGGCGCTGCGGCTGGACCGCTTCGCTATCGATGTGGGCGTTGCGGGCGTCTTGCGCGTGCTCGCGCATATCGGAATGATCGAGGCGGATGACGGATTGGACGAGGTCGAGATACCGCTGCGCTCAAGCCGGTCGAGCTGGGTGCGCGCACCGCGTGGCGGCGTGTCGCGCCGGGCGCGCAAGTCGGGCGACATCGTGCGCGAGGGCGATCTCTTGGCTCAGGTCGGCGGCCTGTTCGGTGAAGACGCGGAGGTCCTGACCAGCCCTTACGACGGCGTGATCATCGGCCATGCGACCTTGCCGATCGTCAATCAGGGGGACGCCCTGTTCCACATCGCACAGGTCGGATCGCTCGAACATGTCGGCGAACATGCCGACAGCATCGTGGAGGCGCTTGCCGTTAGCGATCCCCCCTTCCCCGCCGCGCCCCTGCTCGACGAGGACGAGGTGCATTAGGCCAGCAGCTAGATCAGGCCGGCATTCTCCAGCGCCTCGTCCACCGCCTTGCGGCTGGCTTCGCTGGCATTGCACAGCGGCAGGCGCACATCGCAGGCAAACCAGTCATGCACCCGGCTCAGCGCGTATTTGACCGGCGCGGGGCTCGCGTCGGAGAACATCGCGTAATGCAGCGGGAACAGCCGGTCGTTGAGCTCGCGCGCCTTCACCAGGTCGTTGGCGGCAATAGCCTCATGGAATTCCGCGCACAGCGCCGGGGCGACATTCGCGGTCACCGAAATGCACCCCGCCCCGCCCGCGGCGGAATGGGGCAACCACAATTCGTCATTGCCCGATAGCTGGCAGAAATCGTGGTCCAGTCCCATGCGGTGATCGGCGACGCGCGACAGGTCGCCGCTCGCATCCTTGATCGCCACGATCCGCTTGGGGAATTTGCGTACCAGTTCGACGACCGTTTCGTCCTCGATATCGGTCACGGTGCGGCCCGGCACGTTATAAAGCACGATCGGCAGATCGCTGTTTTCGGCCAGAAAGCTGAAATGCGCGATCAGGCCGGTCTGGCTGGGTCGGTTATAATAGGGTGCAACGCACAGGCCCGCCGCCGCACCGGCTTTCTTGGAAAACTGCATATGGAGCAGCGCGTTGCGCGTATCGTTGCTGCCGCACCCGGCAATCACCGGCACGCGGCCTGCGGCCTGCTCGATGCAGACTTCGACCACGCGATGATGCTCCGCATTGGACAGCGTCGATGCCTCGCCCGTGGTTCCGCATGGGACCAGCGCGCTCGAGCCATTGTCAATCTGCCAGTCGACCAGCTTGCGGAAAGCCGCCTCGTCGAACGCTCCGTCGCGAAAGGGAGTCGCCAGAGCCGGAATCGAACCTGAGAACATTTACCGATTTCCTGCGTTTAGGGCATGTTACGCGGCAAAATGCCGCGCTAGGGAAAGATTCATTCAGCGCCTGATAAGGAGCCGCCAGCCATTATGTCCAGCATGGGCTTTAAACGCACGAAAATCACTCTCCTTCTGGCCGGCTCGATGCTGGCGCTTCCTGCCTGTGCGCAGGCGCAGGACAATCCCCATCGCAGCGCCATGGTGGCGCAGCAGCCGACGCAGATCGACCGCGCCGTAGACCGGTGGGAATATCTGATGGCGAATGGCGAGCTGGGCTTCGAAGCCTATGCCGGCTTCATCGCGGCCTATCCCGGCTTCCCGCAGGAAGACCGCCTGCAACGCCGCGCCGAAGCGGCGCTGGACAGCGATCCCGTCTCGACCGAGCGGCTGGTGGCGTTTTTCGACAAGAACCCGCCGCTGACCAACCCGGCCAAGGCGCGCTATGCGCTGGCACTCGCCACCATGAACCGGCCCGAAGCCGAAGCGGTTGCGCGCGAGGCATGGCGCGGCGGCACGATGAGCAGTCCGTCGGAGGCCTATCTGACGGGGCTGTTCGGTTCGCGTTTCACCCCCGCCGATCACGATGCGCGGATGGACGCGCTGTTGTGGCAGGGTGATGGCGAGGCCGCCGCGCGGCAGGTGGTCAAGGTCACTCCCGCCATGCGTGACAAGGCGATGGCGCGGCTCGCTTTGTTGCAGGGCAGCGCGCCCGAACAGGCCGGGCTGGCGACGCCCGCCGACGCGCGCAGCGATGCAGGCTATGTCTACAATCTGGTGAAATATTACCGCGGTTCGCGCCAGTTGCCCGCGGCGGTGTCGCTGCTCGCCAACCGGCCCAACTTTTCCGGCCTGCCGCACGATGCGGAATCGATGGTCGGTGAAATGCTGGCCGTCGCCAAGGCTGCCGGGGCGGATCCGGCCGCGCGGATTGCCGCCTCGGTCGACGATCTTTTCCCCGCCGATGCCGATATCAGCAAGGAAAGCTATCGCCTGCGCGACGATTATACCTCGCTGATGTGGCTGGGCGGAACGCAGGCGCTGTGGACGCTGGGCGACGGCACGCGCGCCGCACCGCTCTTCTATCGCTATGGCGCAGCCGCACAGACGCCGCAGACCCGGTCCAAGGGCTTTTACTGGGCCGGACGCGCGGCACGTGAGGCGGGGGATGCCAATGGCGCGCGCCGCTATTGGGAAATGGCCGCTGCCTATCCGGAACGTTTTTACGGGCAGCTCGCCCTGACCGAGCTGGGCCAGAGCGTACCCAATCTCAAGGATCGCAAGGCTGCCGCGCCCAGCCCGCAGCAGCTTGCCACTTTCCGCAACCAGCCATTGACCGCTGCCGTGCGCCATGTCGCGCGCGGCGCACCCTGGCGCACGGGCATCCAGTTCTACCGCGAAATTGCCCAGAGCGCCGACACGCCGGAAGAACACGCGCTGGTGGCCGCACTCGCGCTGGAAACCGGCCGCCGCGATCTGGCGGTGAATGTGGCGGAAGCAGCAGGCGCGGACGGGCTCGACCAATTCGTGGCACAGGGCTTCCCCACCCTGTCGCTGCCGGCCGGGGCCGACTTCACGCTGGTGCACGCGATCACGCGGCAGGAAAGCCAGTTTGCCGAAAACGCGATCAGCCATGCAGGGGCCCGCGGGCTGATGCAGCTCATGCCCGCCACCGCGCGCGAAGAAGCGGGCAAGGCCGGTATCCAGTATATGTCCTCCAGCCTGATCGACGATCCGCAGTACAATGTCCGTCTGGGCGCTAATCACATCGAACGGCTGATGGCGCGTTATGACGGCAGCTTCCCGCTGGCCTTTGCCGCCTACAATGCGGGGCCGGGCAATGTGAACAAGTGGCTGCGCCAGAACGGCGATCCGCGCACCGGTGCGGTGAGCTGGGTCAAGTGGATCGAGGAGATTCCGTTCTTCGAGACGAAGAACTACGTCCAGCGCGTGATCGAGAACGCCGCCGTTTACGAGCATCTCTATCCCGAACGCACGCCCTATGGACGCGCGCGGATGGTGCATGAATTTCTGCGCTAGGCTTGCCTGGGCCAGACTTGCTAGGGACGGGGCATGACCGCCCCGTCCAATCCCATCACCTCCGCAGGCTATGCTGCATTAAAGGCGCGTTACGACCACCTGCTTGGCACGGAACGGCCCGAAATTGCAGAGATTGTCAGCTGGGCGGCAGGCAATGGCGACCGCAGCGAGAACGGCGATTACCTCTATGGCCGCAAGCGCATGCGGGAAATCGACCGCGAGCTGGGGCATCTGGCACGGCGGATGAAGAATGCCCGCGTGCTCGACCCCGCGCAGCAGCCAGACAAGAGCCGGGTGTTCTTCGGGGCCTGCGTTACTCTCGCGGACGAGGACGATGCGGAAAAAACCGTAACGCTCGTGGGCGATGACGAGCAGGATGCCGGCAAGGGCCGGATCGGCTGGTCCAGCCCGCTTGCCCGCGCACTGAAAGGCGCCGCCATCGGCGATTGCCGCACGGTGCGCCTGCCGGGCGGTGTGAAAGAGTGGGAAGTGATGGCGATTTCTTATGAATAGGCATGCGCTCGCCACGGCCTGCGGCGCGCTCGCCCTCACCGCCTCGCTTCTGGCCGTGCCTCTGGCTGCAAAGGACAGCCTTGGCGTTTTCGGCGAATGGGCTGCGTTTCGCGACGCAAAAGCGCCGCGCTGCTATGCCATCGCCATGCCCGCGCCCAGCCGCCTGCAACGCGATTTCGAACCCTATGCCACCGTGGCCACCTGGCCGACCCGCAAGATCCGCAGCCAGGTCCATTTTCGCCTCTCGCGCACCGTGCGCAGCGGCGCTGCGATCACGCTCGCCATCGGTCGGGAGAGTTTTACGCTGACCGGGGGCGGCGGCGATGCCTGGGCTGCGAATCGCAATATGGATGCCGCCATCGTCACCGCCATGCGCTCCGCCAATCGGATGATCGTGCGCGCGACCGACGCGAAGGGGCGGCGCTTTTCCAACACCTACGCGCTCGATGGCGCGGCCACCGCGATGGACGCAGCCACCGTGGGCTGCGCCCGCCGCTGATATATAAGCTCACGGACACGAAAAAGGGCCGGCAAACGCCTATGCGCCGCCGGCCCCCTTATCATCGAGCTATGCGATCTTAGAAGCGCACGCCGACACCGGCCATGATCTGGTGACGATCGAGGTCGACGTCGAAACGGTCGCTGTCGGGCAGGTCGCCGTCGAAATCGATCTCGCCTTCGGAATAGTTCGAATAACGGTATTCGAGGTTGAAGAAGGTGTTGGAGTTGATGGCATATTCAACGCCCGCACCTGCGCGCCAACCGTCGAGGTCGATGTCCTGGCGGAATTCGGTCGTTCCGTCATTGGCGAGCAGGTTCAGCTTGGCGTTGGTGTAACCGCCCTTGGCATAAACCAGCACGTCGGGCGCGGCCTTCACACCGGCGCGCACGCCGAGGTAAAGGTCACGGCCTGCATCGACACGGCCAAAGCCGAAGCCTTCGAAATCGCCATCGTTGAATTCGGTTTCCGCGCTGGAATCGGTCAGTTCGGCTTCGACACCGATCACGGCATTGCCCAGATCGTAGTCATAGCCTGCCGCGATGCCATAGTTCACGCCTTCGATCGACTGGTCGTTATTGTCGACGCCGTCGTCATCGACGCTGCTGCCGGCCTGGAGGATGTCGTAACCGGCGATGCCCTGGACGCGGAAACCGCTGAAATTGTCGGCTTCCTGAGCCATGGCCGGGGTCGACAAGGCGGCTAGCGAACCGGCGACGAGGAATGCAGTAGTCTTCTTCATGGAATTGCTCCGTTAGTGTTTACCCGCCTGCCTTTCGGCTGCGTGGACTGGGCTAACGGGTCAGGTGGGGTCGCGTTTCATTAACCTCGCACAACATAAAATTGTTGCATTAGGAACACATATTGCGCGGTACGATGTTCTCCATCGGCGACGAATGAACAATCATGCGCGGAACCGTCATTTTCGCTCCATTTGCGGTGAGCGGTTGAAACCTTTCGCCATGTCCCGAGTTTGGCGCGGGCGCGCGGCCATCCTTTGCTTTCGCGCGCCACAGCCACTATATGCGCAGCCCTCATGGCCAATACCGATCTCATGCCGATCCCCGGACAGGTGGATCCCGTTCCCGTTGCGCGCGACATCACCCCGCGCGCCGATGGCCGTCTCGACCTGCTCGGCCTGCCCAAATCGCGCATCCGCGCGATGTTCGCCGATGCCGGGCTGGACGAAAAGCAGGCGAAACTGCGCGCCAAGCAGGTGTTTCACTGGATCTACCATCGCGGCGTCACCGATTTCGACGGCATGACCGACATCGCCAAGACCATGCGCCCCTGGCTGGCCGAACGCTTCGTCATCGGCCGCCCCAATGTGGTGGAGGCGCAGCATTCGGTCGACGGTACGCGCAAATGGCTGCTCCAGACCGATGACGGTCACGAATTCGAAATGGTGTTCATCCCCGACGCCGATCGCGGCACGCTGTGCGTGTCGAGCCAGGTCGGCTGCACGCTCAACTGCCGGTTCTGCCACACGGGAACCATGCGGCTGGTGCGCAACCTGACGCCGGGCGAGATCGTCGGCCAGGTCATGCTGGCGCGCGATGCGCTGGGCGAATGGCCCAAAGGCAAGATGGATTTCGCCGAGGAAGCCAGCGAGAGCGAATACACTTCCGATGGGCGCCTGCTCACCAATATCGTGATGATGGGCATGGGCGAGCCGCTGTACAATTTCGACAATGTCCGCGATGCGCTGTCGATCGTGATGGACGGCGAAGGCCTCGCACTGTCGAAGCGGCGCATCACCCTGTCGACCAGCGGCGTCGTGCCGATGATGGCCCGCTGCGGCGATGAAATCGGCGTGAACCTTGCCGTATCCCTCCACGCCGTGACCAAAGACGTGCGCGACGAGATCGTGCCGATCAACAAGAAATACGGTATCGAGGAATTGCTTCAGGCCTGCGCCGATTATCCCGGCGCCAGCAATGCGCGGCGGATCACCTTCGAATATGTGATGCTGAAGGACAAGAACGACAGCGACGAGGATGCCCGCGAGCTTGTGCGCCTCATCAAGCAGTTCAAACTGCCCGCCAAGGTCAATCTGATCCCCTTCAACCCATGGCCCGGCGCAGCTTACGAATGCTCGACGCCGGAACGGATCGCCGCCTTCAGCGAGATTGTGTTCGCCTCCGGGATCAGCGCGCCGGTGCGTACGCCGCGTGGACGCGATATCGATGCAGCCTGCGGACAGCTGAAGACCGCAGCGGAAAAGAAGAGCCGCGCCCAGCGCGACCGTGAAGCGGCAGAGGCGGCCGAAGCGGCGGTGGCCGGGGCTGTTCCGGGCTGACCAGTCAGACAATCCTTGCCCATTTCGCGCTCACAGTGTCAAAGACCGGGTGATGAAAACCGAAGTTCGGGCAATCTGTGTGGGCCAGCCAAGGCCTTTCAACGGCGCTGAAATGAGCGCGATCGGGAAAGCGCCTGTGGCAGGGCCAGTCGAAATCCGCAGTTTCGGGATTGTCGGCGATATCCAGGCCGATACGAAGAACCATGGCGGCCCTGAAATGGCCGTGCACCTTTATCCGAACGACCATTACGGCTGGTGGCAGGATCGGCTGGAAGGCCACGACCTGCTGGCCGATGCGCCTGCCTTCGGCGAAAACCTCGTCACCGAAGGCCTGCGCGAAGAGGATGTGCATATCGGCGACCGGTTCCGCTTCGGCAGCGCGCTGCTTGAAATCAGCCAGCCGCGCCAGCCCTGCTGGAAGATCGAGCACCGGTTTCAGCGCAAGGGCATGGTCAAGGCCATCCTCCAGAGCCACCGCTGCGGGTGGTACTTCCGCGTCATCGAAGAGGGCGAAGCGCAGGCGGGCGACATGCTGGAACGGGTCGAATTGGGGAACACACGCTGGAGCGTGGCCCGCGTCTTCGCCAAGATGCTCGACCCCAAGACAAAGGCGAGTTCGCAAGACTATGCCGAGATCGCAGCGCTGGAGGCGCTTTGCGAACGTTGGCGCGGCAAGGCAGCAGCAGCGGCATAAATCCCACGGCCCACCGGCCAAAACACTTCGGCTCACCGCGTAAATCGGGGCGCGGCTCTCCCGTTCAGGAACGATTTCACTTGTCGCGCGCACTCGCGAACCGTTCCGCTGACAAGGGAAACCCGATTATGAAGAAGACCGCCCTCGCCATCGCCGCTTCCGCCATGACCGTGACCGGTCTTGGCATGTCCGTGCCGGCCGCCGCCGATCCGCCCGCCTGGGCCCCGGCGCATGGCTACCGCGCAAAGCAAGGCAACGACCGGATTGCCTATCGTTACACCGACAACGACATTGCTTACTGGCGCGGGCGAGACGGCCAATATTACTGCAAACGTGGTGACGGCACGGTCGGCCTGCTGGCGGGTGCGGCACTGGGCGCGCTGCTTGGCCGGGCCATCGATACACGCGGCGACCGGGCAACCGGCACGATCCTGGGCGCGGCTGCGGGCGCGCTGCTGGGCCGGGAACTGACCCGCGGGCGCACGCGCTGCCGGTAAGCGTCGACCCCTCCCCTCGAATCCGCATGCGGCTCGATGTCCCTCACGGGGTGTCGCGCCGTTTGCGTTTGCCCCCCCTTTCCTAAACTTGCGCGCCATGCTCTAACACTGGCCATGCGACCGACCGCAATCCCCGACTGGCCTCTTCCCGGCGCGTTCGGGGGCATTGCTTTTTCCCGTTCAGGACCGTGTTCCATGTGTTCCATCCTGTTGGAAAAGGCGGCGTGCATATGACGCGCCCGGTGGTGCTAATAACCGGCGGTGCGAAGCGCGTCGGCGCGGCCATCGTGCGCGCATTCGCCGATGCCGGGTGGCATGTGGCGATTCACTTCGGTCGGTCGGGCGATGCTGCGCGAACGCTCGCCGCCTCGCTCCCTTCGGCGGAAACCGTCCAGTGCGACCTAGCCAACCACGAAGCGGTGCTGGCCATGGTGGCCGATATCGCCGCGCGGCACGAGGATTGGCGCGCGCTGGTCAATTCCGCCAGCGTGTTCGACGATGACGGCGTGACCGCGCTCGCTCCTGCCGTGTTCGACAAGGCAATGGCGGTCAATGCACGCGCGCCTGCCGTGCTGGCGCAGGCGTTTCTGGCCCGGTCACGCAGCCAGGCCACACGAGCGGTGATCCAGGTCACGGATCAGAAACTTGCCAACCCGAACCCCGATTTCTTCAGCTACACGATGAGCAAGCACGCGCTCGACGCCACCATCGCCATGCTCGCCAAGGCACACCGCGCGCATCGCGCCCGCATCTATGGCCTTGCGCCCGGCGCCATCCTCGAAAGCCACGATCAGGACGCGGCGGAGGCAGAGGTGTCGCATCGCCTGAACCTGCTCAAGCGCCGCACCGGGGCCGAGGAAGTCGGACAGGGGGCGGTGTTCCTTGCCGAAGGGCATCTCGCCACCGGGCAGACCCTGTTCATCGATAGCGGGCAGCACCTGCTCGATCAGGATCGCGACGTCATTTATCTCGCGCGGGCGGGAGAGACACCGTGAAGCGCCACGCATTGTCCACCCGCCTGTGGCATTGGGCGAACCTGGTCTGCCTGACGGTGCTGTTCATGTCGGGACTCACGATCTCGAACGGGCATCGCCGCCTGTATTGGGGCGATTGGGGCTTTGCGCCGGAACACGCATGGCTTTCCGTGCCGCGCTTCCCCGACTGGATGACGATCCCCGGCTATTACAGCCTCTCACTGGCGCGCGACTGGCATATCCTTGCCGCCTGGCCCTTCGCCCTGCTGCTGCTGTTCATGTGGGCCGCGATGCTGGTGAACCGGCATTTCGCGCGCGACATTGCGACCCGCCCCGGCGAATGGCGTCCCTCGTCGGTCTGGGCCGATATTCGCGCGCATCTGCGCTTCGATTTCGATCATGGCGCAGGCAAATACAACTTCCTGCAACGGCTCGCCTACGGCATCGTCCTCGGCATGTTCCTGCCCATGATGGTGTTTACCGGCATGGCGATCAGCCCGGGCATCGAACCCGCCCTGCCCTGGCTGGTGGATGTGCTGGGCGGCAGGCAGTCGGCGCGCAGCCTGCATTTTATCTTTGCCTTCTTGCTGTTCGGTTTTTTCGTTCTGCATGTCCTGCTGGTCATCGCCAACAAACCTTTCCAGCACTTGCGCGACATGATGACAGGAGGGCGCGCAGAATGAAGCGGCGGGGTTTCATCGCGGCGCTGGGTGCGGGTTTTCTCGCAGGGTGCAACCGTATTGCCGAAACCAGGGCAGGCAAATCGCTGCTCGATGCAGCGGAAGGGTGGCACAAGGGCGCGCATCGGTTTCTGACGGATCGCAAAGCGCTCGCGCCGGAATATCCGCGCAGCGCGATCTCACCCTATTTCCGCGGCAATGGCTCCACCAACCCGACCAACGGCGACTATCCGGCGCAGGTCGCTGCGGACTTTGCCGACTGGCGGCTGGAGGTGCGCGGGCTGGTCGAGAACCCACTAAGTCTCAGCCTCGACAATATCCGCCGCCTGCCCCAGCGCACCCAGGTCACGCGGCACGATTGTGTCGAGGGGTGGAGCGCCATCGGCGAATGGACCGGGCCGCAGCTATCCCTGCTGCTCGATCAGGCCGGGTTGCTGCCGCAGGCGCGTTACATCGTGTTTCGCTGCGCCGACAATCTCAATGGGCAGGATTATTACGAAAGCGTCGATCTGATCGATGCCTATCACCCGCAGACCATCGTGGCGCATCTGCTCAACGGTCAGCCGCTGCCGGTGAAGAACGGCGCGCCGCTGCGCATGCGGATCGAGCGGCAGCTAGGCTACAAACACGCCAAATACCTCACCGCCATCGAAGCGGTCGCCAGCCTCGACGATATCGGCAAGGGTCAGGGTGGCTATTGGGAGGATCGCTCCGGCTATCAATGGTATGCCGGGATCTGATGGCTATTCAGGGTAGATGCGCGCCATCGCCTCCCAGTCCTCGCGCACCAGTTCTTCGAGCACGTCGAGGTCGATATCGGCCAGCTTGTTGACATAGAGGCAGCTCGCGCCGGTTGTGTGCTTGCCCAGCTTCGCCAGCAGCGTCTCGCGCCGTTTCGCCATCGCGTCGTCGCAATACCCGCCCATCAGATACAGCGAATGCTTCGCCTTGCGCGGGCTGAACCCACTGCGCATCCAATGGACCTTGCGCCCGCTGTCATAGGTTGTGCGGTATTCGCCATAGCCGATGATGCCCGGCCCCCACATCTGCGGCTCTTCACCCGTCACCCGGCGGAACAGCGCGTCCAGCACCTCGGCGTCCTCCCGCTTCGCGGCAGGCTCCACCGCTGCGATGAAATCCGCCGGATCGACATCGGTAATCTGTGTTTTTGCCTCGCTCATGCCTGCCCCTTTCCGGCCCCTCGCATTGACTTGCCGCAAAGCCATGTCACACTCGGCGGCCTGAGGGACGAATAGGGGGAGTATGCGCCGCATGTGGCTGCTCGACAAGTTTCTGACACAAGCGATCAAACGCGGTCACATGATGGTGACCGACCACGATGGGAAAACCTACGAATACGGGACGAGCGAAGGGGGTGAACCACCGCTCCATATCCGCCTGACGCACCGCAAGGCCGCAAGCCACATCGCCCGCTACCCGCAGGTGGGCGCGGGCGAAGCATATATGTGGGGTTGGCTCGAAGTGGAGCAGCCGCACGATATCCGCGACCTCGTGCTGTTCGTGACCATGCAGGCAGGCAAGGAGGGCGACGATCAGCTCAAGGCCAAGGGGCCACTGCGCAAGGCGGCACAGAAGCTGCTCGCCAAGGCCGACAGCATCAATCTGCGCGGCAAGGCGCGCAAGAATGCGGAGCACACCTACAATCTGACGCGACGCCTCTACGAGCTGTTCCTCGACGAGGACCGGCAATATACGATGGCCTATTACCGCGATCCTTCGAACTCGCTCGAACAGGCGCAGCTGGACAAGAAAGCGCACATCGCCAGCAAGCTCTATATCAAGCCGGGCATGCGCATCCTCGATATCGGTTGCGGCTGGGGCGGGCTCGCGCTGTATCTTGCACGGCATTACGATGTGGAGGTGACAGGCGTTGCCCTCGCCCCCGATCAGATCGCCTTCTGCAAGGAGCGCGCCGAAGAGGCAGGGGTTGCCGACAAGGTGAAGTTCTCACTGACCGATTATCGCGATGTGACCGGCACATTCGACCGGATCACCTCTGTCGGCCTGCTCGAACATGTGGGCACGCCGCATTATCCCGAATTTTACAGTCACACCAACCGCCTGCTCAAATCAGACGGCGTGATGTTCAGCCATTGCTGCGGCCGCGCCGGCCCTCCCGGTCATACCGACGCCTGGACCCGCAAATACATTTTCCCCGGTGGCTATATCCCGGCGCTGAGCGAACTGGTCACCCAGAGCGAGAAGCATGGCTGGCAGGTGATGGACGTGGAAGCCATGCGCTTCCACTACAGCCACACGCTGGAAGAATGGTACAATCGCACCGTCATGCACCGCGAGGAGATCGTCGACCTCTATGACGAGCAATTCTATCGCATGTGGCTGTTCTACCTCGCCGGGGCCGAGCAGAGCTTCCGCCATGGTGGGATGGTGAACTGGCAGCTGCTCTATGTGAAGGACCGCGCCGCGATCCCGATGACGCGCGATTACATGCAGGCAGAGGCAGAACGGCTGCGCGCCGCCGATGCCGGCAACACACCCGTCTGGCATCTCGATCCGGCGCTCAAGGAAGCGGCGGAGTAAGCGTTTGCGCCATTCTGGCGACCGGATTGAATTTCGCAAAGGCCATACCCATCTTATGCTTCTGAAAGGATAGGCAAATGGCAGGTGGATGGGCCCGCGACGGCGCGGTGCAGGATCAGATCGACGACACCGTTTCCGACGCGGTAAGCGCCGCGCGCGCCAGCATGCCCTCGGGCGAGAGCGAGCGATGGTGCATCGAATGCGGCGAAGAGATCCCCGAGAAGCGCAGGGTTGCCCTGCCCGGCGTCAAACGCTGTGTGCAATGCCAGTCGAGCATCGATGCCAGCGCCCGCAGTGCCGGGATCAACCGCCGCGGCAGCAAGGACAGCCAGCTGCGCTAGCTTGCAGCACTGCCAACTCCACCTTTCGCGGGGTCAGGAATCGAAACGATTGCCTACCGGCCCCACCCCCTGCTAGCGGCGCGCGTCGAACAACGAAGGTGCCCCCAATGTCCGATATCAAACGCGTCGTCCTCGCCTATTCCGGCGGACTCGATACCTCCGTCATCGCCAAATGGCTCGAGGTTGAGCGCGGGCTGGAGGTCGTGACCTTCACCGCCGATCTCGGACAAGGCGAGGAAATCGAGCCTGCCCGCGAAAAGGCGCGCACGATGGGCATTCCCGACAAGCACATCTTCATCGAAGACCTGCGCGAGGAATTCGTGCGCGATTTCGTCTTCCCAATGATGCGCGCCAATGCGCGGTACGAAGGCGATTACCTGCTCGGCACGAGCATCGCGCGCCCGTTGATCTCCAAGCGGCTGGTCGAGATCGCCAGGGAAACCGGCGCCGATGCCATCGCCCACGGCGCGACCGGCAAGGGCAATGACCAGGTGCGCTTCGAGCTGTCGGCCTACGCGCTCGACCCGGACATCAAGGTCATTGCGCCGTGGCGCGAATGGGATCTGACCAGCCGCACCGCTCTGATCGCATGGGCGGAAAAGCACCAGATCGCCGTACCCAAGGACAAGCGCGGCGAAAGCCCCTTCTCTACCGACGCCAACCTCCTTCACACTTCGTCCGAAGGCAAGGTGCTCGAAGACCCGTGGGAGGAAACGCCCGACTACGTCTATTCGCGCACCGACCACCCGGAAGACGCGCCCGACACCCCTGAATATATCGAAATCGGATTCGAGAAGGGCGACGGTGTATCGCTGAATGGCGAGGCAATGAGCCCCGCCACGCTGCTTACCGCGTTGAACGATCTTGGTCGCAAGCACGGCATCGGCCGGCTCGATCTGGTCGAGAACCGCTTCGTCGGTATGAAGAGCCGCGGCATGTACGAAACGCCCGGCGGTGAAATCTACGCCCGCGCCCATCGCGGGATCGAACAGATCACGCTCGACCGCGGCGCCGCGCATCTCAAGGACGAGCTGATGCCGCGCTATGCCGAACTGGTTTACAACGGGTTGTGGTTCAGCCCCGAACGCGAAATGCTGCAGGCCGCCATCGACCTCAGCCAGGAAAAGGTCAGCGGCATCGTCCGGCTGAAGCTCTACAAGGGCAACGCGATGATTGTCGGGCGCAAATCCGGTGACACGCTCTATTCGGAAGCCCACGTCACTTTCGAAGACGACGCCGGTGCATACGACCAGAAAGACGCGGAAGGCTTCATCAAGCTCAACGCCCTGCGCCTGAGGCTGCTCGCCAAACGCGACCGTTAATTGCGCTGCAGCGCGTTTCGCAGTCGCGATATTGCGGTTGCGAAACGCGCAGTAGTACAGTTTTACGACAGGCGGTTGAGTTATCCACCCCCCTCCACAGGGGATTTTGCCCAAAGTGGATAACCGCGCCCTGCCGCGCTTGCATAAATGCGAGCCGAGGCGCAGCTTCAAGTCATCGGAAGGACGCGGAAACGGTCTTCGCAAAATGGCTCAAGGGCTTGATTGAAAGACATTTTCCAAGACTGGATGACGTGAAGGGACCTGTCCATGCGGGGCACGAGATCCTGGTGCTGATGACCTCGGTCGGATGCACTGCGGATCGATGACGAAACCGCACAGCTGTTTCTTGGCGAGCCTGGCTTACCCGGCCCCGAACCGATGGTGGCACAGCAGGAAGGTTTTCGGACCCGATCGCCGTGCAGTCGCCTGAAGCACAGGGCCACTATGGGAAAACCTGGCTGCGGAGCCGCCTGTTGAAGGTCGGCCTGCGACGGAAGCGAGGGCCTTCGGGTCTGACGCACCCAAGCGGGCAGAACGGAGGGTGGAGCCGGATGCCGGTGCGAGCGCCGGTGACAGAACCTTCAGGCGACGTCTTCGGACAGAGCGGGAGGGAAAACATCGGATGCCAAGTCTGCGTCCCTTGAACTTTATGTTGAAGGAACACGGCCACGCATCGGTGAGAGTGGGGTCGGCAGCGATGCCGGCCCCATTTGCGTTGATGGCTATGATTGTGATGTCACTTACTTCGCCGATCCTGCCCCCGCCGAGTTTGCGCCAGTAGCCCGAGTCGTCCGGCCTGGATGCAAGAACAGATCGTAGTTTTTGGCACGAATCGATTGAAAGAAGCTTGCTGCGACTCTCCCGAACTTGGCTTTGTCTCGACTGTATTTTCGCCCGGAAAGAGCATTAAGACGCGGCAGGTCGAGCCCAAACCGGGCCGAATTGTGGCACGCCTTCTGACTTTTTTGGTTTCGGCCCTGTATATCCTGCCGCATTATGGACGGGCTCAAAACCATCCGGCGCATTGCGCGCCACGGACCTACCGCAGCCGTGCTCATGGTGCTCGCTGCACCGGCTGGCACGCTAGCAGGCGAAGGTGCGACGCATGCGCCTGCTGCTCCTTTCGAAACTGCTTTCGCGCCCCTTCCCGCCCCGATCACAGCGGTTCCGACACCGCCCGGTGCGGTCGATCTCGACACCTTCGTGCCCCCGGTAGACGAAGAACCTTCTGCCACCCCGCTCGGCAGCGGCCATGCCTCTTACTATGGGCGTCGCTTTCATGGGCGCTCGACGGCAAGTGGCGAACGCTTCGACATGCACGCCTTGACCGCCGCACATCGCACCCTCCCCTTCGGCAGTCTGGTGCGCGTCACCAATCCCCACAATGGCCGTTCGGTGACCGTCCGGATCAATGATCGCGGGCCTTTTGTTCGCGGCCGCACGATCGACCTTTCGCGGGCCGCCGCAACCCAGATCGGCATTGTCGCGCGCGGGCATGGCCAGGTCGAGCTGGAACTGCTCGACTAACCTCCTGCACTGAGGCCTCCTGCACTAAGGCGTATGGCTCTGAGTCCCCTTGCACCAGGGGACGCACCACTCCATGCTGACCCCGCTCAAGTGGCTGGGGGTACATGACGGGTTTCAATTTCCTTTTCGAGGCGTTCGTCCTTCTTATGGGCCTGGCCATGGCGCAGGTCCTCCAGGGATTTGCCAGCGTGCTCAAGCTGCGCGCACGTCGCCGCGCCGGGATCGAGCATGGCGCACAGGTCAGGATCGGCTGGCTGGTCCCGCTGCTCGGGCTGAGCGTGATCCTCGACCAGTCGACATTCTTCCTGCACATGTACGGGATTCGCGAGGTCATGCCGCTCAATGTCGGGACGATGATCGGCGTCCTGCTGGCGATCGGCTGGTATTACCTCGTCTCCAGCCTGACCTTTCCGGACGAGCCCGACCTGTGGCCCGATTTCGACGCCTGGTACTGGCAGCAGAAGCGCTTCATCCTGGCCGGTGTCATCGGGGTGAACCTTATCAGCATCGCCAGCTCCTATGCCCTGGTCACGGCCGAGATGCAGAAACAGCTTGCCACCAGCATGACGCCTGCCCTCGCGCTCGCCAGCCTGTTCGCGATGACGGCACTACCGGCGATGATCGCGCTCTATTTTCTGCGCGGATATCGCGCCAATCTGGTGCTGCTGGGTTATCTGATCGTCAATCCCGTGATTTACGGGCTGGTGGTGATCGGCGGGGAGCAGCCCTTCTAGAAGCCCCCCTCCCCCCGACCGTCCCCGGCCCGACCCGCCCGTCACTCCTTGAGCTGGCCGCGCACCGCGCCATCGGGAAACTCGGCGGTGTGCACATTGATGTAGAACTTCGCCTGATCGCGCACGATCCTGCGCAGCAGCGCCGGGTCGACATTCACGCAGACATCGTCGCCATCCTCGCCCACCAGCTCCAGCGTCACCACCGGCGGGCCGTCCTTGCCGCGCGCGCCCTCGTGGATATGCGCGGCGGTCACCTCGTCCAGCCCCTCGACTTCGAGGAAGTAGCACATCCGCCCCGCCTTCAGGTCGATCTCTGCGGTGAAATCGCCGCTCGCATCCTCGCCCGCGCCGCCGCCCGGCACGTATTCGCCGAACAGGCTCGTGCCGAGATAGGCGCGGTCGTCCTGCGCCCCGGCGGGCACAGCCCCGGCCGCCGCCACCGCCAGCCCCAACATCGCGGCCCATGTCCCTAAGCGTCCCATGTCATTCCCCAATGCAGTTTGCAGTCCCGGCCCCGCACCGGCACGCACCAATTGGGGGCCGCTGCCGCCATTCTACAGCATTGCGAGGGCGTGGGGAAGCGGCCACGTGCGCGGCGGTTCAACCCGCGCCCGGATCACCCTCCCCGTCCGGATCGTCCGCGTTCTCGTCCGCATCCCGGTCCCCATCCCCCAGCGCCTCCAGCCGCCGCTCCAGATCCTCTTCCTCGGCCACGGTCCACCATTCCTCCACCCCGGCCTCGAACGCTTCGAGCTGCAACGCCTCCACCGTCCACTGATCGCCGAGCAGCCGCGCCGGGGTCGCATCGCGCGGCCGCTCCGCCTCCATCGCGCGCAGCGTGCGGGCGAGCGGCGGGATATAGCTGCCCCCATCCCAATGCGCCGGATCGTCCATATCGTCCTCCCAGTCGGTATAGCCCGCGGGCGGAACCTTGCGCTTGAACGAGCCGGGGAAGTGCGGATCGAAATAGTGTTCGGGATAGGGAATCCGGGCGAGCAACGCGTCTTCGTCTTCCGGCTCGTCTTCCAACGCGTCCGGCGTCTCGTCGGCCAGATCGTCCCCCGCAACCGGGCCCGCCGCGCCCCCGCAAACCCTACAGGGTGGAACGGATGGAACACGGTCCTGACAGGAAACCCTACACCCCCGTTCGGGCTGAGCTTGTCGAAGCCCTGCCTTTCCTTTTGACCTCGTACCCGAAGTGAAGTGCAGCCCTTCGACAGGCTCAGGGCGAACGGCATTGGAGAAACAACTTTCGATATCCTCCCCGCCGCGCAGGCCATCGATCAGCGCGTCCAGCACGCCGAGCGCATCGGTGACCTCCTCGCGCTCCTCCAGCCGGTCGAGCCGCGCCAGGTGGGCGAGCAGCAGGCGGCTGTCATAGCGGCGGCGCCGCGCGACCTCCTCCCCGTGATAGAACACCGCTTCTTCCACCCCCTCGATCGCACGGTCGGCAAGCACCTGCTCGGCATGGCTGCGCGCCGCAAGCAGCGCCGCGTCCCACGCCTGCGCGAGCGCCGGAGAAGCCCGCCGCTGGCGATAGGCCGTCTGCGCTGAAACCCGCGCCGCCCGCGCCGCGAGCCGGACATTGCCGAACAGCTGGAGATTGGCGAGGAAATCGGCCTGCCGCCGGGGCGAGAAGATGGTGTGACCTTCGCCATGCGGACCGGCGGTGGGCGCGGCTTCGATGGTGACGAGAGCGTTCATGGTTCACCTCATGGAGTGGAGTGAACCGGGTTAGTTATACTGGGATTGGAGTGTAGGACAGGCAAACGGCCCGCTGGAAAAATTCTGCAATCGGTGCGCATTAGCGTTCACTTTCGCCAGCTGCGCAGCTAGCAAGCTGTCAAGGAGAATAGCATGAACTTGCAGCAAGAGATCGAAACAGCCGCGCGCCAAGTCTCTACCGATGCGTTTAGCTTGACCCTTGGAGAGATCGTAAATCTCTATCGAGATGGCGATTTGATCATAAACCCTGATTTTCAACGACTGTTTAGGTGGGATATCGAACGGAAATCTCGCTTAATCGAGTCAATTCTCGTCCGGATTCCTTTACCCCCAATATTTGTCTTCGAGCTGCCCGATAGCAAATGGGAGGTCATTGATGGCCTCCAGCGCTTGTCCACCATTCTCGAATTCATGGGGGAATTGAAGGACCCAGACACTGGGGAAATCCAATATCCGCGCTCCCTTGTCGGAACACAATATTTACCTTCGATAAGGGGAGCGTTTTGGTCACCTGAATTACTGGAAACACAACGCGAGCTGGACAAGTCGCGCGCAAGCTCCAAGGATTACATCGACGTATCAAGCAGCTACTTCGTTCTTGATAGCGACTTGCAGCGTGCAATTAAGAGGACAAAAATCGGCGTACAGCTACTAGAAAAAAAGAGTGATCCAAAAAGTAAATACGACCTATTTCAAAGATTAAATAGCGGAGGGGTTATTGCTAATGACCAAGAACTCCGAAATTGCGCTATGGTGATGGTGAATGACGAATTCTACAAGAAGATTGATACGATCGCGAATTCCGAAAAATTCGGGAAATTGATACCTATCACGGAAAGATCTAAAAGAAAATTCAATCACTTTGATAATCTTTCGAAAATCATCGCTTTTTCATTCGTCGAATATAACGTCGGGTCTGATATTGAAGAATTTGTCACAAATGCAATGGTAAGCTTGGCAAGCAAGTCAACTGAAGAAATTGATGATATATTTAGGCGACTAGACAAAGGAATTGACTTTCTAATTCAAGCTGACGGATACGATGCACTGAGACCATATAAGAACGGTCAATTTAAAGGGCGGATCGGACGTACTTCCATCGAGATTATCTTGGTTGGGATTTTAAGATGCTTGGATAATATCGAGTCGAAGGCCGATCCTAAGAAATTCATTAAAGAAAAGATCAGGGAGTTCTGGGCGTCCAAAGACGCTAAACGCTTCTCCGCCGCTGGCATTGCTGGCACGGACCGGGTTCAATACACGATTCCGTTGGGCACTTCGATGTTCTGTGCATGACACCAGAAACTGTCCTCGACACGCGGCTACAAGAAGACTTCTCGTGGCGGATCAAAGAACTCTCGAGCTTAATACGTGCCTGCAACAAGGCAACTGGGATTGAGAAAGCAGCGTTGACGAGGGCAGCAGCGCCGCTGATTTACGCTCACTTTGAAGGTTACTTCGTAAATGCGATAAATGCGTACCTGACTTTCGTCTCTCAAAAACGGATCAAATTCACCGGACTACGCACCGAATTTTGGGCGTTGAGGTTGATGAAGTCGCGCAAATACCGGACAATTAACAGCGAAGCAGCACTTCACTCGCTAATTCTAGAGGCGAGCGAAACGCCTCACCATATTTTCAAGAAGAACAGTTTTCACAGAATAAATGGGCAATCAAACCTGAAATCAAAGGTTCTTCAACAATGCCTCAACATGGTCGGCTTTCCCGAGACCCACTTCGAGCCCTATTACGAATTTATTGATGAGAAACTCTTATCTACCCGAAATTTTGTAGCTCACGGGCAGTCCAATCCAGTTGACCACGAATTGGCCACCACTTTCCGCGATAATGTTCTCGACTTGATGCGTATTACTAAGCGCGAAATTGAAGATGCAGTGGCGAGTACCAGTTATCGCTCTTAAAGGACCAAATGCTGCATTGGGGCGCAGGCGTTCGACCTTCTTACTCCGCCGCCTCCCGCCGCCGGTCCAGCATCGGCTTGAGATACTGCCCCGTATAACTCTCCGAGTTTGTGTGTTCCGCAGCACATCCGTGCTGCGAAATCCTCGCTCATGCGACCTGAAGGTCGCGTCGCTGCGGGCGGCCGGTCGGCCTTGCACGCTCTCCCGTCGCGCTTGGCCTCACTCAGCGGCTTCCTTTTGGCGTTCAAGCATGGTCTTGAGGTATTGCCCGGTAAACGAGCGCGATTCCTCGGCCACTTCCTCCGGCGTCCCCTGCGCAACAACCTCCCCGCCCCGCACGCCCCCGCCGGGGCCGAGGTCGAGGATGTGGTCCGCCGTCTTGATGACGTCGAGATTGTGCTCGATCACCACCACAGAGTTTCCCTGGTCCACCAGCCGGTGGAGCACTTCGAGGAGCTTGCGGACATCCTCGAAATGGAGACCCGTGGTGGGCTCGTCGAGGATGTAGAGCGTCTGGCCGGTGCTGCGCTTCGAAAGTTCCTTGGCGAGCTTCACCCGCTGCGCCTCGCCACCCGATAGCGTGGTCGCCTGCTGGCCGACCTTGACGTAGCCCAGCCCCACCTCGTTCAGCATGTGCATCTTGTCGCGGATCGGGGGGACGGCCTTGAAGAACTCCTCCGCATCCTCGATCGTCATGTCGAGCACGTCGGCGATGGAGTGGCCCTTGAATTTCACCTCCAGCGTTTCGCGGTTGTAGCGCTTGCCGCCGCATTCCTCGCAGGTGACGTAAACGTCGGGCAGGAAGTGCATCTCGATCTTGATCAGCCCGTCGCCCTGGCACGCCTCGCAGCGGCCGCCCTTGACGTTGAAGCTGAACCGCCCCGGCTTGTAACCGCGCGCCTGCGCTTCGGGCAGGCCGGCGAACCAGTCGCGGATCTGGGTGAAGGCGCCGGTGTAGGTCGCCGGGTTGGAGCGCGGGGTGCGGCCGATGGGCGACTGGTCGATCTCGATCACCTTGTCGCAATATTCGAGGCCCGTCACCTTGTCATGCGCGCCCGCGACCACGCGCGCGCCATTGAGCGTGCGCGCGGCGGCGGCATAGAGCGTGTCGATGGTGAAGGACGATTTGCCGCTGCCGGAAACGCCGGTGATGCAGGTGAACGTGCCGAGCGGCAGGCTGGCGGTGACGTTGTTAAGGTTGTTCGCCCGCGCGCCGTGGACGGTGAGCTCGTGCCCATTGCCCTTGCGGCGCGTGGCGGGGACGGTGATTTCGCGCCGCCCGGTGAGGTAATCGGCGGTGAGCGATTTCTTGGACTTGAGCACCTGTTTCAGCGTGCCCTGCGCCACCACCTCGCCCCCGCGCACACCCGCGCCGGGGCCGAGATCGACCACATGGTCGGCGGTGCGGATCGCATCCTCGTCATGCTCGACCACGATCACCGTATTGCCGAGATCGCGCAAGCGCTTGAGCGTTTCGAGCAACCGGTCGTTGTCGCGCTGGTGGAGGCCGATGCTGGGCTCGTCGAGCACGTAGAGCACGCCCGACAAACCGCTGCCGATCTGGCTGGCGAGGCGGATGCGCTGGCTCTCCCCGCCCGACAGCGTGCCGCTGGTCCGGTCGAGATTGAGGTAATCGAGCCCGACATTGTCGAGGAAGCCCAGCCGCTCGTTGATTTCCTTCAGGATCGGCCTGGCGATGGTTTTCTGAGTGTCGTTGAGGTGGTTGTCGAGATCGAGGAACCAGCCCTTCGCATCGGCAACACTCATCTTGGTGGGCGTGGCGATATCGGTGGGGGCATCCGCGCTGGGGATCTTCACCGCCAGCGCCTTTTCATTGAGGCGTTTGCCGCCGCAGGTCTCGCATGGCTGGGCGGTCTGGAACTTGGCCAGCTCCTCGCGCATCCAGGCGCTCTCGGTCTGCAGCAGGCGGCGGTTGAGATTGCCGATCACCCCCTCGAACGGCTTCTTCACCGTGTACTGCTTGCGCCCGTCCTTGAAGGTGAGCGGGATGGCGCGCCCTTTTGTGCCGTAAAGGATGATGTCGCGGATTTCTGTGTCGAACTCCTCCCACGGGGTGGTGAGGTCGAATTCGTATTCCTTCGCAAGGCTGCTCAGCACCTGCATGTAATAGGGGGATGGCGGGTTGCTCTTCGCCCACGGGACCACCGCGCCCTTCTTCAAGGACAGCGCTTCGTTCGGCACGACCAGTTGCGGGTCGAACAGCTGCTTTTCGCCGATCCCGTCACAGGTCGGGCAGGCGCCTTGGGGGGCGTTGAAGGAGAACAGGCGCGGTTCGACTTCCTCGATGGTGAAGCCGGATACTGGGCAGGAGAACCGCTCGGAAAAGACAATGCGGTTGGCAGGCAGTCCCGCCCCCTTCATCGCGCCGCCCGCTTCACCCTCACCCTCACGCCCCGGCACGATGCCATCCGCCAGATCGACATAAGCCAAGCCATCCGCCAGCTTGAGCGCGGTTTCGAAACTGTCGGCGAGGCGCGTTTCCAGCCCCTCCTTCACCGCCAGCCGGTCGACCACCACTTCGATGTCGTGCTTGAATTTCTTGTCGAGCGCCGGGGCTTCCTCGATTGGGTACATCTCCCCATCGATGCGCACACGGGTGAAGCCCGCCTTCTGCCATTCGGCCAGTTCCTTGCGGTATTCCCCCTTGCGCCCGCGCACCACGGGGGCGAGCAGGTAAAGCCGCGCGCCTTCGGGCAACGCCATCACCCGGTCGACCATGTTGGAAACGGTCTGCGCCTCGATCGGCAGGCCGGTGGCGGGCGAGTACGGCACACCCACCCGCGCCCACAGCAGGCGCATGTAATCGTAAATCTCCGTCACGGTCGCGACGGTCGAGCGCGGGTTGCGGCTTGTCGTCTTCTGCTCGATCGAGATGGCAGGAGAAAGCCCGTCGATATGTTCGACATCGGGCTTCTGCATCATTTCGAGGAATTGGCGCGCATAGGCGCTGAGGCTCTCGACATAGCGCCGCTGCCCCTCGGCATAGATCGTGTCGAAAGCGAGACTGGACTTTCCGCTGCCCGACAGGCCGGTGATAACGATCAGGCTGTCACGCGGCAGGTCGATATCGACGCCTTTGAGATTGTGCTCGCGCGCACCGCGTACGGAGATTTTGGTAAGTGCCATGAAGAGGCCGTGTTCCTGAATTGTTCGCCCAGGTCAAGAACCCGGAGCCGGGCATCCCCATGTGGCCCTCATCCGGGCCACTTCAACCGGCACAGACGGCGCGAAAAGAGCCAGTACCCCGATCTGCAGATCGCTGGTCCCGCATCGCATCGCAGGAAAAACACCCTGGAAATTGCAAAGCGCCGGGAATTGGGTTAAAAAAATTATCCATATCAAGAAAATGGGGGGTATTTGATATGAAAATCATCACATCTCTAGTTGCAGTTTCCGTACTGTTTGTGGCGACGTCTGGAATCGCGCAGCAAAAACCGGACGATGCGTGCATGGAAGTCATGTGGCATGAAAGTTCGCAGGCAGGCGGGATGTCCGGCTGGAAATACAGATACTCGGAAAAGAAGGCGAAATCGGCCGCCTGCAAGGCGCTGCAAGAGCGCGCGGCCGCCGATTACGCGACCAACTATCCATCCTCATATGACGAGAAGACAGCGGAGGAGGCGAGGCAAGCCCGCGGCAGCGTCGTCTCCTCTTACGAGGCAACTCAAGCCGCGCATCGCGACGCGAAAACCGAAGCTGGACGACTGGGCGATGAATACCGGCGTTTGCTTGCCCTTTATGAAGGCCGCGACTTCGGACCGTACCGGTCCCAACTGCCAGCCTATCTGGCGGGACTGGATGGCTATCCCGCATATGCAGAACGCTTCACACAGGCGCAGGCAACAGGCGTGAGCTCGTACAACGCGTTCCGCGATCGTTATCGCAACAACCCTTACCCATCCGCCTATGACTGGGCGAAAGGCGGCGATCAGGGATTGTGGACCGTCGAATAGTCGTCGACGCGACTGTGATACATTATCGGCAATAAAGTCGAGGGCCGCCAGTCCAGACAAGGTTCTGACTGACGGCCCTCAAGTCATGGCGAAGCGTACATCTGGGCCAGCCGATGCGCCGCCTGGCCATTTCGCGCGCGCGAGCCTGAGACCTGCATAATCGCAGTAGGCGGCGCAAACACCCGCCACACCGCCCTCAGGACATCGAGCGCCCAGGACGATCCCGCAGACGCGCTGTGCAGAGTGCTTGCAAGAGCAAGCGCAAGCCCCATCCATTCCAGTTCGCCAGTGCTCTGCTCGTCCATCTTGATCGTTTGCGGAGCCATCGCGCGGCGCATGGTGAAGCGCAGTCACGCGCCGCAATCATACCCGCGGATGTTTATTCCCCATGGGCAGGACGGAATGGCAGAACTTTCTCAATCCGTTTTGGACTTACAAGTTTCGTCTGCGTAGAATTATAAAATAAATTCAAGACAGATAAAAATTGACTTAGATCAATTTTACCGAAACTCGCCCTGTACTTTATGGCAGTGAAATAAAAAATCATCCGATTGTGATGTTTCATCAATTTCTTGTAAATCCAAGTGTTATTTGATTCTTAGGAAAGCGGGAGGACGCTTCAGGAATTCGGACGACTCATGTGAGATAGTACATGCTAAACTCAAAAATACAGGTCGCACTTCTCTCCGGGACAGCCATGCTAGGGGCAAGTCTCGCCATCCCACAGGCCCCGGCGCAGGCCCAGGCACTTCAGCCCGTGGTCGATGTTTGTACCGGGATCACACTGCCCCGATCTGCGGTGACGGAGATTATCGGTGCGGTGAACCAGCCGATCGTCGATCAGGTGGAAACAACCGTGAACGGCCTGACCACGGTAACCCTGACGCTGGCCCCACTGGTAACACTACCTGACCTTAACATCGACCTCACCACGATCCTTGCAAATGCAGCGGCAGGCGATCCCATCACGCTGCAAATTCTCGACACGGACGGCAATGTCGTCGCACCTTCGGACGACTGCAATATCACCGCCGACAATATCGTGCTGGACGACGAAGGCGGGATCGAGATCGGCGGCAACCGCATTTCCGGCCTTGGCCAGAACGGAGCAGTCGCTTCTGCCGGTGAGGTGGATGCGATCGCGCTGGGCAACAATGCCAGCACCGCCGCCGGGGCGACCGGAGCGGTGGCCATCGGCACTGGCGCCTCCGTCACCGCCGCCAACAGTGTCGCGCTGGGCGCGAATTCGGTTGCCGATCGCGCCGGAACCGTCTCGGTCGGGTCTGCGGGCAATGAGCGCCAGATCACCAACGTTGCCGACGGGACGCTGGACAGCGACGCCGCCACTGTGGGGCAGGTCAACGCCCGCATCACCGCAGTGACGGACAATCTCGTCGCCTATGACGATGGCACGCAAGCAGTCGTGACCTTTGCAGGGGCGGATGGGACGCGGCTCACCAATGTCGCTCCGGGAACCGTGGCTGCCGGGTCGAGCGATGCCGTCAATGGCGCGCAATTGTTCGCCATGCAGCAAGACGTACTCGCAAATAATGCCGAAATCGCAGCCAACGATGCCGAGATTGCAGCCAACGTGGGGAACATTTCGGCCAATGACGCCGAGATCGCTGCCAATGGCGCGAATATCTCGGCCAATGGCGCTGAAATCGCCGCAAACGATGCCGACATTGCAACCAACAGCGCCGGGATTGCTGCAAACGACGCCGACATCGTTGCCCTGGAGGGGGATGTCACGACCAATCAGGCAGACATCGCCGCACTGGCCGACAGCGCGGTGCAATATGACGATGCCACAAACGCCACCGTCACTCTGGATGGCGCGGGCGGCACACGGATCACCAACCTTGCCGATGGCGATCTTTCCGCAGGGTCTAGCGATGCGGTCAACGGATCACAGCTTTTTGCGACCAATCAGGCTGTTTCCGCACTGGATGGCCGGGTGACTCAGAACGAAACCGACATCGCTGCCAACACCACCGCCATCGCCGGCCTTCAGACCACGATCGGCGATGTACAGGTCACCGTCGATGGGCTGGATGGACGGATTACCACCAATGAGGGCGATATTGCCGCGCTGGATGGCCGCGTCGGACAAAACGAAACCGATATCGCCAATCTCGATACCAGAGTGACGACCAATGAGGGCGACATTGCCAATCTCGACACGAGAGTGACCACCAACGAAGGCGATATCGCCAATCTCGACACGCGGGTGACGACCAATGAGGGCGACATCGCCAATCTCGACACGAGAGTGACCACCAACGAAGGCGATATTGCCAACCTCGACACGCGGGTGACGGTCAACGAGGGCGACATTGCCAACCTCGATACGCGTGTCACGACCAATGAAGGCAACATCACCGCGATTGATGGCAGGGTTACGACCAACACCAGCAACATTGCGCAGGTCGATGCGCGGGTGACGTCCAACACCTCCGACATCACCACCCTTCAGGCGCAGGTCGACAATGTCCCGGTCGGATACGTTTCCGATGCCGACGGCACGACACCTAGCGCGACACCGACCAACACCGCGGCATTCGCAGGTGCTGGCGGGGGCACGGTGCGCGTGACGAATGTGTCCGACGGGCAGCTTGCCGCTGGCTCGAGCGATGCGGTGACAGGTTCGCAGCTTTTCGCGACCAATCAGGCGGTATCGCAAAACGCCAGCGACATCGCCACGATCAACAGCAACATAAGCGGCAGCACCGTCGTCGCGGTGCAATATTCCGACCCGGACAATCCCAATGTCAGCAATGGCGGGACGATCACCAACGATGTCGCGCTCGTCGGGTTCGACCCCAATGCTCCGGTGGCGCTGCACAATGTCGCCGCGGGACGCACCGCAACCGATGCCGTCAATCTCGGCCAGCTTCAGGCAAGCGTCAATCAGGCAATGACCGGCGCGATGAACTACACCGACGCGCAGATCGCGGGGGTGCGGTTCGATCTCAACGAACTGCGCGACGATGCCTTTGCCGGGACGGCAGCGGCAATGGCCATGGCCAGCATTCCCCAAACGGTTGAGGCGGGCCGGTCGATGGTCGGCGGCAGTGTCGGCCATTATCGCGGCGAGACGGCCTTCGGCTTCGGTTTCTCCACCACCGCAGCAGATGGCCAGGTGGTGATGAAACTGTCCGGCACGCTCGATACCGACGGGCATGGCGGCGTGGCCGCGGGGGCCGGTTTCTCCTTCTGATAAGAAACAGAAAACCGATACCCGAAAAACTTGTGTGGCGGCGCCCGGTGCGTCGCCACTTTTTTGCGCGCACGGCAATATCCACGCCGTCTGTCAAGAGCGGGATTGCATGGAACGCCCCCTGCACCGGACGAAGTGTGGACCTTTTACATGGCCCCATCCGTTAACGAGGCAAGAACAGGGGCTTTGCGCCAACCCGCTTATCTTCATAGGGATTGTCGCTGCAAGCCTCGTACACACGCATTATTTCGAGGTTTGTTAAACTATGTCATCCCACCCGAGCCAAGCCGCATCAGCGCGGCAGACTCCATCAAGATCACGCACCGATTCAGAAGCCCGCATCCGCCAGATGATGGCGGATCTCGAAGTGCCGCTGGACGGTTTGCCCAAAGCGACCACGGCCGAGGGCCGCAAGCTAGAACGCAAGTTCAAAGATGCGCGCAAGGCACAGAATACAGACAACAAACGGGAATCGCGCAAGGCGCTCAAGAACGCCCGTTTGGCTGCACGCAAGGTGTTCAAGGTTCGTCCCGGCCTGTCCGCGCGCAAACGCGCCACGATGATGCTTACCGCCGGCGCTGTCGGCCTCGCGGCATTTACCGGCCCCGTGTCGACACGCACCAAGCCCGGGCCGAAGTTCACCAACGCGCAACTGCTCGACGCGTCTGCCTTTACCGGACAGCGCGTGCCAGCATCCATGCTCAGCACGAGCGCGGATTTCCGTCAGGCACTGATCGAAGAAGAAGGCGTGCGCTATGTCGTTTACCGCGACGTGGCGGGGTATCCGACAGTGGGTGTCGGCCATCTGATTGCCCCGTCCGACAATCTTCACGTTGGCGACCGGGTCAGCAAGACCCAGGTGCTCCGCTTTCTCGATATCGACCTTCAGGAAGCGGAACAGCAGGTTGCCGATCTGGTCGGCGATCTCCCGTTGCACCAGCATGAATTCGACGCGCTGGTCGACCTGTTGTTCAATGTCGGGCCGGGCAACGTGTCCGAGCGCGAAAGCCCCCGCCTGAACGCCGCGATTGCCGCAGGCGATTACGACAGGATTGCCGCCGAACTCGATTACACCCATGCCGGTGGCAAGGTCGCGCGCGGGCTTGAATATCGCAGCGAACGCCGCGCAAAGATGTTTCTCGAAGCATCGTATGAAAATCCGCGCGAAATGGCTTCTGCCGCGTCGTCCACGACCTCCACGTAAGGGCGTCGCGCCCAACCAAGGCTGTACCCATGTCGCACCGCCTGTTCGTCGGCATCCGCCCTCCGCAAGCGATACGCGCCGCGCTCATCGAGATGCAGGGTGGCGTCATGGCGGCGCGCTGGCAGGATGATGACCAATTCCACCTGACACTGCGCTTTGCAGGTGAAGTCGGGCCGCGCATGGCCGACGATCTGTGCGACGCGCTGCGCACTATTCGCATGCCTGCCTTCCCGCTGGCGCTTCGCGGCGTCGGCCATTTCGAGAAAAAGGGCGTGCCGCACACGCTCTGGGCAGGGGTAACGCCCTCGCAGCCGCTCATCGAACTTCAGCGCAAGGTCGAGCGCGCCTGCCAGTCGATCGGCCTGAAACCGGAAAGCCGCAATTTCGCGCCGCATATTACACTCGCACGGCTCAACGCGGCGTCTGGTCCTGTCGGCGGATTCCTGGCCGACAATGCCCGCTTCCAGGGAGCGTCGTGGAATGTGGAAGAGTTTGCCCTGTTCGAAAGCCAGCTGACCCACCCCGGCGCGCTGTATTCCCTGATCGAAACCTACCCGCTGCGGCGGTCTGCAGATACGCCGTCACGCCTTGCGAGCGAGACGCGGACATACGATACTGAGTGACGATGAACCCTGTCTCTTCCCTCTTTTCCTGTACCGCCGCCACAGCGCTGGTTCTGACAGGTTGCGTCCCGGCGGATGAGGCCGATGGGCCGGTTGACGCGCCCGTGCGCAGCGAAGCGGACGCGCGCGCGCTTATCACGAAGGCGGAAAAAAGCGCCGAGGCGCAGGCGCAGGATTGCCTGCTGATGGTGTGGTCCAACCAGAACCAGCGCGATATTGAGTTCGACCGCGCGCATGATCTGGTCGATGGCGGGGCGATCTCCTGCGCGACCGGGACCAGCGCCAGCCGGTTCGATGCGGCGCTGTCGGCGCTGCGCGATGCGGCGCGCGCGGGCGACCGTGCCCGCGTTTTCGAACAGGTCGGCCTCCCCCTCCTCTATATCGACCGGGCCGGGAACCGGATCGAGTTGAAGACCGAAGAAGAGGTCGAGGCGGTTTATGACGAGATTTTCACCACCCGCCTTGTCGACATGCTGGACGATGTCGAATTGGAAGAGATGACCGTCGTGCCCGAGCGCGGCGGGTTCTTCCGGCTTGGCGCGCTGTGGCTGGTGGTGGAAAAGAATGGCGGCGATCCGCGTCTCGTCACGGTGAACCAGCAGGCGCTGGAAGAGGCCGCCGAAGCCGCGCGGCGCAAGGCCCGTAACCGCGAAGGCAAACCCGTCTCCGCTGGCTGACCGCTGCTTCAGGCCCGGTTCAAGCCCCACCTGCCACCACGAAACCCCATTTGCTCTTGCGCGTTCCAGGTATATTGCACCGCGCATGAAGCGCGCAATTCTGCGCGAATACATTCGACCGGAGAGATTCCTATGAAGGCCCAGTACCTGGCCACCCTGTCCGCCGCCGCCCTCCTGGCTGGCTGCACCACCTATAACGACGGAGCCGATATGGACCCCATCGCCGATGCTTCCGTCGCCAATGATTACGACCCCGATATCCCCGAAGGCACGGGCTATTTCGCTGCCGACAGCGAACTGCCCTTCCTTACGCCTGATTTCGCCGCCATCGGTGAAGATGATTACATTCCCGCATTCGAGCAGGGCATGGCGATCCACAAAGCCGAAGTGCAGGCGATCATCGACAATCCCGCCGCGCCGACTTTCGAAAACACCATTGTCGCGCTGGAAAAATCGGGCCGGATGCTGGGCCGCGTCAGCCGCGTATTCTTTGCGCTGACCGGATCCAACACGACCGACCGACTTGACGAGATCAACACCGAAATCAGCCCGAAACTGTCCGCACACAGCGACAGCATCACGCTGAACCCGGAACTCTTTGCCCGCGTGAAGGCGGTGTATGACAATCGCGCCGCGATGAGCATGACGCGCGAAGACGCCAAGCTGCTGGAAGAAACCTATCGCGGCATGGTCCATGCCGGTGCGCTGCTGACCGAGGCGCAGCGTGAGCGGGTGAAGGCAATCAACACCGAACTTTCCACCATCACCACCGAATTCGGCCAGACGGCGCGCTCTGCAATGAGCGACCAGCCGCTGATCGTCGATACCCGTGCCGAACTGGCAGGCCTGTCGGACAGCGACATCAAGGCGGCTACCGATCTCGCCACGGAAAAGGGGTATCCAGGCAAGTTTGCCATCGCGCTGCAGAACACCACGCAGCAGCCGCTGCTGCCCGCGCTGGAGAACCGCGCCACGCGCGAAAAGCTGTTCATGCGCAGCTATCACCGCGCCGATGGCACGACCGAAATCGACACCCGCATGCAGGTCGCCAAGATCGCGGCCCTGCGCGCGGAAAAGGCGGCGCTGTTCGGCCAGCCCGACTGGGCCAGCTACGCCATGTATGACCGCATGGCGAAGAAGCCGGAAACCGCGCTCAACTTCATGGAAGCGATGGTCCCCGCCCTCGCCGCCACGCAGCGGCGCGAAGCGGCCATGCTGGATGAGATGATTGCGGCGGAAGGCGGCAATTACAACGTCAAGCCGTGGGACTGGTATCGCTATGCCAACAAGATCAAGGCGGAGCGTTACGAGCTCGATGAGGACGAGCTGATGCAGTATTTCCAGCTCGACAAGGTGCTGGAAGACGGCGTCTTCTACATGGCGGAAAAGCTGTATGGCCTGACCTTCCAGCGCCGCACCGACCTGCCGGTCTATCACCCCGATGTTTGGACCTACACCGTGTTCGACCGCGATGGCAGCGAGCTTGGCCTGTTCTATTTCGATCCCTTCCAGCGTCCGTCCAAGCGCGGCGGTGCGTGGATGAGCAACTTCGTCGACCAGAGCGATCTGTGGGGCACGAAGCCGGTCATCTACAACGTGCTGAACATTCCCAAGGCGCCCGAAGGTGAAGTGCAACTGGTCAGCTTCGACTGGGTGAACACCGCCTTCCACGAATTCGGCCACGCGCTGCACGGCTTCTTCGCCGATCAGCGTTACGAGAGCCTGTCGGGCACGGCCACCGCGCGCGATTTTGTGGAGTATCCCAGCCAGGTCCACGAAATGTGGGCGACCAACCCGGAAGTGCTGGCGAATTATGCCGTGCACTATGAAACGGGCAAAGTGATCCCGGCGGCACTGATCGACAAGATCGAGGAAGCGGGCAAGTTCAACCAGGGGTACGATTTCGGCGAAGTCGTGACTGCGGCCCTGCTCGACATGAAATGGGCCGCGCTCTCGCCGCAGCAAGCCGCCGCGATCGACACGCCGGAAAAGGTCACCGCCTTCGAACGCAAGTCGCTGAAGGAACTGGGGCTGGAGATCGACCTCGTGCCGCCGCGCTACCGCAGCACCTATTTCAACCACATCTTCAGCGGCCCGGCGGGCTATTCCGCCGGTTATTACAGCTATCTGTGGACCGAGATGCTCGACCGTGACAGCCGCAAGTGGTTCATGGACAATGGCGGGATGACGCGCGCAAATGGCGATCACTATCGCAAGACCGTGCTGAGCCGCGGCGGGACGATGGACTATTTCGAGATGTTCGAAAACTTCGCCGGTCGCCAGCCCGACGTAACGCCCATGTTGCAGGCGCGCGGACTGGTCGCGGGTGGCGACAAGACCATCGAAGGCACATCGGACGGCAATCTGCCCGACCGCAGCGTCGATACGATGGGGAACTGATAACCCATTCGGCGGGGGGTGCGCACGGCGTCCCCCGCCCGTTCAGAGACCGGCGGTCGAGAGTGGCGGTAACCTCGCCGCTCTCGGTCGCCGTTTCGCTTTGTGAGCCTGGGAGCTGGCCGCTCATGGACCGGCCAATCAGGCCGGAACCAGCGCCCACTTGCCCGGCTCGCCCAGCCATTTGGTGGGCACACCCCACACACTTTCAATTGCGGACGTGTAGAGGACTTCCTGCGGCCTTCCATGCGCGACCAGCCGCCCCTCATCGAGCAGCACCACATTGTCGGCATAGTTCATGGCGTGGGCAAGATCGTGCAGCACCAGCACCACGCCCGCACCGCTCTGAGCCGCGCCGCGCAAATGGCCGAGGAGGCTGAGCTGATGCGCCAGGTCGAGAGCGGCCAGCGGCTCGTCGGCGAGGATCCATTGCGGCTCGCCCGCCAGCACGCGTGCGAGCAGCATCCGAGCCGTCTCCCCGCCGGAAAGCGATTGCGCGCGCCGCTCGGCAAAGCCGGTCATGTCGAGCGCCGCCAGCGCGGCATCGACCGGCTCGGCGCGGCTGTCGCCATGCGGGACGCGGCCCAGCGCAACCAGGTTGCGCACTGGCACGTCCCAGGCGACCTCGGCATCTTGTGGAAGGTAGCCGACCGACCGCGCGCGGGCCCGCGGGTGGAGCGTCGCCAGATCCGCCCCGTCGAGCGCGACCTGCCCTGCATCGATATCGAGCAGCCCGGCCAGCGCCTTGAGCAGGCTCGACTTGCCCGCCCCGTTCGGCCCGCAGATCGCCGTCACCGACCCCGGCGTCAGTGTGAACGACACATCCTCCAACCGCCCGGCCAGCGAAACCTCATGCGCGCGCAGGGTCATAGCGTCCCCTTTCGCATTCGCAGCAGCAACCACAGGAAGAACGGCGCGCCCAGCAGGCTGAGCGCAATGCCCAGCCGCAATTCCGTCACCAGCGGCAGGATGCGCACGACGCTATCCGCGACCAGCACCAGCAAGGCCCCGGCCAGCGCGCTCGGCACGATCAGTTGCGATGGTCGCCGGTCGGTCAGCCGGCGGACCAGATGCGGCACGATCAGCCCGACAAAGCCGATAATGCCCGCCACCGCGACGCTTGCGCCGACGGTCAGGCCAACGCCGACAATCAGCATCCACAGCAGGCGCGAGGGATGTATACCGAGCGAACGCGCAACTTCCTCGCCGAGTGTCAGCGTGTCGAGTGCCTCGCCTGCGCGCCACAACACGGCCACACCCAGCAACACCAGCGGCGCCGCGATCCACACATCGCGCCAGCTGCGGTCGGTCAGCGCGCCGTTCAGCCACAGCACGATCTCGCTCATGGCAAAGGCATTGGGCGCAAGGCTGATGGCGAGCGCAGTCAGCGCGCCCGCCAGGCTCGCCACCATCAGGCCCGCCAGCGTGAACAGCGCAATCCCGCCCGTCCGCCCGGCAATCGCTGCCAGCAGCGCCATCGCCCCGCCCGCGCCGATCAGCGCGAACAGCGGCAGGAGATAGGGCGATGCAGCATAGCCGAACCACAGCGCCGCGACCGCACCCAGTGCTGCGCCCGGCGCGATGCCGAACAAGCCCGGATCCGCCAACGGATTGCGCAGATAGCCCTGCATCGCCGCGCCCGCCGCGCCCAGCCCGCCGCCGATAATCACCGCCAGCACAGCGCGCGGCAGCCGCAGTTCTGCGAGGATCAGCGCCGCATTGGGCACGCGCGACGGGTCGAGCCAGACGCGCCCGGCCAGCAGCGACAGGGGAATCGCAATGGCCAGCAGCAGAGCGAAAATGGCAGTCGCGCGGTTCATATGCTTCCCCTCACTTCGCGCAGGCGATCCATCGCGCGGATGATCGTCGGGCCGCCGCAAAACAACAGATTGGGATCGAGCCGGGCCAGCCGCATATCCGGCAGATCGCCCAGCACCGGATGGTTCTGGCCACGCTGATTTCCGGCCACCAGCAGTACGTCGGGCGGATCGGCCACGACCCGTTCGAGCGGCAGGTAATCCGCCTGCCCAAGGCCTTGCCGCGCCGAATGGCTGGCAAAGCCCGCCCGGCGCAGCAACTCGCTGATGAGCTGCGTGTCACCCGGCACGATGCCGCCCGGCTGCCACAATGTCGCGCTGGGCAAGTCGCCCTGCGGCTCGGGCTGCAAACTGGCATCGATCCGCTGGATCAACGCCTCGCCAGCCGCCGCATCGCCCACCAGCGCGGCAAGCCGGCGGGTCTGCTCGTGGCTTTCCGCAACGCTGCCAGCAATGCCAAAGGTTTCGACCTGCACGCCAAGCCGGGTGAAAGCCGCCTGGGTGGCAGGCGAGAGGAAACCGCCCGCCACCACCATATCGGGGTTCAGCGCGAGCACTTCTTCCACCGTTCCCCCCGTCACCGGAAAACGGCGCGCGGTGGCGATATCCATCGAGCTGGCGCGCGGATCGTGGCTGTAGTGGGAAATCGCCAGCAACTGCCCAGGCGCGGCCACTTCGGCCAGCACGGCATCGGTACAGGGATTGAGGCTGACGATGGTGGGATGCTGGCGGGGATCGGGCCCCTCGCCAGCATCGCTGCATCCGGCAGCCAGCAGCGCCGTGCATCCCACAGCGAGCGCGCGAACCGCCCGAAAGGCAGAGCCGCGCGCGCGCCATGGCCGCATGGCGCGCCGGGGGATCACATCCCCGCCCTTACGCCGATGAACGCCCCCCGTCCCGCCTGGCCGTAACCAGCGGCGGTCTGATACTGGGTGTCGAACACGTTCTCGACCCGGCCGAACAGTTCGAGCGCATCGGACAGCGCGAAACCGGCGCGCAGGTCCAGCACTTCGTATCCATCGAGCCGGGTGGTGTTGGTCGCGTTTTCGAAGCTGTCGGAGACCAGCCGCAGATCGGCGCCCAGTTTCAACCCGAACGGCGCCTCGTAATCGGCGAACAGCGTGGCGAAGGTGGTCGGGCGGCGCGCCAGCTCATTGCCCGTGCTGCGATCTTCGGTATCGACCAGCGCATAGACACCCGACAGACGCAGCCCCTCGACGATGTCGAAACCGGCTTCCACTTCGATACCCTGCGCCCGCGCGCGGTCGGTGTTGTCGTAGGTTCCGAACGGGCGGTCGGTGCAGATCGGATCGGTCGAACCAAAACAGGATACGAAAGCGATCAGGTTTTCAGCATCGCGGCGGTAGGCGGTCAGCGCGAAATGCGTGCTGCGTCCGCGCGTTCCTTTCTCGAAGCCGAGATCGTAGCTCGTGCTGCGCTCGGGCAGGAGGGTCTGGTTGCCGTAATCGGAATAGAGCTGGAACAGCGTCGGGGCCTTGAAGCCTTCGCCAATGCTTGCGCGCAGCCGCCAGTCGTCACCCAGGCCATAGCTCAGATCGCCGCCGAAGCTGGCCTCCGTGCCGAAGCGCTGGTGATCGTCCACCCGCGCGCCAACATGGACGGCAAGATTGCCCAGCACCCAGCCGAGCTGCGTGTAGCCGCCGGTGATCTCGGTCGATGCGCCGGGATCGATGCGCGACCATTCATGCTCGCCCCCAAAGGCTACCGTCAGGCCGCCGATCAGACGATATTCGCCGCGCAGGGTGATCCGCTCGCTGGACCCGTCGCTGGCGAAGGTCTCAGCACCCGCGCCGTTGAAATTGGTCCGTTCGGTATCGGCAAGCGAGAAACTGGCGCGCAGCGTCAGATCCTGTCCGTAGTAGGCAAGGCCCGCCGCGCCCGAATATTGCCGCGTCTCCTGCGTATCCAGCGTGTCTGCAAGGACATAGGCGGGTGCGGGGAACCCATCATATTCCAGTTCCCCTTCGGCGTAGCGGCCATGGAGGAACAGCTCGACCCGGTCGGTCAGATCGACATAGGCGCTGCCGCCCAGGGCGAACTGTTCGAAACCGTCATTCTCGGTCCCGCTGGCTGCTGCGGAAAAGCCATCGGTGGTGAAATAGGAACCGTTGAGGCCGACGAAATAGCCATCGCCCGAAATGCCGCCCGATGCGCTGGCCAGCACGGTGTCGCGCGCGCCATATTCAGCGGATGTCTGCAGGCCATTGGTCCCGCGCAGCGACACGTCGAGCACGCCGCCAACCGCATCGGAGCCCCAGATGGTGCTGTTCGAGCCACGCAGCAGATCGACCTTGCCGATATTGCCCGTCAGCAGATTGCCGAAATCGAACCCGCCGGAAGGGGTGGCGGGGTCTGACACGCGCACGCCATCGATCAGCACCAGCAGCTGGTCTGCATTGGCGCCGCGTATATTCACGCTGGTCACTGCGCCCACCGGGCCGCTGCGGTTGAAAGTAACGCCGGGTGCGCGGCGCAGCACGCGAGTGAAATCGCCGCCCTGGACCTGCTCGATCTCTTCGCGTTCGATCAGGGTGACGGCCTGCCCGGTGTTCTCGACATTGGTGGCGATGCCATTGGCGGTTACCGTGATGGCCGGGGTTTCGGCATCGTCGCGGGCAGTGGCGTCATCCCCCGTATCCTGCGCAAAGGCAGCACCCGGAACAGCCCAGACGGCACACAAAAACAATGATTTACGCATAACTTCTCCTATCATGTGCGAATGTCGCTCATGACGGAAGCGAGCCCGCATTGCGTGCGGCTCTCACCCGTTTGCCATCGGTACACCCCGCCCGCGGCTGAACGACGCGCATGGGCAGGTCTCCTGGCTCCCGGATCGTCGGTGCACCCCCGCCTTCCCGCGCCGCGAAGCGCAGTGGCATGTGGGAGCGCCCTCCCCGGTCACAGTTGCGGGGGCAGCAGCGGATTGTAACCGCTTTCCCTCTTCGGACCCGCAGATGCGGATCAACCCATGACACGGCGCAGGCCTGTAATCGCGACGCGGCCATCCCACAAGAGCCAATCCCGCAAGGGGGTTCTGTGCCAATACGGGATGGCGGACATGTCGCCCCCCTTCCCCTTCGGATTAGTGCTAGGGTAAGGAACGACGTGCTATAGAGCCGGTCACACACGATGGATGGTCTGTCACCTACGCGCCCAAGCAGGGCGGCCCGCATCGCGGCCGATTCGCCGCGCGCCGCCGCGCGTCATGCAGACAGGCAGGCAAACACCGCCGCGAACCGCCGTTTCGCGCATGGGCCACCGCGCAAGACCTTCCTTGGCTATCCCATCGTCGAGAAGCGCGTGGCGGCAATCGCCGCGCTGGCAGTGGCCGTGACAGTCCCTGCGCTCGCGGAACCGGGCCAATGGGGACTTTTCGATGCACAAGAGCGCCAAGCACAAACGCAGGACTCTGCCGATCTAGCGCCAATGCCGTTCGAAATTGCGGGACAGAGCTTCCCCGGCTCTGCGTTCTACTATGTCGAGGACACGCCGCGCCTGGCCTTCGATGTCGAGGAACTGCGCTCGGTCGATCCCGAAACCGAAACACTGAAATTCGCCGAAGCGCAGCCGGCAGGCAGTGCGGCGCGCGCATTCCAGAGCGCGGGCAGCGCGCTGGACAAGGCGCGCGCGCTGCAATGCCTGTCGATGGCGGTTTATTACGAGGCGGCGAGCGAGGCCTATAACGGCCAGCGCGCGGTCGCGCAGGTGGTGTTGAACCGGGTGGCGCACCCGGCCTATCCGGCCAGCGTGTGCGGCGTCGTGTTCCAGGGATCGGAACGCCAGACCGGTTGCCAGTTCACCTTCACCTGCGATGGCAGCCTTCAGCGCAAGCCATCGCGCCGCGCATGGGCGACCGCGCAGTCGGTCGCGCTGGCCGCGCTCACCGGCAATGTGTTCGAACCGGTCGGCTGGGCGACGCATTACCACACCAATTACGTCAATCCCTATTGGGCCCCCAGCCTCGACTATATCGGCGATATCGGCACGCACCGGTTCTATCGCTGGAAAGGACGTGCGGGCAAAGCCGACGCGTTTTCCATCACTTATCGCGGGGGCGAACCGCTTGCCGCGCCGAACCCGCGCGCCGCACCCAATCTGGCCGAAACTATCGGCCGCGATGCCGTGCGCGCCGGCGAACCGGATGCCACGCCGCCCGCACCGGGCCGTGCCTTCGCCTCTACCGGCCCGCTCGATAACGCCGCACAGACCGCGCCCCCCGCAGCAGGCCCCAATGACAAGTTGCCTGGCGCGGGCACGGTAAAGCCCGAATATGCCCGCAGCGGGCAGTGGATTCGCAAACCGGGTGAATAAGTGGCCGGACGAAATTTCGTCCCAAATTCCGGTCTGGCAACAAAAATTCCAGTTTCCCGACAAAGACTAAGCGGCGACGTTTACGTTTCGACAACCGTGTCGGCACACCTTCCCTTCACTGCCAGCCGCTAAACCCTCGCCCAGAGGGAGCCACACGGCCTCCCGGATCGACCTGGAGAAAGCCTGATGCGCTTCCATTTTGCGGCCGCCCGTACTGTCGCCAACTCGCCGCTTGCGCGCGCGATGGCGCCTCGCCGCAACGTGAAGGCGGCCAATGACAACGCCAAAGCGCCCTGCCGCGATGCTTCGCCGGGAGTGTTCCGCTGGGGCGAGCAGGACCGGATGCTGAAGGCCGCGTTGCGCCAGTTCTCAGAACATGGGCTGAGCGCCGCCCGCGAGGCCGCCAAACAGGCCGAACAGGCCTTCTTCTCTGGCGACCGGCAATCCTATGATTGGTGGATGGCGGTGTGCCGAACGCTGGACAAGCGGCTGGCCGACCAGGTTGGCCGCAACATGGGGTGATCGCGCCGTTCCAACGCGAAAAGATGGATAACGCCTCGCTTCGGCATAGGATTAACCCCCGCAAGCCACTGTTATAGATATTAAAATCCCGAGGTCGTGCGTTAACCAAATATCGAAACTTGCGCATTAGATCGGTTATCGATGAAAAGCGTATCGGCACTTAGGGGTATCTCGAGATACTTTGCGCTGCGGGCAAGGCGGGACGATCTGTCGGATCGTGTGCGCCTGCTTTTGGTGCGCACGCTCTACACGCAGCCGACCAGCCTTGCCATCGGCGCAATCAACGGCGTGCTGTCCTGTGCCACCGTCGCCTATCTGAGCGGCGAACGGATCGTATTCGCGCTCACCGCGCTGCTCAGCGCGGTTGCAGTGTTCCGCATCACCATGTCGCTCCACCTTCCCGAGGGGCAGACGGGCGAGAACAGCAAACAGCTCGAATTCCTCTATGAACTCGGTGCGTTCAGTTACTCGTTCCTGTTCGGGCTGATCACTGCGGTCACCATGGTCCAGGAATTCGACGCCGCGCTCGAAGTGCTGATGGTGGCCAATGCGCTGTGCTATGGCGTGGGCATCTGTGCGCGCAACGCAGCGCGACCGGTGATCGCGCTCGGCCAGCTTACGCTTGTCACGGCGCCGATCTTCGTCGCTTGCCTGCTGATCGGTGGACCGGCCATGCTGCTGTTCGCCGCAACGATGGTCCTTCTCATCCCGGCCATGGCAGGGATCACCATGAACCTGTTCAAGGTGCTGCGCGATTCGATTGCCGCGGCGGAGCGAAGCCAGAACCTTGCCGAACGTATGCAGGTTCTGGCCCGCACCGACGTGGTCACCGGACTGGCGAACCGCGCAGGGCTCAACCATGCACTTGTCGAAAGCCTGGGCAGGCTGAAAGATGACGAGCGGCTGGCCATATTCTGGATGGATCTCGATCGCTTCAAGGAAGTGAACGACCTGTTCGGCCACCAGATGGGCGACCGCGTGCTGGCGCAGATCGCCAACCGGTTGAAAGCCGTGGCCCCGCCCGGCGCAACACTCGCCCGGTTTGGCGGGGACGAATTCGTCATCGTCGCTCCGATCGAAAACCGGCAGTCCTGCGAAAGGATCGCGTCGAGCGCGCTGGCAGAGATCACCCGCCCCGTGCGGATCGATGGCGAACGGCTCGAGATGCAGGCCTCGCTCGGCATTGCGACCATGCCCGAGGACGGCGAAGACGTCGACACGCTGATGCAGAGCGCCGACCTGGCGCTTTACCATGCAAAGACCAACGGCAAGAACCAGGTCACCTTCTTCGACAAGTCGATGACGCGCGACCTGGTGCGCCGCCGCGAGATCGAGGAAGAACTGCGCGCCGCCCTGAAACGCGACGAGCTGTCGATCTTCTTCCAGCCGATCGTCGATCTTGCGACCGGCAGGATCAAGTCGTTCGAAGCGCTGGTGCGCTGGTTCCACCCGGTCAAGGGCGAGCTGCGCCCCGACGAGTTCATCCCGGTGGCCGAGGAATCGGGGGCCATCGTCACGCTGGGCAACTGGATCACGGTGCAGGCGGCCAAGGCAGCTGCACAATGGCCGGAAGACATCACCGTGGCGGTCAACCTCTCGCCTCTTCAGATCAAGGCTCCGGGCGCGGCGCTGGGCATCCTCAATGCCCTCAAGGAAGCACAGCTCGACCCCAAACGCCTCGAACTGGAAGTGACCGAGAGCCTGTTCCTCGAAGATACGCATTCGGTCGGCAATTTCATCGCCGAACTGTCCGCCGCCGGGGTGCGTTTCGCGCTCGACGATTTCGGGACCGGCTATTCCTCGCTCAGCTATATCAACCGCTGGCCCTTCTCCAAGATCAAGGTCGACCGCAGCTTCGTGTCCGGCCCGAATGTCGGCAAAAAGAGCAACGCGATCATCCGCGCCGTTGCCGAAATGGGCGCGCAGCTCGGCATGGACATCGTCGCCGAGGGGCTGGAAGAGATCGACCAGGTCACCGCAGTGCGCGAGGCCGGCTGTACGCTTGGTCAGGGCTATTATTTCAGCCGCGCCGTGCCGGATTATCTCGCGGCCATGCTGCTGGCCCAGGAACGTGTTCAGGAAAGCACCGAACACCGCGTTGCCGGCTGACAATTCAGCCCGGCGCATTCAAACACCACAAGATCGCGTACCCGCGGAACATTCGCTCATGCGAACCGTAATAAAAAGCGCTGGAAAACCAGCGTTATTGCTACTGCGAATCATCCGCAATCTTAGTTGCCGCGCAGGGTCGTTTCACGGTTGCAATCGCCCTGCCACGCGCCTACGTCACCCTCCAATTACCGGGCCCGCCCCCTTGCGGGACTAGGGGGCATGGCCATGATCGCCTGCACAGGTCCCGCGTTGACGGACAAGGATTGCCCCAACCCAATGGCCCAGACCTCAGCTAAGAACGCCGGACGCAAGAAAATCGCCCTTATCGGCTCCGGCATGATCGGCGGCACGCTCGCCCATCTCGCCGCGAAGAAGGAAATGGGCGACATCGTCCTGTTCGACATCGCCGAGGGCATGCCGCAGGGCAAGGCGCTGGACCTCAGCCAGTGCGGTCCGATCGAAGGCTTCGATGCGAAGATCACCGGAACCAACGATTATGCCGACATCGCGGGTGCGGACGTTGTGATCGTCACCGCCGGCGTGCCGCGCAAGCCTGGCATGAGCCGCGACGACCTGCTCGGCATCAACCTTTCGGTGATGAAGGCCGTCGGCGAAGGCATCAAGAACAACTGCCCCGACGCATTCGTAATCTGCATCACCAATCCGCTGGATGCGATGGTCTGGGCGCTGCGCGAATTCAGCGGCCTGCCGCACAACAAGGTGGTCGGCATGGCCGGCGTGCTCGACAGCGCGCGCTTCGCGACCTTCCTCGCCTGGGAATTCGATTGCAGCGTGAAGGACGTCAACGCCTTCGTGCTCGGCGGCCACGGCGACACGATGGTTCCGGTCCTCTCCTATTCCACGATCAACGGCATTCCGGTGAAGGACATGGCCAAGATCAAGGGCGTGTCGGAAGATCGACTCGACGAAATCGTTAAGCGCACCCGCGGCGGCGGCGGCGAAATCGTCGGCCTGCTTGGCAATGGATCGGCCTATTATGCCCCCGCGACCAGCGCGATCAGCATGGCCGAAGCCTATCTCGGCGACCAGAAGCGCATCTTGCCCTGCGCGAGCTATGTAGAAGGCAAGTACGGCCTCGACGGGCTGTATGTGGGCGTCCCGACCGTGATCGGTGCGGGCGGCACGGAAGATGTGATCGAAATCGAACTGTCGGACGAAGAGAAGAGCAACCTCAAGGTCTCGACCGACGCGGTCGAGGAACTGCTCGAAGCGTGCAAGGGGTTGGACAACACACTGGCGTGATGGCGAAGTCTGGCTACCCCAAGCGAATAGGTCCGTCTCCGTACAAGGATGCGGTTATGGTCTATGGGATAAGTGCCATTATCGCGTTTGCGGTTGCACATACCATACTTTCGTTCGCACCGTTTTTGCTTCTTGCTCTGATTGTTCCACCACTATTCGGAATATTTGAACGCAAACGATGGCGGGGTCGAACCTTAGAATTTCTCGCATCCTACCTGATTGTCGTCGTAGTCCCTACTATAGCTGCTGCACTCTTAATTTAGTCGAAGGAAGATCATGTCCATCCTCGTAGACAAGAACACCAAGGTCATCACGCAAGGGATGACCGGCAACACCGGCACTTTCCACACGCAGCAGGCGCTCGATTACGGGACGCAGATGGTTGCAGGTGTGACGCCGGGCAAAGGCGGAACCGACCATATCGGCCTGCCTCAGTTCAACACCGTGCGCGAAGCCAAGGCCGAAACCGGCGCGACCGCTTCGTGCATTTACGTCCCGCCGCCGTTCGCGGCCGACGCGATCCTCGAGGCTATCGATGCTGAGATGGAACTGATCGTCGCCATCACCGAAGGCATTCCGGTGCTAGACATGGTCAGGGTGAAGGCCGCGCTGACCGGCTCGAACTCGCGCCTGATCGGCCCGAACTGCCCCGGCGTGCTGACGCCCGGCGAATGCAAGATCGGCATCATGCCCGGTTCCATCTTCAAGAAGGGCAGCGTCGGCGTGGTCTCGCGCTCTGGCACGCTGACCTATGAAGCCGTCCATCAGACCACGATGGTCGGCCTCGGCCAGACCACGGCGGTCGGCATCGGCGGCGACCCCGTCAACGGCACGAACTTCATCGACGTGCTCGACCTCTTCCTCGACGACGACGAAACCAAGTCGATCATCATGATCGGCGAGATCGGCGGCAGCGCGGAAGAAGAGGCCGCCGAATTCATCAAGCAAGAAGCTGCCAAGGGCCGCCGCAAGCCGATGGTCGGCTTCATCGCGGGCCGCACTGCGCCTCCGGGCCGCCGCATGGGCCATGCCGGCGCCATCGTTTCGGGCGGCCAAGGCGGCGCCGACGACAAGATCGCGGCGATGGAAGATGCGGGCATCCGCGTCTCCCCCAGCCCCAGCGAACTCGGCACGACGCTCGACGCCATGCTGAAGGAAATGGCCTGACATTCGGCGCGGGCCCCCTCCTCCCCGGGACCGTCCGCGCCGCTGAGGCATTGCCATAAAGAGCCGACATTGGGTCGGCGCGAGAAGGTGACCCGGATGGGCAACGAAAACCACGATTTTCTCCCCGAAATGGGCGACCAGGAAGGTCCCCAGCCGGGGCCGAGCTGGGGCAACCCGCGCTGGCTGGCCGATGTGGTCGACAGCGAAGCCGACCTGACGCAGGCGCTTGACCCGACGCAGATGCGCCTCGCGGTGACCGAGGCAACGAAGGCGGCGGGCAAGCCCACCGACCCCAAGGCCATCGAGGAAGCCTGCGACGCATCGGTGCGGGCCATGTTGCTGGTGCGCCTCTATCGTGTGCGCGGGCATCTGGCGGCGGATCTGGACCCGCTGGGCCTTTCGCACCGCGAGAAGCCGGAAGACCTCACGCTGGAATGGCACGGTTTTGCCGGGCAGGAAGACAAGGAAGTCTATGTCGGCGGCGTATTCGGTTTCGAGTGGGTCACCGTCGGCACGTTGTTCGACACTTTGCGCGCGACCTATTGCGGCAAGGTCGGCCTCGAATACATGCACATCTCGGACACGACCGAACGCCGGTTCCTGCAGGACAAGTTCGAGACGCCCGAAGAAACCATCCAGTTCACCCCCGAGGGTAAGAAGGCGATCCTTCAGGCGGTGATCCGCGGCGAGGAATACGAGAACTTCCTCGGCAAGAAATATGTCGGGACCAAGCGTTTCGGCCTCGATGGCGGGGAATCGATGATCCCCGCACTCGAAGCAGTCATCAAGTATGGCGGCCAGTACGGCGTGCGCGAGATCATTTACGGCATGGCGCATCGTGGGCGGTTGAACGTGCTCGCGAACGTGATGGCCAAGCCCTACAAGGTCATCTTCCACGAATTTCAGGGCGGCAGCGCCAACCCCGACGATGTCGGCGGCTCGGGCGATGTGAAATACCACCTCGGGACCAGCACCGACCGTGAATTCGACGGGATCAGCGTGCACATGTCGCTCGTCCCCAACCCCAGCCACCTCGAAGCGGTCAATCCCGTCGTGCTGGGCAAGACCCGCGCGCAGCAGGCGATCCGCGACGATCTGAAGAAGCACGAGCAGGTCCTGCCCGTGCTGATCCACGGCGATGCGGCCTTTGCGGGGCAAGGCATCGTGTGGGAATGCCTCGGCCTTTCCGGCGTGCCCGGCTATTCCACCGGCGGCTGCATCCACTTCGTCATCAACAACCAGATCGGCTTCACCACCAGCCCGCAATTCGCGCGCTCCAGCCCCTATCCCAGCGATGTGGCCAAGGGCATTCAGGCGCCGATCCTGCACGTCAATGGCGACGATCCCGAAGCGGTGACCTTCGCCTGCAAGCTGGCGATCGAATACCGCCACACCTTCGGGCGCGACATCGTGATCGACATGTGGTGCTATCGCCGCTTCGGCCACAATGAGGGTGATGAGCCGAAATTCACCCAGCCGCTGATGTATGACGCGATCCGCGCGCACCCCAAGGTCAGCTATCTCTATGCCGACAGCCTGATCGCCGAAGGGGTGATCGAAAAGGGCGAGGCCCCCCGCCTGCGCGAGGAATTCACCGAGCATCTGCAGGAAGAATTCGACGCGGCCACCAGCTACAAACCCAACGAGGCCGACTGGTTCGGCGGGCGCTGGGCGGGCCTCAACAAGCCGGTCGATCCCGAAACCGCGCGCCGCAATGTCGACAGCGCGATCGAGAAGAAGCTGTTCGACAGCCTCGGCCGCACGCTCACGAGCGTGCCGGACGATCTCACCATCCACAAGACCCTGGGCCGCGTGCTCAAGGCCAAGGCGGACATGTTCGAGAGCGGCGAAGGGTTCGACTGGGCGACGGCCGAAGCGCTTGCTTTCGGCAGCCTGGTGACCGAAGGGTTCGGTGTGCGCCTGTCGGGGCAGGATTCCGGCCGCGGCACATTCAGCCAGCGCCATGCCATCTGGGTCGACCAGAAGGACGAGCGGAAATATATCCCGCTCGCCACGCTGCCCCACGGCAAGTTCGAGGTCTATGACAGCATCCTGTCCGAATACGGTGTGCTGGGCTTCGAATACGGGTTCGCGATGGCCGATCCCAAGACGCTGGTGATGTGGGAAGCGCAATTCGGCGATTTCGCCAACGGTGCGCAGATCATGATCGACCAGTTCATTGCCTCGGGCGAAGTCAAATGGCTGCGCGCCAACGGCCTCGTGATGCTGTTGCCGCATGGCTATGAAGGTCAGGGGCCGGAGCACAGCTCCGCGCGTCTGGAACGCTTCCTGCAACTGTGCGCGAACGACAACATCCAGGTGTGCAACATCACCACCCCGGCGAATTACTTCCACGTTCTTCGCCGCCAGATGCTGCGCCCGTTCCGCAAGCCGATGGTCATCATGACGCCCAAATCGCTGCTGCGCCATCCGATGGCGAAAAGCCCGGCGAGCGAATTCGTGGGCGATCACCATTTCATGCGGATCAAGTCGGACATCACCGAAGTCGCCGACAAGGATATCCGCCGCCTCGTCCTGTGTTCGGGCAAGGTCTATTACGACCTGCATGAAAAGCGAGAGGAAGAGGGGCTGAAAGATGTCTCCATCGTGCGGATCGAGCAGCTCTATCCCTTCCCCGGCAATCCGCTGGCCCGGCGCATGGAGCGCATGAGCAACCTCGAAGAGGTCGTCTGGTGTCAGGAAGAGCCGAAGAACAATGGCGGCTGGTTCTTTGTCCAGAACCGGATCGAGGATGCACTGACCCAGGCCGGGCATGACGGCATGCGCCCGCAATATGCGGGCCGCGAGGAAGCCGCATCGCCCGCGACCGGCTTCGCAAATCGCCATCAGGAACAGCAACGCGCGCTCGTTTCGATGGCGCTCGGCCTGAACGATGGCGGCCACGCCATGCGCAACGGCACTGCCAAATCCACCACATCACGTAAGAAGAAGGCCTGAAGGAAACACATTTATGGCCAAGGAAATCCAGGTCCCCGCACTCGGCGAATCCGTTACCGAAGGCACGATTGGCGAATGGTTGAAGCAGCCCGGCGATGCCGTGGCGGTGGATGAACCCATTGCCAGCCTCGAAACCGACAAGGTCGCGGTGGAGGTCCCCTCCCCCGTCGCGGGCGTGATTCAGGAACTGCGTGCCGAAGTCGGCGACACGGTCGAAGTCGGCGCAGTCATCGCTGTGGTCGAAGAAGGCGCAGCCCCCGCCGCCAAGGGCGAGGAAGCGGGCCGCGCCGCCGAACAGCGCGAAGACGGTGCAGAAAAGCGCGCCGAAACGCCCTCACCTGCTCCCGCCGCGGCTTCCGATGCCAGCGTCACCATGTCGCCCGCCGTGCGCCGCGCCGTGCTGGAACACGGGGTCGATCCGACCGCGATCAAGGGCACGGGTAAGGACGGCCGCCTGACCAAGGAAGATGTCATCGCCGCTGCCAGGGCCAAGCGCGATGGCGGTGCGGCACAAACCGCCAACAGCGCAGCGCCGGCCGCCGCAACCCCCGCCGCATCGGGCGAGCGCCGCGAGGAACGCGTCAAGATGACGCGCATGCGCCAGACCATCGCCAAGCGGCTGAAAGGCGCGCAGGACAACGCCGCCCTGCTCACCACGTTCAACGATGTGGATATGAGCGCGGTCATGGAAGCGCGCGCGAAGTACAAGGATCTCTTCGCTAAGAAGCACGATATCCGGCTCGGCTTCATGGGCTTCTTCGCCAAGGCCGCCTGCCTTGCATTGAAAGACGTGCCCGCCGCCAACGCCTATATCGAGGGCGACGAGATCGTTTATCACGATTACGTCGACATCTCGGTCGCCGTCAGCGCGCCCAACGGCCTGGTCGTCCCGGTCATCCGCGACGCGCAGGACAAGGGCTTTGCCCGGATCGAGAAAGACATCGCCGATTTCGGCAAGCGCGCCAAGGAAGGCACGCTGACGATGGACGACATGAAGGGCGGCACGTTCACCATTTCCAATGGCGGCGTGTTCGGATCGCTGATGTCGACCCCGATCATCAACCCGCCGCAGAGCGCCGTTCTCGGCCTCCACCGCATCGAAGACCGTCCGATGGTGGTCGACGGCGAGATCGTCATCCGCCCGATGATGTATATCGCCCTGTCCTACGACCACCGCCTGATCGACGGTCGGGAGGCTGTGACCGCGCTGAAAATCATCAAGGAAGCGATCGAAGATCCGACCCGGATGCTGATCGACCTTTAAAGCACAACCCAGGTCCGTTCGGGCTGAGCCTGTCGAAGCCCTGCACTTTCTTCGAGAGCGACGGACGAAAAGAAGTACAGCCCTTCGACAAGCTCAGGGCGAACGGAGTTCAATATGTCGGAATTTGACTACGACGTCCTCGTTATCGGCGCTGGCCCGGGTGGCTATGTCGCTGCGATCCGCGCTGCGCAGCTGGGGCTGAAGACCGCTTGCGCCGAAAGCCGCGAGACGCTGGGTGGGACATGCCTCAATGTCGGCTGCATCCCCTCCAAGGCGATGCTGCATGCGAGCGAGTATTTCGACGCGGCATCGAATGGTTCGATGGAAAGCATGGGCATCGAGGTGAAGCCGAAGCTCAACCTCGACAAAATGCACGCCCAGCGCCGCGACGCCGTGAAGGGCCTGACGGGCGGCATCGAATTCCTGTTCAAGAAGAACAAGGTCGACTGGAAGAAAGGCCACGCCACCTTCCAGGATGCGCACACGGTCAAGGTCGGTGACGAGACGGTCACGGCGAAGAACATCATCATCGCCACCGGCTCCTCCGTCACTCCGCTTCCGGGTGTCGAAGTCGATAACGACAAGCAGATCGTCGTCGATTCCACCGGCGCGCTGGAACTCGCATCCGTGCCCAAGAAGATGGTCGTCATCGGCGGCGGTGTGATCGGGCTGGAACTCGGCTCGGTCTGGCGGCGGCTCGGCGCCGAAGTGGTGGTGGTCGAATATCTCGACAAGCTGCTGCCCGGCATGGACGAGGAAGTGCGCAAGGAAGCGGGCAAGATCTTCAAGAAACAGGGCATGGAACTGCGCCTGTCGACCAAGGTCACCGGCTGCACGGTCAAGGGCAAGAAAGCCACGCTGACGCTCGAACCTGCCGCAGGCGGCGAGAGCGAGACGCTGGAAGCCGATTGCGTGCTGGTGTCGATCGGTCGTCGTCCCAATACGGACGGGCTGGGCCTCAATGCCATCGGCCTGGAGGTGAACCAGCGCGGCCAGATCGAAACCGATCACGATTTCCGCACCAAGGTTGACGGCGTATGGGCCATTGGCGACGTGGTCCCCGGCCCCATGCTGGCCCACAAGGCCGAAGATGAAGGCATTGCCTGTGCGGAGAACATCGCCGGGCAGACCGGCATCGTGAACCACGATGTCATTCCCGGCGTGGTCTATACCTGGCCCGAATTCGCCGGAGTCGGCCTCACCACCGAAGAAGCCATCGAAAAGCTGGGCGACAAGGCCAAGGTGAAAGTCGGCAAGTTTCCGATGATGGCCAACAGCCGCGCCAAGACCAATCACGAGCCCGACGGCTTCGTGAAGGTCATCGCCGAGGCGGAAACCGACCGGGTGCTCGGCGTCTGGGCGATTGCCAGCGTTGCGGGCACGATGATCGCGCAGGCCGCGCAGGCGATGGAATTCGGCGCTACGAGCGAGGATATCGCCTACACCTGCCATGCCCACCCGACGCATTCCGAAGCGATCAAGGAAGCGGCGATGGCGGTCCAGGGCAAGCCGATCCACATCTGATCCGATGACCGGGGCAAAGGCATTGCGGGGCAAGACAACGGCTTTCCTCGCAATCGCCGCCCCGGTCCTCGCCGGGCTGGCCTATATGGCGGCCTTCGGCGCGCCCGCGCATTACCTGCTGATCAACGGCGTGGCGCTTGCACTGGCAGCGCTCTGGATTGCGTTGGGCGCGAGGCCGGCCAGCGCACCGGCTCGCCGCGCGATTATCGCCTTGCTTCTGGCATTGCTGTTCCTCCCGCTCGCGACCGGCCCCTTTCTCAATGGTATTGCGCGCTGGTTGCCGCTCGGCCCGTTCATTCTCCACGCCGGGTCGCTCCTCATCCCGGCTCTTGTCGTGCTCTGTGTGGACGAGCCCGATTACACTGCCCCGATCCTGCTCGCTGCGCTGTTGGCCGCGCTGCTCCAGCCCGATGCGGCGAGCGGCTTTGCCCTCACGTTTGCGGCTGTCGGATTGCACGATCGCAGCCGCGACTGGAAAACCGGCCTCACAGCGGTGGTCGGGTTTGTCGCAAGCCTGGTCATGGCGGTGCGCGGGGATTTACCGCCCCAGCCTTTCGTGGAACGCGTGCTGGTCGAGGCGGCGGGGCATCACCCGGCCTTCGCCCTTGTGCTGTTCATCACGCTTGCCGCGTGCTTCGCGCTTATTCTCTTCACAGTGTCGCCGGAGCGGCGCGTGCGCCTCAGCTTGGCGGGCAGCCTGTTCGGTTTTTCCATCGTCGCGCTGATGGAAAATTATCCCAGCATCCTCATCGGCTACGGCGCTGCGCCCATCCTTGGTTATGGGCTGGCGCTCGGACTGACGAACCGCCGCGCTCAAACCGCGTAAGGGTTGCCGCCGCTTGCTATCGGTCTAGATATGCGGCGAGAGGGGAATGCATGGCCTATCCGAAGCTCACCGACAAACCCACCGCGCTGGAAACCGCAGCCGCGATCCGCGAAGGCGCGCTGTCCGCGCATGAGGCGGCCGAACTGGCCATCGCCCGGATCGAACGGCTCGATGCGCATGTAAATGCCGTGGTCGTCACCGATTTCGACCGCGCAATCGACGCGGCACGCGCGCTCGACGAAGCCGGCCCGCGCGAGGGCCAGCCACTGTTCGGCGTGCCGATGACGGTGAAGGAGAGCTTCGATGTTGCGGGGCTGCCCAGTTGCTGGGGCCATCCGCAATATGCCGAGCGGATGGCGAAGGCGGATTCGCGGGTGGTCGCGCGGCTGAAGGCGGCGGGTGCGGTGATCCTTGGCAAGACCAATGTGCCGGTGGATCTGACCGACTGGCAGAGTTTCAACTCAGTCTATGGCCGCACCAACAATCCGCACGATCATGCGCGCAGCGCGGGCGGATCGTCCGGTGGCTCGGCGGCGGCGGTCGCCAGCGGCATGGTCCCGTGCGATTTCGGGACCGACATCGGCGGATCGGTGCGGGTTCCGGCACATTTCTGCGGCATATGGGCACACAAGACGAGCTGGGGGCTGGTCAGCAAGGCGGGGCACGATCACCCGCTGATGGCGGATCGCCACGCGCATGATGGCGCGCTGTCGATTGCCGGGCCGCTGGCGCGCGATGGGGCGGATCTTGCCGCGCTGCTGCACGCCACGGCGGAACTGCCGATGGCGCGGCAGGACAAGCCGCTCAAGAATTGCCGCGTGCTGCTGCTGCTCGACCATCCCGTGAGCGCAGTCGACACATCGGTGCGCACACCCATCGAAGCAGCCGCCGATGCGCTGGAACGTGCAGGTGTGACCATCGAACGCAGCACCGACCTGCTGCCCGATCTTGCGGGCCAGCACGCCAATTACATGCGTATGCTCAATGTCGCGATGGCGCGCGGCATGCCCGGCCCCAACGGCAAGCGGGCGAGCGCGACCGACTGGTTCGACCTGCTGGATGCGCAGGCCGCCAACGAAGCCGCGTGGGCGCGCTTTTTCGAACGGTTCGATTTCGTGCTCGCCCCGCCCGCCCCGGTGCTGGCCTTCCCACATCGCGACGCCGCTTTTTTCGAAGGGGACACCGCAATCGATGGCGTGACGACACGCGCCGCCGACGGGCTCGCCTGGGCCGGTCTGGTATCGTTCCCCAACCTGCCCGCGACCGTATTGCCTGTGGGCGAGACGGATGGCCTGCCCTGCGGCATGCAGGTCATCGGGCCGAAGTGGGCCGACCTCGATTGCATCGCCGCCGCCAGCGCGATGGGCGATATCCTCCACCGATAGGTTCGCGACATGAGCTTGCTTTCCTCCGCCCCGGTTGCCCCGGCTCTACCCCCGCTGCTCGACCTGCTCGGTACGGCTGTCTTCGCGCTCACGGGCGCGCTGCTGGCTGCGCGGCTGAAGCAGACCTTCGTGACGATGGCCTTTTTCGCGCTGGCAACGGGCGTGGGTGGCGGGTCTCTGCGCGACATGCTGATCGGCACGCCCGCCTTCTGGCTGCGCGATCCGTGGGTTGCCCCGGTGATCCTCGCCACCGCGCTGATCGCGTGGTTCACACCGCGTCGTTGGTGGGAGGGACAATTTCTCGAATGGGCCGATGCGGCGGGCCTTGCGGCCTTTGCCGTGCTGGGCGCGGCCAAGGCGATGGCGTTCGGCGTTGCGCCCATTCCAGCGGCCGTCCTCGGCGTGATGACAGGGTGCGCAGGCGGCGTGGTGCGCGATGTGATCGCGGGTGTCCCGTCGATCATCATGAGGCCCGAACTCTACGTGACCGCAGCTGCCCTCACCGCCACCATCACCGTGGCCGGTACGGTCGCAGGGTTCGCAAATCCGATCACCTGGATCGCAGCCTGGGCAGCCGGCTTTGCATTGCGTGGAGCGGCCATCCGCTGGGAGCTTGCCCTGCCCGGTTATCGCGAGCGTGCGGACGCAGAGCCCGAAGACTGATCCCGGTCAGTTGGCCCGCCCGGGATAGCCTGTGCCGATCTGGTCTTCTTCCAGATCGCCGTCGATAGGGCCGCCAGGATAGGCAGGCTGGGACTGTTGGGGCCGCGGCTGCAGACGCGGCTGGGAACGCTCCTGGTCATAGCCGCGCGCCGACACGGGTGCGTCGCTGCGTTGCGCATCGACATCGGCCCAGGCACTGCGATAGCGATCATCGTCATGCTGGCGGTCTTCCACGCCTGCGAAACCATCATCGCGCGCGCCGAAATCGATCGTATCGACGCGCCCGCGATTGTCGATCCGGCAGTTGAAACCATCGCCATTATAGAGGCGACCGGACACCACCCAGCCCTCGCCCGTGCGGCGGACATTGTCGACCGTATCGACCCGAACATCACGCTCAAGCTCACGCATGCACATGGAGACCGCACGGTCGAGCCCGCTGTCACCCGCTGCATAGCGCGAATCGCCCCGCCTGTCGGGGTAGCGATAATTCGTATCACGATAACGCCCATCGCGATCGTCGCGGCGCGATTTGGTGGCAGCGGACGCAACCGCCGCAATCCCGCCGATGATCAGCACGCCCGCCAGCACGTCGCCCGCGCTAACCCCGCGATCGCGGCGATGGCGATAGCGACGCCTGTGATCGTAGGTTTCGTCTCCGACGGTCCATGCACCTGTTTCGGCGGCGACTGCGCGCGGCGCTGCAACACGCGGCAGTTCTGTAGCCGCAGCGGGTGTCGCGACAAGTGACACCGCCGCCAGCGCGGCAGGCACGGCGGCAAACTTGCTGAAAATCGTCATCGGAGTGATCCCCTGATCGGCCTGCTCCACCATTCAGACCAGTGGTATGATGCACACACGGCTAGGCGGCTCAGACTGTCGCCAGCCTGAACCGCCCTGTCGTTCATCCAGTGACCTTGAACCGGATTCTGTCACCCGGATGCACCGGGATCAGCGCATACCGCGAATGCCGCGATACTTCACGCCGGTGATCCGGCCGCGTTCCATATAGCAGGTGAAGTTCCCGCTATCGCGGCGATTGTATCCACGGCGGTCATAGCGATCATAGCGGTCATAGCGGTCATAGCGGTCATAGCGATCGTAGCGGCCGCCACGCTGGCCATCGACGACCATCCGGCCCTTGACGCGCCAGCCATAGCGGGTGTCCTTCACGTCGCGGATGTCCGTTACGTCGGCATAGCGATAGCCATAGCGGCGGGCATCGCGCTCTGCGGCACGCACGCAGCGTTCGACGGCGCGGCGCGGGTTCCCGCGGCGATCCCAGCGGTCACCGCGGTCATAGCGACGGTCGCGATAACGATCATCGTAACGGTCGCGTCCACCGACCGACGATGCGATGGCAGCAATCCCGCCAATGATGAGCGCGCCGGCAATAACATCGCCCGCATCGATACCACCGTCATCACGATGGTCGCGCGCAAAGGCGGGTGCGGCGGAAGTCATTGCCATCGCACCTGCGGCAAGGGTTCCGACGAGGGCTTTGGAAATGGTCTTCATGGGTTCGTCCTCATTCTTGGCCGATGCGGGATTGCTCCGGCGTTGAATGAGGACCTAACCGAGTCGCGGTGAGGCGAGCCTGAATCTTGGCGACAGCAGGCGTTCAGGAAACCATGCAATTTCCTGAACGCCCCTATGTCTTAGTCTTCCGGCGGAACTTCCAGCCCGGTGTGGTGAGCAAGGAAAGCGAGGATATCGCCGTACTCCTCGATGATCTTGTCGGTCGGCTTGCCCGAACCATGCCCGGCGCGCGTCTCGATACGGATCAGCTGCGGCTTGTCGCCCAGATCGGCAGCCTGCAGCGCGGCGGTGTATTTAAAGCTGTGCCCCGGCACGACGCGATCATCGGTGTCGGCGGTGGTCACCAGCAGAGCCGGATAGTCCGTACCGTCTTTGATGTTGTGATAGGGCGAATAGGCGCGCAGCACCTTGAAGTCCGCTTCCTTGGACGGATAGCCATAATCGTCCACCCAGTAACGCCCGGCCGTCCAGCGATCGAAACGCAGCATGTCCATCACGCCCACAGCGGCGTTGCCGGCGGCGAACAGGTCGGGCCGCTGGTTGGCCACCGCGCCCACCAGCAGTCCGCCATTGGAGCCGCCCTGGATCGCCAGCCCGTCTTCCGAGGTGTAGCCATTGGCTTTCAGATATTCGCCCGCGGCGATGAAATCGTCGAACACGTTCTGCTTGTTCGCCAGACGGCCGCCATCGTGCCAGTCCTTGCCGTATTCGCCGCCGCCGCGCAGATTGGCGAGCGCGAACGTGCCGCCCGCCTGCAACCACGCCATGCGCGTGGCGGAAAAGCCCGGCGTCAGCGAGACGTTGAACCCGCCATAGCCGTAGAGCAGCGTCGGCTTGGCCCCGGTCGAATCCTTGTGCCGCACGATGAACATCGGCACGCGGGTTCCGTCCTTCGAATTGAAGAACACCTGCTCCACCCGGTAATCGTCGGGCAGGAACGAAACCTCCGGCTGAGCGAATACGGAGCGTTCGCCGGTGTCGATATCGAGGCGATAGATCGCACCTGGCTGGTTGAAGCTGGTGAAGCTGTAGAAGGTTTCGCTGTCGCCCGGCTCGCCGCCAAGGCCGCCGATGGAGCCGATGCCGGGCAGGTCGAGCGCGCCCTTCTCCTTGCCGTCGAGATCGTAATAGACCGCACGGCTGCTGGCATCTTTCATATATTCGACGACCAGCGTGTCACCGATGATCGACGCGCCGGAAATCGGCTCATCCGCCTGCGCGATGACCTCTTCCCACTCGATGGTGTCGCCGGTCAGGTCGGCGCGCACGATGCGATAACGCGGCGCGTCCTTGTTCGTCTGGAAATAGACAACATCGCCCATCGATGCGAAGGGCGACCAGCTATGCTCGAAGCCGGTGACGATGGGCTTGGCCTTCCATCCGGTGTGCTCGCGGTGGGACAGGTCGATGGCGTGGACTTCGTATTTGTCGTCCGTCCCCAGCGAACTGACGACAAATGCCCAGCGGCCATCATCGGTCACGCCTGCGAAATGGCCGCGTTCCTTGAAGTCGGGCGTTTCGAAAACCAGCTCGTCCTGGCTTTGCGGCGTGCCGAGGCGGTGGAAATAGACCGCCTGGTTGTAGTTGAGCGACTGGAAGTCCTGCCCTTCTTCCGGTTTGGGGAAGCGGGAATAGAGGAAGCCTTCATCGCCGATCCACTGCATGCTGGTGAACTTGGCCCAATTGATCTCGTCGCCGACTTCCTTGCCGGTATCGACATTCAGCACCTTGATCGTGCGCCAGTCGCTGCCGCCGTCCTGGATGGCATAGGCGAGGTATTTCCCGCTTTTCGACGGGGCCGTCCCGGCAAGTGCGGTGGCGTCATCGTCCGACCATTCATTGGGGTCGATCAGCAGCCGCGCTTCCCCGTCCCAGCCATCGCGCACGAAATATTGCGACTGGTTCATCAGGCCGGAATTGTACGAATAGAAATAGCGGTCGCCGGCCTTGCTGGGGATGCCATAGCGTTCATAGTCGATCAGCGCGCCCAGCTTGTCCTTGAACCAGCGCGTGCCTGGGACCTGCGCCAGATAGGCATTGGTAACCTCGTTCTGCGCTTCGACCCATGCGGCCACGTCTTCATCGTTGCGCACATCGTTTTCAAGCCAGCGATAGGGGTCTTCGATTGTCTCTCCGAAGAGCACTTCGCTTGTGTCGGTGGCACGCGTTTCGGGATATTCGGGCATTGTCGGGTGCGCGGCTCCGGGGCTGGCGAATGCGAGGGCGATGGCGCTGCTAGCGACGAGCGCGCCAAGGATGTGGCGTTTCATAAAGGGTCCTCTCCAAAGGGATTGTGTGCTGCCCCCAAGTCTAGGATGTCGTGCGCGGACTCGCAAAGAAAAAGGGCCGCCGGTGCGATACCGGCGGCCCCCTAAATCTCTTGGCAAGAAGCGCTTACGCGTCTTCGAGGTCGTCCTCTTCGGTCATCACCGGGCCGCTGTCCTGGCCCTTGGCATCTTCGTCGCGGTCGACGAATTCGATGATCGCCATCTGCGAAGCGTCGCTGCCACGATAGCCGGCCTTAATGATGCGGGTGTAACCGCCTTCTCGGTCGCCGTAACGCTCGGCCAGGGTGTCGAACAGCTTCTTGAGCTGGGTTTCGTCGCCGAGGCGGCTCATGGCGAGACGGCGGTTCGAGAGGCCGCCACGCTTGGCCAGCGTGATCAGCTTTTCGACATAGGGGCGCAGTTCCTTCGCCTTGGGCAGCGTGGTGAGGATCTGTTCGTGCTTGATGAGCGCAGCTGCCATGTTGCGGAAGAGGGCCTTGCGGTGGCCCGACTTGCGGGAGAGCTTACGCTGCGAAATACCGTGACGCATTATTCTTGTCCTTCGTTTGAAAAGGGCCCGTCTGAGGTAGCCCAGTGCAGGTGGCGGTCAGGGCCCGCCACCCAATGCCCGTGATCAGCCGAGAAGTTCCTGTTCGAGCTTCTTGGCCATTTCTTCGATGTTTTCCGGCGGCCATCCGGGGATGTCCATGCCGAGGCGCAGGCCCATCGACGACAGCACTTCCTTGATTTCGTTCAAGGACTTGCGACCGAAATTCGGGGTCCGCAGCATCTCGGCTTCGGTCTTCTGGACCAGATCGCCGATATAGATGATGTTGTCGTTCTTGAGGCAGTTTGCCGAACGGACCGACAGTTCCAGCTCGTCGACCTTCTTGAGGAGGTAACGGTTGAGCTGGTTGGTGTCGCTTTCCTGCGGCTCTGCAGCCTGGCCGATCATGGCCGAGCTGGGCTGCGGGATGCCGTCTTCGAAGTGGACGAACAGGGTCAGCTGGTCCTGGAGGATGCGCGCGGCATAGGCCACCGCGTCTTCCGGGGTGACCGTGCCGTCGGTTTCGACCGTCAGGCTCAGCTTATCGAAGTCGAGTTCCTGGCCGACGCGGGCCTTCTCGACCTTGTAGCTGACCTGGCGCACCGGCGAATAGAGGCTGTCGACCGGGATCAGGCCGATCGGCGCATCCACCGGGCGGTTCTGGACCGCAGGGACATAACCGCTGCCGGTGTCGGCAGTCAGTTCCATGTTGAGGTTCGCGCCCTCATCGAGATGGCACAGGACGAGGTCCTTGTTCATCACTTCGATGTCGCCCGAGGTGGCGATATCGCCTGCCTTTACTTCGGCCGGGCCGGTCACGGAAAGCTGGAGCCGCTTGGGGCCTGCGCCTTCCATCTTCAGCGCGATCTGCTTCACGTTGAGGACGAGGTCGGTGATGTCCTCGCGCACACCGGCGAGCGAGGAGAATTCGTGCAGCACGTTCTCGATCTTGATCGAGGTGATCGCAGCGCCCTGGAGCGAGCTGAGCAGCACGCGGCGCAACGCATTGCCGAGCGTCAGGCCGAAGCCACGCTCGAGAGGTTCGGCGATGAAGGTCGCCTTGCGGGTCTTGTCATTGCCCTCTTTGATGTCGAGGACGTTGGGTTTCTTGAGTTCCTGCCAGTTCTTCGTGTTCACGGACATGGATTTCCCCTGGGACTAGGATGCGGAAGGGACCGAAGGCACCTGGCGGTGCGTCCGGTCCGTAAAAGATCGGCGGGGCAGGACCCCGCCGGGCAGGTACGGATCAGACGCGGCGACGCTTGGACGGCCGCACACCATTGTGCGGGATCGGCGTGACGTCGCGGATCGAGGTGATGGTGAAGCCCACGGCGGCGAGACCGCGCAGCGCGCTTTCGCGGCCCGAACCCGGGCCCTTCACTTCGACTTCCAGCGTGCGCACGCCGTGCTCGGCAGCTTTCTTGCCGGCATCGTCAGCGGCAACCTGGGCGGCATAGGGCGTCGACTTGCGGCTGCCCTTGAAGCCCATCATGCCGGCGCTGGACCAGCTGATCGCATTGCCCTGCGCGTCGGTGATGGTGATCATGGTGTTGTTGAAGCTGGCGTTGATATGCGCGACGCCGCTCGAAATGTTCTTCTTGTCGCGGCGCCTGATGCGGCCGGGTTCGCGTGCCATTGTTCGTATTCCTTATACTGTCTCAAGAAGGCAAAAGCCGTTCGGGTCGAGCCCGGACGGCTTACTTCTTCTTGCCGGCGATCGGCTTGGCCTTGCCCTTGCGGGTGCGGGCATTGGTGTGGGTGCGCTGGCCGCGAACGGGCAGGCCGTTACGATGACGAAGGCCGCGATAGGACCGCAGGTCCATCAGGCGCTTGATGTTCATCGCGGTGTCGCGGCGAAGGTCACCCTCGACCATGTGCTCTTCATCGATCGTTTCGCGGATGCGCAGCACTTCCTCGTCGGACAGGTCCTGCACGCGGCGAGCGTGATCGATGCCAAGCTTGTCGGCGATCTGCACGGCCGTGGTGCGGCCGATACCGTGAATATAGGTGAGCGCGATGATCACGCGCTTGTTGGTGGGGATGTTTACCCCGGCAATACGAGCCACTTAGTTCTTCTCCATGCTCCACAGGGCGTACCGGATGGCACAGACCCTATCTCATCGCTCATTCATCGACAGACCGGCCTTACGGCAAAAAGCCCGGATGGCGCGCAAGAATGGCTACCGCCTGCCGGACTTCACGAGAATCTGTCGAATGAAGGGCGCGCTTAGGCGGATTCGTGCGCCGGGTCAACACCAGCACCGAACAAAATCGCAGGATCAGCAAGCGCGTGCGCGCCTGATGACGGGGATGTTACCAGAACCCGGAGCGCTGTCAAAATCGCGCTGCCCAAATCGCGACGCCACGTGCCGAGGATCGGGCCGATCAGTCGTCCCTGGTGTCCAGCGCGTCTATCTGCGCTTCGACACTGGTTTCGTCCGTATCATCGGCGGGCTCGTCGGCTTCCGGGGGGCTGGCCTTCTCAGAGGCCGGCTCATCAGCCGGGGCTTTCTCGCCACCCAGCACGCCGAGATGCGCGGCAAGGCCCTGAAGCTGCTCACTCATCACGCCGTCGACCGCCTTGGAGATGGCTGGAACTTCGAACCGCATCGCCCCACCGACAACATATTCCCACAAAACCTGTGTTCCGCCGGGGATCTCTTTCATCGTGATGGTCAGCACCCCGGTCGCCGGTTCACCCTGAAGCGGCCCCAGCCCGCCCCGCAGGCGCAGCGCACGCATGGGATAGGCCTGGAGCACCACGGCATGCTGCACGCTGCCATCCATCGCGAAGCCATCCGCCCCATCCTCGCCCGGGATACGTTCACAAAAACAACCCCCAGCCTGCGGCGTGAGCGTCATGTTTTCCGCCTTGCCCGACCAGGTGTGGCTATCATTCCACCAGTCGCCAGGCTTGGTCAGCGCAAGCCACACATCGCGCGGCGATGCGGCAATCCGCGCCGCGTCGCGTGTAACGAAGTGGTTCTCGCTCGTCTCGACGACTTCGGCGGCCACTGGAGTCGCGAGCGCCATGCTGGCAGCCGCGCCGATAAGGGTTGCTGTACGGATCATCCCACACTCCTGTTTCGGCCCGCAGGTTAAGCGCTGCCCCGCGCGATGCAACTGCAAACCGTGAGGGATCGACATGCAGCGACACGCACGCGCGACAGGCACGCGCCGCAGGACGCCTGGCCTGGCCGCTCATGCAGTCGGGTTGCTTGCAATTGGTTGAGTTCAGCCCAGGATCGCGTCGATTGCGTGGGTCACATCGTCGATGCTGCCCATACCGTCCACACGCGTGACAATCCCGCGATCTTCATAGCCGGGAAGGATCGGCGCGGTCTTGGCACGATATTCCTGCATGCGGGTCCGCACGGTTTCTTCGTTGTCGTCGGCCCGCCGCTTGAATTCTGTGCTACCGCATTCATCGCAAACGCCCGGCTTGGCAGGCTGCTTGAACGTGTCGTGATAGCCCGCCCCACAATTGGCGCAGGTGAAACGTCCCGTGATCCGTTCGACCAGAGCATCTTCGTTCACTTCAAGCTCGATCACGTGGTCGAGCTTGCGACCATGCTTCTCGAGCAAGGCGTCGAGCGCGTCGGCCTGCGCGGCGGTGCGGGGATAGCCATCGAAGATCGCGCCCGTTTCCGGACCCATCGCGGCCAGTTCGGCATCGATCAGTTCGGACACGATTTCATCCGAAACCAGCTCGCCCCGGTCCATCACTTCCTTGGCCTTGATGCCGACCGGCGTCCCTGCCTTGACCGCAGCACGCAGCATGTCGCCGGTGGAAAGCTGGCGCATGCCATGATGTTCCACCAGACGCTGCGCCTGCGTGCCTTTGCCTGCGCCCGGAGGGCCGAGAAGGATAATATCCATGGTTTGGCTTGTCCCCCAATTCGCGCCGCGCCTTAGCGCAGCCGCCCTTTCAGCTTCGCCTTCTTGATCAGGTCGCCATACTGGTGAGCCAGCAGGTGCGACTGGATCTGGCTAATCGTATCGACGGTGACATTCACCACGATCAGCAGGCTCGTACCGCCGAGGAACAGCGGAATACCCGTCTGCGCGATCATGTATTCGGGAATGACACAGACCAGCGCGAGATAGATCGCCCCGACGACCGTGATGCGCGTCAGCACATAGTCGAGATATTCTTCGGTGCGCTTGCCCGGACGGATGCCGGGGATGAACCCGCCATTCTTCTTCAGATTGTCCGCCGTTTCTTCCGGGTTGAACACAACCGCGGTGTAGAAGAAAGCGAAGAAGATGATGCCTGCGGCATAGAGCGTCATATAGATCGGCTGGCCGTGGGCGAGATACTGGTTCAGCGTCACGATGAAAGAGCCCGTCGCGCTGTCGGTATCGACCGAATTGCCGGCAAACTGCGTAATCGTCAGCGGCAGCAGCAGCAGCGAGCTGGCGAAGATCGGCGGGATCACGCCTGCCGTATTCAGCTTGAGGGGCAGGTGCGAGCGGTCCGCCTGCATCATGCCGCGCTGCGTTGCGCGCTTGGGATACTGGATCAGCAGGCGGCGCTGGGCGCGCTCGACGAAGCTGATGACCAGGATCAGGATAACCACCATCGCGATGAAACCGATGATGATGCCCGGCGAGATCGAGCCGGTGCGGCCACCTTCGAACAGATTGGCGGCAAAGCTCGGGAACTGGGCGACAATGCCCGCCATGATGATGAGCGAGACACCATTGCCAATGCCGCGGCTGGTGATCTGTTCACCCAGCCACAAGAGCAGCATGGTCCCGCCGACGAGACTGATGACGGCGCCGATACGGAACATGTAACCCGGATCGACCACGGCGTTGACGCCGTTTGCAGCACCGAAGCTTTCAAGGCCTGCAGCCACGAACCAGCCCTGGATCGCGCACAGGAACACCGTGCCATAACGCGTGTACTGATTGAGCTTCTGACGCCCGACCGTGCCCTCTTTCTTGAGAGCGGCGAGCGTGGGATGCAGGGCGGATGCCATCTGCACCACGATCGAGGCGGTGATGTAAGGCATCACACCAAGTGCGATCAGGCTCATGCGCTCCAGCGAACCGCCGGTGAACATGTTGAACATGTCGAGGATGCCGCCGCGGGTCTGGTCGGCCAGCGTCTGCAGCGCGAGCGGGTTGATACCCGGAAGCGGCACGAAGCTGAGGAAGCGGAACACGATCAGTGCCGCGATGGTGAACCAGATACGCTGCTTGAGCTCGGTGGCCTTGCTGAAATTGGCAAGGCTCATATTGCTGGCGATGCTGTCGGCGCGTGAAGCCATTGTACTGTGTCGATCCTAGCTAGTGCCGGCCCCTGCCCGGCTTAGACAGGACAGATAGGAAGCGGGGAACGCAATGTCGAACCCCGCCCCCCGTTTTTTCCGTCAATTATTTCGCTTTGCCAGCCTTGTTGGCTTCGGCGCGAGCGGCCTTCTTCTCGGCTTCAGGCTGCTTTGCAGGCAGAACCTCGACCGAACCACCAGCCTTTTCGACCGCTTCGATTGCGCCCTTGGACGCACCGGCGACGATGAACTTGGCCTTGGCCGTGATCTCACCCTTGCCGAGCAGGCGGACACCGTCCTTGCCGCCGCGTGCCAGGCCAGCGGCCTTCAGCGCAGCGTGATCGATATCCTTCTTGGCGTCGAGCTTCTTGGCGTCGATGAACTTCTGGATCATGCCCAGGTTCACTTCGGCGAAATCCTTGCCGAACGGGTTGTTGAACCCGCGCTTCGGCAGGCGCATGTGCAGCGGCATCTGGCCGCCTTCGAAGCCCTTGATCGCCACGCCCGAACGGCTCTTCTGGCCCTTCTGACCACGTGCGGCGGTCTTGCCTTTGCCCGAACCGATACCACGGCCGACACGCATACGCTCTTTACGGGCGCCGGGATTGTCACGGATGTCGTTGAGTTTCATAATTCTGCACTCGCTTTCGCTTTTGTTCGCGCTTCAAAATAGAGGCGGCCCGCTAAACCAGCAGGCCGCCCCCGTCAAATTGTCTTTCGTCTGAGAGACGGGTCTTGCGACCTAGTCTTCGACGATCGCCACCAGATGCGGGACCGAAGCAACCGCGCCGCGCACCTCGGGGGTGTCCTGGCGCACAACGACCTTGTGCATCTTGTTGAGGCCCAGGCCGATCAGCACCTTGCGCTGGCTTTCCGGGCGGCGGATCGGCGAACCGATCTGCTTCAGCTTGATGGTTTTCTTGTCAGCCATCGATCTTACTCCACCACAGCGGCGGCGTCGGCTTCAGCCTCCGCCTCGCTTGCGCCACCGCGACCCAAGAGGTCGGCGATCTTCTTGCCGCGACGCTGGGCCACCGACTTCGGCGAAGTCTGGTCCTGCAGCGCGTCGAAGGTTGCGCGGATCATGTTGTAGGGGTTGGACGTGCCGACCGACTTGGTCACCACGTCGGCAACGCCAAGGCTTTCGAACACGGCACGCATCGGACCACCGGCGATGATACCCGTACCCGGAGGTGCGGTACGCACGGTCACCTTGCCCGCACCGAACCGGCCATTGCCGTCATGGTGCAGCGTGCGACCTTCCTTAAGCGGAACGCGGATCATCTTCTTGCGCGCAGCGGCGGTTGCCTTGCTGATCGCTTCCGGCACTTCGCGGGCCTTGCCCTTGCCGAAGCCGACCCGGCCCGAGCCGTCACCGACCACGACCAGCGCAGCGAAGCCGAAACGCTTACCACCCTTGACCGTCTTGGAGACGCGGTTGATGTGGACCAGCTTTTCGATGATGCCGTCGTCTTCTTCCTCGCGGCGATTGCCACGACGATTGTCGCGACCACCGCGGCCACGGCCACGGCCACCGTCACGACCGCCATCGCGGCCACCACGGCCACGGCGCTGCTGCGGCTGGCCTTCGTCGCCCTGAGCGGGCGACTGGTTTTCAGCGGCTTCCGAAGGGGTATCGGCAATCGCCGGTTCTTCCTTCGTCACGGCGTGCTGCGTTTCCGCTTCCGCCGGTGCTGCGTCGGTCTTGGTCTCGACCTGATCTTCGGTTTTCTTTTCGTCAGCCATGCTTAGAACTCCAGCCCGCCTTCGCGGGCGGCGTCGGCCAGCGCTTTCACGCGGCCATGAAACAGGAACCCGCCGCGATCGAACACGACAGTGGTAACACCGGCCTTCTTGGCCGCTGCGGCGATATCCTTGCCCACCTGGGTGGCAGCATCGACATTCGCGCCGGAGCTCTTGCCGCCCAGCGTCGAGGCTGCGGCGAGCGTCTTGCCCGCTGCATCGTCGATGATCTGCGCGTAGATGTGCTGGCCGGTGCGGTGCACGGACAGGCGCGGCTTGTCGCCGCTACGCTTGCGAAGCGCGGTGCGCACACGGCGGCGGCGACGTTCAAAGAGAGAGAGCTTTGCCATCTTACTTCTTCTTCCCTTCCTTGCGGAAGATATATTCGCCGCGGTACTTGATGCCCTTGCCCTTGTAAGGCTCAGGCTTACGCCAGCGACGGACCTCTGCGGCGAACTGGCCAACGGCCTGCTTGTCGATACCGCTGACTTCGACCGTGGTCTGATCCGGGGTTTTCACTTCGAGGCCTTCGGGCACATCGAGATCGACATCGTGGCTGTAGCCGAGCTGAAGCTTGAGCTTCTTGCCCTGGGCCTGTGCACGATAGCCGACACCGGTGATCTCGAGGACCTTGGTGAAACCTTCGGTGACGCCTTCGACCAGGTTCGACACCAGCGTGCGCTGCATGCCCCAGTGGTTGCGGGCTGCACGGGTATCGTTGGCCGGCTTTACCGAGATTTCGCCGTCTTCGATCTTGTATTCGGCGAGGTCGGACATGCCCATCGACAAAGTGCCCTTGGGCCCCTTCACCGACAGCGTGTCGCCTTCGATCTTCGCCTCGACCCCGCTGGGGATCGCGACCGGTTTCTTACCGATGCGGCTCATCAGAACACCTCCGCCAGCACTTCGCCGCCGACGTTTTCGCCGCGTGCTTCGTTGTCCGAAAGCACGCCCTTCGGCGTCGAGACGATGGTGATGCCAAGGCCGTTGCGCACGGTCGGGAAATCTTTCGAACCCGAATAGACGCGGCGGCCAGGCTTGGAGACACGGGCGACATGCTTGATAGCAGGTTCGCCTTCGAAATATTTCAGTTCGATCCGCAGCTGTGCGTGCTTGCCGCTGTCGTCCTCGGAATAGCCACGGATGTAGCCTTCGCGCTGGAGAACTTCGAGAACATTTGCACGCAGCTTGGACGCGGGCGAAAGGACGGAATCCTTCTTTGCCTGCTGGCCGTTGCGGATGCGGGTGAGCATATCACCCAGGGGATCGGTCATAGCCATCTATCGATTCCTCACCAGCTCGACTTGGTCAGGCCCGGAATCAGGCCCTTGTTGCCGAGGTCGCGCAGTTCGATACGGTTGATGCCGAACTTGCGGTAATAGCCGCGGGGGCGGCCGGTGGTGGCGCAGCGGTTGCGTACGCGCGTGGGGTTCGCGTTGCGCGGCAGTTCCGCCATTTTCAGGCGTGCCATCAGCCGTTCGGTATCGTCGAGCGACTTGTCGTCGGCGATCGCCTTGAGCTTTTCGTACTTTGCTGCGTACTGCTTGACGAGCTTCTTGCGACGCTCGTTCTTGTTGATCGAACTCAGTTTCGCCATTGGACTTAAGTTCCTCTTCTAGCGGCTTACGCCGCTTCCTTTTCTGCGTCGGCCTTTGCTTCGGCCGGGAACGGGAAACCGAACAGGCGGAGCAGTTCGCGCGCCTCTTCGTCGGTCTTCGCCGTGGTGGTTACGATGATATCCATGCCCCGGACCTTCTCGATCTTGTCGTAGGAGATTTCGGGGAAGATGATCTGTTCCTTCAGGCCCATCGCATAGTTGCCGCGCCCGTCGAAGCTCTTCGGGTTGAGGCCGCGAAAGTCGCGGATGCGGGGCATTGCGATGGTGACCAGGCGGTCGAGGAATTCGAACATCCGGTCGCGGCGAAGCGTTACCTTCGCACCGATCGGCATGCCTTCACGCAGCTTGAACTGCGCGATCGATTTCTTCGCCTTGGTGATGACCGGCTTCTGGCCGGCAATCAGGGCCATTTCCTCGGCAGCCGTCTGGACCTTCTTCTTGTCCTGGCTGGCTTCGCCGACGCCCATATTGAGCGTGATCTTGTCGATCTTCGGCACTTCGAGGCGGTTCTTGTAGCCGAACTTTTCCGTCATCGCCTTGGCGATTTCGGCTTCGTACTTGGCTTTGAGACGCGGCGTATAATCAGCCATCGATGGTCTCCCCGGATTTGACAGCAACGCGCACCTTCTTGCCGTCCTTTTCTTCGAAACGGACGCGGGTGGGCTTGCCATCCTTGGGATCGGCCAGCGCAACCTTGGCGATGTGCATCGGCGCGGCGAAGCGATCGATGCCACCCTGGGGGTTCTGCTGGGTCGGCTTGCGGTGACGGGTGGCGACGTTCACGCCTTCGACGACGACCTTGCCATCCTTGGGCATGACCTTCTCGACCGTGCCCGTCTTGCCCTTGTCCTTGCCGGACAGGACGACGACGGTGTCACCCTTCTTGATCTTAGCGGCGGCCATTACAGCACCTCCGGTGCGAGCGAGATGATCTTCATGAAGCCGCGGCCGCGCAGTTCGCGCACAACGGGTCCAAAGATACGCGTGCCGAGCGGCTCCTCGCTCTTGTTGACGAGCACGGCGGCATTGCTGTCGAAGCGGATGACGCTGCCATCGGGGCGGCGTACGTCCTTCTTCGTGCGCACGATGACGGCGCGATGGACATCGCCCTTCTTCACCTTCGCGCGCGGCTGGGCTTCCTTCACGGAAACCACGATCACGTCCCCGACACTCGCGGTGCGACGCTTGGAGCCGCCCAGTACCTTGATGCACTGGACGCGCTTGGCGCCGCTGTTGTCCGCGACTTCGAGATTGGATTGCATCTGGATCATCGATCCGGTTCCTTCTCAGTTGGCTTGCCGAAACCAGTCCGGCAGTTCCTAAAGCCTGTCCCTGCGGACGCAGGGATCAAGCGTCGTCGTTCAGTTGGTGCTCGCCGCAGCCGCCTCGACTTCGAGATCGGCTTCGACGGCCTGAGTGCCACCCGCGATGACGCGGTCGATGACCTTCCACGTCTTGGTCTTGGAGATCGGTTTGGTCTCCTCGATGCGGACGACATCGCCGAGCGTGTATTCGTTCTGCTCGTCGTGTGCGTGATACTTCTTCGAGCGGCGAATGATCTTCGCGTAAAGCGGGTGCTTCACCTTGCGCTCGACCTTCACGGTCACGGTCTTGTCGGTCTTGTCGGAGGTGACGGTCCCGATCAGGATACGCTTGGGCATGGTCTACTCCTTAGGCCTTGGCTGCCGCTGCGCGGGCGCGTTCGCCCTGCAGCGTCTTGATCTTGGCGATCGAGCGACGCACCTCGCGGATGCGCGCCGGTCCCTCGAGCTGGTTCGTCGCAGCCTGGAAGCGCAGGTTGAACTGCTCGCGCTTCAGATTGCCAAGTTCTTCGGCAAGCTGATCGTCGCTCTTCTGGCGCAAGTCTTCGGTCTTGGCGGCCATTATTCGCCTCCCAGGTGCGAGGTGTCGCCCAGGCGGGCAACAACCTTGGTCTTGATCGGCAGCTTCATCGCAGCACGTTCGAACGCTTCGGCGGCCAGCGGACCGGGAACGCCATCGAGTTCGAACAGGATACGACCCGGCTTCACACGGGCAGCCCAGTATTCCACCGAGCCCTTGCCCTTACCCTGACGAACTTCGGCAGGCTTCTTGGACACGGGCACATCGGGGAATACGCGGATCCACAAGCGACCCTGACGGCGCATGTGACGCGTGATCGCGCGGCGAGCCGCTTCGATCTGGCGTGCGGTGATCCGCTCGGGCTCCATCGCTTTCAGCCCGTAAGAGCCGAAGTTCAGCGTGGTTCCGCCCTTGGCGTTGCCATGGATCTTGCCCTTGAACGCCTTGCGGTATTTGGTTTTCTTCGGTTGCAGCATGGTTCTTTCCTAATCCTGCAATCAGCGAGCCGGACGCACGCCGGAAGTCTGCGCTTCCATCATCAGGCGGTCCTGCGCGGTCGGATCGTGAGCGAGGATCTCGCCCTTGAAGATCCAGACCTTGATACCGATGATGCCGTATGCGGTCAGCGCTTCGGCTTCGGCATAATCGACATTGGCACGCAGGGTGTGAAGCGGCACGCGGCCTTCGCGATACCATTCGACGCGGGCGATTTCAGCACCGCCGAGACGGCCACCGCAGACGATCTTGATGCCTTCGGCACCCAGACGCAGCGCGGACTGCACGGCGCGCTTCATCGCGCGGCGGAATGCAACGCGGCGGATCAGCTGATCGGCCACGCCCTGAGCGACGAGCTTGGCATCGATTTCCGGCTTGCGGATCTCGACGATGTTCAGCTTCACTTCGCTTTCGGTCATGGTCGACAGCTTGGCGCGCAGCTTTTCGATGTCTGCACCCTTCTTGCCGATGATGACACCGGGGCGCGCAGCGTAGATCGAGATGCGGCACAGCTTGGCCGGACGTTCGATCACCACCTTCGAAATCGCGGCCTGCGGCAGCGTGTCGACGATGTATTTGCGCAGCTCGATGTCCTCGGCCAGCAGCTTGGCATAATCACGCCCTTCGGCGTACCAGCGGCTGTCCCAGGTGCGGTTGATCTGCAGGCGCAGACCGATCGGATTGCTCTTCTGACCCATCTTACGCCTCTTCCTCTTCGCGAACGACGATGCGCAGCTTGCTGAACGGCTTCAGAATGCGCGTCGACTTGCCGCGGCCACGGGTGTGGAATCGCTTCATCGTGATCGACTTGCCCACCGAAGCCTCGGCAACGACGAGTGCGTCGACGTCGAGATCGTGGTTGTTCTCAGCATTGGCGATTGCCGAAGCGAGCACCTTGCTGGCGTCCCTGGCCATCGCCTTCTTCGAGAAAGCGAGGATGTTCATGGCCTCTTCGGCCTTCTTGCCGCGGATCAGACCGGCAACGAGGTTGAGCTTCTGCGCCGAACCACGGATGGTGGTTCCGACGGCCAGCGCCTCGTTGTCCGCAACGCGGCGGGGAGACTTTGCCTTACCCATTATCGCTTGCCCTTCTTGTCGGCGGCGTGGCCCAGATAGGTCCGCGTCGGGGCGAACTCACCAAGCTTGTGGCCGACCATTTCTTCCGAAACGGAGACGGGGATGAATTTCTGGCCGTTGTAGACGTTGAACGTCAGACCCACGAAATCGGGAAGGATCGTGCTGCGGCGCGACCAGGTCTTGATCGGCTTTGCATTGCTTGCTTCCTGTGCGTCCTGCGCCTTCTTCAGAAGGCTGAGTTCGACGAACGGACCTTTCCATACGGAACGTGCCATGTCCGATTACCTCTTCTTCTTGGCGTGGCGCGAACGGATAATCATCTTGTCCGTCTGCTTGTTCTTGCGGGTGCGAGCGCCCTTGGTCGGCTTGCCCCACGGGGTAACCGGGTGGCGACCGCCCGAAGTCCGGCCTTCACCACCACCGTGCGGGTGGTCGACCGGGTTCTTGGCGACACCGCGCGTCAGCGGCTTGATGCCCATCCAGCGGCGACGACCGGCCTTGCCCAGGTTCTGGTTCTGGTTGTCGGGGTTCGACACCGCACCAACCGTACCCATGCAGTCCGCACGCAGGTAACGCTGCTCGCCCGAGTTCAGGCGAACGATGACCATGCCGCGATCGCGACCGACCAGCTGGACGTAGGACCCGGCTGCACGAGCGATCTGGCCGCCCTTGCCCGGCTTCATTTCCACGTTGTGGCAGATCGTGCCGACCGGCATCTGACCCAGCAGCATCGCATTGCCCGGCTTGGTGTCGGCCTTTTCGGCTGCGATCACCTTGTCGCCTTCTGCGAGACGCTGCGGCGCCAGGATGTAGGCCAGCTCGCCATCGTCATACTTGACGAGTGCGATGAAGGCGGTGCGGTTGGGATCGTATTCAATCCGTTCCACCGTGCCTTCGACGTCCCACTTGCGACGCTTGAAGTCGATGTAGCGGTACTTCTGCTTGTGACCGCCACCCATGCCGCGCGAGGTGACATGGCCCTTGTTGTTCCGGCCACCGGTCTTGCGCTTGCCTTCCGTGAGCGACTTGACGGGCTTGCCTTTGTACAGGCCCGACTTGTCGACGAGGATGAGGCCGCGGCGTGCGGGGCTCGTCGGTTTGTAATTCTTGAGTGCCATTATTCAGTTCCTCAAGCCGGAAGACCGCTGGTGACGTCGATGGAATCGCCGTCCTTCAGGGTGACGATGGCCTTCTTCACGTCGTTGCGCTTGTAGGGCTTGCCCTTCCAGCGCTTGGTCTTGCCCTTGACGTTGATCGTGTTGACGCCCGTCACGGTGACATCGAACAGCGCCTCGACCGCATCCTTGATCTGCGGCTTGGTGGCATCGTTCGAAACCTTGAAAACGACCGCGTTATGCTCGGAAGCCAGCGTCGATTTCTCGGTGATGTGCGGAGCCAGCACCACGTCGTAGTGGCGGGTGTCGATGGTGTCTTTCTTAGCCATTGAAACGCGCCTCCAGCTTTTCGACCGCGTCCTTGGTCAGGACCAGCGTGTCGTGCTTCAGGATGTCGTAGACATTGGCACCGGCTGCGGGCAGCACATTGACGCCCGGCAGGTTGCCAGCGGCTTTCTTGAAGCCGTCATTGACCGCTTCACCGTCGATGAACAACACCTTGCCGCTCCAGCCTGCCTTGTCGAAGTGACCCTTGAGGGCCTTCGTCTTGGCATCCTTGAGTTCGAGCGTGTCGACCACGACCAGGCCGTCCTTGGCCTTGCTCGAAAGCGCCATCTTCAGGCCCAGGGCGCGAACTTTCTTGTTCAGCGACTGGTTGAAGTCACGCTTGCGAGCGCCGTGGGCCTTGCCGCCACCGATAAAGATCGGAGCACCGCGATCGCCGTGGCGAGCGCCGCCGGAACCCTTCTGCTTGCCGAACTTCTTGCCAGTGCGCGCAACGTCCGAACGCTCACGCGTCGGGCGGGCGGTTCCGCGGCGGTTTTCAAGCTGCCACGTGACGACGCGGTGGAGGATATCGGCACGCGGCTCGAGACCGAAGACATCGTCATTCAGTTCGAGATCGCCCGACGCCTTACCGTCGATTTTCTGGACCTTCACCTTCACGGATCAGCCCTCCTTCTTCTCGTCCGAGCCGGTGTCGGCTGCGGGCGCATCGTTTGCGTTATCGCCTGCCTTGTCGGCCGCGATATCCTTCTCGGCTTCCTTGGCGAGCGCTTCCTGCTGCTCTGCGGAAACCTGATCGGTCACTTCGTGCTCAGCACCGCTTTCGACCAGGCCGGCGTCAGCTTCCTGATGCTCGAACTCGTCGCGATTGCGATACATCACACCGGGGAACGGCAGTTCCGCATGGTCGATCTTCACCGCGTCCTTGACCAGCAGCCAGCCATTCTTCGCACCCGGGACCGAGCCCTTGACGAAGAGCAGGCCGCGATCGGCGTCGGTGCGTACGATTTCCAGGTTCTGCTGGGTCCGACGGCGATCACCCATGTGACCGGCCATCTTCTTGCCCTTGAACACGCGGCCCGGATCCTGACGGTTACCCGTCGAACCGTGCGAGCGGTGCGAGATCGAAACGCCGTGGGTGGCGCGCAGGCCCCCGAAGCCCCAGCGCTTCATGGCGCCGGCAAAGCCCTTGCCCTGCGTGTGACCGGTGATGTCGACCTTCTGGCCGGCAATGAAGTGCTCAGCCGAGATGCGCGCACCAACGGGAAGCAGGGCTTCCTCGCTGTCGACGCGGAATTCGGCGACTTTCATCTTCAGCGGAACTTCAGCCTTGGCGAATGCTTCGCGCTGCGGCTTGTTGACGTTCTTCTGCTTGGCTTCGCCCGCACCCAGCTGAACGGCGAAATAACCGTCACGCTCTGCAGTGCGGTGCGAAACAACCTGACAATCTTCCAGCGCGAGAACAGTAACCGGTACGTGCCGGCCGTCCTCCTGGAAGAGGCGGGTCATCCCAACCTTCTTAGCGATAACGCCTGTGCGCATCATCGTAACTCCTCAACAGAGGCACCCCGGCCCATCCGAGGTGCTTGCTTGGCCCGATTTGTGATGCGTCGCCCCGTCCGGGCCAAACTGCCTCCCGAGGGAGACGAGACGGGGGACGCAGACCCGGATGAAATCCGGCGGTATCCCGATGTCTTGCCCGATCTTGCGATCAGGCGGGGCTATCGAGCGCCCCGAATCTTTCCTGCGGCTTAAGGTCCGGCAGGTGGACCGCGATCAATCGGTTCAGGCCAATTTAATCTCGACATTGACGCCGGCCGCGAGGTCGAGCTTCATCAGCGCGTCGACGGTCTGGGCGTTGGGCTGCACGATGTCCAGCAGCCGCTTGTAGGTGCGCACCTCGAACTGCTCACGCGACTTCTTGTCGATGTGCGGGCCGCGGTTCACAGTGAACTTCTCGATGCGCGTCGGCATGGGAATGGGGCCACGAATAAGAGCACCCGTGCGGCGTGCGGTGTCGGCAATCTCGCCAGTTGCCTGGTCGAGAACGCGGTGGTCGAACGCTTTCAAGCGAATGCGGATATTCTGTGCTTCCATTACCCTACCGATGCGAAAGAGCCAAAGGGACGTTGCCATCCCTCAAAAAACAAAGGCCGGACCCATTGCGGTTTCCCGTCAGTGGGCGGCCCTACTTAAAACTGTGTGCCAGGGACGAATCCCCGTCTGTGGGCGCGCATATACGGGTGAGTCCCGCATCTGGCAACCCCCGAATACCGCCCATTTTGAGAAGGCGGAACGGGACGCGGCAAACCGTGCATCAGCGCAGTTTGCATGCCCTCATTAAAAGCGAAGGCCCGCCCCTCTTTTGCAGAGGAGCGGGCCGACACTTTCTACGCGCTTGCGCGCGAAGATTACTTCGTGATCTTCGAGACGACGCCCGAACCCACTGTGCGGCCGCCTTCACGGATAGCGAAGCGCAGACCTTCGTCCATGGCGATCGGTGCGATCAGCTTGACGTCGATCGTCACGTTGTCGCCCGGCATCACCATTTCCGTGCCTTCGGGAAGGATCACTTCGCCGGTGACGTCGGTGGTGCGGAAGTAGAACTGCGGACGGTAGTTCGCGAAGAACGGCGTGTGACGGCCGCCTTCGTCCTTCGACAGGAC
>JBLWWC010000003.1:0-253287 GCA_048268145.1 Qipengyuania sp. | reverse complement strand
GTGGTGCGGAAGTAGAACTGCGGACGGTAGTTCGCGAAGAACGGCGTGTGACGGCCGCCTTCGTCCTTCGACAGGACGTAGACTTCGGCGCTGAAGTCGGTGTGCGGCGTAACCGAACCCGGCTTTGCGAGAACCTGGCCACGCTCGACTTCTTCACGGCCGACGCCGCGGATCAGAGCACCGATGTTGTCGCCAGCTTCACCGCGATCAAGCAGCTTGCGGAACATTTCGACGCCGGTGACGGTGGTCTTGCCGGTGTCCTTGATGCCGACGATTTCGACTTCGTCGCCAACGTTCACAACGCCGGTCTCGATACGACCGGTAACAACCGTACCACGACCCGAGATCGAGAACACGTCTTCGATCGGCATCAGGAAGTCCTTGTCGACCGGACGGTCGGGCTGCGGGATGTAGCTGTCGACAGCGTCCATCAGAGCCTTGATCGAGGTCTCGCCGATTTCCGGGTTACGATCTTCCAGAGCGGCCAGAGCCGAACCCTTGACGATGGGGATTTCATCGCCGTCGAAGCCGTATTCGCTGAGCAGTTCGCGAACTTCCAGTTCAACCAGCTCGAGCAGTTCTTCGTCGTCGACCTGGTCGACCTTGTTCAGGTAGACAACCAGAGCCGGAACGCCAACCTGGCGAGCAAGCAGGATGTGCTCGCGGGTCTGCGGCATCGGGCCGTCGGCTGCGTTCACGACCAGGATTGCGCCGTCCATCTGCGCAGCACCGGTGATCATGTTCTTCACGTAGTCGGCGTGGCCCGGGCAGTCGACGTGTGCATAGTGACGCGCGTCGGTTTCGTATTCGACGTGCGCGGTCGAGATGGTGATGCCGCGCTCACGCTCTTCGGGGGCCTTGTCGATGTTTGCGAAATCGACAGCCGAACCCAGGACCTTGGTGATCGCCGCGGTCAGCGTGGTCTTGCCGTGGTCGACGTGGCCGATGGTGCCGACGTTGACGTGCGGCTTGTTGCGCTCAAATTTTTCCTTCGCCATTTCTCTACAATACCTCTGTTAAATTGAAATTTCCGCGGGAGAAAGGCGGGCCCGAACGGAATCAGGCGCCGCCCCTAAACCTTGCTTGCCGCTTAGGCAAGCTTCTCCTTGACTTCGGCCGCAACGTTGGCGGGCACTTCGTCGTAGTGGCTGAACTGCATCGTGTACTGCGCACGCCCCTGGGTGAAGGAGCGCAGTTCGTTCACGTAGCCGAACATGTTCGCCAGCGGCACGAATGCCTCGACCGCCTGCGCGTTGCCCCGGCTGTCGGTTCCCTGGATCTGGCCACGACGGCTGTTGAGGTCGCCGATGACGTCACCGAGATAGTCTTCCGGGGTCACGACTTCCACCTTCATCACCGGCTCGAGCAGCTTGATGCCCGCGCGCTCGGCCGCTTCGCGCATGGCGCCGCGACCGGTGATTTCGAAAGCCACCGTGCTGGAGTCGACGTCGTGGTATTTGCCGTCGATCAGGCGGATGGTGAAGTCGATGATCGGGAAGCCGACGAGATAGCCGCTTTCGGCCTGTTCGCGCATGCCCTTCTCGACAGACGGGATGTATTCGCGCGGGATGTTGCCGCCCTTCACCTCGTCTTCGAAAATGATGCCCTGACCGCGTTCACCCGGAACGACGACAACCTTGGCTTCACCGAACTGGCCCGAACCACCCGACTGTTTCTTGTGGGTGTAGGTGACTTCGATCTCGCGCTTGAGCGCTTCGCGATAGGCCACCTGCGGCGCACCGACATTGGCTTCGACCTTGAATTCGCGCTTCATGCGATCGACCAGGATGTCGAGGTGAAGCTCGCCCATGCCCTTGATGATCGTTTGACCGCTTTCGTGGTCGGTTGTCACGCGGAAGCTGGGATCTTCGGCGGCCAGGCGGTTGAGCGCGACACCCATCTTTTCCTGGTCGGCCTTGGTCTTCGGTTCCACGGACAGTTCGATAACCGGCTCGGGGAATTCCATCCGCTCCAGGATGATCGGCGCGCTCGATGCGCACAGCGTGTCACCGGTGGTGGTTTCCTTCAGGCCCGCAATCGCGACGATGTCGCCGGCGAATGCTTCTTCGATGTCCTCGCGGTTGTTGGAGTGCATCAGCAGCATGCGGCCGATCTTTTCCTTCTTGTCCTTCACCGAGTTCAGAACCGAACCCTTGGTGAGGTGACCCGAATAGATGCGGGTGAAGGTGAGCGAGCCGACGAACGGGTCGTTCATGATCTTGAAGGCCAGCGCGGAGAACGGCGCTTCGTCCGAGGACGGGCGGCTGTCTTCCTTGTCGCTGTCGGGCAGGACGCCCTTGATGGCCGGAACGTCGAGCGGCGACGGCATGTAGTCGACAACCGCGTCGAGCAGGGGCTGCACGCCCTTGTTCTTGAACGCCGAACCGCACAGCACCGGAACGAATGCACGCTCCATAGTACCCTTGCGGATCAGACGCTTGAGCGTCGCTGCGTCGGGTTCGTTGCCTTCGAGGTACTGTTCCATGACATCGTCGTCCTGTTCGACGGCGGTCTCGATCAGCTTCTCGCGATATTCGGCGGCCTTGTCGGCCAGATCGGCGGGGATATCGACATAATTGAACGTCGCGCCCAGACCGTCATTTTCCCAGACGATGCCGCGATTGTTCACCAGGTCGACCACGCCCTGAAGGTCGCTTTCCGCGCCGATCGGGAGATAGAGGACCAGCGGGGTCGCGCCGAGGCGGTCGATGATCGACTGCACGCAGTAATAGAAGTCTGCGCCGGTGCGGTCGAGCTTGTTGATGAAGCACATCCGGGGAACGCCGTATTTGTCGGCCTGGCGCCATACGGTTTCCGACTGCGGTTCGACGCCGGCAACGCCGTCGAACACGGCGACCGCGCCGTCGAGCACGCGCAGCGAGCGTTCGACTTCGATGGTGAAGTCGACGTGGCCGGGAGTGTCGATGATGTTGATGCGGTGCTTTTCACCCTTGCCATCGTCGTTCTGCCAGAACGTGGTCGTGGCAGCCGAGGTGATGGTGATGCCGCGTTCCTGCTCCTGCTCCATCCAGTCCATCGTGGCGGCGCCGTCATGGACTTCGCCGATCTTGTAGGACTTGCCGGTGTAGTAGAGGATACGCTCGGTCGTGGTGGTCTTGCCGGCATCGATGTGCGCCATGATGCCGATATTGCGGTACCGCTCCAGCGGATATTCGCGAGCCATGATTGAATTCCTCGTGGGTTGGAGTGACGTCACGCCACCCCTTTGTTTGTCAATGTGACCGCTTGGAGACCGTTCCGCCAGCTTGCGAAACGGCCTCCGAAGCGAGCCTTACCTGCGCCGAATTACCAGCGGTAATGCGAGAAGGCGCGGTTGGCGTCCGCCATGCGGTGCGTGTCTTCGCGCTTCTTGACGGCATTGCCGCGATTGTTCGCCGCATCCATTAGCTCGCCCGACAGGCGTGCGGCCATGGTGGTTTCGGGGCGGCCGCGCGCTGCGGTGATCATCCAGCGGATGGCCAGTGCCTGCGCACGCTCGGGGCGAACCTCGACCGGAACCTGGTAGGTCGCACCACCGACACGGCGGCTGCGCACCTCGACCTGCGGCTTCACATTGTCGAGCGCTGCGTGGAACAGCTCGACCGGATTAGCCTTGGCCTTGGCTTCGACGGTGTCGAGCGCGGTGTAGACGATACCTTCTGCAACGGCCTTCTTACCGTCCAGCATCAGGTTGTTCATGAACTTCGACAGGACCTGATCACCGAACTTGGGATCGGGCAGGATTTCGCGCTTCTCTGGGCGACGACGACGTGACATTTCAATGTCTCCAATTCTCTGTTTCGTCTCCCCGGACTTGATCCGGGGCCCCGCTTCACTTGAGGGCTGGCGCCACGTCAGGAGAAAGCGGGATCCCGGCTCGGAGGCCGGGATGACGGGAAAGCCAAATTATTTCGGACGCTTGGCGCCGTATTTCGAGCGCGACTGCTTGCGGTCCTTCACGCCCTGCGTATCGAGCACGCCGCGAAGGACGTGGTAGCGAACGCCGGGAAGGTCGCGAACACGGCCGCCGCGGATGAGCACGACGGAGTGCTCCTGCAGGTTGTGGCCTTCGCCCGGAATGTAGGAGATGACTTCGCGCTGGTTGGTCAGGCGGACCTTGGCAACCTTACGCAGAGCCGAGTTCGGCTTCTTCGGGGTCGTCGTATAGACGCGGGTGCAAACGCCGCGCTTCTGCGGGTTCTGCTCCATCGCAGGGACCTTGGACTTGGCCTTCTGCGGGGTGCGGCCCTTGCGGACCAGCTGGTTGATCGTCGGCATAGATTCTCTTCTCTTCACCGTGTGCCCGACCCGGACAGGATCAAGGCGTGGATGGCGGCGACTAGCGGGTTGATGGTGGTGTGTCTGGGTTCGTGCTTGCGACGCGCGCGGCGCAAGGAAGCACCGGGGCGGTCTGTTCGCACGAGCCTGAAACACTCCACCCATTGGCCCACACGGCCACCGGGTTACTTTGACGGCTGCCCCGAGCAGGTTGCCCTGCTGCAATAGAAAAGAGCCTTATCGCACTTGGCGACAGGCCCCCGGGTCATAACCGGCAATGTTCAGCTCTATCTGACCGGAGTTGGATGCGCGCATGGCGATTCCCTCACCGGATGGGCGGGCACATACTGTCTGCACTCTCCCTGGTCAACCCGGTCAGCTGGAAGGCGCGGCAGACAGCTGGCGCAGATGTTCGGTCACGGCGAGGTCCAGATCCCGATAGACATTGGGCCCGACGCGATACTCCCGCATCGTCCCGCTCGCCACACCATCGGGAATGACGACCTGCGGCGGATCGAGCGCCCCGCCCTCGCCTTCCCAGTTGTCGACCGCCCTGGCGGCCGCGGGCTGTTCTATCTGGCCGGCATAGGTGCCGTAGATGATCGTCTCGGGTTTCGGCATGGCTGCGGGCATCGCGACAGAGGCAGGCTCCATCCGCATTTCGCGCAATTCGCGCACGCGCCGGGCATATTCGGCCACCTTGGCGAAGTGATCGTCGCGCCCGACCTCGTCGCCCGAGGCGCTGGCCCGCATCACCGCGACCTGGTGTGCGTGGAGAAGTTCGTTGAGGTCCACAGGCGGGGCCCCCTTTCTGGCAGAATCTGGAACGCTGGGAATACAGGTGTCGCCCGGACGCGCTCTTGGGGACGCGTCCGGGCAACTGCCGTGTCAGGGGTTAGTGGGCCTGCGTGCGCGATGCGCTCTTGCCGCCCTCTTCACCCTGCTGCTGCTTCTGGCCCTTTTCCTGCTCCTGCTGGCGCATATTGGTGGCCGTGGGCTTGCTGCCGTCGAGCTGGCGGGTTTCATATCCCCAGCGCTGGCCCTGCCTGGGCTCTCCGGCCTTCTGCTGGAAGTCGTCCTTGCCGAAGAAGAGCGGCTCGCCCCCCTTTTCGGGAGCGATCGTGCCGCTGCCCTTGCCGCTGTCGTAGCTCTTGATGGTGCCGAAATGTGTCATGGGACTGGCTTCCTTCGATGTCGCGCAGGCGTTCAATAGCGACCGCTTGTGCACGCGGGCTAGAAGGCGAAATGGAAAGAAGGGGAGGCAACTGGCCCCCGGGACCGTCAATCGCGACTGGTAGCTGGGTGCTATATGGGGGTAGGACGGTGGATTACAAGAGGGGGTTGGGAGGGGCTGGGTCAAATGAAGCCGGCGTAGGCACAACCTGCACCATCCCGGCGGTTACTTAACCAAACAATCTTCAGGAAGCATGCGAACCGAGCTATTCGATCCCTCCCCTTTATCGCCTTCCCCGGCGATATGACCCATCGCAATCAGATCGTCCATCACGGCTTCGATCACCGGAACCGAAACGGAATTTCCCAACTGGTGATAGGCCTTGCCATCCTGCTCGTGCAGCAGGAAATCCTCCGGGAAACCCTGCAACCTTGCACATTCGCGAACCGTGATCCTGCGCGGCACACCGTTTTGCACCACACCGAGCCTGTGAGCATCGCTGGAAACAACCGTTATCGATATGCTGCCGGGATCGAGGAACTTGAACACCTCGAACGACATGTTCCCGCAGACAGGATTGTATGCCCCGTCCACCGGTTTCAAATATCCCTTCGCGGTAAGCGAGCCCAAAAGCGCATCCAGATCGCCTCCGGGCCAGAATGTCGCAATCTGATCGCGCGAAAGGCGCTTGCCATCCTGGTGCGCGCCGAAAATCTTCCTGCGCCGGTTGCCGATGATCGCGTTCATCAGCTCCCGCTCTGCAACAGAGCAATCGCCTTTGGTCCCCATATCCCAGGAGTGGATCGAATTGCCGCCGCGATAATCGATCAGCCGCACGCCATGCAGCGCGTCGAACGGCCTGCTTCCGAGCGCCTTCTTCAGCTGGAGAAGAAACTTGTCGGAGCACGCGAAACGTGCCGGAGGGTTGCTTTCGAGAATGTCGGCTACGGTCTTGGGTTCGTAATGCTGCCTACCGGCCGCCAGCTGCCCCGCCTTCCTTTTGAAAGCGTGCGAATCCGCAGCGCCGCGATCCGAGACGATCTGCGAGCGCGGTTCGCCGCCCAATGTCGCGATTATATACACGCGAACCCGGTTCTGCGGCACGCCGAAATTGGAACTGTTGAGCAGATGGACCTTCACGCCGTAGCCCAGCTGTTCAAGCCTCGCCTTCACAGTCTCGAAAGTTCGCCCCTTATCGTGCGAAAGAAACCCCCGGACATTCTCCAGCAACAGGACGGACGGTTTTTGCCGCGCATTACGCAGCAATCGCTCAATTTCGAAGAACAGCGTACCGCGTGTATCGGCAAAGCCCTTTTGCTTGCCGGCATAGGAGAATGCCTGACATGGAAAGCCCGCAAGCAGGACGTCGTGAACTGGCAGGCTGTCGACGGTTCGGATATCGCCATACGGCGTCTCACCGAAATTCAGCCGGTACGTTTCCTGCGCGTATTTATCGATCTCGCTGGAAAATACACACTTACCCGCAATGCCATGGCGCGCGAGTGAGGCCTCGAAGCCTTTTCGAATACCCCCTATCCCGGCAAAGAGGTCGACGAAGCGTATCATTCGCCCGTTTCCTCGCGCATGTATCGTGCCAGCAGCCCGATCTCTGCGGGAGAAAAGGCGACTGTCATATCGGAGTTGTCGAACAAGGTCTGGATTGCGTGGTCCCGTACGTTGATGTTGCCCGCACCGTCGATGACGTAGCAGACCTTATGGCCTTGCCTATGGGCCGCCCTTTGGATTGCGGCGGATTCGCGCGATTTGCGTTCGATCGTGCTGTTCGTGGTGACCTGAAAACTCACCTCGACCCCGAAATGCTGTCCACGAGGGGACACGGCCCGAACGTCGAAATTCGTACCGACTCCGTCGATCCGGTGCGTAACTCCGGGCAATGGGCGATCGATTGCCACCTCCCATCCCTGCAACTCAGCGGCGAGAAGGTCGCGAACATATCTCTGCGTTACCGCTCCAAGCGCGTTCGCAACTCCGCCCTGCACCTGCCTGCTGACCCGCAGATAGGCCTGGCGCACGAAATTCTTCAGTTCGTCGGGTTTGCCAAGGAACTGGCCAAGAATGCACTTCTCGCTGACCTCGGAAGGCAGTGACGCGTCGATGGCCGCCCCCCCATGCAGAATGAGCATTATGACGTCTTCCGCTATCGCGCTGAGACCGTTCTGCGCTTGTGCGATCTTCTTCTCAGTCACACCGAGTTTCGAATTGTCCGCTGTCTTGCTCACATGAAGGGTCTTGAAAATATATTCGTACTCAGCGCCCCGCCAAACATACTTCATCGCGCCATTCTCGAAGTAACGATCTAGCGGCACGAGCTTGTTGAGCGCCTCCCCGCCCAGATCGGCAAGAACCATGACATGCTTCAAGAGCAGCGAGCCCGAGAGCTTGTCTGTTTGCGCCAGGAACTGCTTCCAGGCATCTGGCGTCCTGTCCGCCAGTATGAGCAGGCCGAGGAAGTGATCTTGCGTGTCGAGCAGAAGTGGCAGAACGCTGATCTGCGCGACTTCATCGCGTATATCATCGGGCCAATGCAGGACAGCCGCAGCCCTAAAATCCGCTATCGAACGATTGTTTAGCATCAGCGCCAAAATGGCGGATCGATGTTCGTCAGGCAACACGATGCACGCGCTCATCGGGCGACTGTCACCAGAATTGCGGCAATCCAGACGGGTCGCGTGCGATGCCTCGCCGGATTGGGTTTACCTGCCCGACAGGTTTTCGCCCTCATCCTCCAAACGCTGAGCAGCCCGTGCGGCGATGGCACGCCGGGCCGCTTCGTCCGCACCGCTCCAGCCGGCGATCTCCGCCAGGGTCCGGCCGCAGCCCATGCACCATTGCCCTGCCGGATCGAGCTGACAGACCTTGATACAGGGGGATGCGACCGGTTCCATGGCATGCTCCTTATGCGGCGGCGGCAAGCGGCTGGACGCTGCGCGGGCGGCGGTCCTGCCCGATGGCAACGAAGGTAAACCGCGCCTTGGTGACGAGACAGGCCTCGTCCGCATGCCGGTCGCGCCGCCAGGTGGCCACCGCGACCTTCATCGATGTGCGCCCGACCTCCTCCAGCGTGGCGAAGACCGACACCTCGTCGCCCACGAACACCGGGCGGTGGAAGGTTATCCCGTCGACCGCGATGGTGACCGCCCTGCCGCCCGAATGGCGCGAGGCGATGGCGGATGCGGCCAGGTCCATCTGCGCCATCAGCCAGCCGCCGAAGATATCGCCATAGACATTGGTGTCGGCCGGAACGGCGGTAACGCGGATCGCGGCCTCGCCTTTGGGCATGGTTTCCTCGCTCATCGCGGCGCCCCCTGCTGCGCCGTGGCAAGCGGGTGGAGGTATATCTGTGCTGTCATCGTGGTCTTCCCCGAAGAATGTGGCGGGGATGGCACGGGCACGTGCGGGCATGGCCGGGCGGATGCCGCGGCGCATGGTCGCAGGCGACCCGACCGGACACCCCGCCGGTGGACGTTATCATGCCGAGGGCAGGTCTCCTGGCTTCGCGGGTCGGCGCGGTCGGTCCGTCTTCCCGGGGGGGCTGCCCCAGTGACATGGCTGGACCGCCGCTCGCCGCTTACAGTTGCGGGGGCAGCGCCGGATCTTCACCGGCTTCCCGTCTTAGCTCCGGCGCGGCGAACCGGCCGGAGAACCTTCGACCCGCGGCGCATGGGCGAGCGCGCCGCCGCCGTCAAGCAACCGTGACAGGTTCGGGAGTGACGCGGCCCAGGGGCGGCGCGCAGGCGGACCTACGCCGTCAGAAAGCCCACCAGCGATTTGAGCTTCTTCGTGCGCCATTGCGGCATGGGGGCGACCAGCCAGTAGGCGCGCGTGCCCGGCGCGGGCTCTTCGAGCGCCTCGAGCCGCCCATCGTCGAGCGCATCCTTCACCAGCAATTCGGGCAGGATCGCCTTGCCGAGACCCGCCAGCGCGCTCGACAGCGCCTGTCCCGCATTGCCGACAGTGACATGCGCCTCTACCCCGTCCTGCAGCGGCAGGCCCCAGTCGATCCAGCGATCGGGCGCGCCGCCATGGTCCTCCGCCCGGGCCACGGTGACCCGGCGCGCGGCGTCGAGTTCCACCCCCTGCAAATCGCCCGGCCCGTCGACCAGCCGGATCGCGCAGTCGATATTCGCCTCGGTGAAATCGGCATTCTCGTCGGCGACGAAGATGAAGCGGGTGTCGGGGTTCTCAGCCGAGAATTCCGCCAGGCGCGGGGCGAGCCACTGGGCATAGAATTCGCGCGGGGCGGCGATGGTGTAGCGGTCGCTCGCCTGCCCGGCCTGCATCGCCTGCACGCTCTCCTCGAATTTGAGGAAACCTTCGCGCAGCGCATCGAGACCCGCACCGCCCTCTTCCGTCAGTTCCAGCCCGCGGCTGGTGCGACGGAACAGGACAGTGCCGAGGTGATCTTCCAGCGCGCGGATCTGCTGGCCGACGGCGGCCGGGGTCACCGCCAGTTCGTCTGCCGCGCGGGTGAAGCTGAGATGCCGGGCGGCGGCGTCGAACACGCGCAGGGCGTTTAAGGGGAGGTGCGTTCTCTTCATGGTCGAAGTGCGACTTAAATAGGGCAAGGCTCGGAAACAAGTCGCGTGTCACGCATCCGTGTTGTAGCGGGACAGGAGCAGTCGCCCCCCGACTGTCATAAAATTTTCGTTCAAAGCGGAGTAAGCGGGCGGCATGACCCGGCAAGCGCACGATACGGCCCAGAACGACGACACCCCGCCCGCCCCGCAGGCGGCGGAAGATCGCTACGTCAACCGCGAGATCAGTTGGCTCGCCTTCAACCGGCGGGTGCTGGCAGAGGCGGAGAACACCCGGTATCCGCTGCTCGAACGGCTGCGGTTTCTGTCCATTTCCGCCAGCAATCTCGACGAATTCAGCATGATTCGCATCGCCGGGCTGGAAGGCCAGGCCAGCCGCGGGATCGAAACCACCGCCATCGACGGCCAAAGCCCCGCCCAGCAACTCACCGCGATCCGCGCCGAAGTGCTGGAGTTGGAGAGCCGCCAGCAGCGCATCCTGGAAACATTGCGCACCCAGCTTGCCGATGAAGGCATATTGATCGCGCGGGTCGACGATATGGACGGCAGCCAGATCGACTGGCTAGAGGATTATTTCGCGACCGACATCCTGCCGCTGATTACCCCGCAGGCGATCGACCCCAGCCACCCCTTCCCCTTCGTCAACAATATGGGAATGGGCGTGATCTTCCGGTTGAAGCGCGGCAACAAGCGCGCCCCGCTGGTGGAAATGGTGCTGATCCCCAGCGGCGTGCCGCGCTTCGTGCGCGTGCCGGGCGAGGCGGCAATCTATGTCGCTATCGAGGCGCTCATCACGCGCTTCGCCGATCAGATATTCCCCGGCTTCAAGGTGCTGGGCGACGGGCAGTTCCGCGTCATCCGCGACAGCGATATCGAGGTCGAGGAAGAGGCCGAAGACCTCGTCCGCTTTTTCCGCACCGCGATCCAGCGCCGCCGCCGGGGCCGCGTGGTCCTGCTCGAACTGGACGACGATTGCGACGAAGAGGCCGAGGCGCTGCTGCGCGAGCAGTTCGACGTCGATGACGAGATGCTGGTGAAGAGCGGCGGCATGCTCGGCCTGAGACAGCTGGATGCGGTGTGCGCCGAACCGCGCCCCGATCTGAAATTCGAACCCTTCGACCCGCGCTATCCCGAGCGCATTCTGGCGCATGACGGCGATTGCTTTTCCGCCATCCGGCAAAAAGACCTGATTATCCACCACCCCTATGAGAGCTTCGAAGTGGTGGTCGATTTCCTGCGCCAGGCGGCGGGCGATCCCAATGTCGTTTCGATCAAGCAGACGCTCTATCGTGCGGGCGACCAGTCCCCGGTTATCGCCGCCCTGATCGATGCGGCTCAGAACGGCAAGGCCGTCACCGCGGTGGTCGAACTGAAGGCCCGCTTCGATGAAGAGCGCAACATCCACTGGGCGAACGAGCTGGAACGCGCCGGAGTGCAGGTGATCTATGGCATCACCGACCTGAAAACCCATGCCAAGGTCAGCCTGGTCGTGCGCCGCGAGGAGGACGGCTATCGCACCTACTGCCATTTCGGCACTGGGAACTATCACCCCGTCAATGCGCGCATCTATACCGATTTCAGCTTCTTCACCGCCGATCCGGCGCTGGGCCGCGATGCAGCCAAGCTGTTCAATTACGTCACCGGATATATCGAGCCGCAGGATCTGGAAAAGATCGCCATGTCGCCCATTGGCCTTGCCGACAGCCTGTTCGAACAGATCGACAAGGAAATCGCCAATGCGCGCGCGGGCAAGCCGGCGGGCATCTGGGCGAAGCTGAATTCGATCACCAACAAGCAGACCATCGACCGGCTGTACGAGGCGAGCCAGGCCGGGGTCGATATCCGGCTGGTGGTGCGCGGCATCTGTTGCCTGCGCGCAGGGATTCCCGGCCTGTCGGAGAACATTCAGGTCAAATCGATCATCGGCCGCTTTCTGGAGCATGGCCGCGTCTGGGCCTTTGCCAACGGGTTCGAATTGCCCAGCAAGAAAGCCGCCGTATTCATCACCTCTGCCGATGCCATGTCGCGCAATCTGTTTCGCCGGGTGGAGGTGCTTGTGCCGATCACCAACAAGACGGTGCACGACCAGATTCTGGATCAGGTGATGCTTGCCAACATCCTCGATACCGAGCAGAGCTGGACGCTCGCACCGGATGGCGAATACCGCCGCATGCTGGAAGGGGATGACGAGGGCTTCAACTGCCACGAATATTTCATGAGCAACCCGTCGCTTTCGGGCCGCGGGGCTGCGCTTGAAAAACGCAAGGTTCCGCGCCTGACGCTCACGTCCAACACCGAATGACACTGCCTCCCTCTGCCCGACGCCGCCGCGAGCGCACCAAACGCACGCGGGCCGTGATCGATATCGGATCGAACACGGTGCGCATGGTGATCTACGAAGGCACGGAACGCGCACCCGAAGTCGTCTGGAACGAGAAGGTCGCCGCCCGGCTGGGCCGCGATTTGTCGCGCAGCGGGCGCATCCCCGACGATGCCGCCGCAGAAGCGCTGGGCGCGCTCGCCCGCTATGCGATCATCATCGCGGATCTGGGCATCGAAGATGTGCAGACCGTTGCCACCGCCGCCGCGCGCGATGCGGAAAACGGCGCGGAATTCCTGGCCGATGTCGCCGCGCTGGGGCTGGAGCCGCGCCTGCTTTCGGGCGAGGAGGAAGCGTGCATTTCGGCCACCGGTGCGATCGGGGCATTTCCCGGCGCGCATGGCGTGGTGGCGGATCTTGGCGGGGGCAGCCTGGAACTGGTTTCCATCGCGCAGGGCGAATGCCACCGCGCGGCCAGCCTGCCCTATGGTACGCTGCGCCTGCCCGCGCTGCGCAAGGAAGGACATTTCCGCAAGACGGTGCATGGCGCGCTGGCCGATATCGGCTGGGCTGCCGCGCATCCCGGCCCGCTCTATATGGTGGGCGGGACCTGGCGCGCGTTTGCCGCCTGGGCGATGCACGAAATGGCCTATCCGCTGAACGACCCGCACGGGTTCGAGCTGGCCACGGACATAGCGATGAAATTCGCCGGGAAGCTGATCGATTCCAGCCCCGAAAAGCTGGCCCAGATCGGCGGAATCAGCCCGATGCGCGCCGATTACCTGCCCGATGCCGCCGCGCTGCTGCGCCCGCTGCTGAGCGAGTTTCAGCCCGATGGTCTGGTCTTTTCGTCATGGGGCCTGCGCGAAGGGCTGCTCTATTCGCGGCTCAACCGTATCGAACAGGGCAAGGACCCGCTGCTGGCAGGGGTGGACCATTTTGCCGGGGCGCGAGGCGCGCCGATTACTTATGCCGCGCTGCTAGCCGGGTGGACGGTCGATATTGCCGACGGGCGCGGCAAGAACAACGAACGGCTGCGTCTGGCGGCGGCACAGCTGGCCATCGCGCTGCAACGGGTGGAGCCGAACCTGCGCGCCAACCACGCGATCGAATGGGCGCTCGACAAGCGCTGGATCGATTGCGACGCGCGCGGGCGGGCAATGATCTGTGCAGCGCTGATGGGCAGTCTGGGTCGCACCGCCACGCCCGAACGGTTCCGTACGCTGGCTGGGGATGACGATCTGCGCGAAGCGGTCGGCTGGGGCCTGGCGTTCCGCCTTGCCCGCAGGCTTGGCGCGGGCACGCGCATTTCCATGTCGAGCAGCTCGCTCACCCGGCAGAACGGCGAACTGGTGCTGCGCCTCGACCACAGCCGGGCCGCGCTGGTCCATTATGTGGTCGAACGCGATTTCGAAATGCTGGCAAGCTGGCTCGATCTCGAACCACGGATCAAGATCGGCGATTACCGCTTTGGCGACGAGGATACGGACATCCCGGCATAGCGCGACGCCGGCGCTTCCGGCGAAGGTTTCGATCCAAGCCTATTCGGCGGTGGCTGGGGCGCTCAAGGGGAAGAACGGGATACGCACCTCCATTTGCGAACCGTCTTCGCGGTGGAAGGTGTAGAAGCCCTCCATCGAGCCATGCGGCGTTTCCAGGGGGCAGCCAGACACGTAATCGTGGCTTTGACCCGGCATCAGGACCGGCTGCTCGCCCACCACGCCATCGCCATCGACATGGCTGACATTGCCCAGCGCATCGGTGATGCGCCAGTGCCGCGTAACCAGCTGGACACGCTCGTTCGAACCGTTTTCGATACGGATATGGTAGACCCAGAACCATTTGCCGGTGTCCGGCTGGGATTGTTCGGGAAGGAAATTCACCGCGACCCGAACGGTGATCCCGTCGGTCATTGCGGCGTGCTGGAAGAGTTCCTTTATCACAAGCGCCAAGTTAATCGCTTTGCACCGGTGCTCAAGGGGGTCGGTGGAATAGTCCACTGTCCGTATCAACCATGCAACACCACGGACCGGATCGCGGTCGGGGCGCGAGGCTGCAATTGCAAGGAGCCAGCGGCTCGTCCCCCTTCACGGCCACGCCCGTCGATCATGCCCTGTCGACCACGCCCGCCGCACTGGCGCGCCGCTCTTGCCCCGGCATGCCGCCCTGAGGCAGTTTCGCAGCGATCGTCCGGCGATCCGCGAATGGCCCTTACAAAAATTTCCGTCGATCCACGTTCCTGCCGCCATTCAGTATTGCGAATGATTTGCATTAGCATAGTATCGCCCGGGAAAGGAACCACCATGCCCCAGCATTCTGATTCGCAAACGCTTGCTCTTCCCCTGCCTGCATCGCGCCACCTCACGCTCGGGCTTGTGCTTGTGCGGCGGATCGCTGCGCATGGCCTCAATGATGCGCGTGCGGCGATGCTCGCCATGGATGCAGGCGGCGAAGGGTTTCGCAAGCTGTTGATCCTGGCGCGAACGCTGGTGGTGGATCTGGCACGCGCATCGCGCCGCCGCATCCTGCTGGCGCCGTGCTGCGCCTGCGGGATGACGCGGGACGAAGGGCTGCTTGTCGCGATGATCCAGGGCGGTGGGCTGGATGTCTACGGCGCGCTCAGCGACGATGCGCGCTGCCCCGCGCCAATGACCACCGCCCATGCATTCGGCGCAGAGCTGGAGCGTATCGCGCTGCGCAATGGCTGGCGGCTCTAGATCCCCGCGGCGCCCAGCGCGCGGTCCAGATCCTCTTCCAGATCCGCGACATCCTCCAGCCCGACATTGATCCGCAGCAGGCCTTCGCTCACGCCCATTTCGGCCCGCGCCTCGGCAGTCATGCCTGCATGGGTGGTGCTGGCGGGGTGGCACATCAGGCTGCGCGAATCGCCGATATTGTTGGAGATATCGATCAGTTCCAGTGCATCGAGCACCGCGAAAGCTGTTTCCCGGCTGCCGACATCGAAGGCGAAGATCGGCCCGGTCGCCGCCATCTGGGCCTGCGCCAGCGCGTATTGCGGATGGCTGGGGAGGCCCGGATGGCGCATCGTGCCGCCTGCCTTCAGGACACGATCCTGAATGGCTGTGCCCAGTGCCACCGCATTCTCGCTCTGCCGCTGCGCGCGCAGCGAAAGCGTTTCCAGACCTTTCAGCACCACCCAGGCGTTGAAAGGCGCGATATTCGGCCCGGTATTGCGCTGGAACGGCAGCAGCACCTCGTCGATCCATTCCTGGGAACCGCACACCGCGCCGGCCAGCACCCGGCCCTGCCCGTCCATCAGCTTGGTCGCAGAATAGGCCACCACATCCGCGCCGAAATCCATCGGGCGCTGCAGCGCGCTGGTCGCAAAGGCATTGTCGACCACGGTGACGATCCCCGCCTCGCGCGCCATGCCGCACACGAATTCCATATCGACGATATCGAGCGTCGGATTGGCCGGGGTTTCGAAGAAGAACACCTTGGTGTTGGGCCGCACCGCCTTGTCCCAGGCGTCGTTATCCGCGCTATCGACGATGGTGGTCTCGATACCGAAACGCGGCAGCAGATGGTCGAGCAGCCAGCGGCACGACCCGAACGCCGCCCGCGCGCCGACCACATGGTCGCCCGCCGAAAGCTGGCACAGCAGCGCTGCGGTCATCGCCGCCATGCCGCTGGCCTGCGCGCGGCACGCCTCGGCCCCTTCCATCAGCGCGATCCGCTCCTCCAGCATTGCCACGGTGGGGTTCTGGAGGCGCGAATAGGTCATCCCCGCCGCCTCGCCCGCAAACCGGTCCGCCACGGTCTGCGCATCGTCATAGGTATAGCCGCTGGTGAGGAAGAGCGCCTCGCTCGTCTCGCCGTGTTCGCTGCGCCACGTGCCCCCGCGCACGGCCTGGGTCGCAGGGCGCCAGTTGCGGGTGATATTGCGGTCGGTTCCGGTGGTCTTTTTCATCGCGCGCACGCTTAGAGCGCAGGCCCCGCCCCCGCAAGCCGTAGCGTCTGGACGTTGCAACAGCACTCTTGTGCAATAAAAAGGGGCGGAAAGTTGCCTTCCCGCCCCTCAATTCGTGCAATCCATCGATGCCTCAGGGGCTCGTCGGATCGTCATCGTCTGCGACGACTATGATGCCCGCGATAATCGCCGCAGCGGCGAGAATCCCGATGAGGAGGCCATCGCCACCCTCAAGCTCCTGCTCACCCGAAACCGGAGCAGCGCTCCGTTCGGCCGCGACGACCGGAGCGGTCGCCAGCGAGGCAGTTGCTGCAACCATCGCCAGTTTTTTCAAGCGCATGATTGATCTCCTAAAGTAACCGGGCGCGAAGGCTGCCCCGCCGGTTGCCCAATCCGGCTGCCCACCAACTACATTGCAGGTGCACAATCGAATAGATAGGGCATTTGCGCCCCGGATACTCGTTTCACCGCAGAAACCAGCGAATTGAGCTTGTTATTGTAATAAGATCGCAATGATTGTCAGCGGCCGGGCTGCTCATTAGAGAACCGCGCGATGGCCACCGCACCTGCATCCGCAATCCCGTCCGACCCGATTCGGATCAGCGCAATTCTGGCGGCCGGGTTCTGGCTCGTATGCCTTTGGCGGCTCGGTATTCCGAGCGAGCCCTATTTCGATGAGGTCCACTATCTGCCCGCCGCGCGCGAGCTTCTGGCGCTGGGCGATTATCGCAACCCGGAGCATCCGCTGCTGGGCAAGGAACTGATCGCGCTGGGCATCGCCATCTTCGGGGACAACCCGTGGGGGTGGCGCCTGATGCCAACTGCCGCAGGAGCATTGACGCTGTTTGCGGCAATGCGTGCGCTGTGGTTCGCGACGCTCAGCCGCACCGCCACGATATTCTACGGCATCCTGCTCGCCACCGGCTTCCTGCTGTTCATCCATGCGCGCATTGCCATGCTCGATATCTTCGCGTTGTGTTTCCTGACGCTGGCATACTGGCAATGCGCGGCTGCCATGCGCGAGCCGGAAACGGGCCGCGCGCGACTGGCAATGGCCGGGCTGTTCCTGGGTCTTGCCATGGCCAGCAAATGGTCTGCCGTGCCGCTGGCGATGGTTCCCGGCCTCGCCTTCCTCGCTATGCGATATGGCGCAGGACGCCGCCGCCTGCTGCTGAGCCGACGCGGAGCACCCGTTCCCGGAATTCGCCTGGTCGAGGCTGCCCTGTGGCTGGGAGCGGTCCCGCTGATCGTCTATGCCGCAACCTATCTGCCGGCCTTGTTCTACACCAGCGGGGCCATCGGCACACAAGGCGAGCCCACCGGCCTCATCGACCTGCACCGCCAGATGGTTTCCATGCAGTCAGGCATAACCCAGCCACATCCCTATCAAAGCGACTGGCCGCAATGGCTGCTGAACCTGCGGGGCATCTGGTATCTTTACGAACCCATCGACGGCGCGCAGCGCGGCATCCTGCTCATCGGCAACCCGCTAACGATGCTGCTGGGGCTGGCCGCGCTCGGGTGGTGTGTGTGGCACGGGCTGGTGCGCGGCGAACCGACACCGCTCGCGCTCGTCCTGCTCTACACCATCGCGCTCGGCTTCTGGATGGTCGCCGACAAGCCGATCCAGTTTTATTACCACTACCTCGTGCCGAGCATGATCCTGCTCGCCGCACTGGCCCTGGCGCTGGATGCGTTGTGGCAGCGCGGGATCAGATGGGCGGTGTGGCTGGCGCTGGGCATGAGCTGCGCGCTGTTCGTCTATTTCCACCCGATCCTGTCGGCCGCCGAGCTGTCGGGCCGGATGGCCTTTCTCGACTGGGCGTGGCTCAAGGGATGGCAATAGGCCGTCAGAAACGGCCCCACACGAACCGGCTCGACAGGGCATAGTTCCACACCGAACCGATGGCGATGCCGACCAGTGCGGCGAGGATTTCGTGCACACCGCGATCGAACAGCGTCGTCGCCACCGCGACATTGGCGAAGGCTCCGATGGAACACGCGCCGATGAATTTCAGCCAGCCCCAGAAGACCCGGTCCGCCTCTTTCAACCGCCGGTCGCGATAGGTGAGGAAATTGTTGAGCCAGAAATTGAAGCTCATCGCGCCGAAGGTGGCGACCGCCTGGCTCCAGCTGAAATGCATGCCGCCAAGCAGCAGGAAGAGATAGAGGATCGCCATGTGGACCACGACGCCAAGCGCGCCGACCGTGCCGAACATGGCAAAGCGCGTGGGGATGATCCGGCCGAAACTCTTGTCATACAGACCGGCGAGGAAATCGAACGCAACCGCACGGTCGAGCTTCGATTCGCCTGCCCGGCGGGCCGAGAAGTTCATTGGGATATCCTTCACCTTGAGCGGCGTCTGCGAGGTAGCCAGCAGATCCAGCAATATCTTGAAGCCGATTCCCGACAGGCCCGGCACGAGCGTACGCGCGGTGGCGGTGGGCAGCAGGAAGAACCCGCTCATCGGATCGGATAATTCCACCCCGGTCAGCTTGCGGGCGAGCATATTCGCGACGCTCGACAGCTTTTCGCGGTCGGGACGGCCCCATTCTTCCATGCTCGCGCCTTCGGCAAACCGACTGGCGACGGCAACGTCCGCCTCACCCGATTTCACCGCCGCAAGCATCTGGACGAGCAATTTGGGATCGTGCTGATGATCGGCGTCCATCACCGCGACATAGGGCGCGGCGGTGGCGCAGAACCCCTCGATCGCGGCGCTCGACAGGCCGCGCCGCCCGATCCGCTGGATCACGCGCACACGCGGGTCGATAAGCGACAGCCTGCGCGCCTCGTCGGATGTGCCATCGGCGGAATTATCATCCACCACCAGCACTTCCCAGCCCCCTGCGCCCAATGCGCCCTCGATCCGTTCGACGAGGGGTTCCAGATTGTCGCGTTCGTTGAGCGTGGGCAGGATGATCGCCAGCTCGAGCTGGGCGGTATCCGTCTGCGCTGCGGGATAGCTTGCCGGGTCCATATCCATCGTCTGCCCCGACTATGGGGCAAACCTCAAGATATGGTTTACAGATTGCTAATGACAGCGTCCGCGATTTGCGTGGTGGAGGCCGTGCCGCCAAGGTCGCCGCCCAGCACACCCTGGCCCAGCGCCGCGCGCACCGCGCCTTCCACCCGGTCCGCCTGATCGTCCAGGCCGAGCGAGTGGCGCAGCAGCATGGCCAGGCTGAGGATCGCGGCCATCGGGTTGGCCTTGCCCTCCCCCGCAATATCGGGCGCGCTGCCGTGGATGGGTTCGTAAAGGCCGAATGTGCCGTGATCCGTCTGCCGTTCGCCCAGGCTCGCGCTGGGCAGCAGGCCGATGGAACCGACCACCGCGCTCGCCTGGTCGGACAGGATATCGCCGAACAGATTGCCGGTCACGATGACATCGAAATCGGCGGGCGCGCGCACCAGCTGCATGGCGGCATTGTCGACATAGAGATGGTCGAGCGCGACGTCGGGGTATTCACCGGCCACCTCGACCACGGTTTCACGCCAGATGCGGCTGGTTTCCAGCACGTTGGCCTTGTCGACACTGGTGACGCGGCTGCCGCGCCCCTGCGCTGCACGAAAGGCGGTGTGCGCGATGCGGCGGACTTCGGCGGCGGAATAGGACATCGCGTCCCACCCCTCGCGCGCTTCACCCTCGCCGCGCTCGCCCTTGTCGCCGAAATAGACATCGCCATTCAGCTCGCGCACCACCAGCAGGTCGATGCCGCGGGCAAGTTCGGGCTTCAGGGGGGAGAGATGTTCCAGCCCCGGCCACCCGCTCGCCGGGCGCAGATTGGCGAACAGGCCAAGCTCGCTGCGCAGGCCCAGGATCGCCTGTTCCGGCCGGTGTTCGCGCGGCAATTCGTCGCAGGCCGGATCGCCCACCGCACCGAACAGCACCGCATCCGCCTCGCGCGCCATCGTCAGCGTTTCGGGCGGAAGCGGGTGGCCGTGGCGGCGATAGGCGATGCCGCCGACATCGCCTTCGAACAGGGTCAGACCCGGCAGCGCGAGCTTATCGAGCACCCGCAGGGTTTCCCCGATCACTTCGGGGCCAATCCCGTCGCCGGGCAGGACTGCAATCTTCATCTGGCTATTCTCCCGAGCCGCTCGCGCAGCAGCTTTCGGGTGGCCATAACATCGCCGAATGCCCCGGCAACGCAGTATTGGGCTATCGGGCGCTCCAGCCGGTCGAGAATTTCCAAGGCCGCGCCAAGGTCAGCTATCTGCGGGCGCTGCTCACCCCCACCATAGCCCATTTCGCGCAGCAACAGCGTCTCGTAAGCCACGAGCGCCTCGGCCCAGCCGCGCGCGCTGGGGGCGGAGCAAATCGCATCGAGCAGCGCGCCCAGCGCCGCATGGACGCTGGGATAGGGATTGCGTTCGGGTAGGGCCGCAGCAGTCAGCGCGCAGACCCAGGCGATGGCGGCGGCAGGCAGCGGCTCGGTCAGCCACGGCCCCCGGCTGGCGATCAGTTCCAGCCGCGCGAAGGGAAGCTGGCTGTCCGAGCGCGCACGGATGTCGGCCTCCACCACATTCCCGGGAATGACGACGGGCCTGAGCTGACGCCCGCGTCCGCCCGCGACATAGGCGGCGACCAGACCGGCCTCCTCGGTCAGCATGCGCGCAATGACGGCGGTTTCGCCGTGGGCGCGCGATGAAACAAGAATGGCGGGGGCGCGCAGCTGCATGGTCAGGACGGTGTGCCTGTGCGCCTCAGCGAGTTCAAGCGTCAGCCGTCTTCGCCGCTGCGCTTGTCGGCAAAGGCGCGCAGCCGGGCGGCGCTTTGTCCGCGCAGCTGCCACGACATGCAGCGCACGCCGCCGCCCATTGGGCAGACCCCGGCGGACTGGACCGGAACCACTTGCTTGTCCGTCAGGCGTCGAACCGTGGCCAAGGCCTCCTCATCCTCTGGAATGCCGAATTGCGGCAGATAAACGCGCACGGGCGTCACCAGCATATTGGTGTAAAGCCCGCAGGCCGAACCGAAGCGCGTGTCATAGAGGTTCGAGGCGTCATAAGGCGTGACAATCTCGTTGATCACGACATCCGGCAGCCCGGCGCGCAGATCGGCGTGGAGCGCGGTGGCATAGTCGGGGTCTTCGGGATAGGAATTGACGATGGCGACATTGGGCTCGACGAAGGCGATCACGCCATCGGCATGTTCCAACCCGCCCTGCTCGTCCGCCTCGATGAACGCGAAATGCTCCGCCGCAGTCAGCTTGCGCAGCGCCGATCTGGCCTCGCTCTCCTGAAGGGCATTGTCGCGCAGGAATTTGCGGCTGAGGACGGCGCGTCCGGCATAATCGTCCACGAAATTGCCGCCATCGTTCAGCAGGTCGCTCTCGCGGAAATCCAGCCCCGCATCCTCGGCAAGTTGCGCCAGAATGTCCTGCACCGCATCGGCATCGCGCTGACCGCGTCTGCCGCCACCCTGGCCTTCTGCCGTGTAGCGAAACATCACCGGAGCGACCGCATTGGCCATGCCGAAATCGCGCGCCCAGATATCGTCCTGCGGCGCGATCAATACGTGCTCGCCGCCCAGCGCCTGGGCGTATGTGTCGGCCATCGCGCTGTCCACCAGAACCAAAACATCGTCGCCAGCCGCCACGATCTGCCGCGCGTAAGCGATATGGAATTCTACGATCCGGTAGGAATATTCCGCGTAATATGGATCGCCCGTGCGCGGCGCGGCGAGGACAATCAGCTCGGCGTCATTCTCGGCCATGCGCGGCATCTTTCCGTTGGAGGGACCGCCACAGGACCAAAGCGCCAGACACAGCAGGATCGTCGAAAAAATTCGCATCGTGCCGAGGGGTTAGCCGGAACGGACGCGATCCGGCAAATGCGCTCGCGCAATTATTTGTGCTTGGCTTCCAGCGCCGCCACGCGCTCGGCCAGTTCGTCGGCCTGTTCGCGCGCCTTGGCGGCCATCGCCTTGACCGCATCGAATTCCTCGCGGCCGATGAAGTCCATCCCGCCAAACGCCTCGCGCGCACGTTCACGCGCGGTTTCGCGCGCTTCGCGGGTCATCCCGGCAAAGGTTCCGGCGGCCGAATTGGCCAGCTTTACGAAATCGGCGATCAGGGGGTTCTGTGACTGCATGACAGCTTATCTAGGCGCGTGGGGGCGCAGGTTCAATTCCCTATCCGCACCCGCTCCACCGCGCCATCGGTCTTCATGTCATCCGCGTTCGGATTGAGTTGCAGGAACTGGAAATTCAGCACGGTCGCAAAGCACACCCATGCAAGGTAGGGCAGCAGCAGCGCGCCGGCCAGCGGGCGCACTTTCCAGAACAGCACGATCACCACGATCAGCGTGACGACCACCAGGCACAGCAGCACCAGCGCCGCAGCGATTTGCTGCAAGCCGAAGAACACCGGCGTCCAGGCGAGGTTGAGCAGGAAATGGACGGCAAAGGCAGCCAGCGCCGCCGTGCGCCCGCGCGCGCCCCATGCTGCGCAGACCAGCGCCGCAGCAAGGCCGATCATCGCATAAAGGATGGTCCACACGATCCCGAAGGTCGCGGGCGGCGGATAGATGCCGGGCTTTTCAAGCGACTGAAACCACATCGTGTCGGGCGAACCCAGCTGCCCGGCAAGAAATCCCAGCAACACGCACAGCGGAACAAGGAACAAAGCCCAACGAAAGAAACTTGCCCTCAATTGTCCACGCGAAGCCAATACGTTCATCAAAGCCCCCACAAGGCGATTCGTTTTGCGACGTTCTGACTATCGCAGGCCCAACTGACAACATGCAGGGGCAAACCATTCCGCGATGGGACGGTTTGCCCACGCAATACTCAGCGCATCAGCACCAGCTCTTCGGCCATGGTCGGGTGGATTGCGGTGGTCGCGTCGAAATCGTCCTTGGTCAGCCCCGCCTTCACCGCGATGGCCGCCGCCTGCATCATTTCCGGCGCTTCGGGGGCAATTATATGGATGCCAACAATGCGCCCGCTGTCGCCATCGCAGATCATCTTCATCAGGCTGCGCTCGTTCCGCCCGGCCAGCACGTTCTTCATCGGGCGGAAATCCGACAGATAGACCTTCACGCTGCCCAGCTTGTTCTTCGCCTCGCCCTCGGTCATGCCGACCGCGGCGATGGGCGGATGGCTGAACACCGCGCTGGGGATGCAGGAATGATCGACCGCCACCGGATCGCCCTTGCCGAAAACGGTTTCGGCAAAGGCCTGGCCCTCGCGGATCGCCACCGGAGTCAGTTGTACGCGGTCGGTGACATCGCCCACGGCATAGATATGGTCCACATTGGTCTTGCTGAACCGGTCGACCTTCACCTCGCCATTCTCGCCCAGTTCGACGCCGGCCTTGTCCAGCCCAAGCCCATCGGTATTGGGCACGCGCCCGACCGCGAACATCACCAGATCGGCCTTTTCCTCGTCGCAATCGGACATCTTCACGAGATAACCGCCTTCATCGCACGGCTTGATATATTCGAAGGTCGTGTTGAAACGAAACTGGATGCCCTTCATCGTGCTGATCTGCAGCAAACGGTCACGCACCGCCTCGTCATAGCTGCGCAGCAGCTTGTCGCCGCGATTGACGATGTGCACTTCGCTGCCGAATTCATTGAAGATGCCGGCAAATTCATTGGCGATATAGCCACCGCCCGCGATGATGATCTTCTTCGGCAATTCGTCGAGATGGAATGCTTCGTTGGAGCTGATCGCATGTTCCGCGCCCCGGCATTCGGGCATCCGCGGACGCGCGCCGGTGGCGATGAGAATACGCTCCGCCGTCACCACATCGCCATTGTCGAGGGTGATTTCATGCGGCCCGGTGATCGTCGCCCGGTTCTTGTAAACGGTGACATCGTGGCTCTCGAGCGTATCGGTATAGGCTCCTTCGAGCCGGTCCACATCGGCCAGCACATTGTCGCGCAGCTTGATCCAGTCGAAGCTCTTGCCATCGATCTCCCAGCCGAATTTCTGGCAGTCTTCCAGATCCTCCGCGAAATGCGCCCCATAGACGAGCATCTTTTTCGGCACGCAGCCGCGAATGACGCAGGTTCCACCGACCCGGTGTTCTTCCGCGATGGCGACCTTCGCGCCCAGAGCCGCAGACACACGGCTGGCCCGCACGCCCCCCGATCCCGCGCCGATGGTGAAAAGGTCGTAATCGTATTCGGTTTCGGCCATGCTGCGGCGCTCCTGTCTCGTCTGAGCGCGCGATATGGGAGACGGGCGCCCGCAGGGCAACCGTGGAGACCTATCGCGCGATGGCAGGTACAGGTGCGATGGCCCGCTCGCGCTCGACCGGAGACCTCGCGCCGCGCGACATCCAGGCGCTCGACACGGCCAGCGCCAGCGCACCGCAGGCCGCACCGGCGAGGATGTCGACGACATAGTGGCTGCCGATCGGGATGGCCGCCAGCGCCATGCCGCCATTCAGCACAAGCATCGGCCAGCGAAGCAGCCGGAATCGCCAGAAAGACCCGGCGAGAACGACCGACGCCGCAGCGTGGAAGCTTGGGATCGTCACCATTCCCGAAACCGTGTCTATCGACAATTCCTGAATCGATCCGTCCCGCAACCCTTGCATGATCGGCAGGAAATCCCATGGCATCGAAACACTGACCCCCGCCATATCCTCGGGCGATATGGCAAAGTAATTGTAGGGCGACAAAGCAGGGAGCCAGTGGAATGGCAGGATGCAAAGCGCCAGAGCGACCGCCCAGGCGCCGATGAACCGGCCCTGGTCATGTACCGTCCCGAACACACCCGCGACGAGGATGAGCGCGAAGGGCTGCCAGTTCAGTGAGTCGTAAACGAGGCTCAGCGCATAATAGATTCTGGGGTGCGAAGGCAGCCACAGCACCAGCGCCTGCCAGTCGAATAGCGGAACCATCGCCGCATCGATCGCCAAGAGTTGCACGTCGATGAAGTCACCGCCGCCAATCGCGAGCGCGGCGCTTGAAAACGCGGCAAGAACTGACATTGCGAAGAAGAGCGCGAGCGTCTCCACCGCCGCAGCCAGCCGCGAACTGGGTTCGAATTTACGAGTGACGACTGCCATCGTCCACACAATCGCGACCAGCGCGAAAAATGCGTTGGGCCCGCCGGAACCGTCATAACCGCGTTCGACCTGCGAGGCGCCGTAGGCCGTTATCGCGATGAAAATCGAGATCGCGACCAGCGGCAGCGTGAAGACTCGTTCGCCCATGCGGACGAAGGCGGGTAAAAACCCTGTAAGGCGGCCAGAAGTGAGCACGTCCCCGCGTTAGCAGTTCGGCGTAAACGCAGTGTAAAACACGCCAGCCCGGAGAGCGTGCCCCTTCAGAATGACGTGGTCAGCGCGAACCGCCCGAGCCGCTGCCATGACGGCCACCGCCGCGATTGCGATTGCGGTTGCCGCCTGGGCGTCCGCCGCCGCCCGGCCTGCCCTGCCCGGCGCCGGCCGGTTTGCCCTTGCGCGCGGGATGCTTGGGCTTCGGCTTGCGCTTGGCGGCATCGCCGGTGGGGGTGACGCGCGGCTTCTTCATGCGCTGGCCGGGGGCCGGACGCTTGGTCGGGCCGACACCCTCCACCACGGCGCGGAAATTATCCGGAAGCGGCAGGCGCTCGAACTCGGCATCGGTCTTCTTGCGGATATCCTTCAGGTAATCGCGCTCGTCCTCGGCACAAAAGGCGATGGCGATGCCATCCTTGCCTGCACGTGCCGTGCGCCCGATGCGGTGGACATATTGTTCCGGCACATTGGGCAGTTCGTAATTGATGACATGGCTGACGCCGGGAATGTCGATCCCGCGCGCGGCCACATCGGTCGCGATGAGGATAGGCGTCTTGGCGCGCTTGAATTCGTCCAGCGCCCGCTGGCGCTGCGGCTGGCTCTTATTGCCGTGGATCGCATTGGCGGGAATGCCGCACTGGCTCAGCTTCTTCACCACCCGGTCGCAGCCATGCTTGGTCCGCGCGAAGATCAGCACGCGCTCGAAATCGCCGGGCACTTCGTGGCGCTTCGACAGGATCATTTCGAGCAGCGTCTGCTTTTCGTCCTGCTGGACCATGAACAGATACTGGTCGATCCGTTCCGCCGTCGTGCTTTCGGGCGTCACGCTGACCTTCACCGGATTGCGGCAATATTTTCCGACCAGTTCCTGGATCTGCTTGGGCATGGTGGCGGAAAAGAACAGCGTCTGACGATCTTCGGGCACGAGCTGGCTGATGCGGCGCAGCGCGTGGATGAAGCCGAGGTCGAGCATCTGGTCCGCTTCGTCGAGGATGAGGATTTCGACCCCGTCGAGGCGGAAGGCTTTCTGGTCGATCAGGTCGAGCAGGCGGCCGGGGGTGGCGACGAGGATGTCGGTCCCGCGATGCAGCTTGTTGCGATCCTTGTTGACGCTCGTGCCGCCCACGATGGACTGGACCTTGAGGCCGGCGAGTGCGCCGTAATCCTTGGCGCTGTCGGCGATCTGCCCGGCCAGTTCGCGTGTCGGGGCGAGCACCAGCATGCGGCAGGATTTGAACGGCGTCTGCCGGTCCGCATCGCGCAGCCGGTCGATGCTGGGCAGCATGAAGGCGGCGGTCTTGCCGGTTCCGGTCTGTGCAATGCCCAGCAGGTCGCGGCCTTCCAGAACATGCGGGATCGCCTGCGCCTGGATCGGGGTGGGTTCGTTGTAGCCCTTCATGTCGAGGGCCTGGAGCACGGGCTGCGACAGCCCGAGATCGGTGAACTGGATAGTCATATGAGTTTGTAAGCTCGCAATATATGCGGCGCGCAGACACAATCGTCGCGCGGCGCGGGGGTTGTAACCACCCGCGTGAAAAGGGAAGTCTGTAAAAAGAACCGAGGCGCGGCCGGGGCGATGGATGTCTCTCACATCGCCGCTTCACGCTGGCTTGCGCGCTTCGATGGCTGCCATGTGGATGCTGCAGTGCAAAAAGTCAATATTGTCGAACGACGCTAGAGCTGGCGGAAATTCACCACTGCGTTCAGCGCGAAGACCGCCAGACCTGCGAAAACCGAAACCACCACGCGCGCGACGAGGTAGTTCATCGGCGTCCAGTGGGTCAGCGCCCAGAACAGCGCGACCGTGACCGCAAGCCCGACCATGGCATTGGCAAGGAACAGCGCATAACCGGTCGCAAGCCTGCGTTGCGACCCTGCGAAGATCCAGGTCCGCCCGAAAATGTAATGAATGCTGTTTGCGATCAGGAAGCTGAGTGCGGTGGCAAGGACCGGGTCGACCCCGGCTTGCTCGACCATCAGCCACAATGCGCCAAGCCCCACCAGGAATACGCCGGTGCTGACCACCGTGTTGCGCCACAGCATGCCACCCGCGCGGCGGGTGAAGAAGCGCGCGAAAACACCCCGTCGGGGCTGCGGATCGGGCGTGCCATGCATGTCAGCCGCTCGCCAGCACCTTCGGGCCTGGATGCGGATTGACCTCACCCGCATCGCGCCATTCGGTGCGGCGCGGCGCACCGAACCACAGGAACAGCAGCGGCAGCTTGATGAACAGCAGTTCGGAATGGATCATCCGGTCGATCCACATTTCACGGCGATTGGGCATGCGCCGCGCATTTTCGGCCAGCCACTTGTCATAGGGCAGGAAATGATCGGGCTCATCCACATGGACCACTTCGAAAATCTTGTGCAGCGCCCTGTCCTGCTTGACGATGGGATGGTCGAGCAGGATTTCGACCTGCTTGAGCCCGCGCTTCTCGGTCAGCGAGATGACCCGGCACAGCCGCTCGAACAGATCGTCGCTGGCGATGATGGCATCGGTATCGAGGCTGTCGATCGTGCAGCCAAAGGTTATCTCGATGAAGCGATCGATATGGCCGAACATCCGGTCGAGTGCGATCGGCATGGTCCCGCGCAGCTCGAACCAGCGTTTGAACATGGTGTAATGCTTGCGCTCGTCCGCGCGGTGTTTTTCGACGGCCGCGATCAGTTCGGTGGCTTCGGGATGTTTGGCCCGCACCGCTTCGAGAACCCGGTCGAGCGCGGTGTACCCGCGATGCTCGTTGTAGATGTATATCGAGCCGAGCAGGTCGAGATACCGGCGGGCGAACCATGCTTTCATCGCAGCGGTTTACCACGAAATTCCGCAGGTGGAAACTCGCCCGCAGAAGCGTGCTCAGGCGAAGGCGGGCCTGCCGCTGGGCATAATGCGTACAGCCTTGCCGCGCCGATCGCGTCGGCGCTGGATCGCCATCGTGCCTGCAATCGCGACACCCGCCACCGCAGCGCCAACAACCAGGTCGATCAGGTAATGCCCACCGCTCGGCACGGCGGACAGGAACATGCCGATATTCACCCCCAGCATGGGCCAGCGCAGATAGCGCATCGGCCAGAAGCACCAGGCCAGGATCACCGCCGCACAGGCGTGGAAGCTGGGAATGGTGACCATGCCGGACAGCGTGTGAACCGAAAGCTGGTCGATCGTCCCGGCGCGCAGCCCTTCCATGATCGGCAGGAACTGCCACGCCAGCGCCGCAGCGGGCGCGCCGACATCCTGCCAGCCGATGCCGTAATGATTATAGGGCGACAGCGCGGGCAGCCAGTGGAACGGCAGCACGCACAGCGCGAGGCCCAGCGCCCATGCGGTGATGAACCGTTCGTGCGCACCGCTCTGGCCCATGCGCAAGGTCAGCAGGATCAGCACGAAGGGTTGCCAGTTGATGGCGTCGTAGAAATAGCCCGACAGGCGCGATGCAAGCGGGAGCTGGTGAAACGCCGTCATCGCCGCTGGCCAGTCGAAAAAGGGGAACAGCGCACGGTCCAGCGCGACCAGCGTATCGTCGATATATGCCCCGCTCCCGATGGCGAGTGCCGCGCTGGCAAAGGAACCAAGCAGGCTCAGCGTCACGAAAAGGGCGAGCGTCTCGATGGCGGACGCCACGCGGGAATGCGGCTGCGCCCTCCGCCCAGCGACCCCGACAAGCCACGCCGCCGCCCCGATGCCGAACATCGCACCCGGCCCTCCGGACAGGTCGATCCCCCCGGGCAACCGCGCCGCGCCCATCGCAATCACAGCGACGAATATCGCCGCAACGATCAGGGGCGCACGAAAGAAGCTGCGCCGGTCAACCGGCGCGCTGCCGCTCAATATCCTGTTGCCCCCACGCACAAACATGCGCGCGAGGATAGCGGCACGTGGTGAAGGGAAGGTAAAGCGGGCCGATCAGGTGTCGGAGAATCCAGCCGCCGCCAGCAACGCATTGGTGCTCGCGTCGAATTCCTCGCCGCCCTTTTCGATTGCCTTGGCCATCGCCTTGCCGAGTTCGACGCCGAACTGGTCGAAGGGGTTGATGCCCATCATCACGGCGTTGGCGAAGGTGCGGTGTTCGTGGAAGGCGATCAGCGCGCCCAGCGTGGCGGCGTCGAGATCGTCGGCAAGGATCGTCGCGCTCGGCCGGTCGCCGGGATAGCTGCGCGCCGGATCTTCGCCCGGTTTGCCCGCCATCAGCGCCGCGCCTTGCGCGAAGCAATTCATCAGCAGGATGCGGTGGTGTGCAGGATCCAGTTCGTCGCCCGGCGCGATGCTGGCAATGAAATCCACCGGGACCAGATGCGTGCCCTGATGGAGCAGCTGGAACACCGCATGCTGCGCATCGGTCCCCACCCCGCCCCAGGTGATCGGCGCGGTCGGGCCGTCCACGGGCTGCATATCGGCGGTCACCCGCTTGCCGTTCGATTCCATCTCCAGCTGCTGGAGATAGTCGGGAAACAGGCCCAGCCGCTCGTCATAGGCGAACACCGCTCGCGTCTGGCAGCCACGCACGCGGGCATAGTATTGGTCGGCAAAGGCGGCGCGCAGCACGAGATTATCGGCCCCTTCGGTATCGCGGAAATGTTGGTCCACCGCGCGCGCACCGGCAAGCATGGCGGCGAAATCGTCCATCCCCACCGCCATCGCGATGGGAAAGCCGATGGAAGACCAGATCGAATAGCGCCCGCCCACGCTTTCCTGAAATGGCAGGATACGGGTTTCATCGACGCCCCATCCGACCGCCTTTTCCGGCGCGGCGGTCAGCCCGATCACCCGCCCGCCGGGGTCCGACACGCCATTATCGGCGAGCCATTTGAGCGCGCTCCGGGCGTTGGTCATGGTCTCGATGGTGGTGAAGGTCTTGCTGGCGACCGCGATCAGCGTCTTGGCCGGGTCGCATTTGGCGAATGCCTCCTCCAGCGCAACGCCGTCGATGTTGGAGACGACATGGACATCGCAATAGGACAAATCCCGGCTGAGCGCATCGACGCCCAATGCCGGGCCCAGCGCGCTGCCGCCGATGCCGATATGGATCAGATGCTCGATCTCGCCCAGCGCGCCCTGGTGGATCGCGCCGACCAGCATACCCATCCGGTCGATCAGCGCCATCGCTTCTTCCACCTTGGCCTCGTCACCCGTGCCGCGCAGGGTGGCGTGGTCCGCCGCCCGCCCCTCGGTCGGGTTGACGACCTCGCCCGCGAACAGCCTGGTGCGCATGCCGGCGAAATCCATCGCCTCGGCCAGATCCTCGAACGCCGCGATCACCGCACGGTTAAGATGGGTTTTCGACCAGTCGAACAGGATGCCGCCGGCATCCTCGCCCAGCTCGATCCGGCCCGACAGCATCGCCACCCGGTCCGCCCCGGCGGGCTCGTCTGCCCCCTCCCCGCCATCGCGCGCGGCAGAGAACAATTCGCGCAAAGTCGGCTGCGGCAGGGCGCACAGGCGCTCCCAGATATGGGCAGGCGTATCGGGCACAGTCGAAAAATCCTTTTCCAGCGGGCATGTGCAGCCTAGGGGTCGCGGCGATGGTTGATAACCCCGCACAGACCGACAAGCCAGCGAAGACGAACGAAGCAGAAGGCGAAACCTGGGGCAGCTTCGGCAAGTTCCTGGCCAAGGTGGTGCTGGCCGTCATCGTCTTCCGCAGCTTTATCTTCTCCCCCTTCACGATCCCCAGCGAAAGCATGCTGCCGCAGCTTGCCAATGGCGATTATCTGGTCGCGGCCAAATGGCCCTACGGCTATTCACGCCTGTCGCTGCCGTTTCAGGCCCCGCTCATTCCGGGCCGGATATTCGAAACCCTGCCCGAACGCGGCGACATCGCGATCTTCAAGCACCCGATCGACGGAACCGATTACATCAAGCGCGTGATCGGCCTGCCGGGCGATACGGTGGCGATGAACCGGGGCCAGCTGTTCCTCAATGGCGAGGCGGTGGAGAAAGCACCGGTGGGCGATTTCATCCTGCCGCTGAGCCCCAACACGGTGTGCCACCCTGCCGCGAAGGAAATCGAAACCGCCGATGGCCAGGCATGCCGGTACAAGAGATTTCGCGAAACCCTGCCCGACGGGACGAGCTATTTCGTGCTCGACCTCGGCACGACGCGGGTGGACAATATGGCCCCTGTGGTCATCCCCAAGGACAAGCTGTTCGTGATGGGCGACAATCGCGACAATTCCCAGGACAGCCGCTTTGAAGCGCGGCCGGGTGGCGGCGTTGGCATGGTCGGCGTGGAGCACCTGGTCGGGCGCGCCAGCATGATCCTGTGGTCGACCGATGGCGGGGCCGAATGGCTGCTGCCCTGGACATGGTTCACCGCCGCGCGGTGGGACCGGATCGGCAACAGCCTGTGAGCGACACGCTGGATAGCAAGGCGCGCGAATGGCTGGAACAGACCGGCTACAGCGTGCGTGACGACGCGATGTGGCAGGCCGCGCTGACCCATGGCAGCATGGGCGAGAAACGCGATTACGAACGGCTCGAATTCCTCGGCGACCGGGTGCTGGGCCTTGCCATTGCCGATTGGCTCTATGGGCAAAGCGATGCCGCAGAAGGCAAGCTGTCGCAGCGGCTCAACGCGCTGGTCAGCCGCGAAATGTGCGCCCAGGTCGCACGCGGCATCGAACTCGCCCCGCATATCCGCATTTCGAAACAGGCCCATGCCGATGGCGGGCGCGAGAGCGACAATATCCTGGGCGATGTGATGGAATCGTTGCTCGGTGCGCAGTTCCTCGACAATGGCTTCGCCTCCGCGCGCGATCTCATCCACGTGCTGTGGCGTCCGGCGCTGGAAAGCGGCGCAGGGATCAAGAAGCATCCCAAATCCGCATTGCAGGAATGGGCCGCAGGCAATCAGCGCAAGCCACCCGAATACGAGGTGATCGACCGTTCCGGCCCCGACCACTCCGCCCGCTTCACCGTGCGGGTGCGGGTGCACAAGGTGGGCGAGGCGGAAGGAACCGCCACCAGCAAGGGCGAGGCGGAAAAGCAGGCGGCGCGTGCCTTTATGGAAAAATTCGGATAGAGGCCGCGGCGGCCCGGCTGGCTAGCGCCTGCCCAGGCCCGCAGCCCCCTTCCCATTTCCTTTCTTCGCAGCCACGAATAGAACTGGCCCCGCAACCCGTGCGGGGCGACTGGAACCGATATGACCGACACAAACACGAAATGCGGCGTCGTCGCCGTCCTGGGCGCCCCCAATGCAGGCAAGAGCACGCTGGTCAACCAGCTCGTCGGCCAAAAGGTCGCGATCACCAGCGCCAAGGCGCAGACCACCCGTACGCGGATGATGGGCATTGCCCTCTACCCCGATGCCGATCCCGATACGCAGATGATCCTGATCGATACGCCGGGCATCTTCGCGCCCAAGCGGCGCCTCGACCGCGCAATGGTCAGCGCGGCATGGGAAGGCGCGGAAAGCGCCGATGCGGTGCTGCTGCTGGTCGATCCGATCAAGCAGCGCCGCCACGAGCTGGAACCGCTGATCGAACAGGTCGCCGCGCGCAGCGAGCGCAAGATACTGGTGCTTAACAAGGTCGACAAGGCGAAGAAGGAACCCCTGCTCGCGCTGGCGCAGGAGCTGGGCGAGAAGGTAGAATTTTCCGATGTGTTCTTTATCTCCGCACTGACGGGCGACGGTGTGCCGGAGATGAAATCCGCCCTCGCCGACCTGATGCCCGAAGGCCCGTGGATGTATCCCGAGGATCAGGTCAGCGATGCGAGCGAGCGCCTGCTCGCGACCGAGATCACCCGCGAACAGCTTTATCAGCAGCTCCATGACGAGCTGCCCTATGACAGCGCAGTGCGGCCGGAGAAATATATCGAGCGCAAGGATGGCAGCCTGGAAATCCACCAGCAGATCGTCGTCGCGCGCGACAATCAGCGCGCCATCGTGCTCGGCAAAGGCGGCAGCCGCATCAAATCCATCGGCGAGGCCGCACGCAAGGAGCTGAGCGAGCTCTTGGGCCGCAAGGTCCACCTGTTCCTCCACGTGAAGGCCGACGAACGCTGGAGCGAGGACAAAGAAATGTTCGAGGAAATGGGGCTGGATTGGGTGCGATGACCCACCCCAGCGTTGCCGCCATGTGGCAGCGTTTTCGCGCGCTGCACCCAGAGGCACCAGTCGCAATACCGCTCACCTATCATTTCTGCGACAACAGCGCGGATGCGAAGGTCTGCGCGGATCTGGTCGTCAAGGGCCAGAAACAGGCAACCGCCGCCTCGCTCGTCGAACTTGAGATGGTCGGCTACCCCGTCGCACAGCCCGGCGACTATGCGTTAATTACCGACCTCGAAGGCGAGGCTCGCGCCGTCATCCGCACAACCACCGTGGAAATTCGCCGCTTCGGCGATGTCGATGCGCAGTTCGCTTGGGACGAAGGTGAAGGCGACCGTTCGCTAGCATGGTGGCGCGAAGCCCATCTCGCCTATTACCAACGCGTGCTGGCCGATAGCGGCATCCGCGTTGATGACGAACTGATGATCGCCTGCGAAAGGTTCGAGACGCTTTTCGTCGACTGAGGCGAGGCGGCTGAGCTACCGCTTTTTCGCCACCTTGATCTTGTTCTTCTTGGCGAAGTCCTTGGTCGATTCCTCGCTGCGGTTCAGCGCCTTGGCGATCTGTTTCAGGCCCTGCCCCTTGGCGGCGAGGGTGCGGAGTTGGCCCGCCTCCTCTCCCGTCCAGGGTTGCTTGTGACGCTCGAAGCGCTCCTTTGCCATCAGTCGGCGGCCTTCTTGGCAGATGCCTTCTTCTTCGCCGCAGCCTTTTTCTTCGGTGCAGCCTTCTTCTTGGCCGGGGCCTTGCGCTTCTTTTTCGCCGGGCCCTTCGCCGCGCGGGCGTCGATCAGTTCGACGGCCTTTTCCTCGGTCATATCCTCAGGCGCCAGATCCTTGGGGATGGTGGCATTGGTCGTGCCGTCGGTGACATAGGGGCCATAGCGGCCTTCCATCAGCTTGATCTCGCCGCCGGATGTCGGGTGCGCGCCGAAGGTCTTGAGCGGTTCGCGTGTGCCCCGCCCGCGTCCGCCCTTCTGCGCAGCCTGGGCGATCAGTTCGACCGCCCGGTTCATACCGATCTCAAAAATCTCGCGCGTATTCGACAGCTTGCCGTATTTGCCCTCGTGCCGCACGGCGGGGCCATAGCGCCACAGACCGGCCTCGATATCCTTGCCAGTTTCCGGGTGCTGGCCGACAATACGCGGCAGCTCCAGCAATTTGATCGCCCATTCGAGGTCGAAATCCTCGAGGTCCTTGGGAATGCTCGCGCGCTGGGCTTCATTGCCCTCGCCCATCTGGACATAGGGGCCAAAGCGGCCCGACTTGCGCTCGATCGGCAGGCCGGTCTGCGGGTGTTCGCCCAGCACCGCATCCTGCGCTGCATCCTCGCCCTCGCCGCCGGGCTGGGCGAAGCGGCGGGTGAACTTGCATTCGGGGTAATTCGCGCAGGCGACGAAGGCGCCATAACGGCCCCCGCGAAGGTTGAGCCGCCCGCCTTCGCGCCCGTCCTTGTCGCAGAGCGGACACCAGCGCGGCGGATGGCCATCGGCGCGTTCGGGGAAGAGATAGTCGGACAGATACTCGTCCAGCACCTCGGTCACTTCGGACGGTTTCTTCTCCATGACCTCTTCGGTCTTGGGTTTGAAATCGGTCCAGAAATCTTCGAGCAGCCGTTTCCAGTCCTCGCGCCCGTCGCTGACCGTGTCGAGCTCGTCCTCCAGCCCGGCGGTGTAGTCATAGGCGACATATTGGGGGAAGAACCGTTCGAGAAATGCCGTGAGGAGACGCCCGGATTCCTCTGCAAAGAAACGATTTTTCTCCATTCGTACATATTCGCGGTCGCGCAGCGTCTGGATCGTGCTGGCATAGGTCGAAGGGCGACCGATGCCGAGTTCCTCCAGCCGCTTCACCAGCGATGCTTCGGAGAAACGCGGCGGTGGCTGGGTGAAGTGCTGGTTCGCCTCCACACCGTCCTTGGCCGGGCTGTCGCCCTTGCGCAGCAGCGGCAGCAGACCATCCTCGTCGTCCGCAGCATCGTCGCGGCCTTCCTGATAGACCGCGAAGTAGCCGGGGAATTTCACCACCTGACCGGTCGCGCGCAGCTCGTGCTGGCCGGTTGCATCGCGCAGGGTGACGGTGGTGCGCTCAAGCTGTGCGGTGGCCATCTGGCTCGCCATCGCGCGCTTGAAGATCAGGTCGTAAAGCTTCGCCTCGTCGCCGCTACCGACGCGGTCACGGCGGAAATCGGTCGGCCGGATCGCTTCGTGTGCTTCCTGAGCATTCTTGGCTTTTGTGCTGTAAAAGCGCGGTTTTTCGGGCAGGTAATCCGCGTCGTAGCGGTCCCCGATGGCATCGCGCAGCGCCGCAATCGCGCCGCCATCCATCTGCACGCCATCGGTACGCATATAGGTGATTGCGCCCGCCTCGTAGAGCGACTGGGCGAGGCGCATCGTGTGGCTGGCGGAAAAGCCCAGCTTGCGCGCGGCCTCCTGCTGCATGGTGGAGGTGGTGAAAGGCGGCGCGGGGTTGCGCTTCAATGGCTTGGTCTCGACCTCTTCCACCGTGAAGCGGCCCTGCTCCACCGCGGCCCTGGCGGCCATCGCATCGCCCTCATTGCCCAGCGTCAGCTTGTCGAGCTTCTTGCCGTCGAACTTCACCAGCCGCGCATCGAACGCCGTGCCATCATGCTGCAGCTTGGCGAGGACGGACCAGTATTCGTCCGGCTTGAACAGCTCGATCTCGTGCTCGCGCTCGCAGATCAGGCGCAACGCCACCGATTGCACGCGGCCTGCACTCTTCGCACCCGGCAGGCGGCGCCACAGCACCGGCGACAGCGTGAAGCCATAGAGATAGTCGAGCGCGCGGCGGGCGAGATAGGCATCGATCAGCGGCTGGTCGAGCTCGCGCGGGGCCTTCATCGCCTCGGTCACGGCCGTTTTGGTGATCGCGTTGAAAGTGACCCGATCAACCTTGGTCGGCAGCGCCTTGCGCTTCTTCAAGAGCTCGCGGACATGCCACGAAATCGCCTCGCCCTCGCGGTCGGGGTCGGTCGCGAGGACGAGCCGGTCGGCATTCTTCGCCGCGTCGCTGATTTCCTTGAAGCGGCTCTGCTTGTCGCGATAGAGTTCCCAATCCATCTCGAAGCCTTCGTCCGGGCGCACGCTGCCATCCTTGGGCGGCAGGTCGCGGACATGGCCGTAGGAGGCGAGGACCTTGAAGTCCTTGCCCAGATATTTCTCGATGGTTTTCGCCTTGGCGGGCGATTCGACGATGACCAGTTGCATGAGTGTGGTTGCAGTCCCTTACGTGCGTGTATGCGTATACGCGCGAAAATGGGGTCGGGGTTCAGAGGGGGTCAAGTGGGATTGTTCAATCTGCGTCGCCCACTCAAGGTCAGTGAATTGGTCGCTGCCTGTCTGCCTCAGCGTTGGCCCGAGGCGATCGCTTCGGGAAAACCAGCAGGAGCTTGAAAATCTTTTTCAAATCCCGCGAAGAAACCCGCAGGCATCATTGCGGGGGTGAGGTATCTGCCCGGTCCTTCCTGGTCGAGCACCGACAGCGGTACAGCGTCCTCCAATTCTGACCAAGAAACTACATACCACTTCGACATCGTCGAGTTTTGAAGCCACACAAAATCAGTTTTTGGCAAAGCCGTGGGGACGGTGTCAGTCCAGATCGCAAAAGAGACGACGCGGTCTTCATGGACGATGCCCTTATAAGAGGCAACGAAGACATTTTCGCCAAACTCACCTTGGAGCATGGACTGCTGTTGCAGATAGGCTTGTTCAGTCCTTGCGAATTCTTCCATCTCAGAACTGGCCACGCCGGATTGCACCTCATCGTTCGCACTAGCCGGTAGTGCTGTGCCTAGGCTGGCCAAGTAAATAACCACTCCCGCAATAATTATCTGCTTCATCTGTCTATCCCCCTGGAACGAAGACACCGCAACGTGGTGGACTTCCACTCGTCATTACATGCCGGTCGCCGTTAAGCCAAACTCACCCGCCCCGCCGCATGCCGCTCCAGCCGTCCGGCGATTTCCAGTTCCAGCAGCGCCAGTTGCACCGCTGCTGCGCTTGTGCCCGATTGGCGGATCAGTTCGTCCACGGCCACAGGTGCGGTAGTCAGCAGTTGCGCGATGTCGGCCGGTTCGGCTTCGGCCAAGTCTTCGGGCGCGTAATCGAAACCGCTACTCGGCTCGCGGAAGGTGCTGCGCGGGCTGCCGTCGAATGTGCTGAGCAGTTCCGCCACATCGTCGGGCGATCGGACCAGCACCGCGCCTTCGCGGATCAGGTGATTGCAACCATGGCTGCGCGGCTCCAGCGGGCTGCCGGGGATCGCCATGACTTCGCGCCCCGCCTCCCCCGCCAGCCGCGCGGTGATGAGGCTACCGGATTTGACCGCGGCTTCCACCACCAGCGTGCCGCCTGCCAGCCCGGCGATGATGCGGTTGCGGCTGGGGAAATGGCTGCCACGCGGTTCCGTGCCCGGCGGCTGTTCGGCGATAAGCAGGCCCTCGCTCGCGATCCGCTCCTGCAGATCGGCATGCTGCGGGGGATAGGCGATGTCGATCCCGCTCGCGATCACGCCGATGGTGGCCGGAAACGCGCCCTCATGCGCCGCGCCGTCGATCCCGCGCGCAAGGCCGGAAACCACGGTAAACCCGACCTCCGCCAGGCCCTTGGCAAAATCGCGCGCAAGCTTCACCGCCGCCGCGCTGGCATTGCGCGCGCCGACCATCGCCACGCAGGGTTTCGCCGCCAGCGCAAGGTCGCCGCGATAGGTCACGATGGGCGGCGCCCCGTCGATTTCGCGGAGCAGCGCGGGATAGCCAGCGCTGTCATGGAACAGGTATTTCGCGCCCGCCCCGCGCACCGCCTCCACCTCGCGTTCGATCTTGTCGACGGCGCAGGCGCGGTATTGGCGGCCACCCTTCTTGCCGATCTCCGGCAATGCCTCCAGCGCTGCCTGCGCGGTCTCATAACGGGCGAGAAGCTGCGCGTAGCTGACCGGGCCGATATAGGGCGAGCGCAGCAGCCGGATGCGCGCAAACGCCTCGGCCTGGGAGAGCGTATCCGCCACGCTCAGGACTTGCTGCCGACCTTCGGTTCCGTCCCGTTGGCGAGACGTTTGAGGTTCGCCCGGTGGAGCCAGACAATCAGCACCGCGATCAGCGCCAGCACGGGCACGAAGGCGGTGTAGCCCGCGACCTGCGCAGCGATGGCGGCAGCGACCACCGCGCCCATCCCGGCCAGCGAGGATATGCGTGCGGCGGCCAGCACACCCAGCCACACCAGCGCATAGGCCAGCCCGATGGGCCAGCCGAGGCCGAAGGACACGCCTGCATTGGTCGCCACGCCCTTGCCGCCCTTGAAGCCGAGCCAGACAGGGAAGCAATGCCCGATCACCGCGCCCAGCGCCGCTGCGGGGACCGGGCCCCACGCCGCTTCGGGCATGATGTCCGGTTGATCGAACAGCGCCCGCGCGATGAGGACCGGGGCCAGTCCCTTGGCAAGGTCGAGCACCAGCGTCGCCGCCGCCAGCCCCTTGCTCCCGGTGCGCAGCACATTGGTCGCCCCGATATTGCCGCTGCCGATCTGGCGGATATCGCCCTTGCCCGCCAGTTTCGCGAGGATCAGCCCGAACGGAACCGAGCCGATGGCATATCCGATCAGCGCGGCAATAAGTGCGTCCATAGTCATGCGATCCCCTCTATCCGTTCGCCCCGAGCTTGTCGAAACATGCCACTTTCTTCTAGCCCGGCGCTTAAAGTGAAAGACAGCCCTTCGACAAGCTCAGGGCGAACGGTAAGAGACGATTGTGAAAAGCGATTCCCCCATCCTGCTGTTCGATTCCGGTGTTGGCGGGCTGACCGTGCTGGCGCAAATGCGCACATTGCTGCCCGATGCGCCGGTGATCTATGCCGCCGACATTGCCGGGCTGCCCTATGGCGCGAAGAGCGAGGCGGAGGTTGCCGCGCGCGTTTCCGGCCTCTTGGGGCGGATGGCCGAACGCTATGCCCCGCGGCTGATCTGCATCGCCTGCAACACCGCCAGCACCATCGCGCTGGGCATGGTGCGCGAGGTGCTGGAAACGCCCATCGTTGGCACTGTTCCGGCGATCAAGCCCGCTGCCGCGCTGACCCAGACCGGCGTGATCGGCCTGCTCGGAACCGAATCCACCGTGCGCCAGGAATATGTCGACAATCTGGAAAAGGAATTCGCGGTTGGGAAAACCCTGCTGCGCTATGGCTCCAACGATCTGGTCGCGCTGGCCGAGGCGAAGATGCGGGGCGAGCGCGTCAGCGTCGATGCCGTCGCCAAGGCGGCGAGCGGGATGGTGCTGCAAACAGGCGGTCAGGATGTGGATGTGGTGGTGCTTGCCTGCACCCATTTCCCGCTGCTGCGCGACGAATTGCAGGAGGCGTTCGGAAAGGACGTGCGCCTGATCGATGGCGCGGAGGGGATCGCACGCCGCATCGCCGCGCTGACACAAGGGCAGGACTTTGCCCGCAGCCAGCCCGACTTCGCCGTCACCACCGGGCCGATCGACGATTTCAGGCTGCTGAAAACCGCCTTTGCCGCGCACGGTTTCGACGAACTGTCCCACTTCTGAACCGCGCAAATCCTTGCGACTCGTTCGCAAAGATCGCGGTGGAAATTGGCGCGTCCGGTCGCTAAGCGGGCCGCAGCCAAGCCGCACTGGGGTGAGCGGCGCCAGCAACCGGACGAGACGGCGTGAACTACGGACAGATCTTCGACGAGGCGATCGGGCGCCTGCATTCTGAAGGCCGCTATCGTGTCTTCATCGACATCATGCGCAACAAGGGCGCGTATCCCAACGCCCGCTGTTTCCACGGCCATAATGGGCCCAAGCCGATCACCGTGTGGTGTTCCAACGATTACCTCGCAATGGGCCAGCACCCCCAGGTGATCGAGGCGATGGAAAATGCGCTGCACGATGTCGGCGCGGGTTCGGGCGGCACGCGCAATATCGGCGGCAACACCCATTTCCATGTCGAGCTGGAAAACGAACTGGCCGACCTGCATGGCAAGGAAGGCGCACTGCTGTTCACCAGCGGATACGTCTCCAACGACGCCACACTGTCGACGCTGGCGAAGCTGCTGCCGGGCTGCGTGATCTTCTCCGACGAGCTGAACCATGCCAGCATGATTGCCGGCATCCGCAATTCCGGCTGCGAGAAGCGGGTCTTCCGCCACAACGATCTCGATCATCTGGAAGAGCTGCTGGCCGCCGAAGACGCCGCCACGCCCAAGCTGATCGCCTTCGAAAGCGTCTATTCCATGGATGGCGATGTCGCGCCGATCCATGCGATTTGCGACCTTGCGGAGAAATACAACGCGCTGACCTATATCGACGAAGTTCACGCGGTCGGCATGTATGGCGAGCATGGCGGCGGCATTTCCGAACGCGACGAGGCCGCGCACCGGATCGACATCATCGAAGGCACGCTGGGCAAGGCATTCGGCGTGATGGGCGGGTATATCGCGGCGGACAGCCGGATCATCGACTGCATCCGCTCCTATGCACCCGGCTTCATCTTCACAACCTCGCTCAGCCCGGTGCTGGTCGCGGGCGTGCTGGCGGCGGTGAAGCACCTCAAGAGCTCGAGCGAGGAGCGCGATGCGCAGCAGGCCAATGCCGCCATGCTGAAAAGCATCCTGCGCGAACGCGGCCTGCCGGTGATGGACACGACCACGCATATCGTGCCTGTCATGGTCGGTGACCCGGTGCGCGCCAAGAAGATCAGCGACATCCTGCTCGCCGAATACGGCATGTATGTGCAGCCGATCAATTTCCCCACCGTGCCCCGCGGGACAGAGCGCCTGCGCTTCACCCCCGGCCCGGCCCACACGGCAGGCATGATGCACGAGCTGGCCGACGCGCTGGTCGAAATCTGGGACCGGCTGGATCTGGAGCTGGCGAAAGCGGCCTGATGCGGCGCTGGATCGGCCTGTGGACCGCGGCGGTGGCAGCGCTCCATTTCGTGGCCGCTTTCGCGATCTACCCTGCGGCAATTCCTGCCGCGGCAGCGTTTGCGTTCAATGGCAGCATCCCGCCCAAGACGATAGAATCGGAAGCGTTCTGGTTCGTGGCGTTCGCGCCGATACTGCTGCTGGTTGGATTGCTGGTGGACCGCTTCGAGAGACGTGGCGAGCGGTTGGGATGGCTGGTTCCGTCGGTGCTCGCCGTCACACTGGTCGGTCTGATCGTCCCCATGCCGGAAACAGGGGCATGGCTGCTCGTCCCGGCTGCGATTGCCCTGTTCGTGCGGGAACACCGCCTATCGCGCCGGGCGGAGTAATTCCCGCCCACAACGGCCAGATCGGCTTTCCAAACACCTTCAGCGCAATGAAAGCCGGAACGGTGTATAGCCTGCGCCAATACGCGCAGGAGATTCTACGATGAACCGGTTTTGCAAGGGGGCGGCTGCGGCAATGGCAATAGGCCTGACGAGCGGCGGCTGTGCCAGCGGAGCCGACGCGCAGATTGTTGCCGGGCCAACCGGTCCAAACCACACGCGCGACGACCGTACGCTCTTCATTCCAGACCAATCCGAAATCAATTCCGCCACGATGGCGCAGATCGAAGTGGTGCGCGAAAGTGTCGCGCCATATCGCGACGTCGAGGTGGCCCGTGAGGAGGGCTGGCAGCCGGTCGGCATGGCGCAGCCGCTCGTCGGCCAGCACTGGGCGCCGCCCGCCGAAATGGGGCGCAGCGGCATGGCGCGACAGGGCCTGCTCGATTTTGCCCGCCCCAACCGCCTGATCTATGCGCAGGTCGAGGGCGAAACCGTGCTTGTCGCGGCCGGGTTCGCGGTCACGCTTGCAGGCCAGGCATCCGCGCCACCGGGATTTTCCGGCGAGGCGGACCGCTGGTGCATCGCTCGCAGCAAGGACGGCTCGCAGCGTACTGCCTTGCTGCACGTGTGGGTCGCCCTGCCCAACCCCGATGGCCCCTTTGCATGGCATAACCGGGCGCTGCCGCTGCTCCGGCAGGGTAGCGACATTTCCAGCCTCGATGCTGTCCCCGCCCACGCCTCTTCGGATGTTTGCCCAGACCGCGTGCCGCCCACGTCCAAATAAGCGGCTTACACCCGCGCGCCTCGCGCATGACAGCGCGGCACTAGCCGTGCGTACAGGCTCGCCATCGGGCTGCGATGGCCCTGACGTAGCGTATTTTGCTGCGGCGAGCGGAGCCGCTAATCCTGCCGCGCGCAAACGAGTGGGAGACAGTGAATGAGCGGCAGGTCGGATATGGTCTATGACGAGGTGGTGCTGGGCCGCCGCTCGATCCGCGGCTATCTCGACAAGCCCGTGCCGCGTGAGCTGATCGAGGAAATCCTGACGCTGGCCATGCGCTCGCCCACCTCGATGAACACCCAGCCCTGGCATTTCCATGTCATCACCGGCGAACCGCTCGACCGCATTCGCAAGGGCAACACCGAACGCATCCTTGCAGGCGAACCCGACAGCCGCGAATTCCGCCGGGGCGAACCGTTTGCGGGCGTCCACCGCGAACGGCAGGTCGGTGTTGCCAAGCAATTGTTCGGCGCGATGGGCATCGCCCGCGACGACAAGGACAAGCGGCAGGACTGGGTGCTGCGCGGCTTCCGCCAGTTCGATGCGCCGGTTTGCGTGATCGTCGCCTATGACCGCGAATTGTCGGGCAGCGACGATACCGCTTTCGATTGCGGCGCTGTCACCACCGCGCTGGTCAATGCCGCCTGGTCGCGTGGGCTCGGTTGCGTCATCAACAGTCAGGGCATCATGCAAAGTCCCGTTGTCCGGGAACATGCAGGCATCCCGGACGATCAGGTAATCATGAAAGCGGTCGCACTCGGGTGGCCGGATGACAGCTTCCCCGCCAACGCCGTGGTCAGCAAGCGCAAGAGCGTGGACGAGGCGGCGAATTTCGTGGGGTTCGAATGAGCGACAGACTGATCGATTTCGGCAATGGCTGCTGGAGCGTGCGCGGCAGCCTGAAGATTGGCGGCCTGCTGGATATCGGCACGCAATGCTCGCTCATCCGGCTGAACAGCGGCAACTTTGTTTTCCTCGACAGCTATGAACTCGACGATGCGATCCGGGCGGAGATCGACGCGCTGACCGATGGCGGCGCAAAGGTCGAGGCGATCCTCAACCTGCATCCGTTTCACACGCTCCATTGCGAATGGATGCACGAGGCGTTTCCGCAGGCAAAACTGTATGGCACGGCGCGGCATGCAGAACATCTGCCCGACCTGCCATGGGAGGATTTGTGCTGCGAACAGGGCGATTTTGCCGCGCTCTATCGCGATGACATCGCCTTCTCCGTCCCGCGCGGGGTGGCACTGGTGACGGACAATGAGAATGTCCATTTCTCCTCCGTCCTTGCGCTCCACCGGGCGAGCGGGACGATCCATGTCGACGACACCTTCGTTTACCTGCGCAAGGGCTTCCCACTGTCGCTGCTGCCCTTCACCGGACGGCTGGGCTTCCATCCAACGCTGGCCAAGGCGCTGGAGCCGCGCGCAGGTGCAGCGGACGATTTTCACGAATGGGCCGTCGAACTGGGTGTCGACTGGGCCAATGCGCGGCGCATTGCGGCGGCGCATAATGCAGTGTTCGATCTGACGGCCGGGCAATGTCCCGAACGCGTCGGCGAAGCGCTGGGCCGGGTGAAGCCCGTGCTCGACGCGCATCGCGCCAAGCACGGGTGACAGCGAACTAACCCTCGGGGCTGGCCATCTTCTTGGCGCAGCGGGCCACCCAGTCGCGGATTTCGGCCTGTTCGGGCAGCATGTCGGAAAACCACTGGAACGGGGAACTGCACAGCATGTCCGCCGCACTGAAGGTGTCGCCCAGCAGCCACGGCCCCTTGCGCAGCGGTGCGGCCAGCTGTTCCAGCATGGTCGCTTCGCTGCCCAGTCCGTCCTCGACCACGGGATGCGTCACACCTGCCCATTTCAGGATCAGCAGCGGCTCCATCACGCCCTGGTAATAGGACAGCCAGGACAGATAGGCCCCGCGCCCGGGCTCACCCGCCAGCGGCCCCAGTTTCGCCTTGGGATAGGCATCGGTCAGATAAAGCACGATCGCCCCGCGCTCGCGCACATGCTCGTCGCCGTCGACCAGATAGGGCACTTTCTTTTCCGGGTGCGGATTGGCGGCGTCCTGGACGCCGGAACCGTCCTGGCGCCGGATGTTGACTTCGCGAATCTCGACATCCGCGCCCAGCATGCGGACAAGTTCGACCACGGTATCGGAGCGGGATTGGGGCGAATGATAAAGAGTGAGCATCGGGTTTTCCTTTCGGTTGCTGTCCCCACTCGATATGCCATCCCTGCTGACAAAAAGAGGCAGGAGCGATCATGGCGCGACAGGACCGGCTCATGCGATTGCTCGATGCACTGCGGCGGCTGCCATCCCCCGTCACTGCGGAGCGGCTGGCGGCGGAAACGGAAATCTCGCAGCGCCAGCTCTATCGCGATATCGCCACCCTGCGCGCGGGCGGCGCGCTGATCGACGGTGCGGCGGGATATGGCTATACGCTGACCGAAGACCCGGCGCTGCCACCGCAGAGCTTCTCGCGGCTGGAAACGGAGGCGCTGATGCTGGCGGTGGGCAGTCTCGACGAATTGGGCGACGCGCGCCTTGCCCGCGCGGGCCGCGACGCACTGGCCCGCATCATCGCCACCCTGCCCGACCGTCAGGCGCGCCAGTCGCTCCACGCTATTATGCGGTCATGGCGTCCGGCGCAGGCGCGCCCGGATATCGCGGTCGATGTCGATATGCTGCGGCAAGCCTGCTGGGACGAGGTGAGCGTGCGGATCGCCTATCGCGACAAGCAGGACCGCCGCAGCACGCGCGAAATCCTCCCCCTCGGCCTGTCCTACAGCCCGACCACGCTGATGCTGGTCGGCTGGTGTCTGCTGCGCGAGGATTACCGCACCTTCGAAGTTGCCCGGATAGAGAGCCTCGAAGCAGGAGAAACCAGCTTCCGCCCGCGCCGGGTGGAGCTGCTGCGCCGCTACAAGATCCTGCGCATGGCCGAATGGCGCGAACGCGATGCGGTGGAGGGCCGCAAACGCGCGCCCACCTCCGACGGAACGGCCTCCTGACGCCTGTTCGACCATGCATTCGGGGGGGGGCCGGTACAATAATTTTCATGGCTGCTGTCGAAATGCTAGGCCGCCATTCGTCTTGAAGACGAGACCGCACCCGGTTTCGGCTCGCAGGAGACCCACGATGAAATACGTCCTTCTCATCCATGAAGATCACGCCAACTACAAAGACGAGGATGGCTGGAACGAGATTATCCGCCGCCACGAAGCCTTCGGCGAGGCGCATGCCTCCGCCATTGTCGGCGGCGAAGGGCTGAGCGGCCCCGAAACCGCCACCACGCTGCATCGCAAAGGCGGTGAAACGCTGGTCCATGACGGCCCCTTCGCAGAAGCACGCGAGCAGCTGGGCGGGTTCTACCTGATCGAAGTCGGCTCGCTCGACGAAGCGATCGCCATCGCCCAGGACATTCCGTTCGCCGCCGACGGATCGGTCGAAATCCGTCCCTGTCTCGGCGAGGAATAGGCTGATTTGGCCAGCGACAGCGGCCTGACCGAGACGGTTCGCGCAAAGCGCCTGCACATCGTCGCTGCGCTTTGCGCCCGTTTCGGCGATGTCGAACTGGCCGAAAATGCGTTCGCCGAAGCATGCGCGCGTGCCGCCGCGCTCGGCGCTCCGCCGCTCGATTGGGCGGCATGGCTTTACACCGTGGCGCACAGGATCGCGCTCGACGGTTTGCGCCATGCGCGTGTGGTGCGCGCGCATGGCGAGGCCGAGGCGTCGCTTGAAGAGGGGCAAGGCATGAGCGAACACAGCCTGATCCCCGACCGCCGTCTCGCCCTGTTCTTTGCCTGCTGCCATCCCGCAATCGACATCGGTGCACGCATTGCCCTCGCACTTTCCACGATTTGCGGGTTCAGCGCGAAACAGATCGCGCAGGGCTGTCTGCTCAGCCCGGCGGCGGTGTCGCAAAGGCTGGTGCGCGCGAAGAAGAAACTGGCAGGCAGCGGGATCGTGTTCGAAATTCCCGACAGCCGTTTTTATGCCGGGCGGCTGGAGGCTGTGCTGTCCACACTCGAGATCGCCTATTCGCGCGCGCATGGGTCGAGCGAGGCGGATGGCGAGGAGGCATTGCTTGCGCGCCAGACGCTCGAACTGGTGGATATTCTGGCCGATCTGATGCCGGGCAGTGCGCAGGTGAACGCGCTTGCCGCGGCTCTGTGGTTTTCCGAAGCCCGAAGGTCGGCCCGGCGCGACGGTGCTGGGACGATGATCCCGCTCGAAGACCAAGACCCGCAATTGTGGGACCAGCCGATGCTTGCGCGGGCGCGCCGCTATCATGCGCGGATCGATGCGGCCGAAGGTGCATCGCTGCGCACGCTTCAAGCCGACCTTCAGGCGTTATGGTGTTCGCGGCGTCGACAGTGTGACCCGCCCCTCTGGCCCCAGGTTCTTGCACGATATGACCGGATGATCGCGATCGGCGACAATGCCTTCGTTCACCTCAACCGGATTGTCGCCGTCCAGAAACTGCACGGCGCGGCCGCAGCGCTGCGGGAATTCGACAATCTGCCCGCCGCCGCACTGGAAGGATCGCCCGCCTATCATGCCGTCAGGGCAGAGCTGCTCTCGCATACCGACCGCGTGGACCAGGCGCTTGGCGCTTATGACACGGCCATCGGCTTGCAGGACGGACCGGCGGAGCGCAGATGGCTGGCCGAACGGCGCGCCGCGCTCGAAATGCGCGCGGCGCGCCTGTCCGGTTCCTAACGCAGGCTCACCACATTGTCCGCTTGCGGACGGGCGCGGCTGCCGTCGAACAGGCTGGCCATCGGCTCGTCGAGCACGGTAACACGCTCAGCAGCGCCGAAGCCGTTGAAATCGGTCTTCATCGCCGCGCCATATGCGCCGATCATCCCGATCTCGATATAATCCCCGGCCTGCACGTCTTCCGGCAGGGCGAAGGGACCGGGCATATAGTCCGCATCGTCGCAGGTGGGGCCGTAAAAGGCGAAATCCATCTCCGGCTTGATAAGGTCGTCTTCCAGCGCGCGGACCGGGAATTTCCAGCTCACATGCGCGGCGTCGAACAGCGCGCCATAAGCGCCGTCATTGATGTACAGCTCCGCCCCGCGACGCTTCTCCACCTTCACCACTAGCGAGGAATATTCCGCGCACAGCGCGCGGCCCGGCTCGCACCACAATTCGGCGTTGTAGGCGATCGGCAGGGCGTAGAAATGCTGGTGGATGATCTGGAAATAATCTTCCAGCGGCGGCGGCTCCAGCCCCGGATAGACGCTGGGAAAACCACCGCCCACATCGATCATGTCGATCACCACGCCAGCCTCGGCAATGGCGGCGCGGGTGCGGTCGAGCGCCTGGACATAGGCGAACGGGCTCATCGCCTGGCTGCCGACATGGAAACACACGCCCAGCCAGTCGCAATGCTGGCGGACCTGCTGGAGGAGCTGCGGCGCTTCCGTCAGGTCGCAGCCGAACTTGCTGGCCAGGCTCAGCTCGGAAAATTCGCTCGATACGCGCAGGCGCACGGCAAGGCGCAGATCGGTCGCCGGATTGCCATCGTCATCGCGGCAGGCATCGACGATCTTTTCCAGTTCCTCGATGCTGTCGAGGCTGAAGGTCTTGCAACCATGCTCACGATAAGCCTCGCGGATGGCGGCGGACGATTTGATCGGGTGCATGAAGCACAGCGTCGCCTGCGGCAGGATGCTGCGCACCAGCCGCACTTCTGCGATCGAGGCAACGTCATAGCGTTCGACGCCATTGGCCCACAGGATCTGCAACAGGTCGGGCGAAGGGTTCGCCTTCACCGCATACAGCACCTTGCCGGGAAATTTCTCGACGAAAAAGCGGGCTGCCCGCGCCGCAGCATGCGGGCGGTTGAGGATGACAGGTTCGTCGGGCGAAATCGCGCGAACTACGGACCGGGCGTCAGGATAACTGTGCAACTCAAGGGACCCCCTAAACGGCCTTCTCAGACCATGAAACGACAAGCTGCCTTGCGGTTAGGAAGTCCCCTTGGGGCAGCGGGAGCGGCGCGTATAGAGCTTGGGTCATGAAACTCAAGTGAATTGTGATGCCTGCTTTTCAACCCGCGAGACGGTTGCACCGGGCCAGCCCTGCGATGGATCGTTATGCACCGTGCGCGCGGTTGATGGACGAGCTTAACGAGGTGTTAAAGGTGTCGGACTAGGTCTGGATCATGTTCCGGGGACCCTATCGTCTTGTGCTGATATGGCTTGCAGCGCTGAGCTGTATGTTTTGCGGCGCGCCGGCGATGGCCAGCGACTTGTTTTCGCAGAGCTGTGTGCTGCCCGCTGAAAAAATGCAGACGCTACAGCAGGCCGAGGCCGCATCGGGTTGGGTGTGCAACCCGGCCAAGCGCGACGCGAAGCCGAATCATACCTGGCTGAGGATCCCCGTATCCGGCAACCACGATGGTCGCACGCGGCTGGTCGGCGATGCGATGGCGATGGACGGCATCTTCATCGCACGAATACTCGACGACGGCAGCCGCGAGACCGAATATTTCGATTCCCGGCGCATTGCGCGACACTGGACCACAGGCACGCGTTTCGCCCTGCCGGTGGACCTCGAAGGCGTTGAGAGGGTTTACCTGCGCTTCGACCGCCCGCTGGGTGCGGATGCCGCCAGCAGCATCTCCTGGGTCCCGCAGGCCAGGGTGGAATGGGAACGCTGGGTCTCGCTCGTCATCCTGGGCGTGATCATCGGCATGCTGATCCTCAACGTGATAATCAGCGGCTTCATCGCGCTGGCAATCCGGCGCAAATTCGCATGGTATCATTGCGCCTTCTCCAGCTTGTTGATCGTTTACGTCACCACCTCGGGATCGCTTGCATTCCTGGTTTTTCCCGAAATGTCGTTGTGGACACGGTCAGTACTGTCATACGCCTCGATTGCTTGGGCGATCGCCCTGCTCGGACCGTTCTTGATCGACTTCTTCGAAAAGGACCTCTTCACCGACAGGATGCGCCAGGCGGCCGCGGCATGCGCCTGGCTGGCTTTTATCGCCGCGTTCCTGCTGCCAGTGGGCGCGCTCTTGGATGTCAGTCTGCGCACGTTTTATCATCTGGCTTTCTTGCCCGGCGCCGCGCTGACGGTCATTGCGACCGTCATCGGTTTGCGTCGCGGCAGCCTTGCCGCCCGCGCTTTCGCCATTGCCTGGGCCGCGCCGATGGTCTTCGCGCTGGAGCGGGTTTTCCGCAATCTGGGCTTCTACCGCCTTCCCCCGATCGCGGACTTTGCGTTTTACGGCGCGCTGGCGGCCGAGGCGGCTGTGCTGACGCTGGCGATTGGCTGGCAGGTGTCACGCATGCGGAAGGAGCGCGACAGGGCACTGGCCGAACAATCGCTGTTGAAGATGGAAGCACGGCGCGATGCCTTGACCGGCCTGCCCAATCGCCGCGACTATGATCGGCGCGTCTGGCGCGAGGGCGAAACGTTGGCGCTGATGGATCTGGATCATTTCAAGGCGGTCAACGACCATTACGGCCACGCCACCGGCGATGCCGTGCTCAAGACCATCGGCAAGGTCCTGGCACAGGCCGTTTCGGAGGGCACGATCAACGGCGCCTGGCGTATGGGCGGCGAGGAATTTGCCGTCGCCATTCATGCCGGTGGCGCACGCAAGAGCGCCGTCGCCATCAACGCGGTGCGCGCCCGCATTCCCTATGCAGTCGACGCCGAACTCGCCGGTCTCGACATCGTGGTCACCGCCAGCGCAGGCCTCGCCGATATGAACCCGGACGATATTGCGGCCAGTTATGGCGAGGCGGACCGCATGCTTTATTCCGCGAAGATGGCAGGCCGCGACCGCCTTTGTTTCGAAGATCGGGACACCACGCTGGAAACCCGCGATGGATCGAAAGCCACAGCGGTGCAGCCCCCGTCCGACGCCGAAGCGGAAAACGAAGCGGCGTGACCGGCGCTGCGTCAGCTTAACCGGTTGCGAAACTCTTCGTAGCCGAAGCTCTTCACCTGATCGAGCGCATCGGTTTCGCTGTCCCACAACCAGATGGACGGCAGCGGCACGCCGTTGAAGGTGTTGGTCTTCACCATTGAATAATGCGCCTGGTCGAGGAAGGCGAAACGCTTGCCCACCTCTGCCCCGCCCGGCACGTTGTAATCCCCGATCACATCGCCCGCCAGGCAGGAAGGGCCGCCGAGACGCACGGGCTGCGCACCGCTTGCGGCATCCTCTCCCAGCATGGCCGGGCGATAGGGCGCTTCGATCACGTCGGGCATGTGGCAGGTGGCGGAGACGTCGGTGATCGCAAAGGGTACTTCATTCACCCCCAGATCGAGGATCGAGCCAACCAGAATGCCCGCGTCGAGCGCGACCGCCTCGCCCGGTTCGAGGTAGATTTCCGCGCCGGTATCATCCTTCGCATCGCGCAGGAACTCGACCAGCTCCTCACGCTGGTAATCGGCGCGGGTAATGTGATGCCCGCCGCCCATATTGATCCATTTGAGCTGGCCGAACCACGGTTCGATCGCGTCGAACACCCGGTCCCAGGTCTGGATCAGCGGCTCCAGATCCTGTTCGCAAAGATTGTGGAAGTGGATGCCGTCCACCCCTTCCATCATCTCTGGCGTCAGCTGATCGAGCGGAAAGCCGAGGCGGCTGCCGGGGCTGGACGGGTCATAACGCGGCACTTCGCCGGTGGGCACTTGCGGGTTGATGCGCAGGCCGATCTCGAAATCGCCAGCCGTCAGCCGCGCCTGCTCCAGGATCAGGCGCGCGCGCTCGATCTGCTGGGGCGAATTGAAGATGACATGGTCCGACAGGCGGCAGACTTCTTCGAGATCCTCCGGCTTGTAGGCGGCGCAATAGGTGCTGATCTCGCCATCGTAGAACTCGCTCGCCAGCCGCGCTTCCCACAGGCCGGAGGTGCACACGCCATCGAGATACTCGCCCAGGATCGGCGCGACCGACCACATCGAAAACGCCTTGAGAGCGGAAAGCACCTTAATGTCCGCCTCGTCGCGAATGTCGGCCAGCACCTGGCAGTTCGCGCGCAGCTTGGCCGCATCCACCACGAAGGCCGGGCTGTCGACGCGCGACAGGTCGAAATCGGCAAAGGCGCCCGGGTCGCCAGCTTTGGTTTCCATGTCAGACGCCTTTCATTGCGCGTTTGTGGCTTATTGCTTGGGGAGCGAAGCGAAGTATTCAAGCGCCGCCGCTAGCGCCGGATCGCTGCCATCGGGCGCGCTGTCCGCCGGGGTGACAGCGATATCGGCCACGTAATCCTCGCGCGGGGTTCCGTCGACATGGAACATCGATTCCCCACCCAGATCGACCCGCGCCTTGCTTTTCTCAAGCGTGAAATTCCACAGCGCACCCAACAGGTCGCCCATGTCGGAACCGATGGTGACGGCGTTGGGCGCGGCGGCGTCCATGCCGATCACCACGCCTTCGCCCATGCTGCCCGTCCAGCGGCCATGCAGCACCGCGACCGGCCCGGCAAAATGCGGCCCGCGCGGGAAGACATATTCGACGAACTGACGCGGCACGGTGAACTCGCGTTCCAGCGCGGGGATGCGGTGCATCTGGTACGGGCTCACCTCGGTTACGAAATGGCCGATGATCGACCGACCGACCTCGGTGTTGCCGCCGCTCGGCGTGTCGCGCAGGTCGAGGATCAGCGCCTTGGCCCCGGCGGCCTGCTCCATCGCGGCATCGAAGGCAGTGATAAGGTCGTTATTGCCCAGCGCATTGGCGATGCGCAGATGCGCGACATCCTTGTTTTCGCCCACGAAATCGACCGAAACGATCTCCCGCTCGCTCAAGCCGCGCAGGAAATCGGAAGTTGAGGCAAGCGTGACCTCGCGCGTCTCGCCCGATGCGGATTGCACGGCCAGCGTGCGGGCATGGCCGCGCCGCCCATTGACCGCCAGCGTTGCGCCATAGTCGAACTGCGCTGGGGTGGGTTCGGGCAGGACTGCGCCGAAGGGCCGACGCGCCGCCTCGCGCGGGGCCATGCCATCCACCGCCAGAATTTCGTCGCCGGTGCGAATGCCGGCGGCAAAGGCGGGCGAATCCCGCCGGATATCGGCAATGCGCAGCACCCCGCCTTCCAGCCGCGCATCCATTTCGGCAGCGGTCATGATGATCGCGTAATCCTCGCCCGTGAACGGGCCGACGATCAGATGCGGGTCCATAAAGGTGAGCGCGGTGCGATGGATCAGACTGCGAAACTCCGCCTCATCCGCCACCTGCGCGGCCAACGCCTTGGAGCGCACGAGCTGCGCATCCACATCCACATCGTCACGCTCGATATAGGCATAGCGGGTGCGCAGCAGTTCCTCGAACTCGTCCCACGCGGCCGCGGCGTCGAAGGGTTCTGCTTCGGCTGACGTGCCGCCTTGCGGGTCCTGCTGCGCATGGGCCACGGATGGGATTGCAAGGCCAGGCACGGCAAGGCTCAACAGGGCCGCGTTCAGAAGACGTGGAGGCATGGCGTCCGCTAGTCAGGCCGGACGCCTGCCGTCAAGCAGGCATGTCGCTCAATCCCGCTCCTGCTCCAGTGTCGTCGCTGGAAGCGAAAAGGTCAGCAGTCGTCCGCCTTCGATATCGGCGACATAAACCCTGCCGTCCTCGCCGAGCGCGAAATCATGCCCTTTGATGCCGCCTGCTCCGCTGGCGTCGAACGCCCATTCCAATGTGCCATTTGCGCGCCAGAGGCGGAAAATCGCCACGCTATTGTCCGCCGCGTCACGTCCCTCGAGCGAGAGAAACCGCCCATCGCCGAACGGCTTCACGGCATAAGGATGGCCCGGTGTCGCAATGCTCGTCAGAATGCCACCCTCGGAAGAACGAATGTCAATCCGGCGTCCCTCCCGATTGGCAACGTAAACCCGCCCGCCTCTGGCGACTACACTGTGCGGCAGATCGAACCCCTCCCACTCGCGCACATATTGTCCTTCGCCATCGAATATTGCGATGCGGCGATTGGTGTAGCCATCGGCAACCATGACGCCCGTATTGCCGAACGCGACATCGGCAGGTCGTCCGAAATGTGCTGGACCATCACCCGCCACGCCACGCTTGCCCAGTGCCATCTCCAGCGCGCCGTCATGCGAAAACCGCAGCACCTGCTCGCGCTGGACGTCCGTGATCCAAACGCGGTCTTGCGGATCGACCGAAAGGCCATGCGGCATAACCGTCTCCCCCGCGCCCCACCGCCCCAGCAACGCTCCGTCCGCCCCGAACATGTAGACCACCGGCTCGACAATCGGATCGGTCGGAAAGGGCTCCTGCCACGCCCGCGCGCCGCGCTGGAGCACGAAGATATGGCCATGGCTGTCGATATCGACTGCGCTGACCTCACCCCATGTCGCGTCTTCGGGGATCTGCGCCCAGCCCTCTTCCAGCTCGACACGGGGCAACGGATCGCCCGGCGCGGGTTCGGAACAAGCTGCAAGCGCACAGATACTGCCCGCGCAGGCACAGAATGCAGCGATCCGCGGGAAAACCGTCATGGAAGCGATGATTCAAGCGCCGCAGCGAAGGCCGATGCTGCCTCCTTATCGAAGCATACAAAGGCGATCCGGTCGAAGGCATCCGGCAGTTCCTCCACCACAGCGGCCACCGTGGTCACCGCTACCGTGGCCGCCTTGTCGAGCGGATATCCGAAAATGCCCGTCGATATGGCGGGGATGCCTACAGTGCGCGCGCCCTTGTCATGGGCACACCGCAGCGATTTTTCATAGCAGGAGGCAAGCTGATCCGGCTCGCCATTGTCCCCGCCCCGCCAGACCGGGCCGACCGTGTGGACGATCCACTTCGCAGGCAGATCGTAACCTTTGGTAACTTTGGCGTTACCTGTCTTGCAACCGCCCAACAAGCGGCATTCGTGGACCAGTTCCTTGCCTGCAGCGCGGTGGATGGCCCCATCGACCCCGCCACCGCCAAGCAGCGAACTGTTCGCTGCATTGACGATGGCGTCGAACGGCATAGAAACGATATTGCCTTCGACAACCTCAAGCCGGGTGGAGCCGATCTCTGCCAAGCCTTAAAAATCCACCGGCCCATCGAGCTCCTTCACCTGCCAGGGCAGGCCATGCTCGTTCAGCATGTCCATGAAGGGATCGGGGTCCATTTCTTCCATGTTGAACACCCCGTCGCCCGACCATTTGCCCTGCACCATCATCGCCGAACCGATCATCGCGGGCACGCCCGTGGTGTAGCTGACCGCCTGATTGCCGGTTTCTTCGTAAGCGGCTTCGTGGCTGCAGATATTGTTGATGTAGAACGTCTTCTCGCCCGACCCGTCCAGCGCCTCGCCGGTGGCGATCACGCCGATATTGGTATTGCCCTTGGTCGTTTCGCCAAGCGTTTCGGGCTTGGGCAGCACGGCGGCGAGGAATTGCAGCGGGATGATATCCTTGCCCTGGTAGCGGACCGGGTCGATCCGCGTCATGCCGACATTTTGCAGCACGGTCAGGTGCTTGATGTATTCGTCCCCGAAGGTCATCCAGAAGCGCGCGCGCTCAAGCTCGGGATTGAACCTGGCGAGGCTTTCCAGCTCCTCGTGATACATCATGTACATGTTCTTCGGGCCGACCGCCTCGAAGTCGAATTCGACCTTCCTGCCCATCGCCGGGGTTTCGACGAACTCGCCGTTTTCCCAGTGGCGCGCGGGCGCGGTCACTTCGCGGATGTTGATTTCCGGGTTGAAATTGGTGGCGAAGGCCTGGCCGTGATCGCCGCCATTGCAGTCGAGGATATCGAGCTGGCGGATCGTCTTCAATTTGTGCTTCTTGAGCCACATGGTGAACACGCTCGTCACGCCCGGATCGAAGCCCGAACCCAGCAGCGCCATCAGCCCGGCATCCTTGAAGCGGTCGTGATAGGCCCATTGCCATTTATATTCGAACTTCGCCTCGTCCTTGGGCTCGTAATTGGCGGTGTCGAGATAGTTCACGCCCGCTGCAAGGCAGGCGTCCATGATTGGCAGATCCTGATAGGGCAGCGCGAGGTTCACCACCAGGCTCGGCTGCACCTTGCGGATGAGGTTGGTCATCGCCGGCACTTCTTCCGCGTCGATCTCGTAAGTCGCGATATCCTGCCCGGTGCGCTCTTTCACGCTGGCAGCGATGGCATCGCATTTCGATTTGGTGCGGCTGGCAAGGTGGATATCGGGGAAGATATCCGCGTTCATCGCCATCTTGTGCACGCATACGCTGCTGACGCCGCCCGCGCCGATGACCAGGACTGTCGACATGGATAAAACCTCTTTCGTGAATTTCGATTCTTGCGCGCCCTTTATCGAAATGCGTAGTGCACGCCAAATGATCCACGCCGAGATGCGCATGCCGACCCACAAAGGGGTTGTTGCCGCCGCCAAATCCATCGCCGCCATCCTGCCGCCGACCCCGCTTCTGCCGGTGGAAATCGACGGCGTTCAGGCCTTCGTGAAGGCCGAAACGCTCCAGCCGGTGGGTGCGTTCAAGATCCGCGGGGGCTGGTGGCGTCTGTCCAATCTTACCGATGAAGAGAAAGCGCGCGGCGTGGTTGCGGTGTCCTCGGGCAACCACGCGCAGGGCGTCGCCTGGGCCGCCCGGCGGCTGGGCGTACCCGCCACCATCGTGATGCCGCGCAACGCGCCGCAGGTGAAGCGGGAAGCGACGCGCGCGCTGGGTGCAAACATCGTCCTTTACGAACGTCCAGGCGAAGATCGCGATGCGGTTGCCGCGCGGCTCGTCAGGGAACGGCGCGGCACGCTGGTCCATGCCTTTGGCGATCCACTGGTGATCGAGGGTCAGGGCAGCGCCGGTATCGAGATTGCCGCGCAGCTGGGCCGTCAGCCCAGCCGGATCGTCGTGTGCTGCGGCGGTGGCGGACTGGCCGCGGGGCTGGCCGTCGCCTGCCCCGACAGCGCCATCGTGCCGGTGGAGCCGGTTGGCTGGGACATGGTCGGCAAAGCCATGCGGGCAGGCGACATCGTCCATGTCGGCCCTAATCCGCCCGAAACCATTTGCGACGCGCTGCAACCCGATGCGACCAAGGCGATCAACCTGGCGCTGCTGAAGGGGCGCGCACGGCCCGGCGTGACGGTGAGCGACGACGAAGTGCGCGAGGCCCAGCGCTTCGCCCTGCGCCATCTCAACCTGGTGGTCGAACCGGGCGGCGCGGCCGCGCTGGCCGCGGCGCTGACGGGCAAGGTGGATGTCGATCCCGACACAGTCATCATGTTGACCGGCGGCAATGTCGATCCACAAGACTATGCGCGGACCATCGCCAGCGGTTGACGGTCAGATTTCAACCTGGCTGCCCAGCTCCACCACGCGGTTGGTCGGCAGGCGGAAGAAATCCATCGCAGTCGCGGCATTGCGCAGCATCCAGGCGAAAATCTTCTCGCGCCAGATCGGCATGCCGGGCTTCGCGCTCGGCAACAGGGTCTGACGGCTGAGGAAGAAGCTCGTCTGCATCATGTCGAACTCGCCGCCGCAGCGTTCCATCTGCTTCAGGCCCTTGGGCACGTCGGTTTCTTCCATGAAGCCATAATGCAGCACCGCGCGGTAGAACCCATCACCCATATCCACCAGCTCGCAGCGTTCGTCGGGATCGATATAGGGCACTTCGGCGATCGCCACGGTCAGGATCACCACCCGTTCGTGCAGCACCTTGTTGTGCTTGATGTTGTGAAGCAGCGCAGAGGGCACGCCTGCCGTCTGGCTGGCCATGAAGATCGCCGTGCCGGGCACGCGGGTGGCGCTGTTCTTGGCCGATTTGGCGAATATCTCGATCGGCAGCGCCACCTCGGTCATGCGTTCGCGCATCAGCTTGCGTCCGCGCGACCATGTGGTGAGAAGGGTGAACGCCACCAGCCCCACGACCAGCGGGAACCAGCCGCCATCGGGGATCTTCACCAGGTTCGCTGCAAAATATGCCCCGTCGACGATCAGGAACAGCAGCACCACGGGCGCGGCGTACCACCATTTCCACTTCCACACGCCAACCAGCAGCACCGCCATCAGCAGCGTATCGATGGTGACCGCGCCAGTCACCGCAATGCCATAGGCGCTGGCGAGACTGGACGAATTCTGGAAGGTCAGCACCAGGATGATGACCGCGACCATCAGTGCCCAGTTGACCACCGGGATATAGATCTGGCCGCCTTCCGTTTCGCTGGTGTGGCGGATGGAGAGGCGCGGCATGAAGCCCATCTGGATCGCCTGATGGGTGATCGAGAACGCGCCCGAAATCACCGCCTGGCTGGCAATGAAGGTCGCCACGGTGGCCAGGAAAACCAGCGGCAGACGCCAGGTCTCGTTTGCCAACAGGAAGAACGGGTTCTTGACCACCTCGACCGCTTCGGCCGCGGGCAGGCTGGCGATCATCGCGCCTTGCCCGAAATAGTTGAGCAACAGGCACGGCATGACGAAGCCGAACCAGGAAAGCCGCATCGGGCCGCGCCCGAAATGGCCCATGTCGGAATAGAGCGCCTCCGACCCGGTCACCGCCAGCACGACCGCGCCGAGCGCGAGGAAGGCGACCAGACCGTCGGTGACGAAGAACATCACCGCATAGTACGGATTGAGCGCCCAAAGAATTTCGGGATGCTGGAAAATCTGCCACGCGCCCAGCCCTGCGATGACAGTGAAATAGACGATCATCACCGGTGCGAACAATGCGCCGACCTTGGCCGTACCGCGCGCCTGCAGCATGAACAGGAAGACCAGCAGACCGAGCGCGATGGGGATCACGAATTGCTGCAATCCCGGGTCGACCACGGTGAGCCCCTCCACCGCGGAGAGGACCGAGATCGCAGGCGTAATCATGCTGTCGCCATAGAACAGCGAGGTCGCAAACACGCCCAGCAGCACCACCAGCCAGCCATAGCGCGACTTGCCCATATGCCGCGACAGCAGCGCCACGAGAGCGAGCGATCCGCCCTGCCCCTTGTTATCGGCGCGCATCAGGATGGTGACATACTGGATCGCGACGACCAGCAGCATCGACCAGAAGATCAGGCTGACCACGCCCAGCACATGCATCCGGTCGATCGCGACGCTGGCCGTACCGGCAAAGGTTTCGCGGAAGGCGTAGAGCGGGCTGGTCCCGATATCGCCGAAAACGATGCCGATCGCGCCCACGGCAAGCGCGGTCTTCCCGTGTTTGCCATGTGCACCATGCGCAGCGTGGCCGCCAACGGCGTCGGGACCTGCATTGTCCGGAATGGGGTCTGTGGTAGCGCTCATAGGAGGGGCGAACTCGCCTGCATTGTCTTATCCCCGCAAGGTTACAACCTGCGAAAGGCCGCGGCAGTTAGCAGCATCGGTTTCGTCCCGCAACGAATCCCGTCCACCTTACGGCATGCGTCCCGGCCCGATACGCTTATTGCGCCTGCATCTGTGACATCTGTGCGATGATCGCATCGAGCCGCTCGATCCGCATCTGCAACACCTCGCGCCACTCCGCGTCGGCGGGCGCATTCTCCAGCAAATCCACCCAGATCGCCCGCGCGCGCGCCGGGTTACCTGCGCGCAGCATCGACAGGCCGACGAAATATCCGGGGGCAGGATTGTCGCCAAGTGTCTGTTCCGCGCGGGAAAAAGCATGGAATGCCGCCGGGCTCAGCGTGCCATTGGCATGATCCACCAGCGCAATGCCCAGCGCCAGCCATGCTTCCCCGTCCTTGGGGTTTTCCGCCACCGCATTGCGAAGGAACTGCGCCGCCTGCTGGTGCTGGCCGCGCCGCGTGAACGCGTCCGCCGTCAGCACGAAGCGCGATGGGGGATCGGTGTCGTCGAAAAATTCGCGCCGCGCCTGGACTGCCAATTCGCCGCTACGCAGCTCCGGCTCGGCCGATTCGCGTGGGGCGGATGGCTGGCCGGGATTGCCCTGCAACGCATATCCGGTGAGGCCGAACAGCAGAGTCGCGCCGAACAGCGACCAGCCGCCACGCGGCAGCTTGAGCGCAAAAGCGGCAATCGCGAACGCCGCAGCGGCCAGAGCGATGATGGCAACCCAGCTCATACCGCGCGCCGCCGCAAGCGCCGCCACAGGATCGCCGCCGCCACCAGCAGCAACAGCAGCGGGATGGCAAACAGCGGCCAGGTGGTACGGCTGACCGTGGGCGCGTAGCTCACATAATCGCCATAACGGCCGACCAACCACGCGCGGATGGCCTCCGGCTCTTCGCCCGCGGCGATGCGGATACGCACCTGATGGCGCATATCGCCTGCCATCGGCGCATCGCTATCGGCGATGGATTGCGACTGGCATTTGAGGCAGCGCAGTGTTTCCATAAGATCCTGCGCGCGCGCCTCCTGCGCCGGATCGTCGAGCTGGCGATAGGCATAGGGTGCAGGCGGCATGCTCTGCTGTGCCGCGGTTGGCACGACGGCCAGTATCATAGCGGCCAGCATAGCGAGAAAGGTTGCGACCCGGCTCATTCGCCCGCCTCGCGCAGCTTTTCGATCAGCAACGGCACATGCTCTTCGCGGATGTCGCCGATATGCTGGTAGGATATCCGCCCCTTGCCATCGATGACAAAGGTTTCCGGCACGCCCGATGCGCCGATTTCCAGCATCACTTCCGACAGGTCGTCCGCGCCGATGCGGGTGTAGGGATTGCCGTGGCGTTCGAGGAAGCGCGCGACATCTTCGGGCCGGTCGCGGATGGCAACGCCGACGATCTCCACGCCCTGGTCGCGAAGCGCCTCAAGCTGAGGGGCCTCGGCGATGCAGGGCAGACACCAGCTCGCCCAGATATTGAGCAGGCGCGGCTTGCCATCGGCAAGGTCGGCGCTGGACAGGCCGGGCATCCCCTCATGCGCGGGCCGCAGCTCGAAATAGGGGACTTCCTCGCCGATCATCGTGCTCGGCACGAAAGCGTCCTTGGGCTGGGTGAGCTGATAGGCCGCCAGCCCGACAAACCCTGCGAACAGCAGGAGAGGTATCCACAGCCGCCAGCTCACGCCTGTGCCTCCATCGCGACCGTGTCCTTGCGCCGTTCGCTGGCCTTGCGGGCCACAGTGCGGCGGCGCAGATCCTGTCGCACGCGCCCGATGATCGCCAGCGCGCCGCCCAGCGCAATCAGCAATCCGCCATACCAGATGAAGGTCACGAACGGCTTCCACCATAGGCGCAGCTGCCAGCGCGTGCCGTTTGCGCCCTCGCCCGCCTCATCACCGATCACGGCGTAAAGCTGCCCGTTCCAGCGGGTTGCCAGCACGCTTTCGGTGGTCTGCTGCTGCGGCGCCCAGAAGGTGCGCGATTGCGGGGCAAGCGCGATGGGTTCGCCGCCTTTGTAGCTTGCGGCCAGCTGCGCTTCCATCGCCGTCCAGTTCGGCCCGGCAACCGGGGTCACGCTGTCCAGCGCGATATTCCACGGGCCGACCGCGGCGCTTTTGCCCGGACTGATTGCGGCCAGTTTTTCCTGCGTGAAGGCCGTTTCGCTGGCCATGCCGAACAGCGATATGGCAACGCCCACATGCGCGATCACCATGCCCCATGTCGCAATCGGCACGCGCACCAGCCGGCGACCGCGCAGCGGCAGGACGCTGGCAATGGCCAGCGCGCCCGCCAGCGCGAGGCCGAGCAGCGGAAGAATGCCGACATCGAACAGCACCGCGATCATCACCAACGTGGCGAGCGCCAAAGCGCCCAGCAGCGCCATCTCGCGCCCGATGCGGCCGAAACTGTCCCTGCGCCAGCGCAGCAGCGGACCGACCGCCATCACCACCAGCATCGGGATCACGAAGATCGCCCCGACGGGGTTGAAATAGGGCGGGCCGACCGACACGCGCACATCGAACGCCTCGGTCAGCAGCGGATAGAGCGTGCCGAACAATACGATGGCGAGCGTTGCCGACAGCATGACGTTGTTGAACACCAGCGCGCCTTCGCGACTGGCGGCGGAGAAGCGCTGCCCCTCGCTGATCGCCCCGGCGCGGGTCGCGAACACGGCGAGCGCGCCGCCGATATAAAGCCCCAGCAGCACCAGGATGAACGATCCGCGTTCCGGGTCGACGGCGAAGGCATGCACGCTGGTAAGGATGCCCGACCGCACAAGGAACGTGCCCACCATGCTCATCGAGAATGCAACCACGCCGAGCATGATCGTCCATGCGCGCAAGGCATCCCGCGCGGCCAGCACGCTGGCGGAATGGAGCAGCGCGGTCGCCGCGAGCCAGGGCATGAGCGAGGCGTTTTCGACCGGATCCCAGAACCACCAACCGCCCCAGCCCAGCTCGTAATAGGCCCAATAGCTACCCGCCGTGATGCCCAGCGTCAGGAACACCCACGCACCCAGAATCCACGGCCGCATGACCTGCGCGAATTGCGGTGTCACCTGCCGGGTGAGCAGCGCGCCGACTGCGAAACTGAACGCCACCGACAGGCCGACATAACCGAAATAAAGCGTCGGCGGATGGAAGGCGAGGCCGATATCCTGAAGCAGCGGGTTGAGCCCCTGCCCCTCCGGCGCGGGCACGGGCAGCCGCTCGAACGGGTTGGAGCTGAACAGCAGGAAGGCGTAAAACCCCAGCGAAACGAAGCCCTGCGCGGCGAGTGTCGCCTGCATTGTGCGCTCGGGCAGGCGGCGTTCGATGGCCGCGATCAGCGCACCCGCAAGCGCCATCACCGTCACCCATAGCAGCATCGAGCCTTCATGGTTGCCCCATGCGCCCGACAGCTTGAAGATCAGCGGCTTCAAGGAATGCGAATTGCTCACCACCAGCTTCACCGAAAGATCGGTGATGGCGAAAACCCACAGCAGCATCGCGAAGGAAAGCCCGGCAAGCAGGCCCTGCACAACCGCGGCAGGACGCGCAAACCGCGCCATATCGCCGCCATCCTCGCCAGCGCGTACGGCCAGCGCACCTGCCAGCAACTGCAGCGCGGCAAGCGCCGCTGCCAGCCACAGCGCGGCAAGCCCGATCTCGGCGATCATTCCAGCCCGACCGTGGTTTCTTCGGCCATTTCGGCGGCCTGGTGCTGGTCCATATCCTGAAGTTCGCGCGGGACGTAATTCTCGTCATGTTTGGCGAGCAGATTGTCGGCCACGAACACCCCGTCCGCGCCCAGGCTTCCCTCGGCCACGACGCCCGATCCTTCGACGAACAGGTCGGGCAGGATGCCGCTGAAGCGGACCGGCACGCTGGACCCGTCATTGCCGGTGACGATGAACGCCACGGTCACCCCGTCGGCCTGCGTCTTGAGCGAGCCTTGCTGGACCATGCCGCCCAGCCGCACCGCCTGCCCCACGGCGGGGGGATCGGCCTGCATCTGTTCGGGCAGGTAGAAATAGCTCGCCTGATTGCGCAGCGCATAGGCGGCAAGCAGGCCCGCCCCGATCAGCGCGATCAGTGCAAGAACGATCAGCGCGAGCCGCTGATGCTTGGCCTTGAGCGCGCTCATTTGCGGCGCGCCTGTTCGCGGCGGGCCTCGGCGCGGCGCATCGCGGCCCAGCTCCACACGATCATGGCCAGCGTGCCCAGCACTCCGATGGCGTAGGCCGCGACGACATAGTCCCACTGATCCAGCGCTTCTTTCACGATTGGGCCTCCATCGCCTTGCGGCGCAGGCGCGCCTCCGCCTGGATATCCGCCAGCAGCGCGCGCATGCGCATCAACACCACCGCGCCGAACAACAGCGAGAAGCCGACCACGCCAACCAGCAACGGGGCTAGGAATTCGGCGGCAATGGCGCTCTTGCCCATGGTGATACTCGGCGGTTGATGAAGCGAATTCCACCATACCACGCTGCGGTTGATGATGGGGATGTTGATCGCGCCCAGCAGCCCGAAAATGGCCGGAATGCGCGCGCTCACGCCTTCACGCTCGGTGGCCTGCGCCAGCGCAATATAGGCGGCATAAAGGAACAACAGCACCAGCATGCTGGTCAGCCGGCCGTCCCATACCCACCAAGTGCCCCAAGTGGGCCGCCCCCAGATCGATCCGGTGACGAGGCAGATCGCGGTAAAGACCATTCCCGGCACAGCCGCCGCCCGCGCGGCAAGCGCTGCCAGCGGGTGACGCCAGACGAGGAAGACGAGGCTGGAGATGGCAATCGCCGTCCACCCGCCCATGCCCAGCCATGCGGTCGGGACATGCAGATAGAGGATGCGCACCGTATCGCCCATCAGCCGGTCGGGAGGAACCACCAGCAGGCCCCACAAAAGCGCGCCTGCTGCCAGCACCAGCCCACCAACCAGCAAGGTCGGTGTCAGCCAACGGGCGAGCGAGAGAAAACGCTTGGGATTTGCAAAGCCGTGCATGGGAAATCACCGTCCGGCGCTGTCTTTACAGCGCAGCAGCGTGCCCGCAAGGGCGGATGTCAGCGACCGATAAGCTTTTGCGCCATCCGGTCGGCAACCTGGTCGGACGAAACGCCGCTGCTGTCGCTTTGCTGCCAGATTTCTTCCAGCCGCCCGGGGATCTGGGCAATGCGCTTGCGCACTTCGTTGATGTCGCACGGATCGCCCTTGTGGCGGCACAGATATTCCAGCGTCACGCTGATGATGCCGCCCGCATTGATGACGTAATCCGGCGCATAGAGAATGCCGCGCGCGGCCAGCTGCTCACCATGATGGGCGCGGGCAAGCTGATTGTTCGCCCCGCCCGCAACGATCGGGCAGTCAAGCCGCGCAATTCCGTCATCGTCGAGGATCGCGCCCAGCGCATTCGGGCTGAACACGTCGCACGAAACGCCCATGATTGCATCGGGCGCGGCGGTATCCGCGTCGAGTTCGGCGGCCAGCGCATCGGCGCGGTCTTCATGGATGTCCGACAGCGTCAGCTTCGCGCCATCCTTGTGCAGCAGGCGCGCGACACCGCCGCCCACGCTGCCCGTGCCCTGGATGGCGACATGCACGCCGGCAAGGCTGTCCTTGCCCAGCTTGTGGCGCACGGCGGCCTTGATGCCGTGATAAATGCCCATCGCGGTGAACGGGCCGGGATCGCCGCCGGCAGCGTCTTCGCCATCGACCGGCAGGCCGGAAACATACTGGGTACGCTGCGCGACGCGGGCCATGTCCGCTTCGCTGATGCCGACATCTTCAGCCGTGACATATTGCCCGCCCAGACGCTCCACCGCGTCGGCAAAGGCGTCGAGCAATTCGGGGGTCTTGATCTTGTCGGGCCCGGCAAGGATCACCGCCTTGCCTCCGCCCATCGGCAGGCCGGCCATCGCATTTTTGTAGCTCATCCCGCGGCTCAGGCGCAGCGCATCGCGCATCGCGTCCTTGGGTTCGGGATAATGCCAGAATCGCGTGCCGCCCGCGCCGGGGCCGAGATGTGTGGAATGGAGGGCGATAATGGCTGTCAGGCCGCTTTTCGGGTCACGCACAAGCTGCACCAGCTCGTGATCGTCATAATCCGCTTCGGTCCAGAATGCCGTCATCAGTCAATATCCCGCCATTTATGGCACGGAAAAGACATGGGAAATGGGGCGATCGACGGGGTTCGAACCCGCGACCTCCGGTACCACAAACCGGCGCTCTAACCAACTGAGCTACGATCGCCATATCCGCCGCCTTGGCGTGCCGAAGGGGCGCGCTTAGGCATGCTGACTTCCGCGCGCAAGTGCGGAAAATCGAGAAGGCGCGCTGTTGCACGCCGAGCCGCGTTTTGGAAGCATAAAGTGGCGTCTGCCTCCAGCAGGCGAAATTTTCTTACAGCGGCAAATCCGCAGTTGGCCACCGCCCTTGTGTTTCCTAACGTGAGAATCATGATCGGAGCAGGAGAAACCTCGCCAGACAGGTTGCGGCAGACGCCCGGCGTCAAGCGCGCACCCACCGCCAAGCTAGACCTGTTTATCAAGGACGATTTCCTCACCCCCGATCACTGCGCGCAACTGATCGGACTGATCGACAAGAACCGCAGGCCCTCCACACTGGCCGATCACAATGGCGACGATGCCTTTCGCACCAGCGAAACCTGCGATCTCGATCCGAACGAACCCGCAGTGCAGGAACTGGAACGCGCGCTGTTCGAACTGAACGGCATCGATCCCGCCTATGGCGAGCCGGTGCAGGGCCAGCACTACGACATCGGGCAGGAGTTCAAGGCGCATTGCGACTGGTTCAATCCCGGCGGCGAGGATTGGGAGAAATACTGCAGCGTCGCCGGGCAGCGCACCTGGACCTTCATGATCTATCTCAACACCGTCGAATCGGGCGGCGCCACTCGGTTCAAGGTGGTGAAGAAGACGGTGCAGCCGCAGGTCGGCAAGCTCCTTGGGTGGAACAACCGCAAGGACGACGGCAGCGTCAATGGCGCCACGCTTCACCACGCGATGAAGGTGCGCCAGGGCGAGAAATACGTCATCACCAAATGGTATCGCGAAAAGCCGTGGGGCTGGTAAGTTCCCCGGCCGGCACGGTGGAGGCGGTCTGCCGCGATGGCGCACACCGTTTCTCCAAGACCCCCTGCCCATCGATCACCCTGCAAGCGGGCATCGGCGTTGTCGGAGACGCGCATGCAGGGGTGAAGGTCCAGCACCTGTCCCGAATGCGCGCCGATCCCGACCAGCCCAATCTGCGGCAGGTTCATCTGATGCATGCCGAATTGTTCGAAGAACTCGCGCCCTTCGGTTACACGCTGGCGGCCGGGGATCTGGGCGAGAATATCACCACGTCCGGGATCGATCTGCTCGGACTTGGGAGGGACACGTTGCTGCGAGTGGGCGCAGACGCTGTGTTGCGCATCACCGGCCTCAGGAATCCATGCGCGCAGATCGAGAGATTCGCGCCGGGCCTGCTCGCCAGGGTCGCAGTGAAGACTTCGACCGGGATCGAGCGAAAAGCCGGAATCATGGCGGTGGTGGTGGAAGGCGGCACGGTCTCACCGGGCGACGCGATTGCCGTGTCGGAGCGGCCCGCCATCCACATCCCGCTCGACCGGGTCTGAAACGAAAAAGGGCGGCCCCGTCGGACCGCCCTTCCCTTACGGCACGAGGCCGCAAAACATGTGCGAGGCGCTTACTTCTTGAGGCTGAGCCCACCGAAGCGCTTGTTGAAGGCTGCCACACGACCACCTTCCTGAAGCTGCTGCTTGCCGCCCGTCCATGCCGGGTGGCTGGTCGGGTCGATGTCGAGCGACAGCACGTCGCCTTCGCTGCCCCAGGTGGAGCGCGTCTGAAATTCGGTCCCATCGGTCATCTTGACCGTGATGGTGTGGTAATCGGGATGTCCTTCGGCCTTCATGGCGTATGTCCTTTGAGCTTCGGAACGGTTCCGACCGGTCCAGCTGTGTTTGGGAAGCGGCGCCCTTAGCGGCAAGCCGCGCGAACTTCAAGCGGGAAACTACTCTGGCGGGTCCGCAATCATCGCGGTGAACTCGCACTCGGTCGTAGTCTTGCCATCTACGCTGGCGCGGCCCTTGAACTTGTAGACCCGGCTGCGCTTCTGGAGAAATTCGACCTCCAGATCGAGAAGGCAACCCGGCGTCACCGGGCTGCGGAATTTGGCCACGTCGATCCCCATGAAGAACACCAGCTTGCCCGTACCAGCCAGCTCCAGCGTCTCGATGCCGAGGATCGCAGCGGCCTGTGCCAGCGCCTCGATCTGGAGGACGCCGGGCATGATCGGCGAACCGGGGAAATGGCCCTGGAAAAAATCTTCGTTGAAGGACACCGCCTTCACCGCGTGGATTTTCTCACCCAGTTCCATCGACTTCACGCGATCGACGAGCAGCAGGGGGTAGCGATGCGGCAAAGCCTTCAGAACTTGCCGGATGTCCATCGACGTTTCGCTCATGCCCCTGCCCTTTCGTCAGCTCTGTGCAAAGATCAGCGGCCGGTCGGCTGCTGGGCCTGCTGCTGCTGAGCCTGCTGTGCAGCCTGCTGCTGGGCGGCGGCGACCAGCACCTGCTGAATGGTCTGATGCAGGCCAAGCGTGTCACGACGCGGCTGGAAATTGGCCGGCGGCGTGGTCTGGACCGACGGCACGCGCTGGTTAAGCGCATTTACGATGTCCGTCGTGACGTTGAGCGTTTCCGGGCCGTACTGGATCGCATCGGGATTGATCAGGATCTGGATGTTCTTCTGCTGCAGGACCTGGTCGCGCGCGGCGGTGTAGTTGTCGATCAGCTGCTGGACGACATAGGTCTGCGCAAGCGCGATGGGCTGGCTCAGCGTCGCGGCCTGCTGTTCCTTCTGCTGGAGCTGCTGGACCACCGTCGGGTTGGCGGCAACTTCGGCTTCGGTCAGCTGGCCGTCATTGTTGGTGTCGAGCGACTGCTGCTGCTGGGCGATTTCCTGGCGCAGGGTGTTCACCTGCTGGATCTGCGTCGCATAGGTCTGGCCGATCTGGGTGTAAGCCGTCTGGCGCGCCTGCGAACGCACGATGACCGCTTCGGGGCTGGCGGTGGCGATGCCATTGACCTGCGCGGCGGCCGGAGCTGCCGCGATGCCGGTGACCGCGATGCTCGCAGCGGCGATTGCTTGTGCGAAAAGTTTCATCAGAATTGCGTTCCTACGTTGAATGTGAATTGTTTCGGATCGTCGCCTGGCTGGCTCTTCAGCACCTTGGCAAAATCGATCCTGAACGGCCCGAAGGGCGAGTTCCAATTGACGCCGATGCCAATCGAAATACGCGGCGAGGCCGAATCGCCCAGGAAGGTTTCCTGGAAGGCGGGGAATTTCTGGCCCTGCGCGACATAGCCGGTGGGAATCGGATCGCCCACCGGGATGGCGACGATAACATCGTCGGCCGGGTCGTTGATATCGCCGGGGTTAAGATAAAGGGGCGAACCGTTGGCATCGCGCGATGCGATGAAAATTTCCTGACCCAGCGGGTTCTGGATGAGCAGCGGATCGGTGACGTTGAACAGCGCGCCGACATCCATGAAGATCGACGGGCGCAGGCCAAGCTCGCGCACACCCGTTCCCAGCGGGATTTCGATTTCCGCGCGGCCCAGATAATAGGCCGTGCCGCCAATGGCATCGTCCTGTATCCGGTCGCGATCGGTGACGACGACCGGGTTGCCATTGCCATCATCGATGATCGGGCTGCGCAGCACGCGCGGGCCAACACCGCGAATATCGAAGCCGCGGATCTGCGGTTCACCGAGGAAGAACCGGTCGGTCAGACGGACATCGTCGGTATTGGGACCGCCGCGATCCTTGAAGCTGCGGATCGCCCCGCCTTCCGCCGTCAGTGAGAGGATAAAGCCGGCCGGAAGGCGGAAATACTGCCCCGCTCGCCCGCTGACACGCAGATAGTTCACCGAGCCGCCAAGACCGGCAAACTCGGTGGTGACGGACATCTTGCGTCCACGCGTCGGGCGCAGGCGACTGTCGGTGGTGTCCATCGACAGGGTAAGGCCGAGAATCGAGCTCGTCCGGCTACCCAGTGCATCGCACAGGAAGCGGCCCGCCAGCAGCGGTTCGCAGCTGCGGATACCATCGCCATCGAAATCGGCGAAGAACTGGTTCTCGTCGATGGTGATGTCGTCATGGTTCAGCGTGTAGCTGCCGATGAGCGAAATATATTCCGTGAGCGGCACACCTGCGCGCAGCGAGATACCCGTTGTCGCCTGCTTGAAGGTGGTGTTGCGGCTGTTGTTGAGGAAGTTGAAGCTGTTGTAATCGCGGCGATAGATATCGACACCGGCCGAGATATTGCGGTCGAACACATACGGTTCGGTGAAGCTCACCTGGGCCGAACGCGAATAGCGTGAATAGTTCACGCTGAGGCCGATGGTCTGGCCGCGGCCGCGGAAGTTGCGCTGGCGGATGGAACCCTGGAAGATGAAGTTCTCGATCGAGGAGAAGCCCGCCGAGAGCTGGAGTTCGCCGGTCGCCTGCTCTTCCACATTCGCTTCGAGGATGATGCGGTCGGGCGCGCTGCCATCGACCTGCGTGACCTCGAAGTTTTCCTGGAAGTAGCCCAGCGAATTGATACGCGCGGCCGACCGCTTGACCGACAGCGAGTTGAAGGCATCGCCTTCGCTGATACGGAATTCGCGGCGCACGACCTTGTCCTGCGTCAGCGTGTTGCCGTTCACATCGACGCGCTCGACATAGACGCGCGGCGCCTCGCGCAGCAGGAAGGTCACGTCCATCGTGAGGTCTTCCTTGTTGCGCGAGAATTGCGGCTGCACATCGGCAAAGGCATAGCCGAACGTGCCCGCGAGCTCCGCGAACTGTTCGACCGTGTCTTCGACCTGCTTGGCATCGTACCATTCGCCGGTCGACATCGGCAGGTTTTCGGTCATCCGCTCGCTGTCGAAATCGCGCAGCTGGCTTTCCACCTTCACATCGCCGAACTTGTAGCGTTCGCCTTCCTCGACGACATAGGTGATGATGAAGTCGCGCTTGTCGGGCGTCAGTTCGGCCACGGCCGAAACCACGCGGAAATCGGCGTAACCTTCGGTGAGGTAGAACTGGCGCAGCTTCTGCTGGTCGAAGGCCAGGCGATCGGGATCGTAGCTGGTGTTCGAGCTGAAGAAACTGGTCAGGCGCGCCTGCTTGGTGACCATTTCGCCGCGCAGCTCGCCATCGGAAAAGGCATCATTGCCGATGATGTTGATCTGGCGGACCTTGGATTTTGGCCCTTCGCTGATTTCGAAGACCACATCGACGCGGTTCTGCGCGAGCTGAACCATCTTGGGTTCGACCACGGCGGCGAAGCGGCCCTGACGCTTGTACAGCTCGACGATGCGGGCAACGTCCGCGCGCACCTTGGAACGGGTGAAGATCTGGCGCGGAGCCAGCTTGATCTCGGGATAGATCTTGTCGTCCTTGATGCGCTTGTTGCCTTCAAGGATGATGCGGTTGATGACCGGGTTTTCGACCAGCTCGATCACGACATTGCCGCCATCGTTGCGGACCGAATAGCTCGCGAACAGTTCGGTCGCGCTGAGATCCTTCAGAACCTGGTCGCCGACCGCCGCGCTCCACGTGTCGCCGGGGCGCAGGCGGATATAGGACAGGATGGTCTGCGGCTCGAGCCGCTGGGCGCCCGAAACCGAAATCGTGCGAACGATATCGGCCTGCGGCTGGACGGGCGCAGCGGTTGGCTCGGCAGCCTCCCCACCCTCTTCCTGCGCATAAGCGGCGACAGGAAGCCCGGCGAGCGTCGTCCCGGCGAGCAGCGCCGCGCCGATGCGCACGCCAAATTTCGAACGTCCTACGGACTTGAATTCATGAGTCATCGACAAGGAAATTTCCGTCCCATCACATCTTCGAGACCCGGCTGTAGCGGCCATATTGGACAACGCGCGAGCGGGTGCGGAATAAAGCATTCCGCCCTTGCCCGATGAACGAGGCGCAATCAAGCTGTCGCTACGGTGATACCCGGTCCGAACCGTTCCCTTTCCCCGGTTAACTGCCGAAAACCGGCAGAGAGACCAGGTCGTTGATAGTGACGAACACCATCAGCATGAGCACGAGGGCTATGCCGGTGCGGTACGCCAGCTCCTGAGCGCGCAGACCCACCGGCTTCCGACGAACCGCTTCGGCCGCGTAGAATGCCAGGTGTCCACCGTCGAGGGTGGGGATTGGCAGCAGGTTGATGAATGCCAAATTAAGTGAAATCAGCGCAGCGAAGTTGACGAAGGCAACCCAGCCGAGGCTGAGCTGTTCGCCCGCATATTTTCCGATCTTCACCGGCCCGCCCAGTTCGCGCACCGAACGCTCGCCCGAAAAAATCTGGGCGATGCCGGTCACCATCATGCGCGTAAGGCTAACGGTTTCCTCCACCGCGCGGCCACCGGCGGCAAGAACGCCCATCCGTTCCCATTCGAAGGGTGCGGAATAGACGCCCAGCCGCCCGATTCGCGATTCATTGCCAAAGCGATCGGTCTGGACCGTGTCGCCGATCGTGACGGGAATTTCGAGGCGCTGCGCACCCCGTTCGATGTCGAGCACGATGCGTTTGCCGGGGAACATCAGCACCCGGTCGGTAATGTCACTGAATTCGCGGATCGGCTCGCCGTCGATGGCGACAATCCGGTCGTCGACCCTGACACCGGCCTTCTGCGCGGCAGAATCGTCTGCAAAGCGTTGCACCACGGTCGTCTCTTCCGGGTCCACGGCCACGGGCTGTCCGAGCAAGGCGAAGAACCCGGCGAAAATCGCCAGCGTCACGATCAGGTTGGTCAACGGCCCGGCCAGCACGATGAGCGCACGCTTCCACAGGGCGGCGTGGTGGAAGCTGCCTTCGCGCTCTGCGGCGCTCGCACCATCGCCAGCCTCGTCACCGGGCATGCTGGCGGGGTTCATGTCGCCCTTGAATTGCACATAGCCGCCCAGCGGGATCGCCGCGATCCGCCAGCGCGTGCCGCGGCGGTCGGTCCAGCCGACCAGTTCCTTGCCGAAACCGATGGAAAACGCCTCTGCATGGACACCGAACCAGCGCCCGACGAGATAGTGACCGAGTTCGTGCAAGGTAATCAGCGGCCCCAGCAACAGGGGGAAGCCGATCAGGTACATCCAGAAAGGGATGGATTCGAACACGTCAGCTTGTCTCCAGCAATTGCGTGCTGCGCGCGCGGGCCTGCGCGTCGATATCCAGCACATCCCCAAGCGACTGCGGCGCACCGATATTGGCGGCCTCGCCCAGGCTTTGCTCGACTATTACAGGAATGCGGGTGAACGCGATCTTACCAGCAAGGAACGCGGCCACCGCGACCTCGTTCGCCGCATTGAGCACAGCGGGCGCTGCCCCGCCTGCCTGCGCCGCCTCGCGCGCCAGCCGCGTGGCGGGGAAGCGCTGCTCGTCCGGAGCCTCGAAAGTAAGTGCGCCCAGCTTGACCAGGTCCAGCGGTTCGCACGGCGTATCCATGCGCTGGGGCCAGGCGAGACAGGATGCGATCGGCACGCGCATGTCCGACGGCCCCAATTGGGCGAGCGTCGAATTGTCGCGATATTCGACCATCGAATGAATGACGCTTTGCGGGTGGACGACAATGCGGATGCGATCGAGCCCGACCGGGAACAGGTGATGCGCCTCGATCAGTTCCAGCCCCTTGTTGAACATGGTGGCGGAATCGACGCTGATCTTCGCGCCCATGTCCCAGTTCGGGTGCGCGACCGCCTGTTCGGGCGTCGCTGCATCGAGCTGTTCCTGCGACCATGTGCGAAACGGCCCGCCGCTCGCCGTCAGGGTGATGCTGCGCACATCCTCGATCTGGCCGCCCTGCAGGCACTGGAAGATGGCGTTGTGTTCAGAATCGACCGGCAGCAGCGTCGCGCCGTGCTTTTCCACCGCAGCGGTCATCACCTCGCCCGCGCTGACCAGCGCTTCCTTGTTCGCAAGGGCCACGGTCGCGCCTTGCTCTATCGCGGCCATTGTCGGGCCAAGGCCTGCACAGCCGACAATCGCGGCGACAGTAATGTCAACGGGACGCGCGGCCGCTTCGCACAGCGCCTCTCTCCCGGCGGCGGCCTCGACCCCGCTTCCGGCCAGCGCATCGCGCAGATCGCCGAGCAGGCTTTCATCACCGATGACCGCCACTTGCGCACCGAATTTGCGCGCTGATGCGGCGAGTTTGTCCACGCTGGACTGCGCGGTCAGCGCCACGACGCGCCATTGCCCTTGCGCGCGCTCGATCAGGTCGAGAGTCTGCTCCCCCACCGATCCGGTCGCGCCGAGTATGGTTACGCTGCGCATCGCGTCAGTACGCCATCGATGCGATGCCGCCGACGATCAACGCCACCGGCAACAGGCCATCGGTGCGGTCGAACACGCCGCCATGGCCGGGGATGAGATGGCTGGAATCCTTCACGCCCGCTTTCCGCTTCAGCCAGCTTTCGAAAAAGTCGCCGACCTGTGCTGCGATGGCAAGGACGCCGCCAACCACCAAGGCGCCCACCAGATCGGTCGAGGCGACGTCGAACAGGTCGCCAATATCGGTGAAGCCGCCAATATAGTGGTAGGTCAACACCATGCCGCACAGGAACAGCCCGGCAAACAGCATGCCCCCGAACAAGCCCGCCCAGGTTTTGGACGGACTGATCGACGGGGCGATTTTCGGGCCGCCAATCGCGCGCCCCATGAAATAGGCGCCGGTGTCGGTCGCCACCACGCTGCCGATGGCGGCCAGCAGAAAATAGGAATCGAGCCCCGCCAGAAGGTATGCCGCCGCGCCGATATAGACCGCGCCCAGCGCCAGTGCGATCAACCGCCCGGCAGATGCCGATGTGGCGCGCAGCACCAGCCGCGCGAATTCCCAATAAGTGACCAGGCCGACGGCGGCAACGAACAGGTCGAACCACACACCGCCCAGCACCAGTGCGGCGGCCAGCACGCCCAGCATGACCAGCGCCGATGCCAGTCGCACCGGCAGGTCCGCATTCTTGCGCGCCATCGGTTCAGCGTCCGCCAAAACGTCTCTCCCTGTCGGCGAAATCTTCCAGTGCCTGCGCCAGATGGTCCGGCGTGAAATCGGGCCACAGCACATCGGTGAACAGCATTTCGGCATAGGCCGATTGCCACAAGAGGAAATTCGACAACCGCACCTCCCCGCTTGTGCGGATCAGCAGGTCGAGCGGCGGCAGATCGGCGGTGTAGAGATGGCGCGCAATGGCCTCTTCGGTCACCTCCCCCTCCGCCGCGGCGAGCGCGGCGGCGCGGGTGATTTCCTGCTGCGAACCATAGTTCAGTGCCACCGCAAGAATGCGCGAACCCTTGGCCGTACGCGCAATCGCATCTTCGAGCATGTCGACAAGATCGGGCGAAAACGCCTTGTAATCGCCGATGATTTTCAGCCGCACGTCGTTGGCGATGAATTCGGGAAGGTCCGATTTAATGAACTTGCGCATCAGGCCCATCAGATGATCGACCTCGTCCTCTGGGCGTTTCCAGTTCTCGCTGCTGAAGGCATAGAGCGTGAGGCAATCGATCCCCATCGGCTCCACCGCACGCACCAGCTTGCGCACAGCCTCTACGCCGCGCTGATGCCCCAGCGCGCGCGGCAGGCCGCGGCGTTTCGCCCAGCGGCCATTGCCATCCATGATGATGGCGACGTGGCGGGCGCGTGTCATTGTGCCATTTCCGTTTGTCTCGAGCGCAGTCGAGAGGCATCCGCGCACCGTGCTGCGACATCGCGCGGCACGAACGGGGCGGGATTGCCCCCGAATATCACTGCGTGAGGATTTCCTGTTCCTTCTTGGCAGCCGCTTCGTCGGCTTCCTTCACATGGGCGTCGGTCAGCTTCTGGACCTCGTCCTCCATGCGCTTGCGCTCGTCCTCGGAGATTTCCTTCTTCTTCTCGTCGTCCTTGAGCGCTTCCATGCCGTCGCGGCGCACGTTGCGGATCGCGATCTTCGCGTTCTCGGCATATTGCCCGGCGACCTTGGCGAGTTCCTTGCGGCGCTCCTCGGTGAGGTCAGGCATCGGAATGCGCAGCGTCTGGCCGTCCTGCATCGGGTTGAGGCCCAGATTGGCATGCGCGATGCCCTTTTCGACCGCGTTCACGTTGGCCTTGTCCCACACCTGCACGCTGAGCATGCGCGGTTCGGGCGCGCTGACGGTGGCGACCTGGTTCAGCGGCATCATCGAACCATAGACTTCGACCTGCACCGGATCGAGCAGGGTGGTGTTCGCGCGGCCCGTGCGGAGGCCGGCCAGATCGCCCTTCAGGCTTTCCACCGCGCCCTTCATCCGGCGCTCGATATCGCTTTTTTCGTACTTGGCCATGTTCGGCGTCCTCTTGCTTTTCTTGCCTCTTAATTCGTCACGATGGTCTGCGTGCCCTCACCCGACAGAACGCGCGCGACATTGCCCTTCTCGCGGATGGAGAACACCACGATCGGGATGTTGTTGTCGCGGCACAGCGCCACTGCGGACGCATCCATGACCTTAAGGTTATCTGCCAAAACCTTGCCGTAAGTCACGGTTTCGAAACGGGTTGCATCGGGGTTGGCCTTGGGGTCACTGTCATAGACGCCATCGACGCTGGTCCCCTTGAGCAGCGCGTCGCAGCGCATTTCCGCTGCGCGCAACGCCGCCCCGCTATCCGTGGTGAAGTATGGCGCACCGACACCGGCGGCGAAGATCACGATGCGGCCCTTTTCCAGATGGCGTTCCGCGCGGCGGCGGATCACCGGCTCGCACACCTGGTCCATCTGGATGGCGCTTTGCACGCGGGTCGGCACACCGAGCTGTTCCAGCGCGCTCTGCATCGCCAGCGCGTTCATCACGGTGGCCAGCATGCCCATGTAATCGGCCTGCGCACGGTCCATCCCCTGCGCCGCGCCGGCCATGCCGCGAAAGATATTGCCGCCCCCGATGACGAGGCAGATCTGCAGCCCGGTATCCTTGGCCGCCTTCACCTCTTTCGCCAGTTCGGAGACGAAAGCCGGATCGATGCCGAACTGCTGATCCCCCATCAGCACCTCGCCCGAAAGCTTGAGCAGGACACGTTTGGCGGTCGTCAGGGGCATGAAGAGGGGATTTCCGTGTTGCGGCGGGCGTTGCGGCTCCTTAGCCATGAAGCATGGCGCGCGCAAAGGGAAAGGAATTGAAGCGGGCCTTGGCGCTCGCCGCGATCGTTCTGATCGGGCTGGGATTATTCCTGATCGGCAAGGGCTGGCACGACACCATGCGCGCGCCGGTCGTTCGGACAGCCCGGCTGGAACTGGCGCTTCCCCACACACCGCAGCGGCGCATCGTGCTGCTGGCGGACATTCATGTCGCAGGGCCCGACATGCCGCCCGAGAGGCTTGAAAAGATCGTAACGCAGGTCAATGCGCTTGAACCCGACATCGTCCTGTTCGCGGGCGATTTCGTCAGCGACAAGCGCACGGCCACGCGGCACTATCCCGTGAGGGAAGCGCTCGCGCCGCTGGCCGGGCTCGACAAAGGGGCGGTGAAGATGGCCGTGCCGGGCAATCACGATCACTGGCGCGATATCGAAGCCATCGAACGCGAACTTGCGCGCCATCGCATCGGCTTGCTGCGCAACGAAGTGGCAAATGTCGGCGGGCTCATCCTTGCCGGGCTGGACGATGATTTCACCGGGCGCGCCGATCTCGGCAAGGTTCTGCCCATCACCAAACGTTTCGCCCGACCTGCCCTGTTTCTCAGCCACAGCCCCGACCCCTTTGCGCAATTGCCGCCCGGAAGTGGCATCATGCTGGCGGGGCACACGCATTGCGGGCAAATCGGCTGGCCGTGGGGCGGATCGCCGGCCACCATGTCGCGCTATGGCAATCGCTATGCCTGCGGCATGGTGCGCGAGAACGGGAACACGCTGATAGTGAGCGCCGGGTTGGGTATGAGCGTCCTGCCATTCCGCCTGTTCACCCAGCCCGAAATCTGGGTGATCGATCTGGTCCCACCCGCGTAATAACGCCGCCGCCAAACGAAAACGGCCGCCGAACCCTAGTGGGTCTGGCGGCCGCCTGATTTTCGTATCGGGAAGAACCGATCAGCCGCCGACGGCAGCCGCGACTTCTGCGGCGAAGTCTTCTTCCTTCTTTTCGATGCCTTCGCCGAGCTGGAAGCGGACATAGTCCTTCAGCACGATGGCGTGGCCCGCATCCTTGCCAGCCTTGGCAACGACGTCCGCGATGGGGGTCTTGTTGTCCATCACGAACAGCTGGCTGAGCAGCGCGTTTTCCTTGGCGAACTTGTTCACCGCGCCTTCGACCATCTTTTCCTGCACGTTTTCCGGCTTGCCGCTTTCGGCGGCCTTCTCGGCAGCGATCGCGCGCTCACGCTCGATCAGTTTGGGGTCGAGTCCTTCGGCGTTCAGCGCCTGGGGGAAAGCGGCGGCGATGTGCATCGCAAGCTGCTTGCCCAGCGGTTCGAGAACGTCTGCGCCCGCTTCGCTTTCCAGCGCAACGAGCACGCCGATCTTGCCCAGATCGGGCGCGACGGCATTGTGCATATAGGGTACGACGACACCGTTGCTGACCGCAACCGACTTCACGCGGCGGATCTGCTGGTTTTCACCGATGGTGGCGATGTTGTCGGTCAGCTTGGCATCGACGCTGCCGCCATCGGGATAGTCGGCAGCCTTGAGCGCATCGACATCGTCCGAACCGACCGATGCAGCGACCTGCGTGACCTTGCGGACGAAATCCTGGAACTTGTCGTTCTTGGCAACGAAGTCCGTTTCCGAGTTCACTTCAACGGCAACGCCCTTCGTGCCTTCGACAGCCACGCCGACCAGACCTTCGGCGGCGGTGCGGCTGGACTTCTTCTGCGCGGTGGCGAGGCCCTTGGCGCGCAGCGCGTCGACGGCTGCTTCGATGTCGCCATCGGTTTCGACCAGAGCTTTCTTGGCATCCATCATGCCCGCGCCGGTCTTCTCGCGCAGGGCCTTGATGTCGGCGGTGGTGAAGTTCGCCATTGTTCTATCCTTCTCGAATGATGTTCAGCGCCGGGCCTGTATTCGGCCCGGCGCGACTAGGTTCGCTTGATTGCAGCCGCGTGACGTGACGCGGCGCGAGAACGATCAGGCTGCGGCTTCTTCCACCGGCGGATTTTCCATCTCGCCGACTTCGGAGCCCTGCGCCTCGCCCTTGCCGGCGCGTGCTGCGGCGCTCACCGCGTCGCAATACAGGCGCACGGCGCGGGCCGCATCGTCATTGCCGGGAACCGGGAAAGCGATGCCGGTCGGATCGGTGTTGGTGTCGAGCACCGCAACCACCGGAATGCCGAGCACGTTGGCTTCCTTGATGGCCAGGTCTTCCTTGTTGGCGTCGATCACGAACATCACGTCCGGGATGCCGCCCATGTCGCGGATACCGCCCAGCGAAAGTTCCAGCTTGTCGCGTTCGCGCGTCAGGTTCAGGACTTCTTTCTTGGTCAGGCCGCTGGTGTCGCCCGAAAGCTGTTCTTCCAGCGTCTTGAGGCGCTTGATCGACTGGCTGATGGTCTTCCAGTTGGTCAGCATGCCGCCGAGCCAGCGGTGGTTGACGAAGTGCTGGCCCGAAGCGAGCGCGGCTTCGCGGATCGCGTCCTGTGCCTGACGCTTCGTGCCGACGAACAGCACCTTGCCGCCGCTGCGCGCGGTGGAGGAGATGAAGTCCAGCGCGCGCGCCATCAGGGGCACGGTCTGCGACAGGTCGATGATGTGAACGCCGTTGCGCGCGCCGAAGATATACGGCTTCATGCGCGGGTTCCAACGGTGGGTCTGGTGGCCGAAATGTGCGCCGGCCTCGATCAGTTGCTGCATCGTGACGGTAGGAGCCGCCATAGGTATTTCCTTTCCGGTTGTGCCTCTGGAAGACTGGAACCTGCGGTGCGGCCATTCCCGCGTGCAGGCACCGGTATGATGTGCCTTCCATGTGGATTTTCCGCCTGGCCGGGCCGGGAATCGGCATCGACCGGATGCGGAAGGCCGCCCGATAGCGGCGGTTTTGCCCAAAATCCAGCCAAAATCGCACAGCCCGCGCGCTCGGCTGGTCGCAGGAAAAGACAGTTCGGGCGCGAAAACCGCTTGACAGATGGGAACAAAAAGAGAACATTGTTCTCATCGCCGGAACACAAGCCCGGCACGGATGTTTTCCACCAGTTGTCCACAGACTGTCAAGCGGTTTGCCGACAACGCAGGATAAAGGACGCAAATTATGCTGGCATTGGCTCTCGTTGCACTGATCACCACCCTTGGCGTGATGACCGTGACCGTGCTCGCCGATAGCGGGCTGCGCTGGTGGTCCGCCTTTCGCCACCTGCGCCGGGTGCTGAAGATCACGGCCCAGCCTGCAATGCCCGAACTTCGCCCGGCGCAGCGCGCGGGTGTTCAGACGGCCCGCATCCGCCCCACCCCGTGTGGTGTCGCCGTCAACCGTGCGCGCGGGTGCGCTGCCGCTTGATCCGCGCGTAACGCATCCAGCCATAAGGCAGCAACGCGAGGTAGACCGCGCAAATCCCCACCAGCGTCCACCACGGCTCCAGCAGCAGGGCCGCGAACACCATCCCGAACAACGCGATCAGTTCCAGCCGGATCGTGCGGCGCGGACGGATGGAGGCCCAGCTGAGCGTGGCGAGGTTGGAAATCATCAGCACCGCGATGATCGCCACCCATGGCCCCACCACTGCGGGCGAACGGAACAGCTCCTCACCCGTCACCGTCCAAAGATAGAACGGAAGGAAGGCCAGTCCTGCGCCGACCGGCGCGGGGATGCCGGTGAGGAAACCGGCCGACTTGTGCGGCTGTTCGTCCACATCGATCTGTGCATTGAAACGCGCCAGGCGCAGCGCGCAGGCGACGGCAAAGGCCAGCGCCGCGAACCAGCCGAAGCGTGGAAGATCGTTGAGCGACCAGAGGAAAATAATGATCGCCGGGGCCGTACCGAAGGAAAGGGAATCGGCCAGGCTGTCGAGCTCGGCGCCAAAACGCGATTGCGCCTTCAAAAGGCGCGCAATCCGCCCGTCGATCCCGTCGAGCACACCGGCAAAGATGATCGCGAAGACCGCCAGGCCCCAATCGCCCGAAATGGCGAAGCGGATGCCAGTCAGGCCCGAACACAGCGCGGCAGCGGTAATCGCATTGGGCAGGAAGGCGCGCAGTGTCAGCCCGCGCGGCGTCGGACCTGCGACGGGCGGTTCCTCATCTTCGGCCGCCTTGGGGCCGATCCGTGCGCGTTCATTGGGCGACAGCCCGCTCACTGTGCGACACCTTCGATGAGCTTCTGGTCGCCGATCATTCCAAGCACGGTTTCACCCGCGACGATCCGCTGGCCCAGCAGCACTTTGGAATCGGTCCCGGCGGGGAGATACACATCCACCCGGCTGCCAAAGCGAATCAGGCCGATCCGCTGGCCCGCGCCGACCGCATCGCCCGGCTTGACGAACGGCACGATCCGGCGCGCGACCAGACCGGCAATCTGGGTAAAGCCGATCTTGAGCCCGTCGGGTCGCTCAATCAGGATATGCTGGCGTTCGTTCTCCTCGCTCGCCTTGTCGAGCCCGGCATCCACGAACTTGCCGGGAATATAGACCAAACGGCGCACCACGCCCGAAATCGGCGCGCGGTTGATGTGGACATCGAACACGCTCATGAAAATCGAAATCCGCGTGACCGGGCCATCGGGCAGGCCGATCTCGCCCGTGCCATCGTCGATCCGCATTTCTTCCGGCGGCTCGACCTCTGCGATGAGCGAGACGAGGCCGTCGGCGGGCGCGACGATGGCGCGCTCGTCCTGGGGGACGACGCGTTCGGGATCGCGGAAGAAGGCGAACACACCGCCCGAAAGTGCGAGCAGCGGCCAGCCGATGATCTCCCAGTCGAGCAGCAACAGGAAGACCAGGCTTATCGCGATTGCGATGATGCCGAATTTGCGCCCCTCCGGATGGATCGGGGGGAACGACCACACGGCATCGCCGCGGCCACGATTGTCGAGGATTTCACCAGCCATGCGCGTCACTTAGGGGTCCGCGCGCGCGGCGGCAAGCGCGATGGCAACCGGGCGCGCGCGGTTCAGCCCACCTTGCGCACGAATACCGTGCCTGCGGAATAGCCTGCACCGAAGCTGCAGATGAGGCCGGTATCGCCCGTTTCCAGGTCGTCGCTGTGGCGATGGAAGGCAATGATCGACCCGGCGCTGGAGGTATTCCCGTAGGTATCGAGCACGGTCGGGCTCTCGTCCTCGCTTGCCTCATGGCCCAGCACGCGGTGGGCAATCAGCCGGTTCATACCGGCATTGGCCTGATGCAGCCACAGGCGGCGCAGGCCCTGCGGATCGATGCCCAGCCGCTCTGCCTCGTCCACGATCATCTGCGCGACCATCGGGACGACTTCCTTGAAGACCTTGCGCCCTTCCTGGACGAACAGCTTGTCGGCCTTGCCCTCCCCTTCCGGCGAGGCGCGGTTGAGAAAGCCGAAATTGTTGCGGATGTTGTTGGAGAACACCGTCTTCAATCGCGTGCCGAGAATATCCCAGTGTTCCTCAGGCGCGATGGCCGCATCCTCGACCAGCACCGCGGTAGCCACATCGCCGAAGATGAAATGGCTGTCGCGGTCGCGCCAGTTCAAATGGCCGCTGGTGATCTCCGGGCTGACGACCAGCACGCTCTTCGCATTGCCTGAACGGACATAATCCGCCGCGGTCTGGATACCGAAGGTCGCGGATGAGCAGGCGACATTCATGTCGAACCCGAACCCGTCTATCCCCAGCGCCTGCTGGATTTCGATCGCCATTGCCGGATAGGGACGCTCCATATTGGACGCCGCGCACAGCACCGCGTCGACATCGGCCGCATCACGCCCTGCCCGCTCCAGCGCCTGGCGACACGCCGTCACGCCGATCTCCGCCATCATCGACAATTCGTCATTGCCGCGTTCGGCCCAGCGCGGGGACATCGTCTCAGGGTCGAGCACCGGCTCTTTCGCCATCACATGGCGCGCCTTGATGCCGCTCGCCTTTTCGATGAACTCGACCGAGCTGGGATGCAGTGGCTCGACCTCGCCCGCCTCTATCGCCGCCGCGTTTTGCGTGTTGAACCGCTCGACATAGGCGTTGAAGCTGGCAACCAGCTCTTCATTGGTAATGGTGTGCTCGGGCGTGAAGAGGCCGGTGGCGGAAATGACCGGGCGCCCGGTAAGGCTGTTGGCTTGAGACATGCCCTATCGCCTACTCGCGGCATGGCATGCGGGCAAGAAAAAGGGGCCGCCCGGCGAATGCACAGGCGGCCCCTTTGCTGCTTTCGGGGTGGCTCAGAACTTGGAGCGCACCGTGATACCGTAGCTGCGCGGCTCCTGGATGAAGGCGGAGCGCGAATCGGATCGCAATGTGGTGTTGAAGGTCACGCCGCGGGTGATCTCGTTGGTGAGATTGGTGACGAAACCTTCGATCTGCCACAGATCGTCCTGGGATCCGATGCCGGCACGCAGGTTGATCTTGATGTTGCTGTCCTGAACATCGAACGGCAGCAACGGCGTGGTTCCGAGATTGGCGGCATTTGCGGGCACATTGCGGGCCTGCGTCGAGGTGCGACGGTCATCCTCGAAACGCATCTGGCCATTCAGGAAGAAGTCCAGATTGCTGCCGAGATCCTTTTCCCATGTCGCACCAAGAATGGCGACGATGTCGGGCGCGTTGGTCAGCGAATTGCCACACAGATTGCGCACCGTCAGCGAATCTGCGGTGCTTGCGCAATTGCCAGGATAACGCGCGTTGAGGATCGTCACGCCGCCATTGACGGTAAATTCCCGCGAAGGACGGATAACCGTTTCGATCTCGACGCCGGTCGATTTGGCGAGCGGCACGTTGAAGGTCGAAAATTGCGACCCGGTAAACTCCAGCACCTGGAAGTTGGTGAACTCCTCGTGGAAGACGGCCAGGTTCAGCGTCACCGCATCGTCGATGAAGCTGCCCTTCATACCGGCTTCATACGCGTCCACTTCTTCCGAAGCGAAGGTCGGGTCCGCCCCGCCCGAAGCGGCGGTTGAATCGAGGTTGAAGCCGCCCGATTTGTAGCCATGCGTGAAGCTGGCATAAATCGTGACCGGGAAGTCGAATTCGTAAGAACCCTTGACCGTGTAGATCAGCTCGTCGTCCTTGAAGCTGCCCACATTGCTGAACGGCCCCGGGAATGTCCGCGGAAGCGGCAGCACGGCCGCTGCGGGCAGATCGGCCGGAGCCACGAACGGGAAACAGCTCAGCACGAAGGCGAGCGATTGAAGGCCTGTTGCCGCGACTTCGCCATTGCCGATGTCACGACCGTTGAGCAGGTTGCCCACCTGCGAAGCTGGCAGCAGGCCGCCCCCGACCAGGCCGCCCACAAGACCGCCAAGATTGGCCGCGCCATTGTTGAGAAAACCTGCGCAGGTCGGATTGTTCGCCGCCAGCTGCGAGAAGCCGCCGGTCTTGCTTTCATCCGAATAACGCAGGCCGAGCGTCAGTTTCAAACCGTCGGTAATTTCGAACACGTTGTGCGTGAACAGCGACCAGCTCTCGCTCGACTGGGTGTACTGGTTGGTGACGCTAGCGCCGGTGAACGGCGTGCCCGAGAGGAAAGCCAGCGGCGAGGCGATGTTGCCCGATGGACCAAAGGCCCCGCCGAACGGCGCCAAGCCCGGTGCGTTTTGAATGGTCGATGCCGCCAGCAGAGCGCCGGCGAACTGGTCGTACTCGGACCCGAGCGAGGCATCGTTCTGCGACACGATATCCTCTTTGGAATAATAACCGCCGATCATCCATTGCACACGACCACCCCATGCCTCGCCCTGCAGGCGCAGTTCGTGGGTCATCGTGTCGATGTTGAGATCAACCCGGTCGATGTCGAACACGTCGAGGCCGGAGAAGTCGGAATCGTAAGCTTCGAACGATTCATACTCGCGATAGGAACCGATGTAGATCAGATCGGCATTGCTGCCGACCGGGATTTCGATTTCGCCGGTGATCCCCCATTGATCGGTGCGGGCAATGGGGGCGAAGTTTGCTGTTGCGATCCGCGCCTCGGCAGCGGCCCGCGCGCTGGTGGTGTCGAACGGATTGACCGCCACAGCCGGCCCGGCCATCCCGCCGCGCGCGCCGAGGCCGACAGCGTTGAAAATACCGGCTGTTTCGATGCCCGACTGGCCAAGTTCGATGGGCGAACAGCATCCGGCCGTGGACTTGGTGTAGTCCGCAATCAGGCGGCCACGAATGCCGCTGTCGCTTTCAAAGCCAAGCTGGCCGCGCAGCAGCCACTGATCGCTGCCGTTGGATTCGCCAACCGGCGTCCCGTTGCGGTCGACCACGGTCACATAGCCATCGCGTTCGCGATAGGCCCCGGTCACACGCAGCGCCAGCGTGTCCTGAACGATCGGCGCGTTGATCGCCCCCTGCACGCTGATGAGGTCGCGATTGCCGTAAGTCGCGTTGGCGAAACCGCCGAATTCCGACAGATCGGGACGCTTGTTGGTGATGTTGAGCGCGCCAGCTGACGTGTTGCGACCGAACAGCGTGCCCTGCGGTCCGCGCAGGACCTCGACCCGCTCGATATCGACAAATTCGTTCAGCGCGACACCCGGCCGAGACTGGTAGGCGCCGTCGATGAAGATGCCCACCGCGCTCTCGAAGCCGATATTGTTCGATGTCGTGCCAACGCCGCGAATACGCAGCACGACCGAGCCGGAGGCGACCTGCGCATTCGACGTCGAGAAAGACGGGGCGACCTGGACGATCTCGGACACGTCGTCGACGCCCTGGCGTTCGAGCTGGGCCGGGCTAACCGCGGTCACTGCAATCGGGATGTCCTGGACGTTTTCGGCGCGGCGGGTCGCGGTCACGATGATGACATCGTCCGCCTCGTCGGTGGAAGGCTCGCTATCGGATGGTGCTTCCTGCGCGAAGGCCAAGCCGGGACATGCCATGGCGACGGCGAGCGCCGTCGTTGCCAAAAAGGTCTTTCTCAAGTTCTCTCTCCCAAGAGTGCGGTGAACGCTTTTTACTCGCGGTTGGCCCGCGATGTGTCATCCGGTATGACACGCAAGACGATGTTGAAGCAATATTGCGGCACAGCACCATTTTATGAAGCATTCAGGCTGTGTCGCTCAGGCAACACTCAAAATGCCGCACGATTCCGGCCCACGGCCGCAGGCACTATTCACCCATTGGGGTCCGTGATTGTCTGTTGACGTTACGTCTTCGGGGACGTTTGCCGAACCTGCCGGTTCATCAGATTGACCGCTTCACGCACATTGACGCCGAGAAGATAGCGGATCTCCTGAAGATCGCCCTTGGACGGACCTTGCGACATTGCATCGTCGGAAAGATAGGCCATGCCCCAATCTTCGAAGATTCGCTCGGTCGTATCGGTCAGGTCGATCAGCTTGATATCCTCGTGCCGGAAATCACGGCAGATTCGCTCGAACGTCCCTTCCACCGCCTCGTGTGGCCCTTCGAGCAACTGCACGAAGGTTCCATCGACAAAGGTGAGCGAACCGGTGACGCCCTGTTCGCGATTTCGCTCAGCAGCTGCGGCCGCGATGCTGCCCACCTTTTTACGCACATCCTCGCTATCGCGCAGTTCAGTCAGGCGGCTGGTGTAGATGAGGCGGCTGAGGGGTTGTCTCAAGCTGTGCGGCATCAGAACGTCACCTCGATCTCTTGCTTGTCGGCGACCGCTTCATCGAATGCTTCGCGCGTGATCGGCCGGCTGAAATAGAAGCCCTGCACGTTCTGGCAGCGATAGCCCGAGACGAGCGCCAGTTGCTCTGCATTCTCCACCCCTTCGGCGGTGACCTCCAGGTTCAGGCTCTCGGCCAGATGGAGGATACCCTTCACGATCGAGACCGCACCTTTGTCCTCCGGCAGCTTCTGGACAAACGACTTGTCGATCTTGACCCGGTTGATCGGGAAGCGGTGCAGGTAGCTAAGCGAGGAGTAACCCGTGCCGAAATCGTCCAGCGAGGTGCGAATGCCCATCTCGCGCAGCTCGGTGAGCGTCCGCATCGCCTCGTCGTCATGCCCGACCAGCGCGGTTTCGGTGATCTCGATCTCCAGCCGTTCGGCCGGGAGCCCGGCATCGACAAGCGCCTGCCTGATCGTTTGCGGCAAGCGCGGATCGAGCAGTTGTACCGGGGAAACATTGACCGCCAGCTTGATATGGCTCGGCCATTTTGCCGCGTCCTTGCACGCCTGGCGCATGACGAACGCCCCGATGCGCGAGACCACCCCCATTTCCTCTGCAATGGGAATGAACTCGTCCGGGCCGACACTGCCGAGCTCTTCACAGGTCCAGCGCGCCAGTGCCTCGGCCGCCGTGATGTTGCCAGTGGGGGCATCAACAATGGGCTGGTAATGCACTTCGAAATCGTCGCGCAGCAGGGCTCGTCTGAGACCGGCTTCGAGCGTCCGGCGGCGCTGCAATTTCGCGTTGAGCGACGGTTCGAACAGGCCAAGCGCACCCTTCCCGTTCTGTTTGACCGAATAGAGCGCGACATCTGCGTTCTGCACCAGCTCTTCCGGCATGCGGCCATGTTCCGGCACAACCGCGAGCCCGACGCTGGCGCCGATATCGGCAACATTGCCATGAATGACGAAGGGCCGCGAGAGGATCTCCACGATCCGGCGGCCAACACTTTCCGCCTGTTCGGAGTTTTCGATCCCGAAGGACAGGACGGCAAATTCGTCACCGCCGGTCCGCGCAACCAAGTCCCCCTCGCGCACCGCCTCGCTCAGCCGTTCGGCCACACGAGACAGCAGCACATCGCCAATCGGATGACCGAGCGTGTCGTTGACCGCCTTGAACCGGTCCAGATCGACGGTGAGCAGCGCGAATGGGCGACCGTACCGTTCGAACTTGAGGCATTCCTTGCGCAGGGCATTTTCATAGGCGCGGCGGTTGGCGATCCCGGTCAGCGCGTCGTGATGGGCAAGGTGGCGCAGGCGCGCGTCGGTCTCGTCCGCGGTGCGCCGCTCGATCAGGGTGGTGCAGATGCCTGCGGCCACGATCAGCAGCGCAACCATCGCTATCGCCGAAGCCATCGCGCGGAACGCTTCGCTGTCTGCGCCCTGCTGCACACCGGCAATCGGAACCACCTCGAAAGCGGCCATGCCGGTGAAATGCAGCGACACGATCGCAAGTGCCAGCAGCGGCCCGCTGAGCAGGCCTAAACGCGCATCGCGCCCATCGGCGGCGCGGATGCGGTCGATGGCAATCGCAGAAAGACCGACGGAAAGTGCAATGGAGGCGTAGATGTATTCCGGCAGCCAGCGCACAATCCCGTCGACGCGATATGCGAACATGCCGACATAGTGCATCGCCGCGATGGACAGACCGACGACGCCCCCGCCCAGGAGAACGGCGGTGGTTCGATTGCGGGCCGTGGCGAGAAAGAACCCGATGCTGATCCCGACAATCGCGATCAGCGCGGAAACCACTGTCAGATGAGCATCGAAGGTTGCATAGACATTGGGTCGATAGGCCAGCATCGCGATGAAATGGGTTGCCCAGGTCGATGCCCCGGCCGTCACCGCGGCCAGGAAAGCCCAGTAAACACCGCTCAGCCGCGTCGCCGTGACGGAACGATGGAACAGCTTGACCGCTACAGTCGATCCGATGAGGCAGAGCAGCGCCGCCAGGATCACAAGCCGGAGGTCGTGCTCCAGCCCAATGCACATCAATACCCGCACTTGCGACTCCAACATCGCGAGCAAGGACATGCACGCGAACCCTGCCAATGCGGATACGGGGTTAACAAGCCATAAAGGGTAGGCCCGGCGAACATGTAACCATTCCTTATATCTCGACGCCATTTTGCGTCTGCCAGCTCTCGGGCAGGCCGAGGAAAAGTGTCGCTGCCGTCCGGATCGACGCGGTACGCTTTCACGCTAAGTGCCACAGCGACGACTCCACTGCCCATCAAACTGGCATGACATCGCGATCCGCCGTATCGAGATCGCTATGACAAAGTTTCTGCTGATAGCGCCGCGAGCGGAAACCGGCTCCGACTTCGCCGGAATAGCGGTGGATGGCGACCTTGCTCTGGCACGGGTCGCACCTGTCGGCATTGCCACCGTTGCCGCGTTGGCGCCGCAGCAGGTCGAGTGCGTCCTGCACGATGAAGCGCTGGAGCCGGTCGACTTCGACGCGCAGGTCGATTTTGTCGGATTGTCGGCCAATGTCTCGCAGGCTCGCCGCGCGGTCGAAATCGCCGATGAATTTCGCGCGCGGGGCAAAACCGTAATCGTCGGCGGGCCGCACATCACGCTCGACCCGGAATTTTTCGCCGGGCGATACGACGTTGCCGTCACTGGCGAGTTCGAAGAGATCGCCCCGCGCTTTTATGCAGACATGATCGCAGGCACGCTCCAGCCCCATTACGATGGCGGACGGCCTGATCTGTCGTCGTCGCCGCTCCCGGCGTGGCAGGATTATCCCAACGACCGCGCGCTGATGGGGGTCGCGCAGACCAGCCGTGGCTGCCCCTTCGAATGCAATTTTTGCGACGTGATCCAGTATCTCGGCCGTGTTCAGCGCCACAAGACCGACGCGCAGGTCGTCGCTGAAATCCAGCAGCTCTACGATCTCGGCTACAACCGGATCATGCTCGCGGATGACAATTTCACTGTCTATCGACGGCGCGCGACCAGCCTGCTGGAGGCACTTGCGGCGTGGAACGGGCGTGGTGGGCGCGACTTCGTGACCTTCGCCACCCAGGTTTCGATCGACGTCGCGCAGAGCGAGCAATTGCTCGAACTGTGTGCAGAGGCCGGGCTGCTGACGCTGTTCATCGGGATCGAAACGGTCAACGAAGACAGTCTGAAAGAAGCGCAGAAGCGACAGAACCTGGGCCGGGACATCGTCGCTCAGGTCAACAGGATAGTGTCATACGGCCTCAGGGTCGAGGCGGGGCTGATCGTGGGATTCGACGCCGACACCACTAGCATCTTCGAACAGCAGTATGAATTCGCCCAATGCCTGCCGGTGGGCACATTCAAGGTCAGCTCGCTGAACGCCCCGGTTTCCACACCGCTTCACGCCGACATGCTGGCGCAGGGGCGATTGGTCGACAGCCCGGGCAAGGCCTTCACGGCGGCGGATATCGAAACGAACATCGTGCCTGCACAAATGAGCCGCGAGGAGCTGTCGCTTGGCACGCGATGGCTGATCAGCAAACTGTTCAGCCCACCTGCCTTTCTGGAGCGGTTTCAGAAAGCAGCCCGATTGCTCGGGCCGAACCCATTGCTTGGGCGGGCCGCCCCCTACGATCCGCCGGGGCGGCGCGAGGCCAACCGGCGCTTCGCCCGGATGATCCGCAACCTCGCCCGCACGGACCCGGACGTCGCCCGCGTCGTCGGCGAATGTCGCACGACGATGCGCGAACGCCCCGAAATCCGCGACGGGCTGAACGATATCATGACCACATGGCTGCTGGCGCTGCACAATTTCCGCAACCGCGGCGTTTACGATGCCGAGATGTCAGACCTCGATGCACCGCCGTTTGAACGGCTGACCGCCTCGGGACGGCTGAAACCCGCCGCCTGAACGAGGTCAGACCTCGCCGAGCTCGAATTGCTGCTTGCGCTGTGCATCGGCGAGCGCCGCCAGCTGCGGCAGGTCGATCGGCTGGCCATCATGGCTGAATTTGTCACGCGGGCCGTGACCGGGGAACAGGCGATCCATGTAACTGATCATCCGCGCCATGGTGCGGGTGTCGCTTTCGACCACGTCTGTCGGCCGCGCATGGAGCGTGATGTTCTGATCCATGAAGACGATCTCGCCATCGTTCCAGTCATGCATGTAGATATGCTCGGGACGATCCATCCGCGACCACAGATGCGCTTTGAACTTCGCGCTCTCTTCCGCGCTCATACCTTTGAAATGGCTGAAGCAATGGCTTGGGAAGTGAATGCCCAGGCGGCCGGTTGCGGTGCTGTCGAGCAGGCGCGTCTCCATCCCGTCGACCGGGACCATCGCGAACCGTGTGATCTGCATGCTGGCCGGCTCCAGCCCCTTGCACATCTGCCCACCGTCCCATTTCCATACCGATACAAGTTCATCGACCATGCTGCGATCTTCGCTGTTCAGCGCATCGAGCGCTGGCGCGGTGCACAGGAACCCGGTCTTGCTGCCGTGCGATCCCCACAAGCTCATCAGGCCGATGACACGCTGCGCATCCTCGTGCGATTGATGATCGGCATGCCAATCCAGTTCGCCATTCGGGAACAGGCCCGTGACACGGTTCTTGCGGTCCTTCTTGAAGCTCACTCTGGTGATCCCCTGACGCGGAACATCGCCATCGATCTCGCGGACAAGATTGTTGAGCGTCAGGTACATCTCCCGCCAGTGACGTCCCGTCAGCTGGCGGCTTGCCACCAATCGATCGATATGACCGGACGCGGGCTGGCCCCACAGCATCTGGATTTCGTGCAGGCGCTTTTCGGAGACACCCTGGCGGACAAGCACGACGCATTCATGCGCGACAAGCCGCCCCAGTTCGCGGCATTCCTCGTCATCGTGAAGGTCGATATCGGTAACTTCGACGCCATTATTGATCGGCGCGGTCTTCATTGCACAGGCTCCGCTTGTGAATGGCCAGGCTGTTGGAGGCCAGCAAGTCCAGGTATCGCTCCGACGGCTGCGCTGCCATCCTCGCCGGGGCCCAACAGGAAGATGCGCCCCAATGTCGCGATCATGCCCAGCCAGTCTTCGAATGCCTCGACATTCACCACATCCTCGTCGCGCGGTTCGAACTTCGAGGACCAGCCGCCTGAATACATCCGGCATTCCGAACAGATCGCATCAGACGTCCCGCATTTTTCCAGCGAAGCGTGTTCAAGATCGGTTTTGAAGTAACGCATCGGCTCAACCATCCGCGAGTGGCAGTCACGCGCGATGCCGGTTTCGGGATCGATATCGTAAAGCGGGCCCGGGCGGGTGGCCCAGCGATTATAGGCATGCGAATAGACCACCGTGTCGGGATAATCCTCGATCAGACCATCCATCAGACGACGCGCATGCGCCAGGCTGTCGTCGCACCAGCGCAGGTTCTCCTCCTCTGAGGAGATACGGAAATACTTCCCGTCCGGCCCCATCCGTTCGGCCAGCTTGCGAGCGTAGGTCTGCGTCGGCGAGTACATGTTGAAGGTCAGCGGCAAGTCGTTGTCGGCGCAAATCTCTGCCAACCGCCGCACATCGCCAAGGTTCGATTTCGTCAATGTGTACAGGATTATCGCGCGCTTATCGCCGGCATAGTTACGGATTGCCTTGGCGAAGGCATTCGCGCCGCGCAGCGAGGTATCGACTTCCTCATCCACGCCCCACACCGAAACACCGATGCGATAGTCAATCTCCGGATCCAGCTTCACGGTTCCGTTCGTGCCGATATTGCCATGCGGAAAATACGGTGCGGCGGCCATCAGGCGCTCTTGCTCGAGCGCGGGTTCGGCCCCGACGAAATAGGCCATTGTCACACCTCGCCTGCCCTCGGCGGCGAAAAATTCTTCCCACGCCGCACGGTCGCTGACTTCACGCTGGGGCGGGACAAACTCGTCGGAAAAGTAATAGCAGCCCTCGCAGAAGAGGTTGCAGCGGGTTGCGACCTCGTAGAATGCCGGGCGACGAAACGCCCGCACAATGCTTTTGGCGGAGCTGTAGCGAGGCCGTAGCTCCGGCCTCTCGCGCAAATGATGAGCGATCGCACCGAGCCGCATTCTGCGCCTGTCTGACATGTTCTTCCCTGTGCTCCCCCGCGCTACCGCAGAGGCAGCGCAGTTGCCATCGCATGGCTTCCCACAAAGGCTATCGAACAAACGCGAGAAACTCCACCGATTAGCGAGAACTACGGAGTTTACCGGAGATTGCGAGCGCAAGGTTTGCCGATGTTCCGCTGCAGCACCCGGCCGATGGCGAGGTCCCGCGCCAGCTGCCGCGAAAAGACTTTTGAGCCAGGCTCGTTCAGGTGAGTGGCATCGCGGAAGAGTGCATAGTCTGACCACGTATCCACATCGTCCCAGTAGCGCATTACCACGGCCCCCTCGCCCTCCGCGTCCCTGAGCGCACGCTCGAAATTCCCCAGCATCCCAGTGTCCGACGTCTGCATGCGCCTCGCCAGTTGCGGAATGTAAGGCGGGACCACCACCACCAGCTGCGCGCCTGCGGATCGAACCGAGGAGGCGATGCGGAGCAATGCATCGCGCGTACGCCGGGCGACATATGGATCGTCATAGGCCGTGTCCTTGGCGACCGTGTCCCAGCTTGCCATTTGCACGGCGGCCAGAGCATCTGCTTCGGCCGGTTCGACGTGGCGCGTATCTGTGTCGATCCGGGCATCTACCGGCGGCACTTTGTTCAGATAACGCAACAGCGCCCCATGCCAGGGCTGGCGCAATTCGTCTCCGATTGCAGGCATTGCCTGCGCCAGGAAAGCCTGCCGCCAGTCGTCCCCGATCAGGCCCCAGCGCCCTTCCCCCTGCAAGAAACGATAGGTGAACCGGCGTCGATACGTGCCCGCTCGCACCGGCATTCCGTTATCGTGCAGAATGGCCCCGGGGCCAAGCACGAGGACAAACGATCCGGGCGGGTCCGCGCCCGTCAGGATCAGGTCGACAAGCGCCTCGGTCTCGAACAGGTCCTGCCCGTTGTTCCAGAGCTCTGCACCATCGACGCACATGGCGTCGAAATCGATGGCGGTCGTGGTCGATCCGCCGAGCGAAACCGCATCCTTTCCATCGACCGCGGCGAATTTGGCACGCATGATCTGCGGTTCGGTGGGGCCGCTCACCGGCAGGCGTCCGCCGATATTGAGCGCGGCGAGCACAATCAGGCCGAGCGCGAAGAAACCAAGTGCGGGGCGCAGAGACCAACCCATCAGAAATCGAAATACATGAAGCCGGCGCTGGTAAACACGCCGAAGACGATGATCGCTGCCACCAACCCCCACCAGAACGGCCAGGCGATAATCGCGCCGGCGCTCTCCAGCCGTTCGAAGACGGGGCGGCGGGAATCGAGCCACTGATACACCTCCAGCGCGGCAATCGCGAACAGGAACAGCGAACTGATCTGAAGCGCGCCCAGCCCCGCGGAAAGAGTAACCAGGTCGACAGGCAGCTCGATCATCTTTTGCCATATCGCAAAGGTCTGGTCCCATCCCGGCGCATTCACGATCGAGCCTAGAAACAGGAGGAAGAGCCATAGCACCACGCGGTTCGCGTTGCGCCCGATCACGCGCGTGTGCGCCGGTGCGATACCCATGCGGGCCAGACCTGTGGAGGCTGCGCGATGCAGGTCCCTTCGCCGCCGGAACCAGCCTTCCGCAATCATCAGCACCCCCGCGATCATCCCGGCAAGCACCCATGCAAATGACGCCCCGTGCCACAGGCCGATCAGCAGCGTTGTCATCAAGGTGGCAACCGACCGGGCATAGATGCCGGTCGTCCTTGCGATGGGAATGTACACATAGTCGCGGAACCACTGGGTCACGGTGATATGCCAGCGCTGCCAGAAATCGAAGATCGAATGCGCGGCGAAGGGGCGGTTGAAATTGCGTGACAGGGCGATACCCATGATCAGGCTCGAGCCGATGGCGATGTCGGCGTAACCGGAAAGATCGGCATAATAGCGATAGATCGCGCCGAGGGAGGCGAGCGACACGGCCAAGGGTGTATGGCCCTCCGGCGCGGCCAGCACCGGCGGGACGATAAGCGCAAGTCGATCCGCAATGACGAGCTTCTTGAAATATCCGACCAGGATCAGCGCGCACCCGATCGCCGCCCTGCGCAGGTCGAATTGCTGCCGTTGGCGCAGCTGCGGCAGGAGCTTGTACGACCGCTCGATCGGACCAGCCAGGAGCTGGGGAAAGTACATCACATAGACGGCGAAGATGCCCAGATGCGTTTCCGCCTGCCGTTTCCCGCGATAGACATCAATGGTGTAGCCAAGCGTCTGAAAGGTGTAGAACGAGATACCCAGTGGCAGGATGACATCGGCCATCGTGAAGTTGCCGATGCGCAGGTCGTACAGCGTCGTACCGGCCAGCAGCGCACTGTATTTGAAGAAGCACAGCGGGCCGAGATTGCACAACATGCTGGCAGCGAGCAGCCATTTGCGTCTGGCCGTACCCTTCCCGGTCCGCATGATCGCCCGGGCGGCGAAAAAATCGACCAGCGTCGTGAACCACAGCAAGGCGAGAAATTCGACGCGCCAGCTGCCGTAGAAGATGTTGCTCGCAACCAGCAGCAGTATCCAGCGAACGCGGTGAGGCACGCAAAAGTAAAGCCCAGCGACCAGCGGCAGGAACAGCAGATAATCGATCGAGTGGAAAATCATCGCGCAGTTCAGTCGAGCGCTGAGAGTATCAGCGGCGCTCGACCCGTCGGTCGCAAGCTCCATTCCACGTGGCACTTGAGCGGTCGCTCAGGATCGATGGACAAGTTGAAGCGCGAACAGATCATCGAGAGGAACAGCTGCAACTGCACTTCGGCGAGCCTCCTGCCGATACAGCTGCGTGGCCCCCGCCCGAAGGCCAGCAGGCTCGCCTTCTGGAGCGCGCCGATCGGTTCGTCGCGAAAGCGCTCCGGCCTGAAGAGGTCGGGGTCATCCCACACATGGGGCGATCGCTGCATGGCGTAGATCGCGAAGATGGCGGTCGTCCCGGCAGCGAAATGGAAATCGCCCACCTGGCTATCGCGCGTCACGGCGCGCATCATCTGCATCACCGGGGGATAGAGCCGCAATGTCTCCGAAACGACCGCGTCGGCGGTGGGCGAGCCCGCCGCATTTACCCCGTCCTGACCTGAAGCGGCCCATTCACGCCGAATCTGGGCCTGAAGGTCGGTTCGTTGAGCAAGCAGCCACAGCGCCCACGCCAGCGTCATGGCCGTGTTGTCGTGCGCCGCATGCAACAGCAGTAACAGATTGTTGGCGTCCATCCCTGCCAGGATGGATTGCCCGTCTTCTCCCAGATCGACATCGCTCGAAGCGCTGAGCATTTCGGCAATCGGCTTCAGCAGCCTCAATTCTTCCGGGAGCGCGCATGGGTCGTGCGCGGCGATGGCCTTCGCGACGGCATTGATCTCGGTGTGGTGAGCCGGCTTCTCGCCCTTGCGCACGAACAGCGCGCGATATGCGGCGTCGAGCGACAGACGCCGCGTTTCGGTCATCAGATCGACTGCACAATGCGGTGCGCTTTCGCTCCACTCTTCCATGATGGTTTCGCAGGCCTCCGCCATGGCGGGTATCATGGCCAGGGCGTTGCGCATCGAGATCTCGCGCCCGATCGTCCCGCGTTCGGATCGCCAGGCGGATTGTTCGCCCTGGATCAAGGTGTTGCCATAACCCTGGCCGAAGATCCGCGTTTCGATGGGCGAGCGCGGGAAGTCGCCGCTCCGGTTCGACAGCATCTCGGTAGCGATGCCGGGTTCGCAGACCAGCGCCAGTGGTTTCGAGCCGCAACGGGTATGAACGACCCGCGCCTCGGCCAGACCGGCGGGCCACCATCGCGCGGGCTCTCGCAGCACACGCCCCAGCGTCGGCAAGGGCTCGCCCGGTTCGCCCTTAAGCTCGATCTTCGGTGTTATCACAGAGTGTGTCATCCCCGACGACACAAACTTTTGCCGTCCCCCTCTGCGTGATTTAGCCCACTCCCCGGTGGCTTTCAACACGAAGGGATCTGGCAGATCTCAAAGAACCGGCGCGTTCACCGCCGCAACTTGTGGGTGCAACCGATTACGGACATGACGGCATTTCGAGCTATCGGTGGCTACCGGTCGTGCATCCCCTTCCGCTGCCCGATCGCCCCTCGCCATTTTTCAATCCGGCGCTCGCGTGTCTCCGATTTCTTCGCTTCGGTGAAATGCAACAGATAGCCGCGCTGACGCCCCGGTGTCAGCGCATGGAACGCTTCTTTGAAATCCGGATCGTGGTCGAAGGCATCGACCAGTTCCTTTGGCGGCTCGATCGCTTCCCGGTCATCGAAATCGACCTTTTCGCCCGCCTCTTCCAATGCAATCGCCTCCTGCACCGTACCGCGAATGAGCTTTTCCGCTTTCTCAATCTCATCAACGCTCTCGAAATGCAGCCGACGCATGGCCCTGGAATGCTTGCCGGGCGCAACGAGCTTGCCATTCTTGTCCTCCAGCAGGCTGCCCTTGAAGAAGCCGATCGCACAGCTGTCCGCCATGCCGTAGATGATCGCGACATTGCCGCCGTCATGGGTGTAGGCGAGCTTGTTCCATTTGACGGCTTCCTCGAGCCCGCAGTCCAGCAATATCTCGCGCAACTTCTTGCGCTCTTCGTGCCAGCCCTTCTGCTTCAGCAGGCTCGCAACCGTCGTTCCCATCTCACGCATCCTCGAAACTTCATGCCGATTGACATCTCATAACCAGATAGTTATCAGAAATCGATAGCTGATTGGTTATGAGATGATCGATGACTATGCAAACGGCGGTATTCAAGAGCTTGTCCGATCCGACCAGGCGCGCTGTGTTCGAGCGCCTTTGCCGCGAAGGAGAGTTGACGGTGGGCGCGCTGGCAGAGGGCTCAGGCGTGTCGCAACCGGCCATTACCAAACATCTTATGGTGCTCGATCGTGCGCATCTGGTGGCGATCCGGCGCGAAGGACGAAACACGCATTGCCGCGCCCGGCCCGAGGGTATTGCACCGCTCGCTGACTGGCTCGGTGAGATGAGCCGTTTCTGGGACGCTCGTCTCGATGCGCTCGAAGACCTGCTCAAAAGGATGGATCAATGACGGTCGATGACACCGGACACCGCTCGCTCGATTTCGAGCGTCAGCTCGACCATCCGCCGGAGAAAGTTTGGCGAGCGCTGACGCAAAAGGAATTGCTCGGCGAATGGATCATGCCGTCGGATTTTGAACCAGAGGTCGGCAAAAGCTTCACGATGGCGGCTGAGTGGGGAGAAGTGACTGGCACAGTCCTTACTCTCGTGCCCGAAGAACGCTTGTCCTACACCTGGAATGGTCCTGGTCTGACCAGCGAAGTGACATGGACGCTTACACCCAAGGATGGCGGAACGCTGCTGCGGCTCGATCACACGAAAATCCCGTCCGACAGCAAACAGGCGTATCACGGAGCGAAGGCTGGATGGCCTAGATTTCTCGACGCGCTTGAGAACACCCTGTCGAACATCGACTGATCGACAATCTTCGGAAGATTGGAAAACCCATGAACTTCACCCGCACCGTGCGTGTCTGGCATCGCTGGCTCGGCCTGGTCTTCACGCTGGCTGTGGCGGCCAATTTCGTTGCGATGGCCATCGTCGGGGAACCGCCAGCGTGGATCACATACGCACCGCTCGGCCCGCTGGCCCTGATCGTTCCCTCGGGAATGTACATGTTCTTCAAGTAGCGATGACGCCCGACCTCGCGGCGGCCGAACAGACGGTTTGAGCACAAGGCTTCCGCTCGCTGCGCAATTCTTATCGGTGGCGTGGATAACATGAACGCGCCAAAGGTTCGTCCATGTCGGCCCGCCCTTTGGCATGGGCATCGTGGACATCGCGCTGCGGTTCACCAGCGATGAGGTGACTTGCAGTCCGCATGGTTTGCAGCACTTCGAGCACGTTGCGGGCATCGAGTTCATCGAACCGATCGGCGTAGCCATTTACAATCTGTCGACTGGAAAATTCCTCGAGAAAAAAACGATACAATCGCGGCGGGCGCAGGCGAAAAATCTCGGGGTCTTCGGCTGGCCAGTCCTGATAGCCCGCGAAAACCGCGTTCGTGTAGGGCTGCTCGTGATACGAGGCGAGCGCCGCCTCATCGCGCCATTCTTCCTGGAGCTACGACGAGCCTTCGCACGCGCATTCGCCAGGGCGGAATTTGATTTCGGAACGATGCGTGCGACGACATTCAACTGATCGCTCATAGAACCTTTCGGTTATCATGATAGCTAGGTGGGTTGGATCTCAATATCTGCTCAGCCCGATCAGCGATCTGAAAACCGACAGCCGGGAAGCCAGCAACTATTCGCCAGCGGTATCATGCTTCTCGCGGCCCGAAAGCGGTCGGCCGTTATAGCCGATCGACAGCAGATATTATCAGATTTCGGCCCTCTCATCGCGCGGGTCAGAAGCGCAGACTTAGCCCCGCACGCCCACCGAATCCTTTTACATCCTCACCCAAATCGGCGGTCGCGGCGATGAAGCCATTAACCGGGCCTGGGCCGGAGATGGATATGCGAGTGTCGAACCTGGCATATGTACCCGGCGCTTCGTCGGTGAACCTGTCACTGGCAGCGCCGGTGGTAAAGGTCACGTGTCCCTCGCCGTCGAATTCATGAACGGCTTGCGCGCCCAGCGAGAGTTCCACCGCGTTGACGCCGCTGGCGAAGGAAGTGCCGACGCGACCCCCGACCGTACCGCGCAGGCCATCGAATCCGCTGAATTCAAAGCTGCTGGCATAGGCCCCGAACGGGTCGAGCTCGGTGCGCTGATATTCGATCCCCGCGGTCGGTTCGATGAAGAAGGAGCCGCTCCCCGCGCGATAGCCCACGAGCAGCCGTGCGCCCCATGCATCGCCGTCCAGTTCCGCACGGTAAGAGGGGCTGCGCGCAAATGCCTCGCCGTCGATCCGGTCGTATTTGCCCAGTACCGAGGCGAAGAAACCTTCGTTTCCACCAACCGATGCATAGACGCCGATATTGAGCACATCGAAATGCGCGCCGCTGCCGCCTGTCCCGTCGAGGCGAAGCTGAGAGCTGAGATAGCCGCCCGTCAGCCCGAAGCGCGGACCCATCTCGGCGCCGAATTCCAGCCCGGCCTGCGCGCCGAAGAAATCCTGGTCGTAATCCAGGCCCATGGCCATGGAGCCCGTTTCGGTGGCGATGCTGCCATCGCCATCACGTTCAGCCGTGTGGCCGTAAAACTGGACCCAGACGGGGGCTACCGCACCAGCGCGCGATGCTTCCATCTGCGTTGCCCAGGCATCGGCCGAGCGATACCAGAGCTGCATTGCGCCTTCACCAATGCGCAGCGGATCGTAAGCCGCCGCCGCCGGTGCGATCGCCAGCAGGAAGTCGTTGCCCCCGGCTGCGAATTCGAGCGTATAATCGACGAAGCCGACCGGCATCGCATTTGCCAGGCTGAAGGCATCCGCGCCGGTCCCGACACCCGCATCGATCAGCAGGATCGAACCGAAGGCCCCCACCGCCCCATCGATTGCCAGGTCAAGGGCGGTCGATCCGGTCGCCGCTCCGCCAATCACCAGATTATCCGCGCTCATTGCCGACAGATCGACATCCAGTGCCACGATGCCGCCGCTTCCGCCATAATCGCCCACGATGCTAAGCGAGCCTCCACTTGCACCATCGGCGAGGTCGATGAGGCCGACATTGGCGAATTGTTCCAGACCGTCGAGCGCGATCGCGCCGGTCACGCGCACTGTTCCGCTATTTTCGAACGCATCCGCGCCGCCGCCGAAATCGCTGTCGCGCGTCATCGCAAACAGACCCGTATTGGCGAACAGGTCAGCCCCGCCATCGGTCACGACATTGCCGGTGATCGTGCCGGAATTGGCGATCGATGCGCCGGTGCCAGCGATGCTGATCGTCGGCCCTTCGCTCGTCAGTGTTCCGGTGTTCGCAATCGAAACCGCGCCACCCGAAACGGCTTCGAGCCGGATTGCGGAGCCAGTGCCGCCATCGACCATGCCCCCCGTGGAAATGGTCGTGTCGCCGCTGCCCTCCTGAACCGCGTTTAATCCGTCGACAGCCCCGGTGACATCGCCGCCCAGCTCTACGAACAGGTCGGAGCCGCTATTGAACAGCAGCAGTCCGGAGCCCGCGCCGCCGGACACCGGGCCATCGGCGGTCACCACCAATGCACCGTTATCGTAGTTTTCGGCAATGATGCCATTGTCGGCGCCGCTGACTGCATTGACGCGCAGAACCAGGTCGGTACCGGTCGTTTCGTTCTCCGCCCACAGGCCGTAACCATCTGTCCCGGTGATGATGCCATCAGATTCCACAACCAGCGCGCCGGTTCCTTCATTGATGGCACGTATGCCGTTCGCGCCCGTCACATCGCCAACGGTAATCGCCAGATCGCCCGAACCCGCTTCGTTGATAGCAAAAATGCCCGATCCGGTCCCGCCGGTTACGGGGCCGTCCGCCTGAACGAGAGTGTTGCCGGTCCCGCTGTTCCGTGCGGAAATGCCAAAGAATCCGCCCGTCACCGAACCTTGGGTAAGGATGGTCAGCGACGTGCCTGCGCCCTCCGCTAGCAGGCCGGTCTGTTCGGTACCGGTAACATCCCCCGTCGTCACCACGCTCGTTGCGCCACTGCCGTCGTTGAAAGCGCGAATACCGAACCGTCCGCTCACCGGACCGGCGGCATTGATGACGAGGTCGGTGGTCGTAGCGGCGCCGCGCGCCCAGATGCCGTCGCCCGTGCCGCCCGTCAGCGCGCCTGTGGTCGCGATCCGGGTGGCGCCCGTGCCCAGGTTCTGCGTGCGGATCGCATGGGCCGCACCCGAAACCACATTGGCATTGATCGTCAGATCGGTTGCGGTGGCCCGGTTTATCGCCTGAATCCCGTCACCAGTCTGCCCGATGACCGAACCGAGCGCGGTGATGGTCAACGATCCGCCAGCATTGTCGGCGTCGATCCCGTCATTTGCGCCGGTCACCGTCGTCCCCGGCCCGTGATAAATCGCCATCGAACTGGTCACATCGGCCGCCGAATTGAAGGCCTGCACCCCGTTCCCGCCACTGCCGGTCACGTCGCCATAGGCAGCGATGGAAAGGCCGGCCGTGCCGAAATTTTCCGCGTCGATCCCGTCATTGCCGCCCAATACCACGCCGCGCGTCTCGATGGAGAGCGAGGTGCCGATATTATAGGCCCGGATCGCATCGTCGGTATCGCCGGTAGCCCCGCCATTGGCGACGATTGACAGCGGGCCGGCGGCATCGTTCAGCGCGCGGATGCCGAACTCCCCGCCGCGCACAGCCCCTTCGCTGCGGATCGAGAGCGACGTGCCGGTGGTGTCGTTGCTGGCCTCGATCCCGCTTTCAAGCGTTCCGGTGACCGGCCCGGCCGCGGTGATCGCCAACGCCCCCGATCCGTCATTGCGGGCGAGAATGCCGATCTGGCCGCCCGTCACACTGCCCGCGTCGATCGTCAGGTCGGTTCCGTCCGGACCTGCCAGCGCGAGGATACCGATCTCGCCGCCGGACACCGTGCCCGTGGCGGTGAGCAGCAGCGGGCCGGTGCCGGAATGGTCGGCGAAAATACCGTTGGTTCCGCCGCTGACATCGCCCTGCGCCTCGATCCCCAATCCCGCCGAGGTCGCAGCGGTCTGCGCCAGAATGCCGGTTCCCGCGATTCCCGACACGCTGCCTTCGGCGAAAATCCGCACATCGCCCGTGCCGATGCTGCTGCCATAGATGCCATGCGTACCGCCCGACGCATTGCCGACGCCGACATAGATGCCTTCGCTTGCCGCGCCCGCGATGGCGGTGATGCCATTACCGATGCCGCCGCTGGCCAAACCGGCGGCGGTTACGATCAGGCCTCCGGTGCCGCCATGGAAGGCATCGATGCCGTCCTCGGTTCCGCTGACGTCGCTGGCATAGATCTGCAGGCTGGCAACGGTAGCGCCGCTGGATGCGCGTACGCCGTCGCCATTCCCGCCGATGACGTTGGCTGCCAGTTCCAGGCCGAGCAGGCCGGTGCCTTCCGAGGTCACGACGATCCCGTCGGTCGCGCCCTCTACCGCGGCGCGTGCGGTGATGATCGTGTCGGTTCCTGCGCCCCCGGTCGATGCCAAGATGCCGGTACTCCGCGTACCGGCGATGACGCCGTCCGCTGTTATATTGAGCGCGCCGCTGCCCAAATTCCGGGCGGAAATGCCGCGCGTGCCGGTAACGTCACCGAATGCCAGAACGGTTACATCGCCGGTCGCCGCGGCGGAATTGAGAACCGTGACCCCAGCATCTCTGGCGCCCGTCACCACACCTTCGGCACGCACGAAGGTACTTCCGATACCGTCGTTGCGGGCGAAGATTCCCCGGTATCCGCCGGTGACATCACCGCCTGCCTGCACGATCACATCGGTCCCCCCGTCATATTGGAAGGCGAAGATACCGTCGAAATCGCTGCCGGTTACCGGGCCTGTGGTATCGATCCGCAGCAGCCCGCTGCCGAAATTGTCCGCGCGGATGCCGATATAATCGCCTTGCACCGTCGCCGCGGCAATCGCCAGGTCGGTGCCGCCTGCACCGACCAGCGCATTGATCCCGTTGCCGGTCAGGCCCGTCACCGCTCCGCTGGCGTCGATGATGAGCGAGCCGGAGCCTTCATTCACAGCGCGGATGCCTTCGACCTCGCCGGTGACGTTGAACACGCCCAGGAACAGATCCTCTGCGCCCGCCAGGTTGCGCGCATCGATCCCGGCATCGCCCAGGCCAACGATCGTTCCGACCGAGAAAATATCCATCGACCCGCTGGAATTTTCCGCGTCGATCCCGTCATCGCCTCCCGTGATGGTGCCGGGGGCTGCCTGGCGCAGCGTGATTCCGGGCGAACCGACGGCAAGTCCATTGAACACGCGGATGCCATCGCCGGTGATCCCGGTCACGTCGCCGGACACGGTCACCTCGGTCGCGCCGATGCCGAAATTGGCCGCGACAATCCCATCCGTGCCACCCGTTACGAGACCATCGGCGGTGATGGAAAGCGCCTCGCCACCGAAGAAGTTGACCGCGCTGATGCCAGTCGTTCCGCCGATGATCGTGCCGGTGGTGATCACTTCGATGCCACCGGTCGCGAAACCGCCAACAGGCAGGTTCTGCACGACGACTCCGCCGCCTTCGCCCGCGATCATCCCGCCATTGGGCGCCTGCCGGAATATCAGCCCGCCGCGCGAGGAAATGGCAACCGCCGTGCCGCCTGTGCCCCCTTCGGCCACACGCGTGTCCACGGTGGCGATCTCGTCGAAATCGACGGTGACGATATCAGCGCTGAAATCTTCGGTCTGGTTGGATGAGCCGGTGCAGTCATACTCGGCTTCGATCGGGGGGAAGATCGTGCTGGTCCCACTACAAGCCAGCTGGGCGGATGCGGGCGTAGCGGCTAGAGCCATCAGTCCCAATGTGGTCAGCGATGTTCCGCAGGTCAGGGCAAACCGGGCGTTGCGGCGGCGGTGCGAACTGTGTGGGCGGGTCATGTCGGTATCCTCTTCGTGGAAGAATGCTCAGGGGGCGTGTCGAGGGCAGTGGCGCGGTTCAGTTTCGCCAGCTGGAATGCCGGTCGATGTCGCCGTCACAATTGTCGTCGATGCCGTTGCCGGGAATCTCGGGAACGCCGGGATTGACGCCGCGATTGCGATCGTCGCAGTCGTCGCCGCGCACCGGACGGCCATCATCGTCCCTCCGGTTCCAGATCGTGGCATCGGTGAACCCGTCGCCGTCGAGATCGCGCACGCCGATGGTGCGGTAATCGCAATCCTCGTCGCGGCCGTCGGCATCGGGCACTTCGCTGTTGCCGGGCCAGCGATCCGGGTCGGTGTCGTCGCAATCGAGCCCGCCCCAGCGGATCGCGGCAATGCCATCGCCGTCCTGATCCACATCAACAAAGGCTACCGTTTCCAGGCGAACAGTCCGCGTGCCGGATTTGGACCGGATGGCGGCGACATGCGGAAGGCGGAGAAAATTCGTCCAGTCTTCGTCCGACATCGACCCCGAGCCCCGCGGCAGCGCGAAGGCCATCGTGTCCGCTTTGCCACGAAGCGACACACTCTCCAGCCGCGCGACATAGTCGCGCCAGGCGGCCAGGCAGACGGAGTTGTAGGCTCGCGTCTCGGTCGTTCCGCTCGCGCGGTCCGTCGGAACAGGATCGGACCGGCCTTCGCTCCGCAAGCACAGATCGCCTTCGACCGAGAGCTTGACCGCCGAGTCCGCCGCGGCGCCGGGAAGTGTGAGGAAATAGCGATAGCGCGCTTGCCCGATGGCGCGATCGCGTGGCGCGATTACCGCCAGTGTCGCCACGACGCGGGTGGCGTCCCGGCGTTCATGGCGCGTGCGCTCCCTTTTCTGCTGCAATGCCTCGCGAATGGGGGAAGGCGCTGATTTTGTCGTCTGGCGGACCTGCTGCTGTGTCACGCCGCCCTTCACCGCGGCCGTTTGCGAAGCGGCAGGCTGAGCCACGCCGATTGCGAGCAGGATCGCAAGGCTCGCCAAGCCGGGCCTACAGGCCGCGTGACGCTGGAGATCGGGTCGGTTCGGCACATTGTTTCTCCTCGAATGGCCGGCATCGGCGCGCACAGGGGCCCGCAGCGTCCCGGCAGACGCCGCCATCGGCATGGCGAGATTTCAGGATGCGCGGCACATTGCCGTCGCACGGCTAGGCCTCAGCGCAATTCCCGCGCTGGCTGTGGGCGGCTGCGGATATAGCCATCGCTCGTTCGCAGGCCGAATTTCGTATATCCGGTCCAGCCCATCTTGCTCTGGTCCATCACATTGAAGGCAAGGTCTCGCTGCGTGCAATGCGCCTGCGCCGGAACTGCTGCGATCAACGAAGTTGCCGGAACTGCCAAGGCAATCCTCTTCAATTGCGTCACCCTACTAAACCCTCCAACCCTGCGATACGCCCTTCTCGAAGATGGCGTGGTGCTGGATATTCGCAGTCGATGCGGTGCGTTGAAATACCACTTCGGTGGTATATTTTCTCAACGTCTGAGAATATTAAACTCATGATTTATATAGACTATGAAGTTCTGGCATCTTCATTATCTCCCTCTGGGAGTGGATGTTTAGCTTGCGATAAATGGCCTTCTGATGGGTCGCCACGGTCAGCGTGGAAATTTTCAGCCGCTCCGCCACGAGGGTGCGATCGAGACCCATCTGCAGCAGCCTGGCCAGTTGCAATTCGCGGCGGGTCAGCGTGTGGGGCGCCCGCTGCGATGCCACTTCGTGCGGCCCGTTAAGCAGTCCCAGCTCCTCGATCTTGCGTTGGGCGAAGAAGCACAGGCTGCGCAGTCGATCCAGCCGCGGCCTGGTAACCGCTTCGAACCTCGCTCCGTCCATCCGCGAGCCGAGATTGAAACCGCCGAAGCATTCGTGCGTGCGTACGCGCACGGGGATCGCCACGCCTGCCGCCCAGCCACCCTTGGCCGCCCGCTCCACGAAAGCGCGTTCGCCGCCCGACAGGAAGGGAAAGCGCGTGTTGTAATCCGCACCGACGAAGGTGGCGCCCATATTGGTGCAACAATATTTCAGGAAGGGATCGTGTTCTGCACCGCCATAGGCTTCTGGCGCGAGGTCGGTGTGATGAAACAGCCGATCGCCTGCGCACCGGAACAGGTAGATATGGAAATCGATGTCGAGGGTTCGCAGCGTTTCGCTAAACGCGGACCAGAAGGTTCGGCTGTCCCTTGCCCTGTCTAGCAGATCCAGTTCGTTGCTCTGCGATAAAACGCCAAGTGCCATTGGCGAGACCCCTTCTTGCCGACATGCGGGCATCGATATGGGGCCGGCAGTTGCGGGTCATGACCAATATGGGTCACATCGGGGCGAGGACCATCATGTTCTAGGAGCGAGTGGCCTCGGCCAGGATTTTTACGATCTCTGCAGCGCGGGTGAAAAGGCCCAGCTGACCGGTCTCGGCAATTGCGAAAGCCTCGACCTGCTCTCGTCCGGCCGCGAAACGTGCGACGTCGTCGAAAGGCAGCCAGTCATGCTGCTCGCCATGGATCATTTTCACGGGCAAAGACTCGGGCATCGCGTCCAGCAGGTGTGTCCAGTCGCGAACCCACAACACCAAATCATCGACGGCGCGTGTGGGATCGCAAAGTGAATATTCCAGATTGCGATCGACGCAGCGCGCAATCTCCTCATCCCTTATCGCGCTGAGGTCGGATGGCGAATCCGCATAGGCCATCTCCATCACCGTGCGGCGACCGGCCGTGCCGGAAAAGAACAGGTTGGCCACGATTGCATAGGTCGAATAGAGCGTCTCGGGGGCCTCGCGCGCGGCCAGAAAGCTGCGCCGGGCGGTGGGGGGCATCGCTCTGATCGCACGCATTTCGACGATGGGCGCTCCGGTATCCAGCAGGATCACGCCCGCAACGCAATCCGGCATCGACCCCGCCGCGATCAGGGCATAAACGCCGCCCATATTATGTCCCGCGATCCAAAAACGCTCGAAGCCCAGATGGCGCACGGCCGCGAGCGCATCATCGACGTGGCGCTCGGCGGAGAAGGTCGCATCCGAACTGCTCCCCATAGTCCCGGGCTTGAACGGCGCCACGACATTGAGCCCCGCATCGCGCATCAAGCCCAGAGTGGCACTCGGCAGGATCGGTGAACTGTTCGGCTGGAACAGCAGGATAGGCGTGCCGTCAGGATCGCCATAGCGGAAACATTCCAGCACTCGCCCGTCAGACATGGCGATCCGTTCGAACCGAGTGTGGTCTAGATCGGTATCCGGCTTCAGCCGCGATGGGGCCGCTACGGCCATCTTCGCGCAGAGATGCAGGATATCGGTGGACAGCCGGACCACCTCGCTCTGCGAGCGCGTCTCGGTCTTGGCCATCACAGCTTTGACCTGACGTCGGATCGTCTCGATGGATCTCCCCCTCTGCTTCGCGATGTCCGCGGGCGACAGCCCTTCGCACAACGCCTGAAGCACCTTGTTCTCCGCCGGTGTAAGCGCAAAGGTTTCAGCGAGCATGGCAGCCCCGAATTCGTCCCACGAAGCCTTGCAGCAACGCAGCACGAGCACGCATTGGCCGGTGTCGCCCCTCCGGTCGAAATCGGCGATGAAAGGGGCGGGCTGGCCGTGCGGTCCGAACAATGAGACAACAAATGGTTGCGGCGTAATCTGTGCCATCGAACCGGACAATGCGTTCAAGCCTGAGCGCAGGCGTCTTTCTCCGGTGGCATCGGTAACGAGGTCGGCGAGCGTATTGCCGTCAGCGACACCCAGTTCGACGCGGGCCGCGTCGTTGAAGAGGCAGATTGAAGCATCGGATGCTAGCGCAAGGCACGGCTGAGTGTCGCGGCGCAGCCTTTCGCCAAGAGTCCGGTCCGCCGCATCACGCTTCAGCTCGGCGATTTCAAGCGCGGACTGAAAGGGGCCGAGAAGATTCTCCGCCTCGACCTGTTGCTTGAGTGAAAGATCGTTGCGTGAGAGGATGGGGGCCAGAATGCGCCGATCCCAGGCATCAAGAAATCGGACGAGCCGTTCAGGATGAAGCGCGGCGGCATACAGTTCCTCCGCTACTCGATCCGCGTTCTCGTGACTGGTGTTCATGTGCTGCTCTATCGCACTCATTGAGATGCGGGGGCAAGTATCGTGGCAATTCAGGCTTTGAACAAGAATCTCAATGCCTTCGGTATGAAGGTGGAGATTGCGGACAGACCGTTGGTCCCCGCGCCGGAAAAACTACCATCCCGTCGACGTAGGGAAATGGAAGCAGTTTTTGGTCGACACCAAACTGTCCACTTGCGTTCGAACCTTTCTGGATTTCCAAGAGGACAAGCGCACCTTTAACCAGTCGAAGTTTCTACATAGATTTTTCGACCGCACGCGGGCTCGTAGTTAGAATGCAGCCCCGCCGGGAAAGGCGTGAAGATGCAATAAATGGCGATGCATCGTTCTGCGACCATGATCCGATCTTCAGGCCAGTGCCAAAAGACGACATAACCGTCACATCCACCTTAATGACTGATACCAGATCAATCGCCCGCAGGTCCCAACGAGCGAAATGAGGGCACATAGCGGTCATTCCACCGCTGGAATCAGCTCTTTTACAGCATCGATCGTCGAGCCGGCTGGTAGTCAGCCATTTTGTGTAGCGAAAGCGTAGAAGTCTTGGCTCGGCTGGAAAGTGAAGCCTATTTGCACGAGTGAGGTAACGTTGAGGCTCCGACTACGGCCTAATGTCACGGCATCTCTAGCTACGTTTCGACTTATATTAGAAAATATCGTCAAATTGTGAAAAGCTAGGTTCGGCAAATATCTAAATCCGGCCAGGCGATTCATACCGAAAATCAGCAACTGTCGCAGGGTCCAATTCCAGGTGTACCTCCTGCGTGACAGCAGCGAGTGTCGGGAAGTCGAAAATATGCGGGTGGCGGGAGGAACTTCCGTCGCTCTCCCGCCGGTATCGTGCCAGGCGGAGGATAGCGGCCCGTCCCCGAACAACTCCAATCCAGTAAGGACCATGAGAGGTAAAGGACTGGGACGCGGCCAGCCCCAAGCGGCCAATTCCTGTCGTCGCTTTGCCTCATCCACCGACAATCGATCTTTCGTGCTCGCGGCGACCAGGTAGGTTCCGGGCAACAACTCTGCAAAACGCTTGCGGTTATCGACGTCTTCGATCTTGAACGGATCGTTGCCAAGGCTCTTACACTCGCCAATGAGCGTGAGCGGATTGCGCGAAGCGCGGCTGGTCCCCTCGGAAGATCGCCATGCATGACAGTCGACTTCCTTTGATTTCGTCCTTGGCGAGTTCCGTGCCGGTCGAGACGGTAAGAAGTGAACGGAACAGAGGTAATATACCGCAGAAGCCCAAGGATTTCCTTGGATCTCTGAGGATACAGATAGATGCTGTAAGAAAGGGCGGTGGTGGCAGGGCTTGAATCGAACCGGAAAAATAACCCTTTGATATCAATCCCGTTCTTGGAACAAACGCAGGTCCTCCCCCACACTCTCCCCCACATTTTCGTTCATTTAACGGTGGTTCGGTTCAGCGTTTTAATCAAAAAGCTGAATAGATGGGCGGTGCGCAGCACGCCTGGTCGCAGCATAATGCCACGTTCTGACACTGTCCATTTGCGAGTTCGCGGCCTGGTCAGTTCAATGCCCGGTGCCGCTCAACCAGCCTATGCAAACTGGCTGTCGTGATGCGCGTTGCCTTGCCGATCTTAACCGTTTCGAGTTCGCCGCTGGAGATCAGTTCATAGAGCTTTGTACGCCCGACACCGATCATGCGGGCAGCGTCATTGACCCTGACGCAGATCGGCTCGACAGGTTGATGGCCGCTCATTCCGCCGCTTCCTCTTCACGATAGTGAGCAGGATCAGCGATCCAAAGATTGATAGCTGACTCATGCCAGCCTGCTCCGTGGACGCTGATTTACACCTGTGATGGGAAAGTGCCTTCAGCAATCTTGCGGTAGATCGTAGAGCGTGAAAGTCCGGTGCGGTCGAGCACGGTCTTCAGTCGTATGATGCGTTCTGTATTGGACATTGGGCCTTCTCATTTTGAGACTGGCAGCCCCTCCACGGAACATAATGAGAACTTTATTGAAAGGTGCAAGGGTCAGGTTCAGTTGAAACTCGGGGAATTCTTCAACGATTTGTACGAGTTGGACCGTCTATGGACGATTTGGGACTTTGCCGGACTAGCCGTTCCCTTGCCCTCGGCTCGGAAGATCTTTTCGCTCCACCCGATTTTGCGACAGACATGCGCTGATTTGCGACAGCGACGACGGATTCCCGCGCCAACGTTGCTCGATTTTGCGCGAATCCGGTTGAGTATGTGCCGCTAGCCCAATCCTTGCTGATTTCCCAATTTGCATGGGCGAAAAAATTTACTGCTGTCGAACCTGGCCGCCCGCAATGACTGAAACTGGGCCGATTGCGGACTGTCCGCTTGTAATTAATTGAGTTGATGAGCTGCCATTCTGTTCACGACCCCAACCGCGCCACTGCTATGAATAGACGACCTCAGCCGTGTCGATGAACTGTCGAAACAGGTCTACCCATTCTTCCGCCTGATTCTGCTCGATGGCGCTTTGAATAATCGTCAAATCTGTCGAAATCACTAGCGCCCAAACGTCTCCATCCTTTTCTTGAAAGCGCTGGCAGATACGTTGCAGCATCTCCTGTTGCTCGCCCTTTCGATAGCTCAGCACCGTGAGTTGCTCGAATTCTTCTGCGCTCATTCGGACAGCATATGGGAGTTCACTCTGAGGTGGGCCGAATGGCTTCATTTCCATGACCATACCCTTGAAATCTAAATCGAAATGACCCGCGTCGTCCATCGGCACAATGGTCTGTATGTGTCCAACCGCAGTTCCCTTGTAGCTAACATAGCTCGAAGGCTGCCCCATCTGTAATGAGCCATCAAACATCTCAGCTGGGAACTGATGCACAAGGGCCATCCAAACGAGGCGGCCTAACGTGTCAACGACACTCTCGTGGGGATCAGGTAGCGACGCTTGAATCTCCCGAAGAGTTTTTCCGTGCATCAGGCTGTTGCGGGTCTTCTCGAGTAGATCAGCCGTTTTATCATCGCATTCCTTGTCGATGCTCATCAGCAAAGCGCGAATAGCTTGCTTCGGGTATGGCTTGTGTTTCGGATGCGAGTTGCACTCTTCACAATAAAGAGCTGATTGGCAAATCGGGCATTTGTCGTTCACCTTGGCACTAGGCTTCCGAAACTCTGCAATGATCTCAAGTGCGAACCAGAAATAGGTGTATTGGTCATCGAGGACGGTGGCATTTAGCCCTATCCGATACCAACGAAGCGCGCGCTGAATTGCTGGTGGCACCTCAAACTCGAAAAGGCGCTCAACGGTCTTTGCGTTCTCTTCGTTTAGGAACGGCTGCGGGTCTTCGTATTCGATCCTATCCCCCCACATGCGAATATCTCTCATCGCACCTTTGGGAGGCTCTGCGTTCACTACCTGCCTTATCCGATGCTTTTGGAAACTGGACCCGGTAGTGAACGCCAGCATGTCTAAGCAAGTCTTGAGATGCTCATCAGCATCATCAGCTGCACTGTCCAACGATTCTGACTCAAAGTAGAGATGCACGGAAAGCAAGAAGGGAACTGTGTATTCCGAACGTGGTATGTTCTTAATCCGGGCCGCAAACTCCCCCCGGTGACCACTGAAGGTCAATACACGATTATCAGCTATAACGGATACATCGGAAACAACTTCAAAATTCGCGGCACAACGCATCGACTGACCCCAGATTAGAGCAAGAATTTGCTGTTATTAGCTTTTTCGGGTTGCGCAGTCGCCAGTGGCCCAAGTTGTTCGGTGGATTAGACGGGTTTAGAGCTAGTGAGTCATGAGGCGCGCAAACCTTCAATGAACTTTACAACACTGGAAGGAAGGCCAAGCCGATTTGCTGCCGCGTAGGCCCGTTGCGTGTCGTAGTCGAACTCAGTGATTGGAATGGCCTTCCTTCCCATTTCCTCTGTTAGGTCACCAAAACGCCTGATCCACAGAGTCTTTTCATCCTGCGAAAGCTCAAGGGGAGTGTTCTTAAGAAACATCAGCGACGTGACCAAAGTCACCTCATCGAAACGATCTCGCAGATCGGCTCTGCTCAGTTCAGCGAGGTATGGGTTTCGCTTGTACTCAGTACGCCAACGCTCGTGGCGCGGTGCAGATTCCGGGATATGATCAATCGTAGTATAGTCCGGCGGATTATCACCAGCGTCGAAATAGTGGCCGGAACTCCATAGGCCCCAACGATGCTGAATGATCGACAGAACATCAGATTTCCATTGATCTGTATAGACCGATGGACCTTCAATTAGCGTGATGGGGAATGTCACTTTGCCCTCTATCACCGTCGCATGGCGCTCAGTGAAATAGATGATTCCGTCCACGCCTGAGAAGCTCGGTCTGCCCCCACGCTTGCCGCGCACTGCATGCCAAAGAACGTAAGCGACAGTTTCCGGATCGTATATCTCATGGTCTTCGTTAACCAAGATCAAAACTCGAACTTGGCTTTTGCGCGGAAATGCCTTTGTATGCGCCTTCAATTGTCGATTTGCTTTCTTGAGAGGGTTCAGGATACCTCTTCCCACACGCTCCATGACCTGTTGACCAACTGTTTCTGGATCACCCGTATTGTCGATAAATGATTGCATTGGAGCCGACCCCAAGAATATCGGCCAATCGGGCTTGGACCTTAGCTCCTCAAGAAGATTATCGAGCCGCTCACTCCCATCATCTTCTAATGATTTGATCTCAATTGCTAAGAGCCCTCGGAGACAAACGTAGTCTGCTCTCCGCTCTTCTGAGCCTTGAATGTCGTCAAGTGGCACACCAGCAAGACGTTCGACAATGAACTTCTCGATCCGTGGTGACAATGGCTCGACAGGTCCAGTTCGCTCAATTCGCATCCCCTAGTTATGAGGGAAGTACAAAAACGTTCAAGTTCACTTCTATTGGTCCCACAAACTGAACTTGCTGTCTGCTTTTAGGGCCACAGGTTTTCCTGGCAAATGTCCGATCTTGGGGCGCAAAGCTGACGCAACCAATCGACTCCAATTTGCAGAGAGTGGAGCCGCTCTCCTCTGCCGATCAGCCTCATTCCTCTGCCTCGAACGCTCGCTTGCCTTTACGCCGGAACAGCACCATCGCCTGCGCGCCATCCGGCCCGCGCAACTTGGCGGCGATGGTGAGGAACGCGCCGTAAAGCGCGGCGCGATCATCGTCGGTCAGCTCGACCAGGTCGGCCTTGGCGACAAGCCCGCCTAGCTCGATCAGTTGCCGGGTCCGCTCGCGTCGTTTGACCTGCCATTCGCGCATGTCGGTTCGTGCCTTTGCTGCCTCAAGCCGATGCCGCGCCGCCATCGAGCGGGAGAGTGCCTTCCGGCTGCTGGCGAGGTCCGCCCGAAGTGTTGCGTTGTTTGCCCTGAAAGAAGGCCGCGCCGCGCTTGCGCCAGCCCTCCCCGGTTGCCTTGTCGGTGTTGGCGGCAGCATCGAGCAGCGCGCCTGCCAGGACATCGGCATCGAGCGCGTCGGCACCGGTTGCCGCGACGAGTGCGCCGAGGTCGCGTACGCGGCGCTCCTTCAACTGCTTTGCCTTGTCGGCGAGAGCCTTCAGTTCCGAATCAAAATCGCGGGGTTTGCGCATGGGGTATCTCCATCGTTGGTGTGATGGAGCCATGATAATCGTGCTTGTAATCCAATGCAGTAAGGTCGCCGGGACAGTGTGATACTGCTTAGTCCCGAGCAGGATTTTATCATGAGAGGGCGCGCTTATATGTCGTGCCGACGTGGCGTTTGGAGTGTAACTGGATTGCCGACATGGCAATCTTTCACTTCAGCGCAAAGGTCATCGGAAGGTCGAGCGGACGCAGCGCTGTAGCGGCGGCGGCCTATCGTGCAGGCGAACGGTTGCACGATGAGCGGATCGACCGGGACCATGACTTCACTAACAAGGCGGGCGTCCTTCATTCCGAAGTAATGCTGCCCAAAGGCGCGCCCGAAGCCCTCGCTGACCGCGCCACCTTGTGGAATGCGGTCGAGGCCGCCGAGAAGCGCAAGGATGCCCAGCTCGCCCGCGAGGTCGAGTTCGCCCTGCCCCGCGAACTATCGAAGAAGGACAACGTAAGCTGGCGCGCGAATTCGTGAAGTCCGAGTTCGTCGAGAAGGGCATGATCGCCGACCTCAATGTACATTGGGATATAGGTGAAGACGGCAAGCCCAAGCCGCATGCGCACGTCATGCTAACCATGCGCGAAGTAACCAAAGATGGCTTCGGCGCGAAGGTCCGCGACTGGAACAAAACCACGCTGATCGAGCAATGGCGCGAGCGCTGGGCCGATCATGTGAACCGCGCCCTGGCGGAACGCGATATCGACGCGCGGATCGATCACCGCAGCCTGGAAGCGCAAGGCATTGCGCTAGAACCGCAGGACAAGATCGGCCCCGCCGCTTCACGCATCGGCGGACGCGGGCTGGAGGCCGAACGGATCGAGGAACACCGGGCGATTGCGCAACGCAACGGCGTGCGCATCATCGCCAACCCCGCGCTGGCGCTGAATGCGATCACGCACCAGCAGGCGACGTTCACCAGGCGCGAACTTGCGGCCTTCGTTCATCGCCACAGCGACGGCAAGGAGCAGTTCGACACGGCCTACAATGCGGTGCGCGGCTCAGCTTCCTTCGTCAGATTTGCCACCTTCAATGTCATCAAGCTCTGAGCGAAACTCAGTCTTGAACGAAATTGCTCGATCAACGAACATTGGCAGCTCCATCATCAGCATGTGTGCAGCCTTGCTTCGTCCCATCATTCGTTCGCCAAATCGCCCTCGCGTGGTATGCTTAACCACACGCATGAGCCGATAGCCAATTTTTTGAGCCTCTTCGGGGTTTGCATTCTTCAGTTCACGATGAGATTCAACCAATACTTCGGCTAGCCAAGGCATTGTTTCGCGGACCAAACCCGCGAGGATCAAAAGCGATACATCACCTTCGCGGGCATCCATCATGTCGTGCATTAATTCATCAATCATTCTTGGATCGAAGTCCCGAAGGCCGCGGCTTGGATACTTAAAATCACGCTCTATTAAATCTGGTTCAAATTCGCGCATCCGCGAACCCAAGCCTCGCACCTGAGTAACAAGCTCTTCCAGAATTTCGGTTTGCGGACGCATGTGTTTGTCCGATGACTCTTTGTCGGGAATTTCATCAATTTTTTGCTGAAGCTGCGGCCAAAGGGCCGGAACCAGTTGATTGATTGTTGCCTCGGAGGCTTTGACTTCAGCCACTGCGTTTATTGCCTTGACGACGTCCATCAATCCTTGCTGGTCCACTTTCAAGGCTTGAAATTGTGATAGTGGACCGCTCAGATCACTTAGTTCGAGGCCAAATAGAAGCGGAATTACTTTTGCATCGAGCATAGATTTCGAAAGTGCTCCCGCTTCAAACAAAATCCATTCAGAACTTAGATTCTCTGGTGTGATGCAGAGAATCCCAAAATTCGAGGACTCAAGTTCTCCAGCAATCGCCTGCGCCCACCGTTCCCCGGCAGAAATATCCTTTTCTGAAACCCACGGTTTTGCATATTGAAGAATAAGCGGGAGCCATTCTTGTAAAGCAACAGCAAGAGCCTTGCTGCGCTTTCCGCTCCAGCTAATGAAAACCTTCATGATTCAGTCCCTGCCGCACTAAATTGTTCCAATACGCATTTACGTTCAGTCGGCGCAAAAAACCATACACACATCGATCATGGCTACGCAGCCACGATCCACAAAGCGCAGGGCATGACCGTGGACCGCACCCATGTGCTCGCCACACCGGGCATGGACAGCCATTCGGCCTATGTCGCCATGTCGCGCCATCGCGACGGGTTGGCCCTTCACTATGGCCGCGATGATTTTGCCGATCAGTCGAAACTTGTCCGCACGCTGAGCCGGGAACGGGGCAAGGACATGGCGAGTGACTACAAACCCGAGCAGGCCTTCGCCGAACTGCGCGGGATCAGCTTCCGCGAGCGGATCATGGAGATGGTTCGGCAGGTGCCGAAAAAGGCCAAGTCCATCTTCGCAAGCTTCCGTCCCCAAGGGCGCCAACTCGAAGCGCTGCCCGCGCAGTCCAACACACAAAACGACCAGCGTCGCGCGGTGGAACGCTACGCCCGCGCACTTGGCGATATCGGCGCGATGCAGGCCCAGGGCTTGCCCGTGCTCCCGCACCAGACGGCGGCGCTGGAGAAGGCTGCAAAGGCGCTCGACGCGATCCGCCCCCTTGCCGCCACTGACCTTGCCAAGGCGCTGGAGCGGCGTCCTGAGCTGATTGTCGACGCCGCTGGCGGGCGCAGTCAGGAGGTCATACGCGCCATGAGCCAAGAGGCCGCTGTGCGCACCAATCCGGCGCTGCGATCCGAGCGTTTCGTCAGCGACTGGCAGGGTTTGAGCACGACACGCAAGCAGCTTGAGCAGCAAGGTGACCGCGCAGGTGCAGCCCGCGTGTCGGCTAAGCAGAACGAGTTGGCAAAACGCTTGAACGCGATCGGCAGGTCGAAGGCCTGCTGCGCGGCAAGGCGCGCGAACTCGGCATCGATCCCAAGCCCGAACGCAGCATCGCCAACGAACTCACCGCAACCCTCACCCGCGAGCGCACCCGCGCTTTCGACATGGGCATCTAGGAGAAACGACATGAAAGACGACCACATCGAAGACGTGCAACTGGACCTCGAAGTCGAGGAACCAAGCGCCCCGCACCAAGAACAAAAACCGGAACCGGATGCAGCGGAAGAATCCGACGCGGCAACGGAAGCCTTCGCCCGCCTCGAAGGCGAAATGGCGATGGTGCGCCATACCGTCCAGAACATGGCCAGGGAGCGAGCTGACATCGTCATCCCGGACTACACGGCTACGCTAGGCCAGATGGCAGGTCAGTTGGATCAGATATCCGGCAGTCTGACAGCCATGGGCAACAAGCCCGCCATCGAGATGACGCCGGAAGACATTGCAGTCCAGATCAAACGCACCTCTCTCGACATGCTGCGCGACAGCAGCGACCTGTTCCGGCAGGGGCGCAAAGATCTGGACATCGCAACTGGTCGGCTCGCTGCAATTGTCGGGCGTGTCCGCACCGAGGCCGAGCAGAAGCGTCAGACCTGGCGCTTTGCAGGCGTCGGGCTGGTTGCCGGTATCCTGCTTTGGTCGATTCTTCCCGGCACCATCGCCCGCGCCATGCCCGAAAGCTGGCACTGGCCCGAACGGATGGCGCGTAAGGCTGTTGGTGAGCCGACCATCGTGGAGGCGGGCATTCGGTTGATCCGGTCACAGAATCCCGAGGCGTGGGAAGAATTGGCTGTGGTGCAGAGCATCCTCAGCGCAAACCGCGAAGCCTTGGATCGTTGCCGTGAGCGGGCCCGGAAGGCGGAACGCGCGGTCAGATGTTCAATCGATGTTTTCACAAAACATCCGTCAGTCTAGCCTTAACACAAACATGCTCAGTCTGATGGCTAGCGATCCGATAGGGTAATTCGACTCAATTCGCGCAAATATCTCTATAATGCGCTTGTAGTCGTGGCCTGCCGTAGCCATCTATAACTCAGCTACCAGTCGCAATCGACGGTCACCGCTTCCATGACCGGAAGCCCTTTCCTTCAGTTCCGCCTCCTAGTCGCTCCGCAGTCAATCTCGACGTGCGGGTTTTGTGGGAATAGGAATATGACGTATAATACTAGCGTTGCCTGCTTCGAACCGCCCGCCAGTTCAAACAAATGTCCCGGGCGCGCAGTACCGCAACTATTATTTGTAAATGCAAAGCCATATTCGAGCGCGGCTAGCGTTCGAAAGCACGTTGGCATGCTCATGCGGCGCGAGGTGTCGCTTTGAACGCTCGGCGTAGCGACGGACCCAGCTATTTGGCGGGGCTCTTTCCAGTCATATTCCTCGGCGCGATATTCTGGTGGTTCTCGCAGTGAAAACTCGGCGAGTGCTTTCCAAGACGGAAAAAAGGAAACTTCAATGGAAGCACAAGAAACCGAGCTTGAGCGCAGGGTGCTGGCACACGCCCGTATTTTGCAAGCCCTGATCCGCCACCTTGCGGAGGACTCTCCGGAGGTCCTTTCGCGCCTCAAAAAAGCGTTTGGTCCGTGCCATACACTCGGAGAGTACGAGCATAACTACAGTTCCACTGAGCAGTATGGCGAAATGTTTGTCCGAGCTATCGAGCAGGACATTGCGAGGCCGCAAACACGCTGACTGGGTAATACCAGTCGGGATGCGTAAGGAACCAGGTCATCGCTGACGACAAAGATCATTCGGGGAGTTTTCCGCGAGAGATTGCCGACCGGGTGACAGGGCCTTTCGCCCGTTTTCTGCGGATCGAGGCGGCCGCAGGCGGACTGCTGCTCTGCGTTACCATCATCGCCCTCGCGCTCGCCAATTCGCCGTGGTCAACGCAGTATCTGGAGCTTTGGGAAACACCGATTGGTCTCCGATGGGGCCAATTTGATGTCACCCGCTCCTTGCTTCACTGGATCAATGATGGGCTGATGACCCTATTCTTCTTTGTCATCGCCCTAGAGCTCAAGCGAGAACTGGTTCTGGGCGAGCTCCGCAATCCGCGGGCAGCTGCATTGCCATTTTTTGCAGCGCTAGGCGGGATGCTGGTGCCCGTCGTGATTTACATAAGCATATTGGATGGGCAGCCGGGAGTTACCGGATGGGGAACCGTTATGGCAACCGACACAGCATTTGTGATCGGAGCGCTGGCGCTATTTGGGAAGGCCATTCCGGCCAGCCTTCGAATTTTCCTGGTATCCCTGGCGGTATTCGACGATGTCGGGGCGATCATGGTGGTTGCCATCGCCTATGGCGACACGGTTGACCTTGGCGCGCTGGCTCTTGCTGTTGGCTGCCTGAGCATCGTCTATTTCATGGCCAGGATCGGCATCAGGAGCATTCCGATGTTCTTCATTGTCGGTTTCGCCGTATGGCTGAGCTTCGACGCTTCTGGTCTCCATGCCACAATTGCCGGTGTTATTCTCGGATTGATGACGCCTGCCCGCGCGTGGGTGGGGGACGAGCGCATGAGGACGCTTCTCGGCAAGGCAACGGATCACCCGAGGGGCGAGCATTGGAGCGGGAACACAACGGAACGTAGCGACCTACAGACAGCGGGACGAGCGATCGAAGAAGCGCTTTCACCGCTGGAACGGCTCGAAATCATGCTTCTCCCCTGGGTAGGGTTCGCGATCATGCCCGTTTTCGCCCTGGCCAATGCGGGGGTCGCCTTTTCAGGCATCACCCTGAACGAGCCGGTATTGTTGGCGATTTTCGCTGGACTAGTCATAGGCAAGCCGTTCGGTGTCTTGCTCTTCTGCTGGATAGCAGTCCGCCTTCGGCTGGCGGAAATTGGCGCTGGTCTCGATTGGGGCTTCTTGACAGCCGGTGCGATGCTGACCGGGATAGGGTTTACAATGTCGATCTTCATAGCGGATTTGGCATTTGTCCCTGCGCTGATCCCTGCTGCCAAGGCCGGAACATTCGCTGCTTCTGCGGCGGCTGCAATAGTGGGGCTACTGATGTTGCTATGGAGTGTCGTAAGCAAGCCAACCACGATCTAGTTCACTTGCGACAATCATCGTCCTGACGGATTCTTTGGCGAAGCCGCAGAAAACTTCCTACATCCCTGCTTCGCCAGGCAGGTCACAGCTCGCTCTTGTAGCTAGCAAGTACGATCCCCATCTTGCGTACAGCTACCAGTCGCAATCGACGGTCACCGCTTTCACAATCGGAAGCCCTTTCCTTCAGTTCCGCCTCTTAGTCGCAGCCGGGTCAATTCTGGCGCGCTGCATTCTGCGCAAAGGCGATATCCGATGAAAATTCTCCGTAATCTGGCAATCAGTGCATCTCCAATTCTAATTCTTGGGGGATGTGCCGGGCCGGCGAACCCGCCGATGGATACAGGTGAGCGTATCGCTCAGCGAGGTAGCCAGATCAGTGAGTATGGCGAGGCATGGTCAGCGGGCAGAGAGAATGTCGCGCAAGGCGAGCGGATGATTGCGAAGAGTAACAAATCGATCGAGCGGGCAGAAATGCAAAGAGAGAATGCGCGCGAGGCGCTTTCCTCAGCAGAGGAGAGGCTGCGTGATGCTGAAGCGCAAAGGGCAGACGGTGAGCAGCTCATAGCCGATGGTAATGAAAGTATGGAACGCGCAGAGGGCAATTATTCGGCGACCAGGACAGGGCCTTCAGCAAGTGAACCTCCTATTCCAGAGGACTGAACAATATAGTGGGTCTCCCCAGAGCCAAAAAATCACGTCCAAATAGCTCCTCAGCCAAAAAGAGGTCTTCGATAAGACGCGCATTGCCCTTGTAAACAGCATGCACGATCCCCATCTAAAGTTCAGCTACCAGTCGCAATCGACGGTCACCGCTTTCACAATCGGAAGCCCTTTCCTTCAGTTCCGCCTCTTAGTCGCAGCCGAGTCAATTCTGGCGCGCTGCAAACTCGTTCGAAGGAATGACACATGACACATTATGGCAAGATCAAGAGCTACGACAGCAGCTCGGGCACCGGCTCAATCACCCCTGAAAAGGGTGGCGACGCGCTCCGCTTCAAGAAGGCAGACCTGCAGCAGGAGGGCCAGGTGCCGAAGGTCGACGATCGTTTCAGCTACGACACGAGTGAGGTCGACGGCGGCAAGAAGAGCGCCGTGAACCTGCAGCACCAGCAGGGCGACGGCCAGAGCCAGAAGGAACAGGCCCGCAATCAGCAGGGCTGACGCCGACAGCGGAGCCGGGGATCAACACCCCGGCTTTCGCTCAATCCCTCCCGTAAGGATTCTTTGCCATGCCGATGAATCAGTTTCTTTTCGATCACCAGCTTGCGGCAATGAGAGCCGACCGTTCGGGTTCGGCTGGAGAACGCAAGGAAGCCTTCGAGGCGATGGCAGGTCGTGCGAAACGGATCGCAGAGTGGCGAAAGGCGAATGGCCTTTCAAACCTGGGTTGGCCTCGTGACGTTCCCCCCGACAGCCACAAGGATGGATGACATGAGCATCGTGCAAACCGTCGCAACTCCCGACCAGCCTGGAACCGGTGAATGGGAAAATGAAGGCGGTTCCTGTGAACAGCAATCTCCTCCGTCGCTACCCGAAGGGATCATCGCTGTGACCTCGGTCCACTATCGTGTTGGACCATACTCATACTCCAGGCTTGAAGACGCCCTGGCGGAGCATGGCCGCCAATCAGCCACGTGAGCCGTTCACAACAGCAGCGTACGATCAATCACGAGCGGCGCTGCCGATAATGAGAGAACCTCCACAGAAACCGTTCTTCGGACCTGAGACGCCCAAACTCGATCCACCGGAGAGGCCGAACATCAAGCCCTGGCGTTCTATTGCCAAGGCAGTTTCCTGGCGCGTCGTGGGCACAATCGACACGCTCATCCTGTCCTATCTTCTCATTACATATCTTGGGCCGATGTTTGGCGCGCCAGTCGCTCAGGCCGATGCCCTCGAAACGGCGAGCTATATTGCGATCACCGAGGTTGCAACGAAGTTCATCCTCTATTTTCTGCATGAACGCGCGTGGTCGCTCACCGGCTGGGGCATCGTGTTCCGCAACTCCAGACATCGCGAGACGATGCGTCGAACCACCATCAAGACCGGGCTGTGGCGTATGATCGCATCGCTCGATACCTTCGCCCTTGCGTGGTTCTTCACCGGAAGCGTGGCGACGGCAGCGTCGATTGGAGGCCTGGAAGTCTTCACCAAGCTGGTGCTTTACTTCTTTCACGAACGGATCTGGGCGCGGCTGCCATTCGGTCTCGAACATCGTCGCGAAAAAGCGCAGGCAAGAGCCTAGGCGATATTTTCTGCCTATCTAGTGTCGACCTTCACTAGCTATACGAGATCAATGGAAAGCGTCGATCCACGGTATTCACTTCGAGGTCATACACATTAATTTTCGTTACGAAGCGCTGAGTAGACTCGGGGCATCTTTCCCGATGCCTTCATTCACACTCGCCGCCAACCGCTTGACTATTTTTCGAAGCTCAACTGCCCGAGCAATATCTCCCCCACTCCTCCATCAATTTGACCCTCGCGCCCGGATTCTCCGGCGTGCCGAGATAGGTCGTGCGGCGATAGGCGGCCTGCACAGCATCGGGGGGCTTGTGCGCCAGCGCGGCTTCGACAACCGCGTTGGGGAAGCCTTCGTTCGCCGCCCAGTCGGTGAAGCTGGAGCGGAAACCGTGCACGTGGAAAGGCTCCTGCATATCGCGCATGACCTTGAGCAGGGTCATGTTGGACATTGCCTTGCCGGTCATTCCGGGAGAAACCACTTCGGCTCCCTCCATCTGCATTGCCTCCGCCTTCACAAGCACCGCCATCGCCGCTTCTGAAAGCGGCACGATGTGCGCCCTGCTGCGCTTCATGTGTTCGGCTGGGATTGTCCAAAGGCGCTGGTCCAGATCGAATTCATCCCATCTAGCGAGCCGCACTTCCTGCGAGCGAACGCCCGTCAGAATGAGGAGGTCGAGTGCAAGGCGCGAATACGAAGGCTTGCGCCGCAACGCGGTCAAAAATGAAGGAACGGCGACGTATGGCATCGCCTTGCGGTTTGCCGGTTTCTTGATCTGGCGAGGTAGCCCTCGCCCTGCTTTCAGGCTGCTGTTGCCCGATGGAGCCTCCGTAGAGCGCCAGCCCTTGGCATGGGAGTAATCCAGCACGGCGCAAATTCTGTTGCGGACCTGGCGGGCCGTTTCCGGAATTTCCTGCCAGATCGGCGTGAGCACCCCGATGATATCGGCAGAGGTGATCCCGCCGGTCGTCATATCGCCCAGTTTCGGGAACGCGTAGTTTTCCAGACTGGCCAGCCACTGGCGACCATAGACATCGCTTTTCCAGCCAGCCTCGTTCTCCGAATGATATTGGGTGGCAGCTTCGCGGAAGGTGACCTTGGCAGCTTCCTCATCCTTGCGCTCGGTCAGCACGTCGCGCTTCTCAACCTTTACAGCCTTGCGGAGTTCGGCGGCCTTCGCCCGCGCCTCGGCCAGCGTCACCAGCTTTGCGCTGCCCACTCCGATATCCCGTCGCTTGCCGTCCTGTTGGAGTCGCAAATTCCAGTAGGCACCCCCACGTTTGTCCACTTTCAGGAATAATCCATCACCGTCCTGATAGATGCCCGGATTCGCCAAAGCGGCCTTGACCGCTACCGCCGTGAGTTTGCCCATTGCTCTACCCCCACACTTTTCGGGACCGAGTTGCGAAACCAAAGTGTGGGGGTAAGCCACATTACCCCCACACTTGGCTCCGGTTGCAGGCAAATTGCAGCGGTCAAATGCGGACGGTAAGGGCGATAATACCCTTGGTTTTCTGGGACTTCTAGGGGTTTTCGGGGATGTGCTGAGAAAGGGCGGTGGTGGACAGGGCTGGATTCGAACCAGCGTACGCTTGCGCGGGCAGATTTACAGTCTGCTGCCTTTAACCACTCGGCCACCTGTCCACACGCATTGCCGCGGTGCTGAAATTGCGTGCCCCGTTCGGGGCCCGTCCAGCCGAGAGGCGCCCCTTTGGCGAAGGTGTGCTTGCCTGTCAATGGCCGTGCTGGCACAGGCGGCAAACACAGTGAAGCAGGACCGATAGACATGGCCAAATCCGGCAAGAAAAAAGCGCTTCGTGGCCGCGCAGGGCGCATGCAGGGCGGGCGCGGTAGTGGCCGTGCCGGTTCCGGGCAGGTGCGCCTGTGGGGGCATCACGCCGTCGAAGCCGCGTTGAAAAACCCCGACCGGCGTCACCACAAGCTGTGGGCCACGCGCGAGGCGATTGCCGATCTCGATGGTGAATTGCCCCAGGATTTTCCTGTGGAATATGCCGATGTCCGCGATCTCGACAGGCTGGTGACGCGCGATGCACCGCATCAGGGCCTTGTGCTCGACTGCGCGGCGCTCGACGATATCTTCCTGTCCGATGTGATGGACGGCGATGCCGCCAGCCCGCTGGTCATCCTCGACCAGGTCACCGACCCGCACAATGTCGGGGCGATCATGCGCTCGGCCGCCGCGCTCGGTGCGGCGGCCATCGTGACGCAGGACCGCCACGCCCCGCCCGAAGGCGGCGTGATCGGCAAATCGGCCTCGGGCGCGCTCGAAGTGCTCCCTTGGATTCGCGTGGTGAACCTTGCCCGCGCCATGGAGGAAATGGCCGAAGCCGGATACTGGCGCATCGGGCTGACCGGCGCGAGCGAGACGACCCTGGCCGAGGCGCTGCCCACCGGCCCTGTCGCGCTGGTTCTCGGCGCGGAAGGCCCGGGTATGCGCCAGAATATCGCCGCACATTGCGATGCGCTGGCCAAGCTGCCCATTTCGGATGCGGTGGAAAGCCTCAACGTATCCAACGCGGCGGCCATCGCCCTTTATGCGGTCGCAACACGCTAAGCGGGAGTTATCTGCGATGAAACGGATCGTACTGGCACTGCTGATGCCCTTGCTGCTGACGGGGTGTTTCATGACGCCGGGCAAATTTACGAGCGAGCTGGAGTTGATGTCCGGCGACCGTTTTGCCTTCACCTATGTCGGCGAAATTCAGTTTATCGCACTCAGCAAGCTGTCGGAGTTGGGCTCGAGCGACGAATTCACCGCCGAATGTGAGGACGAAGACGGGTTCACGCGTGAATGCAGCGAAGAAGAAACGTCCGAGCAGCGCGCAGAATGGGATGCCGGGGCACAGGAGCGCGCCGCAAAGAAGGCGCGCAACGCCGAGCAGATGAAGCTCATGATGGGCGGCCTCGACCCGAGTGACCCGCAAGCGGCGGAAGAATTTGCCAGTAAACTGCGCCGCCAGCGTGGCTGGAACCGGGTCGATTACAAGGGCGATGGGCTGTTCGATGTCAGCTTTTCGATCAATGGCATGCTCACCCATGACTTCGCTTTTCCCAGCATCGAGAAAATGCCTGCCGGTGCGTCTTTCCTGAATGTGAGCCTGCGCAACGACGGACAGGTTCGGATCGATGCACCCGGTTTCGCGTCGCAGGGCGCTGGCAATCCCATGGCCGGGATGATGGGTGGCATGATGGGCCTGGCCCAGCTTGGCGCGCAATACGATGCAGCTAAGAGCGGCGAAGAAGAACCGCCGGCACTCGTCTTGCCGCAGGGCACGTTCCGCATTGTTACCGACGGGCGGGTTCTGGCCAACAATACTGATGAAGGTGCCGCAGGACCGGCGTCGCGCCAGGTGCTCAGCTGGGCCATAGAGCCGAGCACCGAGGCAGCGCCAACCGCCCTGATCGCCTTCTGACCACTTCCTGCTCCGGGCGGTCGCCCATGCCCGGAAATCGGCGCGCATAAAGGAACGCCGCAGCGGGCCCTTCGGCCTGCCGCGGCGTCAATTCAGACAGATCGGTCCGGGCCGTTCCACCGGCGTCCCGGACAATCCTGCTTGATCAGTTCACGGCGTCCTTGAGACCCTTGCCTGCCTTGAACTTGGGCTGGTTCGACGCCTTGATGGTCATCGGCTCGCCGGTGCGCGGGTTGCGGCCGGTGGAAGCCTTGCGGCGCGCCACCGAAAACGTGCCGAAGCCGACCAGACGGACTTCGTCGCCATTCGACAGTGCCTTGCTGATGGTGTCGAACACGCCTTCGACGGCGCTCGACGCATCGCTTTTGGACAGGCCGCTGGCATCGGCAACGGAGCTGATCAGGTCGTTCTTATTCATGTCAGGAAATCCCCCTCGGTGAAACATCATGTTGAAACCGGCACGCTGAATCGCGCGCCGTCAAGACGGGGGAATTGAGAGAATTTAGCCGCCCCTGTCAAAGCCTAAAACGACATTTCACCGCAGATTCCGGCCAGAAAATCGCCGTACTTGCCAAATGTTACACGCCGCAAGGGCATGGATGGCAAGGCAGAGCGAGCCAACCCCTGACAGGCGGGGCGGGCGCAGCATCGATTCGCTGCGCCGCAGCATCGCCCTTCTCAGTGCGCAGTCGGTGTCGGCGCCGCACTGTCGCCCGGCCCGGCGGGCTGGCTGGCGAGATCGTCCGCCTCGGTCCATTCGATGGGCGAGAGGGCCGTGGTGAGCGCGCGTTCGAGCACCTGATCGACATGCGCGACAGGCACGATCTCCAGCCCTTCCTTCACATTGTCCGGTATCTCGGCAAGGTCCTTGACGTTCTCTTCGGGGATGAGAACGGTCTTGATCCCGCCGCGCAGCGCCGCGAGCAGCTTTTCCTTCAATCCACCGATCGCCAGCACCCGCCCACGCAGGGTCACTTCGCCGGTCATGGCGACATCGGGACGCACCGCAACGCCCGACAATGTCGAGACGATCGAGGTCACCATGCCGATGCCCGCGCTCGGACCATCCTTGGGCACGGCGCCTTCGGGCAGGTGGATATGGATGTTCTTGCGCTGGAAGATCGATGGCTTGATGCCATAGGCGGGCGCGCGGGCCTTCACGAAGCTGAAGGCTGCAGCGACGCTTTCATTCATCACCTCACCCAACTTGCCGGTGGTCTTGGCTTCGCCCTTGCCCGGCGTGGTCACGCTTTCGATGGTCAGCAATTCGCCGCCCACCTCGGTCCATGCGAGGCCGGTGACGGCGCCGATCTGCGCCTCTTCCTCGCCCATGCCGTGCTTGAACTTCCGCACACCGGCAAAGTCGGCCAGATTGTCGGGCGTGATCGTGACGCTGTCGACGTCCTTTTCGAGGATCTTGCGCAGGCTCTTGCGCGCCAGCTTGGCGATTTCCCGCTCCAGCGAGCGCACGCCGGCTTCGCGCGTGTAATAACGGATAAGATCGCGCAGGCCCGCTTCGGTCAGCTCGAACTCGCCATCCTTCAACCCGTGATCCTTGATCTGCTTGGACAGCAGGTGGCGCGTCGCGATCTCGACCTTCTCGTCCTCTGTGTAACCTTCCAGCCGGATGATTTCCATACGGTCGAGCAGCGGCTGCGGCAGGTTGAGGCTGTTCGCGGTGCAAACGAACATCACGTCCGACAGATCGATATCGAGTTCCAGATAGTGATCCTGGAACTTGGCGTTCTGTTCGGGGTCAAGCACTTCGAGCAGAGCCGAAGCGGGATCGCCGCGGAAATCCTGGCCCAGCTTGTCGATCTCGTCGAGCAGGAACAGCGGGTTGCTCTTGCCGGCCTTTTTCAGATTGGTGACGATCTTGCCCGGCAGCGAACCGATATAGGTGCGCCGGTGGCCGCGGATTTCCGCCTCGTCCCGCACGCCGCCCAGCGACTGGCGCACAAAGGCACGGCCCGTCGCACGGGCAATCGATTTGCCCAGCGACGTCTTGCCCACACCGGGCGGGCCGACGAGGCACAGGATCGGGCCTTTCAGCTTGTTGGTGCGCGCCTGCACGGCGAGATATTCGACAATCCGGTCCTTGACCTTTTCCAGCGCGTAGTGATCCGCATCGAGGATCTCCTGCGCCTTGCCGATATCCTTCTTCAGCTTGCTCTTCTTGCCCCAGGGCAGGTCGAGCAGCACGTCGAGATAGTTGCGGATGACGGTCGCCTCCGCGCTCATCGGCTGCATGGCTTTGAGCTTTTTCAGCTCGCTTTCAGCCTTGGCGCGCGCTTCCTTCGACAGCTTGGTCTTGCCGATCTTCTCGGTCAGTTCGGCGATTTCGTCGCCGCCCTCGCCGTCGCCATCGCCCAGTTCGTTCTGGATCGCCTTCAACTGTTCGTTGAGGTAATATTCGCGCTGGGTTTTCTCCATCTGCCGCTTCACCCGGCCGCGGATCTTGCGCTCCACCTGAAGCACGGAAAGCTCGCCTTCCATGAAGGACATGACCATTTCGAGCCGCTTCCACGGGTCGGGTTCGGACAGCAGCGCCTGCTTGTCCGCCACCTTGGCGCCGATGGCGGCAGCGATGGTATCGGCCAGTTCGCCCGCATCGTCGATCTCGCCCAGCTCGTCGCCAGCGCCCTCGCCCAGCTTCTTGTTCAGCTTGGCATATTCGGCGAACTGTTCGACCACCTGCCGCATCATCGCGGTGACATCACTGCCCGATGCGGTTTGTTCTTCGCGCAGCGCAACCGTGGCGACAACATGGTCGCCCGCCAGTTCGAACGCCTCGATGGTCGCGCGCGCCTGCCCTTCCACCAGCACGCGAACCGTGCCGTCGGGCAGTTTGAGCATCTGCAAAACCTGCGCGACCACGCCGACATCGTACAGATCGTCACGCGCGGGATCATCGCACGCCGGATCGAGCTGCGAGAGGAGGAAGATGTCCTTGTCGCCCGCCATCGCCTTTTCGAGCGCGGCCACCGACTTGTCGCGCCCGACGAAAAGCGGGACGACCATGCCGGGGAAAACGACGATGTCACGAAGCGGAAGAAGCGGGAATGCGTTGGTCATGGCCGGGATATGGGAAGCGCTGCCCCGCCGCGCAACGGCCAAGCCAAGATTGCCTGTGGGAAGCGGCGGCGCGGCGTCACGATCCTACAGGATGGAACACTTGGAACACTGTCCTGAGGACGGAAATGTCGTCGGTCAGGGGTGGCGAAAAGCGGCGGTTTCGAGAGGCAAAAGCGCATAAGGCCGGGCCTAACGCGACAGCCGCCCTGTAGGAAAGCTGTCGCTGTCCGCCGTCACATCTGGACGCGCCCTGCTAGACCGTCACCCCCGACCTGATCCGGGGTCCAGCTTTTTCTGAGACCATGCGTCCAGAGCGCCGCCGACATTTGAGCGTAGCTGGACCCCGGCTCGGGGGCCGGGCCGACATCGTTCGAATATCGGACCTATTCCCGAAAACTCGAGTCGATCCGGTCCAGCTTGCGCAGCAGTGCGGGCCAGGCAAGGCCATTCGCGATCATGCCGATGCCGGCGGGCGGGGTCTGCGCCTTGACCTTTTCGGGCGTGCCTTGCGGCGGATTGTTGAGGTTCTCGCGGCCCGCGCTGAGCATTTTCACCTGCGCGGTGCAGGCACGCTCGATGAAATAGAGGCGCAGGAAGCATTCGCCCACCGTCTTGCCGATCGCCAGCGTGCCGTGATTGCGCAGGATCATGGCGTGCTTGTCGCCCATATCCTCGACCAGCCGTTCGCGTTCTTCCAGATCGGTCGCGATGCCTTCATACTCGTGATAGGCGATGTCACTGCGCGCGATCATGCCGGTCTGCGTGTGTTCGAGCAGACCCCATTCCATCGCGCTGACCGCCTGCCCGTCGGGTGTGTGCAGGTGCATCACGGCATGCGCATCGTCGCAATTCATGTGCAGCGCGGAATGGATAGTGAAGCCCGCCGGATTGACCGGATGCGCGCTGGGGATGACCGGCTGGCCGTCGACATCGATTTTCACCAGGCTGGAGGCGGTAATCTCCTCGAACATCATGTCGTAGGGGTTGATGAGGAAGTGGTGCTCCGGCCCCGGAACGCGCGCCGAGAGGTGCGTGAAGATCAGATCGTCCCAGCCATACAATGCGACCAGGCGATAAGCGGCGGCAAGATCGACACGTACGGCCCACTCCTCGTCGCTTACCTGCGCGCGGACATCCGCGTCCTGCCCTGTGCCGGCATTGTTCATCAAGGTCGCCATTTCACTCTCCAATCGATGTCCTGTTTTGGCCACCCTAGCAGCACATGGCACACACAGTCACCCGTTCACGCAATTCCATCAGCGTCCCGAAATGGACCGCATATTGCCATATAACATGGTTAAATCGCCGCTATTGTTGTATGACAATACTTGCAGTCACGGCCATTGCGCGAAAGAAATGGGCTTTTATCAATGATTAATAATGCCTTATGCTCAATGCTCGGACACAAGATCGATCGCGGGCGAGTCTGGAATGACGGAATTAATTTCCGCACCAAATGCCAACGCTGCGGCAAACCGATGATACGCATCATTTCGAGATGGCAAGTCTTCGACAGTGAAATACACGCGAACGACCAGCGCAGCCCGCATCCACACCATGAGGTGTAGAGTTTCGACGCGCTCAGACGGTTGGCGTCTCACGGACGCTGACCCTTCAGCCCATACCCGGAAGGTTGAAGCCGGGCGGAAGACCCATGCCGGACTGGAGCGATTGCATCTCCTCATTCGCGCGGCGATCCGCCTTGTCGCGCGCATCGTTGAAGGCGGCGGTTACGAGGTCTTCGACCATCTGCTTTTCTTCCGGCTTCATCAGGCTGTCATCGATTGCGACGCCAAGGATACGACCGCGCGCGGTGGCGCGCACCTTGACCAGGCCCCCGCCGGCGCTGCCCTCCACCTCGATATCGTCAAGCTTGGCCTGGGCATCGCCCATCTGCTTCTGGATGTTCTCCGCCGCCTGCTGAGCGGCCTTGAGCATTTCTTCCATCGATTGCATCGGTTCTTAACTCCATTTGCGCGCGGTTGGGGGAGCCGCGCTGTCCTGTTCGACAAATTCCGCATCGGGAAAGGCGGCGAGCGCGGCCTTCACCAGCGGGTGGTTGCGCGCCGCCTCGCGGCTGGCATCGCGGGCGGCCCGTTCCTGTTCGGCCAGCGAGCGCAGGTCGGCATGCTCCGCACCGCGTACCTCTTCCACCTGCCAGCGCTGGGAGGTGGCGATTTGCAGGGCTTCCCGCAGGTGCGGGGCGATATCGTCCCCGAAGCGTTCGTCGCGCGTAAAGACAAGCTTTTCCGGCGCGAGTTCGACCAGCCGAACCTGATGCCGCATCATGCCCGCGGCGATATGTTGCCCGGCGTTTTCGACCCGCTCGACCAGCTTTTCCCAGTCGAGAATGGCGGCCGGCTGGCCGCCCGGTGCGCCGCCCGCAGGGCCGCCGGACGCGCCCGATGGAACGCCGCCTACCTGCGCCAGTTCCTCCAGCTTCTTGACCAGCGAACCGGGATCGGGAAGCTGGCTGGCATGCAGCACCCGCAACAGCGCCATGCGCGCGGACACCAGCGGATCGGGCGCCTGCTGCACCTCGCCATGACCCTTGAGCAGGAGTTGCCACAGGCGGTGAAGCTGCGGCGGTGAAAGGCGCCCTGCCCATTCCGCGATCTGCGCGCGTTCGTCCTCGCTTGTGCCGTCGGCCTCGCCGCCCGAAACCTGTGCCACGGTGATGCGGTGGACCAGGTCCATCACCGCCCGCATCAGCGCCAGCGGTTCAACGCCCAGCGCATATTGTTCGTCCACCGCATCGAGCAGCGCTCTGGCCTCGCCGCCCAGCAAATGGCCCAGCAGGGCGCGCTGCGCGCTCTTGTCGGCCAGGCCCAGCATGTCACGCACGCGCTCGGCGGTGACCTTGCCGCCATCGCCCAGATCGGCATGGGCAATCGCCTGATCGAGGATCGACAACCCATCGCGCACGGAGCCTTCTGCTGCATTGGCGACAATGGCGAGCGCTTCGTCCTCGGCCTCGACGCCTTCCTTGCGGCAGATTTCCGCAAAATGCGCATGGAGCAGTTCGGCCGGGATACGCCGCAAATCGAAGCGCTGGGTGCGGCTGAGCACCGTGACGGGCAGCTTTTCCACCTCGGTGGTGGCGAAGAGGAACTTCACATGCGCGGGCGGCTCTTCCAGCGTCTTGAGCAGCGCGTTGAAAGCGTTGCGGCTGAGCATGTGGACCTCGTCCACAATGTAGATCTTGTAGCGCGCGCTGACCGCAGCATAGCGCACCGCTTCGATGATTTCGCGCACATCGTCGACGCCGGTATTGGAGGCGGCGTCCATCTCGATCACGTCGATATGGCGGCCTTCCGCGATGGCCGTGCAGGGTTCGCACACGCCGCACGGATCGATGGTCGGCCCGCCATTGCCGTCGGGGCCGATGCAGTTCAGCGCCTTGGCGATCAGCCGCGCGGTGGAGGTCTTGCCCACCCCGCGCACCCCGGTCATCAGAAAGGCATGCGCCAGCCGGTCACGCTCGATCGCATTGGCGAGCGTGCGCACCATCGGTTCCTGACCGATCAGTTCGGAGAAGGTCTGCGGGCGATATTTGCGCGCGAGCACGCGGTAGGGCTGCGTATCGTCCTTGTGCGCGGGCGCTGGTTTGGACGGTGCTAGTTCGGGCGGTTCGGGTTCAGGAGCGGGTGACGCGGAAGAATCGCCCCCGCCAAACATGGATTCCTGCCCTGCTTCTTCCAACTCCGCAGCGCTGGGCGCGGCCTCTGCGGGCTGCGCCGCGTCGGTTTCCCACGGGAGATCTTCGGGCGTGTCGGGGGAATCACTCATCGCGCCCGACACTACGCCGTGCGGGCCGCCTTGTCATGGCGGCGAATCACGAAATGCTGGAAAAGGAGCCGAGCGACCCGTCGCAATTCACCTGGGCTGCTTCCTTCCGGACCTGACCCGGTGAGCGAACGCAAACGTCCACCCGACTCCCGCGCGCCATATGGCGATATCACCGCGGGATTTCAAGCGCCGCTTTTCTCGATCCAGGCAGCGACCGCGCGCGCCACATCGGCCAGCACGGCTTCGGCATCGGCGGTGCTGCCGCCGGGCCGGTCGAGATAAGCGGCCAGCACATAGCGCGCACCGTCGGGCGTTTCGAACACGGCGATATCGTTGACCTCGCTCTGGCCCTTCGCGCCGCATGTACCGGTCTTGTCGCCTGCCTTCCAGCCTTCCGGCAAGCCGGCGCGCAGCCGCCTCATGCCGGTCGGCGTCTCGACGAGCCATGTGCGCAGCAAAGCCCGGTCGGCTTGCGGCAGGCGTGTGCCCCATAATAGCGCGGCGACCAGTTCGGCATGGGCTGCTGGAGTGGTCGTATCGCGCGGATCGCCCGGCGCGTTTTCGTTGAGTGTCGGCTCGTTGCGGTCGAGCCGGGTGATCGCATCGCCATTTGCACGCAACCACGCGGTGAAGCCTTGCGGGCCGCCGAGTTCCGCCAGCAGCAGGTTGGCGGCGGTGTTGTCGCTCAGCGTGACGGCGTGATGCGCTGCCTCCAGCCCGGACATGTGGCCGATCTCCGCGCGCTCCTTGGCATAGGGTGCGTAGGACAGGATATCATTCGGCGCGAAGTCGAGCTGCGCGTTACGCAGCCCTTCCGTTTCGAGCGCCATAGCCGCGAGCGCAAATTTGAAGGTTGAACACATCGCAAAGCGTTCCGCCCCGCGATGGGCGAACAGCAGGCCGTTTTCCTGAGAATACAGCGCCACGCCCAGCCGCTCGCCTGACGCCGCCTCCAGCGCCGTGATTCGCGCGGCCAGCCTATCGGTCGAGACCGCCGCTGCCGATGTCTTTTCAGCCGGAGATTCCGGGGAGTGCGCGGTGCACCCGGCCATCGCCAGGCACACCGATGCGAAAAGCGCCCTCACCGCGCGCTCAACGAAAATTGTCGGCGTAGGCCTGGAGCTTCAGCGTCTTGGGCGGGGTCGCATGCACCCGCGCGGCAATGCCGTATTTCTCGGCATAGGCCTTTGCCTCGTCCTTGCTCGGGAAGGTGAGCTGCACCTGCGCCTGCGTATCGCCGCTGCCGGTCCAGCCCATCAGCGGATCGGCACGGCGCGCTTCGGATTGCTCGAATTCCAGCACCCATTCATCGGTCCGGGCCTTGCCGGACTGCATGGCATTTTTCGGTCGCTGATAAATACGTGCTGGCATTCTTGTTTGTCCCTCAGACGCCGGGCGGCGGCGCGTACTCGCGCTTGCGAGCCGTCTTTGCGGCTCGTTGCAGGAGAAATCAAGATCAAGCTCTTCTCAAGTCTTGGTCACGGCAGTCATAGGCCCAAGGGGCCGCCCGCAGCGATGCGACCTTCAGGTCGCGTGAGCGAGGATAGCCAAGTGCGCGGATGCGCACGCCGGCGCTTGAGACCTAACGACGAAAAGCATTCTTGGTTTTCAGGCTTGGCTTCTCTGCCCAGGGTTCGTCGGGCCAGCGATGCTTGGGATAGCGGCCCTTCATGTCCTTGCACACATCCGCCCAGCTTCCGCGCCAGAAACCGGGCAGGTCGCGCGTGGCCTGAATGGGTCTGCCTGCCGGGCTGGTCAGCTTGAGCAAGAGCGGCGTGCTGCCGATCATCGGATGGCGGTCGCAGCCGAACATGGCCTGCACGCGCACTTCGACGCTGGGGGCATCGTCGCCTGCATAGTCGATCCGGTGCGATGTGCCTGCGGGGGAGGCGAATTCGCGCGGCGCCTCGCGGTCGAGCATCTGGCGCGCATCCCAATCGAGCTGGCCCAGAATCGCATCGACGATTTTGCCTGCGGGCAGATCCAGATTGCGCCTGCCGGAAAGCAGCGGGCCGAGCCACAATTCCGCATCCTGCGCGAGCGATTCCAGCGTCAGTGCGGCAATCCCGGCAAACCGGCCCCGCGCAATAAGCTCTGCCGGGACAAGCTGCGCAATTCGGCCCGCCGCATGGCTGAGCAGGAAGGCTTCGACCGCTTGCCGGTCGGGGGCATCGTCGGGGCCGCTTGCCAGCACGATAGCGCCCAGCCGCCGCACCCGCCGCGCCTCGACCCGGCCTTCCTCGGCATTCCAGCGCAATTCGGACGCGCTTTCGATCATGCTGCCGAGTTGTTGTTCGACATCCTCCGCGCTCAATTCGGCCGCGGCGGTGATCCGCGCGCCCTTTGCCTGTCCCTGGGCGTCAGCAATGACCAGCCATTCGGCCCGCGCAAGTGGCGATGCCGGGTCGAGCTGGAAGCCCCGCCCGCCTGCCGACAACCATTGTTCGACCGACGCACCGCGCCGCCGCGCAACGAAATCCGGGCGCGCCTGTGCCAGATGGATCGCGGGATTCACCGCGCCCTGCCCTTGCTGCCCGGCAACCAGCCGCTCCGCCCGTCTGGCCCAGCCTGCGGCGAGCTTGCGCGCGGAATCGGCGCGTTTGCCCCGGTCGCCATTCCAGCGCTGCAGCCGCGCCAGCAAATCCTCGCCCCGCCCGCCAAGCCCGCGTTCCTGCATCAGCAGGACGAGCTTCGCGACCTCCGCCGCCTGCCCGCCCCGCGCGCCGTGCAGCACTGCAGCAGCGGCGACCGGGTCCATCGGCAAGGCGGCGACCTGCTTGCCGAACGCGGTAATCGTGCCCGCCCCATCCAGCGCACCAAGCGCCACCAGCCGCTCCCGCGCGGAAGCGAGCGAGGCGTCGGGCAAGGCATCGAGCCATGCGAGCGTGCCGGGATCGTTCGTGCCCCACTGCGCCAGCGACAGCACCAGCGGCGCAAGATCGGCGGTCTGCACTTCGGGCGGATCGAAGGCCGCGCGCCCGGCATGGCTCGCCTCGTTCCACAGGCGATAGGCGACGCCCGGCCCCTGCCGCGCGGCACGGCCTGCGCGCTGCGCGGCAGCCGCCTGGCTCGCCTGCACGGTGACGAGATGCGCGGTTCCCGCCGCCCGGTCGAACTCTGCCCGGCGCGACAGCCCGCTATCGACCACCACCGACACGCCTTCCAGCGTCAGCGAAGTTTCCGCGATCGCGGTGGCGAGCACGATCCGGCGGCGGCCGGCGCCGCCGCAGCGGATCGCGGCGCGCTGCTGGGCGGGTTGCACCTGTCCATGCAGAGGCAGGATCGGGGTGTCGGGCAGGCGTTCGGCCAGCCGTTCGCGCGTGCGCTCGATTTCGCCGACGCCGGGCAGGAAGGCGAGGATATCGCCCGTCTCCGCGCGCCAGGCCTGCAAAATCGCAGCGCACATCGCATCCTCGATACGCTTTTCGGGCGCTGCGCCGAGCCATTCGATACGCAGCGGATAGGCCCTGCCCTCGCTTTCCACCACCGGCGTATCGGGGCCGAGCAGACGGGCGAAACGCGCCCCGTCGATGGTCGCCGACATGACCAGCACACGCAGATCCTCGCGCAGAACCGCGCGCGTTTCCAGCGCCAGCGCCAGGCCCAGATCGCTGTCGAGATGGCGTTCGTGCGCCTCGTCGAACAGCACGGCGGAGACGCCGGACAATTCCGGGTCATCAAGGATACGATTGACGAAGATCGCCTCTGTCACGACGAGGATGCGGGTGCATGGCGACTGCTTGCTGTCGAGGCGGGTGACATAGCCAACCGTCTCGCCGGGGCGCTCGCCCAACATTTGCGCCATGCGTTCGGCCGCCGCGCGCGCGGCAACACGGCGGGGGCTGGTGAGGATAATTTGCCCATCGCACCATGGCTGATCGAGCAGAGCGGGCGCCACCGCCGTGGTCTTGCCCGCCCCCGGCGGCGCGACCAGCACCGCGCCGGTCTGCGCGCGCAGGGCAGCGAGCAGATCCGGCAGGACGGCGTGGATGGGCAGTTGCGTCACCGCGCTTCCTCAGCCCGGATGGTCAATACCCCCGCGAAACCGCGAATTGCGCCGCTTCTTCCATCGCCTGGCGGGCGCGGCTGTCGGGGAAGATGGCGAGCGCGTCCACCGCGCGCTGGGCGAAATGACGGGCGCGGGCGCGGGTATCGGCCACTGCATTGTGCCGGTCGATCAGCGCGATGGCATGTTCAAGGTCGGCTTCCGACGTGCGATGCCCGCCAATGGCCGCTTTCCAGAAGGTGCGTTCGTCCTCGCTGCCGCGCGCATAGGCGAGAATCACCGGCAAGGTCATCTTGCCTTCGCGGAAATCGTCGCCGCGTGTCTTGCCCATCGCGGCCGCATCCGAATCGTAATCCAGCGCATCGTCGACCAGCTGGAATGCCGTACCGAGATTGCGGCCATATTCGTCGAGCGCCTGTTCCTTCTCCTCGCCGCATTCGGCGACCACCGCCGCGATTCGCGCAGCGGCGGCAAACAGCGCCGCCGTCTTGGCGCGGATAATATCGAGATACCGGTCTTCGCTCGTGCCGATCTGGCGCTGGGCGGTGAGCTGGTCGACCTCGCCCTCGGCAATGATCGCGCTCGCGCCAGAGAGGATTTTCAGGACCTTCAGGCTGCCATCCTCGGTCATCAGCTCGAACGAGCGGCTGAACAGGAAATCGCCCACCAGCACGGTGGCGGGATTGCCGAAGATGATATTGGCCGCTGCCTTGCCGCGCCGCAGATCGCTGCCGTCGACGACATCGTCATGCAGCAGCGTGGCGGTGTGGATGAATTCGACTGCTGCCGCGAGCTTGTGATGGCGCGTGCCGGTGTAGCCGACCAGTTCGGCCCCGGCGAGCGTCAGCATCGGGCGCAGCCGCTTGCCGCCGCCCGAAATCAGATGCCCGGCAAGACGCGGGATCAGCGGAATTTCGCTCTGCATCCGGTCGAGAATCACGGCATTGACCGCATTCATGCCCTGCGCGGTCAGGTCCAGCATGGGATCGAGCGAAGGTTCACGGCCCCTTCGCGCCAAAGGAATAATATCTGCGCTCATTTCAGCTTGGCCATGGGCTGCACTTGCTTTCTTGGCAAGGTGGCATTTCCTGATAGCTTGGCAAGTCATGACGCAGGAAACGCAACCCGACCGTGTGCTGGCCGGATACCGCAAGAGCATCGACAACATCGATGCCGCGCTGATTCACATTCTGGCGGAACGGTTTCGCATCACCCAGGCGGTGGGCGAACACAAGGCCGGGGCCAATCTGCCGCCTGCCGATCCGAATCGGGAAAAAACCCAGGTCGAAAGACTCCGCAAGCTCGCGCTGGAGGCCGACCTCGACCCTGAGTTCAGCGAGAAATTCCTGCGCTTCATCATCGACGAGGTCATCCGCCACCACGAACAAAAACGCAGCCGCTGATCACTCCGCTGCGATGGCGCGCACGCGTGGCAGTTGCAGTTCTACGAGCAGCCCGCCCAAATCCTCGCTTTCGCCCAGCACGACATCACCGCCGTAAATTTCCGCCACATCGCGCACGATGGCAAGGCCCAGGCCCGTGCCCGGCTTGCCGGTATCGAGCCGCGCACCACGGTCGAAAATGCGCGTGCGCTCCGCCTCTGGGATGCCGAAGCCGTCATCCTCGATCCAGATGATGCAGTTGGCATTGTCCGGTTCGGCATCGATGGTCACGAACACGCTGCCGCCACCGTATTTGGCTGCGTTCTCGATCAGATTGCCGAGGATTTCGTCGAGATCCTGTCGCTCGATCCCGACCAGCGCATCGCGATTGCCGTCGAGATCGAACCGCGTGGTTTCGTAAATCCGCGTCACCGCGCGCAGCACGCTTTCCGCGCTGGGCCACACTTCGGCCCGCGCCTGCCCGGTGGCGCGGCGACCCACAGCGCGCGCGCGGGCGAGATGGTGTTCGACATGGCGCTGCATCACGCGGGTTTCGCGGCACACCAGGTCGGACAGTTTGGGATCGTGCGCTGTCGCCGCATTGGTCAGAACGGTGAGCGGTGTCTTCAATGCATGGGCGAGATTGCCCGCATGGGTGCGCGCCTCTTCCGCCTGCTTGGCCGTGTGGGCGAGCAGCTGGTTGATCTCGCTCACCAGCGGTTCGACCTCCAACGGAAGGGGTTCATCGATGCGATTCGCCCCGGTCGCGCGCAGGTCCTGGATCGCCGCCCTTACCCGGCGCAACGGGCCGAGGCCGAAACGGTTTTGCAACACCGCCATCAGGAACAGGCCAAGGCCGAGGATGGCGAAGCTCCACACCAGGATGGAGCGGATATGGCGAAGCTGCTCTTCCAGCTGCTCGCCCGAGGAGGCGACGATGAAGCTCCACCGCGCATCGCTGTCGGGCAGGATGACCGAGCGTTCGACCACCCGCAGCGGTTCGTCGGGGAACTGGTTGCTGTCGTAGAAATGGGCGTCGAAATCGTTGTCGCTTCGGCGCGGCTCCAGCGAATTGTCCCACAGTGAGCGCGAGGGATACCCCTCCTTGCCCGGTGCGCTGATCTGGAAATAGAGCCCGCTATTGGGCTCCAGAAAGCGGGGCTCGCCAATCGGGCGATTGAAATAAACCTCGCCCGTCGGGCCGATCTCCGCACTGACGATCATCGCGTTGAGCAGATATTCAAGCTGATCGTCGAAGGTGTTTTCGATCTGGTTGGTCAGCGCCCGGTCGAGCGCAAACCCGCCGGCGAGCAGCAGGATGAAAATCCATCCCGCTGCAATCGCCATCATGCGTCCGGCCAGGCTGCGCTTCGCCGGCGCACCCGGTTTCAGCGCGGCCGTCGCTTCGTCGCCGGCGTCACCGGTCACGGCTCCGTCGCGCCCGAGCACCTCTGCCGCCTTGCCCGAACCGGGATCAGGCGCGCGGGGCGTCGGCGGGGTCGTCGAGGCTGTAACCAAGTCCACGGATGGTCGTAATCACTTCCGCACCAAGCTTCTTGCGAATGCGCGTGACGAACACTTCGATCGTGTTGGAATCGCGGTCGAAATCCTGATCGTAAATGTGTTCGATCAATTCGGTGCGGCTGACCACCTTGCCCTTGTGGTGCATGAGGTAGCTCAGGAGCTTGTATTCCTGCGCCGTCAGTTTGACCGGCTCGCCCTTCAGCGTGACCCGGCCCGAACGCGTATCGAGGCGCACATCGCCTGCGGTCAGTTCGGCAGAGGTGTTGCCCGAGGCACGGCGGATCAGCGCGCGCAGGCGGGCGATCAGCTCTTCGGTCTGGAATGGCTTGGCGAGGTAATCGTCTGCGCCCGCATCGAGGCCCGCCACCTTGTCGGACCAGCTATCGCGCGCGGTGAGCACGAGCACCGGGAAGGTCCGGCTTTCCCTGCGCCACATCTGCAGCACCGTCAGCCCGTCGATTTCCGGCAGGCCGAGATCGAGGATCACGGCATCGTATTCCTCGGTCGAGCCGAGAAAGTGCCCATCCTCGCCATCGGTGGACAGATCGACCGCATAGCCGTTCTGTTCCAGCGTCGTTTTCAACTGCTGGCCGAGCGTGGGCTCGTCCTCGACGATCAATATCCTCATAAATCCCCGTTCTTGCGATGCGGTGTGTGTGCCCTTGCGGCGTTGCTTCGTTCATCTACATGAACGCGCGAACATGAACAGGGTTTCGCCCGCACTATACGCAGGCCGATTTACCAGCTGCGCTTGATCACGCGGCCGGTGCGCGCGTCGACATCCACGAACAGCACCTTGCCGTCACGGATGAATTTGAGGCGATAGGCCATGGCCGTGGAATCGTAGGCGAAGCCCAGATATTCCGCATCGCGCATTTGCGGCAGGATACGCGCCTCTATCTCGCGCGAGCGCAGGATGTTCCCGGCCTTCATTTCCTTGCGCGCTTCGCCCTGATCGCTGCGCGACTGGGCGTATGCCGGCTGCGCCGTGACCAGCGGGCCTGCAAGGCTCAACGCAAGCGCGCAGGTGGCGAGCGCGGACCGGGCCCGCGTGGATGAGATCATGCGTGTCATGGTGTCACCCTGCCTAGGCAAACCGCATTGAACAAGGTGTGAATGCGGTTTGCCTGCAAGGTTCAGCCAGCCAGGGCCGCTTTATCGCGTCATCTCATAGGTCACCGCGATGGCCACGCCCGATGCCACTGTGCCCGGCGCGACTGGCGGGGGCGGTGCAGCCATATCCATCCGTGCCCCGGTAACCACGATTGCCTCGTTGTGAGCCATCGGACCGGAGCTGCGGATGGCTTCCGACACCTGCAACAGCCGTACGCCAGTATATCCGGCTACACGCGCATAATCCTCTGCCTGACGCTGACCATTGGCGAGCGCCCGGCGACGCGCCTCGGCCTTCACCTCGGTATCGTCCTGCAGACTGAAATGGGGGCCGTTGATGTTGTTCGCACCGGCTGCAACCATCGCGTCGAGTATCGCCCCGGTACGCTCGATATCGCGGATTTTCACCGTCACCTGATTGCTGGCCTGATAGCCGACAAAGCGCGGCTGCGAATTGCGCTGATAGTCATAACGCGCGTTGAGGTTGATGCGCTGGGTCTGGATATCCCGCGCGGCGATGCCGAGCGCGCGGATCTGCGCGACAAGGCGGTCCATCTCCGCGGCATTGCGCCGCATCGCCTCAACGGCGGTGGGCGCCTCACTGGTCACGCCGGTCGATACGGTTGCCATGTCCGGTGTAACCTCCACCTGCTCGAACAGGGTGAGTTCGACCACGGGACCCGATGCGGCAATCTGGACATCGGCAGCAGCAACAGGTGCGGCAAGCGCGGATGCGGCGAGAAGCGGGAGGGCGTAGCGTAGCATTCGTATCTCCATAAATGTGTGGCCCGTAAGTGGCCTCGCGCTTCTTACGTTCGGCTGAACCGGTGCGTTCCCGCACATCATGCGCGCCGCGCCGCTTGCACGATGCGGCCGGGCCGCCTACCTCGCGCGGCCTATGGCACAGCCTCCCATCCTCAGCCTCGAAGGTATCGGCCTGCAACAGGGCGGCCGCTGGCTGTTCGGCGGCCCCGACAACGATGCACTCGACCTGCATATCGGCCCGCGCGACCGGCTGGCGCTGATCGGGCGCAACGGGGCGGGCAAGACGACGCTGTTCCGCATGATCGACGACCGGATCGAGGCCGACCGCGGCGCACGCAAGGTCAAACCCGGCGCGCGGATCGTGGTGCTGGAACAGGACCCGGACCTGAGCGGGTACGAAACGCTGATGGACTGGGCGCTGGCGGGCACACATTCCCCGGCAGAGCACGAGGTGGAAGCGATTGCCGGGCAACTCGGCATCGACATGGCGACCGGTACGAAAGGCGCGAGCGGGGGCGAGAAACGCCGCGCCGCCATTGCCCGCGCGCTGGCGCAAGACCCCGACCTGCTGTTGATGGACGAGCCGACAAACCACCTCGATCTGGGCGCGATCGACTGGCTGGAAAGCTGGCTCGACCGGTATAAGGGCGCATTCGTCGTCATCAGCCACGATCGAACCTTCCTCAAACGCCTGACCCGCGCGACGCTGTGGCTCGACCGGGGCAGCATGCGGCGCAAGGAAGTCGGCTTTGGCGGCTACGAAGCGTGGGAAGAACAGGTCTATGCCGAGGAAGCGCGCGCGGCGGAAAAGCTCGACGCGAAGCTGAAGCTGGAGGCGCACTGGCTGGAACGCGGCGTGACCGCGCGGCGCAAGCGCAATCAGGGGCGACTGGAAAAGCTGTGGCAGATGCGCGCGCAACGCGCCGCGATGATCTCAACTTCGGGCACGGCCAAGCTGAAGCTGGCGACCGAAGAGGATTTTCGCAGCAAGTCGGTGATCGTCGCGGAAAACATCGCCAAATCCTATGGCGACCGCACCGTCATCAAGCCGTTTTCGCTGCGCATCCAGCGCGGCGACCGGATCGGCATTGTCGGGGCCAATGGCGCGGGCAAGACCACCCTGCTCAAGCTGCTGACGGGCGAGCTTAAACCCGACGAGGGCAAGGTCGATATCGCCCGCAACCTGACCGGTGTGATGATCGACCAGCAGCGCGCCCTGCTCTCCCCCGACAAGAGCGTGCGCGACATTCTGGCCGAAGGCGGCGACTGGCTGGATGTGCGCGGCAATCGCAAGCATGTGCAGGCCTATCTGAAAGACTTCCTGTTCGATCCGAAGATCGTCGACACCAAGGTCGGCATCCTGTCGGGCGGCGAGAAATCGCGGCTGCTGCTGGCGCGCGAATTCGCCAAGGCGTCCAACCTGCTGGTGCTGGACGAGCCGACCAACGATCTCGACCTGGAAACGCTCGACCTCTTGCAGGAAGTGATTGCGGATTACGAAGGCACGGTGCTGATCGTCAGCCACGACCGCGACTTCCTCGACCGGACGGTGACGGTCACGCTCGGCCTCGATGGTACGGGCCGGGTCGATGTGGTTGCGGGCGGTTACGAGGACTGGGAAAAGAAGCGGCGCGCGCCTGTCGCGTCGGCGAAGGACAAGGGCGGCAAGGGTGATGCCCCCGCCACCTCTGCCCCGCCGCCTCCGCCCCCGCAGCGCGCCGACAAACTCTCCTACAAGGAACAGCGCGACTACGAATTGCTGCCCGCCCGGATCGAGGAGCTGGAAACGGCGATCGTGCGCGGCGAGGCGATCCTGTCCGATCCGGCGCTGTTCACCAGCGACCCGCAGAAATTCGCCAATATCTCCAAGGGGCTGGAAAATGCCCGCGCGGAAAAGGATGCGGCGGAGGAACGCTGGCTGGAGCTGGCCGAACGCGTCGAGGGATGAGCGCGCGCGCCGCCCGCGCCCTGCACAAGAAAATCGCCGCCTGCCGTGAATGCGCCGCGCATCTGCCGCATGGCGTGCGCCCTGTCGCGACCTTCTCGCCAACCGCGCGCGTCCTTATCATCGGGCAGGCCCCCGGCTCCAAGGTCCATGCCAGCGGCATTCCGTGGGACGATGCCAGCGGCGAGAGGCTGTGCCAGTGGACCGGCCTCGACTATGAAGCCCTGCACGATCCGGCGCGGGTCGCCATCGTTCCGATGGGCTTCTGCTATCCCGGCAAGGCCAGCGGAGGCGACAAGCCGCCCCGCCGCGAATGCGCGCCGCTGTGGCATGACCGCGTGCTTGCCCTGCTGCCCGAAGACCGGCTGACCCTTCTCGTCGGCGCACATGCACAGGCGCGATACCTGCCCGAGACCCGCAAGCTCAGCATGACCGAGCGGGTGCGGCGGTTCGACGAATTCCTGCCGGAATTCTTCCCCCTGCCCCACCCTGCCTGGCGCTCCGCCATATGGATGCGCCAGAACCCTTGGTTCGAGCGTGAGTTGCTGCCGGAATTGCGTCAGCGAATTGCCTCGGCACTGGCGCAGCACTGAAACCGGACCTCACCGTATGCGGTAGAAATCCGCCACCCGGTCCAGCGCCAGCTTGAGTACCAGCTTGCCGCTGCGGGCGGGCCATTGCAGCGCCTTTTCCGCGTCGGGCAAGGACTCGCTACCACACACCACGCGCCACAGCACATCCTGCAACCCTCGCCCGGCCTCGCGCAGCGCACCATCGAAGCGTTCCTTCGCCGCGATCTGCCGCTCGCTGGCAGTCAGCCCCTGTTCCCCGGTCGTGCGGGCGCGCACCGGGTCCCATCGCATGGTGACGCTGGGCGCAAGCTGCGCGCGTTCGTAATCGGCGCGCAGCCGCTCGCCAGCATCGAACAGCCGGTCATCGATATGCCCGCGCGCATGCAGCCAGCCGAGCGGCGATTCGGCCAGATTGACCGTCACGGTCCGCCGTTTGCCTCGTGCCGTCCCGCCCTTCAGCGGGCCTTCCGGCGAAAGTTCCCTTTCAGCGAGTTTCCTTTTCATACTATCCCCTTACAAAAAGAGACCCTTGCCTTTTTCAGGTTCATGTAGGAAAGGGAAATAACCATTAAGGTTATTCGAGGGCAGCCGATGATCAACCGCATCCGCGACATCCGCAAGGAGAAGGGCTGGACCCTGGCCGACCTCGCCGAAGCCTGCGATCCGCCGACCACACCGCAAACCGTGGGTCGGCTCGAAACGGGCATGCGCAACCTTTCGCTCAAATGGATGGAACGCATCGCCACCGCGCTCGATGTCGATCCCGAAGTGCTGGTCCGCTCGGAAAAGGCGGGCCATCCGCAAATCGTCGCCACGCTTACCGCCGCAGGGGCGACACCGCTCGAGGGCACGCGCGACGCGATCCTCGCCACCGACCTTGGCGGCGATGGCCCGCTGGTGGTGCTGAGCATCGATTACCCGCATGGCGAATACCGCCCCGGCGACCAGTTGTGGTTGCGCCAGCTCGATCCGCAAGACGCGCAGCGGGCGATCAACCGCGATGTTCTGGTCCCCAAAAAGGCCGGGCGCTTTGCCTTCGGCCGCCTGATCGACAGGCAAGGCGGCATGGTCGGCATCTTGCCGCCGGGACACGGCCAGAAGCAGGAAGTGGTTGCCGATCCGCCCTGGATCGCGGTGGCCGAAATGCTGGTGCGCCGGCTGTGACCGGCGCGAAAACCCGGCGCGCACTGGTCCTTTCAACGCTGTGGCCCAATGCGGTCAATCCGCGTTTCGGAACATTCGTTGCGCGCAGCATAGAGGCACTGGCCGCACATACGGATTGGGAGCCGACCGTTATCAATCCCATCGGTGTGCCGCCGCTCGCCCTCGGCCGATATCGCGCGCTCAAACAGGCTGCGGTGGATGGGCAGGAACATGGGGTCGAAGTCCACCGCCCGACCTTCCGGCTGATCCCGGGGATCGGCGCGCGCTTCAATCCGTCCGCGATCGCCGACGCAGTGCTGCCGCTGGTCCGACGCCTGCATCGCGAACGACCGTTCGAGCTGGTCGATGCGCAGTTCTTCTGGCCCGACGGCCCCGCCGCCACCCTGATCGCGAGCGAGCTGGGCCTACCTTATACGATCAAGGCGCGCGGCGCGGACATCCATTACTGGGGCAGCAAGGACTACTCCCGAAAGGCGATGCTGGCCGCCGCCCATCAGGCTCACGGATTGCTTGCCGTATGCGGCGCGCTGGCAAGCGATATGGAAGCGCTTGGCATGAAGGGTGACAAGATCACGCTGCACTATACCGGCCTTGACCGTGACCGTTTCCGCCCACTCGCCCATAGCGGGCTGCGCTCGCGTCTCAGCGAGAGCCTCGAGATTCCCCTGAGCGAGACGGGCGAGCTGCTGGTGACGGTCGGCGCGCTGATCGAGCGCAAGGGGCAGGCCATGGTGATCGAGGCGCTAACCCAGCTCCCCGACGCTCGGCTGTTGCTGGTCGGCAAGGGAGAGGACGAGGCGAAGCTGCGCGCACTTGCGACGCAGCGCGGCGTGGGGAAACGCGTCCATTTCCTCGGCTCGGTCGATCACGATGTCTTGCCACCCCTGCTCTCGGCGGCTGACGCGATGGTTCTGCCATCTGCCAGCGAAGGCCTCGCCAATGCGTGGATCGAGGCGCTTGCCTGCGGGACGCCCATCGTCATCACCGATGCGGGCGGCGCGCGCGAAGTCTTGCGCGGGCCGGAAGCGGGCGTGATCGTGGCACGCGATGCGCAAGCCATCGCTAGCGGGGTTCGTCTCGTGCTCGACAATCCGCACGATCCGCAGGCCGTGGCCGCCACTGTCGACGCGTTCAGCTGGGAAGCGAATGGCCGCGCATTGGCGGCGCATTACGAAACGATGATCCGCCCGACCTGAACCGGACCGGGCGGATCATATGCGTGAAAAGCAGTGGCTCAGACTTCGCCCCGGGCCACTTTTTCCTGCCGATCTGCAGCCGATTCTTCGGGCACGAAGCTATCCGAATTAACGCCCATCCAGATCAGCAGCGGCGCGGCCATGTAGACCGAGCTGTACGTGCCGACCACGAGGCCGAGCGTGATCGCAGCCGTCAGCCCGAACAGGCTTTCCGGCCCGAACAACAGCAGCGGGACCAGCGCGACGGCCAACGTCAGGCTCGTCATCACCGTGCGCGCCAATGTCTCATTCACCGACAGGTCGAGCAGTTCGGGGACCGGCATCTTGCGGTATTTCTTCAGGTTTTCGCGGATACGGTCATAAACCACGATGGTATCGTTCAGCGAATAACCGATGATAGCGAGGATCGCGGCGATGATCTGGAGGCTGAATTCGAGCTGGAACAGCGCGAACATGCCCAGCGTCAGCGACACGTCGTGGAACAGCGCGAACAGGCCGCCGACGCCGAACTGCCACTCGAACCGGATCCAGATATACAGCGCCACCGCCAGCATCGCGGCGATCAATGCCAGCATCGCGTCCTGGCGGAATTCGCCGGACACCTTGCCCGACACCGAATCGACCCCGTCGATACGCACATCGGGATGCCCGTCGCGCAGCGCATCGGTGATCTGGCCGGTCATCCGGTCGGCGAATTCCTTGTCGCCTTCCGCCTCGGGCGGGAGCTTGACGCGGATCGAAACCTCGTTCGGTGCGCCGAAGCGCTGGACCACCGGATCCCCGACATCGGGCAACGAGCCGACCGTCTGGCGCAGTTCGGCGATCGGCGCTTCCGCGCTTTCGGTGAAGGTTGCGCGAATTTCCTGACCGCCGGCGAAATCGACGCCATAATTGAGGCCGTTGACGGCCACCAGCACCCAGCTTGCCGCGATCAGCGCGAGGCTGACGACGAAGAAGGGCACGCGCCATCTGAGGAACTTGATGTTGGTGTCGTCGGGGACGAGCTTGAGCAGTTTCATGGGTCTCGCCTCCTTACAGGTTCAGATCGTTGGGCCGCGCCTTGCGCAGCCAGCCTGCGACCCACATCCGGGTCAGCACGACGGCGGTGAAGACGCTGGTGAACAGGCCGATGACCAGCACGACCGCAAAGCCGCGGATCGGGCCTGACCCGAACAGGAACAGCAGCACACCGGCAATGAAGTTGGTGATGTTGGCATCGTAAATCGCGCGGCTGGCCTCTTTATAGCCATTTTCCACCGCGGCCACGACCCGCCGACCCCGCTTTCGCTCCTCGCGGATACGTTCGTTGATGAGCACGTTGGCATCGACCGCCGCACCCACCGTCAGCACGAAACCGGCAATACCTGGAAGCGTCAGCGTGGTGTTGAGGCCGGCCATAATGCCGAGGATCATCAGCACGTTGATCGCCAGCGCGATGGTCGAATAAACGCCGAAGCGGCCATAGGTCACGATCATCAACAACACGACGAGCAGCGTGCCGATCGACATTGCGATGGCGCCCTTTTCGATCGAATCGCGGCCGAGATCGGGGCCGACCGTGCGCTCTTCGATCACTGAAAGATCGACCGGCAGCGCGCCCGAACGCAGCGAAATGGCGAGATTGTTGGCGGTTTCGGTGGTGAATCCGCCCGAAATCTGCGCAGTGCCGCCAAGGATCGGTTCATTGATATTCGGCGCCGACAGCACTTTCTCATCGAGGATGATGGCAAAGGGCTTGTTAACGTTTTCCGTCGTCAGCTTGGCAAAGCGCGCCCCGCCCTGCTGGTCGAAGGTGATGTTGACGACCGGCTCGTTGGTCTGCGGGTCGAAGCTCTGCTGAGCGTTGATAAGGTTATCGCCGCGGATGCCGCCGAGCCGCCGAACTGCGATCGATTGCCCGGCATAGTCGGACCCTTCGGCATAGGGGAAAACCTCGCTGCCCGGAGGGGCGATGCCCTGTTGCACGTCGGCGGGCAGCGCGGACTGGTCGACGAGCTTGAATTCGAGCTTGGCGGTCTGGCCCAGCAGCGCCTTGAGCTGGTCGGGATCTTCAAGCCCCGGAACCTGCACCACGATGCGCGTATCGCCTTGGCGGATAATGGTCGGCTCACGCGTGCCGAGCGCGTCGATACGCTTGCGGACCACTTCGGTCGCGCTGTCCATCGCATCGCTCACCGCCTGGTCGAGGCCGGCTGTGGTCGGCGTGAGGACGAAGCGCGTCTGATCGACGACCGACAGGTCCCATTCGCGCACCAGTCCCGTGCCGTTGATCATCGGCAGGATCAGTTCGCGCGCGGCATCGACCTCGGCCGGATCGTCCACCATGAAGCTGAGGCGGCCATTGGCGGTCGACACATCACCGATGCGGATGCGCGGTTCGGCCTGGCGCATCACGGTGCGCACGCCTTCTTCCATGTTTTCAAGACGCTGCGCCGCAACTTGTGTGCGGTCAGCTTCCAGCAGGATGTGGCTGCCGCCGGCAAGGTCGAGGCCGAGATTGACCGTCGGACTAGGCAGTTGTTCGGGCCATTTCGCGCCCGTCATCGAGACGAGCGAAGGCATGGCGGCAAACAGCGCGACGGCCGTAATCAGCCAGAGCCAGGCCTTCTTCCAGGTGGGAAATTCGAGCATCTTGGATTGAGGTCCCGGATCAGTCGTTGGCGGCGGACTTGCCCGCACCCGGCTTCAGCACGTCGCCGATGGTGCTGCGCACCGCGCGCACCCGCACGCCCTTGGCAAGATCGATCTCGACGAAATTTTCTTCGACCTTGGCGATTTTGCCGACGAGGCCGCCTGCGGTCACCACTTCGTCACCGCGCGCAAGCCCGGCGACCTTTTCGCGGTGCTCCTTCGCCTGGCGCATTTGCGGGCGAATGATGAGGAACCAGAAAATCAGGATCATGCCGACGATCGGCAGCCATCCGGCCCATGACGGAGCGGAATTGGCGCCGGCGGCGGCAGCGAGAATGTCGAGCATGGAAAAAGAACCCGTCGAAAGAATGATACGGCAACAGGACAGTTGGAGTGCCAAGGCGCGGTTTCAAGCCACGCCATGATACCCACCAGTCCGATTGCGCGGGCGGTTAGCAGTATTGTTGCGGCAGGGCAACGCAGCGCAGGCACACGGCGGCTTGCGTTGATGGAAAGGCGACCCTATAGGCGCGCCACCCACTGGCTCGGGACGTGGCGCAGTCTGGTAGCGCACTATACTGGGGGTGTAGGGGTCGCTGGTTCGAATCCAGTCGTCCCGACCAGTGGGAAATCCCCTCAAACTCGCTGAGAACCACGGCCCGCCGGGCCACACGCGCCCAACGATCCGCGCTTCGGTGGCTTCAGTTCGCGAACCGCGCAGCGATCCGGCGCGCCACTTCGGGGTTCCAAACCAGCCGTTCTATCGCTTCGAGATTCTTCACCGGACGCCCGGCAAGCGCGGCGGACTGGAGATCGATCACCATCTGCTGCATCGGGTCACGCTGCCCGGCGGAAAAAGGCCGGTCGGGCAGCTGCGCAACGATATCCTTGCGGTCCAGCGCCAGCAAAGCGAACAGCGAATAGGCATGCAGCAATGAGTGCGGCTGCGCATTGCTCTCCACTATGGTGAGCACGCGCCGCTCGACTTCCTGCATGGCTTCGTCCGGCAGATCGCAGCCCAGCATTTCGACCGCGATGGCGAGTTCCAGCGCGGGATATTGATGCCGGCCCATCGTTGCCTGCCCGGCGTGGAACTTGCCTTCGGAGCAGCGCCCCTGCGAAAACAGGACCTTGGCGGCGAGCGCATTGACATACGGATCCTTGGGATGTTCGCCCAGCAACCGGCCGAGCCGCTTCCATTGCGGCGATTCGGGGCGAATCCGGTGATGGGCCGCCACCTCGTCCTGGAAATCGAAGAACAGTTGCCGTGTGACGATCTGCGGACCGTAAGCACTATCGGAAAACCGCCTTCCGCACTCGCGCAGCAAGTCCGCCAGCGCAATCCCGCCCGAACGATCAACCTCCAATGCGAGGAAACATTCAAAGCCGGTGCGCGGTTTTTCGGGTAGTTTCCCGATCATGCCCCGCGTCAGCGCGCCCGGCGGTGACGTGATTTCCGCCAGTTCCTGCCCGATCACCTCGCGCGCGGCATAATCGTCGGTCGGCAAAGCACGCCTGTCGGAGGCAAACACCTCGTTTGCGGCGTTGCGCAAGGTGAAGTCCGCAACGCGTTGGCCCTTGGAATCCCGGTTGAGTCGCACCTGCAGGTGATATTCCGAAGCCTCGCGGGTGTTGGGATTGGCAACCCGTGCGACCAGCGAACGGGTCAGGTAATCCTCTGTCTCGACCGTCGCGATGGCGAGCAGTTCCGCGTCCTCTGCCGCACCCGCGCCGGTCCCGACTGTTTCAACAGAGAAGGATACGCTGGGCGGTTCCTTCATCGCGGCCACCCGACCATTGCCACGGAATGTGCCGGATTCGAAAGCGAGATAGAGCAGCGCCGCCAGTATCGCGACCAACAGCAGGGTTGCGCCCAGCGTATAAGACAGCGCCTGATTGCCCGCGCTCATCGTCGAGCCATCCCTTGCCGCCTCACGTCCCCCTACGGCCGCGTCGGCGGGAGGCGGCGTCGGGTTTTCGGGTGGTGGGAAGCGCTGGGGCTTCGTTGCCAGGGCTGGATAGGCCACCTCGAGCGAGTTGATCCGCAGGCAATATTCCCCGGTTTTGATATAAATGCAGCCAGCGGCCACCGGCTGGTGCTTCGCATAATATGCTTCCAGTGTCTTGCGCAGGCGCGAAACCTGGACGCGCACGTAACTCTCGGCGCTCTCATCGAAGCTGGGATCGCGCCCGAGACCATCAACCGCGATATCGAGCTGGGTAATTTTGCCGGACGTGTCGTCGAGCGTGCGCTCGCCGAGATATTCCAGCAAGCGGCTCTGCATTGGCGAGCGCTGCAACACAGGGTCGCGCAGCACCTGCGCCAGTTCGACTCTTATGGCATCTTTCGCGATCACAAGAACCTCGATTCCTGTTGTATCACTTGAATTCCAAAAGTTAAATTCAGGTAAGGACTACTCTCGATGCAGATGATCGCCAAGCAGTTCATGCGTCAAATCCCCCGAATACCAGAGGTTGTAACGCGCGTAACGTTACGTTCGCGGGATAACACTCCGTTCTCGGGTGGTAATTGTGCACTATCGCATCGCGTCTTGCAGACGATCGAAGTCGTTTCAAAATCCTCCCCCCTGGTCCGTGGGCGGAATCGACCAGATCAGCTGCAATGACGTTCCATGGCGGCTTCCCCGGGTGGTATCCCTAGTCCGAAAACCACCACCTGCGGGAACCGCCATTTTTCCCAGAACAGCGGTTTCATTTTCTCGTTCCCCCAAGCGCTGCCGGGGACGGAGTCACGTTCACGCCCGACGCTTGGTCACTGGCTAAAATCCTTTCCTACACGAACTTATATGGTTATTTCGCCGTTTTGAAAGGACCAGTCACATGCCTCTGCTTGAAAGCCTCATCGGCCCCGTCGCCTCCATCATCGACAAGATCATTCCCGACAAGGAGGCGCGCGCCAAGGCCAAGCTCGAACTCCTGCGCCTTGAGGGCACGCACGAACTGAAAGCCATCGAGGCGCGTCTTTCGGCCATCGTTGCCGAAGCCAATTCTGCCGACCCCTGGACCAGCCGTGCGCGGCCCAGCTTTCTTTATGTGATGTATGCGCTGATCCTGTGGGCCCTGCCGATGGGCATTCTGGCCGCCTTCCGGCCCGACACCGCCCAGGATATTGCGCGCGGGATGAACAGCTATCTCGGCGGACTGCCGGAAGCGCTGTATGCGCTCTTCGGCACGGGCTATCTGGGTTACACCGCCGCGCGCCAGTGGGGAAAGGTCAAGGGCGTTGATAAATAGCGCCTACCGCGCCTAGACGGTGGCGATGACCGCCACGATCTTCGTCCTCAACGGCCCCAACCTCAACCTGCTCGGCACGCGCGAGCCGGAGATTTACGGATCTCAGACGCTGGCCGACATCAAAGCGATGCTGGTCGAGCAGGCACGCGCACACGATTGGGCCCTAGATTTCCGCCAGACCAACCATGAAGGCATGCTGGTCGACTGGTTGCACGAGGCACATCGCGTGGATGCGCGCGCCGTGCTGCTCAATGCAGGCGCCTACACCCACACCTCCATCGCTTTGCTTGATGCGATCCGCTCGATTGCTGTGCCGGTCATCGAAGTGCACCTGTCCGATCCGACCACGCGCGAACCTTTTCGCCACCTCTCTTATGTCGCAATGGCGGCTGCCGACACAGTGCAGGGCCTGGGCGCACGAAGCTATGTCGTTGCGCTCGACAAGGCCATGCAACTCCAGGGCTGATACTGTGCCTGGCTATGGACCACCTGCCCCGCCCCCTTGTCTAATCGCCGCCTTGCGCGCATAGGCGCGGTTCAACAGATACAAGGGTAGACATGCCTTCCACCAAGGGGAACTCCGGCGGCAATGCCGGGATGAATGTGGACACCGCGCTGGTGCGCGAGCTGGCCGAACTGCTCGGTGAAACCGGGCTCACCGAAATCGAAGTCGAAGACGGCGACCGCAAGATCAAGGTCTCGCGCGGGGGCGGCGTCTATGCCGCACCCATGGCCGCGCCGATGCCTGCGGCCCCGGCTCCCACGCAAGCTGGCGTCGCACCGGCGTCCGCGCCCGAGGTCGCGAGCGACACCGCCGACCATAAGGACGCGCTGAAATCGCCCATGGTTGGCACGGTCTATCTCGCGCCGGAACCGGGTGCGGCCGATTTCGTCAGTGTCGGCGATAGCGTGAAGGAAGGCGACACGCTGCTGATCGTGGAAGCGATGAAGGTGATGAACCCGATCGCGGCCGACAGGTCGGGCACGGTCAAGGCCATCCTGGTCGACAACGCCCAGCCGGTCGAATTCGACCAGCCGCTCGTGGTGATCGGTTAAGTTTCGCGCATGACCATCCAACGCATCCTGATTGCCAATCGCGGCGAAATCGCCCTGCGCATCCATCGCGCAGCGCACGAAATGGGCATCGAGACGGTCGCGGTGCACTCCACCGCCGATGCCGATGCCATGCATGTGCGGCTGGCGGATCACGCCGTGTGTATCGGCCCGCCGCCCGCCGCCGACAGCTATCTCAACGTGGCGAACATCATTTCCGCCGCCGAGGTAAGCCAGGCCGACGCGATCCATCCCGGCTATGGCTTCCTGTCGGAAAATGCCAAGTTCGCCGAAATCGTCGAAGCACACGACATCAAGTGGATCGGCCCCAAGCCGGAACATATCCGCACGATGGGCGACAAGGTGCAGGCGAAGAAGACCGCTGGCGAGCTGGGCCTGCCGCTGGTCCCCGGCAGCGACGGCGCCGTGTCCGATTATGACGAGGCGCGCGCCATTGCGCATGAGATCGGTTATCCGGTCATCATCAAGGCGGCGAGCGGCGGCGGCGGGCGCGGGATGAAAGTCTGCCCGTCCGAAGACCAACTCGAAACCCTGATGAAACAGGCCGGGAGCGAGGCGAAGGCCGCCTTCGGCGATGCCACCGTCTATATCGAGAAATATCTCGGCAATCCGCGCCATATCGAATTTCAGGTGTTCGGCGATGGCAATGGCGCGGCGATCCATCTGGGCGAGCGCGACTGTTCGCTCCAGCGGCGTCATCAGAAGGTTCTCGAAGAGGCCCCCTCCCCCGTGCTGGGCGAGGAAGACCGCATGCGCATGGGCGAAATCTGCGCCGATGCGATGCGCAAGATGGCCTATCGCGGCGCGGGCACGATCGAATTCCTGTGGGAAGACGGCGAGTTCTACTTCATCGAGATGAACACCCGCCTGCAGGTCGAACATCCGGTGACCGAAGCGATCACCGGTGTCGACCTGGTGCGCGAACAGATCCGCATCGCGGCGGGCAAGCCGCTGTCGGTGACGCAGGAAGATCTGCGCTTCACCGGCCACGCCATCGAATGCCGGATCAACGCCGAAGACCCGTGGACTTTCGCGCCCTCGCCGGGCGAGGTGACCTATTATCACCCGGCCGGCGGCATGCATGTGCGCGTCGATAGCGGGCTCTATGCCGGATACCGCATCCCGCCCTATTACGATTCGATGATTGCCAAGCTGATCGTCTACGGCCGCAACCGCGAAGGCTGCATGATGCGGCTGAAACGCGCGCTCGAAGAAATGGTCGTGGAAGGCGTCAAGACGTCCATCCCCCTGCATCAGGAGCTGTTGCAGCAGGACGACGTCCAAAGCGGGGATTATTCGATCAAATGGCTCGAAGAATGGCTCAAGGAGCGCGAGGCCTGAGGCCGAGGGGCATCGACCGGGAGGCGTCGCTTCCGGTCAACCCTCACACCTGGCATAACGCATGTTAGGAGGCCGCGGGCCGTATCGCCTGATCATGCAGGCTTCGGCTTGCATTCTGCCGCAAACATTGCAGGCATGATGAAGGAGGTATCTGGACATGGACTTCCGGGACGCTCAGCGCGATATCGCCGCCGCCTATGTCAATGGTGCGCCTGGTGTGCTGGTATCCGGCATTGTCTGGCTCGCCGCAGGGTTGGTGGAACAGGCCGAGGGTACATCGACCGCTTTTGCGGTCCTCTTCTTTGGCGGGGTGCTCATCTTTCCACTGTCCATGCTGCTCTGCCGGATGGTTTTCCGATCTCCATCGACGACCGAAGGCAATGCACTTGAACGCCTGGGTTTCGAGAACATTGTGATGCTGTTTGCCGGCATCCTGCTGGGGTTTGTCGCTCTCAAAATGGTCCCGCAACTGGCGTTTCCCGCTGTCGCGGTTGCCGTCGGCGCGCGGTACTTCACGTTTCGCACCCTTTATGGCGATGTAAACTACTGGTTTCTCGGCGGAATCATCGCGCTCATTGGAACGGCGGATATGATCGCCTCCAACCTGTTGCCGGTCGGCACGCCATTGCTGGTGGGGATGGCGGAATGCTTTTTCGCCGCCATCCTGCTGATCCGTTGGAGAGAGCTTTCGCCCCGCTCTTCCAAACAATCGGGCAAATAATCGGGCGCACGAGGCGCAGCTAGTCGAAGGTGAAGCCCGCTTCTTTCGCTTCCGCAATCACTTCCGGCCCCGTCTGCTGCGGATGATCGCCGATAACGCGACACCATTGGGCGCGTTCGTCGACGAAAATTTCCTTCTCGATCGAGGCGTTGGCCGCGGCATCGAACAGCCCGGCGGAAAAGCTGCGATTGCCAGTAGGCAGGAATCGCCACCACAGATTGCTGCCGCAGGTCATGCAAAAGGCACGTTCGGCCCAATCGCTGGATTTGTAGGCCGTTATCGATTCCTCACCCGCAATGGTGAAGCTCTCGCCTGTCTGCGCGGCATAGAACGCCCCACCCCAACGGCGGCACATCGCGCAATGACACAATTCGACATGATCGGACGGAGCTGTCAGCTCGATCGTCACCGCACCGCACAGGCAGCGACCGTCCATCGTGTCCGATGCGCTCATTCCAACGGCACGCCCGGCTCATGCTTGCTGGTGCGGATCGTCAGCGATGTCTTGACGCTGCCGACATTGGGCGCGGGCGTCAGCTTGCTGGTCAGGAATTCCTGAAAGCTCTGCAAATCCCTGCTGACGATCTTGAGAATGAAGTCGATCTCGCCATTGAGCATATGCACTTCGCGCACCTCAGGCAGGTCGCGCATGGCCTGCTCGAATTCGCGCAAATCGTCCTCGGCCTGGCTGCGCAGGCTGACCATTGCAAAAACGGTGATGGAGAAACCGAGCTTCGATGCATCGAGATCGGCGTGATATCCTTTAATCACACCGGTTTCTTCCAATGCACGTACGCGGCGCAGACACGGCGGCGCTGTCAAACCGACCCGATTGGCCAGTTCCACATTCGTAATCCGCCCGCGACCCTGCAACTCGGTCAAGAGCTGCCGGTCGATTTCATCGAGATTTGCCATATTTCATGCCCCCAAGGCAGCGTTCCAGCAGCTTTGTTTGCTCCTAGCGTAATCTCCAGTGTCGAAAACGCGTGGAATCGCCCCTAATCTTAGTATTATTGTTCCTGCCAGCAATCGTCCCGCTTTGCAACGCAGAGGCAACTTTCCGTTCAGCCTTTTTGTGGCATGGTACTAGGACAACGACGGTCGGGGTGTGACATCGCTCCGCCGAAACCGATCTGCCCAACGCCACCTGCCGGAGCCGCACCCCCGTGTATTTCGACGATCGCCTTGCCACCGTGCTGCGCCACCGCGCATCGGGCGAGCGTGCGGCGCGTACGCAATACCGGCAGCTGCTGGATTTGCTGGGCGAAAAACGCGAAGGCCGCGACGAGGGGCTCGAAGCGGCGGCTTTCCTCCGCCTCGACGCAATCGGGGCGATCGTTCCGCCGCGGGAACGGGCCCGGATCGTCGATCAGGGCGGCGCGCGTATTCGCAATCCGGTGTTGGTGCGCTGGTTTGGCGAGGCGGAACCCGATGTCGCCGCCGCCGCGCTTGCCCGAGCAAGCCTGAGCGGGGACGAATGGGAGGAGCTTATCCCCTTCCTGCCCGTGCGCGCCCGCGGCTTCCTGCGGCATCGCCGCGACCTGCCGACGAAGGCGGTCGACATCCTCGACCGGCTGGGTGTGAGCGACCGCGCCCTGCCCCAGCCGGACATCGCAGGCGACCCGTTCGATCTTGAGCCGTTCCCGCTCGAACAGGCTGAGCCATCTCGCGCGCCCGAGATACAAGACATCCCCCCGATTGCCGCCGATGCGCAAACGCCCAACCATACGGTACGAGAGGGATTGCCGCCGTCCACGCCCCCCGCCGCTACTCCGCGCCCCGATCCGCTGGTCGGGACGCAGCCGAAGGGCGAACCCAGGGGCGAACAAAGTCAGATCGGCCACCTCGTCAAACGCATTCAGGCGTTCAGCGAGGCGCGCACCGCCTCTGCCCAGGCCGGCGATGCACCGCGCCTCCCGCTCGACGATTACGTCCGCGAACAGGCGCGTCCATCGGTGCTGGCATTCGCTTTCGGCACGGATACGCAAGGCCGGGTGGACTGGGCCGATGCCCGTGTCGCCCCGATGGTCATCGGCATCGATGTGCTGCGGCAACCTGGCGAGGAATGGCCGGGCAGCATGCTCGCCCCGGCCTTTCTCAACCGCCAGCCAATCCGCGATGCGCGCCTGTCACTGACCGGCGCGGCGCAGATTACGGGCACATGGGTGGTCGACGCCACACCACGCTTCTCCAGCGGCGATGGCCGTTTCGATGGCTATGTCGGCAGGTTCCGCCGTGCGCCGAGCGGCGATGCCATAGGCGATCATTCCGGTGAGGCGGACCGCATCCGTCAGCTGCTTCACGAGCTGCGCACCCCGGTCAACGCAATTCAGGGCTTTGCCGAGGTCATCCAGCAGCAGGTCTTCGGCGCAACCCCGCATGAATACCGGGCACTGGCGGCGTCCATCGCAGGGGACAGCGCGCGCATGCTGGCTGGCTTCGACGAGCTGGACCGGCTGGCAAAGCTTGAGAGCGGCGCGATGGAGCTTGAAGATGGCGTCACCGATTTCGCCGCTGTCACACAGCAGATGATCGAGCAGCTCCAGACCGTTCTGTCACCCCGCGTCGCGCGCTTCGATGCGGCATGGCCCGCAGCACCGCTGGCCATCGCGCTCGATCATAAGGAAACCGAATTGCTCGCGTGGCGGCTGCTTGGCACTGTCGCATCGGCGACCGGTGCGGGCGAGAAGCTGGCGATGGAGCTGACGCGCGAGGAAGGCCGCCTGGTGATGGCCTGCGAACTGCCAGCCACGCTGAGAGCCGCCGATGAGCTGTTTTCGACAGACACCAGGCCAAGCGGTGGCGCTCTTAGCCCGGGGATTTTCGGGGCGGGTTTCTCGCTCCGGCTGGCGCGCGCCGAAGCCCGTGCGGCGGGTGGCGAACTCGAGCGCGTGGATGATCGTCTGATCCTTGCCCTGCCGCTCTTGACCGGACAAGACGCCGAACCTAGCCCCGAAGCCACACCGGATCGCGCAACGGGCCAATCTGCGGCCCGGCACGACAGGCAATAGTCGGAACGGAGGGGCTTGCGGGGGTCAATGATGTCGGATCGCTCCATTCTGGAGATACCTGCTCCCGATCAACGGGCCGATTTCGCACCCGATTTCGGACAGCGTTCGCTGCTGACGGTCGATACCGAGGAAGAATTCGACTGGGGCGGCGATTTCCACGCGCATAATTACGGGCTGGAACATCTTCGCCGCCTCGGCCGGTTCCAGGAATTTGCTGAGCATCTGGGCGTCTCGCCCGTCTACCTGATCGACTGGCCCATCGCCAATTCCAAAATCGCCGCAGATATTCTCGGCGATGCGGTGCAACGCGGCAAGGCAGAGATCGGCGTGCAGCTTCACCCATGGGTCAATCCGCCGCACGACGAAACCGTAAATGCGCGCAATTCCTACGCCGGAAACCTTCCGCCGGTGCTGGAGCGGGACAAGTTCTGTCGCCTGCGCGATGCCATTGCGAAGAATTTCGGCATCCAGCCGCAGATCTACCGCGCAGGCCGCTATGGACTTGGCCCGCACTCTGCGCAGATGCTGCGCGAAGAAGGCATTGCCATCGACAGCTCGGTGCGCGCGAATTTCGATTATTCCGATGGTTTCGGCCCCGATTACAGCCAGCATCCGCTCGAACCTTATTGGGTGGACGAGCAGCGCCGCCTGCTCGAGCTGCCGCTGACCACTGTGTATTGGGGAATGCTGCGCCGGCAGGGCAAATGGCTCCACCCGCTGAGCCGCAAGGTCCCGCGCCTCAGCGGGCTTCTCTCGCGCACCGCCGTCCTCGAAAAGATTGCGCTGACCCCCGAAGGCGTGTCGGTCGAAGAGGCGATCCGCGGGATCGATATTGCCGTCGACGATGGCCTGCCGCTGCTGGTGCTCAGCTTCCACAGCCCTTCGCTCATGCCGGGCAAGACACCCTATGTGCAAAACGAGGACGATCTCGATGCGCTGTATGAGTGGTTGCGGCGGGTTTATGCCTATCTCGGCACGCTGGGCGTGCGACCGACATCGGTTGCCGAGGTAATGGAAAAGGTCACGCTGGAATAACGCGAACGCTTGCCCAGCCGCGTTTGCCAAGCTAGGCGGCGTTTTCCGTACGCAACGCATCCGGCGAGGGCCTGTAGCTCAGTTGGTTAGAGCTGGCCGCTCATAACGGCTAGGTCGCGGGTTCGAGTCCTGCCGGGCCCACCACCGGACATGCGAAGCGCGCGGCCCATGGTCGGGGAGTGGCGCAGCCTGGTAGCGCACTTGTTTTGGGTACAAGGGGTCGCTGGTTCGAATCCAGTCTCCCCGACCAGCATTTCGTGATGCGATGCCGCCCGGCAGGTGGCTGCAATCGAGCGACAGCACGAGGGTTGCCACGCTTGAACACCGTCTCCGCCCCCGCTCTCGATACCCGTCTGATCTGGGCGATTGCCCTGCCCGCGATGGTCACCAACGTGGCCACTGCGCTGATCGGCGTTGGCGATATGTGGATCGTCGGACAGCTGGGCGATGCGCCGACGCAGGGCGCAGTCGATATCGGCGCGAAGCTGTTTGCCGCCCTGTTCACGGTGATGAATTTCCTCAAGACCGGCACGACCGGCCTGGTGGCGCAAGCCGGCACGCGGTCGGGCGCGCAGGCGCAGGCGGGCGTGCTGATCCAGGGCATAGTGGTCGGGCTTGCCATTGCTACCGCGCTGCTGCTCGCCAAGCCGCTTCTATTGCCTGCCTTGCTCGACGCGCTTGGTGCGGAAGCAGCGGTACGGCAGGCGGCGCGAACCTATGCCGATATTCGTTACTGGAGCGCGCCTGCGGTGCTGGCCAATTTCGCGCTGATCGGCTTTCTCGTCGGGCGGCGCAGGATGACGGCGGTGCTGGCAATCGAAGTGGCTTACAACCTGCTCAATATCGCGCTCGGTCTGTGGCTCGCGCTGGTGCTTGATTGGGGCATTGCCGGGATCGGCTGGTCAAGCTTCCTTGCAGAATTCGCCAAGCTGGCCGTGACCGCGCTGGTTATCTGGCGCATTGCGGGCGGCGATATCCGCGCGGCGCTGCGCAATGGGGCGGGGATCGGTCCGCGCGCGCTAAAACCTTTTCTGTCGGTCAATCGCGACCTGTTCCTGCGCACGGTGGTGCTGATGATTGCCATTGCCGCGCTGACCCGGCTGGGGGCGGAACGCGGCGCTGTGGTGCTGGCGGCCAATGGCATCGCCTATCAGCTGTTCGTGCTGTCCGCCCTGCTACTCGACGGGTTCGAGAATGCAGCGCAAGTGCTGAACGGAGAGCGCGCGGGTGACGATGACCGGGCTGGCTTCACCGCCTATATCCGCGCCATATTGTGGCGCTGCCTGGGGGTGGCAGCCGTGTTGTCGGCCATGTTCGCCATGTTTGGCGGCGCAATCACCGACAGCTTTGCCGCCACCCAACAAGTGGCGCTGGAGGCGCGATCGTTGGGGCCGTGGCTGGTGGCGATACCGCTGGCGGGATTTGCGGGGTTTGTGCTCGACGGCGTGTTCGTCGGGGCGAGCTGGACGCGCGCCCTGCTGACCACCATGGGCGCAGCAGCCATGGCCTATGCTGCGCTGCTGTGGATCAGCTGGCCGCTAGGCAATCATGGTTTGTGGCTGAGCTTCGTCACGTTCCTGGTGCTGCGCGCGCTGTTCCAGCTGGCAGCGATGCCGCGCCTGCTACGCAAGGATTTCGGTACGGACTGAGCGCGTCAGGCGGCGCTGCGCCCGGCGAGCGGCATGGCGGGCGGCTCTTCCGCCGAATCGCGCTCGCTTCCCTCCGTCATCACCCGGTTGCGCCCGGAATCCTTGGCCGCGTAAAGAGCTGCGTCCGCTCGACCGAAAAGCGTGGGATAGCCCTCGCCATAGCGCCATTCGGCGACACCGAAGCTGGCGGTCAGATGCAGGTCGGCAGGCAGGCCCTCGATACGCAATGCGGTGAAAGATTGCCGGATACGTTCGGCCAGGCCGTGCGCCGCGCGCAGTTCGCAATCGCGCACCAGGACGCAGAACTCCTCACCCCCGATGCGGCCGACCTTGTCGCCCAGCCTCACCTTCTCCTTCAGCAACGCACCGAAAGCCGCGATGGCATTATCGCCCGCCTGATGCCCCCAGATATCGTTCACGCGTTTGAAGTGGTCGATATCCGCGACGATCACGCTCACCGACTGTTTCTTCGCGTAAGCCTTGTCGAGGAATTCACCGCTCGCCTGTTCGAACGCGCGGCGCGTCAGCAGGCCCGACAGTGGATCTTCCTCGATCTCGGCGCGGATGGCGTCGAACTGGTCGATGACACACATCGCCACCAGCGCCATGGCCAGCATCAACGAGATCACCCCAATCACAACAACGGTCACCGAATAAAACGCGGAATCGCGATATGCGGAAATCGTCAGCCCGTCCTCGAGGACGAAGGTGATATAGGGGCGCAGGAAAAATTGCGTCGCGGTCAGTATTATCATGGCAAGGACGATCCGATCGACCGGCTCGCGCATGGCCGAACGCGACAGGATCTGTGCTGTCAGCGCAAACATCAGGCCATAACAGGTGCTCACCGCAAAAATTCGCGGCAAATGGTTCGGCGTGAATGCGGTCAGAGCCACCATCCCGGCGGAAAGGGCGCAGATTGCGAGCGCCGCCTTCAACCGCAAGCGGACGCCGACGCGGTGGCACAAGGCCCAGCACAGCGCAGTTACGCCCCCCGAATAAACGACGTGCATCAGCAGCACGACCCCCATCCCATCGGGGTCCGGCGCATAGTGGAAGATCAGGAAACCGACAGCGAGCAGGGTATAGCATGTCGCAAAACCGGCAATGTGCACCGCGCCGCGATCACGCAGCCACAAATAGGCGAACAGCCCGGCAAACAGGGCGGCAATCGCTGGATTGACCAGCCCCAGGATTTGCTGCTGCATGACCAAACGCCCCTTCGAACAGCAACTCTGTCAAAGAGACGTAAAACAACGCTTAATTTCCAGCCTCCGGCAACCGGATCGATGCAGGGTGATGGGCGAGAATTCCGACGATCTGTGTCCACACGGCCACGTTCTGACGCAATTGCACGAGGTCGATCTTGTCGAGAGTGTCGTCAGGCGTGTGATGCAGGTCGAAATAACGTGTCCCGTCCTGCTGCAGGTCTATCAGCGCTCCGCCCTGGTCACGCACCAGATTGAGGTCTGCGCCACCGGTCGCCACATTCGTCGCAGCAGCCACGCCGAAACGCGCAACAGCCAGCGCGAGCTTGCGGTAAAGCTCGCTGTCGCTGCCTGTGAAGTTGCTGTCGATCCGCCAGATACGGTCTGCACCGAAATCGCTTTCCAGCCCGACCATCACCGGCTCGTCGATATGTGCTTGGGAATAGGCCTTGGAGCCCCACAGGCCGGTTTCTTCCGCCCCGGCCATCAGCACGCGGATTGTGCGCAGGGGCTGGCCAGCGTCGCGCACATTCAGCGCGGCCGCGGCGATGATACCGCATCCTGCGCCATCGTCGAACGCGCCGGGCGCGTTCCACCAGCTATCGATATGGCAGGCGATCAGGACCGGCGGCAGGCTGGGGTCGCTGCCGACGATCTCGCCTACCACGTTTCCGCTCATCGTGGTTCCAAGATCACGCGGGGTCAGCGTCAGCGTCATGGTGATCGGCCGGCCTTGCGCCCGGTCGAACATCCGTTCCAGATTTGCGGCATCGGGCAGCGACAGCGCACCTGCGGGAATCGGCGCGACCCCTTCTGCAAAGCCCGTGCCGCCAGTATGCGGATTGCGGTGGCTGTCCGTGCCGACCGATTTGATAACAGCGCCGATCGCGCCCTTGCTCGCCGCGATACCGGGCGCAACCCAGCGCGCCGGCCCGGCAAAGCCGTATTGCGAACCATCCTGCGTCGGCGTCATCGCGTGGCTGATATAGGCGATCTTGCCCTTCAGGCTGCCTGTCGGGGCAAGGCGAAGATCGTTGACCGTTTCGAATTCGACCACTTCGGCGGTGACGCCATCGGGGCCCGTCGACGCGCTACCGCCCAGCGGCTGCACGACCAGCGGCTGGGGAAAGGGGCTGACGATCTTGGCACGATGCACATCGCCCGGAACCCATGTTTCCATCTCGAAAGGCTCGTTCGCGACATTGGCGAAACCGCGTTCGCGCATCCATGCCATCGCCCAGTCGCGCGCGCGCGCCTCTGCCTCGGTCCCGGCCTGGCGCGGGCCGACTTCGGTGGTGATCCCTTCCACGAAATCCCACGCCTTTGTGTCGCTTTCCAGCGCGCTGTCAGCCGCCTTGTCGAGCGCGGCGCGATAGACCCCGTCCGGCACTTGCGCCTGCGCCGTCACGGGGGTTGCGAAAACGGCGAGCGCGCCTGCGGATGCGAGGAGGAGTTTCTTCATGGCCGGGTTGCTATCGACCCTGCCGCGCCCTGTCCAGCATGCAGCGGCCGCTCTGCTCAGGCGGCGCGATTCCGCGCTTCGGGAAGTGCAACGACCGCCCCGTCCACCGGGCCTTCGGCAGTGCGCGACACCACTTGGTTTCGGCCCCGTTCCTTCGCCGCGTACAGCGCAGCATCCGCGCGGGAGAACAGCTCGGCATAGTTCTCGCCCGGATGCCATCCGCTCACCCCGAAGCTGGCCGTCAACCGCACATTGTCGGGCAATCCTTCGACCGGTTGCAGGGCCAGGATCTGCCGGATGCGCTCGGCCAGGCCATGTGCCGCCTGCTCGTCACAATCCCATACAAGGATGCAGAATTCCTCCCCGCCGATCCGGCCCGAAATGTCGGTGTCGCGGACCTGCGCCTCCACCAGACGGCCGAATTGCGCGATCGCCCTGTCGCCCGCCTGGTGACCCCAGACATCGTTGACCTGCTTGAAGTGATCGATATCGGCCACCACCAGCGACACCGGCACGTTGCGCCGTCTGGCGATATCGAACAGGTCCCCAATTTCCGCCTCGAACGCCTGGCGATTGCGCAGCCCGGTCACGCTGTCGCGGCTCGCCCCTTCGCGCATCGACCCGATAAGGTCGGCGACGCAGGCCCCGATCAGCACGATCGCGGTCACCACCGCAGAAACCGTCAGCGAAAGGTTGAGCACCGAATAATAGACCGATTCGCGATATTGCGACGCCGGGATGTTCTGCTCGACCAGCAAGGTCAGCACCGGACGCACGAAGAAACTTGCCGTGGTCAGCGCAAAAACGAAGATCACCAGCCGGTCGAACGCCTCGCTCCGGCGCGCCTGCAACAGCGCTAGCGTGCCGACAAGGAACATTGCGCCATAGCCGGTATTCACGATGTAGAGCCGTGGCGCGACGTCGCTCGAAACGGCCACAGCCACGACCAGTGTCGCCGCCGCAAGACCATAGCAAATCGCCAGTTCGACCATTGGCGGACGCTGTCCGACCCGCCTCACAGCGGCCCAGATCACGCTGAACGCGCCAACGGTGTAGAGAAGCTGCGTGACATGGAAGACGAAAGCCGACGCCGGATCGAGCAGGTGGGTAACGGTGTAGCCCAATCCAAAGAACAGATAGGCCGCGGCAAAGACCAGCACATGGCGGCCCATGCCTCCACGCCACCACAGCAGCAGAAATACGCTCATAAACACCAATGCCGTGAGCGGCGTCACCAATCCGACAATTTGGCTGCTCATCGATCCGTCCACTGCCTTTCTTCTGGCGTCAGGCGGATCGTGATTGCACGCCGTTCACTTCACGCCCTTCACAGCGCAAAATTGCCCACCCCATAGCTGGCGCTCCTATCGGCTCTTCTTCCGCGATTGCCAAGGGTGCTTGTTCCCGCCCCGCTCGCCATATGCCTCGCGCCTTGCCCATACGCCTCGCGCGGCCTATCTGCGCGGCCAAGGATTCTCCCATCAGTTCGATTTTCCAAGAGGAACGCTCCCATGTCCGCGCAATACGCCTTCGTCATGAAGGACATGACCAAGACCTTCCCCGGCGCCAGCAAGCCGGTGCTCAGCAACATCAACCTGCAATTCTACCAGGGTGCGAAGATCGGCATCGTCGGCCCCAACGGTGCGGGTAAATCGACGCTGATCAAGATCATGGCGGGCATCGACACCGATTTTGCGGGCGAGGCATGGCCGGGCGAGAACATCACTGTCGGCTATCTGGAGCAGGAACCCGAACTCGACGAGAGCAAGACCGTGCTCGAAAACGTCAAGGACGGCGCGCGCGAAACCGCCGACATGGTCGAACGTTTCAACGCCATCGGCGTGGAAATGGGCGAGGAAGACGCCGATTTCGATGCGCTCAGCACCGAAATGGCCGAATTGCAGGACAAGATCGACGCGGTCGATGGCTGGACGCTGGACAACCAGCTCGAAGTCGCGATGGAGGCGCTGCGCTGCCCGCCGGGCGACTGGCCCGTCACCGATCTGTCGGGCGGTGAGAAGCGCCGCGTGGCACTCACCCGCCTGCTGATCCAGAAACCGTCCATCCTGCTGCTGGACGAACCGACCAACCACCTCGACGCCGAAAGCGTCCAGTGGCTCGAAAACCACCTCAAGGAATATGCGGGCGCGGTGCTGATGATCACCCACGATCGCTACTTCCTCGACAATGTGGTGGAATGGATCCTCGAACTCGACCGGGGCAGCTACTACCCTTACGAGGGCAATTACTCGACCTACCTGGAAAAGAAGGCCAAGCGCCTCGAACAGGAAAGCCGCGAGGAATCGGGCCGCCAGAAGGCGCTGTCACGCGAACTGGAATGGATCCGGCAGACGCCGTCCGCGCGCCAGACCAAGTCCAAGGCGCGTATCCGCAAGTTCGAGGAGCTTCAGGAAGGCCAGAAGGACCGCAAGCCCGGCAAGGCGCAGATCGTCATCCAGGTCCCCGAACGCCTCGGCGGCAAGGTGATCGAGGCGAAGAACATTACCAAGGCCTATGGCGACAAGCTGCTCTTCGAAAACCTTTCCTTCATGCTGCCACCGGGCGGCATTGTCGGCGTGATCGGGCCGAACGGCGCGGGCAAATCGACGCTGTTCAAGATCCTCACCGGCAAGGAAACGCCCGACAGCGGCACGGTGGAAATCGGCAGCACCGTCCATCTCGGCTATGTCGACCAGAGCCGCGACCATCTCGACCCGAAGAACAACGTGTGGGAGGAAATCTCCGACGGGCTCGATTACATGAAGGTCAACGGCCACGACACCAGCACGCGCGCCTATGTCGGCGCGTTCAACTTCAAGGGCGCCGACCAGCAGAAGAATGTCGGCAAGCTGTCGGGCGGTGAACGCAACCGCGTGCACATGGCCAAGATGCTGAAGGAGGGCGGCAATGTCCTCCTGCTGGACGAACCGACCAACGATCTCGACGTGGAAACGCTGGGCGCGCTGGAAGAGGCGATCGAGAACTTCGCCGGCTGCGCCGTGGTGATCTCACACGATCGCTTCTTTTTGGACCGCCTCGCCACCCACATCCTCGCCTTCGAGGGCGACAGCCATGTGGAATGGTTCGAAGGCAACTTCGAAGCCTATGAGGAAGACAAGCGGCGCCGCCTGGGCGATGCGGCGGATCGTCCGACGCGGTTGGCGTATAAGAAGCTGACCAGGTAACCGATACACCTCTTCGACCACATCTGTAATTCGTTCATCGACTTGTGGGAGCTCTTCGGCGGTGGATGATTGTGAGATGGCCTTCGAAAGTCAGTTCTGCGCTTCAGCACGCTTATATGGGGTCTGAGATGAAGTTTGCCGTCGCAGCTATCCTTGCCATTTCGCTGAGTTCTTGTGCCGTCGGCCAGTTCGACCCGAGTTCATCCGGCGCGAGCGCGGTGTCGCAATCGCAGATGAACCGCACGGCCGGCCTCGAAGGTGTTGTAGATGGCATCGTGGGCGAGGCGATGGAAAGTGAACACTTACCTGGCGTCATCGTCTCGGTCGTCCGTCAGGGAGAGGTGCTGCTGACCAAGGGCTACGGAACGGCGGACATCGACGGCAATCTCGCGGTCGACGGCGATACCCGTTTCCGCATCGGCTCGATCAGCAAGGCGGTAAGCGCGCTCGCCCTCACATCCTTGGTCGAACAAGGTCGCATCGGTCTGGACGATCCGGTCGCCGACTACATCTCGGGCATCGAAAATACCGGCGAGTTTCAGGAGCCGTTGTTAATCCGTCATCTCCTGACACACACCGCCGGGTTCGACCAGATCGGTATCGGCAGGCAGATCGGTCCGCTGGAGGCTCCCTTCGAGGCCAGGGTCGAGGCACGACCGTCACTGTCGGAGTTCCTCGACGGCAACTTGCGGCGGGTTCGCCCGTCGGGTCTGATGTTTGTGTACGATACTTATGCGATTGTCACGATTGGACGCATTCTCGAACGCGTCACGGGCAAACCATACGAAGCGGCGATGGAGGAGCTGGTGTTCTCCCCGCTGGAAATGGACCGCACCGGCATTGATCTGATCGGAACCAAGCAAGACAACAATTCGGTCGGCTACGGCTGGACCCAGGCTGCCGGGTTCGAGAGCGTCCCTTATGAAACCTACGTAACCACGCCAGCCAGTTCGATCGATTCGACGGCCGTCGACATGGCAAAGCTGCTGACCGCGCTGACGAGCCATGATAGCGCGTTGTTCGATGGCAAAATGGCCGCAAGGGTTCGCGAGGAAGGCTTCCGTCCAGCCCCCGGCTTTTCGGGAGCCGGTTATGGCTTTTGGGACGTCAATTTCGCCGTCGGAGACAGCCATGTCCCGGTAAGGCTGCACGGCGGCGACATGCTCGGATATCATTCGCTGCTGCTGGTCGAACCGAGCAGTCGGCTGGGCATCTTCGTTTCCGCCAATCGCAATTCTGAAGCTGGCGGCGGACCAGTCGCTGTCCAACGTAAGCTGGCGGCAGCGCTCATAGAGAGGTTCGCGGAAGTCGGGAAAGTCGCGCGACCCACGTTAAAAGTGTCTGATCGGGCCGCAGACCACACAGCCTATGTCGGCGAATACGTGAACCCTGTATATTGCAGAAGCTGTAGCGAAGACGAACGTGCCAGAGGCGCATGGCGGGCACAACCGGGGCCGGTTGTAACCATGGTGGATGGCAGACTTGTGCTCGATGGTGACACAGACCTTCTTCGTGCTGAAGGACACGAAGGCGACGTTTTTGTAAAAGCTGATGGCAGCGGGGCTCTCCATTTCATTCGTAACTCGAAAGGTGTGGTCGTCGCGGTGTCGTTTCGGGACGATCCGATCACCTACGAACGTCTCGTCAATTGATGATGCTTACCGACAGGCGCATTCGCACCCCACTTCATTTGACTCCCCCCACCATCCTTTGCGACACATGCGCGTGAGGCGTCCGGTTCGCGGGCGTGTTTCCGAGACGGCGCGCTTCCCGCGCCGCGCACACGAAATTTCAAAGGATAATCATGACCACTCCTAACAACGGTGACACCGTGACCATCGACTATGTCCTCAAGCGGGGCGACGGGCAGGAAGTCGGCAACACCGCACAGGTCGGCCCGCAGGACATCCAGCTCGGCAGCGGGCAGATCTTCCCGCAGATCGAGGAAGCGCTGACCGGCATGAGCGTGGGCGACGAGCAATCGGTCGCCATTCCCTGCGACAAGGCCTTCGGCCCGCGTCAGGAAGAGCTGGTGATCGACATTCCGCGCGCCAATCTGCCGCCCGAACCCGCACCGCAGCCGGGCATGGCGATGCAGGCCCAGTCGCCCGACGGCCAGCCGATGACGCTCTACATCATGGAAGTGAACGAAGAGAGCGTGAAAGCCGATGGCAACCACCCGCTCGCCGGGGAAGACGTGACTTTCGACATCACCCTGCGCGATATCAAGCAGGCGGCCTGAACACGCAGGTGACATCGCGGTCGGGCGGGGGCTGCGCCCTCGCCTGACCGCTAGCGCCGGATCACCACATGTCGCTGGGCCTGCTCCAGCACGCGGTCATGCAGTTGCTGCATCGGCTCGCCATCCTTGCCGCCCGCGATGATCTGCTCGACCGACAGGCCGACATCGGCGAGATCCCCGATAAAGATGACCAGCACCTCCGAACGGGCATCGTCCGAGACGACCTCATGGAACTGCGCGCTGAAGGTTTCCGTCGGGAAGCGATAGCCTGCGCGTTCGACCATTTCGATCACTCGCGCCGCCTCCGAGCCTTCGGGCGGCTTGTCGTATGCAGCGCCGAACCGCGCGCGATAGTAAAGCGCCATCTCGCCCAGCTGCACCAGCGGCCAGCCGGTTTCGGAAAAATCGTAGGTCGCGCTGGGTACGCTCGGCAGGTAGCTTTCGAACTGTATCCACCAGGCGCGCTCGATCACCCCGTCCTCGCCCGGCTCCACGAACAGATGAATTTCCGCATCCGCGACCTCTTTCAAGTCGAAGCGGGTCGAGCCGATATAGCGGGCCTGTGGCGGCATGATGAAGCGCGCGCCGGGCGCTGTGTGCGAGGTCAGCACCTGCCCCTCCACCATCCGGGTGGGCGGCTTGTCGCCGATATGGAACGGTTCGGATGCCGTGGTGGTACAGGCAGAGAGCGTCATGGCGGCGGCAATCGTGGCGAGTTTCTTCATGTGCCCCGCCTAGGCGGCGGGATGACGTGTAACCCCAAGTGATCTACCATCATAACACAGCCGCCGACGAACTGCGGGCGAGATACGGGCATCGCTGCGCCATTCATTTTTCATGCCCCAAACATGAACATAAGGCGTATATCGTTATTCAGTTTCACGTCATGCCGATGGTCTAGAACGGCCTGACGGACAAATGGCCGCGGGTGGTGGAGCGGCGACAGATGAAGGAGACAGCTCCATGACACTTGCACAGTTCCTCAAGGGAAGCGCGCTCAGCGCGATGGCTGCGGCGATATCGCTGACCGCGCTTTCCACCCCGGCCCACGCGGCCGAACAGCAGCGCCTCTCGCGCGAAGCGATCCAGGAGCGCGTCGACAATCGTGAGGCGCGCCGCGAAGCCCGTCAGCAGGCGCGCGCGCAAAATCAAGCCTCGCGGCGGGAGGCGCGCCGCGAAGATCGGCAGGAACGCAGGGCAGATCGACGTGCAGATCGACGCCAGAACCGTGGCGGCGGACTGGAGCAGACAATTGGCCGCGCCGCGCGCCAGGTTGACCGGCAGGATCGTCGTGTAGACCGTCGTGCAGATCGCCGGGCGGACCGTCGTGCAGATCGCCGCGCTGACCGTCGTGAAGACAGGCAGGCAGATCGCCGGTGGGAGCGACGCCAGGATCGTCGCGCCGACCGTCGGGAAGAACGCCGGGCGGATCGCCGCGCCGACCGCAGGGAAGAACGCCGCGCAGATCGCCGGTGGGAACGCCGTCAGGACAGGCGCGACTATCGCAATGGCTATCGCGAAGGCCGCCGCGACGCCTATCGGAATTATCGCCGGTGGGATCGCCGGGCATGGCGCAACAATTACCGCTATGACTGGCATCGCTATCGCGCCAGCAACCGGCATCTCTACCGGCTAGGCCGCTATTACGCGCCTTATCGCGGGCATCGCTACAGCCGCCTGTCGATCGGGTTCAATCTGGGCAGTCTGTTCTTCGGCAACCGGTATCAGATCAACGATCCGTGGCGCTATCGCCTGCCGGAGGTTTACGGCCCCTATCGCTGGGTGCGCTATTACGACGACGTGCTGCTGGTCGATATCTACAGCGGCGAAGTGGTCGATGTGATCCACGACTTCTTCTGGTAAACCGGATCGGCAACGCAAAAACCCCCGCCGGTCGGATGACCTGCGGGGGTTTTTCGTGTCCGCCGGCGATGCGCTCAGCCCGGAACCTTGCCGAAGGGCAGCATGCGGAAAATGCCGCCATTTTTGTCGAAGAATGTGTGCTTCAAAGCGCCGAGGATGTGCAGGCCGATGAGGTAGATGAACACCTCGCCCAGCAAGGCGTGGGCGTCGAAAATGCTGCCCGCCGCATCCTCGTTCGCGCCGACCGGCAGCGCGGGAACGGTGAACAGGCCGAACATATCGATCTCCCTTCCGGCAAGCGAATTGGCCAGCCATCCGCCGAGCGGCAGGCCGATCAGCAAGACGTAGAAGAGAATATGGACGAAGCGGGCGAGCGCCGCCTCCCACCGGGCAAGGTCCGATGGCAGCGGCGGGACCGGGTGCGTCCAGCGCCACAGCAGCCGGCCGACCGTGAGCGCCAGGATCACGATGCCCAGCGCCTTGTGATTGGCGAAGATGGCGATGGCCTCGTCGCGGCTGGCCGCGTGTTCCGCCGCTTCGGCTATCCGCCAGTTCACGATCACCGCAATCGCGATGGCCCAGTGAAATATCATTGCCCCCAGCGAATACCGGCGCGCATTTGCCGCATTCATCATCGAAACCTCTCCCGAAAATCGTCTGGACGCGCAGGGTAACGCACCGGGCGAAAGCCGCAAGCGCGATACTTGAAGCAGCGCAGCCAATCGGTATCAGGGCGGATATGACCAAAGCACCGACTATCCCCGATCAGGATGCCCTCAGGCGTGTGGGCGCATCCGTGCGCGAACGGCTGGAGGCCGACCCCGGCGTCTATAAAGTCCCCACCGACAAGGCGGAGATTTTCGCCATCGGCAATTTCCTGACCGGCGAGGAATGCGCGCGGCTGGTGCGGATGATCGATGTGGTTGCCCGCCCCAGCGAGCTGCATGACCAAGCCTATGCCTCCAAATTCCGCACCTCCTATTCCGGCAATTTCGACCGCGAAGATCCGTTCATCAAGGCCATTTCGCGCCGGATGGACGACCTGCTGGGCATCAATTCCAAATGCGGCGAGACCATTCAGGGGCAGCGCTATCTGCCCGGTCAGGAATTCAAGCCGCATAATGACTGGTTCTATGCCGACCAGCCCTATTGGAAGCTGGAGCGCAAGCGTGGCGGGCAGCGCAGCTGGACGGCAATGGCGTTCCTCAACAAAGTGGCCGAAGGCGGCGAGACCCACTTCGTCGAGGTCGGCGCGAAGATCGAACCCAAGCCCGGCGTGCTGATGGTGTGGAACAACGCCAGGCCCGACGGTTCTCCCAATCTGGACACGCTCCATGCGGGCACGCCGGTCATCAAGGGCGAGAAATACGTGCTGACCAAATGGTATCGCACACGCGCCTGGAAATGAGCGCCTAGGGCAAGAGCCTAGCCCGCGCGCTCCAGCGCCTCGGCGATCAGCACGCGGGTGTTCGCCACGCCGAACAGCGCGATGAAGCTGCCCATGCGCGGCCCCTGGCTGGAACCCAGCAGCGTCTCGTACAGCGCCCGGAACCAGTCGCGCAGCGATTCGAAGCCGAAGGCCTCGTCCTTGCCGATCTCGTACACCACCGTCTGGATATCCTCCGCCGGCGTTTCCGGGTCCATGATCGACAGCGCATGGTCGAGCGTTTTCAGCGCCGCCGCCTCACGCTCGTCCGGCGCGCGCTTGTCCAGCGTCGGCGCGATGTAATCGCGGTTATAGGCCAGCGCCGCGCGTACCAGATCGTCGAGCGCGGGATGCGCCGAGGGATCGGGATCGTCGATGTAATTGCCGAGATAGGACCACACCTGTTGCCGGTCCGCCTGCGCGCCCAGCACGCCGACCAGGTTCAGCAACAGGCCAAAGGTCACCGGCACAGTATCGCCCGCACCCGGCGCTTCTGCCGCGTCGAACCCGCCATTGGCGCGCTGCAAGTGCCATGCCGGATTGCCGAGCTGCTTGTCGAGCGGCTGTTCGGCCAGCCGTTCGCGGAATTGCCAGTAATCGTCCACTGCGCGCGGGATCACGCCGACATGCAGCTGCTTTGCGCTCTTGGGATTGGGGAAGATGTAGAAACCCAGGCTCTCCTCAGTGCCATAGGTCAGCCATTGTTCGATGGTCAGGCCATTGCCCTTGGACTTGGAGATCTTCTCGCCATTCTCGTCGAGGAACAGCTCGTAGATCAGGCCTTCGGGCTTGCGCCCGCCCAGAACCTTGACGATCTTGCCAGACTGCACGCCGCTATCGGTCAGATCCTTGCCGTACATCTCGTAATCGACGCCCAGCGCATACCAGCGCATCGCCCAGTCGACCTTCCATTGCAGCTTGGACATGCCGCCCAGCGCGCTCTGTTCGACCACCGTGCCATCCTCGTCGGTGAAGCGGATCGTGCCTTCTTCGGCATCGATCACTTCCACCGGAACCTGCAGCACCTTGCCCGTGGCAGGCGAGATCGGCAGCACCGGCGAATAGGTCTGCCGCCGTTCCTCGCGCAGGGTCGGCAGCATGATGTCGAGAATGTCCTGGTTCTTGCGCAGCACCTGGCGCAGCGCCGGATCGAACGCGCCTGCATTGTAACGGTCGCTCGCAGCGATGAATTCGTACTGGAAACCGAACCGGTCGAGGAATTCGCGCAGCATCGCATTGTTGTGATGGGCGAAGCTGGCGTGGTGGCCGCCGAACGGGTCGGGAATCCGGCTCAGCGGCTTGTGCAGATTGTGCTGCAATATGTCGGCATTGGGCACATTGTCGGGCACTTTGCGCAGCCCGTCCATATCGTCGGAAAAGGCGATCAGGCGCGTCTTGCCGTCTTCCGGCTTCGCGCCGATCATCGCCTCGAACGCACGGCGCACCAGCGTGGTGCGCAGCACCTCTTGGAACGTGCCGATATGCGGCAGGCCGCTGGGGCCATAGCCGGTCTCGAACAGGATCGGCGAGCCATCGGGTTTCGCCCCGTCGGGATACCGCTTGAGCAGTTTCTGCGCTTCCTGGAACGGCCAGGTCTTGTTGACGCGTGCGGCGGCGATCAGATCGGTCATGCTCATGGGCAAAGCCTCTTGCCGCTAAGCCGCGCTTTCGCAAGTGCGAAGTGACGGGTAGCCGCATGATGGGCGCAGAGAAACCCTACAGGATGGAACACATGGAACACGGTCATGCGACGAAACATCACCAGGTGGGAATGGGCCGTCACAACGCTATTTCGATGATAATCGCCAACCACGAGCATGCCGCCATCGATACACAACGCCGGATGAGTAGGACAGCGCGCGGGCGATATGGGTAGCGGCATGGGCCCCCACTGCGCCCTCCCCCCTTATTTGAGCGTCCATGAGGTCAGCTTGCCGATCCACACGGGCTCGAAGATCCCGTCGATCCGCCAGCTTACCTCGGCGTGATGCGGAATGAGCCGACCGGACACCGGGCGATAATCGCCAAAGCGCCCTCTCCACCCACGTTCGACGAACTCGTCGCCTTCCATACGCGGGCGGTCGTCCGCGTCGATCTGGCCGATGCAGCCCCGTTCGTCGAGCATAGCGGTGACCCGTCCCGACACAGCTCCGATACTTGCCGACACGGCGATGCGATCACTTTCCAGAATTTCCCAACGCAGCAGGCGATTGGCGATAATTGCATCGGGCGCCCAGGCAAGTTCGGCAAGATAGCGCATGAGCTCCCCCTTGAGCAGCGCAGGGGAAGGCGTGCTTTCGGCCAGGCGAACCTTGTCGAACAGGCTGACCGAACCGGCCGGCGTCCCATGATGCAGTTCGTCGACCACCCGTATCGCTCCGAATGGTCCGACCTTCGCCCGCCAGCAAAAGGTCGGCTCTTGCAGGGATATCTCCTGAGACGCGCTGAAGGACATCCAGCGTGATCGCTCTTTGGTGCGAAGCCTGCCTTTCTGGCGCAAGGTGACCGGACCGTGACGACAGGTCGGTTCCGCTCCGAGGTGGAGCGCCAGCTGGCGGACGTTGTCCGGGAGGCTTGCGGGAGGTCTACAATTCATCTCTGACAGGCTCATCTCCTCGCTGAAAACACCTTCGCGCAGGCTGTGATACAGATCAAGCGTACGAGTGTACGGTGGAGCCGATCACATCCATTTCAGGATGGATATACCGGACACTATCTTCACCATGATGCCGACAGGTGCAGCGTGGGACACGCCACATTGAAAATGGTGGATTGGCAAATGCATGAATTGATACCCGAACTGAGCTAGCGACCCGATTGCGGACGTCCTCAGGAAAACACTGATGGGCTATAAATGAACTTTGCAGCGCCACATTCTTGTTGGCCCCCACCAAAGCGAGCAATGCAATGCCAAACCCATTTAGCAGTTTGATAATCTAAGGTATTGTCGCGGAAGAGCCCAATATCGGCAGGCGTACGGATATTCAGCTTGTGAATAGCGTCAAACGCGGGCCGAGGCCGGAATGACGGATAGGCAAGCAACCGATCTGGCTGCAACTTAAAACCGTCGTGCCATTCCACCTCGCACCCTAGTCGCTGTGCCGATTTTTCGACTGCTGTGTCGCGATAGCTAGGGTCAAGCACGATTGCGTCTACGTCATCCTCGATGTTCAGCGGTCCGTGCACATGGGCTTCGATATAATTGTCGAGAATCGGATCGAGCCCGAGTGCGTTGTGTTCCGCAAGATCGATAAGTGCCATGCGGTCTGCCACTCCAAAAGCATCCGGCTTCAAGTGGCTGTCAGGATAGCAAAAAGTTGTCCGAGCGAGGATATGCGTTCGCAATCGTAAGTGGCAGGACCCAAAACGTGGCGATGCTCCGATCGTGCGATGTTGGAAGTTCAGAGCTCCATATTTAGGGCGCAACGCTGGATTTGCCTCATCATAAGCGCCTCCAAAGATGCGGCTTTCCCACGCCCAGCGATCTCCGTTAACTTTCGCCGTAAGCCCGCCGTTACTCGTACCAGTTTCAAATTGCGATCTGTAGAAACCTTCGCGCCCAATGCGCTCAATCGTAAGCTCACCTTGCACCCTGACGTCTGGATGAAAATGCAAGGTCACCGACATGTCTCGCGGAACAGGCAATCCATGCGCTTGTGAGCGAACATGATCGATGGCTTGCTCGATGGGCGACGACATGAACCCGACTTAAATGGTATCGTTTTCCCTGTTAACTGCTAATTCCGCAAAAAGCCGACTACCGCTTTTCACCCAAAATTGCCGCGTTGGGTGCGCACTTCGCCAATTAACGCCCCCGCCCCTCACGGCAGTTCCACCGTGTCCTTCACCGTGCCATAGACAAAGCTGGTATTGATCGTCGCTATGCCGGGCGTCGTGTGCAGCGTGTCGCGCATGAAGGCCTCGTACGCCTCCAGCCCCGGCATCACGATCTGGAGCAGGTAATCCGAACTGCCGGTTAGCAAGTGGCACGAGAGGATCTGCGGCGTCTCGTGCACACGCTGCTCGAATGCCTGCACCACCTCGCGGTCGTGCCGGGCCAGTGTGATCTGGACGAAGGCGGTCACCGGATAGCCTGCCGCCTCGCGGTCGACGATGGCAGCGTAGCGGTCGATCACGCCCGCTTGTTCCAGATTGCGCACCCGGCGCAGGCATGGGCTGGGCGAGAGGTTCACCCGCTCCGCCAGTTCGGCATTGGTCAGCCGCCCGTCGCGCTGCAATTCGCGCAGGATTTTCCGGTCTTTCGCGTCCATGTCACTCTCCGATTGGCAGAATATGCCAACAATACCATCTTTCAAGGCATATTACGCAGACACCTGCCAGAACGGCAACGCTATATCGGTCGCAATCGTTATGGCAGAGGTTGATATGAGTCGTTCCACGCTTTCCGGGTTTTCCAGCCGCGCCATCCATCATGGATACGACCCCGCGCAGAACCAGGGCGCGCTGACGCCGCCGATGCACATGGCCTCCACCTTCGCCTTCGAGACCGCCGAGCAGGGCGGCGCGATCTTTGCAGGCGAACAGCCGGGCTATTTCTACAGCCGTATTTCCAACCCCACGCTCGACCTGCTGGAACAGCGGATCGCGGTGCTGGAAGGCGCGGAGGCGGGCGTCGCCACGGCCAGCGGCATGGGTGCGATCACAGCGGTCATGTGGACGCTGCTGCAGGCAGGCGACGAGATCGTCACCGACAAGACCCTCTATGGCTGCACCTTCGCCTTCTTCCAGCACGGCCTCGCCAAGTTTGGCGTGACGGTGCGCCATGTCGACCTGACCGATCCCGCCGCGCTGGCCGAGGCGATGAGCGACCGGGTGAAGGTGGTCTATTTCGAAACGCCGGCCAATCCGAACATGCGGCTGGTCGATATCTCCGCCATCGCCGAGGTCGCGCATGCCCACGGCGCGCAGGTGGTAGTCGATAACACCTATGCCACCCCCGCCCTCACCCGCCCGATCGAGCGCGGCGCGGATGTGGTGGTCCATTCGGCGACCAAATATCTCGGCGGGCATGGCGATCTCGTCGGCGGGCTGGTCGCGGGCAGCGCGGAAACGATGCAGCGCGTGCGGCTGGAGGGCCTGAAGGACATGACCGGCGCGGTGATGAGCCCGTTTACCGCCACGCTCATCATGCGCGGCCTCAAGACACTGGCGCTGCGGATGGAGCGGCACAGCGCGACGGCGCTGCAAGTGGCGCGCTGGCTGGAGGCGCAGCCGCAGGTTGCCGCAGTGCATTATCCGGGGCTGGAGAGCTTCGAATATGCCGATCTGGCCCGGCGGCAGATGGCGCTGCCCGGGGGGATGATCGCCTTCGATCTGGCGGGCGGTTACGATCAGGGCATCCGCTTTATGAACCGGCTGGCTATGATCGTGCGCGCGGTTTCGCTCGGCGATGCCGAAACGCTGGTCCAGCATCCGGCCAGCATGACGCATTCGACCTACACGCCCGAAGAACGCGCCGAACATGGCATTGGCGAAGGGCTGCTGCGCTTATCCATAGGGCTGGAAGATCCGCAAGATATCCTTGCCGATCTGGGGCAGGCGCTGGCCGCATCGGAGCTTTCCATCGCCGCATAACCGCGCGCGGGCGCTTGCCCCGCGTTCCATCTGTGTTCTAGTGGCTGAGGGGTGAGCGACACGCTGCCCCTCTCCGCCCTGCCCCTGCCTGCTCTCCATGCCAGCCATGCAGGCACGTGGCTGCGCGAGGCGAATGGCGAGACGCGCGGCTGTTCCAAGGGCGAGGCGGTGATGGCCGCCGCCGACACCCCGCAATTGCTCATGAATGCGCCGTTGGTGGCGAACCGGCTGGGCTATCCCGATCTGTCGGGGCTGGACCTGCTGGAACTGTTCGCCTTCGTCCACCCGGCGACCTTTTGCGTGCCAACGCCCAAGGGGCTGGCCCATGCGCTCGACCTGCCGGAGGCAGAAAGCGACGACGAAGTGCCGCTGCTGCTGCAACGTGCGGCGGCGCGGCTGGTCGAACGCTGCGAGAGCGACGACTGGCCCCAGCGCGAAGGCGCGTGGAGCACGCTGCAATCGCTGGCGCGGCTGCGCTGGCCGTGGGCCAATGTCCTCAGCGCCCATATCCGCAAGCCGGAACGGGCGGAGAAATGGCTGTTCAGCCGCCTGCCCGAATGGGAGGACGCGCCCGAACGCCCCCAGCCCGCGCAGGTCGCGATGGACGAGCAGGCGGTGGAAGGCCAGCTGGAGCGGCTGACCGGCGAAGGCGCGGAACGGCGCGAGGGGCAGCGCGACTATGCGCGCGCCGCCGGGGCCGTGTTCGCCCCGCGCGCGGCGGACAAGGCTCCGCATGTCCTGCTCGCCCAGGCGGGGACGGGCATCGGCAAGACGCTGGGCTATCTCGCCCCCGCCTCGCTGTGGGCGGAACGTTCGGGCGGGACGGTGTGGGTCAGCACCTATACCAAGAACCTGCAGCGCCAGCTGCGCAAGGAAAGCGCGCGGGCCTGGCCCGAACGGCGCCCCGACGGCTCGCCCCCGGTGGTGGTGCGCGAGGGGCGGGAGAATTATCTCTGCCTGCTCAATCTGGAAGATGCCTTGCAGGGCGGGTTCGCCGGACGCCCGGCGATCCTCGCGCAGCTGGTGGCGCGCTGGGCCGCGTATAGCCGCGATGGCGACATGATCGGCGGCGATCTGCCCGGCTGGCTCGGCACGCTGTTCCGCAAACGCGGGATCGCGGCGCTGACCGACCAGCGCGGCGAATGCGTCTATGCGGGCTGCCCGCATTACCGCAAATGCTTCATCGAACGCAGCGCCCGCGCCTCGGCCCAGGCCGATCTGGTGATCGCCAACCACGCGCTGGTGATGGTCAACGCCGCGCGCGGGCGCGACCATGCCCAGCGCCCCACGCGCATCGTGTTCGACGAAGGGCATCACGTGTTCGACGCCGCCGATTCGACCTTCTCCGCCGCACTGACGGGGCAGGAGGCAATCGAACTCAGGCGCTGGATCATCGGGCCGGAACGCGCCAATCGCGGGCGCAGGCGCGGTCTGTCCGCGCGGCTGGCGGATGTGGCGAGCTATGACGATGCAGGCGGCGAAGCCATCGAGGCCGCGACCGAGGCGGCAGCGGCGCTCCCCTCCGAAGGCTGGCTGGGGCGTCTGGCGGAATCCGCGCCTTCAGGCCCGATCGAGGAACTTCTCGGCCAGGTCCGCGCCGCGACCTATGCGCGCGATGAGAGCGGCGGGCAGGAGGCGGGCTACGGCATCGAAACCGAAGCCGCGCAGCTGCCCGGCGAATTGATCGAGGCGGCGGGCCGCGCCGCGCAGGCATTGGCCGCCATCCGCACCCCACTCATCAAGCTGGGCGGACGGCTTGAGGCGGTGCTGGAGGACGCGCCCGACTGGCTCGACGGGCAAGGCCGGGCGCGGATCGAGGGTGCGCGTCATTCGCTTAGCTGGCGGATCGACCTGATCGCCGCGTGGGAGGCGCTGCTCACGCGGCTGGGCGGCGCGGTCGATCCCGAATTCGTCGACTGGCTGGCGGTCGCCCGCAACGATGCGCGCGAATTCGATATCGGCATCCACCGCCACTGGCTCGACCCGATGAAACCCTTCGCCAGGGTGGTGATGGAACCGGCCCACGGGCTGATGCTGACCAGCGCCACGCTGACCGACCGCGACGAAGGCGGCGCGGACTGGGACGGCGCGATTGCCGCCAGCGGCGCGCCGCACCTCCAGCTCGCCCCGCGCACCATGCAGGCAGACAGCCCGTTCGATTACGCCAACCGCGCCGAGGTGCTGATCGTCACCGATATCAAGCGCGGGGATATTCCCGCGCTCGCCGGAGCCTATGCCCGGATTATCGAGGCGTGCGATGGCGGCGTGCTGGGCCTGTTCACCGCGATCCGGCGGATGCGCGCCGTGCATGGCCGGATCGCCGACCGGCTGGCGCGCACCGGCCTGCCGCTTTACGCCCAGCATGTCGACCCGATCGATACCGGCACGCTGACCGATATCTTTCGCGACGATCCACGCGCCAGCCTGCTGGGCACGGATGCCCTGCGCGACGGGGTCGACGTGCCGGGGCGGAGCCTGCGCTGCGTGGTGATGGAAAGCGTGCCCTGGCCGCGCCCCACCATCCTCCACCGCGCGCGCCGCGCGGCTGCGGCGGCGGACACACCCGGCGGGGCGCAGCGCCACGACGACCGGATCATCCGCGCGCGGCTGGCGCAGGCATTCGGGCGGCTGATCCGCACGCAAAGCGACGCCGGGCACTTCATCGTGCTGTCCCCCGCCTTCCCCAGCCGGCTGCTTCCCGCCTTTCCGCCGGGCACACCTGTCACACGTCTGACTTTGGAAGAGGCTTTACAGCGCGTCGCCAAGGGTGTTGGAACGCCCGACCACGTCCCAGCGGAGAAGCAAGACTCGTGAAAATCCTCGGCCTGCTGCGTCACGCGAAATCCGATTGGGGCAGCAGCGGCCTGCCCGATTTCGAGCGCGGGCTGAACGAGCGCGGCTGTCGCGGCGCGAAGGTGATCGGCCAGCACATCCGCGATCACGGCATCAAATGGGACGCCCTCGTCGCCAGCCCGGCAGAGCGGGTGAAGGTCACGCTGGCCGAGGGGCTGCCCGAACTCAGCCCGCAATGGGACCGGCGGCTTTACCTCGCCAGCACCGAAACCATCGTCGATGTGCTGCACGAATTGCCCGACGATGCCGATGCCGTGCTGATCGCAGGACACAATCCCGGCCTAGGCGACATGGTCTTCGAACTGGTCGCACCCAAGAACGAGAACGCGCTGTTCGAAGAGGCAAAGGTCAAGTTCCCCACCGCCGCCTATGCCGTGTTCGAACTCGATATCGAGCGCTGGGCGGACCTGCGCGAAGGATGCGGCGTGCTGGCCCATTTCGCCCGCCCGCGCGATTTGGACCCGGAGCTTGGGCCGGGGTATTAGGAATCAGAGTTTACCGAGGTCTCGGTTTTCCAACTTTCCCATGACCTGCTGGGCTCACACCCCAAGCCATTCAAGCTGACCAGGAAGGCTTTCAGCCGCATAATCGACCTGAAGCACTCGACGGCTCGTCGGTTTGGAAGCCGCTTCAGAAGCATGAAGTATCGGCGTTGCGTAGAGCCAAACGTCCCCCGCTCCCGCAATGCAAGACGCTGTGCCGCAAAGCTCGATCACCTTCTCGGTGCCTTCGACCGCTATCCGACCATATGTGTGGGAACCCGGAGCGATAAGCAGCGGTGCATTTGTTGCAGGAACATCGTCGAGATGTACGCGCAGGGTGACCATGCGGGTCAGTAGATCGAACGGAGGCTCGACATGGATCATGCCACTTTTGACCGTCCACGGACCGAAACCGGGCACGTCACGCTTTTCCTTCACGCATATCGTTCGGTCCTGATGCCACCCGAGTGACCAGTTGGTTTCCAGCGATTTGTTGAACAATATGGCCCTTACCGGCCTCGCAGCCTCCCCCAAAACTGAAGCGGCAACGTCGCCGACACATCCATCTTTGGCGAGCAGTGGCTTGAGGGACTCAGTGCCGCTAATCCTAGAACCGGCCTGAGCACGAGGAAATGGTGACAGTGCCTTTTCGATGTCGTCGACAAATGGGTTCAGGACTCCCTTGAAGAGCTTCGCCCCATAAGTAGCAAAATCAGAATTCACATCATCGATCATTCATTCCGCAATAGATGGCGATGCCGACGCAGCGCAACGCCCAGCAAGCAGGATCGTCCACCGACTGGGCGCGCCCTACCGCAACACGCGCGGCCCGGTTCCGCTTTCGCCCCATTTGTCGTTCGCATTGTAGAGCGCACATTTCTTCAGGCTCAGGCAGCCGCAACCGATGCAGCCATCGAGATCGTCGCGGACCTTTTCGAGCTGGGCGATCTGCGCATCGATCCGTGCGCGGATCGTGCCGCTGATCCGGCTCCAGTCGGCGGCGGTGGGCGTGCGGCCTTGAGGCAGGCGCTTCATCGCGTCCTGGATCTCGCCCAGCGACAGGCCGAGCCGCTGCGCGATCAGGATGAAACTCAACCGCCGGATATCGCTGCGCAGGAAGCGCCGCTGATTGCCGCCGGTGCGCCAGGGTTCGACCAGCCCCTTCTCCTCGTAATAGCGGATGGCAGAGACGCTGAGGCCGGTACGCCGGGCAAGCTCGCCAATGGACAGAAGATCGTTCGCTTTCATCGATCACGGCAATAGGGAAATTGCCTCTTGACCTCAAGTGAGGTTGAGGTTGCAGATAGATCGGCATCGCCAATCGCGGGCAAAAATCTGGGGTCGAACTTGCCCCCGGCCCGCACAATGAAGGAGATGCCCAATGGCTCATGGAAATATCGAGCACGTCAATATCAGCGTTACCGACCCGGAGCGCAGCCTGCGCCTGTTCGAGGATCTGCTCGGCTGGAAGGAACGCTGGCGCGGGCCCTCCATGCTGGGCGGACGTACGATCCATGTCGGCAACGACACCGACTATCTCGCCATTTACACCAATGACAACACGACGGGCGGTTTCGCGAAAAGCGCCCCGCTCAACCATATCGGCGTGCTGGTCGACGATATCGACGCGGCCGAAAAGGTCGTGCTCGACCACGGGCTCGAACCCATGAACCACGGAGATTACGAGCCCGGCAGGCGGTTCTACTTCCTCGACTGGGACGGGATCGAATTCGAAGTCGTCAGCTATGCCGGAGACGCGCGATGAACGAGCCGATCCTGCGCCGACCCATGTTCCAACGCCCTCAGGCCGACAGGGAAGAACCCGTGAAACCCGCAAGCGCGGCAACGGGCACTTCCTCCACCCGGTGGAGCCAGCGCCGGGCCATCTTCGCCAGCGGCATCGGGTTCAGATAGTGCCGCTTGCACCTTCCGTCGCGCTCGGAGGCGACCAGTTCGGCTGCCTCCAGCACGGCGAGGTGCTTGGCCACTGCCTGCCGCGTCATCGGGAGGTCGGCGGAAAGGTCGCTCAGCGTCAGCCCGCCCTGCGCGCTCAGCCGGTCGAGCAAAGCGCGGCGCGTGGGGTCTGACAGGGCGACGAAGGTGTCCATCGCCCCGGATGCTAGATGCCCGCTGCCGAGTCGCTCAAGCGAGCGGCCCCGTGCGGCGCGCGGTTGTCCACATCATCGCGTCAGGCATTGCCCACGACGAAGCAGGCCGCCGCCATCAGCGCCCCGGCCAGCCGGTTGGAACGGAACCGCGCCAGCGGGTTGGCCGGATCGTCCGGGTCGAGCGTCGTCACCTGCCACGCCAGATGTCCGGCAACCGGCAACAGCGCCAGCAATGCAATCCAGTCCGCGCGATAGAGCCACAGGCCCAGCGCCCACAGGGCCAGCGCCCCGCCATAAAACAGCGCCACCCCGCCCTTCACCCTGCCGCCAAGGCGCAGCGCAGAGGAACGGATGCCGACCAGTGCGTCATCCTCCCGGTCCTGCAGCGCGTAGATCGTGTCGTAACCGATCACCCACAGCACCGCGCCTGCATAGATCGCGGCAAGCGCATCCCAATTGTCGGCTCGCAGCTGCGTCCAGCCGACCAGCAGCCCCCAGGTGAACACCAGCCCCAGCCAGGCCTGCGGCCACCAGGTGATGCGCTTCATGAAGGGATAGGCAGCGACCATCACGAGGCTGGCCAGCGCCACACCCTGCGCCAGCGGCCGCAGTTGCAGGAGGACGATCAGCCCCACCGCGCTGAGCGTCAGCAGCCAGGCCCAGGCGAGCTTTTTCGACACCCGCCCGCTCGCCACCGGGCGGCTGGCGGTGCGGGCGACCTTCCGGTCCAGATCCGCATCGACGATATCGTTATAAACGCAGCCCGCCCCGCGCATCGCGATACTGCCCAGCAGCATCCAGCCCAGCAGCACCAGCTGCCAGCCCGCCCCCGTCAGCCACACACCCCAGGCGCATGGCCAGAACAACAGCCACCAGCCGATCGGCCGGTCGAACCGCGCGAGCTGCGCCAGATCGCGCGGAAGCTGCGGCAACCGCGCAACAAGGCCGCGATGTTCGCTGTCGGGGACAATGTGGGAATCTGCGAGCTGTGGCATCTCGTCCGTCCCTATCAATCACGTCATCCCAGCGAAAGCTGGGATCTCGATCCAGACGCAGTTGGCGGTTTCCGCAGATCCCAGCTTTCGCTGGGATGACGGATATGGTTTAGAACAAGCCATGCCCGCAACCCCCGCCTGGCCGCCCAAGAGCGCACCGCGCCTGTTCGTCGAGCAGGAAATTTCGATGGAATCGCCTGTCACGGTGGAGGGCAACCAAGCCCATTACCTCGGCAAGGTTATGCGGATCGCACCGGGCGATGCGGTGATCCTGTGCGACAATATCACCGGCGAATGGGCCGCCGAGGTGGTGGAAGCAGGCAAGCGGCGCGTGGTGCTGCAACCCAAAGCCCATCTGCGCCCGCGCGAGGACGTGCCCGATTTCTGGCTCTGCCCGGCGCTGCTCAAGAAAGACCGCTTCGACATGGTCCTGGAAAAGGCGACCGAACTGGGCGTGGCGCGGATCGCGCCGGTGGTCACACGGCGCTGCGTGGCGAACAAGCTCAATGCCGAACGCGCCCAAGCCATCGTAACCGAGGCCGCCGAACAATGCGCACGCACCGCGCTGCCCGAAATCGCGCCGGTGGCAAAACTCGATGCGCTGCTGCGCGACTGGCCGGCAGAGCGCACCTTGTTCTTCGCCGACGAGGAAGGGGGCGAACCGGCCGCCGACGCCTTTTGCCACGGCGTTGGCCCTGCCGCGCTGCTGATCGGACCGGAGGGCGGCTTCGACGATGCCGAGCGCGCCGCCATCCGCGCGCATCCCGCATCGGTCGCCATTACCCTCGGCCCACGCATCCTGCGCGGCGAAACTGCTGCCATTGCCGGGATGGCGGTGTGGATGGCCGAAGCGGGCGACTGGATCGGCGAGGATTAATTTTCTTTCCACGCAAGGTTCGGTTGCCTATCGCCACCCGATATGAGCACGCGCGAGACGTCCGGGGCACAAGACCCCATCATCGAAAGCCGCGACCAGCTGGTCGCACCGATGCAACGCGGGGAAAAGCCCAAGGCCGATTGGCGCATCGGGACCGAGCACGAAAAGCTCGTCTATTGTTGCGAGCAGCACCGCGCCGTATCCTATGACGAACCTGGCGGTATCCGCGATACGCTGTTGAGTTTGCGTGAGTTCGGCTGGGAGCCGATCGAGGAAGGCGGCAAGGTCATCGCCATGCGCGGCGATGACGGGACGGTCAGCCTGGAACCGGCGGGCCAGCTCGAACTGTCGGGCGCGCCGCTGGAAAACCTGCACCAGACCTGCAACGAAACCGGTCGTCACCTCAAACAGGTGAAGGAAATCGGTTCGCGCAACGGCGTCGGTTTCCTCGGTCTGGGCATGTGGCCCGACAAGACGCGCGAGGAACTGCCGGTCATGCCCAAGGGCCGGTATGAGATCATGATGCGGCACATGCCCAAGGTCGGCAATCTCGGCCTCGACATGATGCTGCGCACCTGCACCATCCAGGTGAACCTCGATTATTCGAGCGAGGCCGACATGGCGCAGAAGTTCCGTACTGGCCTTGCGCTGCAACCGCTCGCCACCGCGCTGTTCGCCAATTCGCCCTTCACCGAAGGGAAACCCAACGGTTACCTTTCCTATCGCAGCCACATCTGGAGCGACACCGACCCGCACCGCACCGGCATGCTGCCCTTCGTGTTCGAAGACGGCTTCGGATACGAACGCTGGGTCGATTACATGCTCGACGTGCCGATGTATTTCGTCTTCCGCGACGGCAAATATATCGACGCGGCCGGGCTCAGCTTCCGCGATTTCCTCGACGGCAAGCTGTCGGTTCTTCCCGGCGAAAAACCAACTGAGAGCGACTGGTGGGACCACCTCTCGACCGCCTTTCCCGAAGTACGGCTGAAGAGCTTCCTCGAAATGCGCGGCGCCGATGGCGGGCCGTGGAGCCGCATTTGCGCCCTGCCCGCCTTCTGGGTCGGCCTGCTTTACGATCAGGGCGCGCTCGATGCAGCGTGGGACCTGGTCAAGCACTGGACGATGGAAGAGCGCGAGGAACTGCGCAACGCCGTGCCCAAGCTGGCGCTCGATGCGCCGATCCCGGGGCGCGGCAAGCTGCTCGATCTGGCGAAAGACGTGCTGGCCATCGCGCGCAGCGGCCTCGCCGCGCGCGGGCGCATGGGTCAGGCAGGTGACAACGAGACAGGCTTCCTCGAAACGCTCGACGAGATCGTTGCAAGCGGCAAGGTTCCGGCCCAGCGCCTGCTGGACCTTTACCATGGCGAGTGGAACGGCGACATTTCGCGGATTTACGAACACAGTTTCTAAGCCATGAGGGCAAGACGACCATGATTATCGTTCTCGGCACGCTGGACCTGGCCAATGGCGATGCGGACAGCGCGCGGGCGCTGCTGGATACGCTGGTCACGCAAACCCGCGCCGAAGATGGCTGTATCGATTACGCATTCGCCATCGATGTGCTCGACAAGGGCCGGCTGCGTATCAGCGAGAAGTGGCGCGACAGACCCGCGCTCGACGCCCATCTGGAAAGCGCGCACCTTGCGGCCTTTCGCGAAGGTATCGGCAAGATCGGCCTTTCGGGCAGCGATGTCGAGGTCTTCGAGGCCGATGCGGGACGCCCGCTCTGACGGTCGGGCGCGCCTGACCCGGTTCAGCGGTCGATCACGGCAGCCGGACGGCGCAGGTTTTTCAACGCCGCGACCAGACGCGTCAGCGGCGCGGTGATGAGACCCTTCTCCGCCATATAGGCGTGATAGGCGACATATTTCGGGTCTTCCGCCAGCAGGTGCGCCTCTTCCGTCCTGGCGCGCCAATAATAGATCCCGTTGACCGCAAGCAGGCACGCCGTGTTGCGGATCATCTCCACATAGGATCCGCTCGTCACGAGGAAGGGCAGCACGCTGCACCACCAGAACAGGTTCTTCGACACATAAGCCGGGTGGCGGGTGAAGCGATACGGCCCGCCCGTCAGCACGCCGCGATAGGTCAGGTTGGAAAAGCGGATACCGAAGGCGAATGTCGCCCAGGCATAGATCGCAGTGAGGAAAACCAGCCACACCGCCCACACCCACAACAGCCAGTCATGCCCGGCAAACCAGAACACCCAGTCACGCGTGTTCTGTTCGTAATTGAGAACCTTGCCGCCGCCGATGATCCCCCACACGAAAGGCGGATAACACATGAGCGCGGCCAGCCAGCCCGCCAGAAACGGATTGCCCGAACGGATATGCGCATCGAGCGGGCGCATCGTAACGATATAGCCGACCGTCCCGATCTGCACGTCGATCACGAACAACAGCTGGATCAGCAGCAATCCCAACGCAGCGGGGTTGGCCAGCAGGCCAGCCGTGTCGGCGGCCACCACATAGGCAAAGCCGCCGGGCACGATGGAGATCATGAAGGCGGTGAAGAAGCCCTTGATGATCCAGGCGCGCCAGTGCTTCTTGACCTCGTCCGCGTCCCATCCGCTCTTGCCGATCAGCAGCGCACCGAAATGCCAGCTATGATCGTGCGGGCGCACCATCACGCGGTCCAGCCACACCACATAGGGGATGGAGAGGACCACCATCGGCCCGATGGCATAGGTCAGCACGGTGATGGCGAATTCGTAGCTGCCGCTCCAATACCATCGGCCAAGGCAATAGAGCACCGCAATCGTCGCCCATGTCACCCACAGGCCGAGCAGTTTGACGGCGCTGCGCTGCAGGTCGAAACGGCGGCTATGGCACAGCGACCAGTCGATCCCGGTCGACGGGCGGCGGTGCACCTCGTCCACGACGATCGACCATGCCGACATTGCGAGTGCACTCAGCGCCAACCCCGCAAGTGCGGCATTGCGTCCGTCCATCCGCGCGCGCGGCCCGGGCAGGTCGAATGCGGCGACCAGGTCGGGCCAGGCCCGGCAGATCAGTATCCAGCCGAGTAACGTGATCAGGCCGACCACACCCACCCACGGCGAGACGTCGCTTTCCGGCCGTGTGGCCGGGGCTGCAATCGTGTTGGGTTCCCCGCTCATGTCACCGTCCCCCTAACGGGAAATGGTTAATGCCGCGAAAAGCACCCTATGTCAGCGAAAAGATATCAGCGAAAAGCGCTGATCCGGCCGCCATCGTCGAACACGTAGAGCGTGTTGTTCGCCACGATCGGGGCAAGGCTCACCTCTTCGTTCAGATCGGCAAACATCGCAGCCGAACCTTCGCCCGTGCTGATGCGCCAAATCTCGCCCTCCGAGCTGACAGTCCACAGCGAATCGCCCGCGAGCACCGGACCCATCCAGAAGATCTCGCCTTCGCGGTCTTCTTCGTCACGATAATGCGGCAGCTGGGTCAGCCAGCGCACCTTGCCGCTGGCGCGGGCAATGGCCAGCAAGCGGGCATCGTCGGTCAGCGTGAAGATCCATTCACCGGCAATCGCCGGGGTGGATATGCCGGCCAGGTTGAGTTCCCAGATACGCTGCCCGGTGACCAGTTCGTACGCCGCCATGCGACCACCCTGCCCCAGCGCATACACGCGTCCCTGCGTCACGATGGGATCGGCGTCGATATCGGTCAGCGAACCGACCTGGGTGGAAATATTGGTTCGTGCCAGCGCATCGGCCCACAGCACGCGCCCGTTTTCATAGCGATAGGCAACCAGTTCGCCTGACGAATACCCCGCGACGACCGAGCCCTGCGCCGCGGCGGGGGCTGCCACACCGAACACGCCGGCCTGCGTTGCCGAGGCCGATTCCTGCCACTGGGTTTCGCCATTGGAGGAGTTGAGCGCGAAGATCTGGTTGTCCTGCGTCATCACGAAAACCGAACCGAAGGCGATCGTCGGCGCTCCGCGCAGCGGGCCGGAGGGTTTGACCTTCCAGATCTGGCTGCCGGTCTGCGCGTCGAGCGCGACCACATCGCCCACGCCATTGGTGGCATAGACGCGGCCCTGATCGTAGCTCGCGCCGCCACCGAAAGTCGCCGAGCGCAGCCCGCCATCGACTTCGGAACTGTGCGTCCACTGGCGCGCACCGGTTGCCGCATCGAAGGCGTGGACCGTGCCCACGCTGTCCACCGCGAACAGCTTGCCGCCACCCACCACGGGCGCTGCGCCAAGCCGGACCCGGTTAGAAGCACCGGCAACGCTTGCCGTCCAGGCACGCGCAGGTGTCGCGTTGAGTGCGAGATGGCCGTATGCCTTGCTGGCCGTACCGCCCGCCTGAGCCCATTCATTGTTGGCCTGCGCCGGCGGAAGCACGACCGAAATCCCGGCGAGCGACGGATCGACTTCGGCCCCGCTCTCGATGATCGACAGGATCGGCTTGCGATTGCCGACGGTCGGCGTCTCTTTCTTGTCGCCGCCACCGAACAGCCCGCCGCTGCAACCTGCAACCGCAAGGGCCAGGACTGCGCCGAATGCGGGTTTCAAAATCTTGGTCATGGTTTCGCTTCGATCCATCTTCTAATTATACGGGCCGCACGGCTCAGCCTGCCGGCTGGGCCGCAGGCGCTTCCTCTGCGTCACCGGCGACGCCCTGTTCCTTGAGCAACGCGTCGACATCCTCGATTGCGTCCACGCCCAGCACGCTGGCCATCTGGCGTGCGCGCGAACGCAGGCTTTCCGGCGCGTCCTCGTCCTTCGCCAGCTGCGCGAACAGCGCACCGGCTTCCTTGTTCTTCTTCTGGTCGAGATAGGCCATCGCCACCAGTTCCGCCGAGCTGGCAAAGAACGGTTCGCCCGGAACCGCCATCGGCTTGAGGCGCGCAACCACATCGGCGGGCTTCATATCGTCGAACCGCAGCCCGACCTCGCGCAGCGTGGCAATCTGACGATATTCCTCGGGAACCTTGTCGTCGGTGGCGAGCGCGGCGTAAATCTCTGCCGCTTCACCCTCATTGCCCTGCTGCAAGGCAGCGCCCGCGCGGAGCAGCAGCGCACTGGCGCGGGCCACGCCTTCGCCGTCATTCGCCAGGCTTTCGAGCTGTTCGGATCCGGTAGCAAGATTGCCCGCCTGCATCTGGTCGAGCGCGCCGGCCAGTGCCTCTGCATCTTTCGACGCTTCCGCATCGCGATGGTTGTTCCAGTAGATATACCCACCGAACCCGGCCATCACGAGCGCAAAGACGCCGAGCAGCGGCCAGCCATATTTCTTCGCGAAATTTTCCATGTCGCCCTGGCGGACGGCGTCGTCCACTTCGCGCAGCAGCGCCTCTTCTTCGGCGTTCTTGCGCTTGGCGGCTTTTTCTTCGCGTGCTGCTTTGCTGTCGGGTGTCAGGGCCACGAGCGGCTGGTTTCCATTATTTGAGGTACAGGACTGGGTTTGGTGGCCACGTCTTTAAGGCGCGGCGGGTGAGAGAGCAACATCGGTCAAATCGGTGTGCGAACCTGTCCCCGCCCGCGTGAATGCGCGATGAAAGGTGTCAGCCGATCTCGCGGCGCAACGCGCTTTCGTAAAGACGGCGATAGCGTGCAATCATATCTTTCGCATCGTAACTGGCGCGCGCTTTCTCGCGGTTCGCAGCGCCGAGCCGGTCGCGCAGCCCGGCCTCACGCGACAGCGTGACAATCGCCTCACCAAGCTCGCTCTCGGCCATGCTGGCGGGCAGGTGCTCGCGATTCTCGGCCGAGACCATCTCTGCAATGTCGCCCACCGGCGGCGCAGCGATCGGCAGCCCGGCAGCCATCGCCTCCACGACCGACAAGGGAAATTGTTCGGAATCGCTCGACAAGGCAAAGATATCGAACAGGCCGACCACCTTGGCCGGATCGGGGACCGCGCCGGGCAGATGGACGCGGTGGTTGATCTCCAGCCGGTCCGCCTCGGCCATGATCGCGTCCCGGGTGTCACCCTCTCCGCAGATGACAAGATGCCATTCCTCGCCGGTCGCGGCAAAGGCCCGCACCAACCGTGGCAGGTTCTTCACCGTGCGCAGGCCCGCCAGCGTGCCGACCCACATTTCATCGGCCTGCTTCACAAGCCGCGGGATTGCGTCCGGGCGCGGCTTCTTGCCGTATGCGGCGATATCGATGCCGTTGGATATCCGTTTGACCCGGCCGAGCGGCTGTTGCCATTCCGTCAGCGCGATCTCTTCGAGCTGGAGGCTCGGCACAACCAGCGCGTCCGCCTTGCCCAGCGCAATCCGGCGATACCAGTTGCGCCCGCGTCTGCGCCGCGACAGCTCGAACTCGTCGAAACCGTCCTCATGGTGGATCAGCGGGGGGAGGCCCATCGTGTCCTTGAACAGCGTGTGCGCCATCACCGCATCCATCGCGCCCCAATTGTAAGTGAGGACAAGATCGTAACCCTCCATCGCGCGGGCGAGCTTTTGCAACCTGCCCGGCGTGGGCTTGCCCTTGAGCGAGGGGAAATCCGGTTGGAGGTCGAGCCGCACACCGCGATCGATCCGTTCCGCCGCCCCAAGCTGATCCGCTTCGGCAGAAACGATGGTGTGCCGCACCTTGCCGCCCAGCGCGTTGATAAGTTGCACCGTGCGAACTTCCTTCCCGCCGGGCGAGAAGGTCGATTGCAGATGCAGGAAACGTAAGGGCTCGCTCACGAAATCCGCGCCAGCAGCGCGTCGATGGCGGCCCGCGCCTCGGCCTCGTCCAGCGTCGGGGCGTGGCCGATCCCGCCGATTGTCACCGCCTCCGCCTTAGGCAGGCGAGCCTGCATCTGGGCGAAAGTATCGGCGGAGAAAAGCGGTGAAATTTCTCCGCGCAAAAGCAGGACCGGCCGCCCGGCCAACGCTTCGAATGCAGGCCACAGATCGGGCGGCACGGCGGCTGCGTCCGCCTGTAAAATCGGTTCGGCGATCTTCATGTCGTAATCGAACTGGATGCGGCCATTGCTGCACGTCGTCATCCCGGCCTTGGCCATGCGCAGCCAGTCCTCGACGTCGAAATTCGGGAAATTCGCGGCCTGCACCTCTTCCAACGCGCGCGCGGCGTGCAGCCAGCTGTCGAAGCTGCGTTGCTGGCCGACATAGGATTTGATCGCGTCCAGCCCGCCGGTTTCCACCACCGGACCGATATCGTTGAGCACCGCACCGGCCAGCATTTCCGGTCGCATTGCCGCGACCATCATCGTCATCAGCCCACCCATCGACGTGCCGATCGACACGAAGCGGTCGATCCCCTCCTGCGCCAGCAGGGCAAACAGGTCGCCGACATAGTTCGGGACGGCATAGGTCGCGCTGTCCCTGGCGTAATCGCTCTTGCCGCGCCCGCGCATGGTCGGGACCAGCACGCGCCAGCCCTGCGCATGGATGTGTTCGGCCAGCCCGTCGAAATCGCGCGCATTGCGCGTGAGGCCGTGCAGGCAGATCACCGGCGGACGGGCGTTGTCGCCCGGATAATCGCGAAAATGCAGGGTCAGGCCATCGGCGCTTTCCCAGCTCTGGTCGGAATAGGTGCTTGTCATTGGAAAGAGTGTCGAACGCCTTGCGCTTGTGCGGGTCAATGCCCACTATCGCTGCATGCGCGCCAGACCGCAAGCCGCGACCTATCGCGCCGACACGCCGATCGCCGATGTTGCCGGGTGGCTGGGCGACCCGGTGGCATCGGCCGACTTCCCCAAAACCGTGCTGCGTTTCCGCAATGACCGGGCCGCGAGAACGGTCGGCCTTGATGGGTTGAGCGATGCGGAATGGGTGCGGCATTTCGCCCGCTTCGAGCCGCTGCCGGGCAACCTGCCCCAGCCGCTGGCGCTGCGTTATCACGGCCACCAGTTCCGCGTGTACAACCCCGAAATCGGCGATGGGCGCGGGTTCCTCTTCGCCCAGATGCGCGACGCACAGGGCCGCCTGATGGACCTGGGTACGAAAGGATCGGGCCAGACCCCATGGAGCCGCGAGGGCGACGGGCGACTGACTTTGAAAGGCGCGGTGCGCGAAATCCTCGCCACCGAGATGCTGGAAGCGCTGGGCGTCGAGACTTCGCGCACCTTCAGCGTGGTGGAAACGGGCGAATCGCTGTGGCGCGGGGATGAACCCTCGCCCACCCGATCCGCCGTGATGACGCGGCTCAGCCACGGCCATATCCGCATCGGAACCTTCCAGCGGCTGCTCGCACTGGAAGAGGCAGACCATATGGCGGCGCTGGTCGATTACTGTCTTTCCCAGTTCCCCGGACCGCCCCCGCCCGAAGATGCGCCGGGGCGGGATCAGCCTGCGGCCATATTGATGCACCAGGTGGTCGAACGGATGGCCGACCTTGCCGCAAGCTGGATGGTCGCAGGGTTCGTCCATGGCGTGCTGAACACCGACAATATGAACATATCGGGCGAGAGTTTCGATTACGGGCCGTGGCGCTGGCTGCCGAAATGGGATGCGGGGTTCACAGCGGCCTATTTCGACCACGGCGCGCTTTACGCTTTCGGACGCCAGCCAGAGGCGCTGCACTGGAATTGCGGTCAGTTGGCCGTGGCGCTGCGCCTGTTATGCGATGCCCCGCCGCTGATCGCCGCGATGGAGCGCTTCGGGCCGCTCTATATGGCGGCGCTGTCGCGGCGCTGGTGCTGGCGGCTGGGCGTTGCGCCCAAGGGCGAGCAAGCCGATTCAGCAATGATCGCGACGTGCGAAAAGGCGCTGCGTCAGAGCGGGGAAGCGCCGCATGTCTTCTTCCATCGGCATCGCGGCGGGTCGCATGCGGAGGGCGAGTTGGCCGAAGCGCTCGCTGGATATGCGCCTCAGGACGCCGACGCGCCCGACACGTCCTATTGGCGCGAATGCGAACCGGAAGGAATGCTGATCGACGAGGTCGAGACGCTGTGGAGCGCCATCGACGAACGCGACGACTGGGAGCCTCTCAACACAAAGATCGCGGCAATCCGCCGACTGGGCGACGCACTCGGCAAAGCGCCCCGCCCTGCCGGGCATATCTGATTTTCCCGGCCGGATTTATTTCGACGGCGCCTGGACCGCCATTTCGAGCGGCTGAAGATCGACACCGAACAATTTCCAGCGCCCCTGTTCCCACTGGAAATAGAGATCAAACCCGATGGAAATCGGTCGCAGCTGGAAGACGCCCTGCACCCTGAAAATGTCCTCGCGGATCATCTGCGGGGCGACGGTGTAAGTCGGCGGGACCAGAAAGGCATTCGACAGATCGACATTGAGGCTGCGAAGCCCTGAAAAGATCTGCGCAAGCTGGGCCGCATTGTTGTTGATCTGGAATCCTTGCGCCGAAATGTCGCGCAGGACCGAATAATTGCCCGAACGATTGGCGTGATCGACGGCAGCGATGGTCGACCAGATCATCTTCGACAATTCGAGCTGGCTGGGTGTCGCCCGGATCGAAGGAGGCGGCTGGACCGTCGGCTGGGCCTGGGGCTGGGCCGCTTGCTGCGCGTCTTGCGCGGCAGCCGGGCTGGCAACGGAAAGGAAAAATGCCGGGGCGAGGAGCCCCGGCATCTTTACGAGTGTGTCTGCGATCCTGTTCATGGTCCGCAGGTGTAGCGTCTTACCAGGCAACCTGGAAGCCGCCGCGTGCACCGATTTCGCCGCTGTCGAAACCAACGCCCACGCCAGCCGAGAAGGCAGCGTTTTCGCCGATCCGTGCGGAGAGAGCCAGCGTACCGGCGCCCTGGTCTTCATAGTAACCCACGCCGCCCGACAGAGCAAAGCTGGTTCCGGCCGGAAGCATCGGCGATTCCATCGCCAGTGCCATGGCAACACCTTCGTTGGCACGCTCGATCGCAGCGCGGTTGGCAGCGGTTTCACCGAACAGCGTGTTGATCTGACCGGTCTGCGTGGTGGTCAGCGCCTGGAGAGCGGTGATGTTGGTGGCGTTCGTCGCAACGGCGGCATTCGTCGCCGCGATCTGCGTGCTGGTGGCGAGGCTGCTGACAGCCACACCCTGACCCAGCGTGCCGCTCGCATCGGTGGTCGCGAAGAAGACCGTGCCGGTCTGCGCGGCGGTGCTGGCGGCGAGATCGCCGATCGTCACCGAGCTGCCCGTGCCGCCCAGCTTGACCTGGTCTGCACGCGTCGTCGTCGCGCCTGCGCCCACTGCCGTCGAGTTGGCGAAGCCAGCCGAAGCCTGGCCACCGATAGCGACAGCCGAAGCGGCCGTTGCCGACGAATCCCAACCGATGGCGACTGCGCCGAGCTGGCTGGCATTCGCGCCAATACCATTACCGTCGACGTCGCCGCCGATTGCGATCGAGAGATCACCTGCAGCCGAAGCGTGGTTACCCATTGCGATCGACTGTGCGCCGGTTGCATCGGCATCTTCACCGACTGCGGTCGAACGCGTGCCGCTGGCAACTGCGAGGTGGCCCAGAGCGGTCGAGCGAACGCCGGTGGCCATGGCCTGCCAGCCGAAAGCCGACGAACCCGGCTGCGAAGAACGGCTTTCGCCGCCGACCGCGGTGGAGTTCAGGCCGTCTGCACGTGCATTCGAACCGACCGCGACGGCGTCGTCGCCTTCAGCCGAAGCGGTGTAGCCGACTGCGGTCGAGAAATTACCGATCGCCTGGGCGTTAGCACCGAAAGCAGCGGACCCAGTGCCTGCAGCGTTCGACTGGAAGCCGGTTGCGGTGTTCTGGACGCCGACAGCGCGGGCGGTGTAGCCGGTCGCGGTGTTGGAAATGCCTTGGGCATTCGAGTTCGCGCCGCTCGCGGTGTTGAAGTTACCGTCGGCATTGGCGAGCAGGCCGAAAGCGCTGGCCTGAATGCCGGTGGCATTCGCACCCGCACCCGCTGCGGTCGAACCGGGGCCATTGGCCGTTGCCGCGTTGCCGACAGCGGTCGATGCGACCTGCTGCGCATTTGCATCCTGGCCGAGAGCGGTGGAATCTTCGCCATTGGCAACCGAATCCTGGCCGCAAGCCAGTGCGTCGTCACCGGTTGCAGCAGCGCCACCGGCAGTTACCGTGATACCGTCTTCGGTAACGATACATTCGGAATCCGGGTCGGCATGTGCGGTCGTCGCCGACAGGCCGAAAGCCGCAATTGCAAGCGCCGAAGCGCCGGCCATTCCAGCAGAAAACTTGATGGTACGCATAGTAAACTCCCTGTTTAAAACTTTTCAGGAGCGGACCATTCGAAACTGGGAGGATTTGAAGGACCCTTGTGGGAAAGGCTTCCTCAGCCATAAGTCCGCTCACATTGCTGCCACGCATGCCCATCCGGTTTGCGCGCAGAATAGCGATTTCGCCCGAACTTCCCCCTTTCTTCTGTCACACACGAATTGACGCTTCGCGCTCGACAGCCCACATACCAGCTCGACTCGAAAGTCGTTGACGGACCATAGGTTGTTGACAGAATTCAACAAGTGAAATCTTCCGTTAATCCGCGTCTTGGATTTGAATTATTCCGCTGATTTACAGTGGGCAAGGGTTGGACTTGGCACAAAAAGAAATCATCTCGTACGAACCGGCGACCGGCAAAGAATTATGGCGCGGGGCGCATGGCGATGTAGATCAGGCAATAGAACGCGGCCGCGCGGCCATGCGGGACTGGGCGGGCAAGCCGCTCGGCCAACGGATCGAACTCGTCCGGCGCTTCGCCAACGAAGTGCGCAAGCAATCCGAACCTTTCGCCGAACTTATCGCGCGCGAAACCGGCAAGCCGTTGTGGGAAGCCAAGACCGAGGTCGAAGCAGTCATCGGCAAGGTCGAGATTTCCATCACCGCCTATGCCGAGCGGACCGGGCAGAAAAAACTGAACAGCGCGTTGCAGGGCACGGCGGCCGTCCGCCACAAGCCTCACGGCCTGATGGCTGTGCTCGGCCCATACAATTTCCCCGCCCACCTTCCGAACGGCCACATCGTACCGGCGCTGATCGCGGGCAATTGTGTGATCTTCAAGCCAAGCGAGAAAACGCCCGCGGTGGGTGAATTCCTGGTCAAATGCTTTCATGCGGCAGGGATCCCCGACGGCGTGATCCAGCTGCTGATCGGTGGCCCGGAAGAGGGCAAGGCGCTGGTCGGGCACTGGCTCGTCGATGGCATCCTGTTCACCGGATCGGCGCGGGCAGGCATTGCGATCAACCGCACGCTGGCGACCGATCCGGGCAAGATCGTGGCGCTGGAAATGGGCGGCAACAATCCCATCGTCGTGATCGACACGCCCAAGGTCGAAGACGCTGCCGTGACGATCATCCAGTCTGCCTTTACCACGGCCGGGCAACGCTGCACCGCCGCGCGCAGGCTGGTGGTGGTCGATTCGATGTATGACCAGATCGTGCCAGCGATAAAAGCGCTCGCCCAGAGGCTGATCGTGGACGAACCCTTCGCCGATCCGCAGCCGTTCATGGGCTGTGTGATCGACAACCAGACCGCCGATCTTCTGTCGGAGAGTTTCGTTGCGCTGATGAGCCGCGGCGGCAAACCGATCCTGCACATGAAACGCCCGCAGGAAGACCGCCCTTTCCTGACCCCGGCCATCATCGATGCGACCGAGATGGATGAACGGCCCGATATCGAGCTGTTCGGCCCTCTCCTCCAGATCGTCCGCGTGCCCGACTTCGCCTCCGCCATCGCCGAGGCGAACAACACGCGCTATGGCCTGTCGGCATCGCTGATCGGTGGCGGACCGCAGGAATACGAGCATTTCTGGAATGAGATCCGCGCCGGGATCATCAACTGGAACCGACCGACCAATGGTGCATCATCCGCCGCGCCTTTCGGGGGCCTCGGCCTTTCGGGCAACCATCGCCCGGCCGCCTTCTACGCGGCGGATTACTGCGCGCATCCGGTGTCGAGCACCGAGCTGGAGCAGCCGCGCGCAACGCTCGGCATCGGTCTGCGCGATAACTGAGTACATACGACGTCATCCGGCGCGCCGCTGTATCGTGCGGGGGCGCGCCGGTTTACTGCCTTACGGCATGCTGGTGACGAGATCGATCTCGGTCAGGCCGGATGGCAGGCGACGCCCGTAAACGACATAGGCGGCCTCGCCCTTCGTCCCGCTCAGGATATTGTCGCCGCCCATCGTCACATGTTCGACGCCGAACCCATCGCCCAGCGCACGCGTGTTGTAGAAGGCCAGCACATCGTCGAGCGGAACCGGCGTGCGGAATGTAACCACACGCAGCGCGCAGCTGCCTGTGTCCGAACCAGCAGCCTCTATGGTGCTGCCGCGCGGATAGACCGGGAATGCCGGGGGCAGTTTGGCTGCCCAGCTGGTGGTATGCTGAACCTGTTCGGCGCAGTTCAGCCCGCCGGGAGAAACCGCGGCGCGTGCAGCCTGTGTCATGGCCCGGGTCGGGCTGTCCGTTCCCGACAATGCGCGCGGCGTCGGCGCGGGTTTGAGCGCATCGGCCCCGCCCACCATCTGCACCGCACGGCTGCGCGCCGATGCAATCGCTTCGGGCGAACGGTTGATCGTCGGCAACGACCCATCGGACGAGCCCGATAGCGCGGCATTTGCCTCGTTGCTCCCGGCAAGATCGGGGTCGGTCATCAGGTCTTCATTGAGCGCCTGCTCGCTCGCCGGGTCCATTTCGTCGGACGCGGCGTCATCCGCCTTGTCGCTGCACGCGGCAAGCAGGGCAATCGGGGCGCAAAAAGCGATCAGGGTATGGCGCATGGCAAAGACCTCTCAAAAATTCGTCTTGCCAATGGATGCCCGCTTTGCGTGTGCAAATCCACCGAAAGCCATGACAATGCGCCAGAGCGGGACAGCGTGCGCCGGACATGTTGAAGGCGCCGCCCTGCGACAAAGTCACAAGACGGCGCCTTCCGTGGCCCGGTGGGAGCCACGCTGCGACCGCGGGTGGGCACGGCCGAAGCTGGTAATGTCGTTGCTGATGCGCCGGGTCAGGGTCCGATCAGCGGCAGCGGCTGCTGCCCCGGTCGATGGCCCGGCCGAGCAGCGCACCGCCTGCCGCGCCGAGGATCGCGCCCAGCGTGCGGTCGCCGTTGCGGCCGGCGACTTCGCGCCCGAGCAATGCGCCTGCTGCGCCGCCGATCAGGAGGCCGGTCGTGCCGTCACGCTTCTGGCAGTAATACTGTCCGTCGCGCCCGCGCCACACCTGCGTGTCGCGATAGACCGGCTCGCCATAATAATTGCGCTCGTAATTGCGGTCACCATAGCCGTTCTGGCTGTAATAGCGGCGATCGTGGCCGTGCCGGCGGCCGCGCTTATGCTCCCAGCTCGTATCGCCATAAACCGGCGTTTGCGCCGAATAGGTGGAGGCCGTGTGGGCGGAGATCGCAGCATTGGGGGCCGGAGCCGCAACAGCGGGAACAGCGATGGCGAGGCCGGTGGCAGCAAGTGCGAGGCCGGCGGTCTTGGCGGGGTTCAGCATTGGAACAGTCCTTTTTTCGTTTCCATCGGAAGGCCGGAGGGGAACGACTCATCCGATGCCGTTAATGTGTAGAGGCAGAAACATGAACGGACTGCAACGCGGTTGTCAGATTGGAAATTTGCGCCAGGCCGAACGGATTTCGTCGATGAAATGAGCGCTTGCGGGCCGGACAAGCCCCGCCTAGCGGAGCGGACATGAGTGCAAACAGTCCCAGCGAAGAAGGCAGCGGCTTTCCTCAGGCGTTCGGGGCCTATTTCATCTGGGGTCTGCTGCCCCTCTATCTGATTCTGGTCAGAAGCGTCCCCGCATTCGAATTCGTCGCCTGGCGGATTATCTGGACGCTGCCGATCTGCCTGCTGATTGTCGCGGTGCGGCGGCAGTGGCCCCAATTGAAGGCGGCATTTTCAGACGGGCGGTCGCTGCTCCTTCTGGTGGCGAGCGCCACGCTGATCGCGGTCAACTGGCTGGTCTATGTCTGGGCGATCCAGCGCGGCAATGTCTATGCCGCCAGCCTTGGCTATTACATCAATCCGTTGCTCAACGTCGTGCTCGGCACGCTGCTTCTGGGCGAGAAGCTGACCCGGCCAAAATGGATCGCAGTGGGCCTTGCCGCCCTTGGCGTGGCGATGCTGGCGGCGGGCGCGCTGACGACGCTGTGGATCAGCCTGACGCTGGCCTTCACTTTCGGTTTCTACGGCCTGGTGCGCAAGCAAGTGCCGGTAGGCGCGTTGCCCGGCCTGACGATCGAGGCCGCGTTGCTGATGCTCCCCTCTGCCGCCATCGCCTGGTGGTACGGTATGAATTACGGGTCGTCCTTCGCCGTGGACCCGCTGCTCAGCTTCTACATCGTGCTTGGCGGGGTGGTGACGGCCATTCCATTGCTGCTGTTCGCCATTGCCGCGCGGCGCATGCCCTATTCCGTTCTCGGCTTCATCCAGTTCATGGCGCCCAGCATCGTCTTTATCCTCGGCCTGACCGTGTTCGGTGAAGAGCTGAAACCCGCTCAGGCCGCATGTTTCGCTTGCATCTGGCTGGCGGCGGCGATCTTCGTGTGGGATCTGCTCAGGAAGAAGCCGCAAGCCGCCAGTTGAGCGTTTCGCCCGCATGGAAGGGCACGATGGCCGCATCCCCGCCATCGACCGTGGCAGGGACCGCAACCGCCGCGCGCTCCAGCACGATCGTGCCTTCATTGAGCGGGAGGCCGTAAAAGCGCGGCCCGTTTTCGCTGGCGAAGGCTTCGAACCGGTCGAGAGCGCCTTCCGCTTCGAACACGGCGGCATAGCTTTCCAGCGCAAAAGGCGCGTTGAAAATGCCCGCACAGCCGCAGGCGCTTTCCTTCGCCCCGACATGGTGGGGCGCGCTGTCCGTGCCGAGGAAATACTTGGCCGAACCCGACGTCGCCGCATTGCGCAGCGCAAGGCGATGCTCTTCGCGCTTGGCGACCGGCAGACAATATTTGTGCGGCCTGATCCCGCCGACCAGGATATCGTTGCGGTTGATATGCAGGTGCTGCGGCGTGATCGTCGCGGCGACATTGGGCCCAGCGCCGTCCACGAAATCCACCGCCTGGCTGGTGGTGATATGTTCGAAGATCACCTTGAGGCCCGGCATGCGGTCGATCAGCGGGGCCAGGATACGCTCGATAAACACCGCCTCGCGGTCGAAGATATCGATATCCGCGCTCGTCACCTCGCCATGCACGCACAGCGGCATCCCGATTTCGGCCATGCGCGCCAGCACGCCTTCGATATGCGCGATATCGGTCACGCCGCTGTCGGAATTGGTCGTCGCGCCCGCGGGATAGAGCTTGGCCGCCGTCAACACACCGTCGGCAAAGCCGTTCGCCAGATCGTCGGCATCGGTGGTGTCGGTGAGATAGGCGGTCATCAGCGGAGTAAAATCCACCCCTTGCGGCACGGCAGCCAGGATACGCTCACGATAAGCGGCGGCCATAGCCGTGGTGGTGACCGGCGGCGTCAGGTTCGGCATCACGATGGCGCGGGCGAATTGCCGCGCGGTCTGCGGCACAACCGCGCGCATGGTCGCCCCGTCGCGGAAATGCAGATGCCAGTCGTCAGGGCGGCGGATCGTGAGGGAATCGGGCGCTGTGGTCATGGGTGTTGCCTATGACGCGCGCCGCCCTATCTGTCACCCATGCCTGCAACCCGCCTGTTCGATCGCGCCATTGTCCGCCTTTCCAGCCGCGAGGCCGGGGAAAGCGTCACCGATTTCCTCCAGGGCCTCGTGACCAATGACGTGAAGGGCGCCCTGCCCGTCTATGCGGGCCTGCTGACGCCGCAGGGCAAGGCGCTGTTCGATTTTCTGGTGTGGCCTTCGGGCGAGGACACGCTGCTGCTCGATTGCGAGGCGGATGCGGCGCAAGACCTGGCCAAACGCCTGTCGCTCTATCGCCTGCGCCGCAAGATCGACATCGAAGTCGACGATGCGGTCGCAGTGCACTGGCAGAAGCAACCCGGCGATGGCGGTGCTATCGATCCGCGCCTTGGCGCATTGGGCCAGCGCTGGTTGGCCCCGGTGGGCGAAACCGACCAAGCCGCCGACGCGGATTGGCGTGCGCACCGGCTGTCGCTCGGCGTGGCGGAAGGCCGCGCGGAACTGGGCGATATTCTCTGGCTGGAAACCAATGCCGGCGAACTCAACGGCGTCGCCTTCGACAAGGGCTGCTATATCGGGCAGGAAAACACCGCGCGGATGAACTGGCGGCAGAAGGTCAATCGCCGGCTGGTCGTGGTCCCGCTGGCGCAATCGGACGAGAAACGGCGCAAGACCGCCCATCCCGAACTTGGCCTTGCCATCGATCACCTGCGCGTGGCCGATATCGATGCCGACACCGCACCGACATGGATGGCGGCCGCGCTGTAACGCTCAGGCCGGTGGGACGCCGAAGCTTGCCAGCGAGCTGACAAGCATGCGCTCGGCCCGGTCACGGGCAGAGGTTTCGGGCAGGTTGAGCGATCTGGCGAGCGCCGAGCCGATCAGGGCATCGCCCATCGCCATCAGCACCAGCGCGAGCGTTTCTTCGTGCACGCGCTTCATCTCTGCCTCGCCCGAGGCTTCGGCGGGTGCAATCTCGTCCACCAGTTCGTGGATCGTTTCGACCACCGGGGTCAGCGCATCTTCATTCCCGCTCAGGATCATCCAGCTTGCGAGCGCGCCTGCACCTTCCTTATCGAAAGCATCGAAAGCCAAATCGACCACTTCGCGCGGGCTGCCCAGCCCCGCCCGGCTGGCATGAACCGCGTCGGCAATCGTCACACAAACCGTTTCCGCCAGGTGTCCGGCCAGCGCCTTTTGCAAGCCCGCAGCCGATCCGAAATGATGCAGCAGGTTCGCATGCGTGCGCCCGATCCGCGCCGCAACCGCCTTTAAAGTGACCGATTGCGGACCGGTTTCGATGAGAAGATGACGTGCGGCCTCCAGCGCCGCAAGACGCGATTCTTCCGGGCTCATTCTCTTCCGGCTTGCCATGATTCCCCGAATTAAGTAATTTTTAACCACTATGGCGACCCAAGATAAACAGTTAGACCGCGAAACCACCAGCGACAAGCCGCTCATCGCGGTCAAGAGCGCGACCCCGCACGAGCACGAACTGATCGTGCGCGACCGGCGGTTCGACCGTCAGCACAATGCCCCGCGCTGGTGGCATTCGAACGATCCGGTTGCCACCGCGTGGTACAATTCGGTGTCGGCCAGCCTGCCGCGCGGCGAAGCGTTCTTCATCGACACGCTCAAGCCTTTCCGCGACGATCTACCCCCGCGCCTGCGCGCCGAGGTCAAGGCGTTCACCAAGCAGGAAATCAACCACACGCGTGAACACGTCGCCTTCAACCGGCTGGTGTCCGATCACGGTTACAATGTCGAAAGCATCGATCAGGGCATCCAGGCCATGCTCGAACTGACCGAGGGCCGGCCCAAGGAAGTGAACCTGGCAGTGACCATCGCGCTCGAACATTTCGCCGCCATCATCAGCCGCCACCTGCTCGAATATCCCGAATATCTCGACGGGGCCGATCCTGAAGTGGCCGACATCTGGCGCTGGCACGCCATGGAGGAAATCGAGCATAAGGGGCTCGTCTACGATGTGTGGCTGCACGCGACGCGCGACTGGTCGGCTTGGCAGCGGTACAAGACCCGTGCTCTCGTGGCGGTGCTGATTACGAAGAAATATTTCGGCAACCGCATTCGCGATGCCATCGGCCTGCTGGAACAAGACGGCTATTCACGCAGCAAGGCCAAGCGCGAAATCTACCGTTTCCTTTGGTGGAAACCGGGCATGATGCGCCGCATGTTCTTTGAATGGGCGGCGATCCTGACCCCCCGCTTTCACCCCTGGAAGCATGACGACCGGGCGCTGATCGCGAAAACGCAAAGCCCATATGCCGATGCGGTGATGCCGGCGGAGTGATCGGCACAGTCCGGTTCGGCTCGCTCCGCTTATTGACATTGGTGTAAGTAACGCTATTTACATAGCTGTAAGTAGCAACCCACGGATTCGCACCAATGAACGCTCATTCGAATTTAGACCGTGTCCCGTCGCGCCGCGTACCCACGCCCAGCGATCTGGAAATCACGGTCCGCGACGAACGCTTCAATCGCACGGTCACACCGCGCCGCTGGTGGGCCGGCGATGCCTTCGGAACCGCCTGGCATAATGCGCTGTCGGCCACTTTCCCGCGCGGCGAGGCTTTCTTTATCGAAGCGGTGAAGGCGCACCGCGAAGGCGCCGATCCCAAGCTGGAAACCGAAATCCGCGCTTTCGTGAAGCAGGAAATCAACCACACGCGCGAACACATCGCCTTCAACCGCCTTGCCGAAGATGCCGGCTACGACATCAAGAAGATCGACAAGCGCGTGGAAGAAATGCTGGCCATGACCAAGGGCCGTCCGGTCATTGTCAATCTCGCCGCGACCATGGCGCTGGAACATTACACCGCAATGATGGCGGCGGAATTCCTTGCCAATCCCAAGCATTTCGAAAACGCCGACCCGGAAGTGCGCGATATGTGGCGCTGGCACGCGGTCGAGGAGATCGAGCATAAGGGCGTCGCTTACGACACCTGGAATCACGCCACGCGCGACTGGTCGCCCTGGCGCCGGTGGAAATTGCGCAGCCTGATGATGGCCATCGTGACCTTCAATTTCTTCAAGCATCGCTGGGAAGACACGCTCGACCTGCTGGCGCAGGACGGCATTACCGGGTGGAAGGCGCGCTGGGGCCTGTTCAAATACCTCACCGTGTCGCCGGGTGTCGTGCGCCGGATCTTCCCCGCATGGCTCAGCTATTTCAAGCCGGGCTTCCATCCGTGGGACCATGACGATCGCGAGTTGATCGGCAAATATGAGGGCGAATTCGAAGCCGCTCTGATGCCCGCGGAATAATCACCGATTCCATCGAAGAAAGGCCCCGCAGCGATGCGGGGCCTTTTTCATGTCTGATCCAGCCGTCAGGCCGCTTGGAGGGGCGCTTCGGCCGCTTCGCTCAGATCCATGCGATAGAGCGCACAAGGGGCCTTTCCGCCGCGCCCGCAGCTGTGGCGGTCCTCCACCTTGCCGGTCGGCCGGAAGCCGACCTTGCGCAGCACGCGGCCCGATGCGGGATTGTCGGTGAAGTGCCCGGCCTCAACCCGTTCATACCCAAGCAGGCGCGCCACTTCGAGTGCGCCGCGCGCCGCTTCGCTGGCGAAACCGCGTCCCCAGAACGGCTGGGCGATCCAGTACCCGAGCTCCACATCGGCGCTGTCGCTGCGATCGATGCCGACGCAACCGATCAGATGCGAACCCTTGTTGCCGGGCATGGTGACAAGGAACACCGGATAGCGCGGATCGTGCGTACGCATGACGAAATCGCGCGCATGTTTGAAGGAGTAGGGCCAGGGCGCACGGGCGAGATTGCGGACGACGCGCTTATCGGCGATTCCGGCAAACAGCTCTCTTGCATCTTCGGGCCAGGCAGGCCGCAACAGCAGCCTTTCGGTAACATGGAACATAGGTCTACTCCCCTTCACTCCACGCTCCGGGCTCCTAGTCCGGACGCGTGACAATTGCGTGATGGCGAAATGCAATTTCGCCGCGATTTTTGAAGAAGGAGAAACGACAAGAGGGAGACGGGTCGGCCCCATCTCCCTCTTCGTCTGCCGGCTGTTAGCCCGGCTGGGACCGTCCCGCTTGGACGATCCCGTTATCGAACCGTCCGGTTATTCGGCTGCTTCCGCCATCATGTCGACAGAGACATATTTGCGGCTCTGCTTGCCGGTGTGGAATCGCACGATTCCGTCCGAAAGCGCGAACAGCGTGTGGTCCTTGCCCATGCCGACATTGCTGCCCGGGTAGAACTTCGTGCCGCGCTGGCGCACGATAATGTTGCCGGCGACGACGTTTTCGCTGCCGAACTTCTTCACGCCAAGGCGACGGCCGGCTGAGTCGCGACCGTTGCGGGACGAACCGCCTGCTTTTTTATGTGCCATCGTCCGGTATCCTTACTTCGTGTCGGTCTTCTTGGCTGCGGCCTTCTTGGCAGCAGGCTTCTTGTCCGCAGCAGCCTTGGTGGCGGCGGCCTTCTTCGGCGCTGCCTTCTTGGCCTTGGGCGCGGCTTTCTCTTCCGAAGCATCCTTCTTCGGAGCAGCCTTCTTGGCTTCCGCCTTCGGTGCAGCCTTCTTGGCACCTTCACCAACGTCGGTGATGCGCAGCAGGGTCAGCTGCTGGCGGTGGCCGTTCTTGCGGCGATAGTTGTGGCGGCGGCGCTTCTTGAACACCACGACCTTCTCACCCTTCGCCTGGGCGATGATTTCCGCCGAAACGGTGACCTTGCCGGCATCGGCCAGCTTGTCGCCTTCACCGGCCAGCAGGACATCGCCCAGCGTCACGGTGTCGCCCGCATCACCGGCGAGCTTTTCGACTGCGATCTTGTCTCCGGCGGCAACCCGATACTGCTTGCCGCCCGTGCGCACTACTGCGAACATGGTCTGTATCTCTCAATCAAATTGCTGTGCCGCACGGCCCCGGCGAAAATCGCCAACACAGAAACGGCGCGTCCGAACGCCCGCAAGGCGGGTATGCCGGAAAGAACGTGGCCGTTAAGGGAAGGGAGTTGCAAAGTCAACGCCGGATCGTGAGGAAATGCGTATCGAAGGCGGGTGGCGACAATCGCTGCCCGTGCTATCAGGCTGGCGATGCGTTTTACACCCTTTCTCCTTCTCGGCCTTGCCGCTTCGCTGGGAGCCTGCACCAGCGCCGACGGGCGCTACCCCTCGCTCGCCACGCGCGATGTGGAGCGGGTGGAAGGCCAGTTCGAACCGGTCCCCGCCGATCCCATCGACGTGCCGGAGGTCCCGACCGAGCTTCCGCAGGGCCTCGCCCCGCGCCTCGATTCGCTCCTTGCCGATGCGCGCGAAGCGCATGCCGAATTCACCCGCGCCGCGCCTGTCGCCAGCAGCCGGGTACAGGCGGCGCGCGGCGCATCGCGTGACAGCAATGCCTTCGCTGCCGCCGAAGTGGCGTTGTCCGATCTCGATTCGACGCGCAGCCAGACAGCCATCGCGCTGGGCGATCTTGACACGCTCTATGTCGCTGCAAGCATCCAGTACGAAGACCGCAGCGCCATCGATGCGGCGCGTGAACAGGTGATCGCCCTTGTGCGCGAACAGGACGCTGTCCTTGCCCGGCTGCGCGCAGCCACCCGATGAGCCTTGCCTGTGCCGCCTGCCCTGTGCGCGACCGCGCCGCCTGTTCCGTGCTGGACGAGGACCAGCGTGACGAGCTTTCCCGTTCGGGCCGCACCCGCGAATTGAAGCGCGGCGAAACGCTGTTTGCGGCGGGTGAAGAGCGGCAAGCCTGCGCCACGCTGATAAAGGGTGTGCTGAAAATCGCGGCCAGCGATGCCGACGGTAACGAGCGTATTCTTGCGCTGGTCCATCCGGCGGGATTTGTCGGCGAATTGTTCGGCCCATTCGCACAATACGATGTGATCGCGCTGACCGATTGCGAATTGTGCCTGTTTTCCGGCCCGGCCTTCGACCGCGCGCTGACCGCCTATCCCGAACTGGCGCGCGCGCTTCTGCGCCGCACGCAGGAAGATTTGCATGCCAGCCGCGAATTGCTGGCGCTGACGGGAACGGCTTCGGCGGAAGAGCGGGTGGCCGGCATGCTCGTCGCGCTTGCCAATGCCGCGAGCGATTCGCCCTGTCATCCGGCGCAGAAGTTCGAGCTGCCACTGTCACGCGGGGAGCTGGCGGCAATGCTGGGCCTGACCATCGAAACGGTCAGCCGGATGATTACCCGGTTCGAGAAATCGGGCGCGATCCGCCGCGATGGCAAGCGCGGGATCGAGATGATCGCCCCGACGCGGCTACCCATGCGGGCCTGATCCCTCCAGGGCCCCCGGCGGCGAGATTGTCAACCGATGGTCATCGCCGCGAGAAAGCCCAGATAGAGCGCGACGACCACGGCATAGAGGGCCTTGCCCGGCGCCCATCGCTGCCCGTTGTCCCTCGCGCATGCCGACATGGCGGCGATATCCCCCGGGGAAGTCGCGTGCCGATGGGCGAGATATTTGGACATGTCCGGCTCCTTTGTTGGAGCCTTTATGTGCAGGGTGCGACGCGCAGTGTTTGATCGAGTTCAAACGGGCGGCAATTTTTTCCACCGCGCAAGATCGGCGTGATCCTCGCCGCGCGGTTCGATCCAGTGCCAGCCATCATCGCGCCGCTCGCGCTTCCAGAACCAGGATGCGGATTTGAGGTGGTCCATCACCATATCCACCGCCTCGAACGCGCCGCGGCGATGGGTAGCGGCGGCGGCCACCAGCACGATGGGCTGGCCCGGCGTCATGACGCCAATTCTGTGCCAGACCAGCAGCCCATGCAGCGAGAAACGTTCCAGCGCCTCCTGCGCCAATTCGCGCATGCTCGGCAGCGTCAGCGGCTCGTAATGCGACAGTTCCAGCGCATGGACACCGCCTTCGCCGCGCACCTTGCCGAGGAAACTTGCCACGCCGCCCACCTGGGAATGCGCGGCGTTGAAAGCGGCCAGCGCTTCGCCAACGCTCAGCCCCTTGTCGAGCAGGCGTATATCGAGCGGAGATGCCAGCGCGAGCCTAGCCACCGCTGACCGGCGGCAGCAGCGCCACCTCGTCCCCATCCTGCGCGGCGAGCGCAGTCTTGTCGGCCAGCACGCGCCCCGCGCAGGCGACATGCACCCGCTCGTGCCGGAGCTGCTCCGCGATCTGCGGTCCGACCGCATCGAGTAGCCCCGCCCAGTCGAGCGGCGCGGGCAAGTCGCGCGAATCCTCGCCCGCCATATCCTGCAAAGGCCCCAGAAAGAGGACACGCACCGCCATCAGCCACCCGTGACCGACATGTGCCGCGCCTGCGCCGGGGCAGCACCGCGTGCGTCGATGCGGAAATCGTGGCGCTCCGGCTTAATGGTCAGCGCCCTGTCCATCGCGGCGTCGAGCGCCGCATTGTCGTCCCCTTGGCGCAGTGCAGCGCGCAGGTCCACCCGCTCACCACCGCCGAGGCAGGGGTAAAGCTGTCCGGTCGTCGTCACCCGCATCCGGTTGCATCCCGCGCAGAAATTGTTGGTCAGCGGCGATATCAAACCCAGCCTGCCGCCGGTTTCCGCAATATCGAAATAGCGCGCCGGTCCGCCGGTGCGGTGCGATGAGGGCATCAGCGTAAAGACTTGCTCCAGCCGCTCGCGCACGGCGGTCAGCGGCAGGAAGTGGTCGACCCGGTCGCCCTCCACCTCGCCCAGCGGCATCACTTCGATCAGCGACAAATCGTGCCCCTCGCCATGCGCCCAGGCGATGATGTCCGCGATCTCGGTTTCGTTGATGCCGCGCAGCGCGACGGTGTTGATCTTGATCGCCATCCCCGCAGCACCGGCAGCGGCGATCCCCTCCATCACCTGCGGCAGGGCATCGCGGCCGGTCAGATCGGCAAATCGCGCGCGGTCCAGCGTGTCGAGGGAGACATTGATACGGTGCACACCCGCATCGGCCAGCGCAGCCGCATGCCGGGCAAGCTGCGTCGCATTGGTGGTGAGCGTCAATTCCTCCAGCCCGCCACCATCCAACTGTCGCCCCAGCGCGCGCACCAGATCGATCATGTCGCGCCGCACCAGCGGCTCACCCCCGGTCAGGCGGATCTTGGTCACGCCCCGTTCGATGAAAGCCAGCGCCAGCCGGTGCAGTTCTTCCAGGCTCAGCACTTCGTTGCGTGGCAGGAATTTCATGTCGCGCGGCATGCAGTATGTGCAGCGCAGGTCGCAGCGATCGGTGACCGATAGACGCAGATAGGTGACGCGCCGCTGGAAGCCGTCGATAAGCGGTGTCGCCGTCATAGCGAGCAGACTACCGAAGCGCGGCAATAAGGGCCATCACCGATTTGCAGCTGCGGCTTCCAGATACTGGCCGGTCACACCCGGCGCGCCTTCGAAATAGCTGGCGATTCGCGCATTGATCGCGCCGTCGCCGGTGGTCGCATTGGCCCTTGTCGGCGCATATCGCCGTGCCAGCCCCTGCACCGCCGCCGCGCGCCAGCCGCGATGGGTGTGATCGGCTGGCGCAAAGACCAGCAGCAGGTCCGCGCCCTCGGCCAAGGACGCCTCGGCATGGGGCAGCCAGTTCTGGTGGAAGACACCGGCGGCGTCCAGCGGATCGTCCGGCAGCCCTTCCACCACGATGGTTTTCACCCGCGCCGCTCCCGGTGCAGGGTGATGCCAATCTTCTCGCCCGCCTCGGCAATGGCGAGCTTGACGATCTTGACCGTCACCGCCTCGACGCGCTTGTCCTGCAGGAACAGCGTTTCGCACACATGGTCAGCCACAGCCTCGATCAGCTTGAAATGCACGCCTTCGGGCAGCGCATCCGAAGCGGCGAATTTCAGATCCATGTAATTCTTCGAATCGTCCAGCGACGTATCGGGATCGTAATGCCGCAGCGGCTTCAACCGTACGGTGATGGTAAACCGCAGCGGCTGCGGCTTGCCGGTCTCTTCGGAATAGATGCCGGTGAGGACATCGTGTTCGAAGTCCGCGACTTCGAGGTGGAGCGAATCGGTCATGTCGCCCGCCTTAGCCGGGATTGGACCAGCGCGCGAAGATCGCGGTTGGCAACAGGCGTGCGCCCTCACCGCTTTCTAGCACCGCCAGATCGCCATGTTCGATCGTGCCGGGCAAATCAGCGAAGATTTCCGACAGCAAGCCGCCAAGCGACAGACTGCTCATCCGCACGGCGTAGACGGTGAGGAACAGGAACCGGCTGTCGCCATCCAGCAGCGCACGGCAATCGCGCACCAGGCCGGGCAGGCTGTCTTCAAGCCGCCAGGTTTCGTTCTTGGGTCCGCGCCCGAATTTGGGCGGGTCGAGGATGATGCCGTCATAGCGGTTGCCGCGGCGCACCTCGCGCGCGGTGAATTTCGCCGCGTCGTCGATCAGCCAGCGGATCGGGCGATCCCCCATCCCCGAAGCATCGGCATTGGCGCGGGCCTGCGCGACCGATTTCTTGCTCGCATCGACATGGGTTACGCGGCCATACCGGCTGAGCGCGAGCGAGCCCACCCCGGTATAGCCGAACAGGTTCATCGTTTCGGCATCGGCCCGTCCACCCAGCTGCGCGCCCATCCAGCGCCACACCGGGTCCATATCGGGGAAGAAGCCGAGATGGCGGAACGGCGTGCATTGGGCGGTGAAACGCACCTCATCGCCCCAACCCAGCTCCCAGCCATCAAGTGGCACATCTCCGGAAAACTGCCAGCGGCCCCCGCCATCCTCGTCGCTGCCCGGCACGAATTCGCCATGCGCACCCCATTCGGCAAGGCGCGGTTGCCACATCGCCTGGGGCTCGGGGCGGATAAAGCGATAAGGGCCGTATTCCTCGAACTTGCGGCCATGCCCGCTATCGAGCAGGCGATAGGCATCCCAGCCCTCGCCCACCATCAGCAGTGGATTTTGCGTCAGTGTCGCCATCAGGCGGCGGGCGTAGCATTTTCGACAATGAAGTCACGCACCGCGGCGTAATCGCCCGGCAGGTCGGTGCAGGCTTCCTCGCGTGCGAACAGGTCGCCCACGCGCGTGGGCAGCGATGGCCGCAGGCCCGTCGCCCGTTCCACCGGATCGGCGAACTTTGCCGGATGAGCAGTCGCCAGCGTGACCACAGGCACATCGGCGGGCAAATCCTGGCGCAGCGCGGCATGCAGGCCGATGGCGGTGTGCGGATCGACGATCTCGCCCGCATTGTCCCACGCCCAGCGCATGGCGCGCAGCATATCGTCCGGCTCGGCCCGCTCGCTGGCGAACAGCGCCGCGCCTTCGCGCTGAGCATTGGTCAGCCGCATCGCCTTACTGCTCTCAAAACCGCGCATCTGTTCGGCCATCGCCGCTCCGTCGCGTCCGCCGACATCGAACAGCAGCCGCTCGAAATTGGAACTCACCTGGATGTCCATGCTCGGCGCAGCGGTCGGCGTCACCGTTCCGGCGGAATAATCGCCTTCGGACAGCGCGCGGTGGAGAATGTCGTTCACATTGGTCGCGACGACCAGCTTCGCCACCGGCAAGCCCATGCGCGCCGCAACATGCCCGGCGAACACATCGCCGAAATTGCCGGTCGGTACGCTGAAAGCAACCTTGCGATCAGGCGCACCCAGCTGCAGCGCGGCGGCGAAGTAATAAACCACCTGCGCCATCAGCCGCGCCCAGTTGATCGAATTGACCGCGCCGATCCGGTGCTTGGCGGTCACATCCGTATCGGCGAAAATGCGCTTCACCATCGCCTGCGCATCGTCGAAACTGCCGTCGATGGCGATATTGTGCACATTGGGCGCGCGCACCGTGGTCATCTGGCGGCGCTGCACATCGCTCACCCGGCCCTTGGGGTGGAGCATGAAAATCTCGACATTGTCGCGCCCTGCCACCGCATCGATGGCCGCGCTGCCGGTATCGCCGCTGGTCGCGCCCACAATGGTGAGCTGGCTGTTCTCCCGCGCGAGGAACTCCTCGAACAGCAGGCCGAGCAATTGCAGCGCAACATCCTTGAAGGCGAGCGTCGGCCCGTGGAACAGTTCCAGCAGCCATTGCCGCTCGTCCAGCTGGACCAGCGGCGTCACCGCCTTGTGCGCGAAACGGCCATAGGCGGCCTCGCACAGTTCCAGCAGGCGTTCGGGTGACAGGCTGTCCCCGACAAAGGGCTGCATCACCCGCGTGGCAAGCTGCGCATAGGGCAGGCCGCGCATGGCGCGAATTTCGTCGGTGGTGAAGCGCGGCCATTCGCTGGGCACATAAAGGCCGCCATCGCTGGCGAGACCGGCAAGCGTTGCCCCGGCGAAATCGAGCGTCGGCGCGCTGCCACGGGTGGAGATATAGTCCATCTTCGGGCGGGTAGCGTTATGTGCGCGCGCGAGCAAGGAAGCGGTGATTTAAGAGGGTGAAGCGGGCGTGCGCCTGCGCCGCCGCAGCGCCAGGATATAGATCACCAGCGCCGTCAGCGCGAAGAGGAACCACTGGCCCACATAGGCAAGGTGGTTGTTTGGCAGATCGCGCGGGTCGGGGCGGGCCAGCGGTTCCAGCCCGGCAATCGGCATGGCAGCGACGATCCTGCCACCGGGTGCGATGGTCCCGCGAACCTTGCCCCCGTTCCACTCGACCGGCTTGGGTTCGCGCGCAAAGCCGATATCGATCACCGCCTCGCCGCCGCCTGCGAGCGCGCAGGTCATGCGGTGTGCCCAGCCCTTTGCGCCGCGCTCGCTCGTCCCGGCCACGGCATTTCGTTCGAGCACTGTGGTGCAGTTCACGCTGGTCCGGCGATAGAGCAGTTCGTCATCCTCGCTGATCGGCGTGCGATAGCGCACTTCGGAGGACATGCGCGCCGACTGTTGCGCTCGCGCGATCAGCGCCTCTTTCTCTTCTGCGCGGTCCAGTTGCCAGAAGCCGAGCCGGATCATCACCGCAATCGCGGCGGCGACGATGATCGTGGGGATGACGGGGATGCGCATTGCTGGTCCTCAAATGCAAAGGGCAGCCGGATCGTAACCAGGCTGCCCCTCGCGTGTTTCGATTGTGCCTGTCGGCATCAGTGCGTCGGCGCACCCCAACCGCCCCAGACATAAACCGAGACGAAGAGGAACAGCCACACGACATCGACGAAGTGCCAGTACCACGCAGCCGCTTCGAAGCCGAAATGCTGGCGCGGTGTGAAGTGGCCCTTATTCGCCCGAACGAGGCAGACGATCAGGAAGATCGTGCCGACCAGCACGTGGAAGCCGTGGAAACCGGTCGCCATGTAGAAGGCCGAGGAATAGGTGTTGCCGCCGAATGCGAACGGGGCGACGCTGTATTCATAGGCCTGGATGCAGGTGAACAGCACGCCGAGCAGGATGGTCGCCCACAGGCCCTTCTTGAGGCCTTCGCGGTCCCCATGGATCAGCGAATGGTGCGCCCAGGTAACGGTCGTACCCGAACACAGCAGGATCAGCGTGTTAAGCAGCGGGAGCGAGAACGGGTCGAGCACCGCCTCAATCGCGGCGGGCGGGAACTGGCCGCCGACCACTTCGGACACCGCGCTGGGGAACAGGGCGAAATCGAACCAGCTCCAGAACCAGCCGACGAAGAACATCACTTCCGACGCGATGAACAGGATCATCCCGTAGCGCATGTGGAGCTGCACCACCGGCGTGTGATCGCCGCGCTGCGCCTCTTTCACGATGTTGGAGAACCACGCGAAGAACGTCGCGATCAAAAGCGCAATGCCCACGCCCAGCACGAGATGCGCGCTGGGCATTTCGTGCATGTAAAGCACCATGCCCGAGGTAAAGGTAAGCGCCGCCATCGAGCCGACCAGCGGCCAGATATCGGGTTCGAGGATGTGATAGTCGTGGTTGACGTTGCCGGCCATGGTTCTCTTGCGTCCTGTTGGTCTTGCGTCGAAGCCCTTAGAGGGCCGATTGCGCCGGGTCCAGAGGGTTAGGACCCTTCGCCCTGCTGTCGGTGGAAAGTGTAGCTGAGGGTGATCTGTTCGACACCCTTCATATTGGGATCGTCCAGTGCCGCCGGATCGACATAGAACAGCACCGGCATGCGCACTTCCTGCCCCGGCTGCAACGTCTGTTCGGTGAAGCAGAAGCACTGGATCTTGTTGAAATAGCGTCCGGCCTGTTCGGGCTCGACATTGTAGCTCGCCATGCCGGTGATCGGTTCATCGGAATCGTTGCGCGCGGTGTAGAACGCCATGTCGCGCTGGCCGAACTGGACCGTGTCGACGGTGTTTTCCGGCTTGAAGGTCCAGGGCATGCCGCGTGCGGTCGACGAATCGAAGCGGATCGAAATCGTCGGCGCGCCCGCGCTGGCGGCAAAGCGCGCGGCCAGATCGGCGTCGGCTTCGCTGGCCCGCTGGGTCGTCCCGCCAAAGCCGGTGACGCGGCAGAACAGGTCGTAAAGCGGTACGGCGGCATAGCCGAGGCCGAGCATGAACAGCGCACCGGCGAGCGCGAACATCGCCGTGCGCGTCTTGCGGCTTTCGAGAGGGGCGGCGGCGCTGGTCACACTGTCCTCGTTCGGCTGATGCCCTACATCCGGGCGATGGTGATGAAATAGAACAGGAAGGCGAAGAACAGCAGGATACCGCCCAACACGAGATTACGGCTCTTTTGCCGGCGGCGATATTCGGTTTCTTCTTGCGGGGTCACAGGATCACTCCATTCTGGGCCAGCACACGGTCGGCGACCAGCGCGGCAAACAGCGCAAACAGATACAGCACGCTGAAGCCGAACAGGCGCTTTTCCGGGCGCATGGTGTCACCCTCACCCGTATGGCGGAAAGCCACGGGAAGCGAAAGCGCAAGAAAGGCAAGCGACAGCGCAATGGCCGCAATCCCATATATCGCGCCGGTCCCGCCGATCAGCCACGGTGCAGCGGCAATGGGCAGCAGCAGCACGGAGTAGATCAGGATCTGGCGGCGCGTGGACCTTTCGCCCTTCACCACCGGCATCATCGGGATGCCGACCTTGGCGTAATCCGACTGGACGAACAGCGCGAGCGCCCAGAAATGCGGCGGCGTCCACATAAAGATGATCGCGAAGAGCAGCACCGGCATCAGCGTGATCTCGCCCGTCACCGCGACCCACCCGATGACCGGGGGGAAGGCCCCTGCCCCGCCGCCGATGACGATGTTCTGCGGCGTGCGCGGCTTGAGCCAGATGGTGTAGACCACTGCGTAATAGATGATCGAGATCAGCAGGATGGCCGCGGCGAGATAATTCACGCCCACCGCCATCACGAACACCGAGGCTGCACAGATCGCGATGCCGAAATCGCGCGCATCGGTGCGGTTCATCCGCCCGGCAGGGAGCGGCCGCGCAGCGGTGCGCTTCATCCCCGCATCGATATCGGCTTCCCACCACTGGTTGAGCGCTGCTGCACCGCCAGCACCGAGCGCGATGCACAATACGGCGGTAAAGCCGATCACCGGATGGATCGATCCGGGCGCAGCCAGCAGGCCGCATAGGCCGGTGAAGATCACCAGGCTCATCACGCGCGGCTTGGTCAGCGCGAAGAAGTCGCGCCAGTCCGTGGGGAGCTGGGTGGAGGAAACAGCGTCGGTCATGAGGATTCGTTTCTGCGCGGGCTATACGCGCTCAGACCCGCTTAATCCAGTCCAGCAGCAGGCGGTTCACCTCATCGGGCGCTTCCTGCTGTGTCCAGTGGCCGATCCCGGGAAGGATATGCCCTTCGACCTGCGGCGCGAACATGCGCATCAGCGCCACCGGGTCCTGAACCGCGCCGAACAGGAACGTCGCCGGATCGCGTTCGCCACCGATGAACAGCGCGGGCTGTTCGATCCGCTGGCCGTTCCAGCCCTGCAGCCATTCGTAATCGGCTTCGTGGTTGCGATAGCGGTTGAGCGGGCCGCGAAAGCCCGAGGCGCGAAATTCGCGTTCGTAATAATCGAGGTCCGCCGTGCTCAGCCATGCCATGGGCTGCGGGTCGGGCAAACCTTCAAGGAAGGTCGCACCCAGCGGTTTGTCCCAGTAATTTCCCGGCGGGACATCGCCGCTGATCGAATACATCATCCGCCCGACGAAATCGCGCGGGTCCGCCTCGGCCTCGGCTTCGGCAATGCCCGGCTCCTGGAAATATTCCTGGTAGAAGAACTTGCCCTGATCGGTGAACGCTTCGCGGAAGATGTCGGTGAAAGGGCGCTGCGGCACACCGGCGAACGGCACGGCCATTCCGGCAACCGCGCGGAAGGTTTCCGGGTGCGTCAGGGCGCTGTTCCACACGATGGGCGCGCCCCAGTCATGCCCCACCAGGATCGACTGGCCGCCGGGACGCAGCGTTTCGCTGAGACCGACGAGATCGCCGACGATATGCTGCATCGCATAGGCATCGACCGGCTGCGGCTTGTCCGACCCGCCATAGCCGCGCACATCGATGGCGCAGGCGGTGAACCCGGCATCGGCCAGAGGGCCGAGCTGATGACGCCAGGAATACCAGCTTTCGGGAAAGCCATGGACGAGGATGACGAGCTGTTCGCCGTCGCCCTCGATCGCGCAGCGCAGGCTGGCATCGCCGGTATCGATCTGTGTCAGTTCGGCCATTTCACACTGTCCCCATAGCAAACGCCCATAGCAAACGACCGACCCTTGCGGGTCGGCCGTGCGTGTTCGATTGGCTCTCGCCGGATCGGATGCCGCCCGATCAGGCCTTGGCCGGTTCCTGACCGCCCTTGGGCAGGTGGTTGTGGTAATCGTGGTGGTCCTCGATCACCGGCAGGGTTTCGAACTGGTGATAGGGCGGCGGGCTCGACAGCGTCCATTCGAGCGTCGTCGCGCCTTCGCCCCAATAGTTCGCTTCTGCCTTGCGGCCCGCGACCAGCGCGTAAGCGATGTTGGCGAAGAAGATCAGCATCGAACCTGCCATCACATGATAGCCGAGCGAGCTGATTTCGTTCCAGTAGCTGTAGGCCGCCGTATAGTCGGGGTAACGGCGCGGCATGCCCTGCAGACCAAGGAAGTGCTGCGGGAAGAAGATCATGTTCACGCCGATGAAGAACACCCAGAAGTGCAGGTGGCTCAGCAGTTCGGAGTGCCAGCGGCCGCTCATCTTGGGGAACCAGTAGTAGAACCCGGCGAACAGGCTGAACACCGCACCCATCGACAGCACGTAGTGGAAGTGCGCGACCACGAAATAGGTGTCGTGCACGACATCGTCGATGCCGCCATTGGCGAGGTAGACGCCGGTGACGCCGCCCACGGTGAACAGGAAGATGAAGCCAAGGGCCCAAACCATCGGCGACTTGAACTGGATGGAGCCGCCCCACATCGTGGCGACCCAGCTGAAGATCTTCACACCCGTCGGAACGGCGATAACCATCGTCGCAGCGGTGAAGTACATCTTCGTGTTCACGTCCATGCCCACGGTGTACATGTGGTGCGCCCAGACGACGAAGCCGACCACACCGATGGCAACCATGGCATAGGCCATGCCGAGATAGCCGAAGACCGGCTTGCGGCTGAAGGTTGCGATGATCTGGCTGATCATGCCGAAGCCCGGCAGGATCATGATATACACTTCCGGGTGGCCGAAGAACCAGAACAGGTGCTGGTAAAGCACCGGATCGCCGCCGCCAGCCGGATCGAAGAAGGTCGTACCGAAATTACGGTCGGTGATCAGCATGGTGATCGCAGCCGCGAGAACCGGCAGCGCGAGCAGCAGCAGGAAGGCGGTGACCAGCACCGACCACACGAACAGCGGCATCTTGTGCAGGGTCATGCCCGGCGCACGCATGTTGAAGATGGTGGTGATGAAGTTGGTCGCGCCAAGGATCGAGCCTGCACCTGCAAGGTGGAGCGAGAAGATCGCGAAGTCGACCGCGGGGCCTTGCGAACCATAGGTCGACAGCGGGGCATAGACCGTCCAGCCCGTCCCCGCGCCATTGCCCGTGCCGCCCGGCACGAACATCGAGAACATCAGGCTCAGGAAACCGGCAACGGTCAGCCAGAACGAGATGTTGTTCATACGCGGGAAGGCCATGTCCGGCGCGCCGATCATCAGCGGCACGAACCAGTTGCCGAAACCGCCGATCATGGCGGGCATGACCATGAAGAACACCATGATCAGGCCGTGCGCAGTGATCAGCACGTTCCACATATGGGCGTTCTGGTCGAAGCTCGCCTCGCCGCCCATGAATTCGACCCAGAAGTCGAGGATCTGGATGCCCGGTTCGGCCAGTTCGGCACGCATGATGCCGGAAATGCCGCCACCGATGATCCCTGCGCAGATGGCGAAGATCAGGTAGAGTGTGCCGATGTCCTTATGGTTGGTGGACATGAACCAGCGCGCGAAGAAGCCGGGCTTGTGATCGGCGTGATCGTGCGAATGGTCTTCGGCATGGGCCTGGAAGTTGTCAGCGGTGGTGGCCATCGTGGTCTATCTCTTCCGTAAGCGTATCAGGCGTAATTCTGTCAGGTTCAGGCTGCGGTGTCGGCAGCGGCTTCTGCCTCGTCGGCAGCGGCATCGTCGGATGCGGGCGCAGCTTCGGCGGCTTCGGCAGCGGCGCGAGCTTCGGGGAAGCTGCCACCCTGCGCGCTCACCCATGCGCGCCATTCATTCAGCGGCAGCGCTTCGATGGCGATCGGCATGTAGCCATGCTTCACACCGCACAGTTCGGAACACTGGCCGTAATAGATGCCCGGCTCGTTAATGGTGAGCAGGCGTTCGTTGAGGCGGCCGGGAACCGCGTCGATCTTGAACCACAAAGCGGGCACGGCGAAGGAGTGGATCACGTCGTTCGCGGTAACCTGCATGCGCAGCGGAACACCCACGGGCAGGACAAGGCGGTTGTCGACTTCGAGCTGGCCGGGGCCATCCCACGGTTCGCTACCGAGTTCGCGCACGCCCGGATTCACTTCCGCCTGGCCCGGCTCGTTCAGCATCTTGGAGATGATGCTGACTTCGTGATCGGGGAATTCATATTCCCAGTGCCACTGCACACCGGCAACCTTCACGGTGATCGCATCTTCCGGCGGCGATTCGTACTGCGCAGCGAGCAGCGAGATCGACGGGATCGCGATAGCCACCAGAATGAGCGCGGGAACGATCGTCCAGACGACTTCGATAGCGGTGTTGTGCGTGGTGCGCGAGGGCGTCGGGTTGGCACGGCGGTTATAACGCACGATGACAAGCACCAGCAGAGCGAGCACGAAAATGCTGATGATCGCCATCACCCAGACCAGGCCAACATGAAGGCCGAACGCCTGCTGGCCGATATCGGAATACTGCTTCTGGACATCCATCGCGCCGGCGGTCGGCTGACCCTTGATCATGTCCGGGCCCATCGGGGTGTAGGCCGATGCGGTGTCGGCTGCGGCTTCCTGATCGACGGTCACCTCGTCCAGTTCGGTCGGGTTTTCGACGCTCGCAACATCCTGCGCGATGGCCGCGCCGGCCAGGAAAAGCGCCGCGAAAGCGACCGTCAGAATCGCTGCAAGGCGCATGGTCACGCGGGTTGCTGCGGTCTGGGCATCGGCAAAGAGGGTCAAGGACATGCTGTATTCGCTCTGCTTGTCACCGGCGGCCAGAGCCGCCCTGGGTTTGATGTCGAACGCACGCAAGGCACAGTTCGACCGGCAATTCGGATTGGGCAGCCCTATAGGCAGGGTTTCTCGCCGCCTCAAGCGCCCTTCCCACAAAAAATCCGCAACCCTCTTTGCCTGCGCGTCAACTTGGCCACAAGCGGGGGTAATTACAGGCTTGCTTATGGGGCAAGGATTGGCTTTGAGCAGGCGCGACATGACAGAAGACGATATCCTCTCCGAATTCCGCGCCAGCGAAGCCCTGCTCGAAGGCCATTTCCTCCTTTCCAGCGGGCGTCACAGCGGGCACTACCTGCAATGCGCTCGCGTGCTGATGAACCCGGAACGCGCCGACCGTCTCGCACGCGCGCTGGCACAAAAGATCCCGCGCGAGATTCGCAGCCAGATCGATGTGGTGGTCAGCCCGGCAATGGGAGGCATCATTATCGGCCAGGAAATGGGGCGCGCGCTGGGCAAGGATGCGATGTTCCTCGAACGGCCCGAAGGCGAGTTCCACCTGCGCCGCGGCTTCCGGCTGGAACCGGGCGCGAAAGTGCTGATGGTCGAAGACGTGGTGACCACCGGCCTTTCCAGTCGCGAGGCGATTGCCGCCGTCGCGCGCGAAGGCGGGGAAGTGATTGCCGAAGTGGCGCTGGTCGATCGCAGCAACGGGTCCGCCGATCTCGGCGTGCCTTTCTTCCCGCTGATCGATATCAACTTCCCGACCTATGCAGACGATGAAGTTCCCGCCGAACTGGCCGCAATCGACATCACCAAGCCCGGCAGCCGGGCATAGGCGATGATCGAACGCCTGCGCCTGGGGGTCAATATCGACCACGTCGCCACCATTCGCAATGCGCGCGGCGGCGACCATCCCGATCCGGTGCGCGCGGCGGAGATCGTGGCCGAGGTCGGCGGTGACGGAATCACCGCGCATCTGCGCGAAGATCGTCGCCACATCCGCGATGCCGACCTCCGGCGCATTCAGGCGGCGACCGACCTGCCGCTGAACCTGGAAATGGCGGCGACAGAGGAAATGCTCGCCATCGCGCTCGAGCACAAACCGCACGCAGCCTGCATCGTCCCGGAAAAGCGTGAGGAACGCACGACCGAAGGCGGGTTCGACGCGGCGGGGCTGCACAACCAGCTCGCCCCCATCGTACGCCAGCTTACCGAGGCGGATATCCGCGTCAGCCTGTTTATCGAAGCGCACGAACGCCAGCTCGACGCCGCGCTCAGGCTGGGCGCGCCGGTGGTGGAATTCCACACCGGTGAATACGCCCACGCCCATCTCGATGGCGACCGCGAAAGGACCGCTGCTGAACTGAAGCGGATTGCCGACATGTCCGCCCTTGCCGCCAAGAACGGGATCGAGCCGCATGCCGGGCACGGACTTACCTATGAGAATGTCCAGCCGATTGCCGCCATCCCCCAACTCGCCGAACTCAATATCGGGCATTACCTTGTGGGCGAGGCGGTGTTCGTCGGGCTGGAAGCCGCCGTGCGCCGCATGCGCGAGCTGATGGACGAGGCGCGGTGAAGTTTTTTGTTCCGACCCTCAAACGCCGGGCGCGGGCCATCCGGCCCGCTTGGCTTCGCCGCAAAAGCGGCGGCGCGCGGTCGCGCGCTGACTGCCGTGACCAGGCAGAAAATATGCACTGCCAAATCGGTCGCGTAGCGATCGCAAGGCCACGAGGCCGCCCCGCAGATGCCCGACCGAAGGGAGGAACAGCACCGAGGACGCGCGCTCGGATGAGCGCGCGAAAGGCATACACCCTATGATTATCGGTCTTGGCTCCGACCTCTGCAATATCGAGCGAATCCAGAACTCTCTGGACCGTTTCGGCGAACGTTTCGAGAACCGCGTCTTTACCGATACCGAGCGCGCCAAGGCGCAGCGGCGGCCCTTCACCATGGCGGGCACCTATGCCAAGCGGTTCGCCGCGAAGGAGGCGTTCTCCAAGGCGGTCGGCACGGGTTTCAAGCGCGGCGTGTTTATGAAGGATATCGGCGTGGTCAACGCGCCATCCGGCGCGCCGACGCTGCAACTGGCGGGCGGCGCGGCGAAGCGGCTTGCGCAAATGACGCCGGAAGGCCATGAGGCGACCATCCACCTGACCCTCACCGACGATCATCCCTGGGCACAGGCCTTCGTGATCATCGAGGCTTTTCCGAAAATCGACGCACAATGAGCAAATCCAAGAAGGACGACGAACCGATCAACTGGTTCGCGGAAATCCGCGGCCTGGCGCTGATGCTGCTGGCCGTGCTGGCCTTCCACAGCTTCATCGCCAAACCGTTCTATATTCCCTCCCCTTCCATGATGCCCAACCTCATCAAGGGCGACCGGTTGATCGTCAGCAAATATCCCTATGGCTGGAACTGGTCATCGATCAGCTTTCACCTCGCCCCGCGTGGCGACTGGCGCGTGTGGGCCGCGACGCCCGAATACGGCGATATCGTCATTCCCGTGCATCCCACGCGCGACGAGGATTACATCAAGCGTGTCGTCGCCCTGCCCGGTGACCGGATCGCCGTGCACGATGGACAGATCATTCTCAATGGCAAACCTGTTCCGCAAGAAGTTGAACCGGCGATAGAAATTCCCATCGACATCAACGCGCCCTGCCCGCCGAGCGATTATCCGGGGATGCGGATGACCAAGCCCGATGGCACGCGTGCCTGTGCCATGCCGGTGCTGCGTGAAACCATGCCGAACGGGGCAAGCTATCTGGTCATCGACCATATGACGCAAACGCTCGACAATTATGACGAGATCACCGTGCCAGCGGGCCATGTCTTCGTCATGGGCGACAATCGCGATCATTCCGCCGACAGCCGCGCCGAAGTGTTCGCGCAGGGCCTTGGCGGGCCTGTCCCGCTCGAGAATATCGGTGGCCGGGCGGAATTCATCACATTCTCGCTCGACGGGACGACCAATTTCAATCCGATAAGCTGGTTCACCTCCTTGCGCGGAGGCCGGGCTTGGTCGACATTGCGACCGCCGCTCGACAATGACGGCGAGGGAGCAGGAGAATAACCGCGTGAGTGAGGACACCGGGGCCGCAGAGCCCGAACTCGAAAGCCCGCAGGAACTCTCGGAAGAGGATCTGGGCAGCAGTCCGTCACGCATCTCCGATCCGCGCCTGCGATTCGAGGCGGCCAGGGCCATCGTCTGGGCCGCGGTGATCGGCGGTATCATTCTGGCGATCTACATCGCTCGCCCGCTGCTGGTGATCTTCGGCGCGATGGTGTTTGCCGCGATGATCGATGGCGGCGCACGCCTTCTCGGCCGCGTGCTGAATATTGCCCGCGTGTGGCGGGTCGCCATCGTGCTGGTGGCAACAGTCGCCTTTCTCGTCTGGCTCGGCTATTTCGCCGGGGCGACGATTTCGGCAGAGGCGGCGCAATTCCCGACCATTATCGAACAGCAGGTCGGCGCGCTGGTCGAATGGGCGCGGTCGCAGGGCTTCCAGGTCAGCCAGGACCAGCTCCAGAACTACGCCGGCAGTATCGGCAGCGGGATCAGCACGGTCACGCGCGCGCTCGGCGGCATTTTGGGCGGGGTCACCACGGTGGTGCTGATCACGATCATCGGCATTTACGTGGCGCTGGAACCGCAACTGTACGAGCGTGGCGTCGCCTGGATCTTGCCGCGCGCCAGCCGGTCCGCCTTTTATGTCACCGCCAGCCGTATGGCGAAGACGCTGCGCCGGCTGATGGCCGGGCGTCTGCTGGGCATGTTCATCGAAGGCGTCTTCACCTATGTCCTGCTCGACTATGGCGGGTATCTGATCGGGGTCGGACCCGTGCCGATGGCGGCCCTGCTTGCGATCCTGACCGGCCTGCTGGCCTTCATCCCCAATCTCGGCGCCATCATCTCCGGCATATTGATGGTGCTGGTCGGGTTCTCCGGCGGGGTCGAGATGGGTCTCTATACCATCTTCGTCTATTTCTTCGTCCAGAACTTCGATGGCTATGTCGTCATCCCGATGATCGCCAAGAAGACGGTCGATCTGGCCCCCGCGCTGGTGCTGGGCGCACAGCTTATCATGGGCATCCTGTTCGGCATTCTCGGCCTGTTTCTGGCCGATCCGCTGCTGGCGATGATCAAGGTCGCGCTGGAACGCCGGGCGGAAGAAAACGACGCCAGCGAAAAAGCGGAGGCGGCAGCCAATGGTGCGTAAGTTTCTCTATTTCGTCGCTTTCGTCATCGTTCTGGTGATCGTCGGCGGCATCGCGCTTGCCATCTGGTCGCGCGAGGCGACCGAGATCGCCTTCGTGCCGCGCGGCGAATTCGTCGAGCAGGAAGCGCTCGCCCCCAACGCTTATCAGGACCCGGCGATGTGGTATTCGCGGCCCGGCATCGGCACGGACGATCCGGCACGCTATCAGCCTGCCATCGCCGATGCTCCCGAAAATCCCGCCACGCGCGAAGTGTCGCCGCAGGCCCCGGCGGCGGAGCTTACGCTGGGCGAGGAGGCCGACCCGCTCGATGCGCCATCTTCGCGCCGGGCCGAACCGGCGGACCCGCGCGAAGTGCCGGATTTCGCGGTCTTTTTCGTGCCGCCCACCAGCTATATTCAGGCAGGTGGCGACTGGAATGCTGCGCTGGGCGACACAGAGACGGACAGCCGCGCACGCCTGTTCCTGCGCGGGCTGGCCAGCCCGTTCAACCGCGCGGATGAAATCTGGGCGCCCAAATACCGTCAGGCGGCGGTCGGCGCTTTCCTGACCGACAAGCCCGAGGCGCAAATGGCCATCGATGCCGCCTTTGCCGATGTGCGTGAGGCGTTCCGCTATTTCCTCGACAGCGTGGATGCGGACAAGCCCATCGTGCTGGCCGGGCACAGCCAGGGCGGCCTGCATGTGCTGCGCCTGCTGATGGAAGAGCTCGAAGGCACGCCTGCAATGGATCGGGTCGCGGCGGTTTACGCCCCCGGCTGGCCCATCTCCATCGAGCATGACCTGCCCAGCCTGCCGCTGCCCGCATGCGCCGCACCTGAGCAATCCGCCTGCATCCTCGCCTGGTCGTCCTTTGCCGATGGCGGCGATCCCGATTTCCTCATGCGCCGCTATTCCGCCACGCCCGGCTTCAGCGGGGAGATGCGCGGCGAAGGCCCGATCCTGTGCGTCAATCCGCTGACCGGCGCGGTGGGCGGCGAGGCGCCTGCAGGCGACAATCTCGGCACACTCGTGCCCGACACCGGCATGACGCGCGGCGAGCTGGGGGCGGGGGCCGTGGGCGCGAGCTGCGATGCGCGCGGCCTGCTGCTGATCGGCGATCCGCCGGAGCTTGGCGAAGGCGTGCTGCCGGGCAAGAATTATCATGTCTACGACATTCCGCTGTTCTGGCAGAATGTGCAGCGCGACGTCGTGCGCCGAGTGGAAGCATGGGCAGCGGCGCGCTCGTAACCGAGGCTGCGCTGGATTTCGGCGATGCGCTGCCCGATGGCGGCGTGCTGCTGGCGCTCGACCTTGGAACCAAGACCATTGGCCTCGCGACTTGCGATGCAGGCTGGCGTTTCGCGACCGCAGGCAAGACCCTCCCGCGCAGCAAGTTCGGCAAGGACAGCGGGAAATTGCGGGAAATCGTGGAGCAGCGCGGCGTGCGCGGCTTCGTGATCGGCCTGCCGAAGAATATGGATGGCAGCGATGGCGCGCGCGTTCAGGCCAGCCGCGCCTATGCCAAAAACATTGCCGAGGCGTTCGACCTGCCCGTGCTGTTGTGGGACGAACGCTGGTCCACCGCGAGCGCGGAAGCGGCGATGATCGGCCAGGATATGAGCCGCGCCAAACGCGCCGAACGGATCGACAGCCACGCCGCTGCGGTCATCCTGCAAGCGGCGATCGACCGGCTGGCGGGCGGCGTGCTCTAGCCGTTAGAGCTCCTTACACCGGCTTTGGAACTCGTAGCCTTATCCTTTTCAAAAGAATGAATGGCGTGCATGCTGGTGACATTGCACGCGCGCTGGAGCGTCAGCAAGCGGGGAGAAAAGGCAGCCAGCCTGGAGGGTGAAAGACGATTTTCAAAATCGCGACTTCGATCAAAAGTCGTCCTGCAAACGACTTTCGCGGCGTCGCTTTTTTATAGCCAATCAAGCAAACGGGAGGCGCGAATGTCTTTGAAACTTACTTTTCCAAGATCACATGATTTGGAGGATCTTCGCCCCTTTTATAACGATTTTCGGGAGGGACATCCCGACGTTTACGAGGAGTGGTTGCAACACAGGTTGGAGGGTTTTGGAAAGCCTCTCGATCCGCAGACATTCGACAGGCCAGATCCGGTAATGAGACGCATCAATCGAACAATCATGGATTATTTAGCTTCGCGTGTGGAATATGTCGGGAACAGTGGCCTGCAGTCCGGTGTGGTTAGTTTTCACAAGTTCTTGGACGAAGACGTCAGGGGGCACCTTGCAAAATCAAACGGCGGCAATTGAAGGGCCTTTCGCCGGTTGGAACAAGGCCAAAGGACCCTAATTGTCCCAGCGGACAAGGAGCCCCGTCGTGCCGGCATTCCCGAGCGCGCTCGAAGCGTCACCACCTAGTCGACCAAGCGGGTGCACGACCGCCCGCTAGCCGCCCCGCCCACATCTTCGAGCGCGCGCCGCCGCTTGGCTGCCTCCCTCGCCACCATCACGCTGCCGCTGGCCTCTGCCTCGCGCCACAATCCGTCCACATCGCCGCCCAGCATGGCGCGCGCTTCGTAGCTCGCCAGCCGCATCCGGTCGCTGGGGTGGTGGCGTCCGAAATGCGCGGCCAGCGCAACCGCCTCTTCCCCGCCCAGCCCCACCGCGCAGCGCAGGAAGCACTCGGTAGAGGTTGGGTTCAGCACACCCGTAATCGCCCCCGTTGCCAGATCGAAGCCATACTGGTCGAACCACCCCTGGGCCGGGTCGACATGCATGATGTTGAGCGACACCGACATGGCTTGCGGCGGCAATTGCGAGTGGATGTCCCGGTGAGCGCGGTAGAGCATAATCTTGCCCTCCTCCAGCGCGCTGCGCTCGACGAAGCGCAGGCCCGGTCGTTCGCCGGCATAGCCATGCGCCGCGCCGTAATCGTATTCGTAATAATCGCTTTCGTAACCGGGCCCGAAATAGCCAACAGTCAGAAAGCTGAAATTGTGATCGTGCGGCACGCCATAGACGAACGCCTTCGCGCCGCTCGCCCGGTACACGCTGTCGCGCTCGGATGGCCAGATGTTCGCGCGCAGGAAGCACCCACTGCGCACATCGGACAATACGACGGCCTGCGGGCCATAGGCGCTGCCATCGCCTGCGCCGCGAAAGCCCTCGCCAAGCTGCGCGATGAGCATATCGCCGAGAAAGGCGCGATTGTTCGCCAGCTTTCTGACCGCGCCGGATGCGGCGGCGAGGCTGCCTTCGTCTGCCGGATCGAAGCCCCGTTCAGCAAGCATGGCGACACAGGTTTCGAGATCGATGCTGCGCCGGTCCTCGCAGGCAATTACGCGGGGCATGTGCCGACCTCCATTCCGCCAAGTGCGGGATAGGTCTCACACAGTTGCACACGCAGCGCTCTGGCCTGCGCGGCGAGCGCGGCATCGCCATCCCCTGCCAGCTCGCAAAGTGCGTGAAATCCCCGCGCAGGGTCCAGCGCAAGACAGTTGCGCACCGCCTGCCAGCGCAGATGCGCCCCGCCCTGCCCGGCCAGTGCGGCGATCTGCGGCGCGGCGTCCCTGCGGCCCATCCGCCCAAGCAGCGCCATCGCCATTTCCAAACGACTTTCCTCGCGCGAGCCGCTGGCGCGGTGCAGCAGCGCACCGCCTTCAAGCGCGAATTCGCGCGATGGCGTCGGCTCGGCAGCCCCCCTGCCAAGCCGCAACATCACCAGCCGCCCATCGACGCATTCGATCAGCCTGGCTTGTGTCGGCCCGGCAAGGCAAAGCGTGGCCCCAGCCTCGAGAGTTCGCGCCTCGCTGCGAATGTGCGCGCGCGTGCCATCATCGCGGGTTATCTCGAACATTCGCGCAGTGGCGCTTCCGGCAAGACAGACTTCATGCAGCTCGCCATCGGAAAAGCACACGCTTTGCGCGGGCCCGCCCGATGCAAGCGCCGCGCCCTCGTAGGTGACGAGCGACAATGCCGCCCGACCGGCTTCGGCCAGCTGGACCACGCAGATACCGCCCGACAGCTGATGGCGAAACGGTATCTGGCCGAGCGGTGCATCGTGCAGGGCTTGCCCCATAGGTTCGACCAGCCCGGCGACGAACCGCCCCGCGCGGTCCGGGTCGTTGACGAGGCTGCCAAGCGCTGCAGCACGCTCGAGCCTGTGTCCCGCACCATATCCGGCCAGCTCGCCCAGCACTGCGGCGACATCGCCGCGTGCCCGCCACTCGCGCTTGGCCGCCTCCATCCGGGCGTGCATGCGGCGCTGCGAAGCCGGATCGCTCCGCAGCGCCATTATCTCGGAATCGACTCGCATCGAGTGCGTAACCTTCCGCTCAGCCGATCAACCGTTCAGGCGGCATGGTTTCATAAAGATAAACCATGATCACCAGCATGCGATCATCCACCGATGCGGTGGCAAAATCCGACAGGCTCCCGAAGACGCCCGATACCGCATCGAGATCGGGCAGAAGGTCCAGATCGATCTTCGGCAAGTTCATTAAATTCCTCCCTATTTTCAAAAGCAAACGACGTGATCCGTCATTTGCCTTGACAGGAATTGGCCGCACGGAAAGGGGCTGTGAAATTAAAATATTGTAATTCGGCGCGGCGCACGGCAGGCGGAAACGCGATGGCTTCTCAACCCGGCAAATTCGATCCGTCGCTCGCCGCACCGCTGCTCACTTCACGTGTCCATAATGGCTGGCTCGGCCTCCAATATCGCGAACACGGGCCCGACTGGGTCGAGCTGGAACTGCCCTGGCGCGAAGACCTCGTTGGCGAGGAGGAGACGCAGATCCTGGCCTCCGGCCCCATCGTCAGCCTCATGGACATGGCGAGCGGCCTCGCCATCTGGACCCGGATGGGGGAATTCCAGGCCATCGCCACGCTGGACCTGCGGGTCGATTACATCCGCCCCGCCAAACCGCGCAGCAGTGTTTTCGGACGCTCCACCTGTTACCGCCTGACGCGTTCGGCAGCGTTCGTGCGCGGGTTCGCCCATGATGGCGATCCGCAGGATCCGGTCGCGATGGTGCAGGCGGTTTTCATGACCATCAACGTCAATCGGCCGATGCCGGGGACCGAACAGGCCGGGGACTGAAGAAGATGCCGCTACCGCAAATCGAGGTGCTGACGCCCTATGCCCGTTCGCTGGGCGTCGAGGTGGCGCATTGGGACGAGCATGGCCCCGTGCTCACCGTACCGTTCAACGAGCGGCTGGAGGGGCGGCCAGGTGCGCTTCATGGCGGGGCGATCAGCGGCCTGCTCGAAACGGCTGGCTATGCCGCCTTGCGCGCGCGGCTCGGCGATGAAGCGGAGACCACCACCCTCAAGCCGATTAACGTGACAGTCCAGTTCCTGCGTGCCGGAAAGACTGAGGCGAGCTTTGCCCGCGGGCGGATTGTCAAGATGGGCAGGCGCACCGCCAATATCAGTGTGGAAGCGTGGCAGGACGATGCCGAGAGGGCGATTGCCAGCGCAGTGATGAATGTGATGATCGTGCGCGCAGACGCCGGCTAAGCCTCCGCGCAGCGCCCCGGCCGCCGTCCTAGCGCGGCGGCGCATTCTCCCGTTCTGGACGGCGACGCGCCTCATCGATCCGTTCCGTATCGATCCGCACGCCTTCTTCGCCCAGGCGGATATCCACCGGCACACCCTCTATCTCGGTCGTGACTGTCACCTCGCCTTCGCGGATGCGCAAGCGCGAGCCGTTGTCATCAAGCGGGATGTCGTCGAGGCCCGGCACGTCGAGCGGCTCGACCGGGCCGCCGGGATCGTCACGGTCGGTCGGCGCGGGTCGCGGCGCGGCCTTCGCGCCAGTGGCCTGCCGCATGAAATCCTTCCAGATGCGCGCCGGCATGCCGCCACCGCTTATGCCCTTCAGCGGCGAATTGTCGTCATTTCCGATCCAGACGCCGACCACCAGCCCTTCGGCATAGCCGACGAACAGCGCATCGCGGTTGTCCTGCGTGGTTCCGGTCTTGCCGAAATTGGGCACGGCCAGCATCGCCGCCTTGCCCGTGCCCGCATTGACCGTGTGGCGCAGCAACGCTTCCATATCGCCGTGTACACGGCGCGAAAAGCTGGACGGGCCGTCCCACATTGTCTGCCACCAGCTCGCCTCTTCCTCGACAAAGCCATGCGGGCGCACCGGATAGGAATTGCCAGCAATCGCGGCATAGGCGGCGGTCAGTTCGAGCAGGGTCATGCTGGTCGTTCCGAGCGCAAGGCTGGGGTCACCTGCGGTGAGCGGCGCTTTGACGCCGAGATCGCGCGCGGTTTCGATCACGCGTTCGCTCCCCACTTCGCCGAACAGGCGCACCGCCGCGACATTGCTGGACTGGGCAAACGCCTCTTTCAGCGTGATGCGGTCCGAATATCGTTCACGCGCATTTTTCGGGCGATAGCTGCCTTGGGTAATCTCGGTGTTGTCGATGAGGTCGTCCGGCTCCCACCCGCCGCGCAGCGCGGCGAGATAGACGAACAGCTTGAAAGTCGATCCGGGCTGGCGCTTGGCCTGCGTCGCACGATTGAAAGGCGATTTGCCGTAATCCTTGCCGCCGATCATCGCGACGACTTCACCGTTCGGGCGCATTGCGACAAGCGCAACCTGCGCGTTGCCCAACCGCGCGCCGCCCGTCACCCGCCGGGCGATGTTCTGAAGGCGACTGTCGAGCGTGGTAGTCAGCGTCTGCCGGGAATAGCCGGTTTCGGCCCGCTCCCGCGCAGCGGGAAGCGCCCAGTCGGCGAAATATGTCCCGGTCGGCACATCGCTTTTCAGCCGCACATCGAGCGCGGGCGGGCGCATCCGCGCAGCCTCCGCTTCGGTCAGATATCCTGCCGCAACCATCGCATCGCGCACCATGCGCCAGCGCCGCTCGGCACGCTCGTAATGCTTGACCGGATTGTAGCGGCTGGGGGCCTGCACCAGCCCGGCGAGCATCGCGGCCTGTTCCTGGCGAAGGTTTTCCGGCTTGCGATAGAAGAAGTGCATGCTCGCCGCGCGCAGGCCGTAAACATTGTCGCCGAAATAGGCGTTGGAGAGATAGCGTTCGAGGATCTCGTCCTTGGTCAGCCAGCTTTCCAGCCACAGCGCGATCAGCGCCTCGCGCGCCTTGCGGGTCAGCGTTTGTTCGGGGGTGAGAAAAGTAAACTTGGCGAGCTGCTGGGTGATCGTGCTGCCCCCGCCTACGCCGGTAAAAGCAGCGCGCGCCACGCCGCGCGGATCGATGCCCCAATGCGAATAGAACCGCCGGTCCTCGATGGCGAGGAACGCCTCCACCACATGCGGCGGCAGCGTGCTGACGTCGACCGGCTCGTCGGTAATCGCGCCATTGCGCGCAATCGGCGTCCCGTCTGCGGCCAGCAGCGTGATCTGCGGCGGTGCAATGGGTTCGAGCGATTTGTTCAGCGGCGCCGTAATCGCCAGCCATGCAACCAGCACGATGAACAGCGCAATGATCGCCGCCACGATCCGCACCGCCCACCAGCGCTTGCGGCGACCGAGCCAGAACTCGCGCCGCCAGAACGGTATGCGACGCCGCTCTTCTATGGCAATCGCATGGTCCACACGCCCCAGGCGGCTGTCCCAGTCGTCGTAATCCGGGCCTTCGCCCAAGCCATCATGCAGCGAGAAGTACCCGCGATGCGGCTCAGGCTCGTCATCGCGGCGCCGACGGCGAAAGGAATCGAACACGCCCATCGGCTACTGTGTTAGCGAATTAACACAGGCTGCGATAGAGGCGCGCGTCAGTTCGACCTCACCACGCTTTCGGGCAGGTCTTCGCCGAACACGCGCTGGTAATATTCGGCGACCAGCATCCGCTCTTCTTCGTCGCACTTGTTGAGGAAGGAGAAGCGGAACGACAGGCCAAGATCCTTGAAGATCGCGTAGTTCTGCGCCCATGTGATCACCGTACGCGGGCTCATCACGGTGGAAATATCGCCATTGATGAAGCCTTGCCGCGACAGGTCTGCGACCTTGATCATATTGGCAAGAACCTGGCTGTCGGCATCCGGGTTCTTTGCCTCGATGATCTTCTGTTCGGTTTCGGCGGGCAGGTAATTGAGCGCAGTGACGATATTCCACCGGTCCATCTGGCCCTGGTTGATTGCCTGTGTGCCATGATACAGCCCGCTGGTATCGCCCAGGCCGACCGTGTTGGCGGTGGCGAACAGGCGGAAATGCGGATCGGGGCGAATCACGCGGTTCTGGTCGAGCAGGGTCAGCTTGCCCTGTTGTTCCAGCACGCGCTGGATCACGAACATCACGTCCGGGCGGCCGGCATCGTATTCGTCGAACACCAGCGCCACCGGATGCTGGAGCGCCCATGGCAGCAGGCCTTCGCGGAATTCCGTGACCTGCAATCCGTCGCGCAGCACGATGGCATCCCGCCCGACGAGGTCGATACGGCTGATATGCGCATCGAGGTTGATGCGAATGCACGGCCAATTGAGGCGCGCGGCGACCTGTTCGATATGGGTCGACTTGCCCGTGCCGTGATAGCCCTGGACCATCACGCGGCGATCATGCGCGAAGCCCGCCAGGATCGCGAGCGTTGTGTCCTTGTCGAACACATACGCCTCGTCCAGATCGGGCGTGCGCTCGTCCGGCTTGCTGAAGGCGGGGACTTGCCAATCGATATCGACGCCGAAAGTCTCGCGCACATCGACAGTGGTGTCGGGCGCGGACAGGGCGGTTTTGGCGTGGGGATCGAAGCTCTTGTCGGTCATCTCGTTCATTGCATGGGCGGGTTAGGCATTTATCCCGCGCGCGCCAAGCCTATATTGGCCTGTGATGGCCAAACCGGACCTATCAGAAATGCTGCGTACGCGGCTCGTCGGGCGGGTTCGCGCCGTGTTCAACGACGTCGGCGCGGGGCAGGAGCCGATCCCGCCTTCCGACGAGGCACTGTTCGAGCGCGATTCTCCGATCCGCATGGTCCATGCCGATGTGGTGGCGATGATGGTGGGCGGTATCCGCAGCCTGTTGCTCCAGATGCTCCACCCGCATGCGTTGCAGGGTGTGCTCGACCATTCGAATTTTCGCACCGACATGCATGGCCGACTGCGCCGAACCGCGCGGTTCATTGCGGTTACGACCTTCGGCCATCGTGACAGCGCCACGGAGGCGATCGAGCGGGTCAACCGCATCCACGAACGGGTTCACGGGACATTGCCCGACGGCACGCCCTATTCTGCGCGCGATCCGCAGACGCTCGCCTGGGTTCACGTGGCCGAAGCAACGAGTTTCCTTGCCGCCTATCTCCGCCATGTCCGGCCCGATATGTCGATAGCAGAGCGAGACGCGTATTATAACCAGTTCGCTACTATTGCCGAGAATTTAGGAGCCAATCCGGTTCCCCGCAGCCAGACAGAGGCGGAAATCCTCTTCCGCGAAATGCGCGGCCAGCTGCGTACCAGCCCGCAGGCGCGTGAAATTGCCAATCTTGTGCTGACTCAGCGGCCCGAGGGCGCGCCCGCCGCCCTGCAGGCGATGCTCGGGGCCGAGGCGGTGGCGATCCTGCCGCCTTTCGCGCGTTCGATGCTGGGGCTGGAGCGGCCTGGCCTGGCTGCCCTGCCCGCTCGCGCCGCGACTTGGGGAATGGGCAAGACGCTGCGCTGGGCGTTCCGCCAGAATTGAGGTTACTTTTGGTGACTTGCGTCAGCGCTGTTCGGATGCGGTCGAAAACAAGGTTACAAATTGTAACGCCAGATCCCGTTTGCCGAAGATTTCGATGATCTCGTCCTCTTCCAGCGCGTCCACGGTGGCGTCGCCCATGAACAGTTCGGCCAGCGGCGCGGCGCTGTCGGCATAGAAAATCGCCTGCGCCCGGTCGAACCGGCCACGTTCCACCTCCAGCGTACCGCCTTGTAACTCAGCGAGATATTTGTCCCGCCCGATGCCAAACCCGATGCGCAACTCCACCCCTACCGTGCGTAGCGGGTCGAGCGCGGCCTTTAATTCCAGCATCAGAGAGGCAGTTGACAAAGGTAACTGCGAATTGATGTCGGGCGACTGGCTGGCCCAGCGAGTCAGTTCCTGAATCGCTGGCTCCGCGCTCGCGCCCCACTCGGTCAGCTCGTAGACCTGCCCCCGCGCGGGCGCTTCGAGCTGACGGCGGGTGACCACGCCGCCTTCTTCCAGCGTCGCCAGCCGTTCGGTCAAAACCTTGGCCGAAATGCCGGGAAGATCGTTACGCAGGTCGGTAAACCGCCGCCCGCCCGACAGCAGCTCTCGTACGATCAGCATCGACCAGCGTTGGCCCAGCAATTCCATCGCAAAGGCCGCCCCCGATGCGTCGGAATACCATCTCCCATGGACCGGCCCCGCCGTCCGTGTAACCTTTGGTGACTCCATGGTTGCCTTCAGTAACCACATCCACGGCCAGGCACAACACCCGTTCGCCCACCCGTTCGCCCACCCTGTCGCTCGTCCGGTCGCGCCTCTTGCGAATAACCCTGTCGCCGACGGCTGGAAGCGGTGTACAAGCGCGACCGAGGAGAGAGGCATGACCGATGCGAAACTGGCTCCGTGTCTGTGGTTCGATGGAAACGGCGAGGAGGCGGCCATGCTCTACGCCGGCATCTTTCCCGACAGCCGGATCGACCACGTCAACACGGCCCCCGGCGATTATCCGGGCGGGAGCGCGGGCGATGTCATCACGGTCGAATTCACGCTGATGGGCCAGCCGGTGCTAGCATTGAATGGCGGCGACAACACGCAGTTCACCGATGCGATCTCGCTCCAGGTCTATACCGACACGCAGGAAGAAACCGACCGCTACTGGGACGCGCTGCTCGCCGATGGCGGAGAGCCGATGATGTGCAGCTGGCTCAAGGACAGGTTTGGCGTGCGCTGACAGATCGTCCCGCGCATATTGATGGAGGGCCTGCGCCACCGCGACGAGGCGGTGCATGCGCGCGTGTTCGAAGCGATGGGCGCAATGGTCAAGATCGATCACGCCGCCATAGAAACGGCCATCAAGGGCGGCTGACATAGGCCCACCGCCCATCCCCAGGCGTGACCTCGACCCGACAAGCCCCCACCCGACAAGCAAGGAGAACGACCATGTATGTAAGCGGATTTGTCGTCGCCGTGCCGGAAGGCAGCAAAGATGCCTATCGCGAAACGGCGGAGAAGTTCTGGCCTATCGCAAGGGATCACGGCGCGCTCAGCCAGGTCGAAGCGTGGGAGGCCGATGTGCGCGATGGCAAGACCACCGATTTCCGCCGCGCGGTCAAATGCGAACCAGGCGAAAAGGTGGTGTTCAGCTGGATTATCTGGCCCGACAAGGCCGCCGCAGACCGGTTCGAGACAGAAATGGAAAGCGACCCGCTCATGGCCGATTTCGGAGAAATGCCCTTTGACGGCTCGCATATGGTCTTTGGCGGGTTCGAAACCATCGTCGAACAATATGTCGAAGGGCATCCCCCCGGCTAGGCGATGGCGCGGCTCTTGCGCAGCGTCTGATAGGCTTCGACCACCCGGCCGAGCCGCGCTTCATAGCCCCGATCGCCGCCATTGCGGTCGGGGTGATAGCGGCGCACCAGTTCCGAATAGCGTTTGCGCAAGCGCCGCCGGTCGGTGTCGAGACCCAGCCCCATCGTTTCCAGCGCCTGCGCCTCTTCCTTGGAGAAGCGGCCATCCATCGCCATCGTCGCCTCGCGCTCGGCACGGCTGCGGATGCCACCGGCGCGCGCGGAAATCGCGTCGAGCGGGTCGGTAAAGTCGGACCAGCGCGGCATGCCGTCGACCCCGCCATTGGGGCGAAAGGCGGGCTGTTCCGTGCGCCAGCCCGCCGCCGGGGCCTGCGCATGGAGGATTTCTTCCGCGCTCATCCCTTCAAACCAGTCATAACCGGCGTTGAATTCGCGCACATGGTCGAGGCACAGCCAGCGCCAGTCGCCCGGCCCGTCGAAACTGTGCCCGCCACTGCCCGGCGCGCGAAATTCGCCCGGTTCGCCGCAGGCGGGGTGTTCGCACACACGCTCGCTGTTTTCGTACCGTCCGTGAAATTTCGATTGCCGCATTCGCCCTAGAATGGGGACGGATTGCGGTTTAGGAAACCCCGCAAAGGAGATTTGTCGTATGGCCGCAACCGTCCAGCAGGAAATGGAAACGCTCTTGCAGGAAGCCTTCGCGCCCACCCGGCTCGAGGTCATCAACGACAGCGCGAAGCATCATGGCCATACAGGTGACGATGGGAGCGGAGAATCGCACTTCACCGTGGTGATCGAAGCGCCCGCCTTTGCCGACATGTCCCGCCTTCAGCGCCAGCGCGCGGTGATCGCCGCGCTGGGCGATATCGTGGGCGAGCGTGTCCACGCCGTCGCCATCCAGGCGAGCGCGCCAACTCCTTAAGCGGAGAAAGAGAGGAAAACATGATCGCCCAGACCATCACACCCACCACCCACGATCTCGGCCAGTTCGAGGTCCGCCGCGTTCTTCCCGCGCGGGAACGCACGATGGTCGGCCCTTTCATCTTCGTCGACCAGTTCGGCCCGGCGCAGCTCGATATCGGCAGCGGCATGGACGTGCGCCCGCATCCGCACATCAACCTCGCCACTGTGACCTGGTTGTTTCAGGGCGCGATCGATCATCGCGACAGTCTGGGCAGCTTTTCGACCATCCGGCCCGGTCAGGTGAACCTGATGACGGCGGGCAGCGGCATCGTGCATTCCGAACGCTCGCCCCAAAGCGAGCGCGATGCCGGGCCGCAGCTTTACGGCATGCAGACATGGCTCGCCCTGCCTGACGGGCGCGAGGAGATCGACCCGGCCTTCGAAGCGGTCAGCGACCTCCCCGTCATCGAAGACGGCGGGGCAAAAGCCGTTGTCATCATGGGCGCATTGTGGGGCCAGCGCGCGGCCACCACCACCTATGCCGAGACGATCTATGCAGAAATCGTGCTGGGCGCGTGCGGCGCGATCCCGATCGAGGCCGATGCCGACGAACGCGCGGTGATGCTGGTGGGCGGCGAGGCGTCGCTGGATGGCACGCCGCTGCGCCTTTACGAGCTGAGTGTCCTCGAGCCCGGCAAGGCGATGACGCTGACGAGCGAGGGCGGTGCGCGCGCCATGCTGCTGGGCGGTGAGTCCTTTGCCACCAAGCGCCATGCGTGGTGGAACTTCGTCAGCTCCAGCCGCGACCGTATCGAACAGGCCAAGGATGACTGGCGTGCCGGCCGGTTTGCCGAAGTCCCCGGAGATAGCGAGGAATTCATCCCCCTTCCTGGCGGCGCACCCAAGACGGTCACATATCCATGAAGGGAGAGGGAATGGGTTTCGAAGGCAAAACTGTCTGGATTACCGGGGCCAGCAGCGGGATCGGCGCGGCACTGGCGCGCGAATGGGCCGGGCGCGGCGCGCATATCGTTCTGTCGGGGCGGGACGAGGCGCGGCTGGCAGAAGTGGCTGCCGATTGCGGCGAAGCGCTGGTCCTGCCTTTCGATGTGCGCGACGATGAAGCGCTCACCCATGCCGTCGACCGCGCGATCCAATGGAAGGGCGGCATCGACATCGCGGTCGCCAATGCCGGAATTTCACAGCGCAGCCGCGCCTTGAAGACCGATATGCAGGTCTATCGCGACATCATCGATATCGACCTCACCGCGCAGATCGCCTTTGCGCAAAGTCTGATCGGCCACATGACCGAGCGCGGCAGCGGGGCGGTGGCGTTTATCTCCTCTATTGCGGGCAAGGTCGGCGTACCGATGCGCACCGCCTATTGCGCGGCCAAGTTCGGGCTGGCGGGCTATGCCGATGCGCTGCGGGCGGAGCTGTCGCAATCGGGCGTCGCCGTGCATGTCGTCTACCCCGGCTCCATCGCCACCAATGTCAGCCGCAACGCGCTGACCGGCGATGGCAGCCCGCGCGATCGCAGCGACAAGGCCATCGACGAAGGCATTCCGGCAGACGAAGCCGCCACCACCATGATCGAGGCGATGGCGAACGGCGAGCGCGAAATCATCGTCGCGCGCGGGGTGGAGGAACAGATGGGCGAGATGCGCCGCACGCCCGATGCGCTGTTCGATCAGGTCGCGGCGATGGTCGGTGCGGGCTATATGGAGCGGATGGAGGCGGAACAATGAGCACCGCCTTCGCGCAAAAACGCGTAAAACTCGCCACCGGAATCGAACTCGACGTGGTGGATGAGGGGCCGCGCGATGCCCCCGCCCTCATCTTCCTGCACGGCTTCCCCGAGAGTCATCGGACATGGCGACATCAGATCGCGCGTTTCTCCAAGGATTTCCGCTGCATTGCGCCCGACCAGCGCGGCTATCGCGGATCGTCCAAACCGCAGGGCGTGGACGCCTACACGCCTGACAAGCTGATCGGCGATGTCTTCGCACTGGCCGATGCGCTGGAGGTGGAGAATTTCACCGTGGTCGGCCATGACTGGGGCGGCGCGATTGCCTGGGGTACGGCCTATTGGGGGCAGGCCAATGGCCGGGTGGACCGGGTTGTCATCGCCAATGCGCCGCACCCGCTGACCTTCCAGAAGCTGCTCTACACCAATAAGGTCCAGCGCGAGGCAAGCCAGTATATGCGCGGCTTTCGCGATCCGGCCAACGATGCGCTTGTGCGTGAACATGGGCTGGGCGGATTGCTGCTGCAGGAAATCCGCTGGGACGAAGCGGACAAGATGGAACCCGAAGAACGCGCCCGACTGCTCGAAGACTGGCAGGATCGCGACGCCGCTTTCGCCATGCTCAACTGGTATCGCGCCAGCCCCATCGATATCCCGACGATCGATACGCCCTACGAAATCCCGGCCGACTATGCGCCCCCGCCCCTTCCGGCACTGACCCTGCCAACGCTGGTTATCTGGGCGATGGACGACCTTGCCCTGCCGCCGGAAAACCTTGCCGGGCTGGACGATATTATCGAAGACCTGACCATCGTCGAAGTGCCGGATTGCGGGCATTTCGTGCCGTGGGAAGCGCCCGATGCGGTCAACGACGCAATGGCAGCTTTCCTGAAAGGAACCAATTAGGCACTAAGCCACTCAACCCATTCACCATGTGGGTGTGCGTTGGCCAGATGCACAGCTTTCTCCCCTCCGGGCCAGTAGCGCACATGCAGCTCATGCGCGAAGGTTTCGCGGTTGGTTTCAAGGGCAATCCAGGCGAGCGGCCGCTCGGCATCCGCAGCCTTGCCGGCCGCCATCATCGCCTCCTCGATCCGCGTTTGCGTCGTGTCGGGCAGATATTGCCACATGATCGAATGAACGAGCACGCGCGTCGTGCCTTCCTCTTGCGGGGTGGCAAGCTGCTCGCACACCCAATCGCCGGCATCGCAGCGCGCGATGTCGGGCGGCATGCGCTCCGCCATTTCGATGGCGGTGTCGATCCGGCCCATCCGCTGCGATGCCTCGGGCCAGACGAAGCTCTTCAGTCTTAGCGCCTGTGCGCGGTCGGTCAGGTCGACCGGCGCAATGTCGCTCCCGCGCGCCTCGACAATCGCCGCATCGCTGCCCGGTGGTGAAGCGCCGCGCCATTCAGGTGCGATCCGCATCCGGCTGCCCGACGGACCCGCCGATACCCCGCCAAGATCGTAACGATAACGGCCCATCATCGTGTTGATGCCTGCGCTGGCCCCGATTTCCAGCAATTCGAAGCGCGGGGCGACGCGCCCGTCCGCCAGCCACAACAGCCCGGCCATGATGCTGGCTGAACGCCCCACCTCATTGGTCTGCGGCGGTCCGTCGAGCCACGGCATCAGCCGCGCATCGTGGGTTTCGACCACTTCGCGCACCAGCGCATCGACCTGCGCCTGATCGCTCATCAATCCGGCATAGACGGTTTCGAGCCGCGGCTCCTCGCCGGTCAGCAGCAGGTTGTGAATGCCGCCCGCAATCCGCAGCGGCATGGCGTCGCGCAGGCTCAACCCCTGCCAGCCATGAATGCGCCGCGCGGTCGCCGCTTGGCTCCCCTCCAGCGCCAGCAGTGCGCGCACGATCCGCGCCGTACCGGGCGCGCCGTTCTGTTCGGCGTGCTGCGCTTGCCATTCGATGGCTTGCGGCACTGAAACGATTTCCATGACTGCCCCGTCCGCCATTCGTGTTGCCCTTTCGCCTTGTGCTGCCTATCTGCGCGGCCATGAGCGACAGCCTGACCTTCGCCGTGCCCAAGGGGCGTATCCTCGACGAGGCGTTGCCTGTGATGGCGCGCGCGGGCGTCGTGCCTGAAGAGGACTTCCACGACAAGGCCAACCGCTCGCTCACCTTCGCCACCACGCGCGATGACATGCGGCTGATCCGCGTACGCGCCTTCGATGTGGCGACATTTGTGGCGCATGGCGCAGCGCAGCTGGGCATCGTGGGTTCCGACGTGATCGAGGAATTCGATTATGCCGATCTTTACGCCCCAGTCGATCTCGATATCGGGCATTGCCACCTTGCGGTGGCCGAACCGAAAGGCGGCGCGGCCAGCGTCGACGGGGCGAGCCATGTGCGGGTCGCGACAAAATATCCCAACCTCACCCGCCGTCATTTTGAAAAGCGCGGCGTGCAGGCCGAATGCGTGAAGTTGAATGGCGCGATGGAAATCGCCCCCGCGCTGGGGCTTGCGGGGCGGATCGTCGATCTGGTTTCCAGCGGCGCGACATTGCGCGAAAACGGACTGGTCGAAACCAGCCGCATTCTCGACATTTCCGCCCGCCTGATCGTCAACCGCGCAGCCTTGAAGACAGATCCGCGAGTCGCCGCTCTGGTCGAGGCGTTCCGGGCGGACGCCGCAACGGGTGAGGCCGCCTGATGCAGATCCTGCGTTCATCGGACGAAGGGTTCGAGAAAACCTTCGCGCGCATCGTGCGCGACCGGCGCGAGAGCGACCAGCAGGTCGGCCGCGATGTCAGCGCGATGATCCACGAAGTGCGCGAACGCGGCGACGATGCACTGGTCGAATACACCACCCGGTTCGACAATCACGCGCTCGGCACAGACCGCGACTGGCAGATTTCGCCCGAAGACTGCCGCGCGGCCTACGACGCGCTCGATGCGGATCTGCGCGAGGCGCTGGAAACCGCCGCCAGCCGTATCCGCGCCTATCACCAAGGCCAGCTGCCGGAAGACCGCGACTATACCGACGATATCGGCATGCGGCTTGGCGCGCGCTGGAATGCGGTGGATGCAGCGGGCCTCTACGTACCCGGCGGACGCGCGGCATACCCATCCTCGCTGCTGATGAATGCCATCCCGGCCAAGGTCGCCGGGGTCGATCGCCTTGTCGTGACGACGCCCACGCCCAAGGGTGAGGCGAACCCGCTGGTCCTTGCCGCCGCGCATATTGCCGGCGTGGACGAAATCTGGCGCGTCGGCGGGGCGCAGGCGATTGCCGCCCTTGCCTACGGCACGAAAAGGATCGGCAAGGTCGATGTGATCGCAGGCCCCGGCAATGCCTGGGTGGCTGAGGCGAAGCGCCAGCTTTATGGCGTCGTCGGCATCGACATGGTCGCGGGACCGAGCGAAATTCTCGTCATTGCGGATGAGAACAACAACCCCGAATGGATCGCCGCCGACCTGCTCAGCCAGGCGGAACACGATCCCACCAGCCAGTCCATCCTCATCACCGACAGCGAACCGCTCGCGCGGCAGGTGGAAGACGCGATCGACCTGGCGTTGATGAAGCTGGCGACTGCCAAGACTGCCAAGGCGAGCTGGGACGCGCACGGCCTGATCGTCATCGTCGACAGCCTGGCCGAAGCGCCTGCCCTGTCCGACCGTCTGGCCGCCGAACATGTCGAGCTGATGGTCGACGATCCGCAGGCGCTGTTCGATACCATGCGCCATGCAGGCAGCGTGTTCATGGGCCGCCACACGCCCGAGGCAGTCGGCGATTACATCGCCGGGCCGAACCACGTCCTTCCCACCGGCCGCCGCGCACGCTTCGCCAGCGGCTTGTCGGTGCTCGATTTCATGAAGCGCACCAGCTTTATCGACGCTTCGCAGGCCGCGCTCGCCGCGATCGGCCCGGCGGCGGTCAAGCTGGCGGAGGCAGAAGGCCTCCCCGCGCATGCCCTGTCGATTTCCACGAGATTGAAATGAACCAGAATTCCAAATCCCAGGCCAGAAGCGCCGCCCGCCTTGGCGCCGTGCAGGCGCTTTACCAGCAGCAGATGGAAGGCACAAAGCTCGCGCGACTTCTGGATGAGTTTCACCAGCACCGCCTCGGCCGCGTGATCGAGGACGAGGAATATGCCGAGGCCGATGTTGATTTCTTCGACGATGTCGTCAGCGGCGTCGATGCCCGCCGGGACGAGATCGACGGCAAGCTGACCGCGCGCTTGGCAGAAGGGTGGACGCTGGCCCGGCTCGACAAGACCATGCTGCAAATCCTGCGCGCGGGCGCATATGAACTGATCGCCCGCCCCGACGTGCCCAAGGCCAGCGCGATCAATGAATATGTCGATGTGGCCAAGGCGTTCTTCGACGACCGCGAAGCCAAGTTCGTGAACGGCATTCTCGACGCGGTGGCGAAAGAGGCGGGGCGCTGAGGCCCCATACGCCTTCTCATTACCGTCACCCCGGACTTGATCCGGGGTCCCGCTGCCTTGCTTCCAGCCGTCCATCGCCCAAAGAAGCTGGCCCCCGGCTCGGAGGCCGGGGCGACGGGGCGGTGTGATGGCGGAACTGGATTTCATCCATGCGCTGAAGGCGCTGGCGACCAGCACCTCTGCTCGCGGCCTCGAGGACGATGCCGCGGTGCTCGACCTGGGGGATGAAACCCTCGTCCTCACCCACGATACAATCATTCAAGGCGTCCACATCCGCGAGGACGAAGACCTGGCCGACATCGCCTGGAAACTGGTCGCGGTGAACCTGTCAGACCTTGCCGCCAAGGGCGCGAAGCCGCTGGGTGTGCTGGTGTCGCATATGCTTGGCGAGGGTGACGACCGGTTCGTCGAGGGCCTGCGCGAAATCCTGGAAACCTACGATGTGGCACTGCTCGGCGGAGATACCGTGCGCGCCGAGGGTCGACGGGTGTGGGGCTGCACTGCCATTGGCAAGGCAACCCATGCACCTGTGCCGGACCGGCGCGGTGCAAGGCCGGGCGATGCGGTCTATGTCACCGGGGAGCTCGGCCGCGCCATGCTTGGCATGGATGAACGCGGCAGCGCAAGCGCGAACGATCTCGCCTATCGCCGCCCGCGCCCGCTGCTGGCCGAGGGGCAGGCACTTGCCCCGCATGTCAGCGCGATGATGGATATCTCCGACGGGCTGCTGCTCGATTGCTGGCGCATGGCACGGGCAAGCGGTGTGCGCTTCGTCCTCGAAAGCGCCCCGATCCCGGTAGCCGATCCCACACGTCCGGCGGATTGTATGCGCTGGGGTGACGATTACCAGCTGCTCTTCACCGTCCCTGCCGACCGCACCCTACCCGTGCCCGCGCATCGCATCGGACAGGTAATAGAGGGGCCTGCCGCCTTGCAGCTCGACGATGAGGTCCTCTCATCCGAAGACGGGCTTGGCTATAGCCACTGAACATCTGCGCCGTGGCCAGTCGAGATGCACGGGGCCATTGCGTCTTTCGGCCTTGTCAGCCCTCGAATGCCCCGTATACCTTTCGTTTATGTTTCGGCGTTTCCCGCGCCGCAAACGCAAAACACAATATAAACGGGAGGGGGAAACTTCGTGGACTTAGTTCTCATATCCATTGTGCTGGGATTGCTGGCCGTCGTGTACGGCTTCGTCACCAGTCGCCAGGTGCTGGGCAGCGGCGCCGGCAATGAACGCATGCAGGAAATCGCCGGAGCCATTCAGGAAGGCGCGCAGGCCTATCTGAAGCGGCAATACACCACCATCGCCTTCGTCGGCGTGGTCGTGGCTGGGCTGGTGCTGTTTTTCCTCGGCGCGATCCCGGCCATCGGTTTCGTGATCGGCGCGATCCTGTCGGGCGTTGCTGGCTTTATCGGGATGAACATCTCGGTGCGGTCGAACGTACGCACCGCCGCCGCCGCGCAGAGCGGGTTGCAGCAGGGCCTGACCCTCGCCTTTCGCGCAGGCGCCATCACCGGCATGCTGGTGGCGGGCCTTGCCCTCCTAGCGATTGCGGTGTTCTTCTGGTATCTTGTCGGCCCCGCCGGACATGCCGCGAACAGCCGCGAGGTGATCGACGGGCTCGTCGGCCTCGCTTTCGGTGCGTCGCTGATTTCCATCTTCGCACGTCTGGGCGGCGGTATCTTCACCAAGGCCGCCGATGTCGGCGCCGACCTCGTCGGCAAGGTCGAGGCTGGAATCCCCGAAGACGATCCGCGCAACCCCGCCGTCATCGCGGACAATGTGGGCGACAATGTCGGCGACTGTGCAGGCATGGCCGCCGACCTGTTCGAAACCTATGTCGTGACCGTGGGCGCAACGATGGTGCTGACCGCATTGCTGCTCAAAGGGCTTGGCGATCTGCTGATGCCGATGATGGCGCTGCCGCTGCTGATCGGCGGAGCGTGCATCCTGACCAGCATTATCGGGACCTATTTCGTGAAGCTCGGCAAGGGCGGCACGAATGTGATGGGCGCGATGTACAAGGGTTTCCTCGTCACCGCGCTGCTTTCCATCCCGCTGATCTGGATGGTCATCAACGTCGCGCTGGGCGGCATGGACACGGTCATCGGCGGTGCGCCGGTGGGCGTCGATCCGGGCGCTCCGCTGGCAGAGGAAGGCACATCGGAACAGGTCCGCAGCTTCACCGGCTGGGCGCTGTTCTATTGCTCGCTGATCGGCCTTGCCATCACCGGCCTCATCATCTGGATCACCGAATACTACACCGGCACGAATTATCGCCCGGTGAAGTCCATCGCCAAGGCTTCGGAAACGGGCCACGGCACGAATGTGATCCAGGGCCTCGCCATCAGCCTGGAATCGACCGCACTGCCGACGATCCTGATCGTGGCGGGCATCATCGCCACCTTCCAGCTCGCAGGCCTCATGGGCATCGCCTATGCGGCCACCGCCATGCTGGCGCTGGCGGGCATGGTCGTGGCCTTGGACGCCTATGGTCCGGTGACGGACAATGCCGGCGGCATCGCCGAAATGGCCGGCCTCGACGACAGCGTGCGGGAGAAAACCGACCTGCTCGATGCAGTGGGCAACACGACCAAGGCGGTGACCAAGGGTTATGCGATCGGATCGGCGGGCCTTGCCGCGCTGGTGCTGTTCGCTGCCTACACCACCGATTTGGCAGAGTTCTTCCCGAATGCGGACGTCGATTTCAGCCTTGAAAATCCCTACGTCATCGTCGGGCTGCTGCTTGGCGCGCTGCTCCCTTACCTGTTCGGTGCGATGGGCATGACTGCCGTGGGCCGCGCGGCGGGCGACGTGGTCGTCGATGTGCGCGAGCAGTTCGCTGCCGATCCGGGCATCATGGCCGGGACCAGCAAGCCGAACTACGCCAAGACGGTGGACCTGGTGACCAAGGCCGCGATCAAGGAGATGATCATCCCCTCGATGCTGCCGGTGCTCGCGCCCATCGTGGTCTATTACGTCATCACGCTGATCGCAGGGCAGGAGAACGGCTTTGCCGCGCTCGGTGCATTGCTGCTCGGCGTGATCGTCGGAGGTATCTTCGTGGCGCTGTCCATGACCGCTGGCGGCGGTGCGTGGGACAATGCCAAGAAGTATATCGAAGACGGCAATCACGGCGGCAAGGGCTCCGAAGCCCACAAGGCAGCCGTGACGGGCGACACCGTCGGCGATCCTTACAAGGACACCGCAGGCCCGGCGGTAAATCCGATGATCAAGATTACCAATATCGTCGCGCTGCTGCTGCTGGCGGCGCTTGCGGCGGGCTGATCTTTACCATCATCTGCTGCGAAAGGGGCGGCGGCACGCGCAGTGTCGCCGCCCTTTTTCTTCGTCCGCGTTAACGGGGTTTAAGCGCATTTACCCTATGACGCCTGCGAAACGGCGAGGAATATCGTGACGCGTATAGATGATCTGGTCGCGCCCGAATGGGTGTCTGCGCAAGCAGGCATGCGAACGCACGTCTTCGCCGAAGATGGCTTTTCTGCGCTGCCCTGGGCGGATGTCGTCGGCCCGGGCTTCGACGCCGCGTGGGACGCACTCGCCCGCGCTGCCGAGATGCCCAACCCGTTTTTCGAGCGCTGGTTTCTCGCCCCCTCGCTCGAGCAATTCGATACTGGTCGGCGGGTTCGCCTCGCCACACTAGTGGAAGATGGCCGACTGGTCGCACTCATGCCGCTGTGGCGCAGTGTCCGCTATCACGGCCACCGCCTGCCCCACCTAGCCGGATGGTCGCATCCCAACCTCTTCTGCGGCGAGCCTCTGATCGCGCCCGGCCATGCCGAACGTTTCTGGAGCGCACTGCTCGAATGGTGCGACACGCATGAACGCGCCAGCCTGTTCACCCATTTGCCCGCCCTGCCAGCCGATGGTGCTTCGCTTCCGGCCCTGCGTGCGGTATGCGCCCGGGCCAATCGCCCCATGCGCGTCGTCGCCAGCGAGCAGCGCGCCGCGCTGCTCAGCGGCCCAACCCCGGACGAGCACCTCCAGCGCTGTCTCGAACGCAAACGCCGCAAGGAACTTGCCCGCAAGCGCCGACGGCTCGAAGAGCTCGGTGAACTGCGCTTTACCCGCCAGAACGACAATGCGGGGCTGGACGAATGGGTTGACGATTTCCTCGCTCTTGAGGCTGCCGGCTGGAAGGGTTCGCAAGGCTCTGCCCTCGGCTGTGCACCGGCGACCACCGCGATGTTCCGCGAAAGCCTTGCCGGGGCCGCGCGCGACAACCGGCTGGAACGGCTGGCCTTCCACCTCGATGGCAGGCCGATTGCGATGCTGTGCAATTTCATCGCCCCGCCGCTCAGCTTCGCCTTCAAGACGACTTACGACGAAAGCCTGGCGAAGCTGTCGCCCGGTGTGCTGTTGCAGGTCGAAAACCTCGCTCTGCTTGAGCGCGCCGACATCGTCCTGTCCGATAGCTGCGCTGCGCCCGGCCACCCGATGATCGACCATATCTGGCTCGACCGGCGCGAAATCGTGAAGGTTTCGGTTGCCATTGGCGGTATGGTCCGACGCACGATCGGCGCGGCCCTGACCGCCACCGAGGTTCACCGTTCGGAGAAACGCGCATGACCGCCCACGATCCCTCACTTGCCACGGTGGCGCCGCAGGGCGAGGTTTTTCCCGCCGAAGCGCGCGCGCGCTTTGCCGCAGCTTACCCGGAAACACCGCATGTCCTCCACCACCGGCTTGAGCGCGATGAGCGGCTCGACCTCGATGCGCTGGCAGATCTGGCCGAACGGTTGCCCGAGAGTTCAATGGAGTACAATCGCGGCGATCTGCCCGTCGGCGTCGATGGCAAGCCCGGCTCCACCGGCATGTCCATTGGCGACACCATCCGCCACATCGCGACCAGCAATAGCTGGGCGGTGCTCAAGAACATCGAACAGGTCGATCACTATCGCGATCTGCTGCACGCGCTGCTGGACGAGATACGCCCTGCCATCGAACCGAAAACCGGAGCGATGCTGACCCCGCAGGGCTTCCTGTTCATTTCGAGCCCGAATGCGGTCACGCCCTACCATTTCGACCCGGAGCACAACATCTTGCTGCAATTGAAGGGCAGCAAGGTGATGACCCAGTTTCCCGCCGGGGACAGCCGCTTTGCGCCCGACATCGTGCATGAAAGCTATCATTTGGGCGGCCCGCGCGAATTGCCGTGGCACGACGATCTGATGGCGTTTGGAACCGAATATGCCATCGGGCCGGGCGAGGCAGTCTTCGTGCCGGTGATGGCCCCGCATTTCGTCCGCAACGGGCCGGAAAGCTCCATCTCCTTGTCGATCACCTGGCGCAGTGACTGGAGTTATGACGAAGCCGGTGCGCGATGCTTCAATGGCACGGTGCGCAAACTCGGCCTGTCGCCCCGCCCGCCGCGCCGCTGGCCGCAAGGCAATTGGGCGAAATCGGCCTGCTGGCGCGCCTATCGCCGTCTCGTGCTCGATCGCCGCCAGCGGTAACGAAGCACGCCGAAACGATATGCCTGCCCCGCTTTCCGACAGCGCCGCGTTCGACGCACTTGCCGCCGCAGGCGATGATGCGCGAGCCTTCCTGCGCGCACGCTGGTTCGGCGATACGCGACACTGCGTGCCTCGCGCCGGGGATGGGGAGCCGCTGGCCGCCCTTGCACTGGCCGAACGGCGCAAGGGGCCGTTTCGTCTCCACGAAATCGGCGGGGCATACTGGCCCTTTCGCGGGGTCCCGATCGCCCCCACCGCGACACCGGCTGCGCTGGCCGATGCGATGCGCAGTGCGCGCCGCAAGCTCGGCAGCGTTTTCCGCCTCGGCCCGGTGATCGGGAATGACGGTCAAATCGCTCGCCTGCGGGAAGCGGCGCGACTTGGCGGCTGGCGCGTGCTCAGCCGCCCGGTCGGCCAGTCCTTCATCGTCGATCTTGCCGCTTTGAAGGCCCGCGGGAACTGGCCCTCGGCCCGCGGCGCGCAGAAGGATCGCTGGCGCGTGCGGCAAATGGCCAAGACCGGGCCGGTCGCGATACGCCGGTTCACGGGTAAGAACTGGAGCGCTGGCGATCGCGACGCCATCGCCGCAATCGAGGGCAATTCCTGGGTCGGCCAGCTTGCCAGTGGCGGCGACACCAAGTTCCACGATCCCGCCATGCGCCGCTATTGGGAAGAGGTGGCGCAGGACCCGGTCATCGGCGACATGATCCGGGGCATGATCATGTATGTGGGCGAAACCCCGGTGGCCTTCACTTTCGGGCTGGATTGCGGGACCACGCGCTATTGCATCGCCAACAATTTCGACCGCAATTTCAACAAGCACAGCCCCGGGCGGGTGCTTCTCTATGCGGATTTCGAGGCCGCCCATACGCGCGGGATCGAGCGGATCGACTGGGGCCTTGGCGATGCCGGCTACAAGAGTGAAATGGGCGCCCATGAAGGCCCGGAGATGATCGACCTGCTGTTTGTCGCCAATCCGCTCGTCGCGATGCTGGCCAAACCCGTCTGGGAACGCGCACCGGGCAACAGCTAGGCATTGCCGGCACACGGGCTCGCTATCCAATCCGCCAGTCGCACCGCGCGCGCGCTTGACGGGAAATGACCGGCTGAGCAAACACCCGTTCGTGATTGACGAGCCAGACAACAAAACGCCCGAAAGCCTCGTTGCCGGGCTCATTTCCCTCCTCACCGTCGACCAGGTCGACGACATGCAATTCATCGGCAAGCAACAGCCCGGCGGCATCGGGCGGGTCTTTGGCGGCCAGGTGATTGCGCAGGCATTGCAGGCCGCGCAGGCGACCGTTCCGGCGCAAAAGCAGGCGCATTCGCTTCACGCCTATTTCCTGCGTGGCGGCAGGGAAGGCATGCCGATCCACTACCGCGTCGAAGCCGATTTCGACGGGCGCAGCTTCGCCAACCGGCGCGTGGTCGCCAGCCAGGACAATGATGACGGCACGCGCACGCCGATCCTCAACCTCACCGCCAGTTTCCAGACACCCGAAGAAGGGCTCGAGCATCTCGAGGCGACGATGCCGCAGGTTCCCGGGCCCGAAGGCCTTCCCGGAGATATGGAGCAGCGCCGCCGCTTCCTCGACGAGGTTGAGCATGTCAGCGAAGCGCAGCGCGCACTGATGCTGCGCCCGCGCCCCATCGAGATGCGCACCAGCGACCGGCTGCACTGGATGAACACCGAACCCAAGGAAGCCAAAGCCCATAGCTGGTTCCGCGCGGTCGCCGCCCTGCCCCCGGTGGAAGAAAATCCGGCGATCCACCGCGCGGTCATCGCCTATGCCAGCGACTACACTTTGCTGGGTACAAGCGCCCTGCCACACGGATTGTCATGGATGCGCGGCGAATTGAACGGGGCGAGCCTCGATCATGCCCTGTGGTTTCACGGCGCGGGCGGTAAACCTGCGCGCGCGGACGAATGGCTGCTTTACGCCACGCAAAGCCCGTGGAGCGGCGGCGGACGCGGGATGAACCACGGCCGCATTTTCGACCGTGAAGGTCGTTTGATCGCGAGCGTGGCTCAAGAAGGCGTGGTGCGTCGTCGCCCCGCAAAAACTGGCTGATCGCCGCTTTTCCAAGCTCTGCCCGAAGCGGCGTTTTCCTATCGTAGACTGAGCGCCTTGACAGATCCGGGCGCGTCGCTGCCCAATGGCAGCACACCCTCAATCCCCACAATCGCGAGACTTCACTTGATAATGCGAATGACTCTCATTATCGGGCTGCGCACACCAATACTCGACATGAGGGATTCGTCGATGAAAACCGTTTTCGCCACCACCACTGCCATTCTGGCCATCGTCAGTGCTACCCCTGCGCTCGCAGAAGTAACTTCCGCCAGCGAGGCGGCTGCTGCGGCCGTGGCAGGCGATGCGGAGGGTGACGCGGGAGAGAATGCGGGCCTCCCTGACGAAGACAATACCATCGTGGTGACCGGCAGGCTGGGCGGTTTCGGCGCAACCAAATCGGACACGCCGATTGTCGAAACCGCCCGGTCCATCTCCATCGAAACGCAGCGCGACTTCCAGCAGAAGGGCGCGCAGTCGCTCGACGATACGCTGACCTATACGGCAGGCGTCACGGCCGAACCGTTCGGCTTTTCGACGCGCGGCGATTTCGTGAAGGTGCGCGGGCTGGACGCGCCCGAATATCGCGACAACCTCCAGTATCTGTTCGGTTATTATAACAACACGCGGCAGGACATCTACACGCTGGAACAGGTGGAGGTGCTCAAGGGCCCGGCATCGGTGCTCTATGGCGCAGGCGCACCGGGCGGCATCCTCAACGTGGTCACCAAGCGCCCGCATGACACGACCGGCGGCGAATTGCGGGTGGAATATGGCAGTTTCGACCGCAAGCAGGTCGCGGGCGACATCAATATCGCCGTGCCGGGTGCGGAAGATCGGGCGCAGTTCCGCCTGGTCGGCCTTTATCGCGACGCCGATTCCCAGATCGACGCGGTGAAGGACAATAAATTCGTCATCGCGCCCTCCTTCACCGTGCGGCCTGCCCCGGGCACGACGATCACCGTGCTGGGCAACTACTCCGATCAGGAATCCGATACGGCGCACCAGTTCCTGCCGGTCGATGGCACGCTGTTCCCGCACGCATCGGGTCAGGCGATCGATCCCTATGTCTATCACGGCGCACCGGGCTTCAACGCGTACGATACGCAGAGCATGGCGCTCTCGCTTATCTTCGAGCAGGAACTAAGCTCCACGTTCTCCCTGGAAGGTATCGGACGCTACATGACGTCGGATGCGGAATACCGGCAGGCATGGATTTCCTTCCGCGGCAATGGCGTGCCGCGCATCGATGCCAATGGCGATGGCGGCTGGACCTTCTATCTTGCCGACAACCGCAGCGAGCAGATGGCCTTCGACATGCGTGTGCGCGGCGAATTCGCCACCGGCCCGATCGAGCACGAAGTGCTGGCGGGCGTGCAGTATCAGGACGTGTTCACCGATTCCGACACTGCCTATCTGTTCGATTTCCGCACGCTCAACGCATTCGATCCGCAATATGCCAATGTCCCGACGGTCGACGAGGTGCGACAGCTCAAAGGCAACAATCCGCGCAATTTTATCGATTCCACCGGCTATTACCTGTCCGACAAGATGACGCTCGGCAATCTGGTGGCGACCGCGGGGGTGCGCTTCGACGACGTCGTCAACCGGGTGGAGAATGGCAGCCGCCAGGATGACAGCGCGACCAGCCTGAGCTTCGGCCTGCTTTATCGCGGGCCCGCAGGGATTTCGCCCTATGCCAGTTATGCCGAGAGCTTCCAGCCGGTTGTCGGGCTGGATGCGCTGACCAACCAGCAGCTGAAGCCGCAGGAAGGCCGGCAATACGAAGTCGGCGTCAAATGGCAGCCGCCCGGGGTCAACGCTCTGGTCACGCTGGCCGCCTTCGACATCGAGATTTCGAACCTGCCCAACCCCAACGCATTGGCAGGAGCCAATTCGCAGCAGGAAGGCATTTCCAAGCTGCGCGGGGTCGAGTTGGAGGCCAATGCGCTGGTTGGCGGGCTGCGGCTGGACGGCAATGTCAGCTATCTCGACGCGGAAGATCCCAATGGATTCACCCTGTCGGCGATTTCCGACTGGCAGGCATCGCTCTTCGCGCTGTATGAATTTTCCGGCGCGTTGGACGGATTGAGCCTTGGCGGAGGCATTCGCTATGTCGGGGGCAATGAGAGCAATGGCATTTCTGCCCTGACCAACTCGCTGCTGACCTACCGCGTCGACGGGCGTACCGTGGGCGACCTGTCGGCAGGTTACGATTTCGGCCCGTTCGAGCTGCGCGTGACCGCGCGCAATGTGACCGACGAGGATTACTTCTCCGTCTGCCTGGTGCGCGGCGACTGCTTCCCCGGTGAACGCCGCAGCATCAACGGTTCGCTGGCGTTCACGTTCTGATGGGGGGAGATGCCCAGATCTGGCTCGCGAACGCGCTTGCCATTGCGGGCGTGGTGGTGCTGCGCCTGTCATGGGGCCGCCCGGCGCGTTCGCTCTGGCTTAATGGCGCGGGATGGATTGCGCTGGCGGTTGGGGTCGTACTCGCCGCCCGCCACAGCGGAGCCTGGGGCATCGCCATTGTTGCACTCGTCGGCATGGGTACGGCTGCGGCGTTGCTGACCAGGGCGACGTTCGAGCAGCCCCGCTTCCGGCGGCAGGCGGTGCGGGTCGCCCGGTATGACGGCACGGCGATCCGGTCATCCGGCACGGTTCTGCCCGCCCTTGCTACCTTTGCAATCGCCGGGCTGCTGACCCTTATTGCCAGCATCGTCGTGGCGCTGGCGATCCGGCTGGGCATGCTTGCTTTCGGGGCCGGAGAGGCGAACGCCAATGTCGCCGTGCTCGGCATCGTGCCGCTTTTATGGCCGGTGCTGGCCTTCGCGACGCTGATGATGGAAAGCCGTGGCAAGCAGTGCGCGGTTCTGGTTGCGCTTGCCCTGGGCGGGGTCGCCACACTTTTGGCGCTGGGAGGCATCGGATGACATTCGCTTTCACCAAGGACACCGTGCGGCGCGGCCTGTCGGCGCATTCGGCCATCGGGCTGATCTGCTGCGCGCTGCTCTACCTCATCTGCGCCACCGGCACTGCCATCGTCCTTTACGAGGAATGGCAGGGGTTCGAGCAAGGCGATGCGCCGGAAATGACCGCCATCGCCCCGTCCGCCGTGCAGCAGGGTATCGAAAATGTTCTGGCGAGCGAGGCGGACGGCCCCGCCACAACGCATCTCTATGTCCACCTGCCGACCGAGGCGCTGCCGCGCACCACCATCACCACGGACACACAGGCCGTGCATGTCGACGCCGATGGGGCGATTGCGATGCCGGAGGAGAACGCGTGGTCGGAATTCCTGCTGGCGCTGCATTACCGGCTCAATCTTCCCGCCATTTACGGGATGACGCTGGTGGGCGCGTTCGGGGCGATGATCGTGGCGCTGGCGATTTCGGGCATCGTCGCCCATCCGCGTATCTTCCGCGACGCCTTTCGTCTGCGTGCACGACGAAATGACGCGGTTGCAACGCTGGACTGGCACAATCGGCTGGCGGTGTGGACCCTGCCCTTCGCCCTCGCCATCGCGCTGACAGGCTCGATGATCGGCCTGTTCTACGTATCGGGCGGCAGCATGGCCGCGACCGCCTATGGCAATGACAGCGAAGCTGCCACCGCACCGATCTTCGGAACGGAGCCGAAAGCGGACCCGGCCCCGGCCCCCCTCGCCGACGTGCGGCCCGCGCTGGCGCATATGGCGGCGCAATTTCCCGATGCCGTGCCGTATTACGTGGTCCTTCACGATCCGGGCACGGCGGGGCAGCATGTGCAGGTTATCGCCGAGCATCCCCGGCGGCTGATCTTCGGCGAATATTACGCCTATGGCCCGTCCGGCGATTTCCGTGGCACGACCGGCCTTGCCGATGGGGCGATGGGCCAGCAGCTGGCGGCCTCGATCTATCACCTCCACTTCGGCAATTATGGCGGGCTGGCGGTCAAGATCGCCTATATCGTCTTCGGACTGGCCTTGAGCGTGGTGGTGGCGACCGGCACGTTCATCTGGCTCAACAAGCGCGCGCGCCAGGGGCGCCCGGCCCCACGGCTCCGCGCGGCATGGTGGGGTTTCGTCGTCGGCGTTCCGGCGGGCATGGTGGCCACGCTCATCGCGCGCCTTGCGCTGGGCAACGCTGCGCCCTTCGTGGCGATCTTCTGGGCGAGCCTTACGCTGTGTGTGGCCGTCGCGCTTGCCCGTTCGATCCTTCATACACGCGGGCGAGAGCGGGAGCCGGCGCCGTTGCCCGCCGAATAGGCGATCAGCCGCTCGCGTGATAGAAATCGTAGATCTGCTGCGCCACGCC
>JBLWWC010000002.1:0-775230 GCA_048268145.1 Qipengyuania sp. | reverse complement strand
GCTGGATCAGGCTTTCGCCCATTGTCCAATATTCCCCACTGCTGCCTCCCGTAGGAGTCTGGGCCGTGTCTCAGTCCCAGTGTGGCTGATCATCCTCTCAGACCAGCTATGGATCGTCGCCTTGGTGAGCCTTTACCTCACCAACTAGCTAATCCAACGCGGGCCCATCCAAAGGCGATAAATCTTTGGTCCGAAGACATTATCCGGTATTAGCTCAAATTTCTCTGAGTTATTCCGAACCTAAGGGCAGGTTCCCACGCGTTACGCACCCGTCCGCCACTAGACCCGAAGGTCTCGTTCGACTTGCATGTGTTAGGCATGCCGCCAGCGTTCGTTCTGAGCCAGGATCAAACTCTCAAGTTTGTGAAACTAACCAATCAAGCACGGGAAAACCCGCTAGCCTGACCAGCCAGAGTATCAAGGAGCCGATACCTGCACTGTCAAACGTAATGGATACGAATGAACATGCATCATCACAGACCGCCTGTGGAGGCGATCAGGATGTGGCGATCGGCTTAAGTTAACCGGTATCCGGAGCCTTGAGGTCCCCGGACCGGGCGCCGTCGCCCACATGTCCCTTCATCAAAAACTAACGATGTCAAAGAGCCACTCAACATTTAAAGGCGGACAACTAAGGGACCCCGATTTTGACCCGGGGGACCGGTTATCCGTCTATGTTGGCGACCGATGCGGTGGGCGGTGGAAGCCGCCAGCGCCGCGTCGGTGAGGGCCATCTAGGTGGGGTTCGGGATTCGGTCAACGGCTTTTTGCAATTTTATTTCAAAAAAGTTCAAAAAGCCCAGAAATCCGCGGTTTTTGCGGCGTAATTTTCCTCCCCCGTCCTGCCTCGAAATGAGCGCCCCCGCGGGAATCCTGTGCGGAATCGGGTGAATCATGTGGAAGGGACCCGTCTGAGACGCCGATTCACTCGCCTAAATGACCGATCGGGCTTAGCAGAATCGCCCATGACGGCACGAAACGACGCTTCGCACCAAGAATCAGCACCTGAAGGATTCGCTTTGCGCGTACGCGCGGCGCTCGCGTGGAGGTATGGAAGCCAGATCGCCGCGCAGGTGATCGCATGGAGTTCGACCCTTATGGTCGTGCGCCTGCTCGATCCGAGTGACTATGGGCTTTTCGCGATGAGCCAGGTCGTGGTGGCTGGCCTCAACTTCATGAATGGCTGGGGGTTCGCCAATTCCCTTGTCCAGGCGCGGACTGTCGACAGGCGGACGATCGGCCAGGTCTTTGCCATGCTGTTGCTTACCAACGGCGTGCTCGCCATCGCGCAGCTGGCGATTGCCCCGCTGGCGGCGGCTTATTTTCGCGAACCGATGGTGGCCAACATCTTGCGGGTTCAGGCGCTCCTCTATCTGACCACGCCCTTTATAGCACTGCCAAGCGCCCTGCTTTCTCGCGATCTCCAGTTCCGCCCGCAGGCACTCGCCAACATGATCGCCGCCATCGCCGGTGCAATCACCGCGCTGGTGCTGGCTTATCTGGGATTCGGCGTCTGGGCGCTCGTCTATGCGCCCATCGCGGGCTTTGGCGTGCGCGGCCTGATCCTTTCGGTGTCGTCGCGTCTCCTGGTCATGCCGGTGTTCGATTTTCGCGGTGCCGGGCAGATCATCGGCTTCGGCAGCGCGATGACCGCGATCCAGCTCTTGTGGATCGTCCAGAGTCAGAGCGATGTCTTCATCGCGGGACGCGCCTTCGAAACATACGAGCTTGGCCTTTATGCCGAAGCCGTGTTCCTAACCATGATCCTGACCAGCCGCTTCCTCCCCCCGCTGAACGATGTCGCCTTCCCCGCCTATTCCGAACTCTACAAACAGGGCCGCAGCCTCGCCCCGCATTTCATCCGCGTGATGCGAACAGTCTCGCTGGTGGTGATGCCGTTCTATATCGGCCTTGCGCTGACCGCGCCCGAAGCGGTCGAGACTGTCTTCGGCGAAAAGTGGCTGCCGATGGCGCCGCTCGTCAGCGGATTGGCGCTGGCGATGCCGGCGATGGCACTGCAGATCATGTGCAGCCCCGCCACCAATGCCACCGGCCGCGCGCGCGTATCTCTCTATACAAGCCTGTTCGGCGCGATTGTTTTCCCGGCGTCGTTCCTAGTCGGGATCGCTTATGGGCCGATGGGGCTGGTTCATGCCTGGTGGGTTGCCGCCCCCGCGCTCATGATCTTCACGCTCGTGCTGACCTTACCGGTGGTGAAGGTCCGCCTGGTCGAGTTGCTGCGCGCCATCGTTCCATCGCTTGTTGCCAGCGCATTGATGGCGGGGGGCGTTGCCTGGCTGGATGTGCTGGCCAGCGAATGGCACTACATTGCGCGCCTCGCATTGCTCGTTTCCACTGGCGCTGCGATCTATGGCGGTGTCCTGTGGCTCGCCTATCGCAGTGTGGTGCTCGATGCCGTCGCTATGATCCGGCGGCGGCCCGCATCCGTGCCAGAGCCCGGCGATCGAACGCAAACCATATCGGGTTGAAGCGGGGTCGCAGCCGGGGGAGCCATTCGGGATAGATATCGGCCATACGCTCGGGCAGTCCGCCCGGCCCGTCCCGCTGCATGATCGCGCTGACCATCCGATTCTGGAAATGGCGGACGGAATAGTTGACCATCCGGCCCGCCTGCATCCGCATCCCTTCGCGCCCGAACGAGTTGGGGCGGCACAGGAACCCCGCATCGGGGCAGACCACCACGCGTTCGTCATCCCAATCGGCCTCCGTCCCGAGATCCGTCTTGACCAGCGCGCCGACAAGACTGTCATCGCCGATGAGGTCGCTCGGCAGCCGAATACCGCCGCTCCGCATCCGCGCAACGAAACTGCCGCGCAGGGCATAACAGTCACCGAACAAGCCGTGTTCTTCCATCATCGCCCGCCGGTATTCCGCCACACGCCTGCCGTTGCACGGCATCGCCGATGCCGCGTTTGCCCGAGGATTTTCCGCGAGGCAGCGCAGCAGGCCATCGATCGTGCCCGGCGTGATCCGCGCATCGCCATCGACCAGCACGTAGGTTCCGGCAGGCTCCGCCTCGTCCAGCATGAAGCGGTTCCAGCTGCGCGATTTGCCGCCCTGCTTATATTCGACCAGACGCACACCCAGGTCGGCGTGGTCTGCGACGATCTGCGCGGTTGCATCGCTCGATCCATTGACCACCACGGTCACGGCCAGATCGCCACGCGGCGTCGGCAGGCTGGCGATGCAATCTGCGATATCCCGTTCCTCATTATGCGCGAGGACGACGATCGAAACGTCGAGTGACGCCTTGGCGGAAGAGGACGCTTCGCATGTCGGGTGGATTTCGTTCACTTCGGGCGCCCCCTAAACCAGCTCGGACGATTTGGCGATTGCCGTTGCGCGGTGTACCTTGAAGATTGAGGACTGCGATCACGGCTCGAACCGGGAGACGAGACGATGCTGCGCCTGAATGCCATTGCTTGCGCGATTGCCCTATCGGCGTTCCCCGCCGGGGCTGGGCCACCGCCTGCTGGGCCAAGAGATATACCCGCCGATGTCGCGGCAACCGAAGCGGCCAGCGCTATCACCGCCGAGCAGCTTGCGCTCCAGCGGGATCGCTACGAACGCGTTACCATTCCGGTTACGATCCAGGGCCAGGGCCCTTATCGCTTCCTTGTCGACACCGGCGCGCAGGTTACCGTGCTCAGCCACCGCGTGGTGGAGGAACTGCAGATCGAGCCGACGGGCCGCGCAACGCTGGTCGCTATGGGCAGCCAGCGCAGTGTCGATACCTTCGATCTGGATGGTCTTGAATTCGCCAATCGCGTTTTCAGCGGCCTGATGGCGCCGCTGCTGCATCGGCAGGATATCGGTGCTGACGGGATCCTTGGTCTCGACAGCCTGCAGGATCTGCGCGTGCTGATCGATTTCGAGGAAGGTCGCATGGACGTGGCCGATGCCGAAACGCTGGGCGGTAATTCGGGATACGAGATTGTCGTTCGCGCCCGGCGGCAACTTGGCCAGATGATCATCACCGACGCCAAGATCGATGGGATCAGGACTGCGGTGATCATCGACACCGGGGCGCAGAACACCATTGCCAATCTTGCGCTTCGCAAGCGGCTTCGCGGGCGTGATACTGGCCACCAGTCCTACAGCACAGATGTGCTCGGCGCCGAACTGGCAGCGAATGTGTTTATCGCGAAACGGCTGGCGATCGGGCGGATGGAAATGAACAATGTCCCGCTGGGCTATGCGGAAAGCCCGGTGTTCGCTTCGCTCGGCCTTGGCGATACCCCTGCGATCATTCTGGGCATGCGCAACATGAGGGTCTTCCGCCGCGTGGCGATAGATTTTTCCAGCCAACGGGTGCTGTTCGATCTGCCGCGCGGTGCGCAAAGCAACGATATCGGCAGGCAGATTTTCAACCCTACGCGCCTCGGATCAACCTGACCGCGACGCAGGTGCGCTTGTGCCGACGCGGCTGCTACCCCATCTGTTCCGGGCATGCCGCCCGATACGATCAAGTCCGACCAGCCCCGCAACCATGAAAGCTGGAGCACGCTGCGGCGGTTTCTCCCTTACCTGTGGCCGCACGGCAATCCCGCGCTGAAACGGCGGATCGTCGGCGCGATCTTTTTCGTGTTGCTGGCCAAGGCGACAGTGCTGGCCCTGCCTTTTGCCTATAAGCGTGCCGTCGATTCGATGGCCACCCCGGCCAATGAAGCCGCGATGGTGGCGATGGCACTGGTGCTGGCCTATGGTCTTGGCCGGTTTGCAGGCACGGCCTTCGACAACATTCGCAACATCATATTCGAACGCGTCGGCCAGGAAGCGACACTGAACCTGGCGAAGGATGTGTTCCAGCGGCTCCACCGCCTGTCGCTGCGGTTTCACCTGTCCCGCCGCACGGGCGAGGTGACCAAGACCATAGAGCGCGGAACCAAGAGCATCGACACCATGCTCTATTTCCTGCTGTTCAACATCGCACCGACCATCATCGAGCTGACGGCGGTGGCGGTGATCTTCTATCTCAATTTCGGGATCGGGCTTGTCACGGCAACGGCGGTGGCGGTGGTCACCTATATCGTTGTGACCCGCCAGATCACCGAATGGCGCACCAAGCTGCGCCGCGAGATGAACGATCTCGACGGGCAGGCGCTCGACCGGGCAGTCGATTCGCTGCTGAATTACGAGACGGTGAAATATTTCGGCGCGGAAAGGCGCGAGGAGGCACGCTATTCGGCCGCCGCTACTCAGTGGTCCGAAGCGGCGGTCAAATCCGAAAATTCGCTCGGCGTGCTCAACATCACGCAGGCGCTCATCACCAATGCCCTGCTCGGCGGGGCAATGGCTTACACCGTTTGGGGATGGAGCCGGGGCACGCTGACCGTGGGCGACCTCGTGTTCGTGAACACCTATCTCATCCAGCTCTTCCGCCCGCTCGACATGCTCGGCTTCGTTTATCGTACAGTCCGGCAGGGCCTGGTGGACATGGGCGCGATGTTCACCCTGATCGACACTCCGGTCGAGGTTGAGGACAAACCGGGTGCACCCGCGCTCAGGATTTCGCAGCCGTCGCTCGCCTTCGACAATGTCCGCTTCGGGTATGAGGACGACCGCACGATCCTGCACGGCCTCAGCTTCGAAGTTCCGGCGGGCGCGCATTACGCCATCGTCGGCCCTTCGGGCGCGGGCAAGAGCACTATCGCCCGACTGCTGTTCCGCTTCTACGATCCGCAGGCCGGGCGCATCCTGATCGACGGACAGGACATTGCACACACAACACAGGACAGTGTGCGCGCCGCCATCGGCATCGTCCCGCAGGACAGCGTGCTGTTCAACGACACGATCGGCTACAACATCGCCTATGGCCGCGACGGGGTGCGCGAAGCAGATGTCGCCCGCGCCGCGCGCGATGCCGCCATCCTCCCCTTCATCGAACAGCTGCCCGATGGCTTCGATACCGAGGTGGGCGAACGCGGCCTGAAATTGTCAGGTGGCGAGAAACAGCGTGTCGCCATCGCCCGCACGCTGGTGAAAGACCCCCCGATCCTGCTGTTCGACGAAGCGACGAGCGCGCTCGATTCGCGCACCGAACAGGATATCCTCGCGACATTGCGCCGCGTCGGCGAAGCGCGCACCACAATCAGCATCGCGCACCGCCTGTCGACCATCGCCGATGCCGACCGCATTCTGGTGCTGGAAGCAGGCCGCCTTGCCGAACAGGGCAGGCATGCCGAATTGCTGGAGCGCGGCGGGCTGTATGCAGAGATGTGGACGCGCCAGCAGGCGGAAAGTGAACCCGTGGATTGAGCGCAGCCCGCTCGCCCCGCCCTGCATCAAGATGCGGGCGGGACGGGCGGCAGCGCTGGTCAGCCTTCGGTGGCCTTGCGGATCGCCTCGCTCGAAAGGTCGATTTGATCCGCCGGGATCACCTCCACATCGGGCCGGAAGGCGCGCAGATCGTCAATGAACTGCTTGGCATCGCCGACAATCACGATGGTGGTCTTGTTCGGATCGACATAGCGCTTGGCCGCAGCATTGGCCGCAGCGGGCGACACGCCGGCCAGCTGCTGGGCATAACGCGCAGCCTCGGCCGGCTCGATCCCCTGCTGCAGCAGGCTGGCGACGATGCTGTTGAAGCCCGAACTCGATTCAAGCGAGCGCGCATAATTGCCGGCGAGATAAAGCCGCCGCTTGGCCAAAAGGTCTTCCTCCAGTGGTTCGGCGCCCAGCCGCTCGAATTGGTCGAGGAACAGCTTGGCGACCTCATCGGCGGTTTCGTTCTTCGTCTGCGCGCTGGCCGACAGCACCGCCGTGTCGGCACGGCTCGCAAAGCCCGAATAAGCGCCGTAGCTGAGGCCCCGCTTGGTGCGGACCTCATCGAACAGACGCCCGCTCGACCCGCCGCCCAGCACGCTGTTGGCGAGCAGCAGCGAATAGTAATCCTCGCTCGCCCGCGGGATGGAGCGCACGAGGGCAAGAACCGCCGCCTGCCCGGCATCGGGCATGTCGATCACGACCGTGCGCACCGGGCGCGCCGTACCTGCGGGCGCATCGATGGCTTCGGGCATTGGCCTGCCGGTGGTCCAACCACCAAGCAGCTTGCGCGTCAGTTCTTCAGCACGGTCCGGCGCGATGCCGCCGCTGACGATCACTTGCATGCCAGCAGGATTCCACCAGTTGTCCCGGTGCGCGATCAGATCTGCCCGCGTGATGGCCGCAAGGCTATCCGCCGTGCCGTCATCCTGATTGCCATAGGGCGCATCGCCATACATCACGGGTGCGGCGACCATCTGGGCAAGGCTTCCGGGGTCTTTCAGCGACACCTGGAGATTGTCGATGGCGCGTTTGCGCTCCCGATCCAGCTCTTCCTGCGGATAGGTCGCATTGCGAAGCACATCGGCCAGCACTTCCCCTGCCGCCTCGAAATTGGCGACCGGCGCTGTCAGGCTGAAGAAGCTGCCATCGCGCCCGGCGGTTGCGCCCATGCTTGCGCCAAGACTTTCGAGCCGCGCGGCAATTTCCTGCGCGCTCATATTGGTCGTGCCTTTCTCGGCGAGATAGGCCGCCATGCCGGCAAGGCCCGCCTTGGCACGCGAATCGGTCTTGGCCCCGCCGGGAACCAGCACCGTCATCGTCGCAATCGGCACGTCGCCGGTTTGCGTCGCGACCAGCCGGATGCCGTTGCCGAGCGTCGTCTCGACGATTTCCGGCGCGACCACCTCGGGGCGCGCGCCCGGCCCCGGGGGCGCTTCGCGCTCCCCCTCGGGCAATACGGCCAGCGGCTCACCAACGGCGGGCGGCAGCGTGCGGAAAGTGGGCATAGGCGCGGGATTGGCGTATTTCGACGGATCGTCCTCGCCCGCCGTATAGGTGATGTCGGTGCGCTTGTTGGGGTCGTAATACTTCTTCGCGACACGCTGGACATCCGCCGCCGTCACCGCCGCTATGGCCGCCAGCCGCTTGTCGGCGAATTTGGGGTCGCCGGTGCGCACCAGTGCTTCGCCCAGTTCGAAGGCCCGGCCCTGCGCCGTTTCGCGCTGGCGCAGCGAGGATGCAATCAGCTCGTTCTTCGCTTCGGTCAGCTCGGCAGCGGTGACCGGCTCGTTCATCATCTTCTCGCGGACATCGGCCAGCAGCTGTGCGACTTCCTCGACATTGGCCTGCGGATTGATGACCGCGAACTGCGCCAGGACGCCGCCGATTTCGCCGTCCTGCGCGAAATGGACCGCCTGCACTGCCTTGCCACTGCGGATCAGGGCGTCATGCATGCGGCTGTTGTCACCGCGCGACATGATCGCGTCCATCACTTCTACCGCCGCCATGTCGGGATGTGTCGCTTCGGGCAGCTTCCAGATCGTGCCCACCAGCGGCAGCGGAACATTGGGCGCGGTGGCATTGACCACGCGCGGCGCAGTGCGCTCGGGCTCGCGCACATTCACCGTCACATCGACCGGGTTCGCGCGGCGCGGAATATCGCCGAAATACTGGTCCACCAGGCCGCGAAGCTGGTCGATCTGGAAATTGCCCGCCACGATCAGCGTCGCGGTGTCGGGGCCGTAGTAGGCCTGATGGAAGGCCCGCGCATCGTCGAGCGTCGCGGCATCCAGATCCTCGATGCTGCCAATTCCGGGGCGGCGATAGGGCGTCACGTCATAGGCGTTTTCGGGGATAACAAAGCGCTGAAACCGGCCATAAGGCGGCGCAAGAACGCGCTGGCGCAGTTCCTCTTTCACCACGTCGCGTTCCTTGTTGAACACCTCGTCATCCACCACCGGAAAGGCCATCCGTTCGCGGTGGGTCCACAGCATGGCTTCGAGATATTCCGCCGGGACGATCTCGAAATAATTCGTGCGGTCCGGGCTGTTCGAGGCATTGCGCGTACCGCCGACATCAGCGGTGAGGCCGTAAATCATGTTATACGGCATGTTCAGCGTCTTGCGGCTGAGGATGTGCTCGAACAGATGCGCGAAACCGCTGCGCCCTTCGGGATCGAGCTTGGAGCCCACTTCGTACCACAGCGATGTCGTGACCGTTCCCGTCGTCTCGTCGGGGATTGCGATGACCTGCAGGCCGTTATCGAGCACCCAGCGCTCATATTCGATTTCCGGCGCGGTGATCGCGGAGGACGCTGCCGCCATGTGATCGTCGGCATAAGCTGGCGCTGCCACGGAAAGCGCGATGGTCGCAGCGCTGGCTGCGAGAAGTGTTCGGAACATGATGGACCCCCAGATCTAAGAAGTAACGCAAGACTTGTTCCAGCCTATCGCGCCCATTTCAACCGTCATCTGCCATTCGACAGAGGCGGCTTTTGGATCGGCCAGCGGCAAGCCATCTGGTCGCCCCCTTGTGCTGCACTGCAACATCATTCATGGAACCCACTGCAACCGAGCGCCGCCCCTGTCGGGCGGCCTGACAATCAATTTCGATCCGGGACAATGACATGTTCGATGCGAGCGCGTTTCGCCGCGACTGGCTTTCCAATATCCGTGCCGACATCCTCGCCGGGATCGTCGTCGCGCTGGCGCTGATCCCCGAAGCGATCGGTTTTTCCATCATCGCCGGCGTCGATCCGCGTGTGGGGCTGTACGCCTCGGTCGCAATTGCCATCGTCATCGCCTTTACCGGCGGACGGCCCGGAATGATCAGCGCGGCAACCGCCGCAGTGGCCGTGGTGGTCGTGCCGCTGGTGCGCGATCATGGGGTGGAATATCTGTTCGCGGCGACGATCCTGATGGGCATTTTCCAAGGCATTGCCGCGGTTCTGCGGCTCGACCTCCTGATGCAGTTCGTCAGCCGTTCGGTCATCACCGGCTTCGTCAATGCGCTCGCCATCCTGATCTTCATGGCCCAGCTGCCTCAGCTCATGCCCGGCAATCCCGGCGTGACATGGGAAACCTATGCGATGGTCGCCGCCGCGCTGGCGATCATCTATCTCCTACCCAGGCTGACCACGGCCGTGCCCAGCCCGCTGGTCGCGATCATCTTGCTGACGGCGCTGTCGATCTGGCTCGACGCGCCGGTCAATACGGTTGCCGATATGGGCGAACTGCCCGAGGGTCTGCCTTACTTCGCCCTGCCCGATGTCCCGCTGACCTGGGAAACGCTGCGGATCATCCTGCCCTATTCGCTGACGATGGCGGCTGTCGGCCTGCTCGAAAGCCTACTGACCGCGCAGATCGTGGACGACATGACGCACACCGGATCGAATAAGCAGCGCGAATGCGGCGGACAAGGCGTGGCCAATGTGGTCGCCGCACTGTTCGGCGGCATGGGCGGCTGCGCTATGATCGGCCAGTCGGTCATCAACGTAACCAGCGGTGGCCGTGGTCGCCTGTCCAGCCTGACGGCCGGCGCGACGCTGCTGATCCTGCTCGCCGCGCTCGGTTCGCTGGTCGGGCAGGTTCCGATGCCTGCACTGGTCGCAATCATGATCATGGTTTCGATCGGTACATTCTCGTGGAACTCGATCCCCAACCTGCGGGTCCACCCGTGGCAAAGTTCGGTCGTCATGCTGAGCACGGTTGGCGTGGTTGTTGCGACCCACAATCTTGCGCTTGGCGTGATGGTGGGCGTGCTGCTCAGCGCGTTCTTCTTTGCCGGGATGGTGTCGAAGCTGTTCAGCGTCACCCGCACGCGGCAAGGCAATGAGGCGATCTACACCGCCGAAGGACAGATCTTCTTTGCCAGCGTTGCTGGTTTCGAGGCTGCACTTGGCCCGGAAAGCACCCAGCCCGACCCCGCCGACCATGTCATCATCGACGTTACCAAGGCCCATTTCTGGGACATTTCCGGCATCGGTGCGCTGGACAAGGTGGTGGAACGCATGCGTGCCAACGGGCGCAGTGTGCAGGTTCGCGGCCTCAACGAAGCAAGCGCGGACCTGGTCGACAAATACGCCCTGACTGACAAGACCGGGGTGGAAATCGGCCTCGCCCCGCACCCCTGAGACACGCAATCGGCGCGGTCAGGCGGCTTCCTGCCGAACGGCGGAGCTGCCCCCGTCCCGCGCCCGTTTCAGTTCGCGCGAATTGAGCATGGAAGCGGCCTGATCCGTCGCGCGGCGGGTGGCGTTGGCGAGTTCTTTGACCTCACGGGCCACGACTGCAAAACCCAGGCCATCGCTGCCTGCGCGGGCGGCCTCGATCGTGGCGTTCAGGGCCAGCATCTGCGTTTGCGAAGCGATGCCGCCAATAACCGACACGATCCGTTCGATCTCGCCCAGCGAGCGTTCGAGCGCCTCTTTCTGTTGGGCCAGCTCATTTCGGAGCGCTTCGCTGTCGTGGAGCTGCGTCTGAATCTCGCCTTCGAGCCTCATTTCCCGGCTGATGTCGCTGGCAAATTTCACGATCCGCTGAGGTTTGCCCGATATGTCGAGGATCGGGTTGTAGGTTGCCTGAATCCAGACATCCTCTCCCCGGCTATCGACACGCCGATAGCGACCCGAATCAAATTCGCCCTGCGCCAGCCGATGCCAGAACTGCCTGTATTCAGCCGAATTTGCGTGCACGGGATCGCATAGGATTCTGTGGTGACGCCCGATCAGCTGATCCCTGCGATACCCCATCAGCCTCAGGAAAGTTTCGTTGGCTTCGAGGATCGTACCGTCGATGCCGAATTCGATCACGGCGTGCGAACGGCGCATGGCATTTGACAGCGCCTCGAAATTGGCCTGACGCAGCCGTTCCTCGGTGATGTCGGTGGCGACTTTCAGCACGCTGCCAGTGCGGCCATCGGCGTCGAGGATCGGATTGTAGCTCGCGTGCAAGACCACGATCTCGCCGTTCCGGTCGCGGCGGCGATACGTACCTTCATCGGCTGTACCCAGTGAAAGCCTGTCCCAGAAATCGGTGTATTCGCTCGAGGTCGCGTATTCCGGCTCGCAGAAAACGCGGTGGTGCTTGCCCCTCATTTCCTCAAGTGTGTAGCCCATCCGATCCAGGAACAGCGCATTCGCCCAAAGGACATGACCGCTCGGATCGAATTCGGCACAGAGGTTCGTGCGGCTCAAAGCCGTCCACGCTGCCTCTCGCTTGTCGATCCGGTCCATCATGCCTCCTAATATGGATGGCATGTGCTGATGATTGGTTAATTTTGATTTACCACAATATCCAGCAGCGACCACAACGGGCCTGTCTGCGGCCAAGCGATCCTATGGAACTTCTACAGGATATATTTGCTGAGGTCGGTGTCGCTGGCCAGTTCGGTCAGGCGTTCACGAACATAGGCTGCATCGATGGTCACCGTTTCGCCTGTGCGATCTTCGGCATCGAAGCTAATTTCTTCCAGCAAACGCTCCATCACAGTCTGCAAGCGACGCGCCCCGATATTCTCGACACCCTCATTCACCTGCGCCGCAATACGCGCGACTTCGGCGATAGCCTCGTCGGCAATGTCCAGCGTAACATTCTCCGTGCCGAGCAGCGCGGTGTATTGCTGGGGCAGGTTGGCCCGCGTTTCGGTGAGGATGCGCACAAAGTCTTCCTCTGTCAGCGCGCGCAGCTCCACCCGGATCGGCAGGCGGCCTTGCAATTCGGGCAGCATGTCCGAAGGTTTGGCGACATGGAAGGCGCCAGAGCCGATGAACAGCACGTGGTCCGTTTTCATCGGACCGTATTTCGTCGCCACCGTCGTGCCTTCGATCAGCGGCAGAAGATCGCGCTGCACGCCTTCGCGGCTGACCGATCCGCCACGCACATCGCTGACGGCGATCTTGTCGATTTCGTCCAGGAAGACGATGCCATTGGTCTCAGCATTTTCCAGCGCGACCCGGGCGACATCGTCCTGGTCCATGCGCTTTTCGGCTTCCTCCTCGACCAGCTTGTCCCACGCATCGGGAACCTTGAGCTTGCGCCGCTTGGTGGGCTGCTTGCCCATCGCCTTGCCGAGCATGTCGGACAGGTCGATCATACCGACACCGCCGGGCATGCCGGGGATGTCCATATTCTGCGTCGGCGCATCGCGCACATCCACTTCGACCTCGGTGTCGTTCATGGCGTTCTGCACGATCCGTTCGCGAAAGGCCTCACGCGTGGCTTCGCTGGCATTGTCGCCGACCAGCGCAGTCAGCAGCCGGTCCATCGCGGCTTCGCTGGCGGCTTCGCGCACCGCCTCGCGCCGGCGGTCTTTTTCGAGGCGGATCGCCTCTTCCACCAGATCGCGGGCAATCTGTTCGACATCGCGGCCGACATAGCCGACTTCTGTAAACTTGGTCGCTTCCACCTTCACGAAAGGCGCATCGGCGAGTTTTGCCAGGCGGCGGCTAATCTCGGTCTTGCCGCAGCCGGTGGGGCCGATCATCAGGATGTTCTTCGGGGTCACCTCGTCCCGCAAATCGGGGGAGAGGCGTTGGCGACGCCACCGATTGCGCAACGCCACGGCAACCGCGCGTTTCGCATCTTTCTGGCCAATGATATGCTCGTCGAGCGCGGCGACGATCGCCTTGGGGGTCAAGCTGTCAGTCATAAATTTCCGTGAAGTCAGACGGTCTCGACCGTCACATTGCCATTGGTGAAGACGCAAATATCGGCGGCGACCTGCATGGCCTTGCGCGCGAGCGTTTCCGCGTCGTCTTCGTATTCTGCCAGCGCTCGGCCCGCGGCGAGCGCGTAATTGCCGCCACTGCCGATGGCGGTGATGCCCGCCTCGGGTTCCAGCACATCGCCATTGCCCGTGAGGACGAGAAGGTTTTCCTTATCCGCCACGATCATCAGGGCTTCCAGATTGCGCAGATATTTGTCGGTGCGCCAGTCCTTGGTCATCTCGACCGCGGCGCGCAACAACTGCCCGTTATACTGTTCCAGCTTCTTCTCGAGCCGCTCGAACAGGGTGAAGGCATCGGCGGTCGCGCCGGCAAACCCGGCGACGACCTTGCCGCCCTGCCCGATCCGCCGGACCTTGGTGGCATTGGGCTTCATCACCGTGTTGCCCATCGACACCTGACCGTCACCCGCGATGACGGTCTTGCCGTTCCTGCGAACCCCGATGATGGTGGTTCCATGCCACTTTGTAAGGCCGTGGCTGGCTGCATTATCGCTCATGCCGCGCGATATGGGGTGCGCGGCGAAAGGGTCAAGCAATGGCGGCGATCAGCGGCCGCCCGGCCCACCCGGCTGCCCTGCACCCGGCGCGCCAACCGCACCGATATTTCCGAACAGGTCTTCCAGGAAACCGCGTTCGCGGCCTAGCGTCGGCGTTTCATCGCCTTCGGGGCGCAGATAAACCACCTGGTCGATGCCGGTGCGGTTTGCAGTCACCACATTGCCTGACGGATCGAACTTCACCGCCAGCACCGAATGGTCCTGAATGCGGGGACGCACGAACGGACGGCGACCGGTCGTGCTGGACACGTAATACCAAGTCGGTTCGCCATACTGGCTGGTAAAGGTCGGGCGGCCCAGCGTCGCTTCGACCGAACGCTGGTTATCGATACCCGGCTGGACGGCGTCGTACAGAACCGCTTCGGCGATATAACCGCGCTGTTCGCGAATCGACGTGCAGCCCGTGGCTGCGGTGCAGGCCATCGCCAGAGCGGCGAACCCCAAAATCTTCGACCTGTTCATGGGAACAGCAATACTCCGTAAGTCCGTGCGGGTCGCTTGGCGACAAGTGCCTTCCGCCCTATATGTTGCCACGCCCTAACGCTACGCGCTGCACCTTGCAATGTGCATGGCCGTGCAAGCGGTGGGCAGTGCGGCTTGAATTGCCGCTGAACGAGATCGAACACCGGAGCTTTGCCACACCCCATGTCTTTTCTGTCCCGTCTGTTTGGAACCGAACCGGACCCGCGTGAGGAATGGCGCCCGCTGTGGCACGCCGTCATTGGCGAGGCCCGCGATCCGGACTGGTATCGCATGTGCGGCGTGGCCGACACGCCGGAGGGGCGCTTCGATATGATCACGCTGGTGCTGTCATTGGTGTTCCTGCGGCTGGAGCGCGAAGCGGACGCTGCGCCGATTTCCGCGCGGATGACGGAATTGTTCGTCGAGGACATGGAAGGTCAGCTGCGCGAAGCAGGGATCGGCGATCCCACCGTAGGCAAGAAGATCAGCAATTACGTCGAAAGCCTGGCCGGGCGCCTCAGCACCTATCGCGGCTGCATCAAGGATGGCGATCGCGCTGCGCTGGGTACGGCGCTACGCCGCAACGTCACGATGTCGCAGGACGATGCCGCTGAGGCCCTCGCAGAGCGGATGATGGCGGTGCACGACCGCCTCGATGCCCTGCCACTCGAAACGCTGCGCGAAGGGAAGCTGCGATGACCGGCGAAAGTGAACTGTCACGGATCGTCAAACCGACCGCGCTGGCGCAAGAGCCGCTGCGGATCGACGCTTCGCAGGCCGAGCGTGCTGCCCTGGCAGAACGGTTCGGCGTGACCGAAATCCGCGCGATAGCCGCCACGATCGCGCTGGACCGCGATGGAGAGGCGACCACGGCCCACGGCCAGCTGGAGGCCACCATTGTCCAGCCTTGCGCCATCACCGGCGAGGATCTGACCTACGATGTGAGCGAGCCCGTTGCCCTGCGCTTCGTGCCGCAGCCATCCGCCCTGCCCCTCACTGCCGACGACGAAATCGAGTTGGAAAGCGACGAGCTGGACGAAATCACCTACACTGGCGACAGCTTCGATCTTGGCGAGGCAATTGCCCAGACGCTCGGCCTCGCCATCGATCCCTATCGCGAAGGGCCGGGCGCCGATGCCGCTCGCGAAGCGGCCGGGATCGTCGGCGACGACGCACCACGCGACGGCCCGCTCGCCGATGCGCTGGCGAAGCTGAAAAGCGGCGAGTAACCGATCAAAATTGATCTACATCAATGACTTGCAGAGGCTTCGGGACTAGCATCGCCGATATGATGCACAACATCCCCGCGCTCGCTCCGATTGCCCTGGCCCCTATCGCTCTGGCCGTCGCGGCCTGCGCCACGACACCCGCGCCAACCGCATCGGAAGCAGCCGCAATGAACGGACAGGCATTTGCCGAGGCCCGCTGTGCGGATTGCCATGCGGTGACACCGGGGCAGATCTCGTCCAATCCCGCCGCCCCCGAATTCGAGGCTGTGGCGAACACGCAGGGGCTGACCCGCGCATCGCTAACGCAGTGGCTCAACAACTCGCACGACTTCCCGCGCGAAATGTACTTTGCCCTGCCGGAAGAGAAGGTCGACGATCTTGTCAGCTACATGCTCACGCTGCGGCGCGAAGATTACCAGCCGATGGTGAAATAGGCCCCGAAAACCGAAGAGCGCAGCCGCAAAGATGCCGCGCCCTTGGCGTTCGGTTCGCGATCCGATCAGAACGGGATATCGTCGTCCAGGTCATCATAGTTCGAGCCACCGCCCGAACCGCCACCCGATCCGCCCATGCCGCGGTCATTGCCACCGCCGTCCTGGTTCCAGCCACCGGAAGACTGGCCGCCAGACTGCCCCCCGCCACCCTGGTTCCAGCCGCCGCCGCCGCCGCTGCCGCCGTTTCCACCACCACCGGTGCGGCCATCGAGCATGGTCAGTGTACCGTCAAAACCGCGCAGCACGACTTCGGTGGAATACCGATCGTTACCCTGCTGGTCCTGCCATTTGCGGGTCTGCAGCTTGCCTTCGATGAAGACCTTGCTGCCCTTCTTGAGGTAATTTTCGCAGACATTGATCAGGCCTTCGGAAAAGATCGCGACCTGATGCCATTCGGTGCGTTCCTGGCGCTCGCCGCTATTGCGGTCCTTCCAGGTTTCGCTGGTGGCGATGCGCAGGTTGCAGACCTTGCCGCCGTTTTGGAAGCTGCGCACCTCCGGGTCCGCCCCGAGATTGCCGATCAGCATGACCTTGTTGAGCGAGCCCGCCATTTGTCCTGTCCTTCGCTATCGCACGGAGCATGGTGATGCCCCGGCTTGGTGATTCTCGCCAAGGATGTAGGCCCCAGCCCGCCCGCCCCACAACCGGCAAATTGGAATTTTGCCCGGCAGCGACAGGTGCGCCGCGTTAAAGCCCCGCCGCCGTGGCAATCCAGAAAGTCAGGCCGGCAAACACATAAGCGAGGGCAAACAGATAGCCGACCATGAAGGCAGGCCATTTCCACCCGTTCGTCTCGCGCCGGGCCACCGCGATGGTGGAAAGGCATTGCGGGGCGAACACGAACCAGGCGAGGAATGCCAGCGCGGTCGGCAGGCTCCACAGCGCGGCGATTCGTTCGGTCACACCTTGGGCGGCCAGATCCTCATCCTCGGCATCGACGGCATAGGTCGTGGCGAGCGCCGACACCGCGACTTCGCGCGCAGCCATTGCCGGGATCAGCGCCAGGCTAATCTCGCGATTGAAGCCGATCGGCTCCAGCACCGGATGCAAGCCATCGGCAATCGTCCCGGCGAAACTCGCATCGAGCTGGCTTTCGCCGGGCTCGGCCTGCGGAAAGCTCAGCAACAGCCATAGGGCAATGGTGGCCGCGAAGATGATCGTGCCTGCGCGCCGCAGGAACACCCATGCGCGCTGCCAAAGGCCAATGGCGAGGTCGCGCAGGCGCGGCAGCTGGTAACGCGGCAACTCCATGATGAAGCCGCTCGCCGTACCCTTGGTCACGGTTCCGCGCAGCACCAGGGCCACCACCATCGCCCCCACAATGCCCGCGACATAGAGAGCGAAAAGCACAAGGCCTTGCAAACCGATTCCCGGCCCCACGGATGTCTTCGGGATGACCGCCGCAATGATGACCGCATAGACTGGGAGCCGCGCCGAACAGGTCATCAGAGGCGCGACCAGTATAGTGGTCAGGCGATCCTTGGGGTCGGGGATGCTGCGCGTCGCCATGATGCCGGGAATGGCGCAGGCGAAGCTGGACAGCAGCGGAATGAAGCTCTTCCCCGACAGGCCCACGCCTGCCATCAGACGGTCCATCAGGAAGGCCGCGCGCGCCATATATCCGCTTGCTTCCATGACCAGGATGAAGGCGAACAGGATGACAATCTGCGGCAGGAAGACGACCACCGCGCCGACACCTGCCAGCACACCTTCGGTCAGCACGTCGCGCAGGAAACCGGCAGGCACGATGTCCGTCACCGCTTGCGTCATCACGCCGACCCCGCCCTCCAATGCATCGGCAAAGGGCGTGGCCCATGCGAACACCGCCTGAAAGATCACGAACAGCAGTCCGAACAGGATCACCGGGCCGATCCACGGATTGAGCAATACGCGGTCCACGCCGTTCTCGATCGTGTGGCGGGCGCTGCGCGAAAGGATCGCGGCGCGGGCCATGTGCTTGGCTGCGAGCCGGCGTTCCGGCAGCGTAACATGCGCGCGCGGCGGGGTGTCGGCCACTTTGGCGGAGAGCTCAGCGGAAATCGCTGACAGCAGCTCATCCAGCCCCTTGCGCCTCACGGCGACGGTAGGGACGACGGGCACGCCAAGCGCCTCGGAAAGTGCCTGCGGATCGAGGGTCAGCCCGTCGCGTTCGGCAAGGTCGATCATGTTGAGCGCCACCACGGTCGGCAGACCGAGTTCGAGCACTTCCTGCGCAAAGACGAGATGGTGTTCCAGATTCGATGCGTCGAGCACCAGAACCAGCACGTCGGGTCGCGCTTCGCCCGTGAATTCGCCATGGACGACCTTGCGCGTCACCTCTTCATCGGGGCTGGCAGCATCGAAGGAATAGGCGCCCGGCAGATCGATCAGGTCGGCAGAGCCGGCCCCGCTCAGATCGAGCCGGCCCGCCTTACGTTCCACCGTGACGCCGGGATAGTTGGCGATTTTCTGACGCGCGCCGGTGAGCGCGTTGAACAGGGCGGACTTGCCGGAATTGGGATTGCCGACAAGCGCAACCGAACGGGCGCGCACGGGTTCATCGCGGCTCATGCGGGCTGCACCTCGATCGCGAGGGCATGGGCGCGGCGCAGGGCAATGGTCATCCCGCCGATCCGCAGCGCCAGCGGATCGCGCGTGCCGAACACGCCGCGATGCGTCACTTCGAGCTCGGCCCCTTCATCCACGCCCAGCGCGCGCAGGCGCTTCGCTTCGTCGGGGGCCAGCCCGTCCCAATCCACGGCCACAATCGAGGCCGGAACACCGCTGTCGAGTCCATCCAAGGTCATGCCAGCCCCGCTGCCAGAGACGCAGGCTTATTGCAACCGATTATCAATAACACTCGATGCGAATGCCGCTCAGCGCGCGGGGTAACGAAGTCGTCCCAAAAACCGCGCCATGCTGAAGTGCTCGCGATCCGGGTTGAGCCACTTCGCCTTGGCTTTCTCAAATCGCATCACACCATCGATCCGGCGTTCGAGGAAAGCGCGGGTGTCGGCCTTGTCCTCACTGTCATCGTCGACGAACACGGCCAGTGTCGCGCCATAGATCGAGGCGAGGATCGTGCGCTTGGTGTAATGGTTGTAATCGGTCGCGGTGTCGCCCGCGAGCCGCCACATGACGTCTGCGCTGTGCCATCCGGTCTTGAGCGATGTGGCCGCATTGCGCGGCATCGCCATGATCGCCAACGCGCGCCGCAGCGCCTCTTCCTGCCCCGTGACGGCATCGAGCCGATACTGGACAAGCGCACGGATGCGTTCGCGGATTTTCATCGTCGCCAGTTTTTCAGGCGGAAGGTCACGCGCCATGGCGTGGTCGATGGTTTCGATCCACGCCGCGATCATCTCCATCGCGCCGCCCTTGAACGCGAGCCGCGCGACATCGCGATCGGCCCCGGCCTGATCCACCGCCATGTCTAGCGCGGCGTCGCTCCAACCGTCGAAGATCGCGGCGTCGGCGATGAACGGCGCAAGATGCAGCCGCAATTCGTCCAGGGTCAGGTCCTGAATGTCCACTGCCGCACTCATGATCAGTTCGGTCCGTAGCTGCGGTTCTGGCTTGCAGCGCGGCGCTTTTCGTCGGCCTTTTCCATTTCATCGAGCATCTGGCTGTTGGAGCTCATCAGTTCGGCATAGTCACGGGCCGAGCGGCCCGAATTGTCGTTACGGTCGGGGTTTGCCCCGTTTTCCAGCAGCATGCGGACCATCCCGATATCGCGACGGTGCACTGCGGAAATCAGCGGCGTTTCGCCCGAGGAATTGGCGTGATCGATATGCGCCCCGCGGCCGACCAGCGCTTCCACCCCTTCGACAAAGCCGAGATTCGCCGCCAGCTGAAGCGCGGTCGTGCCGTTCTTGTCCTCGAGATTGGGGTTTGCGCCCTTGGCAAGCAGGAAGCGCAGCCAGGTAAGGTCGCGGCGCTGCGTGACGATATGCAGGCTCGTCTCTCCGGTCGTGATGTCGCGCGTGTTGACGATGACCGTACCCGGCTTGTTGAGCGCCGCGTTGACGGCATCGCCATCGCGTTCCTTCACCGCCTTGAGGAATTGATACCCCTCCGAACCTTGCGCGGTTGCCGGGGCAGGCCAGGCCATGCCCATCAGCAAGCAAGCCAGAACTGCTTTTGCGACCATTCGACCTGACACTGTAGAAACCCCTTGGTTTGTGCGGATTGGGAGGTGACTCGCCCTTGAATATGGCCGGTTAGCAGACCATGAACCAGCTTGCCATGGTTCGAATGACACTCCCCTTGCTCGCCGCGGCGACGCTTGTCGCCTGCGATGCCTCACCATCCGCCACCCCGCCGCTAGAAGGCGCATCCATCGGCGGCGATTTCACCCTCGACGGCGAAGATGGGAAACCGGTCAGGTGGAGCGATTTCGAAGGCCGGTATCGCACTGTCTATTTCGGATTTGCCTTCTGCCCCGATGTCTGCCCGACCGACAACCAGCGCGCGATGGCCGGCCTCAAGCTGTTCGAGAAGACCGACCCTGAACGCGCCGCGAAGGTGCAGCCGCTTTTCATCAGCGTCGATCCGAAGCGCGACACGCCGCAGGTGCTGACCGAATTCACCGATGCGTTTCATCCGCGCCTTATCGGCATGACCGGCACAGACGAACAGATCGCCAAGGTGACGAAGGATTTCGCCGCGTTCTATTCGCTTGGCGAAGTTCGGGAAGGCGGCGGCTACGATGTGGAGCATTCCACCATCACCTATCTGTTCGGTCCCGATGGCAAACCGCTGGCAACACTGCCGACCGATCAGGGGGCAGAAGCCGTCGCAGCAGAGCTGGCCAAATGGGTGCGCTGAGGGACCGCTTCTGGGAACTGCCGCTGGGCGACCTCTCCCATGCCGAGTGGGAGGCGCTGTGCGACGGATGCGGGCGCTGCTGCCTGCACAAGCTGGAATATGAAGACAGCGGCGAAATCGAAGACACCAATGTCGCCTGCCGCCTGCTCGATTGTTCGACCGCGCGCTGCAGCGATTACGCGAACCGCAAGGCGTTTGTCCCCGACTGCCTGACACTGACCAGGAAACTGGCGGGCAATGTGCCCTGGCTGCCGAGGACCTGCGCCTATCGCCTGCGCGCCGCGGGCGAACCGCTGCGCGACTGGCACTATCTCGTCAGTGGCAGCAGACAAACGGTGGTGGAAGCGGGCGTTTCGGTCGCTGGCCGCGTAGTGAGCGAAACCGAAGCCGGGCCGCTGGAGCATCACATCGTCGAATGGGACGATGCCGCATGAGGCACGGCGCATGAGGCACAGCGCATGATCGCTTGGCTCGAACGTGCATCCATCGATCCCACGATCGAGCTTGCGGGGCGTGCGGTCCCGATCGAATTGAAGCGCCACCCGCGCGCGAAACGCCTCACCTTGCGCCTCGCCCCCGATGGCGGGAGCGTTCGGATCACCCTGCCGCAATGGTGTCCGTCGGCCGATGCCATCGAATTCGCGCGCGCGCGCCAGGACTGGCTCGAAACGCAGCTGGCAAAAATCCCTCAGACCGTGGATCCGGCGGCGCGCGGCACGGTGCGGTATCGCGGCCAGGACATTTCCATCGCATGGGACGAGACGCGTCCGCGCAAACCCGCTCTTGAGGGCGGCACGATCCGCGCGGGCGGCCCTTCGGATACGCTGGGCAAGCGCCTTCAACGCTGGCTCGAAGACGAATCGCTGCGCCTGATCGCGCGCGACCTTGCCGTCGCTTGCGACATGGCCGGTGTTCCCGTCCCGGCGCTCAAGCTGACGCGGGCGAAGCGGCGCTGGGGCAGTTGTTCGTCCAAGGGCGTGGTGCGGATCAACTGGCGGCTGGTCCAGGCGCCCGATTTCGTGCGCCAGTCGGTCGTCGCGCATGAAACCGCGCATTTGGTCCATTTCGACCACAGCCCCGCATTCCACGCATTGCTCGCAGACATCTATGGCGGTTCGCCCGCCCGCGCCGATGCCTGGCTGCGCGAACACGGGCGCGGCCTTTACGCCGATTTTGGCTAAGGGCGCAGTCCTGCACTGGCATCGCGCGCCAAAGCCGCCTATCTTGCCCGCATGCGGCTTCGCCTACCATCACGATTGAACCCTGCGGACGGCGTTGCCGACTTCATCCAGGCGTTCCGCCAGCCCACGCCCTATCGCTGGCCGATCCTTGGCCTTTCCGCGGCCTGCACTTTCACGCTGATCTACTGGATCACGCAGGAACGCGTCATCGGCCTGCCGCCCGCACCCGAAGTGACCTATATCAGCACATTCGCCGAAGGGCGCACGGATGAAGAAATCCGCGCAACCAATATCGCCAATCAGGAATACCAGGATTACGTGCGCGCCGAACAGGCCAAGCGCGACGAGCTGGTTCGCGAGATGTACCGCGATCTCGGCCGTGCCACCGGCCTCGATGTGGAGGCGATGGAAGCGGAAATCGAACGCGAACGCGCCGCCAAGGAAGCGGCCGAAGCGGCGATGGCCGAACGTGTGCGCAAGGGGCTGGAGAACAATCCTGCACAGTGATGCCGAGTGGCTGGACGCTGCTGCGCGGCTGGCCCTGCGTGGCCGGCCCGTCAGCAACCCTAACCCAGCGGTCGGCGCGCTAATCGTCAGGGACGGCGTTGTCGTCGGCCGCGGCTGGACCCAGCCGGGCGGCCGCCCCCATGCCGAGGCGATGGCGCTGGGCGAGGCGGGCGAGGCCGCACGCGGCGCTGTTGCCTATGTCACGCTCGAACCGTGCGCGCACCGTTCGACGCGCGGCCCGGCCTGTGCCGACCTGCTGGCGACCGCTGGCGTGGCACGGGTGGTTATCGGCGCACATGACCCCGATCCTCGCACCGCAGGCAAGGGCGTGGAGCGCCTGCGCGCAGCTGGGATCGCCGCCGAACTGGTCGATCACGCCGCATCGCGCGCGAGCCTGGCGGGTTATCTTACCCGCACCGCACTGTGCCGTCCGCACGTCACGCTGAAGATCGCCATGTCGCTCGACGGGTGCGTTGCGATGGCCGATGGCGAAAGCCGCTGGATCACGGGCGAACAGGCCCGCGCCCATGTCCATTCACGCCGCGCGATGGCGGATGCGATCCTGGTCGGCGGCGGAACATGGCGCGCCGACAAGCCCCGGCTCGATGTGCGCCTGCCTGGCCTTGAAGATCGCAGCCCGCTGCGCGCCGTGCTGACACGCGGTGTCGCACCCGACGGGGTGAAGGTCATCAACGCGCCCGATCAGATCGCCCGGATCGAGAATGCGCAATATCTCTATATCGAAGGCGGCCCCAATTCCTCCGCCGCTTTCCTTGCCGCCGATCTCGTGGACCGGCTGGAGATATACCGTGCGCCCATCGTGGTGGGCGGCGGCATGGCGTCGGTCACCGATATCGGGCTCGAAAAACTGTCGGATGCGCATGGCCGCTGGGTGCTGGCAGAACGCCGCCAGCTTGGCAGCGACACGTTCGAAGCCTACACGCGCATCCGTTAAACGGGAGATCGTATATGTTCACAGGTATCGTCACTGCACTGGGCACGATCGAAAGTGTCGAGAGGCGCGGCGACTTGCATGTGCGCATTGCCTGCCCGTGGAACCCCGACGGGATCGCCATCGGCGCATCCATCGCCTGTTCGGGTGTCTGCCTGACCGTGGTCGAAAAGGGCGGGCAAACCGGCGATAGCTGGTTTGCAGTCGACGTGTCGGATGAAACCGTCAGCCGCACCGCCGGCGACATGTGGGCCGCAGGCCGCAGGCTCAACCTCGAACCTGCGCTGAAGCTGGGCGACGAGCTGGGCGGTCACCTGGTCACGGGCCATGTCGACACGGTGGGCGAAGTGCGCAAGGCACAGGAACGCGGCGGTTCGATCCATCTCGCCATCCGCGCCAGGCAGGAGTTCGCGCCCTTTATCGCGCCCAAGGGGTCGATCACGGTGGACGGCGTTTCCCTGACCGTGAACGATATTCGCGATCACCCCAATGGCAGCTGCGATTTCGCGCTCAACATCATCCCGCACACCGCCGAGGTGACGACGCTGGGCACGCTGAAGGAAGGCGATCCCGTCAATCTCGAGATCGATGTGCTGGCCCGCTATCTCAAGCGGATGCAGAGCCTGTCAGACTGAGCGGGCCGGTATCAAACCCTTCGCGGGTCAGTTCGTAAACCAGGTGCACCACGCGCCTCCCCTGGTATTTTTCCAGCTCGTAATGGGGGCCGCGCACCGCGCCGATATTCTCCAGCGCCTTGCGTGAACGGTAATTGGTGTCACCTACCCGAAAGGCGACCAGCGCAACATGCGCGAAAGCATGGGCGAGCATGGCGCGCTTCATCTCGTGATTGATGCCCCGGCCCCAGCATTTGGGCGCGAGATAGGTCCAGCCGATCTCGACCAGTCCGCCTTCCTGCGCATCGTATCGGTCGAAGCGCGAACTGCCGAGGATTTCGCCCGTATCGGTGCGGATCACAGCCAGCGCCCCTGCGCTCGCCAGCCCCTCGTCGAAAAACGCATCGAACACGTCGCGGCGCCAGCGATCATGGATGGGGTGCTGTTCCCAAACCGCCGGATCGCTCGCAATACCATACAGCGCCTCACGGTCGCCAGGTTCGAGCGGGCGCAGCGTCAGCCGCTCTGTCTCAAGGGTCGGCTGCCAGTCGGGCCGCCCGCCCATTCAGCCCGCCACGACGTCTTTGAGCGCGGCGATGAACTTCTCGGTATTGCCGGCATGCAGCCCGGCAATGTTGATCCGGCCCGATCCCGCCATGTAAATCCCATGATCCTCGCGCAGCCGGACGATCTGGTCCTTGGTCAGCGGCAGGGTGGCGAACAGCCCGTTCTGGTCTGCCAGCGCCGCCAGATTAAGGCCAGGAACCTCGTTGTCGGCCGCCGCCAGCCGCTCGCGAACGCGGCGCATGCGCGTGCGCATTTCGGCGACCTCGTCCAGCCACAGCTTGGTCATTTCATCGTCACGCAGCACCACCCGTACCGCCGCGCCGCCGTGATCGGGCGGCATCGACCATGCCGCACGGGCCAAAGCGTTGGCGTTGGAGGTGATCGTGGCGAGCTGGTCGGACGAACCGGCCACCATGTAGAACGCGCCCACCCGATCGCGATAGAGACCGAAATTCTTGTCGCAGCTATAGGCCACCAGCGCTTCGGGAACCTTGGCAAGCACGGCACGCGCACCCGCGACATCTTCGTCCAGCCCGCGGCCAAGCCCGTGATAGGCAATGTCGAGGATCGGCAGCACATCGTTGTCGACCAATGCAGCGGCAATCGCTTCCCATTCGTCCTGCGTGTAATCGACGCCGGTGGGATTGTGGCAGCAGCCATGCAGCAGGATCGCCTCGCCCGGCCCTGCATTGCGGATCGCGCTCAGCACCGCTTCGAGATCGGCCGTGCCTTCATCCGTGGCATGCGCAAAGGTCGCGACCTCCACCCCGACATCTTCGAGGATCTGCACATGGTTCGGCCAGCTCGGTATGCCGAGGTGGATCCGTGCGACCCCGGCCTTGCGCGCCAGCGCCACTGCAAGGCGCACCGCGCCCGTGCCGCCGGGCGTCTGCATGCCGCCGACCCGGCCACCCATGGTCGGGTTCTTGCCGAAAATATACGGCTTGAGCGCATCGACGAAGCCGGTGTCGCCTTCCGGGCCGAGATAGGACTTGCTGTCCTGCGTATCGATCAGCTTCTGTTCGGCCCGCTTGATGCAACGGAACACCGGTGTTGCGCCGTCATTCGTACGATAGACGCCGACACCCAGATCGATGGTGTCGGGACGGTCGTCCTCGGCGTGCATTTTGATGAGCGCGAGGAGCGCATCGGCGGGCTGGGCTTCGAGCTTTTCAAGCATGCGCGCGTAATGGCGGCACACCATGGATGCCGCAACAGGAAATACACTTGCCAGCTATAAAGCTGGGGGCGCAGTCGGTCCTTGCGCGCAAGGCGCGTTTGCGCCTCAGAAAGGCAGCCAGCGCTGCTTCTTGGAAAACTTCATGTAGCCGGCATTGATGCCCAGCCGCAGACCTGCGCCCATGCGGATCGGGATCAGCACGACATCGCCCTTGCGCATATAGCTCGCATGAAGGCCGCCGACGACATAGACCTGCCCTTCGCCCGCGGGATAGCGTTCATACAGCTCTTCGCTGTCATAGAGGTTGTAGACCAGCACAAAGGTGCTGCCCGCATTCGCGCCCGCATCGAAGCCGATGGATGGGCCGGTCCAGTAGACCGGACGCTCGCCCTCCACCTTGTGGTAAAGCGTACCCGAACCGTACCGCGCGCCGACGATGAACGCACCGCCCGCCTCGCGCCCGACGATATAGGCGTTGGGCTCGCCCTGTTCGGACAGGATGTTCTGGATCAGCTTGGCCACGCCGCGCGCGCCCTTGCCGAAAACACCTTCCGCAGCGCCAATCAGATCGTCTTCGCGGTATGTGCCTTCATGCGCCGCACCGGCGGCGGTGTTCGCGGCGCCCTCGGCTGTCGTTGCCGGGGCGGCTTCGGCGGCCTGCTCGGCCTCCTGCTCCTGCCACACGGGCGTGTATCCGTTGCTTGTCGTCACCGGATCGGATTGCGGCGAGCCGATGCTCGGCTCGGCCGGCTGGGGATCGGCATAAACCGGACGATCTCCGGGATTTTCCTCGATATCGCCATCGATCGGGGCCGAATAGGCGGCGTCGGGATCGACGCGCTCGACCTGCGCGGACAGGGGGGCAGCGGCCAGCCCCGCCCACCCCAGGGCAGCAAGAGCGAAATGGCGGAGCGATGTTGCGGCGAGATTCATATGCGCCCCTCCCTAGGGCAGACCAGCGTGTGACGAGAAGAATCCTTCCCTCGCGCGCAGGCAATGAGTGCGCGATGAACCGAATCGAAAACGCGCCGAGCCGAGTCCGCCATGCGGCAGCACGAGGCAATTTGCGATTGAGCGTCATCTCCCCTTGAAGCGCGCCCGCCCCCCCGTTATAGGCCGCGCCTTCGCAAGCCACGGCATGCGATGCGGAGACGTGGGTGAGTGGCTGAAACCAGCTCCCTGCTAAGGAGCCATACCTCTATCGGGGTATCGAGGGTTCGAATCCCTCCGTCTCCGCCATCGGCCTTCTCAGGCCGATCCAACCTCATCCAAATTCGCGCGGAAAGCTTTACAATTTCGCCATTTGCGACTCCTATGCGGCGCGAGCCTACTCGCCTCTAGCTCAATGCAATTGGGGGTATGCTGGGGGTAGGGGCTGAAGCGGATTGGGGTATCGGATGCTCACGGACAAGGCGGTGCGCGCGGCGCGTGCGAGAGATAAGGCCTACAAGCTCACCGACAGCCGCGGGCTGCACCTGCATGTAGCCGCAAGTGGTCATGAGAGCTGGCGCTATAAATATCGCTTCGAACGGAAAGAGCGCCTGCTAACGATTGGCGCATACCCCGAGGTTTCGCTGGCCGATGCTCACGAGATATCATCACCCGTCTCGAGCGTGACATCTTCCCGCATATCTGATCGATGCCAATGGCTGAGATCGACAAGCCCGTTTTGCTATCGGCACTGCGGAAGATCGAGAGCCGCGGCGCGATAGGCATTGCTCGGCGCATTAAGCAACGCGTGGCCGCGATCTATCGTTGTGCAAATGCCGAGCGCGCTAAACTCGAAAACCTTGCGGCGGATATCGACGATGCATTGAACGCCCTGCCGTCAGCGAAGGGCTATCCTGCTCTGCTCGATGTGGAGTCCATCCGCACCATGATCGGCGATATCGACCAAGCAGGTGTCTCGCCTGTCAATCGCCTCGCTGCTAGTCTGCTGGCCCCGACCGCTCATGCAACGCATAGACTAACGGCAGCTATAAAATGTTCAGCCCCCAAGAACAAACCTTCCGTTACAGGCCCACATGAGGAGCTGAAACGTACTTGAGCGGTTCTTTAAGATCCTGCGACGGATATGAGGATTTGGGAAACCGCTCCCGCAAGCGCCTAGCAAGCTCGCCCAGTTCATTCTTCCGATTGATCCCGGCATGGACGAGATAAGCCACGGTCCGGCGTGCCTTGGCTTTGCCTCGCATCGCATTCGCCCATCCGATCTCGGCCGACTTGGCGTTGATCGCTGCAAGCATCCGATCAAACCTCTGGTGGTCGAGTTGCATATGGACAGCGATGTTCTCGATTACTGGGAGGGGGGGGGCCGCGCGACCGAAACCCTGCGCCATCAATGCCGTGAGCAGGCTGGCCGACGCGCGGCGTCAGAGCAGTAGGCTGCCTGTGACCGCGATCGGGACACCGGCGCTGGCTCGGGTGCAGGGAGGTACGACGATCACCGTTGTCAGCAATCTGCAGAAGTTGTGCCCGCTCAAGCAAGTCAACCGCGAGTTCCGCACCAGTTGGCGAATTGCGGTGTGGATGATCTCGCTGACCGGGAAATTTGGTGGCGATGCTGGCCGCTTCGGACGCAGCAAGGCAGAGCCTCAGATCTCGCCCTTTCGAAAATTATCATTGATAGTTACTAATTTGAAGTAGACGCGCATGCGTAGCAGATGAAACAATTCGCTTTGATCGAACGGCCCACGCTTCTCGTATGACCCCTGACCTAGAACATGAAGCTTGAGGTGGTTGCCCCAATCCGCAAGGCGGTCCGCACGGGAGGCGACTTCACCAACAGACCAGGCCCATTTGCTCCCAATCGCGTAATAACCTTTCTTCGCGCCGACGATGGCGGTGCTACTTGTCATCCATCCGCCTCTTACCGCCGCGTATTTTAATGCGCCTCTATTCAGTGGTGAGAACGTGCTCTGAGCGAACCCGGCCTTCGCACCGTGTCGAAAGTCCATGGACTTTTCCATGAGCGTATCAGCGCACGGCATGGCCATGATTTAGCGGTCTGTGATGGTCCGAGCGTTGGAGCGTCACGTGTTCTTATGTCTGATGCCCCGGCAAGGTTGCGCTGATGATCATTTAGTATAGGCTTTGCGCTTAAAGGGATTGCAGGCGGTGTTTTCAATGGATGCAGCGTCTGTTCGCGGTGCGGGCATGCAGGGACGTGGCTGGGCTGCGTGTTTGGTGCTGGCAGTGACCGGGATTTTGGGCTGGGGCTTTGCAGGGGAGGCTCTTGCGCAAGGCTCAGAAAGCGCTCACACTTACACTTACGACGCGCTCGGACGGCTGGTAAAGGTCCAGGTAGCGGGCGGCGAGCAGGACGGCGAAACCCGCGACTATGCTTACGATGCGGCTGGCAACAGGACGCAGGTCTCAGCCAGCGGCAGCAGTGATCCGATGCCCGCAGACTGTGCGCTGATCGGCAGCGAGATGACCTCGGCTCCCGATACGACCATCGCCTGGCCCCGGGTCTTTGTCGCGCAGACCTGCGATACGAACTTGACCCTCTCCTACACCATCCAGCAGGTTTCGGGGACGGGCAGCTTGAGCGACGATGGCTTTTCGCAAAGCGACCCGGTGCTTGAAGCGAGCCTGCCGGCCGACGAGACCGTGAAGCTTGTTTATATCACGCCAATCGCAGCCTCCGTGCCTTCGGGCGAGCAACTGGTGCTGGACGTGCACTGGAAAGCGGATGGCTATGCCGGTGCGGGAAGCGAGGCGGTGTCGAGAGTGCGCATCGACGGCACTGGCGGATCACCCTGCCTCTTGGGGCCTGCTGATTTTACCACGACTGTGAGCGGGGGTTATGCTTGGCCGCGGGTCTATGCGCCTTCGTCTCGGGGGTGCGGTGCGCCGATCACGCTGTCGTTTACGCTCGAGCGTGTCGGCGGCGGTTCGCTCGGTACTACCACGGCTGTGTTCGCCGGTAATGACAGTACGTTGGGAGCAACCGAGCATGCCAAGGTCGTCGCGGTCGATTTCGACGAAAGCCTGGTAGCTCCTGGCAACCCGCTCCAGCTCAAGGTACATTGGGAAGTTGCGCCGCAGGGCGGCAACCCGGTCATCGCCTCGCCTGGATACTCGCTGGTTACCGTCAATCCCGATCCCTGATCTGCTATTCCCGACACGCCCCATGCTTGCCCGAGAGGACCAACCATGAACGCCAGACAATATTGCGCTTCCTTTGCCACGATGTGTGCGGCGTCGCTTGTGCTGGCAATGCCGGTCCTGGCCCAGCCTGGGTCCGGGCCGGGTGCGCAGCAATCAGACGAGCCGCCATCTGGCTATGTCTGTCTCGCCCGCAACGGCATCGGTCCGACCGGCAAGCCACTGGTGACCCATGTCATGATCCCGGAGACGGACGAGGCCTGGCTGGTGAAGCGCGGCTTTGCTCGTTCGGAGTGCGCCACGGCGGAAAGCTGGATGCGCACGACCGGCCCATCCATGTGCGCGCTGGCCGACATTCAGGATGCAGCGTTCACCGCCCAATTCCGGGAGGCCCACGGACTCACGCCGGCTGAGATATGCCAGCTCGCCGGCAAATTGCCGGCAGGAACAATGTGAGGAACGAGAGCGCAGCTGGTGACCAACGCTTCGGTCACCTTCGTGTTTTATCACCAGTTCTGGAATACAATTCGCACGCCGCCTCACGGCGTCTTCGCGCGTTCATGTCCCCAAAGTTTGTATCAATCGCGCTAGGATAGCCGCGCAGATTGTGGAGTGAAGCAACAGGGGTAGGACTATCAGATTGGGTCAAGCAGGCACATGGGACTGTTGCAATAGTAGAGGCCCAGTTCGGGCAACCAGGTCTGGCCGGTGTAGCGGAACCGGCCCAGCCCGCCCGTGCCCGGAATGCCGTATTCATCGTAGCTGTTGATGCCCACCATCGCGCCTGTTCCATTGGAAACCGCCGTGACCGAGCCGCGCTCGTCTGTATGGAGATAGCGGCGGTCGCTGGTCCCGGAGCCTTCGTACCACACCAGCGGATTGTCGAGCCCGGACGCATGCACATAACGCCGCAACAACGTGCCGGAAGCATCGTATTCCCCGATCATGTCGAGGCCGTCATAGCCGAAGCGAGTGTCCACCTGCGGCCAGCGGCAGGATTGCAGCGACAGATCAGCACTTTACGCGCAGGTGAGTGGGCCACGGATCAGCGCAAGGCTCTCCACTCGCAGGCGGGTCACTTTCGCCCAAAACGATTTGCTGCGATACTTCAACGGGATGCATCCCGAAGTCGCGGGGTAGGGTGTGCCGGGTTACCGATCCCATATTGAGCGGCCCCGACCGGTGATTGCGACCGCCCGCGCCATGCCGCTTCCCAGCCCCTCGATCGCATGGAACGCCCCGCAACCCCACGCCAGACGGGGTCGCAGCGGGTCGGATTTGATTGGCGGATTCCGGCCCGACGCTGCCAGCGATTACAATGGCTTAACTGCCACCCGGGTCAATTCCGGGTCGCAAGTCATTTCTGATTGAGATGCTGCCACTCCCCAAAATCACGACTTTCCCTCACAACTTCAACACCTTGCAACAGCGAAGCTTCGCGTACGGTGTGCCGGAAAGTCACCCATTTTCGGGTCGCGATCCGGTGTATGAGCCTGAACGGTCATGAGAAATCTTTTCACCGCGCTTCGTATGCACGCTTAAGGCAAAATTGGAGGTAATCTTCTTGACCAGAGTCGAGTGGCTGATCCCATCGCAGCTCTAGGCTCACAGATTTGTCCAACTTCTTTAGATCGATGGCAAGCCCGTTATAGCTATGAAACGCTTTATGATTTGAACTCTCTTCTGTCGGGAAGAGCCTTGGAAACACGGAATTAATGTCTTGCGATACGCATGTCGCAACATCGTCCAGCGAAAAGTTCGACACCCCCTGAAAGCGCACTTCTCCGCCGCTCGGAGCTTCTCCTGTACAAGCCACCGTGCATAGTACGAGCAGTATCGCAATTCTCTTCACTAGTTGGCCCCGCAGATAGGCCGATTTGACGATTTGAGAGTGGTTTTGGTTAGGCCACCAACGATACCGCCACCCGCTCCTAAGGAAAGCCCGCCGCCGCTCCAATTTCCCTGTGCATCGAAGGTTACGTGGCCGCTGATAATGCCCAGTGAAGCTTCTGCACGATAACCATCGCCAAGAAGTTGGCCGAATGTGTCTACGGATAGAGCATCGCCAGATAAGCTTCCCCCCAAGCCGAATAGCCAACTTCCACTAGCAACGGTCCCCTCTGCACCAGTGGACGGTATTTTGAACTTGTAGAAAGAAACTCCGCCCCCAGTAGCGAGGGTTATGTCCCCTCCGCCGCCTTGCAATAACACCGGACCATCGGAGAGAGATATGCAGGGCGGCTCATCACTTTGCGGCGTCCCTCCGCCACCAACGCCCCCATCTCTGGAAGGTCCATTCTCGCCACCTCGTCCCCCTAAAGCCGCCGCGCCATTGCCTCCGCTGCCACGTCGGCCGCTCACGACAATTGTGGTATCCCATGTGCCTCCAGCGCCTGTGCAAGCGCTCACAGCAGCATTGTAGCTTACCCCTTCTTTGGCGACATAGATTTTTCCATTGAGATAGCATCTGTGCGTTCCCAGCGGATCGACGCCGTTCACCGGATCGCCGCCGACATAGGCGTACATGTTCATGCCATCGCCATAGCCGATGGGATCGGTTTGCATAAATCGTCCGAGGGTGGGCGAGTACATGCGGGCCTTGTAATAGTAGAGCCCCAGTTCGGGCAACCAGGTCTGGCCGGTGTAGCGGAACCGGCCCAGCCCGCCCGTTCCGGAAATGCCGTATTCATCGTAGCTGTTGATGCCCACCATCACGCCTGTTCCAAGGCTCACTTGTGATCAGGCCTAAAGTCGATCCAACCTTGGACAAAGGAAGCCAACAAAACTGCGCATACAAAGAGGCCGATAAAAAGTGCGATTGCCTCGATTAAATCGTAAACTCCAAATTCGCTCCCGCCATTGGCAAATTGAGCTAACTCCCAGCCACCAACCGCAAGCGCGAAAATTATCAGGTATCGCTTGGCAAAAGATACCACTTTGGGTTTGTCGAAAATCAGCATCCCGCCTTCAAAACCTTCAAACGCTCATCAAGGGCAGAAACTTTTGCTTCGTTGATCCGCAGTTGGTTCTGAATGAAGTTTCCAATCTCCCACCCTCCAGCACCCGCAACGAACCCTGCAGCCCAAGTCCCGTATTTTCCAGCTCTTACAAGCGGGAAAGCGCTAGCGGCGGCTATACCGTATCCAACCCAGCGACTATTCATCGCCTGCCATTGGTTTACGTTGCTCTGATAATAGTTTCTGTAACCCTGCAAAATTGAGGGGTTATGCCAGTTTTTGTTGCCTGTCACGTATCCAGGCAGCACCCCTTGAGTAGATTGGGAATCGTTCTGCAGAATCCGGCAAGCCTTTTCTTCGCCGCTGTCATCATTCGGCGGTGGCGGCGGCGGCGGCGGCGGGCCTCCGCCCCCTCCTCCAGGAGAGGGTTGTCCGCCCCCACCTCCTCCAGGTGCTCCGCCGCCATCAAAGCAAATAATTGTTCTGGCGACGATTATCATACCGCCTTCGCCATAAGGTGAGGTGTTCACGGCCACAGGATACTCGCCTGGATTACAACTAGAGAGACCAAGCGGATCGACGCCGTTCACCGGATCCCCGCCGACATAGGCGTACATGTTCATGCCGTCGCCATAGCCGATGGGATCGGTTTGCATAAATCGTCCGAGGGTGGGCGAATACATGCGGGCCTTATAATATTAGAGCCCCAGTTCGGGCAACCAGGTCTGGCCGGTGTAGCGGAACCGACCCAGCCCGCCCGTGCCGGGAATGCCGTATTCATCGTAGCTGTTGATGCCCACCATCGCGCCCGTTCCATTGGAAATCGCCGTGACCGAGCCGCGCTCGTCTGTATGGAGATAGCGGCGGTCGCCGGTCCCGGAGCCTTCGTACCACACCAGCGGATTGTCGAGCCCGGGGGCATGCACATAGCGCCGCAACAACGTGCCGGAGGCATCGTATTCCCCGATCATATCGAGGCCGTCGTAGCCGAAGCGGGTGTCCACTTGCGGCCCGGTGTAACGATAGAGCCGACCCAACGGATCGTAGGCAAGCGTTCCCGCTCCCTGCGCATGGTTGTAGCTGGTGAGGAAGTTCTCACTCGAATAACCGAATATATCCCCGCCCGAACCGGTCAGATTGCCGCGCCCATCGTAAGCGAGGGCGGTCGATCCGACATGGGTGTACTGGTTCAACCCGTTCACCATATAGGGCCGGTCGGCATTTGTGGACGCGTTAAAGGCGTAGCTGTCGTTAGACTGCGTGGTCTGCGCGATCTGTCCTGCCGGGTTGTAGGTGAACCCACGCGTATTGTCCGCCGAGCTACCGGCGAGATCAGTCGCGAGGGAATCGAGACGCCCGACCGCATTGAGAGCCACCGATTGCGATGTGCCATTCGCAAAAGTGACGCCGGTCGGCTCGCCTGCGCTGTTATAGGACCATGTTCCAAGAACGGTCGCGCCGCCATTTTCTCGCATCCGCAAAAGCGATCCGTCTGTCAGATATTCGTAGGTGACATACAATCCGTCTGGATAGGTCATGCGTGTGCGACGCCCGGCAGCATCGTAAAGGTAAGATAGCGCGCCATGCGGGCCCGACTGGCTGGTGTTCCGGCCCAGCGCATCGTGATCGAAGGTCAGCGTCTGGCCATTCTGAACCGCCTGGGTCATTCGGCTCATCAGATCGTAGGCATAGCTGGCGTCCGGTTCGGAGCCGGGAAGGTTTTTCGAAACGAGACGGCCAAGATCGTCATAACCATAGCCGATCGTCTGGCCGTCGCGCAGACGCCGACTGGTAACGTTGCCTGCGGCGTCATAGGCCAGCTGTTCATAGTCCGAAGCGTTCGACGTGTTCTTGACGCTGGAATGCGGAAAGAGCGTGCGCGAAAGGCGGTCGAAGGCATCATACTGATAGGTGGTGCGGTTGCTCTCCCCGTCGGTCAGCGTCTCGGTCTGCCCATTGCTCGTGAAAGTTGCCGCGAACTCGTTGGACACCGCCGCGGTGCCGACGCCGCTTTCAACGCGCACCACGCGATCATCGCCGTCATAATGATAACGGGTAATCCGATCCGGTCCGTGCGCGCCCTGCGTGGCGAGCACACAAGCCGAAGAGGGGAGAGATGCATAGGTGGCCGGGTTCATGCGAATGGCCTGGCAGGCAAGCCGGTTTTCCGCATCGTAGCTATACTGCGTCAGGCGATATATCTGCGCGCCCGAGACGAGCCGCTGCTGCGTGCGGCGGCCCTGGCTGTCGTAAATGTTCTCGATGCGCTGGCGCACGGTCATGCTATCGAGATGGGCTTCGCTGGTTCCGCTCGCCGTGCCGACATCGGCGAACAGAATGCTGCCGCTGGCGTTGAAGGTGTAGCGAATGGCCGAGCGGGGCATGACACCGCTTCCATCCGGATCCGGGCCGATGCTTCCCCGGCGTCGATCGCGAGCATCGTAGAAGAAGTGTGTGGTGTCTTCACCGCCCGGCAATGGGCCATCGATGCTGGTGACATTGCCGCGGGCGTCGTAGGCCAACTGTGTGGTGGCGCTGACCGCCCCATCGCCGCTGGCAGCCGTAATCGTTACCGGTTCGCGGCCATACGCATCATAGCCGTAGGTTATGACCCTCTCGTTCGCCGAGCCTGCACAGCTAGACGCGGAACTGCAGTCACGCCTTTTGGTGAGCTTCCACTTGTTCGCGACCTGCGAATATTCGAAATAGGTCGTCGGCCGCGATTGCCCGCTGGCTGGGGCAGGCCGCACGACCTCTGTCACCATTCCATGCGCAGCCCCATATACGTAATCCGTGCGTTTGTTGCGGGCATCGATTGTGTAGTTCGGCTTGTTGCATTTGAGCGCGTTCGCGCAGCTCGCATCGTAACCAGCACTCGTCGAAATGACACTGCCATCCTTGCCGACATTACGGGTCTGGGTCACATTGCCTCGGGCATCGCGAATAAATTCGATGTAGTTGCCCTCTGGATAGGTTGTGCGTTGCAACCGCCCATTCGCATCGTAGCTGTTCACTTGCGATGCGCCGCGCGAGTCGGTCACGGTTCCAGGTCGTCCCACGGTAGGGTTGGTAACGACCTGACCATCTCCCCCGCTCGCATCGGATTTGGCAACCACCGTATTGCCGCCGACCGAACTCCAGCTATAGTTCGTGGTAGCGCCGTCGTCCGTGACAGAAGTAACGCGGTTTACGCTATCGCGATTGACGAAAAGGGAGTCGGTGCTGCGCCCTGGCTTTCTTATCGAAAGATTGTCGCCATTTGTCGTTATCCGCCAGTCGCCCGACTGGCTGTTCGCAATTACCAGCACATTACTGGAAGGTTTCTGGTAGGTGACCGTTTGAGTACCAGCACCGCCTGGCCCGAGCGAGGTTTGATAAAAAGTCGCCGATGACCGCTCGTAGAATGCCGGAGCAGGAAATCCACCGTTTTAAGTGGACTGGTCGGAAGCGAAGGCGAACTCCATCGTATAGTTCGAATTGCTGGTGACCTGGTAAAGCCTGAATGGCGCGATGCACGATCTGCCACCGGGCTCGATTCCACCGCCGTCGATAATGACGGGTTGGCCATCCTGGGTACAATGCAGACGGACATCCCAGGTCAAATTGTAAGTAACGCCATTGGGTCGCTTTATTTCGACCGGCAATCCGCAGCTATTGCCATCCTGCGAACATCCTGGTCCGCCATGTACCACCGGGGTGTAGCCGTCATCATACCCCATCGTCGCAGGCTTTTGATATTCGATCGAGACACCGTCGGACGAGCGATAGAGCCACCCCGCCGGAATCTCCGTGAGCGTGCCGCCATTCGCTTTCACCGAAGTCCAGGTCGAACCACTCTTTGTGAATTTCTCGGAAATTTTGCCGAGCGACACCACCGCAGTCTGACCGGTTCCCCAAAGCTCAAGTGTACCGGACCAGTTGTCCTGCAACCCTGCCTGCCCGTAATATCTGACAAGAGAAATTGCACCATCGCCAGAGCCGATACTACCCTCGACAATATCGAGATAGAAACGACCATTCGCGAGATCGACGCCATTCTCATCGGTCGCCACCCAGGTCTCTGCCGTGGCCGCCTTCTGCTGCGCGAAAGATGGCGCAGCAATACCCGCGCATAGGATTGTCGATGTCAGAAGAATCTTCCTGACGCATCTGTGCGAACGCTGTACCATGTCCATAGCCCCACCCGGTGAACGCATCCCGTGGCCCTGACCGCTAATCGGATCGGCTGCGTTCGATTAGACTCGTTCTGATTCCGCTCTGATCGATTGCCGAAACGAGCGACTGTTAGTTCGCACCGGTCGTTTTGGTCCGCTTGCGATTGTCGGCCTTATCATGTTCGTACTCGGTGTTCGCGCCAGTGTTGACGCTACCGGAGCGCTCCACCTTCACGAGCCTGCCTTTGGCATCGTAGGTGTATGTCACCGTTTCCGACGCGGATGCGTTCGACGCCATCGGCCCTGCGAGCAGACAAAAAGCAAACGAAATTTTTTGATTTTGCGCGACCTGATCATCACCACCCCTCTTCCTTTGTGCAAGGTGACGAAGGGAAAGAATTTTGCAAGTTGACGCGAACGGAAAGCAAACTCCGTCAGGCAATTTGGCCCGGCAATTCAATAGTGCCAGCCGCATATCCAGCCGGATCGCCCGTTTTGGCGAGAAAATCGGGAACAGCGGCTAAGCAGGGGAGGGATGCGGTCGCGTTCTGGGCCGATACTAAGCTAAGAGACACGCTGCAGCCTCCTGAGCGTGACGATACAAGCGAAACGCGCCATAGATGGGGCTCTGGCAAAACCCTCGCTTGCAACGCAATCAAATACTGTGCTTCCGGACCTCAATAAATCATTCCATATTTATGTCGTTCAACCCGTAACACGGCAAGTGCTGCGCACGGTGCGCGCGAAGTTGTTCCCAATTGCGCAGGCTCGATCCGGTTACTGAACCGGGTCGTTCAATAGGACCGATTGCTGGTTAGGACAGAGCCGCCGATATAAGGGCGAAGTGCAGTGAAAATTTTGTAACCGCAAGAGACGGCTTACTCTTAGTGAACTCGTCCCTTCAAAAGGCGTGCGAGAGCGTCGAAATTTAGCGCTTCATCTAGCGCTTCTTGAGTAGGCTTCTCGCAAATGTCGATGGCATAAACCACTTCACTCAGCAGGCGCCCTCCAATCTCGCATTCCAATGCAAAATCCAACGCCTTTATTTGCTCATCTTTTTTGTAGTTATCTTCGAATAATGTTCCTAGAAGAATAATCTCAAAAAGTCCGTCTTCGTATTGCAAAACTCGGAAAATCCACCGCCTCGCATCAATTTCAATTCCTTCTCGCCCCCAACGAAAAATTCGTTTCCAGTCCTTGGGCGGCCTCTCATCAAAGTATTGCCAGCGATCTAGTTTTGGCGCCCTATCTAAAACCCGTCGGTAAGCCATATGGTTTTCCTTCTGGGGGGATGAGATAATAAACTCAGAAACTTTCTCACCGCCACTTCTAATTTCCCAGTTCGCTATCCCCAGTGCTTCTAATCGATCATCGAGTTCGCGCCACTGCGCTTGATCGGAGATCGGCTGAGAAAACGTGTTTTCATGCTCGGTGAACCAAAGCCAAAATTCGTCAATGACTTGATTGCTTTCCATGCGTTACCCTACGATTTGTCAGGTGGCGAAATTCCGCATTCATCCCAGCGGCAAGGAGCAATTTCATTCCGCTTGTTGTCCAAGTTCTCTACCCCTCCAGCTTCGTTCATTGCTTCTTGTTCCGCCTGCCGGGCCTCTTCCGATGGCACATTCCTGATCACCCGAGCTCGGCTTCGGTCACGCCCATCTCGACTGTCCCTAAACCGATTTTGACGGTCCGAAGTCCGGCCACGATACGGGCGACCGCTTTCCGTGTGCTCCCCATCTACTTCATAAATGTCTTCCGTTCCATCAGGGGTATTCCGCGCTTCGCTTTCGTTTTCAGTGCGCGGGGTCGACCTTTCTTCTCCACGGTCTCTTCCCCTAATCCGATCGACACCTCTTTTGATTGCTCGCGCGGTCTTTATAGCAGCACCCCGGCACGCTGCATTCCCCGCACACTTCTGCGCGGCCCACTGAGCACCGCGAACGATGAGCCAGCCCCATTGCCCCGTCGGATCCACCCCATTGATCGGATCATTGCCAACATATGCATAGAGGTTGAACTGATCTTCGTATCCGATGGGATCGGTTTGGAGGAATCGGCCCAGGCGCGGGGAGTAGATGCGGGCTTTGTAGTAATACATGCCCAGTTCCGGCAGCCATACCTGGCCGGTGTACTGGAATGTGCCGGTGTTGCCCTGACCGGGTTTGCCGTACTCGTCATAGGTGTTGATCGCCGCATTGGCTCCGTTTGCGTCGGCGCGGTGGACGATCGATCCGCGCGCATCGGTCGACAGGAACCGGGCATAAGGCAGCGCCACATAAGGCCCGTCATAGCTGACCAGCGGATCGTCCGCGCCCGCATCGGGGCCGTGGATATGACGGCGCAGCATCGTGTTGTTCGCATCGTATTCCGCAACGATGGCATCGCCATCGTGCAGGAACCGGCGGGTCGAGGTGTGGCCGGAGGCCTGGACGAAGTTCTTCACCTCGTACAGCCGCCCCAGCGGATCGTAGGACAACTGTGCCCTGAGATGCCCGGCATAGGCCGAGCCGCCGCACGAGGCCGCTCCGCCATCGGCGCGCACCTGCATTTCCACGAGGCGGTTCTCGACATCGTAGAGATAGCTGTAGCAATCGTCCTGCGTCAGGTTGCCGTTGGTATCATAGGCATGGGCGTGCCCGCCGACATCCACATACTGGTTCAGCCCGTTGACCTGATAGGGCGTGGTTCCATTCGAGTGCCCGCCCCACTGATAGAGGCCGTTATTGACAGATTGGCTCGCAATCTGGCTCGCAGGATTGCGAGTGAACGTCCACTTCACATCCTGCGAACCCGCAGCGGCGATCTGGTTCGTGGCCAAACGACCGACCGGATCGTAGCCCCACACCTGATCCGGCGCAGCGCCGTTGCGCGCGGCCGAGGACGGCAGGCCGCGAGAATTGTAGGTCACATCGATCAGGATATTAAGATAGGGGTCGAGCAATCGGTCAAACCGGTCGGTCGCATCATACGTGTAATTGTAGAGCGCGTTGCCAGGGTGGAGCACGCTGTCACGGTTGCCATGGGCATCGTGAGTGAACGCAAATGTGTGCCCAAAACCATCGCTCGAAGCGGTAACGCTCGAAGAGGTCGGTTGCCCGAAACCGTCCCATTGCGTGGTAACCTGCCCCGCCCCGGGGACGTCGAATGCGGTGCGCGCGACGAGGCCGCGCTGGTCGTACTCATAGATGACATCGCGAGTCTGGGCAGCCGTCAGCCCGGCGCGTGCGGGGACGATCTTGCGCGTCATCCGGTTCAGCGCATCGTACTGGTAAGTCAGCGTCGAACCATCGCGCTTGCGCAGCGAAGTGCGGTTGCCATTGGCATCGTAGCCATAGGCTTCGTAGTCGCCCTCGTTCAGCGCGCCCGCCGTTTGCAGCGCGTTGGCAGGCGTACTGGCGCTGAAGGCGGTGGGACGCGTCTTTGATGGGAACACCCAGCGATTCTGCCGGTCGAACCCGTCATAGCGCAGTTCGGCCCGGTTGCCGTTGGCATCTACAACCTGCTTGATCTTGCCATTACGTGTGTAGGAATAGCTGACGTCCGCGATCTCGATCGGTGTGCCGACGGCCTTCCTCACCTGCAGCACCTGCCCGGCAGCATCGTATATATTGCGCGTGATCCGATCCGGCCCCTGGCTGCCCTGCGCACCGAGCGTGCATGCAGATGAAGGAAGCGAACTCCACGCTGCCGGGTTCATCCGAACCGCCGTGCACTCCAGACGGCCTTTATTGTCGTAACTAAACTGTGTGAGAGACGTGGTGACGTTGTCCGATCCCACTAGGCTTTCCACACTCTTCTCTCGCCTCGAGTTATACGCGAACTCTTGGCGGGTAAGCACCGTCAGGCTCGTCGCAGTCGGCGTCGTCACATATCCCGTCTCGACCATGAGAACGTTATCGTCACTATCGCGATATGTGGTTCGCGTCGCCTGCCGTGTCCCGTCATCACCCGCTGGACCGATCTCCCAGGTCTTGCGGCCATGCACGTCATACCGACTGTAGATTGCATCATTTGAGCCGGGGAGAGGCCCGTCCGCCACCAACACGCGACCTGCCGGATCGTACTGATAAGTGGTTTCTCGGACAGTATTCGTAGCCAGATCGACGGAACGCACCGCCGATGGAAGAAGAGTATTTTCCCAATAGCTGTATTCCGCCCGCGCTTCCTGAGGCGTGCCGCAGGTCGTCGTCGCGCCGCATATCCTCTCTACGGATTTGCGTGAAATGATCCCGTTGCCGGTATCGACCTCGGCATATTCAATGATCGCCTTCGGACGCACACCCGCAGCATCCGCCGGCCCCAGGCGCTCGGTCAGCTGCCCTCGGGAATTATACTCAAAATCGGTTTGCGCACCTTTTGCATCACGATGCCAGACAGGACGCCAGCAAAGAGGATCGTCCCGGCATTTTATGAGGCCGTCCGCCCTTGTATATGGCGCGAGATTGTAGTGAGCTCGTTCGGTCAGACTCGGCGCGCCTGAACCAGGTTTCGAGACGGATGTCTTCGTTTCGACGTTGCCCGCTGCATCGTAGGATAACGATGTGTATCCCAATTCCGGAGAGGTAACCCTGATAACGCGGGCCTTTGTATCATACTCATAGCGACTCGTCCGGCCTAACTCGTCGGTATAGCTTTCAACCCTGTTCATATACGAGCCGTAGCCCATGGCTCCCCCAGCGATAACTGGGACGGGCACTCGCTCTATGTCGAATTTTTTGACATGCCCGCCAGGACCCTGAACCGTCACTTTGTCAAAACCCCAGCCAGCGACGAGAGGGTCGTGTTGCACATTATTGAACGTATAGTTCCACGTGCGCCCGTCCCGGGTCACCGTGCCCAAGAGTCCGCGTGTTCCTGTATAGCTAGGATGTGTGGCTACACTGACCGCTGGCGTCGATTCGGATGGTAGCGTATGTGAGAACTCCGCGAGTTCGATCTTGCCACCAAGCGTTCCAGGGCTAAATCCCCTGTAGACCCGACCACCCAAGTCGATGACTGAGCCGTCAGCATTGTATGTTAAACGCTGTAGAGGCGTGGTCGGTGCCGACGCCTTGTAAAGCGCAACCTCTCTCGGCGACTGCCATTCCGTTTGGGTCAGGTCGTCGCCGTGATACTCGATTGTTATAAAGTAGCCTAAATTCGTTGTGATCCGGCTGGGCCGATACCACGTGCGCTGATAAGGATCGTTGGACGGATCTAGGGTTGCGGTATCATACTCGTATGAAATGATCTCACCATCAGGATACTCGATCTTTGATGCGTAATAGTATCGCCGTGCAGGGATATAAGGAGCTGTACTCGCTGGCTTCGCCGGGTTGGTGAAAAGGTGCAGCACATTAAAGGTATAACGCGCACCTGTTTCCCTCTGAGTGAACTGGGACCCCCCATAGTTCAAATGGGAACCCGAGCCGGTAAGGCTTCTACAGCCCTTCCCGAAATCCATGTCCACGTAACAATGAAAGCTCTCCGAACTCCCCCCCGCCAAGTGAATTGTCCAGTTTGCCGTCCAATCGAATGGTTCGACGTATGTCGGCGATAGGTTCCCTACCGCGCGCGGAGCCGCATTCTGGATTTTGTCGAAGCGCAGTCGCGGAGCGGCCGGTACGCCAATGACCAGCGCGTCCGATGCCATGAAACCGGTTGTGAGATTGACCCCGTTCTCGTCGGGCTGAATTTCGAGTGGAGAAATAGGGATCGGAAGCGGGTTTGCGATCGCTTGATTTGCACCCACCGACGCAATTGCGACGAGCACCAGCCTCCGCACCAACTTGAGCACAATAGACGCGCTGCAGCGATACCGGCCGGCACGGAGCAGGCAAAACCTCGTAGCAGCGACGGACGCCGACCCCAGGAAAATCAGAGTCAAGGAGAAATAGCGGATCATAGCGGCGCGCCTCCCCCTCCGCAGGCTGAAGTAAAGACGGTGAGTTGCCCGGTTGCCGTGCCCCCATTCCCGTCACCAACCACATAATTGAAGTAAGTCGGGCCGAATTGCCCATCGCCCGCCACGCTTACGGAGCTGTTCGAAACGATTGATGCAGTGACGTACCCACCCGACGTGCGGGTGATCGAAGCAAGCGCCAAGGTGTCTCCGTCCGGGTCGCTATCGTTGCTCACAAGATCGACTGTCTTAGTGTCATGGCAAATGACGGACGCAAAATCGTCTTCCGTCACTGGCGGATTGTTCGGCGGTGGCGGTGGCGGTGGCGGTGGCGGTGGCGGTGGCGGTGGATTGCCCCCCGACACACAGCTTGCAATACTACCGTCCGAGGTGGCCACGACACTGGCTCTGTTGCCAGCGTCATCGTAACAAGTTGTTCTTGTCTGGGAGTCGTTCGCTCCGCCGGATGTGCTTACAGTTACGAGGCGGCCAAGTGCATCATAGGTGTACGTCTCAGTGGCTGATTGCGCACTTGCTTGCGCGGCCGAAATACAGATCGCAAGCGCGCTCAACGACGAGCGCACCAAAAGAGAATTGATCAATGAAACCCCCTCGTATCTCAGGCGCACAACCTCCCAGAACACTTTTGAATGTCAATGGGAATACCCAGAAATTGCCTCCAGATTCGATGGGATGCTGCCGGGCTTCGCCGTCGCAGCTGCGCACTGCAGGCTAAGATCATCGGATGCCCGTGTTCGCTTTCGCGATACCGGAATGAGGCCACTCGAATTTGCGCCGGAAGCGTTGCCCGAAAGTGCCCCGCCAAAAGCGGGCGGATAATTCTCCAAAATAATCTTGGCTGCCTCTCGGCACGCAAGCCCCGGAAAAGGTGACACACGACGTGACACATTCGCGGTGACAAATATCCATTTCGTGCGTGGCACGAACAAAATCCCATCGGCCGTTTCATCTTGCATTTCCCATTCCGTTCGAGAATGTTGCATGCCCGACAAGATCAAGGGAGGGAGATCGGCTCGATCATGAGCGTTGAGATGCGCCGCGATATTTGCTTCACCGCTTTGACGCGGCCGCAGATGTTTGCGGGCGTGACCTATACCTTCTTCGTCATCAACGCCGTCATTGCGGTTGAACTCTTCCTGCTCTTTCGCGCCTGGTGGGTGCTGCTTGTCGCCGCTGCATTGCACGGTATCGGCGCTTTGCTTTGCCTTCGTGAACCTCGCTTTTTCGACCTCTGGGTAACGAGGGTGCGCACTTGCCCTCGAATCCGCAACCATGCGCTGTGGAAATGCAACTCCTACCGGCCCTGACCCGCGATCCGAAGATCGTCGCGCGCGAGGCACCTGCAGGACGGCATTTGCCCTATGCGCGGCATCTGGATGACCGTACGATCGAGACCCGTGACGGGCTGCTGATGCAAACCATTCGCCTGGGCGGTCTTCTGTTCGAAACTGCCGACAGCGAGGAACTGAATTATCGCGCAGAATTGCGCGATGCGATGCTTCGCGCGATCGGAAATTCCCGCTTTGCAATCTACCATCACCTCGTCCGCAGACGCGCCGATGCGGCGATGACTTCCGAATTCCCGGATTCGTTTTCCGAGCGCCTCGATGAACGGTGGCGCGAGCGGCTGTCGCACCGTCAGCTCTATGTAAACGAGCTATTTCTGACCATCGTCCGCCGCCCGACACAGGGGCGGATGGGGTTCGCCGACCGCCTCAAGGGGCTGTTCGCATCGGCCTCTGACAACCGTGCAGCGCTGCTGGCAGCGGAGCGTCACTCGCTCGACAACGCCCGCGAAGCACTGGCCGCTGCGCTCGGGCAATACGATCCGCATGTCCTTTCGGTGTACGAGAGCGACGATGGTTCAAGATCCGAACCGCTTGAGTTCCTGTCCTATCTTTACAATGGCGACATGCGCCCGGTCGTCGTGCCACATGGCGATATAGGACATCACCTACCCGCCAGGCGCGTGAGTTTCGGGCTCGATACCGCTGAACTTGCGCCAACGGGACCGTTGGACAGACGGTTCGTGGCACTGGTGTCGATCAAGGACTGGCCGCAGCAGACCATGCCGGGCATGTTCGACGAGTTGGCGCGCCTCCCGTTCGAAATGACAATCAGCCAGAGCTTTGCCTTCGTCGAGCGCGGCGCTGCGCTGAACCGAATGAATTTGGCCCTGCGGCGGATGAAATCCGCCGAGGACGAGGCCCTTTCGCTCCGCGACGAACTCGGGCTCGCCAAGGACGAGGTGGCCGCTGGGCGCGCGGGCTTCGGCGAGCATCATACGACGATTGCGATCCACGCGGAGGACTTGAAGAATCTCGACACCTATGTGGCCGAGGTGATCGCGCTGCTCGCCGATCTCGGAATCACCGCAGTCCGCGAGGATATTGCGCTCGAGCCGACTTTCTGGGCGCAGTTTCCGGGGAACTTCCGTTATATCGCGCGGCGAGGTCTTGTCTCCACGACGAACTTTGCTGGCTTTGCGAGCCTGCACAACTTCCCCGTCGGGCGTCCGACGCGCAACCATTGGGGCGAGGCGGTCACGCTATTGGAAACCACGGCAGCAGGGCCGTATTTCTTCAATTTCCATCAGCACGATCTCGGCAATTTCACAATTATCGGACCTTCGGGTTCCGGCAAGACAGTGGTGCTCAATTTCCTGCTCGCCCAAGCGCGCAAATATCATCCTCGCACCATCTTCTTCGACAAGGATCGCGGCGCCGAGCTGTTCATTCGCGCAATCGGCGGAACCTACGATCGGCTACGGCCCGGGACGCCATCAGGACTTAATCCTCTCCAGCTCGACGACACCCCCGACAATCGCGCATTCCTGATCGAATGGCTTACCCTTCTCGCTGGCGGCCTTGATGAAGGTGAGGGCGAACACGTGCGCGATGCCATCGACACCAATTTTACCGTGCCGACCGAACGACGACGTTTGCGGCATTTTGTGGAGCTTCTGCGTGGGGGTGACCGACCGCGCAGCGGCGATCTTTACGCGCGTATGCGGCCCTGGTGGGGCGATGGCGAGCGTGCCTGGCTGTTCGACAACCCAAAGGATCTTACGGACCTGTCGCAGGAGACGGTCGGCTTCGACATGACTGCCATCCTCGATGACCCGGCCGCACGTACGCCTGCCATGTATTACTTTTTCCATCGGGTCGAACAGCGGCTTGACGGAAGCCCGGCAATTATCGTTATCGATGAGGGCTGGAAGGCGCTTGATGACGAGGTATTCGTGCGCCGTATCAAGGATTGGGAAAAGACCATCCGCAAGCGCAACGGCATCGTGGGTTTTGCAACGCAAAGCGCGCAGGATGCGCTCGAAAGCCGGATCGCCAGCGCGATCATCGAGCAAGCCGCAACGCAGATATTCATGATCAACCCCAAGGCGCGGGCCGAAGACTACATTAACGGCTTTGGCCTGTCGCGCCACGAATTCGAACTGGTGCGCACGCTGCCCGATTCGTCGCACTGCTTCCTCATTCGTCATGGCAAAGACAGCGTGGTCGCCCGGCTCGACCTGTCGGGTGAAAGCGATCTGCTTACCATTCTTTCGGGACGGGAGAGCACGGTGCGACTGTTCGATGAACTGGTCCAGAAACATGGCGACGATCCCGCCAAGTGGATGGGGCCATTGCTTGGCAAGGCTGCCTGACACGAGATGAGCTGCCCTGCGATCCTCACCGGCGATCAGTTTCTTACCCGCGTGCTCGGGCATATCGATTGTCAGGCGGCATTTCTGGGCAGCTATGGCTGGCAGGCTCTTGGTCAACCCGGATCGCTTGCTGCGGTGGTAATGACCGGCCTGCTTACTCTCTTCGTCGCGCTCTTCGGCATTCGTCTGTTGTTCGGGCCCGTGCCGGGGGCACGTGATGTGGTAGGGGACATCATCAAGATCGGTATCGTGCTGACACTGGCTTTCTCATGGCCTGCTTTCCGCACCGTCGTCCACGACGTCGTACTTGACGGACCGGGCGAGCTGGCCGCCAGCGCAGGGGCTTCGGTGATGCCGGAGGATACAAGTCTGGTGGCGCGCCTTCAGCAGGCCGACAACCTGATGCTCCGCTTGATCGAGCAAGGCACCGGGCGTCAAACCGGTGCTTTTGTCGATGCAGATGAACCTGGCGGCACTTTTCGCGGCCAGGCGCTTGAAGACGAGAACTCCTTCGGCCTTGCGCGCCTGTCCTATCTTGCCGGACTGCTGGGCAGCTACGGTTTGTTGAGGATTGTCGGCGGTCTGTTGCTGGCTCTGGCTCCGCTCGCGGCCGGTATGTTGCTGTTCGAGGCGACGCGCGGTCTTTTTGCCGGATGGCTCCGCGCGCTGGTGCTCGCGCTAATCGGCGCGGCGGCACTCAGTATCGTCGCAGCTGGCGAATTGGCTATCCTGCTCCCCTGGCTAGCCGATACGCTGAGGTTGCGCACGCTCGGATATGCAACCCCTGCCGCACCGACCGAACTTCTGGCGTTGACGCTCGGCTTTGCGCTCATTCAATTCGGCGCGATCTGGCTGATGGCCAAAGTGGCATTCACGCGCGGATGGATCAGTCTGCCGACCCTGCCGGATTTTCGCGCACAGGCAGACCTGTCGGCTCCTGCTCGAGGAAGCGAGCCTGCGCCCGCGTTTGTTCAGTCGCGTTCGCAGCGCCTTGTCGACCACATGGAAACGCAGTTGCGCCGCGAAGAGAACTATACAAGCGAACGATCCGATTATCGGCTTCTGACACGCAACGGTGACGCAGCTACACCGGCCAGCAGCACGAGCACAGTCGGTCAGGTCACCGACAGGCTCGGCAGTTCGTGGCGGCGAACCTCGCAGCGGACCTCGCTTGCCGCGACACGCAGGGACACCGGGGCATGAACGCACATCATAACATCGACGGCGAGAAGATAGAGGTCGCCGATAGCTGGGGCACGAGCGTTACCGAGAGCCTGGAACGTTCGCGCCGAGCTGCCTGGATTGTCGCGGGCGTGGCGAGCTTGATCGCCCTGCTGCTGGCGATCACCGTCATCATTCTGGTCCCGCTGAAAACCGTGGTGCCGTACACTCTGCTGGTCGATCGACAGACCGGCTATGTCGAGGAGCTCGCCCCACTCAATGAGAAAGTGGTGAGCCCCGACACTGCGCTGACCCGATCTTTCCTCGCACAATATGTGGTGGCGCGCGAGAGTTACAATGCCGCCAATCTCCAGCGCGACTACCGCAAGGTCGCGCTATGGAGCATGGGCGGCGCTCGCCAGCGCTACGTGGCGACGATGAATGCATCCAATCCGGCCAGTCCGATTGCCCGGCTCGCCAATGGCAGCACGGTCAGGGCCGAGATCAAAAGCGTCTCTTCGCTTTCCCGTGACAGCTCGCTTGTCCGTTTCATAACCTTTCGCATGGACCGCGACGGGCAAGAACAGGCGCCCGAACACTGGGCTGCCGTCATCCACTACCGCTTTAGCGGTGCGGAGATGAGCGCTGACGATCGTCTCTTAAACCCTCTAGGGTTTCAGGTGACGCGCTATCGCCGCGATCAGGAAGCGCTTGCCGACACCACCGAACCGCGACTGCCGCAGACCGCGAGCAGCCCGGATACCGGCGCATGATCCGGTTCATCGCATCGATGTGGTTGCTGCTATGCGCAGCTCCGCTTGTCGCGCAAATTGTGCCGCAGCCCGGACCGGATACACCGCGCGTCCAGACGGTGTCGTACATCGCACATCAGCAGGTGCTGCTTACCATGCTGCCCGATACGCCCATAACGGTGATGCTCGAACCGGGCGAGCTGATTGCCGACGTTCGGCCCCAAGCTGGTGACGACTTCCGTATCAGGGTGTCTTCCGAGCGCAATTCCTTTATGATCCTTCCGACGCGCGGGGCGCAATCGGGGCTCCTAGAGGTCAGCACACCGGCACGCGAGTACAGCTTCATGCTCCGTGTGGATCAAGGCTACGGAGCTGCGTTGCTGGTTCGCTTCGTCGGCGAGCAAGCGGTGACTGAGGATTACAGCGCTCCCTCCCACCCTACGCAGACCTGGCTATATCGCTTGCGTGGCGACCGCGAAGTCCGCCCTGAAAGCCTGTCCGACGATGGTATCAAGACCCGCATCACCTATGCACCGGGCCAAGCACTCCCGGCAGTCTTTGCCATCGGCCCGACGGGCGACGAGGAGGTGGTCAACGGCTATATGCGCGACGGCGTCTTCATTCTCGATCGGGTTTATGAAAAGCTTGTGTTTCGGATAGATCGAGAAAAGGCCACGGCGAGACGGAACAAGACACCGGAGGAGGCATCATGAGCGCCACCTCACAGACGGTCGGCAACCAGAGCGTAAGCAAGCCGACGACAGACGATGTTCGCCCGGTCGTACGGATCGGAAGCACCGGCAGGTTGGGACTGATCGTCTTTTTCGTCGCGCTCGTTCTCGGCGGCATCTGGATTGTATCGCTAATGAGCGAACAGCGCATGGCGCTCAAGAACGACGGTCCGCTCGGGACGGTCCCGGATTCCAGCGCACGCATCGCCTCACCCCCGCCGCTTGCGCTGCCCCGGGGTTTCGGCTCGAATCGGGAAAGTGAGCGCGCCGCGCTCCCGAGGGTGGTGTTTCAGCCTGGTCGCAACCCAACTCCGCAGGCGGCCTCGCCCACCCCGACGCAGCAAGTACTCGTTCGACCCGCGCCTGCTTACACACCTTATCCGGTCCTGGAACCCATCGCTCCTCGCGAACCGCAGGTGACATTCTCCGCACCGACGACGCCTCCGGTGATCACGCAGCCCGACAGCGACACAGCCGGGCCAGCGCGTGTCAACGCCTCGCGCTTCGTTAATCCATCACGCACGATCCCTCAGGGAACGGTAATTCCCGCTGTCTTGGAGACGGCGCTCGATTCGACACGCCCCGGCGGGGTGCGAGCCTTGGTCCAGCGCGATGTCCATGCCTTTGACGGATCACGCGCGCTGGTCCCGCGCGGCAGCCGCATCTATGGCGAATACGATGCCCAATTGCAGCGGGGGCAAAACCGCGCGCTGATCCGCTGGACAAGGCTGATCCGCCCCGACGGTGTAACGATCGCGCTGGATTCGCCCGCGTCCGATCCGCTCGGACGTGCAGGCGTGAAGGGAAAGGTGGACAGCAAGTTCTTCCAGCGCTTTGGCAGCGCTATTCTGCAATCCGTGCTCGACATCGGCGTCGGCGTTGCGACCCGCGAAATGAGTGATGGTGTGATCGTCGCACTTCCGGGCAGCACCCAAAACGTCGCACCACGCGTTGCTGAAGGCGAAATCCAACCGACGTTGAAAGTACGGCATGGCACCAGCGTTTCGGTGTTCGTTGCGCGCGATCTCGACTTCTCTTCTGTCGAATAACGATGGATCAGCAAGCCATCTTGAACGCTGATTATTACCTCGACAGCTTTCTCGCCCCGCTCGCTCCCTGGCTGGCGCGCGAAGACGTCACCGATATCTACATAAACCGGCCCGGCGAAGTCTGGATTGAGAGCCTCGGTGGAAGGATCGAGCGTCACGAAGATCCCTCGCTCACGGAGAAGCTGCTCGCGCGCCTTGCGCGCCAGATCGCAGCGCATAGCTCGCAGGGCATCAGCCGCGAAGCACCATTGCTCGGAGCATCATTGCCGGATGGTTCGCGCGTCCAGATAATTGCCCCGCCAGCAACGCGCAGCGGCCATGTCCTGGCAATCCGTCGGCATGTGAAAGCCAACTTCTCGCTCGCCGATTGGCAGGACAGTGATGCCTTCGCTGGACTCTCTAAGGGTGCGACTGCGATTGATCGAGAGCGCACCTGGCAGACGGTTGGCGAGAGAGAAGCGCCCGAGTTTCTCGCAACGGCCGTTCGTTCGCGCCAGAACATCATCGTCGCGGGCGGTACTTCGAGCGGAAAAACCACGTTCCTCAATGCACTGCTCGCGGAGATCCCGCCCACCGAGCGATTGCTTACAATCGAGGACACGGAGGAGTTGCGGATTACGCATCCGAATGCCGTCGGTTTGATCGCAGCACGCGGCAAACTGGCTGAGGCCGATGTCACCGCAGAAGATTTGCTTATTGCCGCTTTGCGTATGCGGCCGGACCGGATCATCCTCGGCGAACTGCGGGGGGGCGAAGCCTTCACATTTTTGCGCGCGGTGAACACAGGTCATCCTGGATCGATGACGACCATCCACGCCGACACCCCTCAACGCGCGGTCGAACAGCTCGCGCTCCTCGTCCTGCAAACCGGGTCACGCTTGTCTCGCGACGATGTCCGACACTACGTTCGCGCAAGTATCGATGTGTTCGTCCAGTTGGAGCGGCGCGACGGCAAACGGCGCGTGTCTCAAGTAACGATGGCCGAATGAATACGCCAATCGCACCGCATGGATCGGATACCTCAATCGCCAGTGCGATCGATTGGATCAATGGTGTGCTGCTTGGCAGCGTGGCAATAGCCTTGTGTGTTTTGGCGGTGGCGCTTGTTGGATTGCTGATGCTGGGCGGGCGGCTGCCGGTGCGGCATGGGATGCGGGTCGTTCTCGGCTGCTTCGTTCTATTGGGCGCCCCGGCCATTGCCGCAGGTATCGCAGGGGCGTGGCAAGAAATCCCAGCGTCACCGCCGTCAGCCCCCGCTGCTGCTATCGAGCCTATCGAAGAGCCTCGCGCCGATCTGCCACCCGCCGACTACGACCCTTATGCGGGAGCTTCGCTGCGAAGGGACTAGTCGGTTTTCGCATCGATTTGCGGAATGAGCTTCGTTGGTACGGAAAATCAGTTTTCCCGACGATGTATTGCGGCGTCAAAATGCGCTTGGCCTCACGGGATTGAAAGCGTTCCGAGATACGGGAAAATTTCTGCGCCAAAAAGGCGGGGTACTAGGCCGTAGACTCATAAACACGAAGCCACAGCCGCATTGATGCGAGTTGGACCATGGCCAAGAAGTTCTCGGCCAGTTTGTCATAGCGGGTGGCAACGCGGCGGAAGCGCTTCAATTTGGAGAAGAAACGCTCGATCAGGTTACGCTCTCGATAGAGCCACGTGCTGAAGTACGGCTTCGACCGTCGGTTCACCTTGGGCGGGATATTGGCGAACGCGCCCCTCTCCCGGAGCGACGCCCGGATGCGGTCGGCATCATACGCCTTGTCGGCCAGTACTATTGTTCCGGCGCCGACATGATCAAGCAGATCATCGGCAGCTTGCCCGTCATGGCTTTGCCCGGCGGTCAGGCTCAACCGGATCGGGAGGCCTTGCCCGTCGACGACCGCGTGGATTTTGGTCGTGAGGCCACCTCGGGAACGACCGAGACAATGATCTCGATCCCCCTTTTTGCCGTCGCGGCCTGCTGGTGGGCACGAACGGAAGTGCTGTCGATCATCTGGATGTCGCCATCAGGTGCGGCGGTGATGGCGTCCATCATCCGATCCCACACCCCAGCCTTCCGCCATCGCACGAAGCGGTTGTAGCAGGTGGTGCGCGGGCCATAGCGTTCCGGCAAATCGCGCCACGGCGCACCGGATCGAAGCACCCAGAAAATACCGTTCAGCACGCGGCGATCATCAACGCGTGGCACGCCCCTGGGTTTGTTGGGCAGCAGCGGTTCGATCACGCGACATTCGAAGTCGGTCAGATCATATCGGCTCATGCCAACTCTGAATCAGAGTTGCTCGGCAAATGAAAGTGCCCCGCCTCTATGCGTCGTCGGTGGCGTACCGGATCAATCGCTCACACGCCGCCTCGTCTACATCATCTGGCGCATCCAGATCGTCGAGAAAATCACGCGCGATGGAACCCTCCAGAAAATAGGCATAGTTCTGCCCATCCTGGATAATCGGGCCCGTCGTGTCCGGCGTCGCGTTCGACAGAAGCGCATCGGCGTCTCCACCCCACGGCTCGACCACGTAAATGGTGTCCTCATCCGACCAATCGCGTCGACCGCGCAGCAACTCTCGCAACTTCATGCCAACCCCCATCGTCCGCTCCTTATGGATGCGACGATGCTTCGAGTGCCAGCAGATTTATGGGTTCACGACCTAGAAGGGGTGGATCCGAACTACTTAGGCAAATTCGCTCGTATAGTTCAGTAGAATGACTGATATGTTCGAATCCCTCCGTTTCCGCCACCAGCCTTCTGAAACCAGAGCAGCTTGGCTGGATGGGCGGCCGTGGCGCGTCGAGCGCTCGTCGGCGGCCCGGCCCTTGCTCCCGCCGGGCTTCTTCAGAACGAATATTTCGTCGATATCTGGACCTTCTGGAGGTTCCCGCTCTGACCGTTCTCGGTCGTGCGTTCGGCATACATATATTCGATCCCGATATCGATCGGCTGGGCAGGCGAGTAGATGATGTTGGCAAACACGTTCCAGCTTTCATCGGTTGCCAGGCCCGAGGTCAGCAGCACGGGGTTGTCAGCCTTGAAATACGACGCCGCCAGATTGGATCGCAGCTTGTCCGACCACAGGTGGCGAAAGGCTGCAAAACCCGAATAGGTGAAGATCGGATCGAGATCGCCCGCCGCATCGAGCGCGGCGTCGTTGACGATATTGAGGCCGATATACCGGCCCAGCCCGTCACCCACCGTGCCCATGAAGCGGAGATCGTCGCGCTCGCCCAGGGCCAGCTTGCCCGACACGCTCAGCCCATATCCCAGCGCGGAATCCGTCCCGGTTCCGAAATCGTCATCGGTTATGCGCAGGTTCCGCAGAATACCCGCCGCCGAAAGCGAGCCCCAATCGCCCGAGAGGTTGTAGCGCGCGACGACATCGGGAAACGTGTCGTCACCCGCCAGCAACCGGCCCCCGGTGGGCGTGGTGACGGTGGTTTCGGGCTGTTCCAGCGCGAGCATCAGCCCGCCTTTGGTGTAGCGGATCATAGGCTGGCGCTGGAACACGGTCCCGGGTGTCGTACCGATGAAATCGAGGCTGTCTGGCAGCGCGCCGACATTCTGGAAGGTCGACCAGGTCTGCCCGAACAGCCAGTTGTCATATGAGATGAACGCCTGTCGCAGGCGCGGCTGGTAACTGTTCGAAACGCGCTCGTCGCCATCGGGCGTGACCATAAAGTCCAGTTCGATCTGCGATTTGAGCGAATGTTCCGCGCCGATATCGGTCGATGTCTTGAACAGGAAACGCGACTGTCGGGCGTTGAAATCGGTGTCCCATCCCGACGCGTTTCCGCCGACGGGAATTGCCCCGGGGATAAGGAAATCGCGCAGGATGCTGCTTGAACCGATCTGCCCGCCGCTGGTGCGCTGGGTGATGGCATCGAGCTTCACATAGCCGGAATAGGCCACGGTGGTCTTGCCGACACGAAAGCCCTTGCCCTCCTGCACATCCCCCTCTGGGCGAGGCTGCTCCATTCGCGCGGCGAGTTCCTGCTGGCGCTGTTGCAGGGCGCGTGTTTCGGCCAGCGCCTGCCGGGTCTGTGCGACCGTTTCGGCCTGCTGCGCGTCGATTGTGCCCTGTTGCGCATCGAGCCGTTCGACCAGCTGAGTGACCAGCGCCTCCAGCCGCTCAAGCCGGGCCTCGACATCGCTGCTCTGTGCGGCGGCAGGAGTGGCGGCAAGGCAAGTCCCTGCCAGAAGTCCCGCCCGGATCGCGATCCTCAGTGCGCTGCCAGTCATCCCAACCTCCCTCGATATGTTGTGAGATGGCAGGATGCGCCCACAGGCCTGCCGGGATAAATCGGCAGATGGTCGTAAGACCTTGGTCTGAGAGCGCGGACCCCGGCGAGCCGCTATTCCTGCTCGCGCAAAGGGAGACCAACCATGCTCGATGCCGTTCCGCGCCCTGGCGATGCCAGCGAAACCAACTGCACGCCCGAACAATACGACGCGCTGTACCGGCGCTCGGTGGAGGACAGCGATGGCTTCTGGCTGGAGCAGGCAAAGCGGCTCGACTGGATAACCGCACCGTCGAAAGCGGGCGAATGGTCCTACGATCCGGTCGATATCGCCTGGTTCGCCGACGGTTCGCTCAACCTGTGCCACAATGCCGTCGACCGGCATCTTGGCGCACATGCGGACGACACCGCGATCATTTTCGAACCCGACGATCCGCAATCGCCCGGCCGCTCGCTGACCTATCGCCAGCTCCATGCAGAGGTCGTGGCGATGGCCAATGCGCTGAAGGCGATGGGCGTGGAGAAGGGCGACCGGGTCACTATTTACATGCCGATGATCGTCGAAGGCGTGGTCGCCATGCTCGCCTGCGCGCGGCTTGCTGCGGTCCATTCGGTCGTGTTCGGCGGGTTCTCGCCCGAAGCGCTGGCCAGCCGGATCGAGGGCTGTCGCAGCCGCTTCGTCATAACCGCGGATGAGGGGCTGCGCGGCGGCAAGCGTGTCCCGCTCAAGGCCAATGTCGATGCCGCGCTCGCCGAACCGGATCACGACACACCGATCGACGGGATGCTGGTGGTGCGCCACACCGGCGCGCCGATCGCGATGGAGCCGGGCCGCGACCACTGGTATCACGAGCTGGCAAGCGATGCGGATTGCCCCTGCGTTCCCGTGCAGGCGGAAGATCCGCTGTTCATCCTCTACACCTCCGGCTCGACCGGCAAGCCCAAAGGGCTGGTGCACACCACAGGCGGCTTCGGCGTGTGGACGGCGACGACATTTTCCTATGTCTTCGACTATAAAAGGGGCGAAGTGTTCTGGTGCACCGCGGATATCGGCTGGATCACCGGGCACAGCTATGTCGCCTACGGCCCGCTTCTGAACGGGGCGACGCAGGTCATCTTCGAAGGCGTCCCGAACTATCCCGATCACAGCCGGTTCTGGCAGGTGATCGAGAAGCACAAGGTGAACATCCTCTACACCGCGCCCACCGCAATCCGCGCGCTGATGCGCGAGGGCGACAGCTTCGTCACCGCGCATGACCGATCATCGCTGCGCCTGCTGGGCACGGTGGGCGAACCGATTAACCCGGAGGCCTGGCGCTGGTATTTCGATGTGGTCGGCGAGAAGCGCTGCCCGATCATCGACACGTGGTGGCAGACCGAAACCGGCGGGGTGATGATCACCACCCTGCCCAATGCGCACGATATGAAGCCGGGAAGCGCGGGGCGTCCGTTTTTCGGAATTCGCCCGCAACTGGTTGGCAATCAGGGCGAAGTGCTCGACGGTGCGACCGAAGGCAATCTGTGCATCACGCATAGCTGGCCCGGACAGGCGCGCACGGTCTATGGCGACCACGAGCGCTTCGAACAGACCTATTTCAGCACCTATCAGGGCAAATATTTCACCAGCGATGGCTGCCGCCGCGACGAAGATGGCTATTACTGGATCACCGGGCGCGTCGACGATGTCATCAATGTCTCCGGCCACCGGATGGGCACGGCGGAGGTCGAAAGCGCGCTGGTCAGCCATGCCAAGGTCGCCGAGGCGGCGGTGGTGGGCTATCCCCACGATATCAAGGGCCAGGGCATCTATTGCTACGTCACGCTCAATGCGGGTGAGGATGGATCGGATGCGCTGCTGACTGAGCTGCGTCAGCATGTCCGCAGCGAAATCGGCCCCATCGCCTCGCCCGATCTCATCCAGTTCACCGACGGGCTGCCCAAGACCCGTTCGGGCAAGATCATGCGCCGCATCCTGCGCAAGATCGCCGAAAACGATTATGGCGCGCTGGGAGACACCTCGACGCTGGCGGACCCAAGCCTGGTTGATCGTTTGATCGAAGCAAGGCAAAATCGCTAACGACCATGCCCAGCCGCATCATCATCGCCGATGACCATCCGCTGTTCCGAACGGCGCTGGGCCATGCGGTGGGCAAGGTCTGGCCGGATGCGCAAATTATCGAGGTTTCGAGCGCTCTCGCCGCGCGGCGCGAGGTCGAGGCGGGCGCGGAGGCGCTGCTGCTCGATCTCCACATGGACGATTCCAGGGGGCTGACCGCGTTGATGGATTTTCGCGAGGATTTTCCCGCGTTGCCCGTGGCCATCGTGTCGGCGAGCGAGGAACCGCGTGTCTATGCCGCCGCGAGCCAGCTGGGCGCTGCGGCCTTCATTCCCAAATCGTCCAGCCTCGAACAGATGCGCGAGGCGCTGGCCTGCGTGCGCGAGGGAGACCGCTGGTTTCCCGAAAACGAGGGCGAGCCTGATGACGAACTGGCCCGCATCGCCAGCCTGACCCCGGCCCAGCGCCGCATTCTGGCCCAGCTTGGCGAGGGACGGCTGAACAAGCAGATCGCCTACGAACTCGACATCAGCGAAGCGACGGTAAAGGCGCATATCACGGCAATCTTCCGCAAGCTGGGCGTGGTCAATCGCACGCAGGCAGTGCTGCTGGCGGGCAAGCTCCATGTCGATCAGGATGTGACGGACCCCGCCGCCGGTTGATCCGCCTGCCGGCCACGGGCGACGCCATCGGAGATCAGCGCCCTCAGCGCAGCTGGCGGTGATGGCTTGAGCAGGCGATGGGCGCCCATCCGGGCGGCAGCAGCTTCGGTTTCCTCGCCCGCTTCGGCGGTCAGCAGGATGGCCGGTGGGCGCGCGTCCCATATCTGGCACAGCGCCTCGTAGACGCCGTCCCCGCGCTCGTCACCATCGAGGCGGAAATCGACGATGACGACATCCGGTGTCGGAAGCGCGAGGGCTAGCGCCTCGGCCTTGCCGGCGGCGCAGACCACATCCAGACCCCATTTTTCTAGCAGTGCCGCCGTCGCACTAAGCACCGCCGGATCGTTGTCCACCACGAGCACGCGTTCTTGCGACAGCACCCGCCTGCTCTGCCTCAGCGGCGCAGGCGCAGCGCGGGCGGCCCATTGCAACACCGGCAATCGCACAGAAAACCGGCTGCCCCGCCCAACCACCGATCGCGTCGTCACCTCGACACCCAGCAGCGCGGTGATCCGTCGGACAATGGCGAGACCCAGCCCCAGCCCTTCGCGGTCGACGCTTGGCCCCCGCTGGAACTCACCGAACAGCCGTTCGATATCCTCTTCCGCGATACCAGGCCCGGTATCGAACACGCAAAGATCGACCGCGCCCCCTTCCCTGCGCACGCCCAGCACGATCCCGCCGCCATCGGTGTACCGGATCGCGTTGCTCACCAGATTGCGCACGACGCTTGCCAGCATCGCCCGGTCGGTCTGGACCCAGGCGCTCGTGTGCACCCGCCGCAGGGCCAGCCCCTTGCCCTCGGCCTGCACGGCAAATTCCCGCATGATCTCGTCAAAAATGTCGTCGAGTGCGACCGGCTCCAGCCGCGGCTCCATGCCCGCGCCATCCAGTTTCGAAATATCCAGCAGCGCCCGGATCAACCGGTCGGCAGAGGCAATCGATCCGTCGAGGTCCCGCACCAGCGCCTCGAGCTGTTCGCGCCCGCGCACTTCTTCCCCCAGCGCGGAGGCGAACAGGCGCGCCGCGTTGAGCGGCTGGATCAGGTCGTGGCTGGCCGCGGCGAGGAAACGGGTCTTGGAAAGAGTCGCCGCCTCTAACTTCTGGTTCGCTTCGCTAAGCTGGTGGGTCCGCTCGATGACCTTGTGTTCGAGCGCCTGTTCGGCGCGCCGGTCCGCCGTGATATCGCTGTAGCTCGTGACATAGCCACCGCCCGGAGCGGGGTTGCCGACAATCCGCATGATCCGCCCGTCATGCTGTTCGCGCTCCATCCGGTGCGTGCGCCCGGCGCGCATATGGCCGAGCCGCCGCGCGACCTGATCCTCGATTTCCGCATGCGAGAGCAGGCTCCGCCGCAGGTTGAACCGGATAAGCTCGGCAAGCGGCGTGCCGACACTGGCCAGATCGTCTGGCAGGGCGAACATTTCCTGATAGCGGCTGTTCCAGGCAACGAGGTTCATCTCCGCATCGACCAGCGCCACGCCCTGATCGATGTTCTCGATCGCCAGTTGCAGCAGATCGCCGCTGAAGCTCAACCGGCGATTGGTTTCGTCGAACATGGCGACAACTTCTTCCAGCGGAACCGGATCGCCCTGCGACCAGCTGGATATGAGCATGCGGGCAGACGACGTGCCGACCACGCCGGCAATGGTCCGTTCGGCCATGGTCAGGATGTGCACATCGGCGGGGTCGCTGTCGCGATATCCATCGCCCAGCGCATCTGCCGCCCGCTTCTGGCCCACGAACTGGGCCAGCAGAAGGCGGATATCGGCGACCCGTTTGGCGGTGACGAAGCCCGCTCGCACACCGGGGGCCGCCGCCCCCACAAAGGCCGCCGCCTGCGCGGCATCGACCAGCGTTTCGCGCCCCAGCGCGGAGCCCACCCAATAGGCCGCGATATTCGCCCCCAGGCTCAGCAGGACGCCGGAAACCAGCATATCGGAATGAATGGCGAAGATCGGGGGTCCGTCCATGGCCGATGGCAGGATAAGCAGCGCGAACCAGCAGAAAAACCCCGCCAAAAGGCCGCAGATCATCCCCACCTTGTTGCCGTGCCGTGTGATCATTCCAAGGATCAGGCCGGGCGCAAACTGGGCCATGGCGGCAAAGGCGAGCGTGCCCAATCCGGCAAGGTTCACCGCCGCCCCGAACCCGATGTAGAAAAGATAGGCAAAGAACAGCAGCGCCGCGATCACCAGACGCCGCACCATCAGCAGGCGGGTGGCAAACTGGGTCCGGTCGCCGCCACCGCGCAGTTCGCGGCGGAACAGCAACGGCGAGACGAGATCGTTGGTGATCATGGTCGAAATCGCCACGCTGGCGACCACGATCATGCCGGTCGAGGCGGCGAACCCACCGATAAATACGAACAGCGCGAGCGCCGCATTGCCGCTTTCGATCGGCAACGCCATCACGATCATGTCGCCCGGTGTCGATGCCGGCAACACCGCCACCCCTGCGAGCACGATGGGGACGATGACCAGCGATGTGAGCGCCAGATAGGCGGGGAATATCCATTGCATTGTGCGGTTTGCCCGGTCGGTCTGCGCCTCCACAAAGGTCATGTGGAACTGCCGCGGCAGACATAGCGCGGCGCAGGCCGCAATCAGCGTCAGGACGGCGAAGCGGGCATCGAACTGCGCGGCTGAAAAGGGCGAGACGGCTGGCGTGCCTTGAGCTTGCGGCCCCGCCAGCACCACCAGCGCAAAACCCGCGACCGCCAGCAGTGCGAGGAGTTTCACGATCGATTCCACCGCGATGGTAAGGACCAGGCCGGCATTGTCGCCCGCCCGGTCGACACGTCGCGACCCGAAAAGTATCGCGAACAACGCCATGCTGCCCGCGACAAGCAGGACCAGTTCGTCGGGCGAGACGCTGGCCTCCAGCATCGGATCGAGCGCCAGCAGCGATGTGCCCACCGATTGCAATTGCAATGCCATGTAAGGAAGCGAGCCGATGGTGGCGATGATCGTCACCAGCGCGGCGACAGCGGCGCTCTTGCCATATCGCGCGGACAGGAAATCGGCGATCGAGGTGGAATGCTGGGCCTTGGCCTGCGCGAGGATGCGCCGGATCAGCCCGAAACCGACGGTAAAGACGAGAACCGGGCCGAGATAGATCGGGAGATAGTGCCAGCCCGCCGTCGCCGCCGAACCGACGCCGCCGAAAAAGGTCCAGCTGGTGCAATAGACCGCAAGGCTCAGCCCATAGATCCAGTCGCGCCGCTGCGGCGGCATGGCGGCCCCTGCCTCGATCAGGCGATCCTGACGCGCCGCCAGCAAGAACAGCAGAGCCAGATACAGCGCCGCTGCAAAAATCGCTGCCCCGAACAGCATCGCCCTGCTCCCTCCTCTGCCGCCAGATTATCGCATGGCGTCCAGCATGCAAGAAAAGGGCGGCATCTTGTCGATACCGCCCCCTTCTCGCCATCGCGCTGTGCGCTTTAGTGGGTGTGTGCCTCACCCGCTCCGCGCGGGACGCGGATGGAATCGACCAGTCTGCCGATTTCCAGCGGTGGCCGGGCCGTTACCTTCGATACGGCGGCCGCGATGGCGAAGTTCAGCACCATGCCGACCACGCCGATCCCTTCGGGCGAGATACCGAAGAGCCAGTTCTCCGCCACATTCGCCGCCGGGTTCATCAGCTTGAAATAGAAGATGTACCCGAAGGTGAAGGCAAGCCCGGCGACCATGCCCGCAATCGCCCCTTCCTTGTTCATGCTCTTGGAAAAGATACCCATGAAGATGGCGGGGAACAGGCTGGCCGCAGCGAGGCCGAAGGCGAAGGCCACCACCTGCGCCACCCAGCCGGGCGGATAGATGCCGAGATAGCCTGCGACCACGATGGCTGCCGTTGCTGCGACACGCGCCGCCAGCAATTCGCCCTTCTCCGAGATGTCCGGCCTGAAGGTCGATTTCAGCAGATCGTGGCTGACCGAGCTGGAAATCACCAGCAACAGCCCGGCTGCGGTCGACAGCGCCGCCGCAAGGCCGCCAGCCGCCACCAGCGCAATCACCCAGCCCGGCAAATTGCCGATTTCGGGATTGGCGAGGACCATGATGTCGCGATCGACATAGACCTCGTTTGCGCTGTCCACGACCGGAGCGTTGGCGACGGTGCGCTCGCCCGAGGGGCCGGTTTCGGCTGTGAATTCGGGCGCTCCTTCGAAGGCATCGCCGCTGCGCACCTGCATCACCCCGTCGCCGTTCTTGTCCTGGAACGCGATCAGATCGTTGCGCTCCCAGTTCTTGAACCAGCCGGGCGCCTCGGAATAGCTCGTCTCGTTCACCGTATCGATGAAATTGAGCCGGGCAAACGCACCCACTGCCGGAGCGGTGGTGTAAAGAAGCGCGATGAACACCAGCGCCCAACCCGCCGACTTGCGGGCATCGGACGCCTTGGGGACGGTGAAGAAGCGCACGATCACATGCGGCAGGCCCGCCGTGCCGACCATCAGCGCCAGCGTGATGCAGAACACGTCGATCATGCTTTTCGACCCGTCGGTATACTCCCCGAAACCGAGATCGGAGAGCACCAGGTTGAGCTTTTGCAACACATAGAGCCCCGACCCGTCATTGACGGTGGAACCCAACCCGATCTGCGGGATCGGATTGCCGGTGATCATAAAGCTGAGGAAGAACGCCGGGACCATATAGGCGAAGATCAGCACGCAATATTGCGCCACCTGCGTGTAGGTGATGCCCTTCATCCCGCCGAGCACGGCGTAGACGAAGACGATCCCCATCCCGATAATCACACCCAGGGTGATCGGCACGTCGAGAAACCGTGAAAACACGATCCCCACACCGCGCATCTGCCCTGCGATATAGGTGAAGCTGATGAAGATCAGGCAGATCACCGCCACCACGCGCGCGGTCTTGGAATAATACCGCGTGCCGATGAAATCGGGCACGGTGAACTGGCCGAACTTGCGCAAATACGGCGCCAGCAACAGCGCCAGCAGCACATAGCCGCCGGTCCAGCCCATCAGGTAAACCGATGCGTCATACCCCAGAAAGGCGATCAGGCCCGCCATGGAGATAAAGCTGGCCGCGCTCATCCAGTCGGCCGCCGTCGCCATGCCGTTGACGACCGGGTTCACCCCGCCGCCGGCTACATAGAATTCCTTCGTCGAGCCGGCGCGCGACCAGATTGCGATGCCGATATACAGCGCAAAGCTGAGGCCGACGAAAATGTAGATCAGTGTCTGTGTGTCCATGATCACCTCCCCTAGTCGTCGAGATCGTATTTGCGCTCGAGCTTCTTCATCCGCACGACGTAGAAGATGATCAGAGCGATAAAGACGTAGATCGAGCCTTGCTGGGCGAACCAGAAGCCGAGCGGGTATCCGCCGAGCATGAACTGGTCGAGGAAGTCGCGGAACAGGATGCCTGCGCCAAAGGAGCAGGCAAACCAGATCGCCATGAGCGAAACCAGCAAGCGGATATTATCGCGCCAATAGGCGCCCTCCGCCGCGCTGGTTTCGTGATTGTCGGTTTCGTCGGACATCGCCTCCCCCTTACCTCTCATATTGTGCGCGCCCGAAAATTCCGGGAGCATCTATGAGAGGCTATGGGAGGCAGGTGGCGGGCAACAGCGCGACATAAGTCTAATGCCGCCAGGCCCGATCCTCGATTGCACCGAGGGGGGTGTTCCACCCGATCCGACTGAGCTGGGCCAGCAGAAGCTCGGCCGCACCCAACGCATCGCTCAAGGCGTCGTGCTGGGGAAAATCGGGCAGGTTGTAACGCCTGCGCGAAGGCGCGAGGCGATAGGCGTCGGCCCCTGCGAGATCGGGATTCAACCGCCGCTCAATCGCCAGAGTACAGATCGAACGGACCGGGACCGCAAACCCGAAACGGGCACGGGAAACTCGCGCGATCACCCCGCGTTCGATCGCCGCACCATGGGCGACCATGACACGTCCCGCCAGCGCATCGATCAGGCGCAGGGCCATGGTCTCGACCGGGATGCCACAACGCGCCCGATCCTCACCGATTCCGTGGATCGTCACGGCGTCGTCGTCGAGACGCCGTTGGCTACGCACATCGCACCCGGCGGCCTGTCCCACCGGGATGCCGCCTGCCGCAAAGCCGATCCAGCCCGCCTGAAGAACGTGCGCGCCGTGCGCAAGCCCGTCCAGCTCGAAATCGACCGCCAGCAGCGGGACCTGCGCAAGCGACGTGCGCGCATCGGGCCACCCGGCCCTGGCATAGGCGCGCAGCTGTGGCTGCTCGGCGCTTTCCAGCGCCCTCAATCGACGCCGGGCGCGCCAGGCCATCAGGCGATCACGCAAGACCACCTGCCAGATTGCGCCTGAGCGAATCGAGCCCGCTGCGGATCACCGAAAAGGCATCCTTCAGATAATCGCGTTCGAGCGGGGAGAGCGTGCCGGGAGCCAGAACATTGTCGGGCGTGTCGCCACCACGGACCTGCGCCGCCTGGTGCGCAATTCTGAGCTCGTTGACCAGCAGGAAGGCGTGCCTGAGGCTTTCGGCATCGCCGTGCGCCATGTGCCCCTCCCGGGCCAGCGCATCCAATCGATCGAGCGTGCCGACCGCAGCAATTCCTTCGGCCAGGGCCAAGGTGCGCGCAATGTCGACAATCGGCACAATGGCCTGCCCCTTGGCATCGAAGACTTTCTGGCCGTCATCCGACCTTTCGAGCAGGATGTTGCGAAAGAAACCGAGAGGGATGCGGCTGCGCTGGGCATCTCGCGCCAGATAGCTGAGGAAGATGCCCGAAGCCCTGGCCTGCGCAATCACCCGCTTGCGCAGGGCGTGGGCAAGCGCCGCATCGCCGTGCACGGCGCGCATGTCGAAAAAGATCGTGGCGCGAAGGATGCGGTCTTCGTCAGGATCGGTGATCCAGCGCGCATATCGCTCCTCCCACTCGGCGGCGGTCAGGCGCTGCTCGGCGTTCTTGGCCATGATCCCGCCCTTGCAATAGACAAAGCCGCACTGGTCCAGCAGGTCCGATATACGTGTGCCAAGCAGCGCGAAGTAATCCCGCCCAGCCCGGTCGACGCGATTGTCGATGACCAATCCGTTGTCCTGGTCGGACCCGACGAGCTGTTCGCTACGGGCGAGCGAGCCAAAGGCAACCAGCGCATAGGGCACTGGCGCAGGCCCCAGTTCCGCTTCCGCCAGCTGGGCGACCCGGCGATGGACCGCCTCTCCCAGCGCCGAGGTGAACCGCATCGTATGTTCGGCATGGAAACCGCCCGCCTCCATGCGCGCAAAACTCTCGCCGATCTGTCGCGCTGCGGCGACAAGAGCGTCGGGGTCAGGCGCCTTGGCAACCAGCATTCCGGTGTCGATCGCGCTATCCCCCAGATGGGCGAGGATGTCGGTCGCGCTCAGGATAGCCATCAAGCCGCCGTTCTGTTCACACACCGGGATATGGCGGAACCCGCCCGCCGCCATCAGCGCCATCGCTTCGACCGCGCTCGCACTGCCGGGCAAGCTGCGGGGCTCCGGCGTCATCACCGCGCCCACCGGCGTGTCGAAACCCAGCCTGGCCGCCACCACGCGGTTGCGCAGGTCCTTGTCGGTGAAGATACCCACCAGACGCCCCTCCTCGCACACCGCCAGCGTGCCGACGTTGCTCTGGCTCATCAGCGCTGCCGCATCGCTCACCGTCATTTGCCTTCCGCATGACACGGGGCGGCTATGTGTAACCAGTTCGCGAATGGCGGTGTGCTGCAAGGGGCTTGCCCGGCGGACCTTCAGGTCGTGCACCGCGCTGCGAATACGCTCCGCCTCATCCTCGTTGAAATAGGTGCGGACGGCGTCGAAATCGCGGCGCAATTGGTGGAACACCTCCTGCGGCAAGCAATAGACGAGGGTGTCTTCCAGTGCCGTGGTCGTGTTGCGCACCTCGCCGCCGCGCAACAACGAGGGATAGGCAAAGCAGCCGCCCGCGCCCAATCTGGCGGTCAGCTCCTCTCCTGCGAGCCGCAATTCCACCGCGCCGGTACGCACGATGAAAAGCTGATCATTCTGCGCGCCGCTCGAAAGGATTTCCTCGTTTGCGCGGAAATATCGCACAGTTACCTTACGCGCGACAGACGCCAGCGCGTCGTCGCCCAAGGCATCGAAAGGCGCCGTGCCTGAAAGAAATGCACGAATTTCGGACAGTTCGCTGACCATTTGCCAGCGATAGCACCGTTTTTCGCGAAGGTGGGTGTCGACCTTCGTATGATAGCGCTGCGCCGGATATCAGACGGTCAGCGCGTCCACTGCTTCGGCTATGGGCTGTTCGCCCTGCACCAGTTCGAAGGTCTGGCCGCTGGTTTCCGGGCGCTCGGCAACCGCCGCGAGCACCGCTGCCACGTCAGCGCGGGTGATATGCGGATTTTCAGCATTCACCCGGCTGGCAATTCGCACCTGCCCGGTCGCCGCATCGTCCTTCAGCGCGCCGGGCCGCACAATGGTGTAATCGAGGCCGCTCTGCACAAGGTGCTCGTCGGCGGCCAGTTTGGCCTTGAGATAATCCTGCAGATCGTCCGGCCCGTTTTCCGGCTGGTCGGCGGATATCGAACTCAGCATGACAAAGCGCTGCGTGCCCGCATCGCGCGCAGCATCGATCAGATTGATTGCACCATCGCGGTCGACCGCTTCCACCGCCTTGCCGCCGGACCCGGCTGCAAAAATCACCACGTCGGCAGCCTTTGCAGGCGCATCCAGCGAGCTGCGGTCGGTCACGTCGGCCTGAAGCGGGACCGCCCCGGCATTGCGCACCTTGTCCAGCTTGTCTTCGGAATGGACGAGGCCGACGACCTCATGCCCGGCCTGCGCCAGATCGCGGGTGAGCATCTCGCCGATTGCGCCAGCGGCGCCTGCTACGAGTATCTTCAATGGTATTCTCCTTATCGGATATGTGTGCGGCAACAGGGGCCAGCGGGGCGCGCAGCCCGCCCGATCCTTGCCTAACCATCGGAGCCGCCGTGATAAAAGCGCTCCGTCATCGTGTGGTCTGGAGATGGCGTCGCGGCTGAAGAGAACAAGCCCCTGGTGCGTGTCCGCACTATTCAGGCCGGTCGAACCCACCGCCCAGTGCGACGAACAGTGTCGTCCCGTTCTGAAGATAGGCGCGCTGGGTCGTCAGCAATTGCTGCCTGGCCGAAAAAAGGCTGCGTTCCGCGTCGAGCACTTCGAGATAGTCGGCCACGCCTTCGCGGTAACGCAGCCGTGCCAGCCGGGCGATCCGTTCCTGCGCGGCCACGCCCTGTTCCTGCGCCGCGACCTGCGCGGCCAGCCAGCGGCGACCGGCCAGCCCATCCGACACTTCGCGAAACGCGGTCTGCACCGCCTTTTCATAGAGCGCGACCTGTTCGACTTCGCGCGCCTTGGCGAGATCCAGGTTCGCCTCGCGCCCTCCCCAGTCGAAGATGGGCAGCGAGATCGACGGGCCGAACGACCAGGTGAAACCGTCCGATCCGAACAGATCGCCGAGATCCCCCGACGCAAAGCCTGCATTGCCGGTGAGCGAGATGCTGGGGAAGAACGCGGCGCGCGCCGCACCGATATTCGCGCGGGCAGCGCGAAGCTGCTCTTCTGCCGCGACGATGTCGGGCCGCACCAGCATCAGGTCCGACGGCGTGCCTGCATCGAGCACCATGCCATTGTTCTGCGCTTCCATTGGGAACGGCTGGGGCAAGTCGGCAGGCACAGCCCCACCCACCAGAACGGCCAGCTGGTTGCGCAACCGTGCATCGGCCAGTTGCTGCGCCGCGAGCTGTTGTTCGGCGGTCGTCAGCAGCGTTTCCGCTTGGCGGAACGGCAATGCTGAGGTGACCCCGGCGTCGAGACGGAGCTGCGCGATCCGCAGCCCTTCCCGCCGGCTCTCCAGCGTGGCTTCGGCAAGGTCGATCTGGGCATCGGTTTCGAGAATCTCGAAATAGGTGGAGGCGACATTCGCAATCAACGAGAGGTAGAAGGCGCGCTGGTTCGCCTCCACCGCCAGATATTGCGCGCGCGCAGCTTCCGACAGATTGGCCACGCGCCCCCAGAAATCCAGCTCGAAGGCGGACACACCGACGCCGACCTCGAACCTGTCGGAGGTGACCGAACCCGAGGCGCCCGGCTGCACCGTGCCCAGCGGCGTGCGCGTCCGACGGGCAGCGGCATTGGCGACCGGTGTGGGCAGGCGGCGGCTGTCTTCCACCCGATATTGCGCGCGCGCCTGTTCGATCCGCGCCGTCGCCGCGATCAGGTCGCGATTGCTGACGACCGCCTCGTCGATCAGCGCGACGAGGCGCTGATCGGCAAACCATTCACGGTAGGACAGCGTGCTGGCGACGACCGTGCCATCGGGGCGGTATTGCGCGTCGTAGACAGGCGCGCTCGCCAGGGCGGGCCGTTGGTGATCGGGGGCCATGTTAACGCACCCGGCCAATGCCAGCGCCAGCAGGCTTGTGGTGACCATGCGGGTCATGCCGTTTCTCCTTCGAGGTGACCGGCAGGGGTCGGTTTGCGCCCGCCGATACGGGTGCGGATTGTGAGATAGAGCAGCGGGATCACGAAGATACCGATGGCGGTCGCCGCGATCATGCCGCCCATCACACCCGTACCCACCGCGATGCGGCTTGCCGCGCCCGCGCCGGAGGAAAGCACCAGCGGAACCATGCCCAGAATAAAGGCGAGCGACGTCATGATGATCGGGCGCAGCCGCAACCGGGCTGCGGCCTTCACCGCTTCCAGCGGGGTCTTGCCTTCCGCCTCTTCCTCGATCGCGAATTCCACGATCAGGATCGCGTTCTTGGCCGCAAGTCCGATGATCGTGATCAGGCCGACATTGAAATAGATGTCGGCGGAAAGCCCGCGCAGCATGGTGAAGATCACCGCCCCCAGCACGCCCATCGGCACTATCAGCAGGACCGAGAATGGAACCGACCAGCTTTCGTAAAGCGCGGCCAGCACGAGGAAAACGATGATAACCGACAGGCCGAGCAACAGCCCGATCTGGCCGCCCGCCTGTTTTTCTTCATAGCTGATGCCGGTCCATTCGAAGGCGATGCCTTCGGGCAGCTGGCTGGCGAGCTGTTCCATCTCTGCCAGCGCCGCGCCCGAGGATTGTCCCGGCGCGGCCGTGCCCGACACGGTCATCGCCGGATAGCCGTTATAGCGCGCCAGGCTGGGCGGCCCCGCGGTCCATTCTGCGGTGGCGAAGGAGCTGAACGGGACGAGCGATCCTTGCGCGTTGGGAATGCGCAGCGACAAAACGTCTTCCGGCGTCATCCGGTGTTCGGCATCCGCCTGCACCAGCACCTGCAACACGCGGCCCTGCCGGTTGAAGTCATTGGCATAGGCAGAACCGAAATTGATCGACAGCGCGTTGTTCACATCGTTCATCGACAGGCCCATGGCGCGTGCCTGTACCCGGTCGACCTCGACGTGGAGCTGGGGTGCGGGCGGCTCGTCTTCGGGGCGGATGTTGGCCAGCATCGGGTTCTGCATGGCCATACCCAGCAACTGGTCGCGCGCTGCCGTCAGCGCCTCGCGCCCGACGCCGCCACGATCCTGCAGCTTCATGGTGAAACCGCTCGCCTGGCCGAGCGACTGAATCGCCGGAGGCTGGATCGCGAAGGCCAGCGCATTGTCCAGCCCCATGAATGTGCCCATGGCACGACCGACAAGCCCTTCGGCCGAACTTTCCGGTGCATCGCGCTCGCTCCAGTCCTTGAGCGGGGTGAACATGATCGCATGGTTCTGGCCCTGCCCGAAGAAGCTGAAGCCCCGCACCACGACGACACGCTCGACCTCTTCCTGCGCGGCCCAGAAACCTTCGACCGGCGCGATCGCCTCGTCCAGCCGTTCCTGCGTCGAACCGGCGGGGGATTGCACAACGGTGATCGCATACCCCTGGTCTTCAGTCGGCAGGAAGCCGCCGGGAAGCCGTGCGAAGAGCAGCCCGGTGATGCCCGCCAGCAGCAGGAACACCGCAAGACCGCGCATCGGCCGATTGAGGATTTTCTCGTTCGTGCGGCCGTATTTCTCGGTCATGCGCGCAAACCAGCGATTGAAGCGCCCGAAGAAGCGCATCATTGCACGGCGCGCCTGCTCGATGCGGCCCCGCCAGCCTTCGGGCAGCGGCTTGTCCTCGTCCGCTTCGCCCGAATCGGCTTCTGCCCCGTCGTGGTCCTGGATGTCTTCCTTGCGCAGGAAGGTTGCGCACAGCGCCGGCGTCAGCGACAGCGCCAGCACGGCCGAGAAGAAGATCGAGATTGCCAGGGTGACAGAGAACTGGCGATAGATGCCGCCTGTCGACCCGGGGAAGAACGCCATCGGCACGAACACCGCGATCAACACCAGCGTGATGCCGACGATCGCCCCGGTGATCTGGTCCATCGCCTTGCGCGTCGCCTCGAGCGGGCCGAGCCCTTCCTCGCGCATGATCCGCTCGACATTTTCGATCACCACGATGGCGTCGTCGACCAGGATACCGATGGCCAGCACCATGCCGAAAAGCGAGAGGACGTTGATCGAGAAACCGAACATCCACAGGCCAAGACAGGCCCCGGCAAGGGCAATCGGCACGACCAGTGTGGGGATCAGTGTCGCTCGCCAGTTCTGCAGGAACAGATACATGACGAGGAAAACAAGGATCATCGCCTCGATCAACGTCTTCACGACTTCCTCGATCGAGATTTCGACGAACGGGGTTGTGTCGTAGGGGATAGACCAAGCGACGTCCTGCGGCAGGCCCGCACCGATTTCCTCCATCCGCTCTTTCACGCCCTCCGCCGTCGCCAGTGCATTGGCTCCGGTGGCAAGTTGCACCGCCAGGCCCGCCATCGGCTGGCCATCGAGCGTGGTCGAGGTGGCATAGGTCTGCGCACCGATTTCGACGCGGGCGACATCGCCCAGCCGCACACTCGCCCCGCCTTCATCGGCGCGCAGGATAATGCGGCGGAACTCGTCTTCGGTCTCGAACCGGTTTTCGGTGGTGATGGCGGCGGTGATTTCCTGCCCTTCCTGCAAGGGAAGCGCACCGATCGAACCGCCCGCCGTCTGCGCATTCTGTTCGCGGATCGCGGCCACAACGGCGGTGGGGGAGAGGCTGTAGGAAGCCAGCTTGTCCGGGTCGAGCCAGATGCGCATCGCATATTCGGAACCGAACAGCGTGACATCGCCAACCCCTGCCACCCGGCGCAATTCATCGATCACCTGCGTCGAGGCGACATTACCGAGATCGGTGGAATCCAGGCTGCCGGTTTCAGATGTCAGCGCAACGATCAGCAGGAAGCCCGCATTGGCCTGGCGCACGGTGATGCCCTGTCGTCGCACTTCTTCCGGCAGGCGCGCCTCGACCGTGCTCAGACGGTTCTGGACCTCGGTCTGCGCGATATCGATGTCGGTCCCGGCCTCGAAGGTCAGCGTGATGGTCGCAAGTCCGTTCGAGAGGCTCGACGAGGACATGTAGAGGAAGCCCTCCACCCCGTTGAGCTGCTGCTCGATAACCTGCGTGACATTCTGCTCCAGTGTGTTCGCATCGGCGCCGGGATAGACGACATTGATGGCGAGCGAAGGCGGTGCGACCTCGGGATATTGCTCGATCGGCAGCGAGCGAAGCGCGATGAAACCCGAAAGGAGGATGCCGAGCGAAACCACCCATGCAAAGATGGGGCGATCGATGAAGAAACGGGCCATGCTTACTCGGCCTTTTCAGCGGTTTTTGCAGAAGCGGATTTGGCTTGCTTCGGCGGCCCCGCCCTGCGCCCCGACGGTGCGTTGACGACCTTCACCGGCATGCCCGGCTGGAGCTTTTGCAGGTTGGACACGATCACCCGATCGCCCGGTTTCAGCCCGCTTTCGACGATCCAGCTGTCGCCCACCAGCTTGCCAAGCTTGACCGGGCGGACCGCAGCCTTGCCGTCCTTGTCGACGATCATCACTGTGCCGCCCTTGTCCGCCACCGCCACCGCGCGCTGGGGGATGGCTATCACATCGGTCATGTTGCCGATAAACAGGCGGGCATTCACGAATTCGCCCGACAGCAACAAGCCATCGGGATTGGGAAATTCGGCGCGCAGCTGAACCGTGCCGGTCGCCTCGTCCACGGAAAAGTCGAGGAATTCGATCAGGCCGGGGATTTCGTATTCGCTGCCATCGGGGAAGGCCAGACGGACCTCAACCGCTTCATTCGGCCCCAGATCGAGCTCGCCGCTGGCAATGGCGCGGCGGATCTGGAGCACTTCGGTCGCCGATTGGGAAAAGGACACATAGATCGGCGAGATCTGTTCGATCCGGGTCATCAGCGTGCCTTCCGCCTGCGAGACGAGCGCACCTTCGGTCACGGCGGCGCGGCCTGCCCGGCCCGAAATCGGCGCGCGGACCGTGGTATATCCCAGTTGCAGCGATGCCGCCTTCAGCTGCGCCTGGATTTGCGCGACATTGGCGTTGGCTTCGCGCGCAGCAGCCTGCGCCGCGTCGAATTCCTGCCCGCTAATGGCGTTTTCTTCCACCAGCGGGCGGTAACGCTTCACCACGGCATTGGCGTTGGCGGCCGTCGCCCGCGCCCGGTCGAGGCTGGCCTTGGTCTGCGCATAGCTGGCCCGCAATTCGGCGGGATCGATCCGAAACAGCGGCTGGCCCTGCCCGACATCGGTCCCCTCTTCATAGCTGCGCCCCTGGACGATGCCGGTGACGCGCGCGCGCACTTCGGCGACCCGCACCGGCTCCACCCGGCCCGGCAACTCGACCACGTTGTCGACGTCCGTCTGGGCCACCGTGATCGTGCGCACGGGCATTGCCTGCCCCTGTGCCACCTCGTCGGCCGAGGAACAGGCGGCAATCAACCCGCCCAAAACTGCGATGAAAAGCGTGCGGAACAAATGCATTGAAAATCCTTGCCGAAGCGACTCGCCGTGCGACCGACGGGGCAGATAGGTAGGCTGATTGACATTTCAAATACATTTGTAAATTGACATTTATGCACCGAGTGTCAAATTACGCTGCATGGACGACAGAGCATGCAGGATCGCCCAGGCCGGATATGAGGTCATCAGCAAGTACGGCCTGCGCCGTGCGACGATGAACGACATCGCGGAAGCTGCGGGCGTTTCGCGGCAGACGGTCTACAACATCTTCCCCAACCGCGAGGAATTGCTCGGGGGTGTGGTGCGCTATCATTTCAATTCGAAATGGCAGACCATCCACGACAAGGCCGAAGGCCTGACCAGCCGCGAAGAACGGATCGCCGTCCTGCTCGACACCCTGGTGGTCAGTTCATGGGAATCGATGCAGGCGATGCCGCATGCCGACGAGCTGGAGCTGGAGCTTGCCACCACCATGCGCCCCAGGCTCGAGGACGTGCATGCTCATTCCATGCGGCAACTATGCGAGTTCTTCGAACCGTATGAGGGGCAATTGCAGCTCCGCGGCATCAGCGCGCGCGGGCTTGGCGAAATGCTCCACCACGCGACCCTGGGGCTGAAACTCAGCTCGACCAGCCGCGAACAGATCGAAACGGTGGTTGCGACCCTTCAGGCATGCCTTATTGCGGTGACCGAGTAGCCATCCCGCCCACCGGTCAGCCGAGCCGGGCGAAATTGGCCGCATCGGGCACCGCCCGGCGCTTGGGTGCGCTTTCCCCCTCGCCGCCAGCGATGAGCGCCGCGAGATCTTTCGACACGGCCAGAATGCGGTCTTCCTCGATCCGGTAGAAGACAAGCTTGGCATCCTTGCGGGTCGCCACGATACCCGCCTTGCGCAGAACGGCCAGCTGCTGGGACAGGGCCGGCTGACCGACATTGGCCGCATTGTCGATCTGGCCGACATTGCGCTCCGCCCCCGCCAGCGCTCTCAGGATACGCAGCCGCACGGGATGCGCGATCGCCTTGAGCATGTCGCTCAGGTCGTTCTCGTTCATCGCCGCGCCCCTTTTTCGGCATCCCTGACGAACCAGCCGGTCTGGTCCGGCGAGGAAAACACATCGTCGAGCGTGGTGGCAGGCGGCAGCATCAGGCTTTCGCCCGGCTGCCAGTTGGCCGGGGCCAGCGCCGGACCATCGTCGACCGCCTGAAGCGCGTCGAGCATGCGCAGCAGTTCTGCGGTGGAGCGCCCGACATTGGCGGGATAGCAGGTCATCGCCCGGATCACGCCATCGGGATCGATGAAGAAGGTGGTGCGCACCGTCGCGCTGTCCGCATCCTGCGCACCGACCATGCCGAATGCCCGCCCGATAACCAGCGTCGGGTCCTCGATGATGGGGAAGCGCACTTCGACGCCGAAGCGGTCGCGGATCATGCGCAGCCAGGCAAAATGCGAGAACAGGCTGTCGACCGACAGCGCCATCAGCGCGCAATCGCGCCTGTCGAATTCATTGGATGCCTCAGCCAGAGCGACGAATTCGGTCGTGCAGACGGGGGTGAAGTCCGCCGGATGCGACAGCAGGAGCAGCCAGCGCCCGCGAAAATCCGACAGACGCACATTGCCGGTCGTGCTGCGTGCAGCGAATTCAGGGGCGTAATCGCCGATGCGAAGCCCCGCACATGGTGCGCCCCTGGGCGCGGTGTCGTGTGTTTGGTTCTGTTCCACCTGTCCTGCCTAGCACTTGACACGCCAAGCGCAAGACATATACATATTTAATGTAATAGAATGGACTCGAACGAATGACCGAAGATACTCCATTGAAGCAAGCCGGCGCCCAGATCGAAGCCGCCCGCGCCGACCGCAACCGCCGCCCGACCATCGCCGGTTTCTTCGACGAAGCGACGAACACCGTGTCATACGTGGTGCACGACCCCCAGAGCATGGAAGCCGCAATTATCGATTCCGTGCTGGATTACGAAGCCGCCTCCGGGCGCACTTCGAATGGATCGGCGGACCGTATTGTCGAATACGTCACTTCGAACAATCTGCAAATAACATGGCTGATCGAGACGCATGCCCATGCCGATCATATCTCCGCCGCGCCGTATCTTCGGGAAAAACTCGGCGGCAAGCTCGCCATCGGACGCGACATCGTGCAGGTGCAGGATGTGTTCGGCAAGCTCTTCAATGCGGGCACGGATTTCGAACGCGACGGGTCTCAGTTCGACCGTCTGTTCGAGGATGGCGATACCTTCACCCTCGGCACGATCGAGGCGATTGCCCTTCACGTTCCCGGCCACACGCCAGCCGACATGGCGTTCATCATCGGCGATGCCGCCTTTGTCGGCGACACCATCTTCATGCCCGATTTCGGCACGGCACGCGCAGACTTCCCCGGCGGCGATGCACGTCAGCTCTATCGCTCGATCCGGCGGCTGCTGTCGCTGCCCGACGATACGCGCCTGTTCCTGTGCCACGATTACAAGGCGCCGGGCCGCGACGAATATGCTTGGGAAACCACCGTCGCCCAGCAGCGCGTGGGCAATATCCACGTGAAGGACGGCATCGACGAGGACGCATTTGTCGAAATGCGGACCAGCCGCGACAAGACGCTTGCCATGCCCAACCTCATCATGCCGTCGGTCCAGATCAATATCCGCGGCGGTCGCCTGCCCGAACCCGAAGCGAACGGTGTCAGCTACATCAAGATTCCGGTGAACGCGGTATGACGCTCCCCATCGTCTCCCTGCCGGGCTTTCCCGAAGCGCAGCCGCTCGAAGGGCTGCTGGGCGGTATGCTGATCGGTCTTTCCGCCGCCATCATGCTTCTCGGCCTTGGCCGGATCGCGGGTGTATCGGGCCTGTTCGCTCGGGCCAGCACGATCACATCGACCGGCACGCCTTGGTCGATTGCCGCCATGTTCATTGGCGGGCTGGTCGTGGGTGCATTCGCCTTCACCGCAACGCTGGGCCCCATCGAGGCGCAGTTCCCACCGGGATATGGCTGGCTTGTGGCAGGCGGCCTCGTGGTCGGGTTCGGGACGCGGCTCGGTTCGGGCTGCACCAGCGGCCATGGCGTGTGCGGCATGTCACGCCTGTCGCCGCGCTCGCTTGTGGCGACCGCCACCTTCATCGCGTCCGGCATGGCAACAGTCGCCATCGTCAACGCTGTGGGAGATGGATGGTGATGCGCGCGCTGCTGGCCCTCTTGTCGGGTGCGATCTTCGGTTTCGGCCTTGCCCTTTCGGGCATGATGGACCCGGCCCGCGTGCGCGGCTTTCTGGACATACTGGGCGATTGGGACCCCACGCTCGCCTTCGTGATGGGCGGCGCGATGCTGGTGATGGCGCTCGCTTGGCTGATCCAGCGCCGCATGATTACGCCAGCTGTCTGCGACCGTTTCAACCTGCCCGATACCCGTATGCTCGATGGCCGCCTGATTGCAGGGGCGAGCCTGTTCGGTATCGGCTGGGGCCTTGCCGGGCTGTGCCCCGGTCCGGCCATCGCCTCGCTGGCGACCAACCTCGTGCCCGCCGCGATCTTCGTCGCCGCGATGGCCGGCGGGATGCTCGCCTTCCGCTTGTCGCCCATGGGCACAGCGAAATGAGCGCCCCAGCCCGCGCGAAGGCGCGTCCGGCCAGAGACGCCTGCCCGTTCATCGCGCGACCCGCGGCCTGACGGCGTGCCGGGCGATCTTCTCTATATCGTGCTGGGGCTGCTGTCCGGTGCGCTGGTGGGCTTCACGCTCGGCCTTGTGGGCGGCGGCGGATCGATCCTTGCCGTGCCGCTGATGGTCTATGTCGTTGGCGTCCCCAACCCCCATATCGCCATCGGCACGAGCGCGCTGGCCGTCGCGGCCAATGCGGCGACCGGGCTGGCGCAGCACGCGCGCCAGCTCAATGTGCGCTGGCGCTGCGGTGGAATGTATGCGTTTGCCGGTGTCATCGGTGCATTTGGCGGGTCGACACTGGGCAAGGCGATCGACGGGCAGAAACTGCTTTTCCTGTTCGCGATCCTGATGATCGTGGTTGGCGCGTTGATGCTGCGGGATCGCAATGCACAGGGAACGCCCGATGCCCAGTGCAACCGCAACAATGCCCCCAAGGTGCTCGGCTATGGGCTTGGCACGGGTGCGTTCAGCGGGTTTTTCGGCATCGGCGGCGGGTTCCTGATCGTTCCCGGCCTGGTTGCTTCCACCGACATGCTGATGATCAATGCGATTGGAACCAGCCTGGTCGCGGTGACCGCATTCGGCCTGACCACGGCGGCGAACTACGCCTTGTCCGGGCTGGTCGACTGGTGGCTGGCGGCGGTCTTCATCGCGGGCGGCGCGATCGGCGGTTTCGGCGGTACGGCGCTGGCCAAACGCCTGTCGGGCGGCAACACGCTGCGGATCATTTTCCCCGTGCTGATCTTTCTCGTGGCGTTTTACATGCTCTGGCAAAGCTGGCAGGCAATCGCGTGAAACGGGCAACATCTGTTGCCGCACACTCACTGGCAGGCGCACACGCAAAGGCCTAGGAGGAACTATGTTCGACGGTTTCGACGCCCTGTTGCTCGCCCGTATCCAGTTCGCCTTCACGGTGAGCTTCCATTTCATCTTTCCGGCCTTTTCCATCGGACTGGCGAGCTATCTCGCGGTTCTCGAAGGGTTGTGGCTGAAGACGGGCAAGCCGCTCTATCTCGACCTGTTCAAATACTGGCTCAAGATTTTCGCCATCGCCTTTGCGATGGGTGTCGTCTCGGGCATCGTCATGTCCTATCAGTTCGGCACGAACTGGTCGGTGTTTTCCGATGTCGCCGGGCCGGTGATCGGCCCGCTGATGGCCTATGAGGTGCTGACCGCCTTCTTCCTGGAGGCCGGCTTTCTCGGCGTGATGCTGTTCGGGATGGAGCGCGTGGGCAAGAAGCTGCACTTCGCCGCCACGCTGATGGTTGCCGTGGGGACGTTCATCTCGGCCTTCTGGATCCTCTCGGTCAACAGCTGGATGCAGACGCCGGTGGGGTACGAAATCGGCGCGAATGGGCAATATCTTCCAGGTGAAAGCTGGGTCGCGATCGTCTTCAACCCCAGCTTCCCCTATCGCCTGGTACATACGGTGCTGGCTGCCTACATCACCACCGCTTTCGTGGTTGGCGGGGTGGGCGCGTGGCATCTGCTGAAGGACCGGACCAACGCCCATGCGCGCAAGATGTTCTCTATGGCCATGTGGATGGCCGCGCTGGTCGTGCCGATACAGATTTTTGCAGGCGATCTGCACGGCCTCAACACGCTGGAGCACCAGCCGCAAAAGGTCATGGCGATGGAAGGGCATTATGAAAGCCATCCCGATGGCGCCCCGCTCTATCTGTTCGGAATCCCCAATGACGAGGAACAACGGCTGGACTATGCGGTGGGTATTCCCAAAGCATCCAGCCTGATCCTGAAGCACGATCCCAACGCCCCGCTGGCCGGGCTCGACACCATCCCCGACGATGAACAGCCGCCGGTCGGCATCGTCTTCTGGTCGTTCCGCATCATGGTGGGCCTCGGCTTCCTGATGCTGGGCGTGGGCCTGTGGAGCCTGATCGCGCGCGCCAGAGGCAGGCTCTATGATTGGCCATGGCTGCACAAGGCCGCGCTGGTCATGGCCCCTTCCGGCTTCGTCGCGGTGATCGCCGGGTGGATCACCACCGAAGTGGGCCGCCAGCCCTATGTGATCTACAATCTGTTGCGTACGGCCGATGCGGCCAGCCCGCTCGAGGCGCCTGCGGTTGCGGCATCGCTGCTGGCCTTCGTGCTGGTCTATTTCGCGGTCTTCGGGGCAGGTGTCTGGTACATCCTCCATCTGATGCACAAACCGCCCCATGCCGGTGAATACGGCGTCAAGCGCGGGGACAAGGGCCCGATCCGCACCGCCGGGATCACGCCCGGCCCCACGCAGGATCCGGGCGACGATACCCACCGCGACCTGTCCGGCAGCAAGCAGGAACCGGAGGACCGGCCATGACCTTCGACCTCACCACCATCTGGGCGCTTATCATCGCCTTTGCCGTCTTTGCCTATGTTGTGATGGACGGTTTCGACCTGGGCATCGGCATCCTCTTCCCGACTTTCGATGTCGGGACAGAGCGCGACCGCGCGATGAATTCCATCGCGCCGGTATGGGATGGCAACGAAACCTGGCTGGTGCTGGGTGGTGGCGGCTTGTTCGCCGCCTTCCCGCTTGCCTATGCGGTGATCCTCCCGGCGACCTATCCGCTGATTATTGCGATGCTGCTGGGTCTCGTCTTTCGCGGGGTGGCATTCGAATACCGGTGGCGCGATCCGCGCCACCGGCGTTTGTGGGATGCGGCCTTTACCGGCGGCAGCTTTGTCGCGGCGATGGCGCAGGGGATGACGCTGGGCGCGCTGCTGCAGGGGATCGAGGTGGCGGACCGCGCCTATGCCGGGAGCTGGTTCGACTGGCTGACCCCCTACACCTTGCTGACGGGGCTTGGCACGGTGGCAGGATACGCCCTGCTCGGCGCGACCTGGCTGGTGTGGAAGCTCGACGGGCCGGGGCAGGACCATGCCCGCAAGATGGCCATGCGCGCTGCCCTTCTGACGTTCGCACTGATGGCGCTGGTGAGCCTCTACAATATCGGGCTGAACCAGGATTACGCCGACAGGTGGCTGACCGCGCCCGAAATCTATTATCTCTGGCCCGTGCCCATCGGAACCGCGGTGGCGGGACTTGCCCTCCTCCAATCGCTACGGCGTTCGTACCATGCCGCGCCGTTCTGGCTCGCGATCCTGGTGTTCTTCATGGGGATGGCGGGGCTTGGCGTGACGATGTGGCCCTATGTCGTGCCGCCCGGCATCACCATCTGGGATGCCGCCGCGCCCGAGCGCAGCCAGGTCTTCATGCTGGTTGGCGTGGCGATCACCTTGCCGCTCATCCTTGCCTACACCGCGTGGGCTTATTGGGTGTTTCGCGGCAAGGTGGGGCAGGAAGGCTACCACTGATGCCAAACCCAGGCGCCAGCCAAGAAACATCCGCTGCGCATGCTCCCCTGTGGAAGCGCCTTGCTTGGATGGGCGCTATATGGCTCGCCAGCGTCGCGACGCTGGGAGCAATCGCGATGGTCATCCGCTTCTGGCTGAACGGATAGCTGTCGCTACCAGGCAGCGCTGCCTGGTCCCATGTTCCGGGACCGAATTGCTCGACTGCAGCGCTCGCCAGGCAGGTCGACGATAAGGAACGGCGTCATAAACGGATACGCCCCCTTTATCTGCTACGCAGCCGTGCGGCCATGAAACGCTCGCTTCCATCGCAGGAAACGGCCGCAAGACGGTGGAAGGGTGTTGGCCGGCCGCGAAGGCGCGGCGCGCATGCGTGAGCCACGCGCTCGCACAAAACCACTTACGCTGCACAGCAAGAATGGGCCGGAGCATGAGAAACTCCGGCCCATTCCGACACGCCAGTCAGGGCTTAGAACTTGGCGCGGAAGCCCGCATAGAAGAACCGTCCGGTCGGATCGTACGGGGAACCGGCTTCGGTCCCGAGCAGATCGTAAGGCGGCAGAGTGTCCGTCACATTGTCGATACCCAGGTAGAACTTGTATTCGTCCGTGGCGTCGAATTCGAAGCGCACATCGTGATACCAACGTTCCGGGTAGTAGGCGAACGGAGCCGCATCGGGATCGAGCGGAGCACGCCCATCGATACCGAAGAAGGTTTCATATCCGCAGCAGTTCAGGATTTGCTTGCCGATATACTGCATCTTGTGACCGAAGCTGAAATCGCCGAGCGTCAACTTGGTCGACAGCTGGAACCGCCATTCAGGGTCGCCGAGTTCGGATTTGATCCGATTGCGGAAGGTTGGGTCCGTCACGTTGGTATAGGTATCACGCGCGATCAGGTAGCTTGCAATCCCCCGGAAAGAGATGCTCGCATTGTCGCTCAGGTCGCGATTGTAGCCGAGATCGGCATCGATCCCGCGCGTTTCGGTCTTGGCATAGTTGAAGGGCTGGCCAAGGCTGGCGAAGCCCGGATTGTTCAGCACCACCACGTTGCCGTTGTGGAAGACATTGTTCTGACCGGCCAGCGTGCCATCGGGCAGGCGCGAAATGACGGCGCAGAACGGATTGTTGATCCCGGTCGAGCTGTCGTAGCACTGGTTGAGCACGGTCTGCGGCAAGAGCGTGTTGATCGCATCGTCGATCTTGATGTCGTAATAATCGATCGACAGCGACGCGCCCGGCAGGAAGCTCGGCTGGAAAACCGCGCCGATGGTGAAGCTGGTGCCTCGCTCTGCCTGCAAGTCCGGGTTGCCTCGGTTCGCAGCGCCCACGCCGGAAGACGGACGGTTGGTGAACGGCTCGGTCGTCGTCGCGCCGCCCGTGGTGAAGGTCTGCGTCGTCGGCACACCGGCGGCGGCGCAGTTGGCGACACGGTTCGGGTTGCTGTTGATGTTCTGCTGACCGCACGGATCCTGGAAACCGTTCATAAAGGTCTGCGTGGGCGAGGAGAACAGATCGCCGAGCGAAGGTGCACGGACCGAACGCTGGTAGCTCGCCCGCAGGCGGATATCGCGCACCGGGGCATAAACGATGCCCGCATTCCAAGCACCGACCGTGCCCGTCTTGCCAAGGTTGTAGTCCGAGACGCGGCCAGCGCCCTCGATCGTCAGTTCTTCGGCGAAGGGGAGCCCGGAAAGGATCGGCAGCCTGATTTCCGCAAACGCCTCTTTCACTTTGTAGGTCGGGGGCGCGAATTCCGGCAGCAGGTTGAGGAAGGTCAGGCCGTTGGCGGTCTGATCGTCATATTTGCTGAACTGTTTCTCGACACGGTATTCCCCGCCGAAGGCAAAGCCGACCGGCCCGCCGGGCAGGTTGAAGAACGCCCCGGTATCGCCGGAGACGAAGCCGCTCAGCACGAACTGTTCGTTTTCCTGGGCGCGCGTCGATGTGTAGCCGAAGTAATTGAGCGCTTCGGCCGATACCTGGCCCGCACCGAAGAGGTTGACCGGAATACAGGCCGGATCGTCATTGGCCGTGTTGGCATCGACATTGATCGAGCAGGCGACGCGCTGCCCCGCCGCGTTCAGAGCGACCGGACCAGTATAGCTGGCCGGCGCCAGGACGGCATTGATTGCGTTTGCGAAGCGGGTGCGGATGTAGTTGCCCGAAGTCGAATAGAAGGACTCGAACCGACCGTAATTGCCCGAAATTTCGTAGCGCAGATTATCGGATATTTCGCCACGGACGCCGACCACACCGCGCAGGGTTTCACGCTCGTGATCTTCGCCACGCACCCCGAAGTCGATGTTCTGACGGTCCATGCTGAAGGTCGTGGCATTGGGGGCGCTGAGGTTGACAATCTGCGCCCGTGCCTGGCTCGTCAGGAAGGGGTTGTTGATGCTGAAGGTCTGCGCACCGAAGGTCGGCGAGCTTTCCTGCAGCGCATCGATATGCGTGTACTGGGCTTCGAGGAAGGGCTCGAAAGCTGGCGAAATCTCGAAATGCGCAACCAATGTGGCATTGATCCGCTCGAGTTCCGGCTGGAACTGGCCGGTTTCGCGAAGGGTTGCGCCAAGGCCGCCGATGCAGTTGCCCGAACCGAAACCGCGAAAATCGGTGACGCACCCGTTGGGAACCAGCGTGCCATCGGGCAGGAACGCGAATGCATTGCCAAACTGGCTCAGTGCGTTCGCGCTGCCGGGATTGGGAATTCCGCTGCAGGCAATGCCACGACGAGCGTTGAAGCTGGCTGCCGTCTCACCGGCCGCTGCAACGGTCGGGCAGGTGGCAGTGAACGTGCCGCCCACCGACGTGCTGACGCGCCGAAGATTCTCGATAAACGCGGTGTCCGGGATACCGTCGCCAGCTGCGGGTTCGCCGGTTGTGCGAATGGGACCGTTCGCAGGGTTGAGCTGCGCGCCAAGGTTTTGCACCAGCTGGAATTGTGCGCGGTTGCGGCCTTGTTCACGCTCGAGAATGTAGAGCGCATCCTGCTTGGCATATTCTGCCGCGAGGGTCACATTACCCCGGCCGTCGGCAAAATTCTTGCCCACGATCGCGCTGATGAATTGCGACGAACTGTCGCCTTCGTCGGAGATGCCGGCCTGGCCGCGCACCTGAATGCCCTCGTATTCGCGGCGAAGAACGAAGTTGACCACACCGGCAACCGCGTCCGAACCGTAAATCGCCGAGTTTCCTCCGGTCACGACATCGACGCGATCGATCAGGTCGGCGGGAACGTTGTTCACATCCCAGCGGAAAGTACCCGGCGCGGTCGAAACGTGACGGCGGCCATTGACGAGGACCAGCGTCCGTTCGGTCCCGAGGCCGCGCAGATCGAGGAAATTCATCCCGGCAGTGCCGATGAAGCGGGTCGAGTTCGCCTGGCTGAAAGTCGAACGCAATTGCGGCAGCTGATTGAGCTGGTCGCCGACAGAGATCTGGCCGGTGTCGAGCACATCCTCGCTGCTCAGCGCGGTGATCGGAATAGCGCCCTCAATCGCTTCCGAACGCGCGATGCGCGAACCGGTAACGACGATAGTGCTGCTGCTCGAAGCATCCTGCCCGGTGGATTCGGTGTCACAATCCTCCGCACCGTCGGGACATGTGTCCCCGTCCTGCGCATGGGCAGGCGCGACCGGAATAGCCAGGAAGGTGGCTGCCAGTGCAAGAGAAGTCAGCCCGCTCGTCGAGCGCAGCCGGGATAGCGAAATTAGATTCATGCCCGTCACCCTGTAAAATCAGCGGCGCTGCTGAGAGACGCTCGCCTGAACTCAAAATGTTTCGAGCTTCCGGTCTTGCTGATTCGCATCGCCCCCCGCTCCAGGAAGGCGGGATAAGGTCGGTTCGATATCGAGCGTTACTATGGGTTTTTTACATCTTCCCACGCCCAACTGCGCAGGAACGCGGCACGGAGGCATAAAATTTCCGTAGAAACGGGTTTCGCAGCAATACTATACGCTATCGGCAGCAAGCGTATGAGGGAGCTGACATTGTACAAGCGGAGGGTTGCCAACGCTGCGCTGGATGCGGCTGTTTTCACCGCTGCAGCGTTCGGTATGTACCTGGCGCAAACGCTCGACCGGCCTGTGACCGCGGTCCTGATATTCCTGGCCGGCGTCATTCTTGTCGCCGTGCATTCCGGCTTGGCAAGCGCACTGATCGCTGCGGTTGCCGCGTCCGTGACGTACAGTTTCCTGATCGCTGAAACGGCGGGTGATCTGGATGCGGCAACGGCGGATCATTTCGTTCCGCTCATCGCCTTCAACCTCACGGCTGTCTTTGCCGGTGTTCTGGTCGGAAGAATCAAGAACGCCGCCACCAAAGCAGAAGCCGCGCGCGCAGAAACTGCCTTTCTGCTTTCCATCAGCGATCGGTTGCAGGGCGCATTTGATGTGAAGGACATCGAAAGCGAGGTGGGCCGTGTGCTACCGGCGCACGGACTGGAAACGATCGAAATCTATCTGGTGGATGGCGAGCGCTGCGTGCGACCATCCACCGGGGAAGGCATCGCCCACAATTCGTTTCCCCGGATCGATGGCGATACCTTGGCAAGAGAAGTCGCGGCGGACATCTTCTTGACGCTAGAGGGTGCGCGCGGTCCGTTGGGTACGGCCCGGTTCGTATTTGCACAACAGGACGACAAGCAGCTTCCCCAAACCACGCTGCGGTCGATCAACGCCTTGCTGGGTCTGGCGGTCGAACGATGCCTGCTCCTCAGCCGCGTTGCAGAAGCGCAGGCGAACGCCCAGAGCGAAGTGTTGAAGGATGCCATTTTCGCATCCGTCTCGCACGATCTGCGCACTCCGCTCACCGCGATGGAAGCTGCCGCAAGCGCGTTGGCGTCGGACACCATTTCGCTCGGGGAATCGGATCGGCGCGCGCTGCTTGCGTCTATCCTCGAACAATGCCGCCGTCTCGATCGTTACACTAGCGACCTGCTCGATGTCGGCCGGATACAAGCTGGGCTCGATGGCTTGCGAATTGAAACACTCGAAACTTGCGAGATCGTACAGGCCGCCAGCGCGCATGCGGGGAAAATCCATTCGGCCGCCTGCATCCGTCACGATCTGCCGGATGCGCCGGTGTTCGTACGGGCGAATGCCACGATGTTCGAACAGGCGCTGTTCAATATCATAGACAACGCCTGCAAGTTTGGCGGGACATCAGGCGACATCGAAATATCGCTCACCACAAAAACGGACCGCGTGGTCATCGACGTCGCCGATAGCGGGCCTGGTGTTTCCGAGGAGGACCGACAACGCCTGTTCGACCGCTTCTACCGCAGCGAGCGCACCCATTCGCGCGGAGGCAGCGGCCTTGGTCTGTTCATCGCCAAAGGCTTTGTCGAGGGATTTGGCGGCCAGCTGGAGGTTCGCAATCGCGAGGATGGGAATGGAGGCGCACGTTTCGCCTTGACTGTCCAGCTTGCCCCGCGCCTGCCGGATTTGGAGCTTGAAACATGAAGGTCCTTATTGTCGATGACGAGGCCGCCATCGTGCTCGCCCTCCGGCCGGTCCTTGCCTCACTGGGGCATCAGGTATTCGAGGCAAGTGATGGGAAGCATGCGCTCAAAGCCGCAAAGGAGCACGACCTAGACCTTGTGCTGCTCGACCTTGGGCTGCCCGATACCGATGGCTGCGACCTGATTGCCAGGCTGAAAACCCTGGCCGATGCCAGCATTATTGTTCTTTCGGCACGCCATGTTGGAAAGGACAAGATCCGCGCGCTTGACGAAGGCGCGGACGATTATGTCGACAAACCGTTCAGCCTGGACGAACTGCTCGCGAGAATGCGGGTGGTCGAGCGAGGCCGCGGCGACGCACGTGCCAGATCCGGCTCGCGCCTGGAGAGCGAGACCCTCTCTGTCGATCTTTCCAAACGAGAGATAACCCTGCTGGGCGAGAAGGTTAAGCTGTCACCCAAGGAGTTCGATCTGTTCGCAGTCATGGCGCGGCAATCCGGACAGGTTGTGACACAACGCAGGCTGATGATAGCGGGATGGAACGACCCGAACGTGGATGGTCAGTATTTGCGAAGCTACATGGCACTGCTGCGGGAGAAGCTTGAGGCAGACCCGTCCAAGCCCGAACTGATCTTGACCGAGCCGGGCGTCGGCTACCGACTGAACCTGGACCTGGTGGCGTCGGACTGAATTTGAAGCGCCAGCGCTTAGCTGGGCAGTTAGCGACAGCGCGCGGCGATTTCATCTTCAGATTCCGGCGGGGCTGTTTTTCTCTGGCGGACGATACCGGGCCATCCGACCCCGCCCCAAAACGCGGAGGCGTGACTTCGCGCTGAATTGATCACCTTGAAATAGCAACGTTCGGCCGACGCATGGTTGCTCGTCCGGTGTCACTCCAAGCGTCAGCTACCGCTTGCAGCAAAGTCGGGAAGTCGCATTCCCCAGCCCTTCACAACCCGACCATTGACTCTGTGATAATATATCATCACAAGAAGCGGCCTGACTGGGAAGCGTCCTTGTCCGCGTTGTGAGTGGGGCACCTCACCAGCCGGCCTTCAAACACCGATCTGAGGAAATACCTGCATGTTTCATCGCCGCCGACGCCTGGGGCTTTCGGCTATCTCTCTGTCCGCTGCCCTCGCTCCGCAGGTGGCCCTCGCCGCAACCGATGCTGCCCATGACCTGGCGGCAGATCCGGTCCCGCACTCCGAGGTAATCGTCGTCACCGCGACCAGTCATGAACAAAGCCTCGACAAAGCTCCCGCGAGCATAGCGGTCGTCGATCGCGAGGAGATCGATCTGCGGCTGACCGATGATCTTTCGGATGCGTTGACAGGCGTGCCAGGCGTCGCGGTGACCGGTGTGGGGCAATCTCGCAAGGGGATCAGCCTGCGCGGCATGCCGGTGGAACACACGCTCTACCTGCTCGATGGCCGGCGAATCAACTCGTCCAACGCGGTGATTGCGCATTCCGATTTCGAGCTCGGGTGGCTCCCCTCCAATGCGATCAAGCGGATCGAGGTCGTGCGCGGGCCGATGTCTTCACTCTATGGGGCCGACGCGCTTGGCGGTGTTGTGAACGTCATCAGCCGTGTGCCGAACGGTCCTGCCTCAGGCGAGGTCAGCGCAGAAGGCCGCACGCTGTTCCAGGGCAAGGATGGCAGTTCTTATAAATTGTCGGGCTATGTCGAGGGCGAAATCGTCCCCGATCTTGTCGCCTTCTCGCTCGCCGGGCAGTTGTACGATCGGGCGAATCTGCCGGACCCGGCCGATCCCAACCTATCCGAGATCGAGGCCCGCCAAGCGCTCGGCGGTCGCGCGGCGGTGATGGTGACGCCCGCACACGGGCAGCGCATCGATCTGGTCTACAACCGCAATCAGGACGACCGCCAGCGCGACACGATCGCAGCGGGGCGGACGCCGACATATTATCGCTATGCCGACGATGTGAGCCGGGAACATATGGCGCTGGGGTATCGCGGCGAATGGGCCTGGGGCTCGGCACGGCTCAACGCGTATCAATCCCGGCTCGAGCGGATCAACAGCCGCAACAATGGCCAGACACCCACCCGACCCCAGGCCGTGCGCGACCGGATCGTCGACGGCCATGTCGTATTGCCGCTCTTCAATTCGCACAAGCTGACCGTCGGTGGGCAGTTGCGCGACGAACGGCTGACAGACACCGAGGCGGCGCAAAGCGGGGTTTCCACCGCCAACCATCGCTCGATTTTCGTGCAGGAAGAATTCGAGATCACCGGCGATGTCTCGCTGGTCGGCGGTGTGCGGTTCGACCATCACGACCGCTTCGGCTGGGAGACCAGCCCGCGCATCTATGCGGTCATCGAACCGGCGGAAAATCTGATCATCAAGGGCGGCTATGGCCAGGGCTTCAAGGCGCCGAGCCTGACGGAGCTGTCACCCGACTTTCGCGTCCTTGTCGCCGGACGCTTTTTCGTCGTCGGCAATCCGACGCTGAAGCCCGAACTTTCAGAAACCTACGAGGCGGGCATTCACTACGATGGCGATGGTTGGGGGATTGGCGGAATGCTGTTCCGCAACAATCTGAAGAACCTGATCGAAGTGCCCTGCGTCGCGGATTGCGGTGTGCGGGGGCGCGAAATCCGCCGTTATTCCAATGTCGCGCGTTCGCGCATCGCCGGTGTCGAATTGGCCGCGCATGTCGATATCGTCCCTTCGCTTCGGCTCGAGGGGAACTACAACTTCCTCGACGCGGACAATCTCGACACCGGCGAACCGCTTAACAACCGCGCCAGACACCGTGTCTACGCCTCGCTCGGCTGGCATTTCTGGGATGAAGGCGTGGTCCGCGCCCGATCCGAATGGGTCGGCAAGCAACGCGATGGGTCGGGCGTCGACCTTCCCTCCTACAGCCTTCACCATGTCGATTTCATCGTTCCGATCAGCGACCGGCTGCGGCTCAATGGAGGCGTGGAGAATGTGTTCGATACGCACCTGGCCGACAAATCGCCACTGTTCAGCTTTGCCGAGCCGGGGCGTACCTATCGGCTGGGTGTGACCGCGCGGTTTTGATCGTGGTTTTGCGGCTGTTCCATATGCTGGCGCTGGTGGGCCTGCTGCTGGTCAGCGGTGTCTCCCGCGTTTCAGCGCAGGAGCCTGTGGCGCAGTCACCTGCCCGCCTCTCGATCATCGCCAACGATTTTACCCTTCCGTCAAAGTTCAGGCAATTGGCCGAATGGGGCGAGGCGACAGGCGTGGCGGTGCAGGCGCACTATGTCGAGACTGCGCCAGAGAACGCCGCGGCGCTGCTCGATGCCGATCTCGTCATCCTCGACACCCCGCGGGGGAACGACCGGGCGCAGGTTATGGGGTATGCGGGCGCAGCGCTGAAGGCGGCAACAACACCGTGGATCGCCGTGGGTGGCGGACCACCTAAATCGGGGAATCTGCCGCCGGCTATCGCGCGGCGTCTGCATGATTATTACGGGGCAGGCGGCAAGGCTAATCTGACCGCGATGCTCGCTTTCGTCCGCGCGTGGAAGATGGGCGATGACCTCAGCGCCATCGCCGCCCCTGCCGTCTTGCCCGACACGGGCGTCTATCACCCCGATGCGCCGCGCAATTTCACTTCTGTCGCGGATTATCTCGCATGGGGCCAGGGGCGCTGGAGCGCCGATGCACCGCGTCTCGGCGTGGCTATTGCCACCACCTATATTTCCAACGCGCAGACCGGGGTGATCGACGAAATCGTAAGGCAGGCAGAAGCAGCGGGCGTGGTCCCGATCATGTTCTGGTTCGACGGAAGCAGCGCGGACGGGCTGACCGGGATGATCGGCGATGCGCGGCCCAACATGCTCGTGAACATGACGCATATGCTCAACGCAGACGCGCGCAAGGCGGAGTTCGCCGCGCTCGACGTCCCCGTGGTCATGGCCCTCATGCATCGCGGAGTGAGCACGGCTGAATGGCGCGCGGGCGACCAGGGGATCGAGCCACGCATGACCGCATCGATGGTGGCAACACCCGAAGGCTGGGGGATGAGCGATCCGCTGGTGCTCGGCGCGCTCGACGATGGCGACCCGACGCCGCTGCCCGAGCAGGTTGCTCTGCTGGTCGGGCGAACCAAGACACTCGCCAAGCTGCAAACCGCCCCGCGCGATACGCGCAACATCGCGCTATTGTTCTGGAACACGCCGAGCGGCGAGCGCAACCTGTCCGCATCGCACCTCAATGTCCCTAAGAACATCGAGGCCATCGCTGGCGAAATGGCGAAAGCGGGATTTGCCGCGACCCCGACAGACGAGCAGGCGGTGATCGCCAATGCCCAGCGCATGCTCGCCGCCTATTATCGCCACGAGACGCTCGACGCGCTGCTGGCTGACGGGCTGGCGATCACGCTGCCGCTGGCCGATTATCGCGGCTGGCTGGTGGGCCTGCCGCCGCGGATCGGGGCCGAGGTCGAAGCGCGATGGGGCAACCCCGCCGATCACTGGAGCCTGCGCGAGGTGGACGGGGAGGCGCGCTTCGTCATCCCCGCATGGCATCTCGGCAAGCTGCTCGTGTTGCCGCAGCCGCCGCGCGCCGACCAGTTGGGGGACAACGTGCACGATCTGAAACAGCCGCCGGGCCATCTTTATCTCGCTGCCTATCTGGCGCTGCGCGAAGTCTACCGCGCCGATGCGATGATCCATCTCGGCACGCACGGCACGCAGGAGTGGACGCCGGGCAAGGATCGCGGGCTGTCGGCCAATGACTATCCGTTCCTAACGGTCGGCAATGTCCCAGTATTCTATCCCTATATCCAGGACAATATCGCCGAAGCGATCCAGGCCAAGCGGCGCGGGCGCGCGACGGTCATCAGTCACCAGACACCGGCTTTCGCCCCGTCGGGCTTTTATGACGAGCTGCGCGATATCCACGACCTGATGCACCAGTACGAGCAGCTCGATGCCGGGGCGGTGCGCGACCAGACCGCCGAAAAAATGATGGACGCCGCCATCGCTGCGAACATCCACAAGGATCTGGGCTGGGACGAAGCGCGCGTACGAGGGGATTCCGCCGGGTTCACCCCCGTATTGCACGACCACTTGCACCAGCTGGCGCAGGCAGTGACACCGCTCGGACTGCACAGTTTCGGCACACCTGCCGAGGCCGACCAGCGGGTGATGACGGTGATGCAGCAACTGGGCGAACCCTATTACCGCGCCCTTGGCCTCGATGTGCAAGAGATGTTTGCGAAGGATTGGAGCGCGCTCAAAACCGACGAAGCATTCCTTTTCCTGAAGCGCCACGTGGACGGCACGGCCGATCCGGCGACGATCGGCGATCCTGAACTGCGCGCCATGATCGAACAGGGAATTGCGAACGAACGCCATCTGGCCGAGCCCGGCGAGCTGGAGGCGCTTATCGCCGCGCTGGACGGGCGCTTCGTCGCGGCTGGGCCAGGCGGCGATCCGGTGCGCAATCCCGACAGCAGCAGCGGAACCAACCTCTACGCTTTTGAACCCGACAAGATACCGACCAGATCGGCCTACGAGGCAGGCGGCGATGCCTATGCGGCGCTGGTCGAGGCCTATCGCCGGGACCACGACGGCGTCTATCCCGACAAGCTGGCATTCTCGCTGTGGTCGTCTGAGACGATCCGTACACTGGGGATCATGGAGGGGCAGATCCTGCATGCGATGGGTCTGCGCCCCAGCTGGGACAGAGGGGGACGCGTCACCGGCTTTGACATCATCCCCTCCGCCGAGCTGGGTCGTCCGCGCGTGGATGCCGTGTTGCAGGTCACCAGCGTCTATCGCGATCAGTTCGACGGGCTGATGCGCAATCTGGGCGGCGCGATCGACCGGCTGGCTGTGCTCGATGAGCCGGGCAATGCCATAGCCGCAAACAGCGCGGCGACCCGCACCGCGCTGATCGAGCGCGGCATCGAAGCCGGGCAAGCCGCGCGTTTCGCCAGTATCCGCATGTTCAGCAATCCGCCCGGCGACTATGGCAGCAACGTGCCAGACGTGGCGATGGATTCGACCAAATGGGACGATAACACTGTGCTGTCCGACACCTTCTTCGCCAGCCAGTCGCATGCCTATGGCGCCCGTGACTGGGGAACTCCGGTCGGCGAGGCAGAGCTGCTGCAAGCGCAGCTTAAGGGAGTGGATGCAGCGATCCTGTCGCGGTCGAGCAATCTGCACGGGCTGCTTTCGACCGACCACCCGTTCGAATATCTTGGCGGGCTGTCGATTGCCGCGCGCAGCGTCAATGGGACGCACCCTGCACTCTACATCGGCGATTTCCGCACCCGCACACCGCGCGTCACGGCGGCATCGCAATATCTCTCGACCGAGCTGCGCACGCGTTACCAGAACCCGCAATGGATCACGGCGATGAAGGACGAAGGCTATGCCGGCACCGTCGAGATGCTGAAGGTCGTCAACAACCTGTTCGGCTGGCAGGCAGTCGATCCCAACATGGTCCGCGCCGATCAGTGGCAGGCGATGCACGATACCTATGTCATAGACCGCCGCAATCTGGGCCTCGATGCCTGGTTCGAGAAGCACAACGCCACCGGCCAGGCACAGATTATCGAACGGATGACCGAGGCAATCCGCAAGGGCTATTGGGATGCCAGTGCGCAGACACGGCGCGAACTGGCCGAACGCTGGCGTGACCTGACCGAGCGCAAGGGAGCGGACCGCGGTGCGGAAAAAACCACCGCCTTCCTTGAGGACATGGCGCGGGGGTTCGACATCGGCGGTGCGCCCGCCCGTCCGCAAGCGACCGCCCTCGCCGCCGCGTCGCCTGCTCCTGCAGCCAAAGCAAACGGAGACATGGAGCCGGAAGCGAACCCGGCCGCACCCAGAACGGTACGCGGCCGGGTCATGGAAGAGGTGGTGAACGAGCCACCCGTCGTGCTCCCTCCTTTGCTCAGCCTGCTCCTGCAAATGCTGCTTGTCGGCGTCGCGGCGGCCGGCGCCGCACACTTCCTTCGCATCCAGCGCGCCTATCCCGCGCTTGGCCGCCCTGCCTTCTCACCTGGGACCGCCTGACATGTATCTATCCTTTGAAACCGTTCTCTATCATATTTCCAGCATCTTCCTGCTACCCGCGCTGGCGCTCATCATGGCCGCGCTGGTCTATGCGCTGTTCGCCCTTGGCGGCGCGCTGATCGAAGGGGCGATACGCCGCCATGGGACACGCAAATCGGCGCTGCTGGCTTATTACCGGGAAACGAGTGCGGACAGCGACGATCTTGAGCTGTGGATCCTTCGTCGCCTTGAGCTGCTGCGTCTCTCCGCGCGGGTGACGCCCATGCTCGGCCTTGTCGCCACGCTGATCCCGATGGGGCCGGCCTTGCTGGCGCTGACGCAGAACGAGGCCGCAGAGATGGCCCAGAACATGGTCGTCGCCTTTGCCGGGGTGACGCTGGCGCTGGTCGCGGCCAGCATCGCTTTCCTGGTGCTCAATGTGCGTCGCCGCTGGCTGCTGGAAGACCTTCGTGAGATCGAGCGCCACCACATGGCTCCGGCGTCCCCCGCCCCCACCCCCGTGATGGAGGCGGCGTGATGGCAATGCGGTTCCTTGAAGAAGAGGAAGACGATCCGATCCTCTCGGTCGTCAATCTGGTCGATCTGTTCATCGTTATTATCGGCATATTGATGGTCATCATCGTCAACAACCCACTCAATCCCTTCGCGGACGATGATGTCATCGTGGTCGAGAACCCGGGAAAGGCGGACATGCGCATGACCATCAAGAACGGTGCGGAGCTGACGCGCTATGAAAGCCGCGGGGAAATGGGTGAAGGCGAAGGTATTAAAGCCGGTGTCGCCTATCGCCTGCCTGATGGCCGCATGGTCTATGTGCCGGAGTAGATCGGAGGTCCGCCCCCTAACCCTCAAGGCGCAGTGCAAGACATCGCGCTGCGTGCACCGCGCACCAGCTTTCTCCAGGCCGATACCGATCCATTTTAACGCCTACGATATCAGGCAACGACAGTGGTCGGATATATCGGTGGCCGACCACGAGCCCCCGTCGGCGCGAGATCAAATTGCGGTCGGGATATGGCTGGCTCCACGCCAGTCGGTTCTCTACATTCCCGCCAATCAGCGGCAACGCTTTACTGCCTGGCAAGGCTATCCTACTGCCGGGCAGCTATAAAATCCGGTGAACACACGGGAATATTGGAGACGGGCCGATAGTGACTGAAGAAGCCGGATCATTTGCATCTCTCGCCGATCTTGCCGAGCGACTGCAATCGCACCATCGGCGCACGCGAGAGACGCCGCTGTTCAATCCGGTGTTTCAACTGTCACTCGACCTTTCACGGGAAATCGAAGACGGGCGACTGACGCTCGACGATATTGCGCGCCTGATAGCGGAACTCGAATGTCTCGCATTGCAGAACAGAGCGAAACGGTTGCGACGGCTCGTTGCGCCTCTGCCAGAGACCGCAGCTTCGTCGCCCGACTTCTCGTCGTTTCGCGAACGGTGGGAGCGGCCCCAGCTCCACGCCGTGTTTACTGCCCATCCCACTTTCCTGCTCGCCCCCGACCAGTCCCATGCGGTCGCCAGCTCTGCGAGCGACGCCGCGGTGATCGATGTTTCTGTTTGCGTTGCCGATACGGTGCGACCCGATGTAACGCTGGCATACGAACACGATCGCGCGATGCAGGCAATCGCCAATGCGCAGGATGCACGTGACCGGCTGGTGGGCGAGGCATTGCAGGAGGCGCAGGCGAGGTTCGAACCCGACTGGCTCGAGCTTGAACCCCTGCCGCTCCGCTTCGCCACCTGGGTCGGTTATGACATGGACGGGCGGACCGACATCGCGTGGTACACCTCGATCGGGTTCCGGCTTGCGGAAAAGGCGCAACGGCTCGAACGCTATGTCTCCCAGCTCGAAGCCATCGACACCGGACATCCGCTGCTCGGCGAACTGCGCCCGGCGCTGGAATATGCGCAGGGACGCGCGGCCGATTTTACCGCCGACCTGACCGACCCACGCGCGCTTTCGCATGCCGCAAACCGGCTTACCGCAGATGATCCGAACAAGCTGCTGAGCCTTGCGCCCACTATCGAAGCGCTTGAGAACGAAGCGCGCGATTGCGGCTCCACCCGCGCGGTCGCACTCAAGACGCTCGCCGCGGCGATGCGTGCCGACGGGCTCGGCATGGGCTGGATTCACTTCCGTGTTAACGCCAGCCAGCTCCACAATGCCATCCGCCGCCGTATTGCGCCGGACAGCATGCTCGACCTCGCCAGCAAGGGCGCGATGGCTGCCTTGCGCGAAAGCCTCGAAAAGGTTGTGCCGCTGCGCAGCAATTTCGCCGCGCTCGCAATCGAAAGTTCCACCGCAATTCGCCAGTTTCTGGCGATGGCGCAAATCCTCGCCCATATCGACGCCGACGCGCCGATCCGTATGCTGATCGCCGAATGCGAACAGCCGTCCACGGTGCTCGCAGCGCTCTATTTCGCCAAACTGTTCGGGATCGATGACAAGGTCGATGTCTCACCGTTGTTCGAGACCGAAAGCGCCCTTGAACACGGCGGGCGTTTCCTCGACGCGTTGCTATCGGAAGATGCATATCGCAGCTACGCCAAGAGGCGCGGGCGCGTTTGCATCCAGACCGGCTTCTCCGACGCCGGACGTTTTGTGGGACAGATCCCCGCCAGCCTCGCGATCGAGCGGTTGCAAGGACGCCTTGCGGCCGCAATGCACGCGAATGGCATGGCAAATGTCGCTGCGCTGATCTTCGACACGCATGGCGAAAGCATGGGCCGGGGCGCGCATCCCGCCAGCCTGGAGGATCGCCTGTCCTGGCCGCTGAGCGAGTGGTCTCGCCGCCGCTTCGTACGCGCAGGCATCCAGCTGGAGCCGGAAGTCAGCTTTCAGGGGGGCGACGGCTACCTGTTCTTCGCCACGCCCGAACTTGCAGAAGCGACGTTGCGGCGCGCGCTCGACCTGCGCCCGGCATGGTCGGACCCCGAAACGCCGGCCGATCCTTTCTATCGGCGCACCGAGCTGAGCCTCGATTTCTACCGCGCGATCAAGGATCACCAGCGCGATCACCTCGAAAGCCGCACCTACAGCCGCGCGATCACCGCGTTCGGGCTCGGCCTGCTGAACGAAACCGGCAGTCGCCGGAGCCGCCGACAGTCGGACCTCTCCGCCGACCGCGACATGAGCTTACGTCAGATTCGCGCCATCCCGCACAATGCGATTCTCCAGCAGCTGGGCTATCCGGTAAATGTCATCGCGGGGATCGGCAGCGCGGCGGATGGCAATTACGAAGACCTTGCCAGCCTGCTGGCAGAAAGCGCGCGCGGACGGCAAATCCTGCGGCTGGTGCGCGCGGCCAACGCGCTTGCCAGCATCAAGACCGTCGCCGCCTATGGCGAGCTGTTCAACTCCGCCTATTGGGCAAGCCGTCCGTATCGCGGAACCGAGAGACACCTTTCCGCCGCCTGCGAAAAACTGGCCGAGTATCTCACCAAAGATGATCGAAACGGGGTGTTCCGCCGCCTTGCCTCACGCCTGCGCGTCGATGCGCTCAAGCTGCACCGCCTGCTCGACCTGCTACCAGACGAGGACCCGCTGGACGACCGCGAGGATATCCGCCGCAACATCGGCGTGCTGCAGGCGCTCCGGCTCGCATTGCTGCAGCACATGTTCCTGAAGGCCGTTGCAATCCCGGCCTTCAGCCGCGCCAACGACATCAGCCGCGACGATGTGCTTGAAATGGTCTTCACCCTCAGGGTCGATGACGCGCTCGCCCAGCTGCGCCGCGCCTATCCCACAAGCTTCCCGCAGCTATCAGACTTCGATGTCGACGAACCAAGCGATTATCCCGATGGCGAGGGAGAGAGCTATGCCGCGATCGGGCGCGACTATATCGATCCCATCGAACGCGCGCAGGCACTCAACCTGCGCATCTCCATCGCCATCGCGAACCTGTTCGGGGCGCATGGGTGAAAATGCCCGCCCGCTCGCCTGCAAGTATCACGCGATAAACCGGATGCTCCCTCGCCAAGTAAGCTCGAAGCCCGCCTGTTCCAACTAAGTGAGGTTTCTCTACCTCGTCGCCTCCCAAGAAAGACAAGCAACGCTTGCCTACCCATTCCATTTTTCCAGCTTCCGATAAATCGTGGAGGGGTTCACCGCGAGGCTCTTTGCAGCCTGGGTGATGTTGCCGTTGTGGCGTTCGATTGCCGCCTCGATAACAAGCCGCTCCACTTCTGCGAGTGTCAGTCCGTCCAGCCCTGAAGGATCGACAGGAGCGCGCCCCTGCATGGCGGCGGGGACCGGAATTTCTTGCCCTGACGGGAAGGTGGCCGGCGGGACATCCGTCGCTCGCCTCGTCGCACCGTGTGGGATATCGATTTCAATCTCGTTGCCGGGCGCGGTGACAATTGCGCGGCGTAGGGAATTTTGCAGTTCACGCACATTGCCTGGCCAGGCGTGCGCCAGAATCTGGGTGCGGCTAGAACTGCCCAGCCGCATCCCGGCCCTCCCTTCTTCCTGTGCGATCGAAGCTGCAAGACGTTCTGCAAGCAAAAGGATGTCGTCTCCGCGTTCGCGCAGAGCAGGCAGATGCAGCGGGATGACGTTGAGGCGGTAGAAGAGGTCTTCCCGGAACCGGCCCTCGCTAATTTCGCGCAGAGGATCGCGATTTGTGGCGCATACAATGCGGACATCCACCGGTTCCGCGCGTGAAGAGCCCACCTGCTGGATCACGCCCGTCTGCAAGAAGCGGAGCAGCTTGACCTGAAGCTTGAGTTCCATTTCGCAGATTTCGTCGAGAAACAGCGTCCCGCCATCGGCTGCCTTGGCAGCGCCGATGCGGTTTTCGACTGCGCCTGTGAAAGCGCCCTTTACATGGCCGAACAGCTCGCTTTCGAGCAGGTTTTCAGGGATCGCGCCGCAATTTATGGCGACGAAGGCCTTCTCGCTTCGCCTCGATGCGGCATGCAGCGCTTCCGCGGTCACTTCCTTGCCGGTCCCGCTTTCGCCTGTCACGAACACAGCCGCGCGGGAATCGGCAACCTGCTCGATGGTGCGATAGACCTGTTTCATGGCTGGCGAGCGCCCGATGAAGCCATGAAAGCGCGCGCTGTCCGTCGGTTCCTTTTTCGGCGCTTTCTTTTGCGCTGCCTGCGCCTGGTCGACGGCCGAGCCGATGGTCGAAAGCAGGCGCGTGCCCGAGACAGGCTTCACGAGGAAATCGAACGCGCCGAGCCGCATCGCTGCAATCGCCCGCGACAGGGAAGCATCCGACGTCACCACGATATATGCCGGTGAAGCATCGTTCCGCGCTTCGAGAAGCGAAAGGCCGTCCCCATCAGGCAATTGCAGGTCGAGCAGGGCCGCAGCGAATGACCCGCCTGCTACAGCTTCACGCGCTTCTGCCAGCGTGGCGGCAAGCGTTACAAGATATCCTGCTTCCTCGAGCTGGGCGGCATAGCCCAGCGCCAGCGAAGGGCTGTCTTCGATGATGAGAACATTCGGTTTGGCCATGCTTTACCCCGTCAGCGCGAATTGGGCGCTGGAGCCGTCTTCGCCGGCAGTTATCCATTCCAGTGTGCGGTTGTCGCCGAAGTGTTTCATCGCGCCTGCCACAAGGCCGTGTGCGATATGGGCGAAGGGGCGGTGGGACGTATATTCGACCCGCAGCGTCGAGCCCTGGCTGTGTGCGCGCACCTCGGGCGGGCGGGCATCCGGGTAGAGGACCTTGACCTCTTCGTGAATGTGGTCGCCAACATGCAGTAGCAGTGCTTCCGCCGTCGCATAGCGGCCCACGATATCGGCATAGAGAACCGTGAAACGCTCGAAGAGATGGACGCCGAATTGATGGCACAGATCGGCGAACTCAGCACCGCTTTCGCGCGATGCGGCGTCGACCACACGCACCGCCTCCTGCCATGGATATTGTCCGACGCGTGTGTAGGCGCCACCATGCTCCAGTCCGGCATTACTCAGCACCTTCTCTGCGAACGCCGGGCCTCCAGCCTTGTCGAGAAAGCCCACCAGCTCGGAAAAAATTATACCTTTCAACGCTCGCTCCTGCCCTAATGTTCGGTGGATTTCCCGAAGCAAAAAGCGTGCCTGTTGCGGACACCTCGGCCAGACGGGCCTCGGCTGTAAAGATTGACGCATAATGCAATAATAGTTTGCAAATTGCAAAAAAAGGCATTGCAAAATGCGTCAGTGGCCAGCTGCAAAATGCGAAGCGGCCATGGTGTGTGCGTCATTCCGTGTTTGGCACGGTGCTTGAATTGATAGCGGTCGAACCTCTTGTGGAGACGCACCGTGACCCTCGCTTCAAATCCATCCCGCGCTGCTTTTTGCATGCCTTTGGTGCTGCTTGCAGGTTGCGTTTCGGGACCAGCGCCAGACAATTACCAATCGGCCCTCTACGCGCCGCAGCAACTTTCCGGTCCAAATAGCGGCCAGCCGGAAGGTGACTGGATAGCGGCCACGCCCGCAACTCGCGGTGCATCGACATGCAAGTGGGCCGTCCCGCGCGAACTGGACGCCTATCGCCAGGCGCACATCGATGAATTCGCGTCGCAAACAGCTCCCCTGGCTCCCGGCGACCGGCTGTCCATCCGCATTCTGGGTGACAGTGACAGTCTGTCGGGCATCTATGTCGTCGATACCGACGGCGCCGTCCGCCTGCGCGGGACCCCCCCCACCCGCGCAGGCGGCGGCAATCTCTATGATCTGGAGGCGCAGCTGCGCCGGAACCTGGTGGAGGCCGGGATCGTGCGATCGCTACGCAATTCCGTCACCGTGGCCCTGGTCGAGGCTGCGGGTGTTTCCGTCGCCGTCGATGGGGCGGTGTTCGAACCCAGGGCGGTACGCGCAGGCGAACGCACGCCGGAAAGCCGGATCGGCCTGAAAGAAGGCGATGTGAGCGGCGACGCCAATGTCTCCCGCTCTGTCGCAACTGCCATCCGCGCAGCCGGCGGCGTGCGCCCCGATGCCGATGTGCAGCGGATCTACCTCGTGCGCGGAAACGCCTATGTCGAGCTCGACCTTTCGGGCCTCGTCAATGGACAGCGCGCGGACGATATCGAGCTCACGGCAGGCGATCGCATCATCGTGCCCAGCCGCCAATGCTTCGATGGAAAGCTTGTCCGACCGACCCCGCTCACGCCTCCGGGCATCCGGGTGTACATGTCTAACCTCACGCGCAGCGCGAACAACAACGCTGGCGCTGCCATCGGGAAGGAAACCACTTCGCTTCCCTATGGCACGCGCTTCCTGCAGGCACTGGTTGCGGCGAACTGCGTAGGGGGAAGCTTCATGCAGTCCGATCGGCGCGCGGTTCTGATTTCGCGCAATCCGATCAACGGGCGCAGCGTGGTCGTCGAACGCGATATCGAGAAACTTGTGCGCGAGGCGGATCGCGATGCCTATGACCCCTATCTCATGCCGGGCGATGCGATTGCGTGCTACGATAGCCGCTGGACCAATCTTGCCGAGGCTATCGGAATGGTTTCGCAAGGGGTCAGCACGATCACGCCCGCCATCCTTCTGGACAATGCGCTGTGATGCAAGCTCCCGCCATTCCCGCCGTTCCGCAGGCGCCCCGCTTCATGCAGCGCGCCTGGGTGGTGGTGCGCGACGGACTTCCTTCCGTCGGTCGCTACAGGCGTTATCTCATCGCGCTGGCCGGCCCCCTCGCGCTTATCTGGGGCATCGCAATGGCTTACATTCTGTTCGCGCCTGACCGCTTCGACAGCCGCATGACGCTCATCCTGCCGGGGACCGGAGTGGGCGGTTCGCTGAACCTTGAATCCATCGGCCAGGCGACAACCAACACCTCCTCGGCTTTTTCAAGCCCCTCGCTTAGCCCGACCGAGAATTACAAGCGCCTGCTGACATCCGACATCGTCCTGCGCGAGGCGGCGCGCCGGGCCGAGGAGGATGAAGGGGATTTTCCAGCTCCAGCGATCAAGCTGATCGACCAGACCAACCTGATCGAGGTCGAAATGCCTGCCCGCGATCCCGCACAGGCCCACAGACGCATGATCGCGCTGCAGCAAGCGTTCCTGGGCGCACTCGACACGCTTCGCGAGGACGAAGCCATTGCGCGCGAGGACGCCGATGCGGCGCGCATTGCCGAACTGGAGGCGAAAGTCGACCAGGCCCAGAAGGCCCTGCTCGATTTTCAGGGCGAGACCGGTCTTGTCTCGCTCGACCAGTTTGCCGGTCGGGTGACTGCGCTCGATCAACTCAAGGCCAGCGAACGGGACCGCCGCGTCCAGCTGGCCGAAAGCCGCGGGGGTGCAGGGCGTCTTGCCTCCTCGCTCGACATATCGCTTGGCGATGCGCGCATGGCGATGCGCCTCAAGGCCGATCCGCAGTTTCGCGAATTGTTGTCGCGCTACGCATCGGTTGAGGCGAAACATACCGAAACCGGTGCGACGCTGGGCGATGCTCATCCAGACATGGAAGAGCTCTCGGCAGAGCGAACGGCACTACGATCAGCACTCGGTGTGCGCGGCGAGCAGCTGAGCGGAGCCAGCGTTGCACAGGTCCTTTCCTTTGCCGACCTGGCCGTCTCTGACACGCGCGAGCGGTTGTTCGCGACCCTCACCGAACGCGATGCGGGCGGCAGCGGGCATCAGGCCGCACTCGGAGAACTGCGTCGCCAGATTGCGGAGCAGAACCGCGATGCACGCGATCTGGTGGGACAGGCCTCGCGCCTCGCCGACCTGATGCGCGATCTGCGCGTTGCCGAAGCGGTGTTCAGTTCTGCACTGGCGCGGCTGGACACGAACAAGTCCGATCCCTTCGCATCCTACCCGCTGGTCCAGACGCTCGAGGCGCCTTCGATCCCCCGCTCGCGTTCGGCGCCCTCGCCGATTTTCGCGCTGGCCGGAGCCATTGCGGCCAGCATTTTCACTCTCTTGGGTTTCCTGCTGATATGGCTGCGTCAGCCGATCATCCGCAAACTGTTGCCGAACGCCTGACCGGCCGGACGATATCCGCCACCTGGCTGCTCTGGCTGATTGGCGGGTTGTACATCGCCGGTCCGGTGATCGGCTGGCTGCTGGCCGCGCTGGTGTTTGCCGAACTGTATCTGGGGCGCAAAAGCCCGGCCATCGTCCCGATAACGATCTGGATCTGGCTGGTGAGCATGGCCGCGATGCTGGTTATCCTGTGGGTCGGCCACATCAATTTCTCCCTCGGGATCGGGCAAACCGTCAAAAGCTCCATTGGCTGGGCCAAGGGATGGGCGCTAATCGCGCTTTTCCTGCTGGCCGGAGCGGTGCTGGATATTCGCCTGTCCGTACTCGCCCGCGCCGTGTGCCTGCTGGGCCTGTGGACGCTGATCGTCCTGCCACTGTTCCTTGTCGCACCTTTTATCGGCCTGCCCGAAACGCTGTGGGTGTCGCCCTTGCGCGTGGTCGGTGGGCCGGGGCCGGAATATTTCGCGACCATCCTCTACACCATTGAACCAGGCGCGGGCACGCCGCGCTGGCAGTTCTTCGCGCCGTGGTCCCCGGCGGCAGGAATGGTTGCCGTGATTTACCTGTTCATCGCAGCGCAGGAGAAAAACCTATTCTGGCGTCTGATCGGAATGGCCGGTTTCCTGGCGATAGCGCTGCTGTCACAATCGCGCCTGGCGCTCGTCGCCATTGCGATTGTCGTGCCGGTCGCCTGGGCCGCCGCGCGCATGGACCGGGGCTGGGTGTGGTGGCTGGGTGCGGCGGCGTTGCTGTTGATCGGCCTGTTCGGCCCCGAACTCGTGGCCGGCATCGAAAAACTCGCCAGCGATTTCTCATCGGCCCGCGCCGATTCGAGCCGGGTGCGGGCGGCGCTGGGCAGGATCGCGCTCGAGAGGTGGGAAACCGAGGCGTTCTGGTTCGGCCATGGCGTGGTCGAAAACGGCCCTCATCTGGTCGAGTACATGCCCATCGGAAGCCATCACAGCTGGTATGGGTTGCTGTTCGTGAAGGGGATGCTTGGCGCACTGGCATTTGGAGTGCCATTGTTGCTTACGCTCGGGCGCCTGGCATGGGTTGCGCGAGCAGGGAAAGTCCAGCGGACCGGCTTTGCCCTCGCCCTCGTTCTGGCGCTCTATTCCTTCGGCGAAAACCTGGAAATCCTGGCCTATCTGTTCTGGCCCGCGCTCATCGTGATGGGCAAGGCTCTGGCCGCGCCGGTTGCCGCGCGGGATGCTGTGAGCGAATAGAAACCGCCCGCCTCGACCAATCGCTGGGTCGGGGCGGGCGTTCCTTGCCGTGCCCAGGGTCGCAGTCAGGCGCCGGCAAGCTCCCATGATCTTTCGCCGGAGTTACGCCGGGAATGCGCGGCAGCACGCTCGATCACTGCCAACCAGGCTGTGACAATTTCATCGTGCTGAGAAGATACTCCGGCACGCGCGGCGCGGCCCAGCGCACTGAGGTCGCGTTTCATGAAAGACTTGATCGCGGACGATATCTCTCCGGCCGTGCCCATCGGAACCACCACACCGCCACCGGCCCGAGCCTGTTCGGGTAGCCCATCGACGTCAGCCACTAATATCGCACGGCCCGCCATGCGCGCTTCGGTGGCGACGAGACCGAAGGCTTCGTAGCGCGAGGGCACGATGACCGCATCGCATTTCGCCAGCCACGGGGCGGGATCGGGGCAAGCCGGCCTTATGGTCACATTATCCAAGGCATCGGCGAGAGCCGTAAGCGCCTCCTGTTCCGGGCCGCTTCCGAACAGCGTCAATTCCACCTGTTCCGGGGCAAGACGACCGACGGCTTCGATCAGGGCGGCAAAGTTCTTTTCTTGCGACAGGCGACCATAGGCGAGCAGTCGCAGCGGATCGGAATGGTCGGTCCTGTCGGGCACGCGCGCAAGTTCGAAGCGTCCGCTCCAGGAAGGGATCGTTGTGACCTTGGACGGGGAAACCCCGGCCTCGAGCAGCCAGCGTGCCTGACCGTGGGAGACAGATACGATGTCATCGACCAGACCCGCTGCCATGCGAAGCAACAGCCTGAAACGCCAGCGCGAAGATACCCGAAGGCGCTCGAACGAACGCGTGTAGCTATGCTCCACCTGCACGATCCTTGCATCGGGATTGCGTTTGCGCAGGGCCGCCAGATAGGGCAGCCGACCCCAGCAGGGCGGCACATGGATAACGATGAGGTCAGCATCCAGGGCAGGGGCAAGTTGCATCTTTCCCCCCATCGGGACGGTGAAGGACCGGGACCGGCGCGTTACCCGTGGATCGTCGAACAACGCCAAGGCGCGGGTAACGCCGCCCATGGCGAAATCGTCGAGCAGGTGAGCGATCCTGATCATGCTGCCGCCTTGAGAAAGGGCTGCGCAATGCGCTGGAATGCGACCGGGCCGACAAGCTTGGCCACTGTGATGGCGGAGTATGTGATGGCTGATTTCACCGGTTCTTCGAACACGATGCGCAGTTTGGAACGAAGCGCGCGATTGAAGAAATCCCGGGCCAGTTCGACATTGCCGAGCTGGATCGATCTGCGTGCAAGGTAGCGGAGCTGGTATGCGCGGGCCCTGTCGCCATGACGGGCGATCAATTCAGGGGTGTGAGCCGCCGCGATATCCAGCATGCGGGTCCAACTAACGTATTGTTTGACCACATTGGCGGAAAGCGCGCCGCCAATGATGCGATAATCGGTCAGCAGGCCGTCAATGCCCTCGAACTGGACATCGTGCAGCGCGGCAAGGCGGACCCACAGCTCGATGTCCTCGGACTGGCGAAAGTTCTCGTCGAACCAGCAGGGCCGCCCGGGCGCGCTCGGGTGGCGGAAGGCCGCGCGATCGAGCGCCTCCTTTCGCAAAACCGGAGCGCTGCCATTTCCCACCGGGTTGCGGCAGAGCACATCCGCTGCGTCCACTCCGGTCAGCTTCGGGCGCATGGCGACCTTCATGACCTCCCCATGCTCGTCCACAAGGCGAGAACCGGAATAGCTCACCCCGATGCCGGGATTGGCCTGCAGATGGACATAGTGAAGCAGCAGCTTGTCTTCATGCCACCGGTCATCGGAATCGAGCAGGGCGATGTAGGTCCCGCGCGCATGGGCAATTCCGGTGTTGCGCGCCCCCGCAAGACCGCGATTGGCCTGCGAGACAATGCGCACTCTGTCGTCGTCGAAACTGCGGGCGATCTCCATCGAGCGATCGCTGCCCCCGTCGTCGACGATAATCAGCTCGAAGTCCTTGAAAGTCTGGTCGAGCACCGACTGGATGGCTTCTGCAATGTAACGTTCCACGTTGAACACGGGCATCACGACCGACATGCGCGGAGCAACCATCTTCTTTCTCCTTTGATCGGGTGTCAGGCAAAGATTGCCGAGCGGGCGCGGGCGGGAATGGCGCTGCCGGCAAGGGCTGCACCGGCGGTCATTATTCCCCGCGAGCCGCCGGACAGGAACGCCTTGCGGTCGCTGATTATGCCGCGACGCACGAAATCGCGTGCGAGCGCCATGGTCGTGCCCGATCGGAGGGCCCGGCGGGCAAGATAACGGCAATACAGCGCCTCTCCGCGCTTGAGGTCGATCCGGTGCGCCCATCGCTCGGCCAGGTTTTTCCACCCGTCCAGCATCGATGCGAAATCGCAGCTGAGCCCATCGGCGCTCATGCGGTAACCGACCAGCGTCCGCGGGATCCCGCGCAGCAGATGGCCATCGCCAACCAGCCGCGCCAGAAGGTCCTGGTCTTCCACATGCCGCATCTCGCGACTGAAGCCACCGACTTCGAGGAAAGTTTCGCGTTCGACCACGAGATTGCTCATGGTGCAGACCACGTTCTCGATCAGCACGTCTTCCAGCGCGCAGTAATCATCCAGCACGACCGACCGCGTAAGGCCGGGCTTGAGCTTGGTGCGACTGTCGGGACAGAACGCGATACGGGCATAGCTCGCTTCGAGTGCCGGGTCGTTTTCATGCAGCGCGCGATGCTCGGCCAGCTTGTCGCAGTGCCAGACATCGTCCGCATCGAGGAATGCGAGATATTGCCCCCGTGCCTTCGCGACACCCAGGTTGCGCGCTGCGGAAACGCCCTGGTTCGTCTGGGTGGCAACCTTGATGCGGGCATCCGTCGACGCCTTGCGAAGTGCGAAGGGCAGGGTCAGGTCTTCCGACCCATCGTCGATGATGATCAGCTCGAAATCCTCGTCGGCCTGGGCAAGGACGCTGTTGATCGTTTCCTCGATCGTCCGCTCGGCATTGTATGCGGCGATCACCACGGAGAAAGTTGGATGGGTCATGGTCAGTATCCTTCCGTTCTTGGGTTGGGGATGAGGTTGAAAGGGCGGCCGGAAAGGCTCGCCATGGCGGCCGGGATGAAGACGGCGGCAAGACCCGCGCCGTACCCCAGGCATGCCCATTCGAGGCTGATGCCTGCGCCGATAGCGAGACCTCCGAGAGCGGCGGCGCTGGCAAGAGCGGTGATGAGCGTTTCGGCCTGCGGCTGGCCCGCTGCACGGTAGGCAGCACCGAGGATGGAGCCGGCATAAAGCGGCAGTGCTGCGCAGGAGAGCAGGATGATGAAAGGCGTGGCCGCCAGCCAGTTGTCACCGAACACGATGGGCACGTAGAGGGGCGCAAGCAGGGCCTGTGCGGCAACCACCGGGGCCAGCAGGGCGAGACCGGTCGCAAAGGCCTTGCGCAGTTCGGCTAGCGCGTTGCAGCTGTGTGCCCTGGCGAGGTGGGGGAACACCACCAGATTGCAGGCGGCCACGAAGCTCTGCGTAATGCCCAGCCCGGCATTGAAGGCGAAATAATAGATACCGAGCGCTTCCGTACCGAGCAGCGCGCCGACCACGAGCTTGTCCGCGTGCAGCCGCGCCGCGCCCAGGATCTCCGTGCCGAGGATCGAAAGGCCGAACACGGCGAATTCGCGAATGGGGGCTTTCGGCTGGGCCGGATCGAACCGCCACGAAGAGCTGTTGCGGGCCAAAATCGTCCACACGGGTGCGGCGAGCAGCTTTGGCAGCACGATTGCCCACGCGCCGGGCATGAGGATCACCAGCGCCACGGTCAGCATGCTGTCTGCCATGTTCTGCGTGGCGGTGATGCGTGCCACGCGCGCCATGCGGTTTTCGCGCATGGTGAGGAATATCTGCACGAGACCCGGCGGCATGGCAAAATAGACGAGCGACAGGATCGCCAGCATCGCGGCGGCTTCGCCAAGGCCGAAGGCAGCATAAAGGAGCCACGCGGCCGCCAGCTGGATCGCAGCGACACCGATGCAGGCGGACCAGAACAGTCCGTACGCCGTCCGGCACAGGGACGGCAATTCCTCTTGGGTGGCGAGGATCAGTCGCTGTCCGATACCGACATTGGCAAGAACCCGGATGAGTTCGAACAGGCTAAGGGCCAGAGCTGCCGCGCCGAAAATCTCGGGTGTGACCTGACGCGCGACGATCAGCAGCGCCCCAAGGCGAACGACACGCGTCGCCGCTTCGGCCGAACCGAAAGCCACCAGCCCGCGCACCAATGGCGCGTCCTTGATGGCGGAGATATGGTGGCGAAGAGCGATCATTTGGTCCTCGGATTGCGTTTGCCGAGGTCAATTCAAGCACCGTGCCAAATCTCGAAATCACGCAAATCCGCGGGCTTCACCCCCATCGGTTCGCGCAATTCGCAGCTTGCGGCACGGGGCCATGCAATTTGCGTCGATGAGCTGTTGCAAATTGCAAAAAAGGACGGGGGTCGAGGTATGACGTCGCTCAGAGCGCCCGATAAATATACATTAAATCAGATGTATAGTTCGATTGGCATGGCGTTTGCCCTGTTTGGTGGGATTCCAACCGGAGGACCGCTCAAATGAAACATATCCCCGAAACAGCGCTTCGTACTGCTTCCTATCCCATCCGTCTTCCGAGGTCCTCAGAAGCTTCCGGGGCCCAGTTCAGCAGGATCGAGCTTTTCGGTCTCCCGCTGTCGAGCGCATCGCCCAAAGCAGCTGCATCGCACATTGTTGCGGAGGCGGTTCACGGGCGGAAGACCACCGTGAATTTCATCAACGCGCATTGTGTCAACGTGGCGCGCAAGAGCCGTTCCTATCGCCGCGCACTGGCACAAAGCGACCTCCTTTTGCCCGACGGTATCGGCATGGAAATCGCAGCGCGGATGTCCGGCCTGGAAAAGCCGGAGAACCTCAACGGCACGGATCTCTTCCCCCTGGTCTGCGAGCGCGCAGCAACCGAAGGCGCTGGCCTGTTCCTGCTTGGCGGCCTGCCAGGCGTGGCCGATGCAGCGGCAGCGTGGGCCTGCGGACAGTATCCCTCGCTTCGCATTCGCGGAACCCACGATGGCTATTTCGGCAAGCAGGATGAAGATGCCCTGGTCGAGCGCATCAACCGTTCAGGAGCCGCCATTCTTCTTGTGGGGTTCGGCGTGCCGCTGCAGGAGGAATGGATAGCGCGCAATCGCCACCGGCTGGACGCACCGGTTGTGCTGGGCGTCGGTGGGCTGTTCGATTACTACTCCGGGCGTATTCCGCGCGCTCCTGCCCCTATCCGTTCCATGCGCTGCGAATGGGCCTGGCGCCTTGCGATGGAACCGCATCGGATGGCCAGCCGGTATCTCGTCGGCAATGGGATCTTCTTGGCCCGCGCCGCGGTTGAAGCCGCGCGCATCAATGGAATGGAGCAAATCGCTGGCCGCGCCGTAAAGCGCGCGCTGGACGTGATCGCGGCGACGCTGGCCCTTGTCGTTTTTCTTCCCCTGTTCCTGGCCACTGCGCTGGCAATCAGACTGGAAGACAACGGTCCCGTATTCTTTCGTCAGAAGCGGATCGGTGTGAACGGGCACACTTTCTCGATGATAAAGTTCCGCTCCATGTACACCGATGCCGAAGCGCGGCGCGAAGCCCTGCTATCCCGGTCCGACCGCGCCGGGACCTGCTTCAAGATGCAGGACGACCCACGCATTACCCAGGTCGGCAAGCTCATCCGCCGCCTTTCGATCGACGAGTTGCCCCAGCTGTTCAATGTGCTGGGTGGATCCATGTCCATCGTCGGCCCGCGCCCGGCCCTTCCCGGCGAGGTCGCACAGTATCACGGGCGTCAGTGGGAACGGCTTTCGGGCAAGCCCGGGATCACTTGCAGCTGGCAGGTGAAGGGACGTGCAGAGATCCCCTTCCACAGACAGGCGATCATGGACCGCGCATATCTGCGCCGCCAGTCGCTCATCACCGACCTCAAGCTGATGGTTCTTACGGTCCCGGCCGTGATCGGCGGCCGGGGGGCCTACTGAGCCCCTTCGACAAGCGCGGTGTAAAGGTCATCGATGGCAAGCAGGCAGGAAGCCACTGCTTTGCGGAAGCCCTCGATTGAAGTGTCGCCTGCCGGCCTCTGCTCTCGATAGTGAGCCAGTTCCTCGACAATGCCGATCGCGCCGATATTGAGAGACACGCCGACAAGCGAGTGGGAGGCCCTTGAAAGGGCCTCCTCATCGTCTGTGTCTACGGCGGCAAGGACATCGGCAGCATATTTCGAGATGTCGGTTTTCGCCGCCTGCCGCATGCGCTCGCGATAGGCCTTGGGCAAATCGAGGAAGGCCCGCCGGAACAGATCGTGGTCAAACCGGGCCGCATCCTGGCCGGCATCGCGGCCCGATATCATCGCCGTTTGTATCGCCGTTTCCAGCGCTTCGCGTCGAACCGGTTTTGCAAGACAGGCTGTCATCCCGGCCGACAGCAGGCGTTCACGCTCGGATTGCAGGCTATGGGCGGTCACTCCGACGATGGGCGTGCGCGAGGCAGGGCCCGCAAGACCGCGGATCGCCTGCGTCGCCTGCTCGCCGTTCATGATCGGCATCATGACATCCATCAGGACCAGATCGAAGCCCTCCCGCCGCACGGCCTCTACTGCGGCCGCGCCGTTCTCGACGCTGGTCACCTTGCATCCCAGTTCGGCCAGCAGACGCTCCATCACGTAGCGATTGCTTTCCGTGTCTTCGGCGACGAGCACCTTGGGGTGCTCCGGCATGAGCGCTCCGAGCGCGGGCTTTTCGGCCGCAGCCAAGGGCCTGTCGAAAGCGGGCGATCGCGCCTCGTCCTGAGCGGCTTCCTCGATCAGCCGGGAAGCCACTTCGCCCAGCTGTTCCGTAGCCGCCTGAGCAACGTCCAGATCCTCACCCGCTTGCCCACCGACATTGCGCCTGAGCAATTCCATCGTTCCCGAAAGAGCCGCGAGCGGAGTGCGGATGGCATGGGCCATTTCGGATATGAAGCGGTTGCGACCGGCCAGCGCGCCTTCCACGCGCAGCTTTGCCTGGGTAAGCTCGCCCTGCAGCCGTGAAAGCTCTGCGAGCCGCCGTTCGGCCCGCAACTGAAGCGCGCGAACCTGGCGTTCATTACGCCGCTCCTCAGTCACGTCACGCACAGTGCCCAAGAGATACCCCGGACGGTTTTCGTTGTGCGATTCCCGTGTGATCGACCAGTCGAGCCAGCGGGTTTCACCGGTGTCCTGGCGCACGATCCGGTGGGCAAAGCGATGGGCTACGCCGGTCTCCATCGCGCGGAAGAACAGCATGCCCTCGCGCATCATCCGTTCGCGGTCGAGGGGATGCAGGCTGGCCAGCAACAGCTCCAGCGTAGCTTCCTCGCCGGTCGGCAAGCCCAGGATCGACGTGGCGCTATCCGAAACCGAAAAGCCTCGGTCGCGCTCGCCGTAGATCGTTGCCATCTGGACCGTCGAAAGCGCGCCGAGCAACAGGGCACTCTCGATCTCGAGCTTCTGGGCAAGTTCCTTCTCGCGCAAACTGAGGTCCTGGTTTGCCTTGAAAAGCTCTTTCATGCGCTTCTCGAGCGCAGTCTCCGCTTCGCGCAAGGCGCGCTCGCTGCGCTCCAGGCGGGCAGCAAGGATATCTGCCCTCTGCGAGGGGGGGAGGTCGTTCAGGTCAGTCATCGCCATGCTCGCCCAGAATTGCAGCAAGACGGCTGGCAAGCTCGTCAGGCGCCAAGCGAACAAAGCCGGTTTCGCCCGCCTGCGGCTCTTCCTCGCTTACCAGAATTCGCGTGGCAGACGCGGCTGACGCCAACGCTTTGCGATCGTCGCTGAGCATGACATTCGCCACCGACTGCTCCGGTTCGGCGATCGCAAAGCCGCAGCCTTCCGCGATAGCTTCTGCCCTCACCGCGAGGGACGCTTGCTTGAGATCGATCCGGATTGTGCCACGCGTCGCCGCGTGTTCGGGCTCGGGCGCAGCCGGGTCGAGAGGGACTTTGAAAATCATCCTCGTGCCGCCGCCTGCTGCCACCGCCTCGGCCTCGACCGTTCCCCCGAGGTCAGTCGCCAGCTGGCGGGTTATCGAAAGCCCCAGCCCGCTACCCGAATTGCGACCCAGCGTGTCGGGCATGCTACCGGAGAACGGCTCGAAAATTGTCTTCATCCGCTCCGGGTTGATCCCGCCCCCCGTATCCGTAACCGAGAAGGTCCAAATGGCGTCATCGCCAGCGGGGCCCGTACAGGCCAGCGTGATCCGACCGACGGAGGTGAATTTGACCGCATTCGAAACGAAATTGGCCAGGATCTGCTGAATGCGCCCCGGCTTTCCGATGACGGCCTCGTGCGAACCGGGTTCAAGATCGATCGACAGGCCCTTTCGCCGCGCAAGGGGGCGGAAAAGCCCGGCCACACGCTCGACAAGTGCCGCCGGAACGAACTCGACTGCGGCTTCCTCCAGCCGATCCTGCTCGTTCCTGGTCCGGTTCAAGGTCGCATCGAGTGTTTCCAGGAGCACGTTGGACGATTCCTCGATCAGCGTCAGCGCCCTGCCCCGCTCGGCATCCGACCTTTCGCGGCGAATCTGGTCGATTAGGCCCAGAATGCCGGAGATTGGCGTGCGTATTTCGTGCGAGATGACGGCGAGAATATCGCTGCGCGCGCGCGCTTCTGCCTTCGCCTCTTCAAGTGCGTGGACGAGGGCCTGGGCACTGGCCTTCTGTTCGGAAATGTCCTGCAGGATCCCGTAATAGCCGATCAGCACCGGTTCGCCGCCATCGCCGCGATCATCGAAAACGGTCGTGCCGCGGAGAAGGGCGGGAAACGGTCTTTCGTCGGCGCCGAGTGCAATTGTCTCGAATGAAAAATCGGATTTCCTCTCTATCGCCTCCGCGATATCGGCCATCGTCGCCTCACGGCATTCCTCATCGAGGAGCGCCGGTACTGCCGAGAGATGCAACGCCCCTTCTTTAAGGCCCAGCCGTTCTTGCAACCAGGGCGAGATCGTAACGATCATGGTCTGTGGGTCGAGCGCGAAATGACCTGCCTGGCCGCTGGATTGCGCCATCTCGAGATAGAGCAGGGAGTTTTCGGCCTCGCGCTGTGCATTGCGCAAACTGGTGAGGTCGTGCCCGATATATGCCGCGCCAAAAGCCTCGCCGTTTTCATCGGCGAGCGGGATGAACGTTTCTTCGAGCCATGCCACAGTCCCGTCAGCAAGAGTTCGCTCGCGCATTCGCGTGTTCGAGCGTCTCCCTTCATCACGAGGCCCGCTTTCTGTGGCTGCGAATTCTGCAGCAAGCCGCTCCATAGCAGCTTGCCCGAAAAGGTTGGTCGCCCCCTCGTTGGCTCTGACAAGAACGCCGTCGCGATCAAACAGGACCATGGCATAACCCTTTGCTGCATCGACCAGCGCATCGAAAGAACGGCTCTCGCGCGAACGGGCCTGGTCAAGGCGGTCCTCCATCTTGTCGAACGCACGTTCAAGGTGGTGGATTTCGTCGCCTCCGGTTTCAATTCCATCCCGGTCGCCGATTTCGGCAATGCGGTCGGTTCGATCCGCCAGCCTGGAAATCCGGCGGGCGACAGTGTTATGAAAAATCGCCGTCAGGATCAGTCCGATGAGCAGCGCGCCCGCGAGGGCCACAAAGATCACCCGCTGTGCAATCGCCCAGGCGCGGTCGCCCAGTGCTTCTTCCGGCAGGATCGTAAAGACAATCCAGTCGGGCGCTTCGAGCCGCTGCGCAGCAACGTAAGCGCCCAGCGTTTGCGAATACTCGACCGGTTCATCAGTCCCGCGGTCCAGATAGGGGGCGAGGCCGCGCAGCATCGGATCGTCAGAAGCGGAAAGGTCGATATTTGCGGCAAGACCGTCCACTTTGCCCTCGCCCAGCGCAGAGTGATGGATCAACTTTCCATCGACACTTGCGACAACGGTCGTCGCCCCGTTCGGGGATGCTTGCAGGCGCTGGGTGAGATTGCCGAGAGGGATGCTAACACCCCACGCCCCCAGCTGCTCGCCGTCTATCCGAAATGGCGACATGCATCCGGTCGTCCAATTCTTGCCGGAATCATCGTAGATCGGCTGCTGGAGGCTGGTGCAGCGCATTTCTCCACCCGGGTTTTCCTGAAGGGTGACGATGGTGCTGAATTCAGCATCCTGAAATCCGAAGTCGGCCGGCGCCTGGCGATAAAAGCCAAGCTGGTCCTCACGGGTCGGGGCATAAATCAGCAGATCGTTCGCCGGCGAAAAGAAATAAAGGCTTTCAATTTCGTTCGGCAATCCGGTCGCCATTGCCTTGATGGTGTCGAATGCCGCCATCACGGTTGCGCGCCGCTCACCGGAGGGCCGAGGCGCGACAAACCCACCGAACCCGCGTACGATCACTGAACCCGGCATCTCCGTCCCGTCCCATAACTGCGGACGAGAATGAAACGCCCCGTCCGCCGCCTGCGTGAAAACCGTTTCGAACTCAGTTGTCTCTTCGGCGCGGAGCCGCTGCGCCATCAGCTCGACGGCCTTGCGTTGCGTTCTCTCGACGAGATCCAGATCCTCGCCAAGCTTGTCTGCAACTGCATTGTTGGAAACGAGAAGCTCCGACGCGGCATCGGTCCTGAACTCCTCGATGGCGGTGCGGTACGTGAAAAGTGCCATCCCACCGATAATGAGCGCCACGATCGGGAATGCGATCAACAGACCTCTGAGTGAGAGCGACATGGCGTCACAATCGCGCAAACGCTCCATCTTAACAACTGCCTTCGCAAGGGCATTTACAGTGGACTTCTGAAGGCAGCTTCCGCCCGGTAGTTGGTTGGGTTGTCCGGGAGTCTGGAAATACACCGCCTATCGCCAGACCGCTGTCCGAGGATGTCATGACAACAGTAGACGGTCCGCTTCCGGCTTGGGGCTAGACAATCCGGACCAGATGCCCCTTGTCACCAGCATCTTCGAAATGAGTGCCACGACCTGTGAAAAGCGCGATGATGTCTGCGGCAGTACGCGTGTGCTGGCTGATCTTCACCGTTGTGAAGATGCCTCCACCCGCGAGTGACATCGGCAGCAGCAGCTGGTCTTGCAGGTAAGGTCCGGCAAAGGCTTCTGAAGCCTCGTAGCCCGCCATGCGCTTGCCCGCCGTGTTGCCGATCCGTTCTGCCGACAGCCCGATCTTGCCGAAGCCGGAGACGACTTCGGTGACGTTGTCAAAGGCCGCCTCGAGCGAGAGCGCGACGCCCGGCCCTTGATCTGCGGGGAGGTCGCGGATGGCGATCATCTCCTCGTCCCACTCAGGCAGGGCTTTCGATGCCGCCTTGCGGATGCGGTTCGGGATCTTGTTCGCCCCGAGCGAGGAGAACACGATCATGCCCGACCGGCCCTGCAAACCACCGCGTTCGGTGCACTCGATCCGGCGCAGCGGTGCAGGTTCGATGTCGATCTCGATCCGGCCACCGCCGCGCGGGAAGAAGCCGTGTCGCTTGATCCGCGCAGAAACGCGCGAGCCCATGAGTGCAAGCACCGGCAGGAAGCACTTCTCGATAAAGTCGAAGCTAGGCGCCATGCCGGCATGCGTCCCGCCCTCGATAACGAGATGCGAAGGCTTGTCGGCCAGCGCGAGCGGGATGAGAACCGTCTGCAGCACGAGCGCGGTCGAGCCCGCCGTGCCGACGGCAAAGCGGTAGTCTCCGGGCGTCACGCTACCCGGCTGAAACACGATCCGGTTCGAACCGAGTTCGAGCCCCTCGCATTCCGCCCCGCCGATAGCGCAAGCTGCCTCGATCGAGGTCAGATGCTGGCGCATCAGGCCGGGCTGGTCCCGCTTGGCGCGGATATTCTCGATGGTGAAAGGCTCTCCGGTCACGAGCGACAGCGCGCATGCATTGCGCAGGACCTGTCCGCCGCCCTCCCCTTCGGAGCCGTCGATGGAAATCATAGTATCTCTCTAATCGGTTTGATGACGGCGTGAAGGGCATCAACCCTTCACGCACACCACCTGCTTGAGCGTATGGACGATTTCGACAAGGTCGGCCTGTGCAGCCATGACCTTTTCGATCGGCTTGTATGCCTTGGGCGTTTCGTCGATCACGCCTTCGTCCTTCCGGCATTCGACCCCTGCCGTGTCGGCGATATGCTCTTCGAGCGATACTTGCCTTTTGGCCTGGGTCCGGCTCATCACGCGGCCTGCACCATGCGAGCAGCTGTCGAAGCTGTCCGCATTGCCGAGCCCGCGCACGATGAAGCTTTTCGCGCCCATCGAGCCGGGGATGATGCCGAGCGTTCCTTTCGCGGCACGCACCGCCCCCTTGCGGGTAACGAGCACGTTTTCGCCGAAGTGGTTTTCCCGCGTCACATAGTTGTGATGGCAGTTCACCGCTTCGCATTCGGCCGTAAAGGGCTTCGCGATCTGTCCGCGCAGTGCGGCGATCGTGTGCGTCATCATCACCTGGCGGTTGAGCCGCGCAAAGTCCTGCGCCCATTCGACCGCTTCGACATAGTCGTCGAAATGGTCGGTCCCTTCCGGGAAGTAGGCGAGGTCTTCATCCGGCAGGTTGATATGCCATTTGCGCATGTCTTCCTTGGCCAGTTCGATGAAGTGGCGTCCGATCGCGTTGCCGACACCGCGGCTGCCGGAATGGAGCATCACCCACACCCGCTGGTCCTCGTCGATGCACAGTTCGATGAAGTGATTGCCCGTTCCCAGCGTGCCGAGATGGACGAGATGGTTCGACCGCTCGAGCCGTGGGTACTTCGCCGTGATCCGGTCGAAGCGGTGGACGAGCGTCGCCCAGGCCTCCACGGTTTCGCTCGGCGGATCGCCCCATGCACCCTTGTCGCGTCCGCCCCGACCCGAGGACCGGCCATGCGGCACGGCCTTCTCGATTGCGGAACGGATGCCCTCGAGGTTGTCGGGAAGATCGCTCGCATGGAGCGAGGTCCGCGCAGCCATCATGCCGCAGCCGATATCCACGCCCACGGCAGCCGGGATCACCGCGCCCTTGGTCGGGATGACCGAACCGACAGTCGCGCCGATGCCGACATGCACGTCGGGCATGGCTGCCACGTGTTTGAAGATGAAAGGCATTTTGGCGGCCTTGGCAAGCTGCTCGCGCGCCTTCTCGTCAACCGGGACGCCCTTGGTCCACATCTTGACGGGCGAGCCGCCCTTAACCTGCTGAAATTCGTACCCCGTCTGGGTCATCGCTTTGTTCCTCATGCGTGGGCCTTGGGGGTGGCCGGCCCATTCCGACCACCCCGGCCTGGATGACTTTTCGGGTCATCACCGGGCGTTCGACCTACCCGGCGCGATGCATAGTGCGGGAAACGTGCCAAACTCTGTGCGCGATGATCGAAATCCGGTAACATGTTGATAAATATGTGTTTTGATGTTCTTCACACGAAATCACCATTTGGAGTAACCTCAGTTTTCGTATCGCATTATCTACGAAATTATAATACTGGCTAGGAATGGCATGTACGACAGTCATCGGATTCCTCGGCTCGACGCTCGATGCGAGCAAGCGTGACGCCTCGCGCTGGAACAAGTGGCGGCCGACCGTGGGCCTGTGCATGCAGCCCGATTTGCGCGTCGATCGTCTGATCCTCCTGCACGGTCGACAGCACGACAGCCTCGCCCGTTTCATCACGGCGGACATCGCTTCAGTGTCGCCGGAAACGCAAGTCGAACCGGTGGTGATCAATTTCGACGACGCATGGGATTTCGAGGAAGTTTATGCCGAGTTGCTCGACTTCGCGCGCGGTTTCACCTTCGAGCCTGAGGCCGAGGACTATCTCGTCCACATCACCACAGGCACGCATGTCGCGCAGATCTGCCTCTTTCTGCTGACCGAAGCGCGATTCATTCTCGGCAAGCTGCTCCAGACCCAGCCGCATCGCGGCAAGCCCCATCCGGCAGGCGTGTGGAACTCGATCGACCTCGACCTTTCGCGCTACGACCGGATTGCCAAGCGGTTCGCCGAAGGCAGCCGCGCCAGCACGTCCTTCCTCAAGGGCGGCATCGAAACACGCAGTACGGCCTTCAACACGATGATCGACGAGATCGAGCAGGTCGCAACGCGATCTTCCGCGCCGCTGCTGCTGATGGGGCCGACCGGCGCGGGCAAAAGCCTTCTTGCCAGGCGGATCTATGAACTGAAGGCCGACCAGCACCGGCTTTCCGGCCCCTTCGTCGAGGTCAACTGCGCAACGCTCAAAGGCGACAATGCGATGGCGGCGCTGTTCGGGCATACCAAAGGCGCTTTCACCGGCGCCGTGTCCGAACGAGCCGGCCTGCTCCGCAGCGCCGACAAGGGCATGCTGTTCCTGGACGAGATCGGCGAGCTGGGCCTCGACGAACAGGCGATGATCCTGCGTGCGGTCGAGGACAAGCGCTTCCTGCCCGTCGGTTCGGACCGCGAAGTCGAAAGCGACTTTCAGCTGATTGCCGGGACCAACCGCGATCTTGTCGATGCGGCGGCCAAGGGTGAATTTCGCGAAGACCTGTTTGCGCGCCTCAACCTTTGGACTTTCAACCTGCCTGGCCTCGCCGAACGGCGCGAGGATATCGAGCCGAACCTTGAATACGAACTGGAACGCTTTGCCTCGGCGGAGGACACGCGCGTCACCTTCAACAAGGAAGCGCGGGCGCGCTATCTCGCTTTCGCGACCTCTCCCCGCGCCTCGTGGAATGGCAATTTTCGCGATCTGTCCGCCAGCATCACGCGCATGGCGACCCTAAGCCCGGACGGACGGATCGATACAGCCACGGCCGAAGCCGAGATCGCACGGCTCGAACGTTTATGGATTTCTCATGACCGGGACAGCAGCGAGGCGGTGCTGACAGAAACCCTGGGCCACGAGAAACTCGCAGAGCTGGATCCCTTCGACCGCGCCCAGCTTGCCGCAGTAATCACGACGTGCCGCCGCCACACGTCGCTTTCGGCAGCAGGTCGGGAACTATTCGCGTCGTCCAGGCTGAGACGCAAATCGACCAATGATGCCGATCGGTTGCGCAAATACCTCGCTCGCTTCGCGTTGGCATGGGATGACATTAGCGAATAGGCCCATCGTGGGCTGTCCGTTTGTGCATCTGTTCTCCGTTAACACCTTTGGCACAGAATTGAGGTCGCCATTTAAGGAGGAGTTGGAGTTCGCCCGAGGGCCGATGAACAGGCGGCGAGCTTGCATGGTCGCAAATGTCAGCGCGCGCCGCCCAAGGGGCGCGTGAGGCCATGCAATCCCACCCATGCTCGCTCGCGGCCATAACTGCCGTCGCTATCGGATTGCCCATCGCCCTCGCCGCCACATTTCCCCACACACCGCAGCGCGACTGGCACGGAACGGCGAGAGACGCGCAGGAACACTCGAACGGCTGATTTCCGCCGCTTTAACGAAGTTCTCGGGGACTGCGCGAATGGCCAGACAATGCCCGGTGGCGGAGAGGGAGGGATTCGAACCCTCGATACGGTTGCCCGTATACTGCATTTCGAGTGCAGCGCATTCGACCACTCTGCCACCTCTCCGCAAGGGGTGCTCCGGGGCAAAAGCGCCCGGTCGAACGAAGCGGCGCGGTTAGCCCAAGCCCCGGGTCTTGCCAACCCCAAACTGCCGCGAATGAGGCAAAAAACGGGGGACGGGCTGTTGATCGTGGTTGTAACCCGCTCTGCGCGTCCCATATCGTGCGCTCTCATGGAACGCGCCCACTTCTTTTCCGCCCAGGCCGGCCGGACAATCGACGCCCCGGCTCGCTCGCAAGCCAGCTTCGGCATCGGCGATGTGGTGCGCCACCGCATGTTCGATTTTCGCGGCGTGATCTTCGATATCGACCCCGTCTTCGCCAATAGCGAAGAATGGTATGCCGCGATCCCCGAAGACATCCGCCCGCGCAAGGACCAGCCGTTCTATCACCTCCTCGCAGAGAGCGATGACAGCAGCTACGTCGCCTATGTCAGCCAGCAGAACCTGCTGGGCGACTCGCTCGGCGGGCCGGTGGAACATCCCGAAGTCCACGAAATGTTCGAGGCCTTCGAGAACGGCCGCTACCGAATGCGGCGCGCGCTGACGCACTGAGCCACACCCTCGCCCCGACATGAGCGACCGGCCACCGCGTCTCGAATGGCTGTCGGGTCGGCTGCATCACGGCGAGCGCCTGCTGTGGCATGGTTCACAAGGCGACAGATGGTATGTGAGGCCCGCCATCGGCGCGCTTCTCGGCACTTTGGTCGCTCTCGCTTCCGCCCTGCTCACCTCGATCGGCGATGTCGCTCGCCTGCTTTCGGGAGGCGATGCGGATGCCGGTATCGCCCTGCCACTGATCCTTGGCGGTGTCGCGATATTGGTGCTGGGCCACTCGATTTGGAAACTGTTTCGCGAACGTGAGCAGCACTATGCAATCACCAACCAACGCGTCCTCCAGTGCGGGACTGTCACCGGGTATGAGCTCTACGAGCTCGAAGCTCGGGAAATCGCGAATTACTCCGTACAGAAAACGACCGGCGGCAAGGGCACAGTGCGCATCACGACCAGTTTCGATGCGGAAACGGACCGCTCGATCATGATGTCCGCCGCTTTCGCCAAGCGCGAGGAAGAGGGCATTCGCCTCGACATGATCGATATCGACAACGCCGCCGGGGCCGAACGAGCGCTGGAGATCATGCTGCGCGAAAGCGTCAGCTCTTGATCTTCCAGCCGGACTTGAGGAGCCGGTAGGCGATCAGCGCCAGAAACAGGTTGAAGGCGAGCAGGCCGACGCCCGCCAGCAACACCGCTTCTGCGCCATCCCCGATATCGCTTTGCCCCAGGAAGCCGTAGCGAAAGCCGGAAATCACGTAAAAGAATGGATTGGCACGGCTGACCGCCTGAAATGCGGGTGCGAGATTATCGATCAGATAGAACGTACCCGACAGCAGGCTGAGCGGGGTGATGACGAATTGCGTCACCGCCGCATTGTGATCGAATTTCTCCGCCCAGATCGACGCCATGAGGCCAAGTAGAGCCAGCATCGCCGCCCCCATCAGGCCGAACCACACGATCGCCCAGCCATGTTCAACCGACAATGAAACGCCGGGATAAAAGAACATCACCGCCGCAATCACCGCGCCGACCATGAAGGCCCGGGTCACAGCGGCGGCGACGATGCCGGTCATCAGTTCGCCTTCGGACAGGGGCGGCATCAGCAGGTCGATGATCGTGCCCTGGATCTTGCCCGCCAGCAGCGAAAAGCTGGAATTGGCAAAGCTGTTCTGCATCATCCCCATCACAATCAGGCCCGGCGCAAGGAAGCTGGCGAAGGGTACGCCCAGCACTTCGCGCCCGCCCCGGCCCAGCGCCAGGCTGAAAATCACCAGAAACAGCAATGTCGCGATGGCCGGCCCCCAGATCGTCTGCGTCTGGACCTTGAGAAAACGGCGAACCTCCTTAATATAGAGGCTCCACAATCCCACGCGGTTGATGCCGGTAATGATCGGCTCTCCGCGTACGGGAAACCGGCTTTCGCGCGGGGCGTTCTTTTCGATGAAGTTCGCCTCATCGTTCGTGGCAGGATGGACTTGCTCGACCATGAGGGCGCGCCTACGGCGTCGTCTCCCGGCTGGCAAGCATCCGCTTCCTGCCACACCGACATGCGAACCGGGCCATGAAGTGAAACAGGATATTCGATGAGCTGGACCGACGAACGTATCGCGACGCTGAAAAAGATGTGGGAAGGCGGCTCCACCGCTAGCCAGATCGCCGAGGAACTGGGCGGCGTGTCGCGCAACGCGGTGATCGGCAAGGCGCACCGCCTGGGCCTCAAGGCGCGCCCGTCCCCGGTAAAGGCGGCCGAGAAAAAGAAAAAGGCTGCGACAACCGCCAAGAAGAAGGCCGCCCCACCCTCGCCGCCAGCGGCCAAGCCTGCCGCCAAGAAGGCCGAGCCGGCAGAAGAACCCGCCGCGCCGGTCGTCAAGAAAGTGATCTCGCACAATGCGCGCGCGGCGAAGTACAACCAGCCCGCCTCGCATGCGACGGACCGTTCGATCCCCTCGCAGCCCGTGCCCAACAAATCGCCGGACATGCCTAAGGTCGTCTCGATCGGGCCGGGCGGTTTCCAGCGTCAGGGGCCTGGCGACCAGCAGGCGCCGATCCCGCCCGCACCGCCGCGCCGCCTCGTCCCCGCCAAGCCGAGCCCGGAAATCGCCGACAAGACCAGCCTGCTCGATCTCAGCGACAAGGTCTGCCGCTGGCCGATGGGCCATCCGGGCGAACCGGATTTCCATTTCTGCGGTGAAGCGGTGAACCCCGGCTTCCCCTATTGCGTGGAACATTGCGGCCGGGCCTATCAGGCACAGCTGCCGCGCGGCGCGCGCCGCCCCCCTCCGCCGCTGCCGTTTGGCGGCCCGCGGGTCCGCTGACATTCCCCACTTGCAGGCCCGGCAATCGATGCACGATTGCCGGGCCTTTGATTTTCAATGACGGAGAGTTCCATGAGCTTTGACCTGCACGCTGCCTTCGTGCCCACCATCCGCCAGTTGCTCGGCGCGCTTTCCGGTCTCGTCGACAAGGCGGAGGATTTCGCCGCGCAGGGCGAGTCCACCGATGCCGAGCTGATGGAAGCGCGGCTTGCCGATGACATGTGGCCATTGCCGTGGCACGTGCGTTCCTGCTGGATGCACAGCGGCTATGCACTGGACCAGCTTGCGGGCGGGCAATTCACACCGGATTTCACCAGCATCCCCGACAGCTGGGACGCGATGCGAGCGATGATCGGCGAGGCCGAGACGCGCATGGAAGCGGCATCGCCCGAGGAGGTCAACGCGCTCGCGGAGAAACCCGTCGACTTCGTGCTTGGCGGCGAGACCCGCTTCACCCTTCCCGGCGAACGGTTTCTGCTGGGCTTCAATATGCCCAATTTCCAATTTCACGCGACGACCTTCTACGGCATCCTGCGCATGAAGGGCACGCCGCTGGGCAAGCGCGATTACATGGGCAATCCCGCAGGACCGATGTTCGCGCGTTAACGCTTGTGCGCGAACCAGATGGTGTGGCGCGGGCCCTTGTTGTTTGGCCGCGCGCGCACTTCGCGCACCTCGACGTCGAAACCGCCTTCTTTCAATCGCGTCGTAAACTTGTGATCGGGCGCAGCCGACCACACGGCCAGTATCCCGCCCGGCGTCAGGGCATCGCGCGCCTTTCCCAGCCCCGTTCTGCTGTAGATGCGGTGATTGGCGTGCCGCACCATTCCGTCAGGACCATTGTCGACATCGAGCAGGATGGCGTCGTATTTCGCGCTCGTCCCGTCATTGGCGTCATCGATCAGCGCCGCGACATCGCATAGCACGACCTCCCCGCGCTTGTCGGAAAGGCTGTCGCCAGTCAGGTGCGCCAGCTGGCCTTGCGCCCATTCGAGAATCTCCGGCACGACCTCTGCCACGGTGACATGACCGCCTTCTGGCAAGTGCCTCAACGCGGCGCGATAGGTGAAACCCATGCCATAGCCGCCGATCAGCACGCGCGGCCTCTTCACAGACAGCTCCGCCAGCGTCAGCACCGCCAGCTGCTCTTCGGAGAACTGCATCCGCGTGCCCATGAGCTCATCACGGCCGAGCATGATGATGAAATCACGCCCATGGCTGACAAGCGTAAGCGTTTCCCCATCGGGAATCTCGGCAGTGGCAAGGGTTTCGCGGGGCAGCATGTGGCGGTTCTCCAAAGCAAAGGGGCCGCAGGCGAACCCGCGACCCCCTTGTTGTACGTTTAGCGAAGGATCAGTCCTTCAGGAAGTCGGGCATGTGGGCTTCACCGCCCCCATCCTTGTTGCCACCGCCATCGCGGTCGCGGCCACCGCCACGCGGACCACCACGGCCACCGCGACGGTCGCCGCCACGGCCACCACCGCCGCCACGCGGGCCACGGTCACCGCGCGGTTCGCGCGGCGGACGGGTGTCTTCCAGCTCTTCGCCGGTTTCCTGGTCGACCACGCGCATCGACAGGCGGACCTTGCCGCGCTGATCGATTTCGAGGACCTTGACCTTCACTTCCTGACCTTCGGACACAACATCGGTCGGCTTCTCGACGCGCTCGTTCTTCATTTCGCTGACGTGGACGAGACCGTCCTTGCCGCCCATGAAGTTCACGAATGCACCGAAATCGACGATGTTGACGACCTTGCCGGTGTAGATCTTGCCGACTTCCGCCTCTTCGACGATGCCTTCGATCCACTTCTTCGCGGCTTCGATCTCGTCGGCATTGCTCGACGAAATCTTGATCACGCCTTCGTCGTCGATGTCGACCTTGGCACCGGTTTCGGCAACGATCTCGCGGATCACCTTGCCGCCCGTGCCGATGACGTCGCGGATCTTCGACTTGTCGATCTGCATCGTCTCGATGCGCGGTGCGTGCTTTGACACGCCGGTACGCGCGGTCGACAGCGCCTTGTTCATTTCGCCCAGGATGTGCGCGCGGCCGGCTTTCGCCTGTTCCAGCGCCTTGGCCATGATTTCCTGCGTGATGCCGGCAACCTTGATGTCCATCTGGAGCGAGGTGATGCCGCTTTCCGAACCAGCAACCTTGAAGTCCATGTCGCCTAGGTGATCTTCGTCACCCAGAATGTCCGACAGGACGGCAAAATCGTCGCCTTCGAGGATCAGGCCCATCGCGATGCCCGACACCGGACGTTCGATCGGCACGCCGGCATCCATCATCGACAGACAGCCACCGCACACGGTCGCCATCGAGGACGAACCGTTGGACTCGGTGATGTCCGACAGGATGCGGATGGTATAGGGAAAGTCTTCATGCGTCGGCAGAACCGGGTGCAGCGCGCGCCATGCGAGCTTGCCGTGGCCGGTTTCGCGGCGGCTGGTGAAGCCGAAACGACCCACTTCGCCGACCGAATAGGGCGGGAAGTTGTAGTGCAGCATGAAGTGGTTGTACGACAGGCCTTCGAGGCCGTCGATCATCTGCTCGGCATCCTTCGTGCCCAACGTGGTGGTGCAGATCGCCTGCGTTTCACCGCGGGTGAACAGCGCCGAACCGTGGGTGCGCGGAAGCAGGCCGACCATCGCCTCGATCGGGCGAACCTGGTCGAGCTTGCGACCATCGATGCGCGTGCCGTCCTTCAGGATGGCGCCGCGAACGATTTCGCTTTCCAGCTTCTTGACCGCCTTGTTGGCGACCATCTGCGTCTGCGCTTCTTCTTCGGCGAAAGCCTGTTTGGCCTTTTCGCGCGCCGCATTCAGCGCGTCCGAACGCTCCGACTTGTTGGTCAGCTTGTAGGCAGCGGCAATGTCGTCGCCCACGATGCCGCGCAGCTTTTCCTTGATCGCCGAGGTATCGTCGCTGGTGTCGATGTCCCACGGATCCTTGGCGGCCTGTTCTGCCAGGTCGATGATCGCACCGATGACCTTGCGGCTTTCCTCATGCGCGAACATGACGGCGCCGAGCATTTCTTCCTCGGTCAGTTCCTTGGCTTCGGATTCGACCATCATCACCGCGTCCTGCGTCGCGGCGACGACGAGGTCGAGACGACCTTCTTCGTCGAGCGCGGTCGAAAGGCTCGGGTTCAATTCGTATTCGCCATTGCGGAAACCGACACGCGCGGCGCCGATCGGGCCCATGAACGGCACACCCGAAATGGTCAGCGCAGCCGAAGCGGCGATCATCGCAACGATATCGGGCTCGGTCTCGCCATCATAGGAGAGGACCTGAGCGATGACGTTGATTTCGTTGTAGAAGCCTTCCGGGAAGAGCGGCCGCACGGGGCGGTCGATCAGGCGAGAAGTCAGCGTTTCCTTCTCCGTCGCGCGGCCTTCGCGCTTGAAGAAGCCGCCCGGGATACGGCCCGCAGCGGAGAATTTTTCCTGATAGTGGACGGTCAGCGGGAAGAAGTCCTGCCCTTCGCGAACACTCTTGGCAGCGGTCACGGCGCACAGCACCACGGTTTCGCCATAGGTGGCCAGCACGGCGCCGTCTGCCTGACGGGCGATCTGGCCGGTTTCGAGGGTGAGGGTCTTTCCGCCCCACTCAATCGATACGGTTTTCTTGTCGAACATGTATTTTCCTTATGAACCCGCGAGCGCCTGATTGCGGTGCGGGGCCTACAGTGCCGGGTGTACCGTCCCGGTCCGGTTCGGGGCGTGTCATCTGCCCCCTTGATACTCCTGCGCCGGATTGCACGGGAGGCCAAATAGAGAGAGGGGCGACCCTTCCGAGCCGCCCCTCCCGAAAACTCTTATTTGCGAAGACCCAGCTTCTGGATCAGCGCGTTGTACCGCTCGACATCTGTCTTCTTGAGATAGGCGAGCAGGTTACGACGCTTGTTGACCATCATCAGCAGGCCGCGACGCGAGTGGTTGTCCTTGTGGTTGGACTTGAAGTGCTCGGTCAGGTTGCGGATACGCTCGGTCAGGATGGCGACCTGGACTTCCGGCGAACCGGTGTCGCCCTTGGCCTGTGCGTTGTCCTTGATGATCTCAGCTTTTTTCTCGGCGGTAACCGACATATTCATTCACTCCGCGACATCCGGTAGGTTGAAACCCCTGACGACCCTGGCCGTCCCAGCTTCGACTTCCATCAGCGCCACCGGGGTGTGTCCCAGTCTGGCCAGATGCAACCCATCGCTTTGGGGCAGTTCCGACAACACCCGGCCCTGGCGGACCGCCTGCGCGCTGTCGGGATCGAGGGGAAGGACCGGGATGTCGTCCAGTCCCGCCTCTAGCGGCAGGAGAAGGTTTTCAAGGCCAGCGCCCTTAGCGTTTTCGTCCAGCTTGTCCAGCGAAATCGCCTGTTCCTCGTGGAATGGCCCGGCCTTGATGCGCCTGAGATAGGTAACATGCCCCAGCGTTCCAAGCGCGCGTGCGATATCCCGTGCAAGGCTGCGGATATATGTCCCCTTAGAAACATGCGCGATCAGCGTGACGCTGTCGGCAAGTTCCAGCGGGGCCTGCACGTCATAGGGATCGGGACGCCCGGCAGTGGTGGCGAAGGCGGACCGTAGGCCGCCATCTTCGCGCGCATTCGCAAGACCGAGCGAGTGGATCGTGACCGCCCGTGTCTTCATCTCCACATCCTCACCCGCGCGGGCAAGGTCATAGGCGCGTTTCCCGTCGATCTTGACGGCGGAATAGGCAGGCGGGATCTGGTCGATATCGCCTGTGAAATGTTCCAGCACGGCGGCGATGGCGGCCATTGGTGGGCGCCGGTCGCTGCGCTCGATCACCTCGCCTTCGGTGTCGAGCGTGTCGGTCTCCTCCCCGAAGGCAATCGTGAAGGCATAGATCTTGTCGCTGTCGAGCATGCGCCCGGCGAGCTTGGTTGCCTCGCCCAGCGCAATCGGCAGCACGCCTTCGGCCAGCGGATCGAGCGTGCCGCCGTGGCCGACCTTGGTCTTGGCATAACCGCCTTGGCGAAGGATGCGTTTGACCGCCGATACGGCCTGGGTCGAACCCAGTCCACGCGGCTTGTCGAGGATCAGCCAGCCATGCGGGGCCGGTTTCTTGTCGCTCATTGTGCCACCGCCCGCGCAACCCAGTCGGCAATGGCGATATAGTGTTCCTGCAACCACAGGACGGGCGGCAGAACGGTGTTCTCGATCAGCCCGCTTTCGGGAAACACCCAGACCGCCACGATCAGCACAAGAAAGAACAGCATCCCCAGCGCCTGAAGGCTTTGCCAGCCCTTCTGCCAGCTTGCGGGCAGCAACCCGCCAAGAATGTGCGATCCGTCGAATGGCGGGATCGGCAACAGATTGAACAGCGCCAGAAACACATTGATGAGAATGAACGTGCCGCCTGCCGTCGCCAGCCATTCGGGCAACGCCCCGCCAGCATTGTAGGCGATGCCTGCCGCCAGCCCGAAAACGACCGCGCCAACCAATGCGAGCAGCAGGTTCGTGCCCGGCCCGGCGGCGGCGACCGCCATCATCCCGAAACGGGGATTGTCCAGCCGCGCCTTGTTGACCGGGACCGGTTTGGCCCAGCCGAAGATCGGCCCACCGAACAGCGCCAGTGCGCCTGGAACCAGCAGCGTGCCGATGGGATCGACATGGCGGATGGGGTTGAGGCTGAGCCGACGCTTCTCCTTCGCGGTCGGATCGCCCAGCGCCAGCGCCACCCAGCCATGCGCGACCTCATGGAAAACGATGGCGACGATAAGACACGGCACAAGGATCGCCGCGAGGAGGAGCGTTTCGGTCATGTGCGGCTAGATAGGGTGTGCGCGGCTAACCCGCCAGCGCTTCGCAAAAATGCCTGCGGCACATGGCGACATAGCGGTCGTTTCCGCCGATTTCGGTCTGCGCGCCTTCGGACACGGCCTTGCCGCTTGCATCGACACGCAAATTCATCGTCGCCTTGCGCCCGCATTCGCAAACCGCCTTCATCTCGACCAGCGCGTCCGCGATGCCCAGCAAGGCGGCGCTGCCGGGGAACAGCTCGCCCTGGAAATCGGTGCGCAGGCCATAGCACAGCACGGGTATCCCGCCCTTGTCCGCCAGACGCGCAAGTTGCCAGACCTGGTCCCGCGTCAGGAACTGCGCCTCGTCCACCAGTACACAGGCGATGGGGTCCGCCTCGTGATCGGCCAGCACGCGCGCCTCGATATCGGTATCCGCGTCATAACGGTGGGCATCGCTGGCGAGGCCGATACGGCTCGAAATCGCGCCGAAACCGGCGCGGTCGTCAAGCTTGGCGGTCCATAGCGACACCTGCATGCCCCGCTCGCGGTAATTGAACGCGGTCTGGAGCAGGGTCGTGCTCTTCCCGGCATTCATGCTGGCATAATAGAAATAGAGCTTGGCCATTGCGGTGGCGATTAATGCCTGTGACAGGCAGGCGCGGCAATGCTAGCGGGCGAAAAACACGCAAGATGTGGGGGATGGATATCGTGACAGAGGCGACAACGAACGAACAGAAGGGCTTTCTCGGCTGGGTCGAGAGGACAGGCAACAAGCTGCCCGACCCGGTGTTCATCTTCTTCTACCTGATCCTCGCGCTGGTGGTCGTGTCTGTTGTCGCAGCGATGGCCGGTGTATCCGCCCTTCACCCGACCGCGACGGACGAGGCGACCGGCGGCGCGCTGCTGATCGAGGCTGTCAGCCTGCTGTCCCCTGAAAATATCCAGCGACTGTGGGTCGAAATGCCTGCGACCTTCACCCACTTCCACCCGCTGGGCTATGTGCTGGTGGTGATGTTGGGCGCGGGCGTGGCCGAACGGTCCGGTTTCTTTGCTGCGGGCATGTCCAAGGCGGTGAAGAGCGCGCCGAAATCGCTGCTGACGCCGGTCGTCGCACTTGTCGCCATGATCGGCAACCACGCCGCCGATGCCGGTTACGTGGTGCTGATCCCGCTGGCAGGCATCCTGTTTGCCGCAGCCGGTCGGCATCCACTCGCCGGTATCGCAGCCGCATTTGCGGGGGTATCGGGCGGTTTCTCGGCCAATGTCTCGCCCGGCCAGCTCGATGCGCTGCTGTTCGGGATTACCGAAGAAGCGGTGAGCGCGAGCGCGCTCGACCCGGCATGGACCGCGAATATCGCGGGCAACTGGTACTTCATCAGCGCCATGACCGTCCTGTTCCTGCCGATCATCTGGTATGTGACCGACAAGGTGATCGAGCCGCGGCTCGGGCCGTGGACGGGCGGCGCGACCGCAGGCGTGAACGCCGACGGCCTCAGCCCGGATCCGTCCGAACACGACGGCGCGCTGGCATCGAAGGGCCTGCGCCATGCGGGGCTGGCGGCGCTGTTCGTGATCGGGCTGTGGGTCCTGATGGTGTTCGCCCCCGGCACGCCGCTGATCGACGAGGCGGCCTGCGACGCCGTTCCGGCAGCCGATTGTTCGATCCACACCCAGCTCGCCCCGCTCTATCGCAGCCTGGTGGCGGGCTTCTTCCTGCTCTTCCTCCTCACCGGCTGGGCCTATGGCCGCGCGACCGGCACGATCAAGAATCACCGCGATCTGGTGGAAATGATGGCCGAGAGCATGAAGGACATGGGCTATTACCTCGTCCTGGCCTTCGCCGCGGCGCATTTCGTGGCGATGTTCGGCTGGTCGAACCTCGGCCTGATTACCGCGGTGCATGGCGCTGCGGGGATCGAGAGCACGGGGCTACCCTTGCCGCTGGTGTTGGGCCTGATGGTGATCTTCGCCGGTTTGCTGAACCTGTTTGTCGGCTCGGCATCGGCAAAGTGGGCGCTGCTCGCACCGATCCTCGTGCCGATGCTGATGCTGCTCGGCATTAGCCCGGAAGGCGCGACGGCGGCCTATCGCGTGGGCGACAGCGCGACCAACATCATCACCCCGCTGATGGTCTATTTCCCGCTGATCCTGGTCTTCGCGCAGCGCTGGCAGAAGGATTTCGGGCTTGGCAGCCTGACGGCGATGATGCTGCCCTATTCGATCTGGCTGCTGATTTCCGGCACGCTGCTGATCGTGGCGTGGTTCTATATCGGCATCCCGCTGGGCCCGGACGCACCGGTCGGGTACGCGCTGCCCGACATGATCGCCCCGACGGGCGAGCCGATCGCGGAATAGGGACGATGCTGGCTGTGGCCGCCTTCGGGTGGCCGCAGCCTTCGCCGCCAGGGTCGAGCCCGCTGATCGGTTATGCTGCCGGAGCTAGCTTCGTCTGCCAGCCATAGAGCTTTACCCAGGGCCGTTCGGGCTGAGCCTGTCGAAGTCCTGTCTTTTTTTGGGATGCCTCATCAGAAGAGGAGTACAGCCCTTCGACAAGCTCAGGGCGAACGGATTGGGAACTCAGTCCTCGTCGAGATCGCGGGCGACTTTCGGATCGTTCAGCAGGCGTTCGATCCGGTCAGCCTCGTCGAAGCTCTCATCGGCGCGGAATTGCAGTTTCGGCGCGAATTTGAGGCCGAGGCGCTTGGCAACCTCGCGCTGAAGGAAGGCGGTGTTCTGGCGCAGTGCCTTGAGCACTTCGCCTTCTTCGCGGCCGAGCATCGGCTTCACATAGGCTTTCGCCTGCCTGAGATCGGGCGACATGCGCACTTCGGTCACCGCAATATTTGCCGCGCTCACCACCTCGTCATGCACCTCGCCCCGCGCGAGCAGTTCCGACAGGATATGCCGCACGCGTTCGCCCACCTTGAGGACGCGGACCGATTGCTGTTCGGGGGTGGACTGGTTGCGAGCCATCAGTTCCCTCCCGTCGGGCGCGGCGTCGGGATGGCCGTGCTGGTCGAACGGGCCAGCAGCTTGCCTGCCTCGTCGAACAGTTCGCCTTCGAGGAAGACGACCTTGCGGCCCCGGCGGATCACCCGCCCCTTGCCCACCAGTGGGCCGGCCATGACGGGCCTGAGCAGCGTCATGGTGATATCGAGATTGAGCGGCGCTTCTTCATGGTCGGTCGCCCAGACATGCGCCCAGCCCATCACCTCGTCGAGGAAGCCCGCGACAAGCCCGCCCTGCACGCTGCCGCGCGGAGTGATGAAACTGTCGGGCGCGGTGAAGCGCAAGGTAATCTCCTCACGCTCCGCATCGAAGCCGTCGAAGGCCACGCCCATCAATTCGGCGTGGGCGTGGCCCAAGACGTTGGCAGTATTCGTGTTGGCGCTCACAGCGTGCGCTCACGCTCCTCGACTTCGAAGACTTCGAGCTGGTCGCCCGGCTGGATGTCGTTCGTGTCTGCAAGCACCACACCGCATTCCAGGCCCGCGCGGACTTCGTCCACATCGTCCTTGAACCGGCGCAGCGAGGCGATGGTGGTGGCCGAGACGATGACGTCCTCGCGCGTGAGACGTGCGTGCAGCCCCTTGCGGATGACGCCTTCCTCGACCAGCAGACCGGCGGCCTTGTCCTTCTTGCCCGAACGGAACACTTCCTTGACCGCGGCACGGCCAACGACATTCTCGATCCGCTCCGGACCCAGCTCGCCCGCCATCTCCTTGGCGATCTCCTCGGTCAGGTGGTAGATGACGTCGTAATACTTCATCTCCACACCGTCGCGCTTCACCAGCTCGCGGGCCTTGGCATTGGGGCGCACGTTGAAGCCGATGATCGGCGCGTTGGAGGCCGAAGCCAGCGAAACGTCGCTTTCGGTGATCGCACCCACGCCTGCATGCAGCACGCGCACCTTGATCTCGTCGTTCGAGAGATTATGCAGCGCCGTGGTGATCGCTTCCACCGAACCCTGCACATCGGCCTTCACCAGCACGGGGAATTCGATGACATTGGCGGCGAGGTTGTTGAACATCGTGTCGAAGCTGGTCGGGGCCAGCGCGGTGCGCTTCTCCGTCGCCTTTTCCTGACGGTATTCGGCCACTTCGCGGGCACGCTGTTCGTTCTCGACCACGGTCAGGACGTCACCGGCGCTCGGCACGCCGCCAAGGCCGAGGACCTCGACCGGCATGGAGGGGCCGGCCTTCTTGATCTGCTTGCCCTGATCGTCGACGATCGCGCGGACGCGGCCACTCTGTGTGCCGACAACAAAGGTGTTGCCACGCTCCAGCGTGCCGCGCGTGATCAGCACGGTTGCCACCGGGCCGCGGCCCTTGTCGAGCTGCGCTTCGATCACGGTCGCTTCCGCCATACGGTCGGGGTTCGCCTTCAGCTCGAGCAATTCGGCTTGGAGATTGATTGCATCGAGCAGCGCATCGAGCCCGGTCTTTTCCTTGGCCGAGATCTCCACATCCTGCACATCGCCCGACATCTTCTCCACGATGACTTCGTGTTCGAGCAGGCGGGTGCGGATGTTGTCCGGGTTGGCGTCGGGCTTGTCCATCTTGTTGATCGCAACGATCATCGGGACGCCGGCTGCCTTGGTGTGATTTATGGCTTCGATGGTCTGCGGCATGATGCCGTCATCCGCCGCCACCACCAGCACCACGATATCGGTCACATTCGCCCCGCGCTGACGCATTTCGGTGAATGCTGCGTGGCCCGGCGTGTCGAGGAAGGTGACCAGATCGCCGCCCTTCGTCTTCACCTGATAGCTGCCAATATGCTGGGTGATCCCGCCGGCTTCGCCCTTCACCACGTTGGCGTTGCGCAGCGCGTCGAGCAGGCTGGTCTTGCCGTGATCGACATGGCCCATGATGGTGACGACCGGCGGGCGCGGCTTCAGCGTTTCATCCGGATCGACGTCTTCCTCGTTGGAAATGTCGACATCGGCTTCGGACACCTTCTGGATGTTGTGGCCGAACTGTTCGACGAGCAGTTCCGCCGTATCCTGGTCGATCGTCTGATTGACGGTGACCATCATGTCGAGGTTGAACAGCTCCTTGACCAGGTCGGCGCCCTTCTCGCCCATGCGCTTGGCCAGTTCGCCAACCGTGATCGCCTCCGGGACAACGACATCGCGGGCCTGCTTTTCACGCGGCTTGTTGGAACCACCGCCCTGAAGGCGGCGCTCCTTCTCGCGCGCACGCTTGAGCGCGGCGAGGCTGCGCGCACGGCGGCCTTCGTCTTCGTTGAGAGCCTTGGTGACCGTCAGCTTGCCCGAGCGGCGCTTGTCCGGACGTTCCGGTGTGCGCTTTTCTTCCTTCTTCTTCGGCGGACGCTTGGGTTCGGGCCGGGCAACCGGCGTGAACTTGCGCGCCGCGGGAACGGCCTTCCCCTTGTCGGCAGGCGCGGCAGCAGGCGCATCGCCATCCTTGGCCGCAGCGGCTTCTTCCTGGGCGGGAGCAGCGGTTTCGGCCTCGCTCGCAGACTTGGCTTCTTCCTCGGCGCGCTTGGCAGCTTCTTCTTCGGCCTTGCGATTGTCTTCTGCGCGCTTCTTTTCGTCGGCGGCAGCTTTCTTGGCGGCCTGATCGTCACGCTTGCGGGCTTCTTCCGCCAGACGCAGGCGCTCTTCCTCGGCCTCGCGCTGGAGACGGGCGACCTTTTCCTGCGGCGTTTCGCCAGCGGGGGCCGCCTTCTTGGGCGCAGGCTTCGGCTTTTCCTGCACCGGAGCGGGTGCAGGCGTCGGGGCCGGAGTGGGCGCAGGAGGAGGCGGCGGCGGCGGGGCCGCCTCGCCCGGCTTGACGAGCTTGCGACGCCGCTTCACCTCGACCGCGACCTTGTTGGTGCGGCCGTGGCTGAAGGTCTGCTTGACCTCACCAGGCTGCGCCCCCTTGAGAGTCAGCGGTTTACGGGCAGGTTTTTTGTCTTCGTCGCTCATTCTGTCTCGTCAGTCCTACAAATCTTCGTCTTCGTCCAACGCGCCCTGTTCGGCGGGCGCAGCCCGGTATTCTTCCGGCACGTCATGGCCGATAAAGTGCATCAGGCGGCGCAGGGGTGAGAGCACCCGCTCGGCTGCTGCATCCCCGGCAAGCGCCAAGTGGACGACATTCTCACGGCCCAATGCCACAGAGAGAGCCGCCCGGTCCAGTGGCAAGGTCAAACCGCGCAGGCCGGAGCCTTCGCGATCCGTACCTACGCGCCAAGCCTGGTCCAGCTTGCTGCGCCCGTCTTCGCTCGCATCGCTTGCGTGGCACAGCAGGGTCACGTCGCCCGCGCGGGCGGTTTCCGCTATACGGTGGCTCCCCAAGATAAGGGCTCCGATCCGCATTTCGAGGCCCAACCGGTCGAGCACGGTCTGCGTCAGCGCGCGTTCGACCATCTCCGCCAGATCGTCGGGGATTTCGAGATCACCGGTGCGATAGGCCCTTGCGAGGCCACCGCGCAACTTACCAGCCGCCTGTGCCGCTTCCATCTCCGCCCGGGTCGCGCCGATCCATGCGCCGCGTCCCGGCGCCTTGGCCTGCACATCCGGCAGCACCAGCCCACTCGGCGAAATCGCCAGGCGGATCAGATTGGCGCGCGGCTGCGTCTCGCCGGACAGGACGCAGCGCCGTTCGGGCTCCGCCTTGCGGGGCCGCCGGGCTTCAGCGATGTCTGAACTCAGGCGCTCATTGGGTGGAGTCCGCATCGGCGGCCTCCTGCGTGTCGGTCGTCTCGGCAGGTGCCTGAGCTTCCTCTTCGTCGTCGGCCCCCGATGGAGCCGCCTGCGGCTCCTCGTCGTCGAACCAATGCGCACGGGCAGCCATGACGATCTCGTTACCCTGCTCTTCGGTGAGGCCGTATTCGCCCAGCACACCGCCCTTGTCCTGCTCGCGCATCGGACGGTCGCGGCGCATCGGCGGGCCGTCGGCGTTGTTGCGGCGGCGCGGCGCTTCGCGCTTCTTGGCGATCAGTTCGTCGGTGGCGAGGTCGGCCAGATCGTCGAGCGTCTTGATACCGCCCTTGCCCAGCGTCACCAACATGCGCTCGGAGAGGTGCGGGATATCGGCCAGCGCATCGTCCACGCCCAGTTCGCGGCGTTCGGCACGCGCGGTTTCTTCGTGACGGTCGAGCGCTTCCTTCGCGCGGTTTTGCAGCTCTTCGGCCAGATCTTCGTCGAAACCTTCGATCGAGGCCAGCTCTTCCAGCTCGACATAGGCGACTTCTTCGAGGTCGGTGAAGCCTTCGGCAACGAGCAGCTGCGACAGCGTTTCGTCGACGTCGAGTTCTTCTTCGAACATCTTGGAGCGTTCGGCGAATTCCTGCTGGCGCTTCGTGCTCGCCTCTTCCTCGGTCATGATGTCGATCTGGTGGCCGGTCAGCTGGCTGGCGAGGCGCACGTTCTGGCCGCGGCGGCCGATGGCTAGGCTGAGCTGGTCGTCGGGCACGACGACTTCGATCCGCCCCTCTTCCTCGTCGAGAACGACGCGGGTGACGGTGGCCGGCTGAAGCGCGTTGACCACGAAGGTCGCAGTGTCTTCGCTCCAGGGAATGATGTCGATCTTTTCGCCCTGCAATTCCTGCACGACGGCCTGCACGCGGCTGCCCTTCATGCCGACACAGGCGCCGACCGGATCGATGCTGCTGTCATGGCTGATGACACCGATCTTGGCGCGGCTGCCCGGATCGCGGGCGGCGGCCTTGATCTCGATGATGCCGTCGTAGATTTCCGGCACTTCCTGCGCGAACAGCTTGCGCATGAAATCGGGCGCGGCGCGGCTTAGGAAAATCTGCGGGCCGCGATTGTTGCGTTCAACCTTCGTGATCAGCGCACGAACACGCTCACCGACACGGGCGGCTTCGCGCGGGATCTGCTGGTCGCGGCGAATGACGCCTTCTGCGCGGCCGAGATTGACGATCACATGGCCAAATTCGACCGACTTGATAACGCCGGTGATAACCTCGTTCGCGCGATCCTTGAATTCGTCGAACTGGCGCTCGCGCTCGGCATCGCGGACCTTCTGGAAGATCACCTGCTTTGCCGACTGGGCATCGATACGGCCAAGATCGACCGGGGGCAGCGGATCGACAATGAAGTCGCCAATGGCCGCGCCGTCCTGGAGCTTCTGTGCCTGCTTCAGATCAACCTGCTTGAAGTAATCCTCGACCTCTTCGACCACTTCGACCACGCGCCACAGGCGCAGATCGCCGGTCATCGGGTCAAGCTTGGCACGAATATCGTTTTCCGCACCGTAACGGTTACGGGCAGATTTCTGGATCGCTTCTTCCATCGCTTCGATGACGATCGCCTTGTCGATCATCTTTTCCGAAGCGACCGAGTTTGCGATCGCGAGGAGTTCAGCCTTATTGGCGGAAATGGCGCTGGCCATCAGTCGTCTGCCTCTTCTTGTTCAACGAGTTCGTCTGCGCCGCTCGTGTCGAGCGGTCGGGTGGCGGCAATCAGCGCGTCGGTCAAGACGAGCTTCGCCGAATGAATCTGGTCGCGAGGAAGTTGGACCTCGCCCGCCTTGGCATCGTCTATCGAGACGATATCGCCTTCGATGCCCTTCAGCTCACCCTTATAGGTCCGCTGGCCATCGTAACCCTTGGCCATCGCGATCCTCGCTTCGTGCCCGGCCCAATCGGCGAAATCCTTCGCCCGGGTCAGCGGACGGTCGATACCGGGGCTCGACACTTCGAGGTGATAGGCCCCGGGGATGAGGACCTCACCGGCCTCCTCCAGCGCATCGAGCCGCTCCGACACGCGGCGGCTGAGCGCGGCGCACTGATCGATGATCAGCTGCCCGGTGGCGGGATCTTCGGCCATGATCTGCAAGGCTTCGCCGCCGTCACCGGCTTCCGAAGGCATCATCTTCACGCGCACGAGCTCGAAGCCGAGCGCTTGCGCTTCGGGTTCGATCACTTCGGTCAGGCGTGCCAGATCGGCCATTCATTCTCCGCTTTACACGACATTTGCGACAATGGCGTGGCTCAAAGCCATCTTGGCCGGCCCCTCGCGGCGCCAGCCCCTCCAGTGTCGCGACAATGTCGGGATGGGTGGCAGATAGGGCCACTCCCTGTAGATTGCAACGTTTATTCGTTTTCGCCCAATCCATGCTTCTTGATGCAGTGGCGCAGCTGGTCGTAGCTCAGGCCCAGTGCCTTGGCGGTCTGGCGCTGGTTCCAGCGATGTTTGCCCAGCGCATGCTCGACGATTGCCTTTTCATGCGCATCCACCGCACCGCGCAGATCGTCGATCGAATCGTAGTGATCGCGCGGGGATGCAGCCTGCACCTGCCCTGCCGAGGGGGAAGGTGCGGCATTATGGGCAGGCTTGGGCACAGCGGGCTTCCACGGACTGTCGAACGGGTCGAACTGGATATGCCCGATGGGATCGGCCCAGTCATCCCAGCGATAGACCGCCCGCTCCACCGCGTTGCGCAATTCGCGCACATTGCCAGGCCAGATATATTCTTCCAGCTGCTGCGCGACGTGGTCGGAGAAACCGGGCCAGCTTTCCCAGCCGAGTTCGGCAGCCATGCGCCGCCCGAAAAAATCGGCCAGCACCGCGATATCGCCCTCGCGCACGCGCAGGGGCGGCAGGGTGATCACTTCGAAACTCAGGCGGTCGAGCAGGTCGGCACGAAACTCGCCCCGCTCCGCCTTGGCCGGAAGATCTTCGTTGGTCGCGGCGACGATGCGCACATCGACCCGGATCGGGCGGGAGGAACCGATCCGGCTGATCTCCCCATATTCGACCGCACGCAAAAGCCGCTCCTGCGCGCCCATCGACAATGTACCCAGCTCGTCGAGGAAGAGCGTTCCGTGATCCGCCTCCTCGAACCGGCCTGCGCGCTGTTGGGTCGCGCCGGTGAAGGCGCCCGCCTCGTGCCCGAACAGCTCGGCCTCGATCAAGGTTTCAGGCAGCGCGGCGCAGTTCATGGTGACCAGCGGCTCACCCCAGCGCGAGGACAGGCGATGCAGGCGTTCGGCAATCAATTCCTTGCCGGTTCCGCGCTCGCCGATAATGAGCACGGGGCGCTGCATGGGGGCCGCACGACTGGTCCGCTCGACCGCGTCGAGGAAGGCCCCGGACTGTCCGATGAACTGATTTTCCCGCTCCATGACCAAGATATAGGGATTTTCCCCAAGTCTTGGCAATAGGCCCCATAGGCCAGTTTGCGGAAATCGGGCAATATGCTGATATTGTTTGCTTTTGTTGGTTTGGCACGCCGCTTGCTGAATACGAGGCAACAGCAATTCGGGCGATCGCCCTTGGAGGCCAAGACTATGTACAATCGCAAGTTCTTTCAGACCAGCCTCGGACAGGCTGCTCTGGTGAGCATCGCAGCCATGGCCGCCTTCGTGGCGCTGAGCTCGCAGATTGTCGTGTCGGCCCCGGTCGCCGCGATTGCGGTATCAGCCACGGCCGAGCTGGCATGACCAAGCCGACCGATCATAACGACCTTGGGCCGGAGCGTCTCTCCCCCGACAGTCCCCCCCGTAGCCGCAAGGATACGGATGGCGCTTCGGCCCATACCCCCCGGCGGATGTCGCGTGTAGAAGAAGAGGTGGAGCGCCTGCGCCGCTCACCCACTCCGACCCGCCCGCATCCAACCAGCAATGCCGACAAGGTCACCGACTTCTTTTCCAGTGGAGCACCATTGATGGGAATTTTCAGCCGTACCCGCGATATCATCGCCGCCAATTTCAACGAGATGCTCGACAAGGCGGATGATCCGCAGAAGATGATCCGCATGATTATCCTCGAAATGGAGGAGACTCTGGTCGAGGTACGCGCTTCGGCCGCGCGGACGATCGCGGACCAGAAGGAAATGCACCGCAAGACCGTGCAGCTCGACAAGCTGCAGGCCGACTGGGCCGAGAAAGCGCAGCTGGCGCTGTCGAAGGATCGCGAAGACCTGGCCCGGGCAGCGCTGGTGGAACGAAAGAAAGCCGCCGACGTGTCCGACCAGCTCAAGCAGGAAATCGCCGTGCTCGACGATGCACTGCGCGCTTACGAGCAGGATATCGCCAAGCTGCAGAACCGCCTGCGTGAAGCCCGCAGCCGCCAGACCGCCATCGCGGCGCGTCTCGAAAGCGCGGAGAACCGCGTCAAGCTGCGCACGCTGATGAGCACCGAGCGCACCGACGAGGCGCTGGCGCGCTTCGACCAGCTCGAACGCCGGGTGGATTACGCCGAAGGCCGCGCCGACGCGCTGAGCATCGCCGACAGTTCGGGTAAGCCGAGCCTGTCGGACGAGATCGCCGCGCTCGCAGGCGCGGACCAGATCGATGACGAACTGGCACAGATGAAAAAGGCGCTCGGCATGGACGACAGCGCCCAGAAGGAGGACTGATCCGTGGAAGAAATTATCATCATACCCGCCATCTTCATCGGGTTGCCGTGGATCATCCTGCATTACATCACGAAGTGGAAGACCTCCGCAACGATCACCACCGATGACGAGGCACTGCTGGAGGAACTCTACAACCTCGCCAAGCGGCTCGACGACCGGATGGACACTGTCGAGCGCCTGGTCGCCAGCGACAACCCTGAATTCAAGCCGGCCCGCCTCGTCCATGACAGCGAAGTCGACAACCAGCAGCTGCGCGAACTCGAACAGCTGATCCAGGAAAAGAAAGGAGCCGCGAAGTGAACAGCCCCCGCACCACGCTTTACCGTGACAAGCAGAACGCGAAGTTGATGGGTGTGTGCTCCGGCATCGCGGACTACACCGGCGTCAACGCCATCTGGGTCCGCCTGGGTGCGCTGTTCCTGATCCCGATCACTTCGGGCGCGGTCCTTCCGGCCTATCTCATCGCCGGCCTGCTGCTGAACAAGAAGCCGCCGCACCTTTATGCAGAACCGGAGGAAGAACGGTACTGGCAGCGCGTACGCCAGAACCCGAAGCGCACGGCGCGCGAAATCCGGGCGCAGATGAAGGATGTCGACCGCCGCCTGGCCGAAGTCGAAACCTTCTATGTCAGCAGCAACCCGCGCCTAAACGCCGAAATCGAACGACTGCGCTGAACCGAAACACGAACTGGGGGGAAAGAACATGGATCTCGGCATTCTGATACCACTGGCACCTTTCATCATGGTGCTGGGAATCATCTGGCTGGTCAATCAGCGCAAGCTTGAAGAAAAACGCATTGCCGCCACCGCCGAGGCCAGTTCCGAAAAGGCGGCGCAATATGCCAGCCGTGTCACCGAACTCGAAGATCGAGTCCGGGTGCTCGAACGGATCGTCACCGACAAGGGCTACGACGTAGCCTCGCAGATCGAGGCACTGCGCGACACTCGCGAAGTCGAAGCGCGCGACAGCGGCGTGCCGCTCAACATCCAAAAGAAGGAGCAGGCGTGATGGACTTTGGCGGACCTTTCTTTGTCATCGCAATCATCGCGCTGAGCACCGTCGGCTGGCTGGTGAACAACTGGATCCGCGCAAAACACGGCTACTCGCTCGAAGATGAGTGGGGCGGCAAGACAGAGCGGAGCGATACTGTCGAAACAAAGGCGCTCAAGGCCGAAAACCGCCAGCTCCACGACAAGCTCGACGCGATGCAGGACCGCATGATCGTGCTCGAAAAGATCGTCACCGACCGCGGCTATTCGCTGAGCGAGGAGATCGAGGCGCTGCGCGACAGAAAAACAATCGCAGACAACGGCACGGGCGTGCCGCTGGACATCAAACGGGGGGAACGCGCGTAATGGACAAGGTTGCAATTATCGAAGCGCTGGCTCCGGCCATCGGCATCGGTATCGTCTCCATCAGCGTCGGTTGGGTGATTACCACCTGGATGCGCATCAAGAACGGCTATCCGCTTGAAAGCGGCTGGGGCAAGCCACTCTATCCCAAGAACATGGAATCCGAAGAACGCGTCAAACTGCTCACGCAGGAAAATGCCGCGCTGCGGGCCGAAGTCGGATCGATGAAGGATCGGCTGGGCAATGTCGAACGGATCGTCACCGATAGCGGATATCACCTGACCAGCGAGATCGATCGGCTGCGCGACAAGCAGGACGCAAACTGATGGACGAGGATCTGGTACTCATCTTCGGCTTCATCACCACCGTCGTGCTGATCGTGACGCTGGGGATCAATTGGCTGGTATCGCGCAATCTGCGCCATCGCGAGGTGCTCGAACATCACCGGGCCAAAGGCAAAGCGGCAGACACGAGCGAGCATTACCGCAAGCTTGAAGAGCGCGTCCGGGTGCTCGAACGGATCGCCACCGATGGCAATCCGCGCCTTGCCGCTCAGATCGAGGAACTGCGCGACCTGCAGGAAATCGATGCCATCGCCTCCTCCGAGGAGCACGCACGATGAGCGGTTGGGCCATAGTCGCACTGGTCGGCATCGTCATCTGGGGCATCGTGCAGGTGTTCACCCGCCGTCACGATCGCGAGCTGGGTGTTATCCGTGACGAGGATGGCAACCCGGTATTTCCGCCAGCCGACAACGAAGCGTCGCGGCGCGAAATCGAGGAGCTGCGCGAGCGCATCAAAGTGCTCGAGCGGATCGCGACCGAACACAATTCACTCGATGCGCGCGAAACCCGCCGCATCTCCCAAGAGATCGAAAACCTGCGGGACAAGCAGGACCGGATCGAGGGATAACAGGTTCAAGGAGGACATGAGGGAAATGTTCGAACCAAGTATCGTCATCGCCACAGCTGCCCTGGCGGGGCTGGTCATCGTGGCCTCCGCCATGCTGCGCGGCTGGCAGGGCTGGCTTGCGTATAAGCGGCAGGAACTGGAAGCGCACGGCTCGCCCCAGGTCGATCAGGGGAGCTCCATAGGGGCGGCCCGGATCGAGCTATCCGACCTGAAAGAACGCATCCGCAAGCTTGAAGCCATCGCCAGCGGGGTCGACCTGTGAGCCGTGTCGGCGATGGCGCAACGCAGGCCGGCATCGGCCTTGGCAGCGCGATTGCCGTGGCGATCAGCTGGTCCTTGCACAAGTCGATCGTGTGGGCGATGATCCACGGCATCTTCAGCTGGTTCTACGTGATTTATTACGCCTTTACCCGTCCGGGCGGGCTTGGCGGCGGCTGAGCGCACGCACCGCCCCTTTGCAAGCTGCGCGCCATCACCTACCTCAGCCCCCATGCGCTCTCTCGACGATATCCGCGAAGAATACGAATTTCTCGAAGGCGACGAACGCTATCGTCTCCTGATCGAACTCGGCCGCGAACTCGAACCCATGCCCGACCCGCTCAAGACCGATGCAACGCTGGTGCGCGGCTGTTCGGCCTCGGTGTGGGTTTACCCCACGGAAAGCGGCGAAACGCTGCATTTCCTTGCCGACAGCAATGCCGCGATAACCAAGGGCATCGTCGCGCTGGTGATCGCCGCGGTGCAGGATCGCCCGGCCCGAGAAGTCGCGCAGATGGACGTGACCGAAGCGCTTGCCCCGTTCGATCTTAAGAACCAGCTCAGTTCCAACCGGACACAGGGCATTCCCAACATGATTGCCCTGGTGAAGGAGCATGCGGCACGCCTCGCCGCCGCGTGAGATGAAACGCCCGCTCTACACCTGCCTCGGCATATTGTGCGTGGCCATGGGCGCGGTGGGTGCGGCTCTGCCGATCATGCCGACCGTGCCGTTCCTGCTGCTGGCGGTCTATTTCTTCGCCCGCAGCAATCCCGAATGGGAACAGAAGATCCTCGACCACCCGCATTGGGGACCGCAAGTGCTCGACTGGCGGGAACGGCGGGCGATCAGCCGCAAGGCCAAGACGGCGGCAATCCTGGCCATGAGCGTGGGCGCGGTGTTCACCTATTTCACGCTTGGCGCGCCCTGGTACTATATCTCCATCGCGGTGCTGGTGATCGCTGGCGGATGGATCGCAACCCGCAACGAATAGGCTTCCCGCACGGAACGTTCTCCACGCCACCCCGTTGATTTTGCATATGACGGGCGGGCATTTCGAAAGGACATTCCGTGGCAATTCTTATCCTCATCGCAACAATCCTGCTGCCCCCGCTGGGCGTCGCCGCGAAGCACGGGCTGAGCGGGACCACCCTGCTTAATCTTGTGCTGACGCTGCTCGGCTTCATTCCCGGCCTGATCCATGGCCTGTATGTGAATTACGCACGCTAGACGCACTGCAAAAACACGATCGGGGCCCGGCGTCGCCAAGTACGATTCCGGGCCCTTGCTTTTGGTTTTTCCGCGCAACCACGTGGCTATGCGTAATGCGCCCGAAGTACATTGCTAACCATGGATTTTAGGCAAACCATCACCACTCCGGCGTAATCAGGGGTCGGGGCGGTGCACTTGGCGTCGAACACCCCCGCTTCGAAAGTGTGTCGTTCGATGGTATCTATGCTCCGTCGATTCCTGGCCCGGTTGCAACGCGACACGGCCGCCAACGTTCTTGCAATCATGGGCATCGGCCTCATTCCACTATCGATGATGGTGGGAGGCGCGGTCGATCTGAGCCGCGCCTACATGACCAAGACCCGGATGCAGAGCGCATGCGATGCCGCATCGCTCGCAGCACGCCGGGTGATGACGAACGATACGTTCTCAACCGAAGTCGACACGACCGGCAAGGATTTCTTCGCGTTCAATTTCGAACAGGGCTCGTACGGGACGACGACCATCACCCCCACGGTTACGCGCCCACGCGCCGGTATCGTCCGCGTCGATGCATCGACATCCATGCCCACCGTGCTGATGAACATGTTCGGCTTCGGCTCGATCCCGCTTTCGGTAACTTGCGAGGCATCGCTCAATTTCGTCAACACCGACATCGTGCTGGTCCTCGACGTCACCGGTTCGATGGCGAATTCGGTCGGCGGCACGCCGAAGATCCAGGCGCTGCAGGATGCCGTGATGGCGCTGTATGACGAACTGACGCCGATCCAGACACAGCTCAAATCGCAAGGCCTGCGCCTGCGCTATGGCGTCGTGCCATATTCGAGCACAGTGAACGTCGGTCGCCTGCTTTACGCGCAAAATGCCAGCTATCTGCGCAGCAATGTCAGCGTGCCGTCACGCGTCGCGAACTTTACCACCCCGGTCATCACTTCCAATGCCCCGACCCAGTCCGCGGCATGGCAATATTACAACGGCAACTGGGGATCGGGCTCGTCATCCCCGACCAATAATACGCTGGATAGCACCGATTGCAGGAGCTGGGTGGAATCAGCCAGCGTATCGGGCGGGGGGCCGGCGCCTTCGGCCACCACGGAGACGCGCTATCGCGGATCTTCGTCAAGTTCCTCCTTCGTCCAGTCGCAGGACTGGGGCTGGTCGGGCGCGCCCGACACCAGCGGGAGCGGCCGCAGCTGCCGCCGCTGGCGGGTGGTCGAAACCACAACCTACAACCAGGATTCGCAGCGTTTCACCAACTGGACCTATCGCCACGAAACCTACAACACCTCGTCCTTCATCCAGCCCAGCGGTTCGATGCAAATCGCGGTTGACGCAAACGGCACCGTTCCGAACCCCGGTGGTAGTTACAATGCGCAACAGCTCGCTGCGGTGGCCACGGGTGTATCGACCGGCACATCGACCTGGAACGGATGCATCGAGGAACGTGAAACCGTGTCGACCATCTCAGGCGGGACGAGCACGACCATCCCGTCGGGCGCGCACGATCTCAATATCGACCTTATCCCGAACAGCGATGCAACCCGCTGGCGTCCGATGATGCCCGATGTGACCTACGCCCGCAATGCGGGGACGACCTCGGTTACGTCGAACGCCGGCCCGACCAACAATACCGGCTGGATCAAGAACTACACATACAGTCAGGGCTATTGGGCCTGCCCCACCGAGGCGCGCCGCCTGGCGGAGTGGAACCGCGCCGACCTGCTGAGCTATGTGAACGGCCTGCAGACCGTTGGCGGGACCTATCACGATATCGGTATGATCTGGGGCGCACGCCTGATTTCCACCGCCGGCGTGTTCGGGGATGGCTGCGACTTCTACAACAACATGCCTTGCAACCGTCACGTCATCTTTATGACCGATGGCGACCAGACCGCCTATTGCAACGTGCTCACCGCCTACGGCATCGAGCAGAACGATCTGCGGGTGACGGGAAGCGGCAGCTGCCCCAGCCAGCTTGCGCGCCATGAACAGCGTTTCCGCATGATCTGCAACGCGGCCAAGGCCATGAACGTCTCGGTGTGGGTCATCGGCTTCGACACCTCTTTGACAGCGAACCTGCAGGGCTGCGCCAGCAATGTTGGCCAGGCATCGACCGTGGCCGACCGCGCGGCGCTGATTGCCCGTTTCCGGGAAATCGGCAACCAGATCGGCGCATTGAGGCTAACCAAATGATCCGGCGGCCAGAGCTCTCCGATACGTTCGAGCACCTGCGCCGCGATGCGTCAGGCGCCGCGATTCCGGAATTCGCCTTCATCCTGTTGCCGCTGATCCTGCTGCTAGTGGGCGGGCTGGATCTCGGCTATCAGGCCTATCTGCGGTCTGTCGTGCAAGGCGCGCTGAACGATGTCGCGCGCACCGGATCGATCGAAAGCCCACAGCTCAACTGTGCAGGATCGAGCGTGGAAGACCAGATCGGCTGTGCCATCAAGACCCGATCCGATGTGATCGCGCGCGATGCCACCTACACGATCTCGATGCGCAACTTCTACGACTTCTCAGGCATCGGCCGCAGCGAGAAGCTCATCACCGACTACAATTCCAATGGCCGATACGATGCCGGCGATTGCTTCGTCGATCTCAACGAGAACGGTCAGTTCGACCAGAACGCCGGGCGACTGGGCCTGGGCGGAGCAGACGACGTGGTGTTTTACGAAGTTGCCGTTTCCATGCCGCGAATGTTCCCGATGCACAAATTCCTCTCAGTGCCCGAAAACTATGACATCCGGGCGCAGGCCGCGGTGCGTAACCAGCCCTATGCGCAACAGCGCACGCCGCCGACGATGTGCGCGTGATGGCGACCATCCACATCAAGCGACGCCGCGTCGACGCGCTTCGCACGCAGGAGGATGGCGTGGCGATGATCGAATTTGCCTTTGCGCTGCCGATCTTCGTGCTGTTGCTGCTGGGCGGGCTGGAGATCACCAACCTGACCATGGCGCATATGCGCGTCAGCCAGATCGCCATCACCGTGGCCGACAATGCCGGGCGCGTACGCACGGGTATCGACGAAGCTGATGTTTACGAAGTCTTTTCCGGTGCGGAGACTGTCGGACATTCACTGAATTTCGCAAGCAATGGCCGCCTCGTCCTGTCCTCGCTCGAGCCGAACGGACAAACCGGCCACAACTCCGGTCAAATGATCAACTGGCAGCGCTGCCATGGCACGCTCAACGTCAATCCCTCCTATGGCCTCCAGAACGCCGGACGCACCAATTCGACCCTTGCCGACGGCATGGGACCGGTGGCCAAGCGGATCAAGGCGGGCCAGGGAACAGCGGTGATGTTCGTCGAAGTCACCTATCGTTACACCCCGCTGGTGTTCGAGAGCATCCTCGGGGAAAGCCGCGACATACGCTATGAAAGCGCCTTCAACGTGCGCGAGCGGACCAATCAGAATATAACCAACACGGGCAGCCTGACGGTCAAGGCCTGTTGATGGGACCACGGGAACATAACGCATGAACAAGTCGATATCGATCATGCTGGCGCTGATCGTCATGGTCGTCGTCGGCCTGACGATGGGCGAGGATGGCGTCGTGGGGAAGCTCTCCCATCCAGCCGGACCGCCTCCGAGCGGACAAACAGCTGCCCCTGCACCCGCCATGGCCCAGCCACATCACGTCAATCCATGGGCGGTGGACAGCACCAGCGCAGCAAGCGCGGCCTATTCCGCTGGCCCGGTTGTCATACTGCCCGCATTCGACCATGCGCCCAAGAAGGTCGCGCTGCCCGCCGAGATCGTCGATCCGGCTGTAGCCGGCGCCAGCGAGATTCGCTGAACCGAAACGACCCTCAGGCCCCGGCGCTGTCGCGCAAGGTGGCAATTCCCGCATCGCGCTGACGGGCGAGTTCGGCTTTCAGCTTGCCCGGATCACGGGCGAATATGAAGCCGAAGCTCACCCCGCCTTCCTTGCTGGTGGTGGCGTGGTGCAGCTTGTGCGCCTGGACCAGCCGCTTGGCATAGCCGCGCTTGGGAACCCAGCGGAAATATCGCTGATGGACCAGCCCGTCATGCACCAGCGTGTAGATGACGCCGTAAAGCAAAATGCCGAGGCCGATCCACGTTCCCGGCCACCATGCGGCCTGCCCCATCACCATCGGCGATCCCGCGGCGAACATGGAAATGCTCATCGCCGCGCCGACCAGACCGTACAGGTCGTTCTTCTCGAACGTGTTGTCATGCGGTTCGTGGTGGTCGCGATGCCAACCCCATCCCCAACTATGCATGATGTATTTATGGCTCGCCCAAGCGACCCATTCCATCACGAATACGGTCGCAAGCACGATCAGCAGGGGGACAAGGATATTCATCGCAGCACCGATATAGGCTGCCGCCGCGCCGCTGGCAAAACCCGATTCACTCGCCGGAATAGGGTTCCTGCTTGCGCGGAATACCGAAACACCGCTCGGCCACATCGCGGTCGATCCGCGCGGGCCGATGGCTTTCCGCATCGATGCAGCACCACATGCTCTGCACCTCGGCCAGAACTTCCTCGCCCCGGCGAATCACCGTGTTGTAGAAGCTGCGCGCCCCGGCGATCTTTTCCAGCACGGTTTCGGCGATCACATCATCGTTAAGGAAGGCCGGGCGGCGATAGGTGATCTCGTGCTTGAGCGCGACCCATGCCTTGCTCGCCACCTCTTCTGCGGGCGCGAGTTTCTGCCAATGGGCGAGCACCACGTCCTGCACCCAGCCCAGATAGCGGGCATTGTTCACATGCCCCATGAAGTCGATATCTTCGGGCAAGACCTTGATCGGGAAGGAAAACGGGATAGGGGAGCGTTTTGCTGACATGGGTGTCAGTTAGCGCATTAAACCTTACCTTTCCATGACATTGATTTTCCCTGCCCCTGTCGGGCTTGCACCTGTTGCCCGCCTGCCGCACATCGCCGGGCGATGGCCAGCAAACCACGCACATTGTACGAGAAGATCTGGGACGCCCATATTGTCGAGCGGCGGGACGATGGCACATGCCTCGTCTATATCGACCGGCATCTGGTGCATGAGGTCACCAGCCCGCAGGCGTTCGAGGCGCTGCGCCTTGCCGGGCGCACGGTGCGCAGGCCAGACCTGACGCTGGCCGTGCCGGACCATAACGTGCCGACCACCGCGCGGCTCGCCCCCGATGGCACGCGCCTGCCGATTGCCGATCCGCAGAGCGCACAGCAACTGGCCGCGCTTGAACGCAACGCGCCCGAATTCGGCATCCGCTATATCGATGCGGTCGCGCCGGAACAGGGCATCGTCCATGTGGTGGGGCCGGAACAGGGTTTCTCGCTGCCCGGTGCGACGATCGTATGCGGCGACAGCCACACCGCCGCGCATGGCGGGATCGGCGCGCTCGCCTTCGGGATCGGCACGAGCGAGGTCGAACATGTGCTGGCCACGCAGACATTATTGTTGCGCCAGTCGAAGACAATGGAGGTCCGGGTCGAGGGCGAGCTTGGCCCCTGCGTCACACCGAAGGACCTGATCCTCCACATTATCGGCGTGATCGGTACAGCGGGCGGCACGGGCTACGTCATCGAATATCGCGGGCCGGTGTTCGAGCGCATGAGCGTGGAAGGCCGGTTGACGGTCTGCAATATGAGCATCGAGGCGGGCGCGCGCGCCGGATTGGTCGCCCCGGACGATACCGTTTTCGATTATCTCAAGGGGCGCCCCTATGCCCCCACAGGCGAGGCATGGGACCGCGCGGTGGAATGGTGGCGCACGCTCCGCACCGATCCCGGCGCACAGTTCGACCGCAGCGTGGTCATCGACGCTGCCGATGTTGAGCCCACGGTAAGCTGGGGCACGAGCCCGGAAGACGTCCTGCCCATCGGTGGTGTTGTCCCCGACCCTGCAAGTTTCGCCGATCCGGCCAAGCAGGAAGCTGCGCGAAAGAGCCTCGATTATATGGGCCTTACCCCCGGGCAGCGGCTGGCGGATGTGGCGGTGGAGAATATCTTCATCGGCAGTTGCACCAACAGCCGCATCGAAGATCTGCGCGCCGCAGCCGCAGTCGCGCGCGGCAGGCACAAGGCAGACGGTGTGAAATGGGCCATCGTCGTGCCCGGCTCCGGCCTCGTCAAACGGCAGGCGGAGGCAGAGGGGCTGGACCGCATCTTCACCGAGGCGGGCTTCGAATGGCGCGAGCCGGGCTGTTCGGCCTGCCTTGCGATGAACCCGGACAAGGTTCCGCCCGGCGAACGCTGCGCCTCTACCTCCAATCGCAATTTCGTCGGCCGTCAGGGTCCGGGTGCGCGCACGCATCTGATGAGCCCGGCAATGGCCGCCGCAGCGGCGATTACCGGCAGGCTGACCGATATCCGCGAACTGATGGACGCGCAGACCTTGCAAGCCGAGCCAGCCGACACCATGAGAAACCCATGACCAAGAAACTCACCGGCAAGGCCGCCATCGCGGGCGCCATCGGATCGGCAGCCATCGCCGCCGCCATGCTTTACGCCAACAAGCGCAAGCAGAAGAACAAGCCGCAGCAGCCCGGCCCCATCCCCTCTGGCGAAAAGCCCGAAACCGACTGATGGAGCCGGTGGGGGAAATCGAAGGGCGCGCCATTCCGTTCGGCGCGAAGAATGTCGACACCGACGTTATCATTCCCGCACACTGGCTGAAGACCATCACCCGCGAAGGGCTGGGGCGCGGCGCGTTCGAAACGCTGCGCGCGGACCCGGACAACATCTTCGACAGCGCTGATTTCGCTGGCGCGCCGATCCTTATCGCGGGCGACAATTTCGGCTGCGGGTCGAGCCGCGAACACGCCGCCTGGGCATTGCTCGACATGGGCATCAAGGCGGTGATCGCACCCAGTTTTTCCGACATTTTTTCCGGCAACGCGTTCAAGAACGGCATCCTGACTGTGGCGCTGCCGCAGGAACAGGTCGACCGCCTGCTGGAAATCGCACGCGAACACCCCATCGCCATCGATCTGGAAAACCAGACGGTCACCACCCCCTATCAAGATCGCTTCGCGTTCGAGATCGACCCCTTCCGCAAGCGCTGCCTTAGCGAAGGTCTCGACGAGGTCGGGCTTACCCTGACCCGCGATGCAGCGATCGCAGCACATGAAAATGGCCGGGCACACGATATGCCCTGGCTCGACAATACTCGGGAGAATTCTGCATGAACGAGACGATCAAGGCCCTCAGGACACATGTCGTGGGCGGGCCCGACACCCTGACCCTCGACGAAATCGCCGTGCCGACGCCTGGCAAGGGGCAGGTGCTGGTCGATGTGAAGGCTTGCTCGATCAATTACCCCGATACGCTGATGATCCGCGACCTCTATCAGTTCAAGCCCGAGCGTCCCTACGCACCCGGCGGCGACATTGCCGGTGTGATCGAGGCGGTGGGCGAAGGCGTCGAAGGCTTTGCCGTGGGCGACAAGGTGCTCGCCGGGATCGGCAATGGCGGATTGTGCGAAAAGGTGCTGGTTGCCGCCGACCGGATGTTCCCCATCCCCGACGGCGTGCCGTTCGAGAAGGCGGCGTCCATCCTGATGACCTATGGCACGAATATCCACGGGTTAAAGGATCGCGGCCACATCAAGGAAGGAGATACCGTCCTGATCCTTGGCGCGGCGGGCGGTGTCGGCCTGTCCGCCGTCGAATTGTCGAGAGCATTCGGCGCACGCGTCGTCGCCGCAGTATCCTCGGAAGAGAAGGGCGAGGTCGCGCGCAATGCAGGGGCGGATGAAGTCGTCATTTACCCCAAGGGCGACATGGACAAGGACGCGTCGAAAGACCTTGCCAAAGCGTTCAAGGCTGCCTGCGGTCCGGAAGGCGCGAACATCGTCTACGATATCGTCGGCGGGCAGTATTCCGAACCCGCCCTGCGCTCCATCGCGTGGGAAGGCCGCTTCTGCGTAGTCGGTTTCCCTGCCGGCATTCCCAAAATGCCGCTCAATCTCACCCTACTGAAAAGTTGCGATATCTGCGGTGTATTCTGGGGCGCGTTCACCATGCGCGAACCGGTAAAATTCCGCGAGCAGATCGCCGAATTGTTCGATTTGCTTAAGGCCGGCAAGATCGATCCGCTGGTGTCGGAAACCTTCCCGCTGGAACGTGGGGGCGATGCGATTGCCAAGCTGGAAAACCGCCAGGCGGTGGGCAAGCTCGTGGTCATGATGGATTGAGGTTGCCCAGATCGGCCCACAATCCTATCTGCATCCTGTATCCCGCCATCAGGCTTACGACGTCCAAGAGGATTGCATGACCGATTTCACCGACCGCCAGAAAGGCGAAGAAGCCAAGTTCGCCTTCGACGAGGAAAACGCCTTCAAGATCGCCGCGCGCCGCAACCGGCTGCTGGGCGAATGGGCGGCAGGCCTGATGAGCCTGACGGAAGAAGAAACCGACGCCTACAAGAAGGCCGTCGTGCAGGCCGATTTCGAAGAGGCGGGCGATGAAGACGTGATCCGCAAGCTGCTCGGCGATCTCACCGCTGCCGGTTGCGATGTGAGCGAGGCAGACATCCGCGCCAAGCTCGACGAATACGCGATCGAGGCACGCCGCCAGCTGATGAGCGAGAGCTGATCCGATGCCGATGCCCGGTGACGATATCGCCAAGCTGATCGAAGATGCCCTCCCCGGCGCCAGTGTGGAAATGCGCGATCTGGCAGGTGACAACGATCACTGGGCCGCCAAGGTCACTGCGCCGCAATTCGCCGGCAAGAGCCGGGTCCAGCAGCACAAGCTGGTCTACGATGCCCTGGGCGAGCGGATGGGCGGAGAGCTTCACGCCTTGCAACTGACGACCCAAGCCCCCAACTGAGGCGGGCACTCACTTTTCACAGATCAAGTCAGGCCATTTCCATGTCGGACGTCAATTCCCGTATTTCCACCCTTGTCGGCGACAACGATGTCGTCCTGTTCATGAAGGGCACGCCGCTGTTCCCGCAATGCGGTTTTTCCAGCCGTGCGGTCGCAATTCTCGATCATTGCGGTGTCGCCTATGAAAGCGTCGATGTGCTCCAGGACATGGAAATCCGGCAGGGTATCAAGACCTTCTCCGAATGGCCGACCATCCCCCAGCTTTATGTGAAGGGCGAATTCGTCGGCGGCAGCGACATCATGATGGAAATGTTCGAGGCGGGCGAACTCCAGCAGATGATGGACGAGAAACAGGTCGCCAAGGCCGAAGGCTGATCCCCAATTCCGGGCGATTGCCACAAGGCGCGCCCGCCGGAATCCGTTAAAACGCACCGCGGGGCCACACGCCTTGGCGGTGCGTTTCGTTTGCATCGGCATCAAGTCCGGGACGGGCGAAAAAAGACCCATCCCGCGGGGCGTGCAGGATGGGTCTTTAGGATCGGGCGGCGGGACCTGAGACCAGGAATGGTCCCGCCACAAACGAAGACCAATTGGGGTAAGCCTAACATTGCACGTCCCGTGCCAGAACGCTTCACGCGTGCAGATGTGCGGATCACAAAGGTTAACGCACGTTGGGCCTTGCGGCGAATTGTCAAATTTTCCGACATGCCAGCAAGAATGGATGGTTGGCTTGGCAGCAGAAGCACGCCACAGTCGCGGCGATGGAAGCCGATCCCGCGACGCAAACCCCGATCCCCGCCGCCACTCTGGTGGTCTTCCGCAAGAGCCGGACAGGCGGGCCGCCCGAACTGCTGATGGTCACCCGTTCGAAGGCGATGCGCTTTGCCGGCGGGATGGCCGTGTTTCCCGGCGGGAGGCTTGACGAGGCGGACCGGGCGCTGGCCGCCCGATACGAACATGGCTGCGCCGATGACGAAGAGGCCGCGCACCGTATCGCCGCGATCCGCGAGACGGTGGAGGAAACGGGTCTTGCCGTGGGCCTCAAGGGCCACATCGACGCCCGGCGCGCAGGCGGGATACGCCGTATGTTGCAGGAAGAGGAAGACCTCGCCCCGGTGCTGGAGCAATTCGGCCTCTCGCTGGATTTTGACGCGCTGGTTCCGTTTGCGCGCTGGCTGCCGCTCGGCATGGCCCATACGCGCATCTTCGACACGCGCTTCTATCTCGCCGATCTGGGCACGGGCGCGGTCGATATCGCGGTCGATGAAACGGAGAACACGAAGCTGTTCTGGGTCAGCGCGCAGGGCGCACTCGACATGGCGGACAGAGAGGAAATCTCCATCATCTTCCCCACGCGCCGCAATCTCGAACGCCTCGCCCTGTTCAGCGATTTCGCCGCTGCCAAAGCGCACGCAGAGGCAACACCCGTCAGACCCATCACGCCCGAAGTCGGCGACGAAGGGGGCGAGGCGGTCCTGCGCATACCGCCCGATCTCGGCTATCCGGTGCTTTACGAGCCCTTCACAACGGTCCGCCGGACCAAATAGGTGCGGGGCCACTGCGAGCCCACAATCGAGCAAGTCGGAGTGTGGCGCGCCCGGCAGGACTCGAACCTGCTGCCTCAAGATTAGAAGTCTCGCGCTCTATCCAGATGAGCTACGGGCGCGCGCCGGGGCCGCAATAGCGCGCCTTTGCCTTCGCGCCAATCGGGGATAATCATCGCCTTATGACCAACCCCGAACCGCCACCGCCCACCACTGCAACCCCGCAATTCCGCTATTTCGATATCGTCATGGCGGCGTTCGTTGCGGTGCTCTTGCTGTCAAACGTGATCGGCGCCGCCAAATTGTCGGTGGTTTCGGTTCCATGGTGGCCGGAAGGCTGGTGGCCCGCGCCCGATGGCGCGTTCATCTTCGGGGCGGGCATCCTGTTCTTCCCGGTGAGCTATGTCATCGGAGACGTCCTTACCGAGGTTTACGGTTATGAACGCGCGCGCCGCTGCATCTGGGTGGGCTTTGCGGCCATGATCTTCATGGCGTTCATGGCGTGGGTCGTGGTGGCGATGCCGCCTGCTGACAGCTGGGACGGACAGGCGGCATATGAAAGCGTGTTCGGGCAGGTTCCGCGCATCGTCCTCGCCTCCATCGTTGCCTTCTGGGCCGGTGAATTCGTCAACGCCTTCGTACTTGCCAAGATGAAGATCTGGACGGCTGGCAAGGCGCTGTGGAGCCGCACAATCGGCTCCACCCTGATCGGCCAGGCCGCTGACAGCGCGATTTTCTATCCCGTCGCGTTTCTGGGCGTATGGGAAACGCGTGACGTGATGCTGGTGATGGTCACCAATTGGGCACTGAAGGTGCTGTGGGAAGCCGCGCTCACTCCGGCCACCTATGCCGTGGTGGGCGCGCTCAAGCGGGCCGAGCAGGTGGAGATTTTCGACACCGACACCGATTTTTCGCCATTCGCGGGCAAGCGCTGAGACGCGGACGCTGCACAACGGTAAAGGGCCGGACGCACGGTCCGGCCCTCCCCTCCCCCTTTTGAGGTGCTAAGACTTAGAACTTGGCCCCGACCGCGATGCCATAGCGCCGCGGATCGAGCGTGAAGATATTGGTGAAGTTGCCTGAGCTGGCATCGGTCACATACAGGCCCGTCGTCGAGTTGCTGTCGAAGATGTTCTGCACGAAACCGCGAACAAACCAGCGTCCGTCGCTGCCGTTCAGCTGGATCTGCGCGTTTGCCTGCACGAAAGGTTCGATGCGGTTGACGTTGCCGTTGAAGACATTGCCATATTGCGTGCCCGTCATCGCGATGTCGAAGCGCGGAACCAGCGACATGTCGTTGCCGAATTCGGCGGTATACTGGACACCCATCGACGCCTTGAATTCAGGCGCCTGCGGGAGCCTGTTTCCGCGCAGGTTCACTTCCACGCCGGGGCTGAGCACATTCACCCCGCCGAACGCAGCACCGATGGCGGCAGCCTGAGCGGTGAGGACGTTGCAGATCGAAAACGCCCCGGTCGATGCGATGCCGCCATCGGCGGGGAAGCCAGTCGGCCCCTGTAGCCCGAGACCGCCATTCACCGCCGTAACGAAGGCGTTCGCGTTTGCTCCGGTAACGGCGCAGAGCGAGCCGTTGGAGATATCCTTGATGATGACGGCGTTGGGATCGCCGCCGCCCGGATCGCGCGGATTGCTGAAGAACTGGTCGCCGGCCACCTTGGCATTGAGGTAGCTGAGATTCATGTTGATGAGCCAGTTGTAGCTCGGCCGGAAGATGGTTTCGAGCTCGAGGCCCCAGATATTGGCGTCGATAGTATCGTTGACCGAAGTGCGCGCTACGATACGGCTCAGCTGCAGGTCCTTGTACTTGTAGTAGAAGCCGGTCAGGTTGACCTGCGCCGCACCGTTCATGAAGACATTCTTCGAACCGATTTCGAACGCGTCGATCTTTTCCGAACCGAAGCTCTCGCTCACTGCGAAGATTGGCGAAAGCGGCGGGTTGATGCCGCCTGATTTGTAGCCACGCGAATAGGATGCGTAGATGCTGTTGTCCGGCGAGATCTTGTAATCGAGCACTGCGCGGCCGGTGATGGCATCGAAGGAAACATCGCGCTGCTGGAGCAGCTGGTTGCCGGCGACGCCATCGTCGGCATCGAAGGTCCCGACGAACGGCGAGGTGAACGGATCGCCATTGCCGAACGGATTGAGGAAATCGGCCAGGGTCGTACGCGCGCTGACGGATTTGCTGTCGTCATTGTAACGGATACCGCCGGTAAAGGTCAGATCGTCGGTGATGTTAAAATAGACTTCGCCAAACAGGCCGAAGCTCTTCAGTTTGAAATCGGTCGTGTTGTTTCGATACATCGACGTGGCGAGGTAAGATGGCGGCAGCGGCGCGGGATTGCCCCCGCCATCGGTGTTGGCAAAGGCCGCAAAAGTACCAAGTATTGCGGTAGCATAATCCAGCCCGAACGAGTTCACGTAATAGCTGTTCTCGCTGACATCGCTTTCGGCATAGATGCCGCCGATGAGGAAGTTGAATGGCCCGTCGAAATCGCTGCTAAGAATGGCCTCGCCAGACCACGATGTCTGGTATTGTACGGACCGGTCGAAGGACAGCGGCACATCGCTGCAGATCGAATTGCCTTCGAACGCGCCAAGGTTCCCATCGTCATTGTCCGAGGTGCACAGCACGCCGCCCGGCCCGTTGGGGATGAGCGCAGCAGCAATCGGCGCAAAATAGGCCGCCGATCCTGGCACGAAAGCCGGTGCGGGCGCGGGAAGTCCCGTCGGGATGCCGTTTGCCGCAAAGAAGGCCAGCGTGTTGAGGCCTGTGGCATATCCGGTGCGGTCGAGAATGCCGAGATTGTAGTCCTGACGCGAATCGACCGTCGTTTCCTGGTAGATACCTGTCAGCGACAGGTTCATCGCGCCGAAACCCTGATCGAGATGCGCCTGCACCTGCAATTCATCGGCAAAATATTCCGGCGTGAAGGCCGTGTTTACCGTGCGAACATCGTTAGGCTCGCTGAAGTTGGCGTAGCCGTCGGGGCCATAAACGCTGCCCAGCGCCAGCGCATCGGGGATGCCCTGGATGCGGAACAGTTCGGCCGAGGTCAGGACCGTGGCGAGCGTGGAATTGGCATTGGTGCTGTCGAAATCCCGGCGGTTGTTCAGGCAGCCGAGCACACCCGTCGGGTCGCGCTGGCAAAGCTGTTTCTGGATACGCAGGCGCTTGTCGTTCTCGCGGAAGTAATAGCCCATGATGTCGAGCGTGGTGTCTGGACCCGGCTCCCACCGGAGCGAGCCGCGCACGGCATACATGTCGCGATCGTCGAGATCGTCCCCGTCGAACAGGTTCTGCGTGTATCCGTCGCGCTTCAGGTAAAAACCGGCAAAGCGCGCGGCCAGCGTGTCGCCGATGGGCACATTGACCATCCCACGCACCTTGATGCTGTCGTAATTGCCGTATTCGAATTCGCCCGAACCAAGAAACGCGCCGAGCTCGGGCTTGGCGGTGACCACGTTGACCACGCCCGATGTCGCATTGCGACCGAACAGCGTGCCCTGCGGCCCGCGCAGGACCTCCACGCGTTCGAGGTCGAAATATTCGGTTTCGAACAGGCGCGTGCCGAAAAGCGGAGAGCCGTTCACATGGATTGCCGTCGCGCTGTCGCAGGTCACGCCCACGCACAGGTCGCCAATCCCGCGAATGGTGAAAGACGAGCTGGTGAAGTTCGACTTGGTAAAGGATACGTTGGGCAGCGTCAGCTGAAGGTCGCTGGCGTTTTCGATCTGCTGGGCTTCCAGAGCCTCGGCATCGAACGCGCTCACCGCAATGGGGACCTCTTGCAGGCTCTGAGCCTGACGTTGGGCGGTCACGACGATGACGTTCTGCCCCACACCCGGATTTTCAAGATCGTCTTCGGTCGCCTCCTGAGCGAACGCCGGAAACGAAATCGCGCTCGCGCAGATGCCTGCGAGCAAAATAGCCCGTACCCTCATGAACCTCTCCTCTCCATGGACTGTCTTTTGCAGTCTCAATTCATAAAACTATCACACATTTGTGCAGGCGCAAGCCCACACGCATTAATGTTACGCACAAGCGCGCTTGTTTTGGCGAGAGTTGTTTGAGAAGAGGCGGTTCGCGCTTCACTTCGTAGCGGACACAGTGTCAGATCAGGGCATGCGTTTCCGCTATACTTGAGATACCCCGTTTTCCATTTTGGTCCCGCCCAAGCTGAACGATGACGTCGATCACGCTCGCGGCGTAGGCGATGGTGTCGCTGCGGGTCAGGCCGATGCCGGTCTGCATGACCATCAACGAAAGCTGTTCGAGCGCACCGTTCACCGAATTTGCATGGATCGTGGAAAAGCTGCCGGGATGGCCGGTGTTGATCGCCCGCAGGAAGGACACGCTTTCCGCGCCGCGCAATTCGCCCAGCACGATGCGGTCTGGCCGGAGGCGCAAGGCCGCCTGGAGCAGCTCGTTGGCGGTAACCTTGGCTTCGCCCAATTCGCCCTTCACTGCGACCAGGCCGACGCCGTTTTCGCCCGGCAGCTTCAGTTCGGCAGTGTCTTCCACCAAAAGGACGCGTTCGTGCTTGGGAATTTCGCCCAGCATGGCGTTGAGGAAAGTGGTCTTGCCCGTGCTGGTCCCGCCTGAAACCAGGATCGTGCGGCGTTGCCGGATCGCCTCGCGCAAAAAGGCGATGGGCTGCTGCTGCGCATCGGGCAGTTCGTGATGAGTGGCGCTGGCGAGCGGGCCGGTGTCGTATGCGTCGAGCGGCAGGTCGAGCCTGCGATGTCGGCGAATGGCCATCGCCCAGTGCTTGCGCGTCGCGGGCGGGCCGCAAAACTGGACACGCGCGCCATCGGGCAATGTCGCGCCGAGCAAGGGATGTTCGCGATTGATGCCCTGATGGCTGACCCGCGCGACCTGTTCCGCCAGCCGCTGGATCAGACGGTCGTCCACCTCAGGCATGGCGATTTTCTGCATGCCGGGATTGGACGCATCCTCGACCCATATCTCGCCCGGCCGGTTGACGAGGATTTCGGTCACCGTGTCACGCTCCAGCCATTGCTGGAACGGGGCGAGATAGGCGTCGAGGTAAACGCTACGCTCGCTCGAAACGCGCGCAGCGGCCTCGGCGTCGTCCGCCGCCGCGCCGATATCGGCCTGAAAGGGGTGGATATCGGCGCTCACCGCGAAATGCCTTACTGAACCTGTGAGAAGTCGAGATCGCGCGCCGTGAAGATGCGGATCGGTTCACCTTGGCGCACGCGCACGGTCGGGCCGACCTTGCTGTCCTCCTGCGCCGCAACGGCGGCGGCCGACTGGCTCGCCCCGCCCAGCACCACGCTGGCGCCGCCCGAAACCAGCCCGCCAAGCCCGCCGACGACCGACAGCAGCATGGCCGAACCGAAGCGCTTGAAGAAACTGTTGCCCGAAACCTTGCCCTGCAAGCCCGTCGTGCCGTCGAATCCGATGGCGGGCGAGGCGAGGTTGACCGACGCACCATCCGGGCGGATCAGCCGCGTCCAGATGACATAGGCACGCTTCTGCCCGCCCTGCAGGCCGGACTGATACTGTCCGATCAGACGGCTGGAGCGCGGGACGAGGATTTTCTTCCCGTCGAAGCTGCGCACATCCTGGCTCACCACTGCGCGGACATAGCCGGGGACATTGGTGTCGATCGCGGTTTCGAGGATTGCCGGGATCAGCGTGCCCTGAGTCACCGTGGTCGAAGGGTTGGTCATCGCCTTGGCCTGCGCAGGCGCACCGCCCACCCCGCCGATACGGCTGGCAAAATCGCTGGCGGTGTTGCCACCGGCATTGGCAGGTGCGCCTTCGGCAGCGGCCCCGGCAGGCCCGGTAGCCAGCGTGGCCGGCGCAGCGCCGGAATCGAATACCACGGTCGGGCTAGAATACGGGTTGCCCACCGGCTGCGCCATCGGCGCGCTGGCAAGGACCGGCGCAGGTGCGGGATCGGCCTGGGGCACGGCTGCTGTCGGCACGGCGACCTCGGCAGCTTGCGGTTGCGCAACGACCGGCGCAGGCTGAGCGGGAAGCTGCGCGGCCTGTTGGCCGCCAACGCTCTCAGGCTCGGCGAGCCGCGCTGAATTCATGCTCCACAGCGTCACCAGGCCCAGCCCTGCGACCAGCGCGATGCCGGCAACCATGCCCATCGCATCGCGCTTGCCTTTGCGCTGCGTCACCGCCGGATAGGCATTATGCGCGGCCAGATCGACCACATCGCGCTCGGTGGTATCGCGCGGATCGGTGTCGTTGGCTGGGCCACCCTCGATGGGCTTGCTTGCCATTTTCATCGCCAGGCGCATCACTTGATCTCCGCTGCTGAAGCAAGCGCGGCTTGATCGCGCCCACCGGATACGGGCCGCTCGGGCCCGGAATTGACAAGCACCGCGCGCTCGCGCCCCGATCTCAGGACGATCTCACGCGGCACGCCGTCGACGACGATCGTGTCGCCGCGCACGGTAAAATTGACCGGACCTTCCGTGCCTTCGGCATTGGACACGAGGATGGCCGGAACCGGTCGACCTTCCGGCCAGGTCAGGAATGTCGCCTCGCCATCGTCGAAGGTGCGCACGGGCAGAAGGCTTTCCTCGCCCGAACCGGCCCAGGCAAAGTTGAGATCGGCCGGGTCGACCACCGCCAGCGGGTCGCTTGCGGCCTGCCGCTCGACCGATGTGGTGGCGTCGGCCTGGCGGATGGGCGTTTCTTCGGCCTCCGGTTCATCGGGATAACTGAAACGCAGCACGTAAAGCGGCTTGGCCGCCGGGCTGGCGACAAGATCGAACAGATAGGTGCGCTTGCTTGTCACCACCGTCATATTGGTCGCCGCGCGCGGCTCCAGAGGTTTGACGAACAATAGGTTGGCGCGCTTGTTCGGGGTGATCTGCCACGCGGCGGAATCGCCCACGGCGACATTCTCGATCACCTCGTCATCGCCGAAACGGACGGTCGCCTGAACCTTCACACGGCCTTCGATCCGCGTGACGGAATATTCGTCGTACGGGATTTCGACGAGCCGCGAATCCTGCGCGCCCGCATCCGCGGGGACCAGCACAAGCGCGGCCAGCGGAAGGGCCGCAATGGAAAGGGCAGAGCGGATCATTTCATTTTCTCCACGGGACGTGCGGGCGCGGGCTTGAAGCGGCTGCCGATCCCCATTGCGCGCGAGGGCGCATCCTTAAGCGGTTGTACCTGACCATTGCCTGAGGATGTGGCGAACACCTTGGTCGTGCGGTTGACGGTCGAAGCACCGCCAGTGTCGTTTGCAGCCATCGCGGCAGACGGATGCGCCGGAATGTCGATACGGCGGGCCTGCTGGGCATACTGGCTCGCCTGCTGCGCTTGGACCACCGCAGGCGCGGGCGCAGCGGGAGCGGCTGCCGAACGCGAGGCGGTGTCGCCGTCTTTCGCGGCGAGGCCGAACACGGTCCAGCCAGACACCATCGTGGCGGCAACTTTCAGCACCAAAGCCATCAACGCGACATGCACCGCACCGATCATGAAGAAACCCATCCCTGCCTGCGGATCGACCTGCCCCGGTGTCGAGACGAGCACGGCAAGGACCGGCACGGCCAGTTCCAGCATGACACTGCCGCCCAAAACCGCGAACAGCGGTGCGAGCGCCAGCATGGTCACGCCTTTCAGCCAGCCAGCGAACATGCCGCGCGTGCCGTTGAACAGCGCCATGACGACAAAAAGCGGCCCCAGCGCGATCAGCACGGCCAGCGCGATCTTGGCCGTCACCAGCAGGCCGACCGTGCCCAGCATGAACAGCATCGCGCCCAGCCACATCATCCCTTCGGGCGAGAAGGCCCCGAAATCCTCTGCCCCGCCGCTCGCTTCCTGAATTGCGGTGAAGACCACATCGATCTTCTGGGCAAAAGTTTGCGTGGCCGACCCATTCGTCCCGGTCAGGACGGAGGCCAGCCAGTCGGGTGCGCCGATGGCGAGGTTCCACACCACGCTCTGATAAGCAACCCAGCTGGTCGCGAAGGTCAGCACGAGGCCGACCGTGATCATGCGGGGAGTGAGCGAACGCACGCCCAGGCTGCTGCGCCCGGTCAGCAGCTGGATCGCGAAGAACGCGACATACAGCGTCAGCAGGATCGTCAGCACCGTGGCGAGCGACCCGCCAGGCGCGAAAAGGCGTCCGAATGCCGTCCCGGTGATCTCGCCTGCCTTGCAGTCCACGGCATAAAGCGCGGCGGCAACACCGCTGCCGACCTGTTCGGCAGCCTGCTGGCACAGGGCAGAGTTGGCCGCGCCGGTCATTCCGCCGCCTTGTCGAACGGCATTTCGCCGTCATCGTCATTGGCCCCGCCCGGCCATACGCTGCCGGTAAGGGTGGGATACCAATCGGCCGGCGCATCGCCCACCGCTTCGCGCAGCAGATCGAGGCGGCGCACCGAACTTTCTCGGCCCGACAGCACGGTCAGCACTTCGGGCGCGCCCGACAGGTCAAGGCGGACCACGACGCTGGCATCGGGCTGCCGCACGAGGAAGCAGCGACTGTGCGCGGGAAGCGTGCGGATCAGCGACAATTCGTGGCTCGTCAGGCCGAACCCGTCGCAATAATCCTCTGCCCGTGCGCGGCTGTTGGGCATGAACACCATCGTCGCGGTCTGTTCGACCAGCGCGGTGGAAATGCGGCTGTCGAGCGCGTCGCGCGCGCTTTGCGTCGCGAACCCGACCAGCGCATTGCGCTTGCGCAGCGTCTTGAGCCAGTCACGGATACGCGCGGCGAACACCTCGTCATCCAGTGCTTTCCAGCCCTCGTCGATGAGGATCATGGTCGGCTCGCCATCCAGCCGCTCGTCGATGCGGTGGAACAGGTACATCATCACCGGCGTGCGCAGCTTGGGGTTTTCTAGCAGCGCGGTCATGTCGAAGCCAAGCACGCGGGCCGACATGTCGAGCCGGTCCTGCGCATTGTCGAACAGCCAGCCATGCTCGCCCTCACCGATCCATGCGGAGAGGCGATCGGCCAGATCGCCCGGCTGCGGGCGGCGATTGCCCGACAGCAGTTCGCGAAAATGGCGCAGGCGGCGCAAGCCCGCATCGTTGGCATAGGCCGCATCGACCGCCTCGGCGATCAGCGCGTCTTCCTCCGGCCCCTCGGCCTTCAGCAACACGCTCAGCCAGTCGCGCAGGAACGCCTTGTTGGCGGGGGTATCGGGCAGCGCAAGCGGGTTGAACCCGGTCGGCTCGCCCGCGCGGATCGCATCGTAGCGCCCGCCAATGCCGCGCACGAACAGCTCCGCGCCGCGATCCTTGTCGAACAATACGGTGCGCGGTTTGAACTTCTGGGCCTGCGCAGCGAGGAAGTTCATCACCACGGTCTTGCCCGAACCGCTTGGCCCGATGACCGAGAAATTGCCCAGATCGCCGTGGTGGAAATTGAAGAAAAACGGCGTCGCGCTGGTCGTTTCCAGCAGCGTGACCGCTTCGCCCCAGTGATTGCCCGCGGCTTGCCCCAGCGCAAAACCGTGGAGCGATCCGAAGCTCGCCATATTGGCGCTGGAGATCAGCGCACGGCGCACGACATAGCTCTCATTGCCGGGGAACTGGCCCCAGAAAGAAGGCTCCAGATTGGTGTCTTCGCGCACCGCAATCGCGCCGGTATCGGCAAGCGCGGCGGAACAGGCGGCCATCGCATCATCCAGCCGCGCCAGATCGGTTTCGCGCACCAGCACGGTCAGGTGATGATCGCCGAAGCCGACCGCGCCATTGCCCAGCTCGTCACGCGCGGCGAGCATATCGGCGCGTTCGGCCATCGCTTCTTCGTCGGCGGAGCGCAGGCGGCGGATCGCCAGATCCATCCGCTCGCGCGCGGTCTGGCGCTCGGTGGGGGCATAGCTCTCGCTCACCACCATTTCGAACGGCAGGCGCAGCAACCCGTCGAGCAGGCCGGGGCTGGTCGCCTCGGGATAATCCTTGAGGCCGATAATGCCTGCGAAATCGGGCGAGCCCGAGCCGCGCAGTTCCATCGCATCGATGCCGAAACTCGCCCGGCGATAGGGCAGCATCATGCCGATATCGACATCGTCGGCGGGCTTGCGCACCGGGCGCATCTCGCCATTGTAGAGCGCGGACAGCAGCTCCAGCACTTCGTTGTTGGTGTTGCCCAGCGGCCCGACATAATCGCCAAGCTGCTGCGCCCCATAGGCCTGGAGCGAGGCAAGCAATCCGGTTGTCGCGGCCTTGAGCGAACGCAGATCCTTGGGGTCCGCCTCCACGTCGCGCTGGCGGCGGCTCATGGATTTCTGCACCCGCTCGACCAGACCCGCCTTGCCCCGCGCCGGGCGGCGGATCAGGGTGATGAACTGGTCGTTGATGAACAACGAGCCAGAGCCCAGCCGTTCCTTCCAGCGCACATCGATATGGCGGCTGAGCGGGTCGGGAAATTCCGCGTCGAGTTCCACCTGCACGCGGCGGCGGATGACGTGATGATACATGACGAACCGCGCATCGAGCGTGGAACGCAGCATCACCTCGCGCGTGGCAGCATGGGCGTTCAGCGCCTCGCTGTCTTCGGTTTCGAACAGCAGGCCGGGAACCTGAATGGCGGTCATCACGCTGCCATCGCGCAGCAACAGCGTGCTTTCATCCAGCAGCCGCGCATAAGGCAGGCGATCACCGGCGCGCGCTTCCTTGGCGCTCCAGGCTGCCGCTCCGATCCACTTGCTCATGCGTTCATATCCTTTCGCGGGCGGGCGGCTAGGCCGCGTAGCTGTTGCAGCCCCAGCGATTGAAGTTCTTGACCCGAGGGCACTTGCCGACCTTGGTCATCCACAAATCGAACACGCGCGGTTCGCGCAGGCAGGCGAAATAGCCGATGCCGTGCACCACCAGCGCCGCCGGAAGCGCCCAGAAACTGCCCGTGATCAGGAACAGCTCGGTCGTCACCATCCCGTTGATGATGAAATAGTTGTATGTCACGCCCGCGAACATCTGTGGGCGGGTCAAGGCGCGGTGCACGGGATGGCGGACGAGCGCGGTCATATCACCCTGCCGCCGCGCCTTGGATACCGGCAACGATGGATGCCGCGCCGAAGAGGATGAAGGTGCCGATGATGACCGTCGCGCCGAAGCGCCAGTTGAGGCGGCCCGTCAGCATCATGAAGCCCACTGCGGCAACCGCCATCACCGCGACGGCGGTGGCGACATTGCCCAGCAGCGTGCCCTGCAACCATCCCAGCGCCGCCACGATCGGCCCGGAACCCTGCGGGTCCGCAGCTTGCGCAAACGCGACCGAGGGCATCAGGAACAGCGCCAATGCAGGCAGACGGGAAAATATACGGATCAAAACCTGTTACTCCTGGGTCATGGGGACACGCGAATGATCGGCCAGACGGCCCATGATCGACGCGACATAATGTTGGGTTTCGCGAATGCGGGGAATGCCGCCAGCACGGATCACCCGGCCCGGACCCGCGTTATAAGCTGCCAGCGCGCGCTCCAGATCGCCATCGAACCGGTCGAGCTGTTCGCGCAGATAGCGCGCGCCGCCCTCCAGATTGGCAAAGGGATCGTCGGGATCGACACCCAGATCGCGCGCCGTGCCGGGCATTAGCTGGGCAAGGCCCCGAGCGCCCACCGGCGACACGGCATTCGCGCGCCAGCGGCTTTCCTGCCACACCAGCGCCTCTATCAGTGTCGGGCTGAGATCGAAGCGAGCGGACAGTTCAGCCACCTTCGCCCGATAGGTCGCGGGAACGAGGCCCGCCTGCCGCTGCGGATCGGCGACAATCGCGTCGGGGATGTGCAATTCGACCGGCACAGGCTGGCCCGCATCTACTGCGCCCGGCACGATGGCTTCGGCGCTGGCGTCGACCATCGCCGCGCGGTCGCCGGTCACCCAGCGCGCACCATCGCCATCGATCTGCATCACATCGGCCTTCGCTGGAAAGGCCGCGAGCGCGAGACAAGCAAAACCGGCCCGCTGCACCCAAGCAAAGAGAATCATCAATGCCCTCCGTCCGGTCCCGCTACGTACCATACATGACACGCAAGTGACAGAAGACTGAATGACCTCCGCTGCTTATCTATGATCGAAGAAGAGCGGCCCACCGACACCTGTGGTCGGGGGCCGCTTCGTGCCCGGCAAGGAGATCGCAGCCGGAGCGGAACTGTTGCGACACGGCGCGCCGCACCATGTCACCGGTGGCCTGATGTGTCAGCGCATCGACAGCGCGAAATAGCGCTGGAATTCGCCACGCTCGAGCATGGCCAGACCTTTGCGCGCCAGCGTGCGCGAATCCACCCAGTCGCCCGATGCGGTTTCGAGTTCAAAACGCTCCTCGTGATCGCGGGCTGCCTCGAAATGGCGACGGGCGGCATCGAAATCGCCCGTACGCGCAAGCGCGATACCAAGATTGATGAGCCGCGCCGGATCGTCGTTCGCTATCTCTTCATTGGCTTGGATGGTTTCGATGGCCGCGCGGTTGTTACCGTCCACCAGCTGTTCGTAGCCGACCTGATAGGTCGCTTCGGGTGCTTCGCCAGCGGCCGCGACACCCTGCCCTGCAAGCGCGACAGCGATGATTGCTGCAACTGCCATGATCATTCTCCCTTCTTCTTATGGGAGCATGATTACGCCGCCGGCGGCCCTGCTGCAACAAAACCGTAACATTGTCACAATTCTGCAATCTTCGGATTTCGCCGTGAGTTTGCGATGCCCCCTCGCACGCAAGAAAACTTCGTCAAAATTGCAACAGAAGCGTCACGAAACGACAAAAACTGTCACGAACGACGCCTAGCGAGCGAGTCGCGTTCTTCAATTGGCGCTTTTCCGATTCACCGGTTTTATGAGGGGACCGACGCTCGTGACTACTATTTATCGCTCGCTTATTCTCGGCACTAGCGCACTGGCACTCGCCAGCTGCGGGGCCGACGAAATTGCGTCGCCTGGTACAGGCGGCAACATCACCATCAACAACCCGCCAGCCCCGGCCCCCACGTCTTCGCCGTCGCCCACGCCGACGCAGACCCTCGTGACCCCGGCAGCCGGTTGCCCGACCATCTCGAACCCGGTGCAGCTGGTCGATGACAACACGATTTCCGGCCCGACCGGCGAATATCGCGTCTGCACCCTGCCCGCGCGTATCACCGCGTCCACGACGCTCCCCTACAACCAGGGCATCCTGTATCGCATGAACGGCCGTGTGGACGTCGGCAGCGATGGCGGCCCGGCCCCCGACGCATCGGACGGCGCCACCGATACCAATGTCACGCTGACCATCGAACCGGGCGTAATTCTATACGCTGCGGGCTCGAGCTTCATGAACGTCAATCGCGGCAACAAGATCAAGGCAGTCGGCACGCGCACACGCCCGATCATCTTCACCAGCCGCGACAACGTTCTGGGCCTGAACAACATCAATTCGTCCGGCCAGTGGGGCGGCCTGGTCCTGAGCGGCCGCGCCCCGGTGACCGATTGTATCGCACCGGGCGCAACGCCGGGTTCGGTCAATTGCGAACGCCAGGTCGAAGGCGCAGCGCAGCCCGCAATCTTCGGCGGCGCGACGGCAGACGACAGTTCGGGCGATCTCGCATTCGTCCAGATCCGCTATTCGGGTTTCGTCCTGTCGGGCGATAACGAACTTCAGGCGCTGACCACCGGCGGCACGGGGACCGGCACGACTTTCGACAACATCATGAGCTACAACAGCTCCGATGATGGCGTCGAATTCTTCGGCGGCTTCGTCAACGCCAAGCACCTGATCGTGGTCGGCGCAGAAGACGATTCGCTTGATACCGACACCGGCGTGAAGGCGAACCTGCAATATGTCATCGCTGTCCAGCGCTCCGGCGCGGGCGATACGATCATCGAGGCCGATTCCGACAACGCGAACGACGAGAACACGCCGCGCCAGAAGACGCAGATCTCGAACTTCACCTTCATCCAGAACCGGAACATCGACCAGGTTGTCCGCATTCGCGGCAAAGCCGATTATGCGCTGGTCAACGGTGTCATCGTCGACAAGACAGGCGGCACGGCCTGCATCCGCATCGACAATCCCGACACCTTGAGCCGTGCGGCCAGTGCCGGTCTCGACGAAGCCGGTCCGGTCCGCTTTGAATCGGTCGCACTCGATTGCGCCACCGACTTCCGCAATGGCAGCGACGGCGTCACCGCAGCTCAGGTTGAAACCCGCTTCAATGCAGGGTCCAACAACAATTCCGCTTTCACCAACACGCTGACGATGACCTTCGTCAATGGTGCGAACGAAAACGGCCTGGCAGTATTCGACCCGACCGCGCTCAGCACCTTCTTCGACAATCCGTCGAATATCGGCGCGGTGTTCCCGGGCAACACGGCTTGGGTCGAAGGCTGGACCTGCAACTCGGCGACCGCGACGTTCGATGCGAACGTCTCGAACTGTACCTCGCTGCCGGTCTACTGATCGGATCAAACTTTCGGAGGAGCGGTCGCTATCAAGCGCGACCGCTCCTTCTTTCACTTCGGGGCCACGTTCGGCCCAACCAGATAATTGACCGCAATCGAGGGGGTCAAATACCATGACGACTGGCAAGCGGCTGGCAGGAATGCTGCTTCTCACCACGGCACTGTCTTTCCCGACAGCCGCCTTCGCTCAGGGCACGGGCGGCGCTCCCAACACCGGCGCGCAGGGATCTGCGCCGGATGACGATGCCGACGACGTGCTTACCGACACCGCGCAGGGCACGGCCCAGACCATCCAGCCCGACGAGGAAGAAGACTTCGGCGAACAGCCCGAAGTTTCGGTCCCCGGCGGAGACACGATTGTCGTTACCGGCCAGCGCCGCCGCAATGTCGAGCGCGCTTCGACGCAGGTCGTCTCGGTGCTCGGCTCGGAAGCCATCGCGCGGACCGGTGAAGGCGATATTGCCGGCGCGTTGAGCCGCGTGACCGGCCTGTCCACTGCGGGCAACGGCCTCGTTTATGTGCGCGGCCTGGGCGATCGTTATTCGCTTGCACTGCTTAACGGCCTGCCGCTGCCCTCGCCCCAGCCGCTCAGCCGGGTCGTCCCGCTCGACATCTTCCCGACCAGTGTCATCGCCTCCTCGCTGGTCCAGAAGACCTATTCGGCGAACTTTCCCGGCGAATTCGGCGGCGGGGTGATCAACCTCACCACCCGCGCCGTTCCGGACGAAAGCTTTCTGAAGATCAGCGCGGGCATCAGCGGCGATGAACAGACCACGTTCTCTGCCGGCTATCTCCATTACGGCTCCGATTACGACTGGTTCGGCTTCGACGATGGCAGCCGCGATGCCGGTCCGCAGCTCCAGGCTTTCCTCGACAGCGGCGCGCGCATCAACGATCAGGGCGTCAACACGCAGGGTATCCTTAAGGAACTGGGCAATCCCAACCGTATCCTCCTGCAAAAGACCAGCGAACTGCCGGTCAACTGGTCCTTCGGCCTGACCGCTGGTACCAGCGCGCCTTTGGGCAGCGATGGCGAAATCGGTGTGATCGCCACCGCCAATATCAGCAACAAATGGCGCAACCGCCGCACCATCTCGCAAAGCGCGGTGAATGCCGACCTCGATCTCGACACCGATTTCATCGAATTCACCACCGACAACCGCGTGCTGGCCAACGCCATGCTCGCCTTTGGCCTTGAATGGGGCGATCACCAGTTCCGTGTGACCCACCTGTTCATTCGCGACACGCTGAAGCGATCCGGCCTGGCGCTCGGCACGGATTTCCAGAACGACGACACCGACCAGATCCAGGACACCGCCTGGTTCGAACGCCAGCTTTACGATGCGCAGTTCGTGGGTGAGCTGGATTTCGGCGATCTCGATATCGATCTGCGTGCAGGTTACGCCCAGACCCAGCGCGAAGCGCCGTTTGAGTGGCAGTTCACCTACACCCGGACCAACAACGCCAACGATCCGCTGGGCGACCTCTTTCTCAACACGCTGGACCCCCAGCGTGGCGGCGCGACCGTGTCCTTCTCCGACCTGACCGAAGATCTCTATTACGGCGGGATCGACCTCAGCTATCGGCTGACAGACTGGATGACAGCAACCGTCGGCTATGCCTATACCGACACCGACCGCTTCTCCTCGCGGCGTGAATTCGACCTGCGGGCATCGACCGGATATCCCGATATCTTCGGTGCATTCCGGCCCGACGCACTTCTGGGCGATGCCCTGATCGATCTGGGTTTCGACCCGGCGGCGCAGGCAGCGGCCGGTATCGGGCCGTTCACCTACAACATCTTCGAAACCACGCAGGGCGACCCGGCTTTCGTCGCGGCGCTCGAAATTCACGCGGGCTATGCCAAGTTCGGTATCAATCCGATCCCCGCGCTCACGCTGGATGTCGGTGTCCGCTACGAAGATGCCACCCAGTCGGTGCGTCCCTTCGAAGTGTTCGCGGTTCCGCTCAATTCGACCAGCTCGACATTGCTCAGCAACGATTACTTCCTGCCCGCAGGAACGCTGACCTATGAAATCAGCGACGATATCCAGCTGCGCCTGAGCGCATCGAAAACGATCGCCCGTCCGCAGTTCCGCGAGCTGATTTTCCAGACCTATTTCGACCCGGAGAACAACCGCCAGTTCAACGGCAACCCCTCGCTCGTCGACAGCGAGCTGACGAATTACGAAGCCCGGATCGAATATTATCGCGGTGGCGGCGACCGGATCAGCCTGGCCGGTTTCTACAAGGATATCGAGAACCCTATCGAAGTGTTCTCCACCTTCTCCGACAACGACCAGATCAGCGGCTTCGCCAATGCACCCGCTGCCACGCTCTGGGGGGCGGAGCTGGAAAGCCAGTTTACCTTCGATCTCTATGACTGGGGCAGCTTCTTCGAAACCAAGCAGCTGCTGGTCATCGGCAATTACACCTACACCAATTCGGAAGTGAAAGTGGGTGCGGGCGACATTGCGCGGGTGTTCCCATTTGCCGACCAGCCGGCGACGAACTTCTTCCGTGACGGGGTTCCGCTGACAGGCCAGTCCGATCACCTGGTGAACTTCCAGCTCAGCCTGGAGGACCGGGAGGATCTGCAGCAGTTCACCATCCTCGCCAGCTATGCGAGCGAGCGCGTGACCAGCCGCGGCACGGCCTTCCTGCCCGATATCGTCGAAGACCCGGGCTTCCGCCTCGACTTCGTCTATCGCCAGGGCCTCAACGCTTTCGGCGTCCCGCTGGAGCTGAAGCTGGAAGCGCGCAACCTCACCGGGCGCGACCACGAGGAGTTCCAGACCAACGGGACCAAGCGGGTCGAAATCAACAGCTACGAGGTCGGCCGCAGCTTCTCAGCCTCGATCAGCGCCGAGTTCTGATCCCGGCAAAAGCGGCATCGCCCACATAAAAAGGGGCGGGACGGTTTATCGCCGTCCCGCCCCTTTTTCTTGCTGCTCGCCCCCTGCCACGCGCAGGTGTGCCTCAGTAGGAATCGTAGACGTAGCCGAGCGAGCGGATGGTGCGAATGCGTTCGCCCGCCCCGGCCTTGCGCAGCGCACGGCGCAGGCGACCGATCCACACATCCACCGTGCGTTCGTCGATCACCGGCTCCTGCTTGCCGAGCGCGGTGATGAGGTCGCCGCGCGACAGCACCCGGTCGGGGTTCTGCGCGAAGTAATGCAGGAGACGAAATTCGTTGGGCCTCAGATCGACCGTTTCCCCGGCCCAGCGCGCACGCAGTGCGGTGAGATCGATGGTCAGATTTCCCAGCTCCAGCAGGTTGCCAACGCTCGTCTTTGCCGTGCCGGTATCGAGCGCCATCACCCGGTCCAGCACGGCGGTTCGATCGAGCGGGCCGACGACGTAATCGTCCGCGCCCGCCTTCAGCGTGCGGCGTTTTTCTTCCTCATCATCTGTGTCGAGGATCATGGTGACATGGGCATCGCCCAGCCTGCTATCGGCGCGCACGCGGCGCACCATTTCGAGGCCGGACAGCGATTCGAGAACCCAGTCGATGAAAACGAAGCAGCGCCCGTCGATCAGCCGCCTTGGCCCGTCGGCATGCAGACGGTCGAAACAATAGACCGTTTCCCCGTTATCGAATTCTGTCATGCTTTCGGCATCTTGGCCGGTCAGCAATATATGGACGGTTTCCAAGCGCCGTTGCCCCTTCGCACCTTTGTCGTGGTGTGATGGAGCGGGCCTGTGACCCGTTTATGACCGAATCGTGCCAACTGTCACAGTTCGGCAAGATTCGGTGAATTTGTCTCGGCGAGAGGCTATTTGAGGGTCAGCGACAGGCTCGGATTGGACGTCGTCGCCACACCGACCGGCATCTTGGGCAGATAGGATTCCTCCAGCCGCGCGACCTCTTCTTCGGTAAGGTCGAGCGACATCGCCTCGAGCGCGGCCGCGATATGCCCGTCCTTGGTCGCCCCGATGATCGGTGCGGTGATGCCGGGGGTCGCGAAATGCCAGGCGAGCGCCACGGTGGCACGCGACGTGCCCCGCGCCTTGGCAACAGCGCCCACCGCTTCCACCACGGCGCGGTCGGCATCGACATTCTGCTGATAAAGCATCTTGCCGAACCCGTCCGTTTCGCTGCGCACGGTGGCCTCGTCCCAGCCGCGCGCCAGCTTCCCGCGCGCCAGCGGGCTCCACGGAATGATGCCCACGTCCTGGTCGCGGCAGAGCGGGATCATCTCCCGCTCCTCTTCGCGGTAAAGCAGGTTGAGGTGGTTCTGCATCGAAATGAACGGCGTCCACCGACGCGCACGTGCGGTCTCCTGAGCCTTGGCGAACTGCCATGCGAACATGGACGATGCGCCGATATACCGCGCCTTGCCCGCCTTCACGATGTCGTGCAGCGCCTCCATCGTTTCCTCGATTGGAGTGCTGTCGTCCCAGCGGTGGATCTGGAACAGGTCGACATAATCCATGCCCAGCCGGGCAAGGCTGTCGTCGATGGCCTGCATCAGGCTCTTGCGGGACAACCCGCCGGCATTGGGCGCCTGACGCCAGGGGAGGAAGGCCTTGGTCGCCACGACGATTTCATCGCGATGCGCAAACTCGGGCAGCAGCTTGCCGATTACCTCTTCGCTCGCCCCGCCGGAATACATATTGGCGGTGTCGAAGAAGTTGATCCCCGCCTCCACCGCCTCGCGGATGAACGGGCGGCTCCCACCCTCGTCCAGGACCCAGTCGCCATGCCACCCGCGCGAGGTGTCGCCATAGCTCATGCAGCCAAGGCACAGGCGCGAAACCTTGAGGCCCGAGCGGCCCAGATTGACATATTGCATGGCGCCCATCCCCCCTTCAGCTCAGCGTCATTCCGCCATCGACGTTCAATGTCTGCCCCACGACATAATCGGCCATTGGCGAGGCCAGGAACAGCGCCGCGCCCGCCATGTCTTCCGGCTTGCCGAGGCGACCACGCGGGATCCCGCCAATCGCCTTGTCGCGAAAGCCCTCGTCCGACAGGAATGCATCGTTGATCTTGGTGTGCACATAACCCGGCGCGATGCCATTTACCCGCACGCCCTTGCCGGCAAACGCAGTGGCAAGCGATTTGACCATGCTGACAGCGCCCGCCTTGCTCGCCGCATAGGCCGGATTGCCGATCAAGCCATAATAGGCGCTGATCGAACTGACGATGATGAGCGATCCCGATGTGGCGGCCAATCTGGCCTCCACCGCATTCGCGCAATCGAGCAGCGAGGTGAGATTGACCGCCATCACCTCGTCCCACACATCGCGTTTGAATTCTTCGCGATTGTAGCGCGCAATGCCTTGCGACAAGACCACGACGTCGAGCCTGTCAGGCCATGGAAAGGCGTCGATCGCAGCACGGTCCGAGACATCGAGCGACGCGAAATGCAGCCCTTCCATATCGCTGTCGCCGTAATCGGCCGCAGAGCCGCGCGTGCCGGTGACATGGACCGTCGCCCCACGGGCGCGAAAGGTCTGCGCAATGCCATTGCCGATGCCGCTAGTGCCGCCGACAATCATCACTGTCTTGCCTGAAAAATCGAGTGGGTCTGTCATGGGCTGGTCCTTCAGATTGCGCGGCCGACAACTTCCTTCATGATTTCCGATGTGCCACCATAGATGCGCTGGACACGGGCATCGCGCCACAGGCGAGCGATGGCGTATTCGTTCATGTAACCTGCCCCGCCATGCAGTTGCAGCGCCGCATCGCACACCTGCCACTGCATCTCGGTGTGCCACAGCTTGGCTGCACTTGCTTCATCGGTGGTCAGTTCGCCCTTGAGGTGGCGCTGGATTGCCCAGTCGAGATGGGCCCAGCCGACCTGAAGTTTCGCCTTGAGGTCGGCCAGAGTGAATTTGGTGTTCTGGAATTCGAACACCTTGCGGCCGAATGCGTCGCGATCCTTCACGAAAGCGACCGCCTCGTCGAAGGCGCGCTGCGCGCCGGCCTGCGCGCCGACGGCTATGGACAGGCGTTCCTGGGGCAACTCCTCCATCAGATGGATGAAACCGCGCCCTTCCCCGCCCAGCAATGCATCCTTGGGCACGCGGCAATCGTTGAAGAACAGCTCGGATGTATCGGCAGAATGCTGCCCGATCTTGTCGAGATTGCGGCCGCGCTCGAAACCGGGCGTGTCGGCATCGACCAGGATCAGGCTGGTTCCCTTCGCACCCTGGCTGGGATCGGTCTTGGCCACCACGATGACGCAATCGGCGTTCTGGCCGTTGGTGATGTAGGTCTTGGAACCGTTGACCACCCATTCATCGCCATCGAGCTTGGCGGTGGTGCGGATGCCCTGCAAGTCGCTGCCCGCACCCGGTTCGGTCATGGCGATGGCGGTGATGATATCCCCGCTGACCATGCCGGGCAGATACCGCGCCTTTTGCTCGTCCGTGCCCAGCCGTTCGAAATAATTCGCCGTGATATCGTTTTGCAGCGTGAAGCCCGCCGCACTGCCGAGATAGGCAAGTTCCTCGGTTACGATGCAGTTGAACCCGAAATCCAGACCCAGGCCGCCATTCTCTTCCGCGATGGTCGGGCACAGCATGCCTGCCTCGCCCAGCGCCTTCCACGCCTCGCGCCCGACAATGCCCTCTTCCTCGTGCTGGTCGAGATACGGCGTCATGTGTTCGGCAAAAACCTTGCGCACCGTGTCGCGGAAGGCTTCGTGGTCTTCGTTATAGGCGAAGCGATTGGTCGTATCGAGCATGGCGGCCTCCCGTCCTTATCCGTTTTGCATGCCGGCGAGGCGTGTGTTGATGATCGTTTCCGCCTCGGACATGATCCGGTCGATCAGCTCCTTGCAGGTCGGGATATCGTTAATGAGGCCTGCGACCATGCCGCACGACCAAGCGCCTGCATCCATGTCGCCTTCGGTCATGATCCGCGGATAGACCCCGGCGACCTGTTCGATGATGTCCTCGAACTTGAGATCGCTGCCCTTTTCCTTTTCGATCTTGAGCAGTTCCTCGACCGCATCGTTGGTCATCACGCGTTCGGTGTTGCGCAGCGGGCGCATGACCAGCCGCGTGTCGAGCTCGCTTGCCGCGACGATAGCCTTCTTCACGTTTTCGTGCACCGGCGCTTCCTGGGTAGCGATGAAGCGCGTGCCCATGTTCATGCCATCGGCGCCCATTGCCAGGCTGGCGACGAGGCTGCGCCCATCCGCCTGTCCGCCGCTGGCGACGAAGGGAATTTCCAGCTCGTCCGCCGCGCGCGGCAACAGGATCATGTTCGGGATATCGTCCTCGCCCGGATGGCCGCCGCATTCGAAGCCATCCACGCTCACCGCATCGCAGCCGATCGACTGCGCCTTGAGCGCGTGGCGCACGCTGGTGCATTTGTGGATCACCTTGACCCCGGCATCCTTGAAGAAGGGCAGGACCTGCGAAGGATTGTTGCCGGCGGTCTCCACCACCTTCACGCCGCCCTCGATGATCGCCTTGACGAGACCGGGATAATCGGGCGCGTTGACTGTGGGCAGGAAGGTCAGGTTCACGCCGAACGGCTTGTCGGTCATGTCCTTGCAACGCGCGATTTCGTTGGCGAGCTTTTCCGGCGTGCCGAGCGTAAGGCCGGTGATGATGCCAAGACCGCCTGCATTCGATACCGCCGCCGCCATTTCGGCAAAGCCGACATAGTGCATCCCACCCTGGATGATCGGATGTTCGATGCCGAACATTTCGGTGATGGCGGTTTTCATGTCGGCAAGCTCCCAATCGATGCAGTTCGTGTTGCGTTTTGCAACGCGTATCGGCCGCTGCCGGTGCGCGCAAGAGAGCGGGAAGCGCAAAATTGTCAGGTTGCACGCCTGACGTAGGGGCCCGGCGCGTCGCCCGTGCGGCGCTTTTGCGGCCAGTGATTGCCAGGGGGCCTGTAAGCCGGGTTCTGTGTCCACGGACGGTATCCGATAACCGGACCGTATCCGCGGCGGCAGCCATTCGTCTGGGCCACGGATTGCTCCGCAGCTCGAGCAGCCAACCCGGACGGTCGCAGCTGTTACGCTTGGGGCGAAACACCCCAGTCCCCTTGCGGGAACGCGCCGCCCCTATTCGGCCTTGCTCCGGGTGGGGTTTGCCATGCGGGCCGCGTTGCCGAAGCCCCGGTGCGCTCTTACCGCACCCTTTCACCCTTGCCTGTGAGGGCGAACCCTCCATCGGCGGTATGCTCTCTGTGGCACTTTCCCTGTGGTCGCCCACGGCGGGCGTTACCCGCCACCCTTGTTTCGTGGAGCCCGGACTTTCCTCGCACCTTGCGGCACGCGGCTGCCCGGCCCCCTGGCGTCTCCGCAGATAGGCGAAGCCCGCGCTTTCGCCAAGCCTCAGTCGCGCCGCCTGCCCGTTAACGCGTGACGCCGCGGTCGCGGTCGAGCAGGAGCTGGAACAGGATCGCGCGGATCTGGCCGTCGATCTCGCCGTCGATCTTTTCCGGACGCCAGCGGCGCTGGAACGCCTCGACCGCCTTGTGGCCATCGGTCACGTCATAGCCGAACCGCTCGAGCGCGAGGTAGAAGGCGGCATCGTTGTCGAACGGATCGCCGCGTTCCAGCTTCTCCGGCTTGGGCAGGCACAGGCCGTATTCGGCCAGCCGGTCCCACGGAAACAGTTCGCCCGGGTCGATCTTGCGCGCGGGCGCGACATCGGAATGGCCGACCACATTGGCGCGCGGGATATCGTATTGCTTCACGATCCGCGCAACCAGCGGGACCAGCGCTTCGAACTGCGCTTCGGGAAATTCGCCATAACCGTATTTATGGCCCGGATGGTCGAGTTCGATCCCGATGCTGGCCGAGTTCACATCCTTGTGACCGCGCCAGTAAGACAGGCCCGCATGCCAGGCGCGCTTTTCTTCCGGGACCAGCCGGACGACTTCGCCGCCCTTGCCGATCAGATAATGGGCGGAAACCTTCGCTTCGGGATCGCAGAGCCGCTCGATGGCGAAGCCCTTATCCTCCATCTCGGTGTAGTGGATGACCACCATCGAGATCGGCAGGGCGCGCTCGTCGTGATTGGGCGAGAGGACTTCGCGATCGACGAGTTCGTCCTCGCTCCTGGGCAGCTTGTCCCCCGTCGGCCCGAAATCCCCCGGCATCATCCGATCAGCCCCTCCCCTTCGGGCAGGACCGCGCCCAGCACCAGCGCATCGTCGGTCTTGGCAAATTGCAGGCCCCCGCCCGCATTTTCCGCAAGCAGCGCGATCATGTGCGCAGCGGCGGTACGGCTGCTGATCTGATCGGTGGCGAGCGAGCCTTCGAGCGCCTTGCCGATTGTCTGGTCGAACGCGATCTTCGTGCCCGAGGCGCGCACGACCATTTCGCACGACCCATCACGCACTTCCGCACCGATATCGAGCGTACCGCCGCGCACCAGCGCATCGAGCGCGATCTGTGCGAAATTGAGCAGCACCTTGACCGCGGGCTTGGCCAGATTGGCCTGGTCCACCGCCCAGTGGACCTCAACCTTGCCGCGATCCCTGGCCAGCGCATCGATCAGTGCGCGCGGTTCGGAAACGTCGACCCGCTCGCCGAAACCGCCCGCTGCGCCGAATGCGAGGCGAAAGAATTTCAGCTTGTTGGTGCTGATCGCGGCGCTTTGTTCGAGCAGTTCGATACATTTCGCCTTCATTTCCGGATCGCTCTCGGTGGCGAGCAATTCCAGCCCGTTGCTCATCGCGCCGACAGGCGAGAGCATATCGTGGCAGAGCCGGGAACACAGCATTGCGGCGAGGTCGACAGAGGGTTCGTTCATTGAAAGAGGTGTTTTCCTGAAGTTTGGAGCGCTTGGAACACTGTCCTAACCGAATTTCCGCTGTCGTCCATATGGCGGCATCCCCCGATACGCCGGGCAGTGCCGCAAGGTGCGACGAATGGCATCGGCACGCACGCGCCTTACGCTGTGCGGCAGGCGTAGGAAAGCGGCGTAAAGCCAGTTTGCGCATCGCGCCACAGCGCAACCCGGTCGCTCGCCACGATGGCCCAGACCATACCGTCACCCGCAGCCATGGCCCGGTCCGTCGCCGATGGTTCGGCCCGACCGGATGGGTGCGAATGGTAATAACCCACGACTTGCGGCCCACCGACGCGCGCATCGCGGTGGGCATCGATCAGCGACTGCGGGTCGATTTCGAAATGCGTTTGAGGCGCGGGATGGACGTTGCGCGCAGGCGAAATCGCCGTGATCAGCGAGCCCTCGCCCAGCAGGATGCCGCAGCATTCCCGCGGGTGCGCATGCACGGCCTCCGATACGAGCGCGGCCAGTGCATCGCACGATACACGCATGTCCGTCTTAGCAATGCTTGTCGAAGGGCCTTCCTTCACTTAGGCGCTCTCCATGCCGTTCTGGGCCTATATGTTACATTGTCGCGGTGGCGCGTACTATACAGGCCATACCGACAACCTCGATGTGCGTGTGGCACAGCACCAGCGCGGTGTGTTGAAAGGCTTTACCAGCGAACGCCTGCCGGTCGAACTGGTATGGTCGGAAGAATTTCCTACACGTGAGGAAGCGCTGAGCGCCGAGTTGAGAATCAAAGGTTGGTCACGAGCGAAAAAGCGCGCGTTGATCCGGGGCGACTGGGGCAGAATTTCACAACTTGCACAAAGTAAGGACGGTGCTTCGACAAGCTCAGCACGAACGGGGGGAGAGGGGGGCTCAAATACCGTTCGCCCTGAGCCTGTCGAAGGGCCGCCCTTCTCTTCGCAGCGGGATGGCGAAGCGATCACTGGTGTAACAGGACCACCAAACCGCCTCGACAAGGCGCTGGCCGAAGCGACGGACCTCTCGCGCGAGCGGATCAAGACGCTGATCGGCGCAGGCGCAGTCACCCTGGCAGGGCAAACGGCCACCACCGCCAGCGCCAAGGTGGCCGAAGGCACGCCCTTCGCCATCGAACTCCCCCGTCCCCAGCCCCTCGATCTGGAACCGCAGGATATCCCGCTGGAGATCGTCTTCGAGGACGCGCACCTCGTCGTCGTCGACAAGCCTGCCGGAATGGTGGTTCACCCGGCGGCGGGCAATCACGACGGCACGCTGGTCAATGCCCTGCTGCACCATTGCGCGGGCCGCCTGTCCTCGATCAACGGGGTGGAACGCCCCGGCATCGTCCACCGCATCGACAAGGACACGTCGGGCCTGCTGGTCGTCGCCAAGACCGATCAGGCGCATGAAGGGCTGGCCGCGCAATTCGCCGATCATTCGATCCATCGCCGCTATCTTGCCATATGCGCTGGTCATCCCAATCCGCCGGAAGGAACGGTGGAAGGGCGGATCGGGCGGAGCGACCGCAACCGCAAGAAAATGGCCGTCCTTGCGCCCGACGCGACGCGCGGCAAACATGCCGTGACCCATTACGCGCTCCAGCGGCGGCTGCGGCATTGTTCGCTAATCGAATGCCGGCTGGAAACCGGCCGCACGCACCAGGTCCGCGTTCACTGTGCGTCCATCGGTCATACGCTATTAGGGGATCCACTCTACGGGCGAACTCCGGGACCGCTGAAGGAGGTGTTGGCACGGCTGCAATTCAACCGGCAGGCGCTACATGCGGCAGAGCTTGGTTTTCACCATCCGGCGACCGGCGAAACGGTTCAATTCCGGGCCGAACTGCCCTGCGACATGGTGGAACTAATCGACGAAACCGCTCGTTGAAATCGATGAAGTGCGCTTCAATCAGTGGCGCAATGAACTATATATAGACCTGTGGCCCGAAAGACGGATGCCCATCAGGGGTCCGGCAAGAGAGGCCGACGCTTAGAAAGGTTAGGGAAACAGTGAGCAAATCCAAGGGATTGAGCGTTCCGGCGCTCGGCGGTGAGAACAGCCTCAACCGCTATCTTTCCGAAATCAAGAAATTCCCGGTGCTGACGGCTGAGCAGGAGTACATGCTCGCCAAGCGCTATGAGGAACACGAAGACCCCGAAGCGGCCGCACAACTCGTGCAGAGCCACCTGCGGCTCGTGGCGAAGATCGCCATGGGCTATCGCGGCTATGGCCTGCCGGTGTCCGATCTCATTTCCGAAGGCAATGTCGGCCTGATGCAGGGCGTGAAGAAATTCGAGGCCGATCGCGGCTTCCGCCTTGCCACCTATGCCATGTGGTGGATCAAGGCGAGCATGCAGGAATTCATCCTGCGCAGCTGGAGCCTTGTCAAAATGGGGACTACTGCGGCGCAGAAGAAGCTATTCTTCAACCTGCGCCGGATGAAGAAGCAGCTCGAAGCCTACGAAGACAGCGATCTGCATCCGGACGATGTCGCCAAGATCGCAACCGAGCTTGGCGTACCGGAACAGGAAGTCGTCAACATGAACCGCCGCATGATGATGGGCGGCGACGGCTCGCTCAACGTGCCCATGCGCAACGGCGAGGACGGTTCGGGCGAATGGCAGGACTGGCTGACCGACGACCGTCCCTTGCAGGACGAAACGGTTGCCGATGCCGAAGAGAAGGAAGTTCGCCACGACATGCTGCTCGAGGCGATGGACAGCCTCAACGACCGCGAGAAGCACATCCTCACCGAACGTCGCCTGACCGAAAACCCGCAGACGCTCGAAGAGCTCAGCCAGGTCTACGATGTCAGCCGCGAACGCATCCGCCAGATCGAGGTGCGCGCCTTCGAAAAGCTGCAAAAGGCGATGCACCGCATCGCGGGCGACAAGCTCCTTCCCGCGGCAGCCTGAGGGAAAACGCAATCACCGAGAACGGCGCGCCGGGATTTTCCTGGCGCGCCGTTTTGTTTAGGAGCGAGCGATGCGCTGGTTCGTCACGTTTCTCTTCAAGCTGATCGTCGGTTTCGTCGCGCTCAGCCTTGCGCTCGTCCTGCTGTACAAATTCGTGCCCGTCCCGGTGACTGCCACGATGATCATGGATGAAAACGGTATCACCAAGGATTGGGAGCCGCTTTCCAGCATCGACCGCGACCTGGTGCGCGCGGCCATCGCAGCGGAAGATGGCAAGTTCTGCACCCATGCCGGCTTCGATCAGGAAGCGATCGCCAAGGCGGTGGAAAGCAATGCCCGCGGCGGGCGCATCCGTGGCGGCTCCACCATCAGCCAGCAGACCGCCAAGAATGTATTCCTGTGGCAGGGCGGCGGTTATGTCCGAAAAGGCTTCGAGGCGTGGTTCACGTTGCTGATCGAACAGATCTGGGGCAAGCGGCGGATCATGGAAGTCTATCTCAACGTCGCGGAAACCGGCATCGGGACTTATGGCGCCGAAGCGGGCGCGCAGCGATACTGGGGTAAGTCCGCCGCCAATCTCACCCCGCTGGAGGCCGCGCGGATGGCCGCTGCCCTGCCCCTGCCGAAAAAGCGTTCGGTCAAGAATCCGGGCGGCTGGCTGGCGCGGCACGGCAACACGATTTCCGCCCGGATCGGTCAGGTCTCGCGCGACGGGCTGGATGCCTGTGTCTACGAATAAGCTAGCCATGGCAGAAGCTTGCTTGCGGGCGGGCCATGGCGCGGAGCGCAGCCACCTGAATATGATATCATATATCCATTTGTTTTTTCACGTTTTTTCTTGTTCTTCGGATCGGCGTTGCCATATGCGGCGGAGCTGACAACGGAACCAGGCACGCACAGGAAACACCGATGGGCCACGCGCACACGCACGATCATTCGCACGATCACTCGCATATGGGTGGCCACTCCCACGCGCCCGCCGATTTCGGCAAGGCCTTCCTGTTCGGGATCGTCCTCAACACCGGTTTCGTCATCGTCGAGGCGGTGTATGGCTGGTTGTCCGGCTCGATGGCGCTCATCGCGGATGCCGGGCACAACCTGTCCGATGTGCTGGCGCTGATCGTTGCCTGGGCGGCCAGCATTGCCGCCAAGCGTCCGGCCTCGCAGCGCTTCACCTATGGCTATAAAAGCTCGACCATCCTCGCAGCTCTGGTGAACGCTGCACTGCTGCTGATCGCGATCGGGGCAATCCTGTTCGAAACCCTCCATCGCATTGCAGAGCCTGCACCGGTAGCGGGCGACACCATGGTGATCGTTGCCGGGATCGGCATCCTCATCAATGGAGGGACCGCCTTCCTGTTCATGCGCGGACAGCATGACATCAACATTCGCGGCGCCTTCCTGCACATGGCCGCCGATGCTCTGGTCAGCCTTGGCGTGGTCATCGCCGGGCTGGCGATCATCTGGACCGGCGAACAATGGATCGACCCGGCGGTGAGCATCGCCATCGTACTGGTTATCGCCTGGGGGACGTGGGGCCTGTTGAAAGACAGCGTCGCGATGAGCCTGCTCGCCGTGCCCAAGGGCATTTCCGAGGGCGACGTGCGCGCCCATCTTGCCGGGCTGCCCGGTGTAGAGGCGGTGCACGATCTGCATATCTGGCCGATGAGCACGACGGAAACCGCGCTGACCGCGCATCTCGTGATGCCCGGCGGCCATCCCGGCGATACCTTTCTGCGCGAACTGGCCCACCGACTGGAGCACGACCACCGGATCGGCCATTCTACCATCCAGATCGAAACCAGCCGCGCCGATTGCGCCACAGGATGCTGAGCTAGAGCAGGAACCGCGCCATTCTGGCCTCGATCAAGGCGATCAGGGCCGGGTCCATGAAACGGTAGCGGTCGGGTATGTCGAGAGAGGCGATGGGCGTAGTGTCCAGGGCATGGCGGAAACGCTGTTGCACCTGTGTGCGCTGACGCTTTTCCATCACGAAAATCCGGTCCGCCCAGCGCACCAGCTCTTCATCCAAGGGCGTTTCGGCTTCCGATGCAAGACCGGCAGAGAAGACCTCGAAGCCTTCCCTGCCGGCGAAAATGTGTTCAGCTGTCGGACTGCGCCAGCGGTTCTTCCCGCAGACGAAGAGCAAGCGCTGCGGCGTCAGGCGGCCGCTTCCTTCTCGCCCTTGTCATCATCGTTCGAGACGACCTGAACCGGTTCCTTGCGCCCCTCGACCACGTCCTTGTCGACCACGATTTCGCTGACATTCTTCATGTCGGGCAGGTCGAACATCGTGTCGAGCAGGATGCCTTCCACGATGGAGCGCAGGCCGCGTGCGCCGGTCTTGCGGGCGATAGCCTTGTCGGCGATGGCCTTGAGCGCATCGTCCTTGAAGGTCAGTTCGACATCTTCGAGTTCGAACATCTTGGCGTATTGCTTGACCAGGGCGTTCTTCGGCTCGGTCAGGATCGTCACCAGCGCATCGACATCGAGGTCGCGCAGGGTGGCGATGACCGGCAGGCGGCCGACGAATTCGGGGATCAGACCGAATTTCAGCAGATCTTCCGGTTCGCCCTTTTCGAGCAGTTCGCCCACGCGGCGCTTGTCCGGGTCGGCAACATGCGCACCGAAACCGATCGAACGCTTCTGAAGGCGGTCGGCAATGATCTTGTCGAGACCGGCGAAGGCCCCGCCGCAGATGAACAGGATGTTGGTCGTGTCGACCTGCAGGAATTCCTGCTGCGGGTGCTTGCGCCCACCCTGCGGCGGAACGGAAGCCGTCGTGCCTTCCATCAGCTTCAAGAGCGCCTGCTGCACACCCTCACCCGACACGTCGCGCGTGATCGAAGGGTTTTCCGCCTTGCGGGTGATCTTGTCGATCTCGTCGATATAGACGATGCCGTGCTGCGCCTTTTCGACATTGTAGTCGGAAGCCTGGAGCAGTTTGAGGATGATGTTCTCCACATCCTCGCCCACATAACCCGCTTCGGTCAGCGTGGTGGCATCGGCCATCGTGAAGGGCACGTCGAAGGTGCGCGCCAGCGTCTGGGCAAGCAGCGTCTTGCCGCAGCCGGTCGGCCCGACCAGCAGAATGTTCGACTTCGCCAGTTCCACGTCGCCGGCTTTCCCGGCATGCTTGAGACGTTTGTAATGGTTGTGCACCGCGACGGAGAGCACGCGCTTGGCGCGATCCTGGCCGATCACATAGTCGTTCAGGGTGGCGAAGATTTCCGACGGGGTCGGAATATCGCCTTCCTTCTTGCCGACGATCCCGGCCTTGGTTTCCTCGCGAATGATGTCGTTGCAAAGCTCGACGCATTCGTCGCAGATGAACACGGTCGGCCCGGCGATGAGTTTCCTTACCTCATGCTGGGACTTGCCGCAGAAGCTGCAATAAAGGGTCGATTTGCTGTCCGTACCGCTCAATTTGGTCATTTCCTAAGCTAACCCCCGCTCGACCGATGGGAATCGGCCTTGCCGACCGATGCCGGACAAGGGAGTTTCGGTCAAAATTCGTCCTAGCGCAACCGCCTTGCCACAAGCTGAAGTGGCAAGGTTGCCAAAATACTACATCGGTCGCAATCGCATCCGGTCGCACCGCGCATGCGGCGCGACCGTGCGGATCATTCCGGTGCGCCGCCGCTGCCGCCTTCACCCTCTTCCTCGCCGCTTTCGGGGCGGGTTTCGAAGACCTTGTCGACGATGCCGAATTTCATCGCCTCTTCCGCCTCCAGGAAGGTGTCACGGTCCATCGCCTTTTCGATCTCTTTCAGGCTCTGCCCGGTATATTTCACATAGAGATCGTTCATGCGCTTCTTGATGCGCAGGATTTCGCGCGCCTGGATTTCGATATCCGATGCCATGCCGCGCGCGCCGCCGCTGGGCTGGTGGACCATGATCCGCGCATTGGGCAGCGCGATGCGCATGCCCGGTTCGCCCGCGGCGAGGAGGAAGCTGCCCATCGATGCCGCCTGGCCGATGCACACGGTCGATACACGCGGCTTGATGTATTGCATCGTGTCGTGGATCGCCATGCCGGCCGTCACCACGCCGCCGGGCGAGTTGATATACATGCTGATCGGCTTGGACGGGTTCTCGCTTTCGAGGAACAGAAGCTGCGCGGTGATGAGCGAGGCCATGCCGTCTTCCACCTGGCCGGTGACGAACACGATACGTTCGCGCAGCAGGCGGCTGAAGATGTCGAAGCTGCGTTCGCCGCGGCTGGTCTGTTCGACGACGACCGGAACCAGCGCGCCGGTTTCCGGGTCGCGCGTAAACTGGCCCTGCGACGCGTGAGCCTGGCTTCCGAACAGGTCGATCATGGAAATTCCCTTCAAACTTTCGTGAAGCGCCTATGTCGCGACTGCGCGCCGCATTGCAAGGGGCTTAACCAAAGAGCGCGCGACGATTTGTGCCGATTGCATTTCCACTTGCAACCGGCCTCGTCGTTTATCGAGTGCGATTTGCTGCCAATCGAAAGGATTGCCCTCGCTCGCCAAGGCGTTAGTAGGCCGCCACCCCAATAGGAGGGGAGTTTTTTTGCGCACCGATCTGCATCCGTTCGGCGGGATTTCGCTGGCCCTTGTCCTGTTGTCCCAGTCCCCGGCTGCATTCGCGCAGGATATCCAGACATCTCTGCCCGACGAGGATGACAAAGACCGGCCGGCGAGCACCAGCCAGAGCGCGCCGGCAGGACGAAGCCAGGTCTACGAGCCGGCCTATTTCACCCAGTACGCACCGCGCAGCGCACTCGACATGGTGGCGCAGATCCCAGGCTTTTCCATCTCAGACAGCGATGGTGGCCGCGGCCTTGGGCAGGCGGACCAGAACGTACTGGTCAATCACCAGCGGTTTTCGAGCAAGTCCGACAGCGTGCGCGACCAGCTGCGCCGCATCCCGGCAGGCGATGTCGTCCGCATCGAAATCGTCGATGGAACCACGCTGGATATCCCCGGCCTGACGGGTCAGGTCGCGAATGTGGTGGTCGAAAGCACCGGCCTGTCGGGCCAGTTCCGCTGGCGCACCGGATTTCGCGCGTTCAACACCTCCGCCCAGCTTTTCGGCGGTGAAGCCTCGATCAGCGGCAGCAGCGGCGCGCTCGATTACACCGTAGCTTTCAGCAATGAAAACAACCGCTTCGGCGCAGATGGACCGATCTTCGTCACCGACGCCACCGGCGCGCCGATAGAGCGACAGGAAAGCAAGTTTTCCGGCGGTTTCGACAATCCCAAGCTGGCCGCGAATTTCACCTACCGCCCGTCGGGCGATGTCGTGGCCAATCTCAATCTCAGCTACAACGAGGACTTCTTCTTTCGCAACGAGCCCGAGGTGGCGACACCTGTTGCAGGCCCGGTCCGCTCGCGCATGTCCGAGACGCGCGAGAATGGTCCCGAATACGAAATCGGTGCGGACATCGAATTTCCGCTCGGCCCGGGGCGAATGAAGCTGATCGGACTGGAACGGTTCGAACGGGACAATTTCTCCATCCGCGTGGTCGACAGCTTCGCTGATGGATCGCCCGCAATCGGCAATATCTTCGAGCGCACCAATGCCATCGGCGAACGGATCGGGCGCTTCGAATATGGCTGGCGGATGTTCGAGGCCGACTGGCAGCTCTCCGGCGAAGCGGCGTTCAACCGGCTGGACCGGGTATCGGCGCTGTTCGGGCTGGATGCGGGCGGCGATTTCGCCCCTATCCCCTTCCCTTCGGGGACTGGCGGCGTGACCGAAGATCGTTACGAGGCGATCCTGAGCTTTTCGAAACAGCTCACCGACACCCTGGCGTTCCAGGCGACGGCAGGCGGCGAATATTCCAGGATCGAACAGACCGGTAGCGCGGCCAATGCCCGCAGTTTCCTCCGCCCCAAGGGCTCGGTATCCTTGGCCTGGAAGCCGTCGGTCGATTTCGATGCCAATATCGAATTCAGCCGCCAGGTGGGCCAACTTTCCTTCGGTGACTTCCTCGCCAGCGTCGCGTTGAATGACGACAACCAGAACGCGGGCAACAACAACCTGCAACCCGATCAGAGCTGGCGGATCGACTTCGAGGCAAACAAGAAGCTTGGCCCGTGGGGTTCGCTCCAGTTCGAGCTGAACCATGCGTGGTTCGAAGATTTCATCGACTTTTTCCCGCTGCGAACCGGCGGCGAAGCGCGCGGCAATATCGGCGATGCCAGGCGCACGCAGATCGAACTGAGCGGCCTGATCAAGCTCGGCCCGTTGGGTTGGCGCGGCGCGCAGGTGGAAGTTCGCGGCATCAAGCGCTGGATGGACGTGACCGATCCCTTTACCGGCCTTTCGCGCCCGTTTTCGCGCGACCGCATCGACCTGCTCGATATCGACCTGCGCCACGACGTGCCCGACACCAGCTGGGCCTACGGCGTCAGTCTCTTCACCGAGGAAATCACCCCCTATTCGCGCCTGACCGAGATCGGCAAGGAGATCGAAGGGCCTGCCTTTGTCGACCTGTTCGTGGAGCACAAGGATGTGATGGGCCTTACCGTGAACTTGCGCGCAGCCAATATCCTGAGCGCGACGCAGCAGTTCGACCGGACCGTGTTTGTCGGCCCCCGCCCCGGCTCCGCCATCCTGTTTCGCGAAAGCTTCGACCGCCGCATCGGCCCCATCTTCCGCATGTCGGTGAGCGGGAATTTCTGACAAAGCCTTGCGCGACAGGCATTTGCGGCAGTAACCGCATGACATGGAGCTTGATCCCCGCGTCTTTATGATGGCCGTTTTCGGCATCGGGCTGATGCTCGCCGTGTCGCTCGAACGGGTACTGGCCAAGGTCTGGCTGTCGCTGCCGATCGTCTATGTCGGGGCGGGTTACCTGCTGTTCCAGCTCCCGCTTGGCCTGCCCCATTTCAACCCGGCGAGCGACGGGTTCGACGCGCTGACGCTGGAATACATCACCGAATTCATCGTCATCGCCAGCCTTGCCGCGGCCGGGATTGCCATAGACCGACCCGTCAGCTGGCAGAACTGGCGGCAGATCTGGCCGCTGCTGGTGATCGCAATGCCGCTGACAATCGCGGCGGTGGCGTTTCTGGGCTGGTGGGCGCTCGGCCTTGCGCCGGCGGGCGCACTGCTGCTGGGCGCGGCCATGGCCCCCACCGACCCGGTGCTTGCGCGCAGCGTGCAGGTCGGCCCTCCAGGCGAGAATGAGCGCCACGACGTGCGCTTTTCGCTGACGGTCGAGGCCGGGCTGAACGACGGGCTGGCCTTTCCCTTCACCCATCTTGCCATCGCTGCGGTGGGGATGACCGCGCTTGGGAGCTGGACGGTCGAATGGGCCGCGGTGGACCTCGTCTGGCGTATCCTTGCCGGGTGCGCCATCGGCTGGGCCGTTGGCCGCGTGGGCGCGTGGTATGTCTTCCAGCGCGAAGCCGACACCCCGATGGAGGATGTCGAGCAGGACGAGGACGAGGCTCCGCGCTATTCCACGCGCGAAGGGCTGATTGTGCTCGGCACTCTGTTGCTGGCCTATGGCGCGGCGGAGATCGCGCATGGCTATGGCTTTCTTGCCGTGTTCGTGGCCGCCGTCACTGCGCGCCAGTGCGAGAATCGCAGCCGCTATCACAAGATCAGCCACCACTTCATCGACCAGATCGAACAGATCGTGCTGGTCCTTGTCCTGTTCGGTTTCGGCGCGATGCTGGCCAGCGGCGTGCTCGACGCGCTAACCTGGCCCGCCGCCTTGGTCGGCCTCGCACTGATCTTCGTAATCCGCCCGCTCGGCGGCCTGTTCTCCGAAGCCTTCTGCAAGCTGCCCTGGCCCGGACGCCTGTCCATCGCCTTCCTGGGCGTGCGCGGGATGGGATCGATCTACTACCTCGCCTATGGCCAGAATCACGGCAGCTTCGAGGATCTCGACATCCTCTGGGCCACCGCCAGTTTCGCGATCCTTGCCTCCATCGTGGTCCACGGCGTGGTCGCCGGCCCGATGATCGCCTTTGCCGAACGCCGCAACGGGCACATCCACCATGGCGAAGACGCGCGGCTCGAAACGCTCGTCCCCGGCGGCCCCAAGGTCGCGGTGGAGGAGTGGGACAAGGACTGACTGCGCCGCAAAGCAGCACATCATCGAAGGGAGCGTGACATGATGAATGCACTCAAGACCAGCGTGGCGCTGCCACTTGTAGCTACTTTGGTCGTCTTGCCCCACGCCGCCAGCGCGTCCGGCCCGGCGGAGGATGCGCGCATCTATGTCGACCGGATCGAAGCGCTGGACGATGCCGGACCGGACCTCAACGCCGTCATCGTCCACGATCCCCAAGCGGCGGAGCGCGCGGGCGAATTGCGGGGGACCGGCCTGCTGGGTGGCCGCACGGTGCTCGTCAAAGACAATATCGAAACGCGCGAATGGCCCACCACTGCGGGTAGCCTCGCACTGGTCGACAACAATACCGGGCGTGATGCGCCGCTTATCGCCAATCTGCGCGCGGCGGGCGGCGTGATGCTAGGCAAGACCAACCTGTCCGAATGGGCCAATATCCGGTCCACCAATTCCACCAGCGGGTGGAGTGCGGTGGGCGGGCTGACCCGCAATCCCCACGCCATTGATCGCAACACCTGCGGATCGTCTTCGGGCAGCGGTGCTGCGGTCGCAGCGCAATTTGCCTGGGCAGCCATCGGGACCGAAACCGACGGGTCGATCACCTGCCCCGCCAGCGCCAACGGGGTCGTCGGTTTCAAGCCGACCGTCGGGCTGGTCAGCCGCACCCATGTCGTCCCGATCAGCGTGTCGCAGGATACCGCAGGGCCGATGGCCCGCAGCGTGCAGGACGCCGCGCTGCTGCTATCGGCAATGGCAGGCAGCGATCCGGCGGACCCCGCAACCCGCGAGGCGGATGCGCATCTGGCAGCCTATCACACCGGCCTTGGCGACGCGTCACTGCAAGGCATACGCATCGGGGTGATGGTCGACCGGATCGGCCCGCGCGGGGATTTGCGCGAAGTGTTCGAACACGCGCTGGCCGATCTGCGCAGTGCAGGCGCCGAACTGGTCGAGATCGAATACGATCCGCCGTCCGAAATGGGGCGGGACGAGTTCACGGTGCTGCTCTACGAACTGCGCGAGGGGATGGACGCCTATCTGCAATCGCTGCCCGGCGAGGGATCACCGCGCAGTCTGGCCGATCTGGTCCAGTTCAACCTGGAAAATGCACAGAGCGAGATGCGCTGGTTCGGCCAGGAACTGTTCGAGCAGGCATTGGAGGCGACCGACGAGAACGCCTATCGCGCAGCGCGCGCCAATGCACTGCACCTGGCAGGGGAACGCGGGATCGACCGCCTGATGGCGGAGCACGATGTCGCCATACTGGTTGCCCCCACGCGTGGCCCGATATGGGTCAGCGACCTGGTCAATGGCGACAATTTTACCGGCGGTATCGGCATCGGCTCGGTCGCCGCGGTGGCGGGCTATCCTCACCTTACCGTGCCGATGGGCCATATCGAACGCCTGCCGGTCGGCATCAGCTTCATCGCCGGGAAATGGCAGGACCACGCCGTCCTGAAAGCGGGCGCGGCATATGAAAAGGCCCGGACAGCCGAGCTGCCCGAGCCTTCTTTCAAGCGGTGGTCGCCAGCCGAATAGGGGCCGGCGAAACCGAAATCACTTCTTGTCGGCGGCCTTCTTGGCAGCAGGCTTCTTCGCAGCTGCCTTCTTGGCCGGGGCCTTCTTCGCCGCCGGTTTCTTGTCAGCGGCTTTCTTGTCGCCCGCCTTCTTGTCATCGGCCTTTTTCGCCGGAGCCTTCTTGGCAGCAGCCTTTTTCGCCGGAGCTTTCTTCTCGGCAGACTTCTCGTCAGCCTTCTTGTCGTCGGCGTCCTTCTTGGCGGCGGCTTTCTTCTTCGGCGCAGCCTTCTTCTTGGCCGGCTTGGCGGGCTGGGTCTCTTCCGCTTCGATGGCGGCTTCGAGTTCTTCCAGCGTCACTTCACGCTCGGTCACATCGGCCTTGTCGAACAAGAAGTCGACGACCTTGTCCTCGTACAGCGGGGCGCGCAGCTGGGCGGCGGCCATCGGTTCCTGCTGGACATACTGGATAAAGCGTTCGCGGTCTTCGGCGCGATATTGCTGGGCCGCCTGCTGGATCAGCATGGACATTTCCTGGCCTGTGACTTCCACGCCATTGGCCTGGCCGATTTCGGAGAGGAGCAAGCCCAGACGCACGCGGCGCTCGGCGATCGAACGGTAATCGTCCTTCTCTTCCTCGATTTCCTTCATCGCGGCGGCAGAGTCGTCGGCCTGCGCGGCTTCCTGCTGGAGCTGGGCCCAGATCTGTTCGAATTCCGCATCGACCATGCCCTGCGGCACTTCGAAATCGTGGTCGCCCGCCAGCTTGTCGAGCAGCTGGCGCTTCATCTGCGTGCGGGTGAGACCAGCGGTCTGTTGCTCCAGCTGGCCACGCAGCAGGTCCTTGAGCTTGTCGAGGCTGTCGAGGCCGAGATTCTTAGCGAACTCGTCATCGATCTTGGTGTCGGTTTCAACCTTCACCTGCTTCACAGTGACGTCGAATTCGGCCTTCTTGCCGGCCAGATGCGTCGCCTGGTAATCTTCCGGGAAGGTGACTTCGATGGTCTTCTCATCGCCGGTCTTCACGCCGGTCAGACCTTCTTCGAAGCCGGGGATGAACGCGCCCGAACCCAGCACCAGCGGGGTGTCTTCGGCCTTGCCGCCTTCGAATTCCTCGCCATCCACGCGGCCGACGAAATCGATGATCAGCTGGTCGCCATCCTTCGCCTTGCGGGTCTTGGAGGCGTCCTTGTAGCTCTTGTTGTTGCCGGCGATCTGTTCGAGCTGTTCGTCGATCTGCTTTTCATCGACCGGCACGAACAGCTTTTCCAGCTTCAGGCCATCGGTGTCGGGCGCGTCCACCTTGGGCAGCACGTCCAGTTCGACCGACAGTTCGGCATCCTTGCCCTGCTCGTAACCTTCGCCAAGGTCGATCTTGGGCTGCATCGCCGGGCGCAGTTCCTTGTCCTTCATCAGCTGATCGACCGATTCGCGGATCATGTCGTTCAGCGACTGCGCGTGGAGCTGTTCGCCATGCATCTTGCGCACCAGGTTTGCCGGGACCTTGCCGGGGCGGAAACCGGGCATCTTGACCTGCGGGGCGATCTTCTTGACTTCGCTGGCGATGCGATCGTCGATCTCGCTGGCCGGAATCGTCACCGTGTAGGCGCGCTTGAGACCCTTGTTGGTCGTTTCCTTGATCTGCATGGGAATGTCTAAGCTCTTGGTTGTTCTACAAAACTATTTGGGTGCCAGGCGCATGGAAGTCACTGGTGCGGGCGAAGGGACTCGAACCCCCACATCTTTCGATACTGGTACCTAAAACCAGCGCGTCTACCAGTTCCGCCACGCCCGCTTGTCCGAACGAAGCCGCGCGCCAAGCCGGAGCCGGCGCGCGTTATGCGCAGCGCCTCTAAAGCGATGCGGCCAAAAGGGCAAGTATGGCGACGAACTATCGGAACGGGCCGGGGCGCTGGCGGGTTGATCAGATACGAAGGCACGCTGCTGCACCGGCCTGGTGGACCATTGCACGACCCGCTTTGTGTCGGGCCGTCCATTCGGCGAGCGGCGGCATGACAATCAGTCCAAGGAGCACCCGCATGGCCACCCAACCAGAACCCAATCCCGACACGATCGAACCTGACAGCCCGGACGAGATCGTACCCAACAGCCCGCCTGCCGAAGCCCCGCACGAAGACCCGCCCGGTTTCGAGCCGCCCCGCCCCGACATCGACAATCCCGGTGCGCCGCAGGAAATACCGCCCGACAGCCTGCCCGGATCGACACCCATGCCGCCTGATTGATCTTGTCGGTCGCGCAGCGGCACATTACAGGCCCGCCCCATGAGCGAAGAAACAAAATCCGACACCCCGCCCGACCACCTTTCGGTCAATCCGCGCAGCGACAGGTTCGATGCCGAGGTTCTGAAGCGCGGTGTGGGCATCCGCTTCAAGGGCACGGAACGCACCAATATCGAGGAATACTGCATTTCCGAAGGCTGGGTGCGCGTACAGGCTGGCAAGACAGTGGATCGCAAGGGCAACCCGCTGACCATCAAGCTGAACGGCCCGGTCGAAGCCTGGTACGAAGATCTGGGCGACAATCCGCCTGTGGCCAAGGCAGGTTGATCCTTTGCGCGGGGCTGCGGCCCCTGCTGGTTATCCTGCTCGTTACCTGGCCAAATCGGCAAAGGCGCTGCGGAAAGCGCGCGAGCTTTCCACTCGCGCGGGCTGATAGGCTGGCCGCTGTGCTACCTGCCGGTGCGGTGCGGCATCGCCATAGATAAAGCCATGCACCGGCCAGGCCGTTTTGCCGAGCGCCTGGAGCGGATGATACCACACCCGAACCGCGCTCCAGTCGTTATTGGGCGATACGTCCACTGCCATCACATCGCGTTCCACCTGCCCACGCCGCCCGTCGATCGGCGACCAGTTTGCATGATCGAGCAATACGGTCCGCCGGTCGATTACCCGGCTGACCGCAGCCACATGGCCAAGCTGCATCGAGCGGTGCGGCTCGAATGCCATAACCGCGCCGACGCGGGGGGTGTTGCCGCGGGCAAAGCGCCCCTCGGCCTGTTCCCACCAGGTAAGCGCATCGCCGTAGATCGGAATGCCTGAAACCTCGCGGGCGTAGGGCACACATCGCAAATAAGGCGCAAGTTCGGACGCGCTTTCGCGAGGATCACCGAACGAGAAATCGGCGACACTTTCCGCATGTGCCGGAAGTGCGATGATGCCGGTCAACCCGGCGATGGCGAGCTTGATTGCATTTCTCATATCGCGCCTAATGACGCGTTAGGGTTGCATGCCTCCTGTCGAACGGGGTTAACCGGAATTAGGCATAGTTTGCCCCCGGTGCGCGCCCATGCCGCGCCGCACCACCCCAGTGATCGCTTGCCAAAGCGCGCCGCAGGGGCCACCTGCGCCCACAAGGACAATCGACAGACCATGAAACCCACCGTCATCATCATCGGCCGCCCCAATGTGGGCAAATCCACCCTGTTCAACCGACTGGTGGGCAAGAAGCTCGCCCTGGTCGACGACCAGCCCGGCGTCACGCGCGACCGGCGCATGGGCGATGCTGAGATTGCGGGGCTCGAATTCACGGTGGTCGATACCGCCGGATGGGAAGATGAAGACGCCGAGAGCCTGCCCGGGCGCATGCGGATGCAGACCGAGGTTTCGCTCGAAGGGGCGGATGCGGCGTTGTTCGTGGTCGATGCCCGCAATGGCCTGACCCCGCTGGACGAGGAAATCGCCCGCTGGCTGCGCGGAACCGAAGTACCCGTGGTGCTTGTCGCCAACAAGGCCGAGGGCAAGCAGGGCGAGGCAGGCGTGCTGGAGGCCTATTCGCTCGGCCTGGGCGAACCCGCCCCGATTTCCGCCGAACATGGCGAAGGGATTGCCGACCTGTTCAGCGGGCTGTGGCCGGTGATCGGCGACAAAGCCGAAGCGGCGGAAGCCGCACAGGAAGAAGCCGCGCGCGCCGCCGCAGAAATCGAGGACGAGGATGCGCCACTCGGCCCGCTCAAGCTCGCCATTGTCGGGCGGCCCAATGCGGGCAAATCCACGCTCATCAACCGCCTGCTGGGCGAAGACCGGCTGCTGACCGGCCCGGAAGCGGGCATCACCCGCGATTCCATCGCCATCGACTGGAAATGGACCGATCCCAACACCGGCGAGGTGCGCGACATCCACCTTGTCGACACAGCGGGCATGCGCAAGCGCGCCAAGGTGCAGGACAAGCTGGAAAAGCTCTCCGTCGCCGATGCGCGCCGCGCGGTCGATTTCGCCGAGGTCGTGGTGCTGCTGCTCGATGCGACGCAGGGGCTGGAGCATCAGGATCTCAAGATCGCCGACCTCGTGTTGCAGGAAGGCCGCGCATTGATGGTCGCGATCAACAAATGGGATGTGGCCGAAAACGCCAGTTCGCTGTTCAACGGCGTGCGCGCCGCGCTCGACGATGGGCTGGCGCAGGTGCGCGGGCTGCCGCTGCTGGCGGTGAGCGCCAAGACCGGCAAGGGCCTCGACACGATGCTGTCCGCCGCATTCGAGATCCGCGAAAGCTGGTCCAAGCGCGTGCCGACCGCCGCGCTCAACCGCTGGTTCGACGATGCGCTGGCCGCCAACCCGCCGCCCGCACCCAAGGGCCGCCGGGTCAAGCTGCGCTATATCACCCAGGCTGGCACACGCCCGCCGCGCTTCGTCATTTTCGGCACGCGGCTCGAAGCCCTGCCTAAGAGCTATGAGCGGTATCTCGTCAATGGCATCCGCGCGAAGCTGGGTTTCGAGGCCGTGCCGGTGCGCGTGGTGCTGAAAAGCCCCAAGAACCCCTACAACGCCAATCGCGGCGGTGGCGGCAATTACAGCGGGGAACGCTGATGCTTTTCGACCTGCTTGCCAATGCCGGCAGCAGTTTTGCGTTCGACATCCTCGAACGCACCGCCGACACCCCGCATGTGCAGCAGATCGTCCAGCTCAGCCTGGCGCCTGCCTTCCTGCTGGGCGGTATCGGCGCGATCATGAATGTGATGATGAGCCGGTTGATCTGGGTTGCCGAGCGCATCGAGCGGATCAACCGCCGGATCGAGGATGGCAAGGCGGGTAGCGAGGTTGCCGAACTGCCCTGGCTGGCGAAACGGCGGCGTCTGTCCCAATATGCCTTGGTCTTCAGCACGGCAGCGGCAGTCATCATCAGCGTGGTGATCGCGCTCTTGTTCATCAGCGCCTATATCGAAGCGCGTATCGGTACGGTGATCGCCTTTGCCTGGGTATCGACCATGGCGATGCTCATCGTAGGACTGGCGTTTTTCCTGATGGAGACCCGGCTGGCCGCGCGCGGAGTAAAGCCCGCAGCAAAGCCGCGCGGCAAGGCCAAGCCCAGCGCGAAACGCGGCTGAAAACCGCCGGTCGCGCAATTGCCTCGTCCTGCGCCGGGCCGCCGCACGCCTGCGGGAATCGGAGCGTTTCTGTCGGCTGGCGTTCATTTGAAGAGGCCCACATTGCAATTCCCCCATGAAGGAGATGTTCAATGGGACGTTTCAGTGTGGTCATCAGCCCGGCGGACCCCGATCGCGGTCCGGCCATGATGCTCGAAACGGTCGATATCGCATCGGCCCTGACGATTTCGGACATAAATCTCGATCAGGGGACGACGCAGATTTTCGACGGCGAGCGCGCAGTCGCCACCCTGCGCAAGCGGGGCGGCAACCATGCAGCGTTCTGGGAAGTGGGGTAAGATGAGATGCTTCGGTTGTCGGCAGATCAAACGTCTATTGCTTCGCGGACCATTCCTTGAACGCAAGGCAACATTCCTGGGTCCATGTGAGGATTAAGTCACCCCTGGAATCGGGATCGCCTCCGAACGATGTGAAGTCTGCGAAGGCGATAAATTCGTCATGATCGCGGTGCCACCCCGCCGGGCAGCCTGTCGTTCGCGCCATAAGTTTCGTTTCCGAATTTCGCGTACCGCCGATGGTGATAAACACCTTTGGAACGTCGCTTATGGTGACGTCGGGCAAGTTTTCCCGAAGGCTCGCACCGTAGGAGCCGACCTCTGGAAACCAGAAACCGGTTATCACCTTGTCTTGCGTTGTCGGCAAGATGTCTTTTGCCCAGCGTGACGCGTAGAAGAGTCCTTCTGCGTAATATGGCCGCGCCCAGTATGTCGTCTGGGACGAGAAGTCCCATATCTCCTCTGCTCTTGCGAGCATACCGTTGGCCAAATCGGCGAGCTGAACACCTTCTTCCATGAAGAGTTCAGCAAGGGCCATCGCTCGACTGGTCGGAAATTCTGTTGCCATGTGGAGTTCCTTCAACTGATCGAAGAATGACAAAGCCAACCTCCGAGCAAAACTATCGGGCATCAGATGGCTGGTCGCGCGCAGCATGGACTTGGCAAGCCGAGACCACCGGGTAGCCGAAGCCGTTGCACCAAAAAGCTGTGGCTCGCCGGTGTTGAAGCCTTTGGGAACCGGGGTTGTACTGGTGATAAACAGCGCGCAAGCAGTAAGGTCGAAACGCGATTCCGCCCGATTGCACAACCTTATTTCTTCGCGCTTCCGCCATGAGCAATATCTGCTTATCTGCTCAAGGTCTGCCTCATGATCGACTTTGTTCTCAACCACGAACCACGGCCATTCGCCGACGTAGAAGACCATGTCGGGCCGCCCGTCGAACGCTGTCGTTTTCTGGGATTCCACGGTAAACCCATGTTTCTCAATTTCATTGTAAACTGCCTCGGCAGGATCTTCGGATAATTCGGACAACACATCGGAGAGCGCTTTTGGATCGGACGACCGCAACGCTGACAGACATTGTGCCAAGCACTCGGTAAGCCAATCCTCGAGCGGGGAGCGATCCCGTTTCCCGGCCTCGGCGATTCGCGGACGATAAGCGTAGAGGCCACTGAACAGATTTGACGCCAATGCAGCCTACGCTTGCCCACCCTCGCCAGCGGCGTGGCTTTGCAGCTGGACGTAATTTTCCAGCCCCATCCGCACGATCATGTCGAATTGCTTCTCAAGAAAGTCGACATGCTCTTCCTCATTGGCGAGGATGTCTTCGAAGATCTGGCCCGAGGTGAAATCTTTCACCGACTGGCAGTATTCCGCCGCTTCGCGCAGCAGCGGGATCGCCTCCATCTCGAGCGCGAGATCGGCTTCGAGGATTTCCTTCACCGATTCCCCGACCTTGAGCTTGTGCAGCTTCTGGAAGTTGGGCAGCCCGTCGAGGAACAGGATACGGTCGGCCAGCTTGTCGGCATGTTCCATCTCTTCGATGGATTCCTTGCGCTCGTATTCGGCAAGGCGGGAGACACCCCAATTGTCGAGCACGCGGTAATGCAGCCAGTACTGGTTGATCGCCGTCAGCTCGTTCGTGAGAGCCTGGTTGAGATAGTCGATGACCTTTTCGTCGCCCTTCACGATAGCGCACTCCTGTCGAAACAATGTGCGTATCGCTATGGCGGCCCAGCGGCCCCAGCGCAAGCCGAGCAACCTAAAAAATGGCGGAATTCCGCCAGTTGCGAGCGATTTGCGTTAGCGGGGCTTCAGGCTGCGTGGGCAGGCACGAAGGCCATGCCACGCTCTTCAGCGAGCATATCGTCCGCTTCGCACAGGCACTGGCCACAGCTGGGACGCTTGCCGAGCTGGGCATAAACCGCCTCCGCATCGCCCGGACACTGACGCGCGGCCCGGCGCAGATCGGTTTCCCTGATGGCGTTGCAAATGCAGACATACATGTCGCGCGTCTCCTGCGATTGATTCGCAAAAGCCAATTTATGCGATCAATTCTCAATAGCAAGGATTTTCTGCACGGCCCCGGCGTCTGCTACCGAGGCCGCGCAGCTGCGCCTTACCGCTTGAGCGGGAACAATCGCCCATAGGTCAGGCAGCGCCACAGCCATTCGAGCGGGCCATAGCAATAACGATCGAGCCAGGGCTTCGACCAGGCCAGCATCACCGCCCAGGTGGCCAGCATCACGACATACAGGCCCGGACGGGTCAGGTCGCCCCACAGCCCCCCTGCCCAGGGATGGAAAACCAGCATCATCAGCACCGATGTGCCTAGATAATTGGTGAAGGCAGCGCGGCCAGCGGCAGAAATCCGCTCTGCCAGCCAGCCCGATGCTTTCATCCCGACGAGGGCCAGTATGGCCGCCAGTCCCAGAACGACCGGAAGGCGCGGCAGGTGGGAAAACGCCATGAACGCGGCGGTGTTTGCCCAATAGTCGAACCCGGTGCTCTTCGCCCACAGCGCCATGGGAACGGTCAGCAGTGTGCCGCCGATCAGCCCGATCCAGCCCCACATCCTCTGTTTGGAAAGGTTCATCCGCCCATCGAACAATCCCCAGCGATACAGCGCCATCCCGATCAGCATCAGCGGCAGGGTTTCGAACCCGAAGATGAACAGCATGAACAGCGGGTCGGTGAGATGTTCGGCAAAGTTGTGCTGAACGAAATCTGCATAGCTGCCATCGGTCATGATCGGGCGTTCGAGCGCGTCGTCGGCCAGCGCCTCTGCCTTGGCCGCTTCGTATCCCTCACCGGCCTGCGCCAGTTCGGGCTGCGTTTCGGGATCGGCCTGCGTCAGGAAATAGGCCGGCCCCATGAAAGCCCCGTAGAGCACGGCCCCGGCCAGATAACCCAGAATGCCCAGCACCATCTGTCGCTTGGGCGACATGCGCAGGAAGGCCAGCGCCACGAACCCGGCGAAGGAATACAGCATCAGGATATCGCCGCGCCAGATCAGGTAGAAGTGGACGATGCCGAACAACAGTAGCCAGAACAGCCTGCGCACCTGCAACCAGCGTGTCGCCCCGCGTTCCCACGCCTTTTCCATGAAAAGGTAGAGCCCGGCGCCGAACAGCAGCGTGAACAGGCCGCGCATCTTGCCATCGATCAGCACGAACTGGACGATCCACATCCAGTTCGACACCTCGCCATGCGGCGTCAGGAAGGCCTCGGGCCACATATAGGCGCTGAACGGCTGGCCGAAGGCGACGATATTCGCCCACAGGATGCCCATCACGGCCAGGCCGCGAATGAAATCGAGGCTGGCGATCCGGTTGCCCAGCGCCGCCACCGGGGCGAGCTGATCCGGGGTGCGCTCTTCTTCGGCGTCGACAGACGCCGCAATCTGTTCAGTCATGAATGACCCTCCCTGTCGCGCGCCACCTTAACGGTTCGCGCGGCTCAGGGAAGATAGATCGGAGGCTTTATCGCGTAACGAGGCAATCCTGCCCGCTGCGTTTGAGCGCCGCACAGGCATCGCGCGCCGCGCCTTCGCTGGCAAAGCCTGCTGCAAACAGCTTGGTCAGGCGGCCTGCAGGCTGCTTGACCGCACTTGTCCCGGCAAGCGCAGCGTGGCTGCCAATGCGCGCCCACAACCGGTCGGCATTGCCGGGCACGCCGAATGCACCCAGCTGCACTTTCCATCCCCCGTTGGCGGGAGACACTGTGGGTACGGGCCGGGGGGCAGGCGCGGAAGGCGTAGCCGCGCCAGCGGCGGCGACCACGGTTTGCGCACGATCCACCTCGCGCGCGGCCGACGATGCCGGAACCGGCGCGGGCTGCATCCCGCCCTGAGATACTGGCCCGGGCAAGGTGTAGTCCGCACCGGCCGCTGCCGGGCCGCTCGCCACGGTAACAGGCGGCGTAACGGGGCGGGTGGCAGGCCGGGCCGTCGCCGGCGGCAGAGGCGTGGTCGCAACCTGTGTGCCGGTGGAGCGCACCGGCGCACCCATGGTCAGATCGGCGTTGGCGAGCTGCTGCGAACGCTGCATTTCGGCATCGCTCTTCAGCTTTTGTGCCAGCAACTGTGCTTCCTGGCGCTGGTCCTGCGGGATATGCTGGTCCATCTGCACGATGGCCGAGCGCGCCTGCGGGAGACCCGTGCCATTGGCCAGCGTCAGCAGCGCATAGGCCCGCACCCAGTCTTTTTCGACCAGATCGCCGTTGAAATACGCAATGCCGAGCAGATACTGCGCGCGTGGATCGCCCCGCCCGGCAGCCCCCTCGACATAGGGCATCGCCTCTTCGCGCCGGCCGTTCTGAAACAACAGCAGGCCGTAATTGTCAGCCGCCTTCACATGCCCCTGCGCCGCAGAGAGCCGGTACAGCGCCTCAGCCTGGGCAAGATCGGCCTCCACCCCGCGCCCCAGGCGATAAGCCTGCGCCAGGTTGAACTGCGCATCGGGATCGCCGGCCTGCGCCGGAGCAGACCATTCGCGCACTGCCGTGGTGTAATCGCCCGCGCTCCACGCATCGACCCCAGCCTTCACATCGGCCATTGCGGGCACGGATCCCATCACGGCCGCGCCGGCGACAGCGCCGAGGAAGAGCTTAACTACGGTGTTGTTGGCCATGCGAGCGATCCTTCCCTTTGACGATGCCCCGCCGCGGCGTGCGCCGGGCAGCATCCAGATCAATCTACCCCTGCCATGCTATAGTAAACAGGCCATTAGCAAAACGCTCTTGTCTGCAAGCATTCCCTATCGCGCAACATTATGCGGTCTTCAGCATCAGTCATTAACCCAAAATTAGGGGTAGTCTGCGAGTTCCCCGATGAAGACTGCCGCAATACGCGGTGGATGAATACGCAATCTGAGGCATGACGCAAAAGGGGACGGGGCCGTGCGAGTATTGGCGTTGGCATCGCAAAAAGGCGGATCGGGCAAGACAACCCTGTCCGGCCACCTCGCCGTCCAGGCACAGCGCGCAGGCGCAGGGCCGGTGGTACTGATCGACATCGACCCGCAGGGGTCGCTGGCAGACTGGTGGAACGAGCGCGAAGACGATTATCCCGCTTTTGCGCAAACCACGGTGGCGCGGCTGGCAAGCGACCTTGCTGTCCTGCGCAGCCAGGGTTTCAAGCTGGCGGTGATCGACACGCCGCCCGCCATCACCATGGCGATCCAGTCGGTGATTTCGGTTGCCGAACTTATCGTCGTACCGACCCGGCCCAGCCCGCACGATCTACGCGCCGTCGGCGCCACAGTCGATCTGTGCGAGCGTTCTGGCAAGCCGCTGGTCTTTGTCGTCAATGGCGCAACGCCCAAGGCGAAAATCACCTCGGAAGCCGCCGTCGCGCTGTCGCAGCACGGCACGGTGGCCCCGATCACCCTGCACCACCGCACCGATTTCGCCGCCTCGATGATCGACGGGCGCACGGTGATGGAAGTCGATTCGGAAAGCCGCAGTGCCGCGGAAGTCACCGCGCTGTGGAAGTACCTGTCTGACCGTCTGGAAAAGAATTTCCGCCGCACGATCTTCGCCGCGCCACATGCGCAAACGGCCATGCCGGGCGTGCACCGCCCTGCCGGTGGTTTCGGCCGCCGGGTCGCACAGTAGGTTCGAGCAAGCGGAGCGCCCAACATGTCCGACAGCAACTTCGCCTCTCTTTCCTCCACGCTCCTTGCGCGCAAGGGCGGTGCGAAACCGGCCATGCGTCCGCAACTGGGCGTGCCTGGCAAGGTGGATGGCGCAGCCGCTGCGGCGAACCTGGAAGATCTGGGCTGGAACGATATGGGCGACGAGGACGATGCGCCCGTCCACAGCGCGCCTGTCATCCAGCTCTCCCCCGCCGAACGGGCGGACCACGATCATCAGCCATCGATCTCGTCCAACAAGGATTCTGTCGGCCCGGATTCGCCCAACCCCGATTGGCCTAGCCCCGTTGCGCCCAGCCCGGTCTCCGCCAGTCCGGTGCGCGACACGATCGAACGGATCGCCGCCAAGCTGGACGCCCCGACAGAACAGCCTGCAGCGAGCGTTTTTGCCAAGGAAAAAAGCGCCATTCGCCCCAGTGGCAAGCGCGCTGCCTTTACCCTTCGGCTCGACGCGGATCGCCACCTGAAACTGCGGCTTGCCTGCACGGTACGCAATTGCAGCGCCCAGCAACTGGTCACCGATGCAGTCGATGCGCTGCTTCGCGAAATGCCCGAAATCGAACAACTCGCCGCGCATGTCCGGCGCGACTGAACCTGAATCCACACACCCGAAGGAGGGGTGACGATGAGCAAGCACAGCACCGCCAGCCAGGGCCGCAAGATCGCCCTCGCGCTTACGACCGCGCTCGCTGGCGCGACCCTGGCGGGCTGCACCGCCAAGGTCGCGCCAGAAGCGAGCTACTCCGCCGCCAAGGCGAGCGCCGCAATCGAATCGGGTCACGCCGACAAGGCCGTTCAGCATGCCGAAGCCGCCGTTCTGGCCGCGCCGCGCGATGCGGCGGGCCGTTCGCTGCTCGGCCTTGCCTATCTCGAATCGGGCCGGTTCGTCTCGGCCGCCACGACCCTCGGCGAAGCGATCGAACTGGGCGACACGTCGCAGCGCACGCTCATCAGCTATGCTTTGGCAGAAACCGCTGCGGGCCGCGGCGATGTGGCGCTGGCCTTCCTCGACAAGTGGGAAAGCGCGCTCGACCCGGCCGATTTCGGGCTGGCTGTGGCACTTGCCGGACGGCCTAATCATGGCGTCCACGTGCTCGGGAATGCGCTGCGTTCGGGCCAGAACAGCGCCAAGGTGCGCCAGAACCTGGCTTATGCCTTCGCGCTCAAGGGCGACTGGCGTTCTGCCCGCCTGATGGTGTCGCAGGACGTCCCGGCCAACAAGGTCGGGGATCGGCTGGGCGAATGGGCCGGCCTCGTCGCGCCCGACATGTACCAACGCCGCATTGCCCAGCTTCTCGGCGTGCCGGTGGCACAGGATCCGGGCCAGCCGGCCCAGCTCGCGCTCGCCAACAATCCGAGCCTCGACATGATGGCGAGCGAAGCCGCGACGCAGCTCGCCGCTGCACGCAAGCTCGACACCGCGGCCCCCGCCTTCACACCTGCCGGTGAATTGCCGCCGGTGGCCGATGCAGGTGAAGAATTTGCCGATGCGGGCGATGCCGCGTTGGCCGATGCCGGTCTTGCGCCCGCGCCGACCGTAGCCGAGGCCAAACCGGCCGTAGGGGTCAAATTCGTCTCACGCGAAGTTGCCCAGAAAGTGGCAAGCCATACACCGCGCTCAGCATCCGTCACGCCGGGCGCGGGCACGCGGACCCAGGCGAGCGCCCCGACGCCCCGCCAGGCGGCTAAGGGTTTCGAGCGGCAGGATGGCGATTACCGCGTCCAGCTGGGCTCTTATTTCTCGATGTCGGATGCCCAGGCGGCGTGGAAGCTGTTCCAGAAACGCCACCCGGAACTGTCCGATGCCAGCCCGGTGATTTCCAAGGCCAAGGTCAAGGGCAAAATCTATTACCGTGTTGCGGCAGGCGGCTATGCTAAGTCCTCCGCACAGGCGCTGTGTTCGGCCGTGAAGACCAAGGGCGGTGGCTGCATCGCCTATTCCGCCAGCAAGCCGCTGGCCGGGACAATCGACAACAATGTCCGGCTCGCCTCGCGCTGATATCCCGGGGCAGCACGGACAGCTTCCATAAGAACCCCTTCCGAAGGCGCTTCGGGAGGGGTTTTTACGTCTCGAGCGCGACCCCGCCCTTGTAAAGGGCGGTGACCCGGCCTTGTGTCGGCTGTCCATCGAAAGGCGTGTTGCCGGCGGTCGCCGCCATCTTGCTGCTCTTGACCACCCACGGCTTGTCGGGATCGATTATCGCGATGTCGCCCTCTGCATCGGGCGTCAGAACGCCAGCCTCCACGCCAAGGAGCCGGGCCGGTGCAGCCGAAACCAGGTCGAAGGCACGCGCCATGTCGATGACGCCATCGCGCACCAGCGACAGCACCATTGCCAGCAGCGTTTCCGCGCCCGCCATGCCCGGCTCCGCATCCGCAAAGGGCAGCCGCTTGTCTTCGGGCCCGCGCGGATCGTGGCCGCTCGACACAACATCGATCGTGCCATCGCCAATCGCCTCGATCACCGCCTGGCGATCGTCCTCGCTGCGCAGGGGCGGCGAGAGCCGCATGAAGCTGCGGAATTCTACCGTGGCGAGATCGGACAGCATGAAATGCGCCGGTGTGACGCCTGCTGTTATCCGGCCACCACGCGCCTTGGCCTTGCGCACCAGGTCGAGCGCGACGCGCGTCGTCAGCTGCCGGAAATGGAGGCGTGCGCCTGCCATATCGGCCAGCGCGATATCGCGGGCCACGGCCAGCGCCTCTGCCTCGCGCGGGGCGCTGGGCAGGCCCAGTCGCGTTGCGACCTCGCCCGCCGTCGCCACCGCTTCGCCCGCAAGCGCGGCGTCTTCGGCGTGGGCGATCACCGGCAGGTCCAGCATCGCGGCATAGCGCAGCAGACGCAGCATCACGCCGCTATCGCCGATCCAGCGCCGCCCGGTGGCGATCCCGCGCGCGCCCGCTTCTTTCATCAGCGCGGTTTCGGCCAGCTGCGTACCCGCCAGCGCGCGCGTTGCAGCCGCCAGCGGATGGACCCAGAAGTCGGGCTTCCCGCTCTTGGCGATATAGGCGACCCGGCTCGGCAGATCGAGCGGCGGCGACTGGTCCGGCATCAGCGCCGCACGGGTAATCCCGCCGAAATGGAAAGCCGGTTTGTCGATGGCGAAGACGCCGAAATCGATCAGGCCGGGCGCGACGAGGCGGCGGCTGGCGTCCACCACCTCGTCGCCATCCTGCGGGGAGACGTCGCTGCCGACGGCATCGATCCGCCCGTCGACCAGGCGCAGAGCGCCTTCTGCAAGGCCTTCGGGCAACACCAATGTGCCGCCGGTAATCGTGATGGGCCGGAGCTGTTTCATGCGCCCCACCCCGCTACGCCGCGCGCCGAACGGGTCAGCACGTCGAGACAGGCCATGCGGATGGCGACCCCCATTTCCACCTGACGGGTGATGATCGAACGGTCGATCATGTCGGCCACCTCGCTGTCGATCTCCACCCCGCGGTTCATCGGGCCGGGATGCATCACCAGCGCACCCTTCGCCGCCTGTTCGAGCCGCTTTTTCGTCAGGCCGTAGAGGTGATGGTATTCCCGCTCCGACGGGATGAACTCGCCCGACATCCGCTCCGTCTGGAGGCGCAGCATCATCACCACATCCGCCCCGTCCAGCGCGGCATCGAAATCGTGGAACGGTTCGCCGCCCATCGCCTCGACACCCTGCGGCATCAGCGCGGGCGGCGCGCAGAGCCGCACGCTCGCGCCCAAGGCCTGGAGGCACAGGAGGTTCGATCGCGCCACGCGGCTGTGCAGGATATCGCCGCAGATCACGATATTGAGGCCGGTGAAATCCTCCGCCGTCTCGCCCCGTTCGCGCAGGGCATGGCGCAGCGCCAGCGCGTCGAGCAGCGCCTGCGTCGGGTGCTCGTGCTGTCCGTCGCCTGCGTTGAGCACCGGGCAATCGACCTTGCTCGCGATCAGCTGGGTCGCCCCGCTGGAGGCATGGCGGATGACGATGGCATCGGCACGCATGGCGTTGAGCGTGATCGCCGTATCGATCAGCGTCTCGCCCTTCTTCACGCTGGAGGTGGCGGCATGCATGTTGACGACATCCGCCCCCAGCCGCTTGCCAGCAATCTCGAAACTCAGCAGCGTGCGGGTGGAGTTCTCGAAAAAGGCGTTGATGATCGTCAGGCCCGACAGAAGCTCGTGATGCTTGCTCGGCTGGCGGTTGGCGCTGACCCATTGTTCCGCCTCGTCGAGCAGGAACAGGATCTCATGTCGCTCCAGCTGGCCGATCCCGGTCAGGTCGCGGTGCGGAAAGGCCAGCCGACCCGCTGGATAGCGGCCCGAACCGGAAGAGGTGCTTGGCGATGTCATTAAAGCCAAGCCCCTAGTCGAGAGAAATGGGTCGCTCAAGCCATTTCGCGTGACCTTGGCGCGACAAGACCCTAGCTAGGGCGCTCAAACGGATCGAACGGGTGATGGAATGAGTTTCGCAGGGCGTGTGTGGCGGTTGCTGGTGGGCATCAAGGATGGGCTGGTGCTCCTCTTCATGCTGCTGTTCTTTTGGGCGCTGTTCGCCATCCTGACCGCGCGGCCAAGCCCCGCCGAAGTGCGTGAGGGCGCGCTGCTGCTCGAACTCGATGGCGCGGTGGTCGAAGAACGCAGCCAGGTCGATCCCTTCGCCGTGCTGCTGTCGGGCCAGGCGCCGATGGCCGAATATCAGGCGCGCGATCTGGTGCGCGCCATCGATGCCGCGGCAACCGACGACAGGATCACCGCGGTCGTCCTCGATCTCGACCGGTTCCTGGGCGGCGGGCAGGTTCACCTGCAGGCCATCGGCGAAGCGCTCGACCGGGTGCGCGCGGCGGACAAGCCGGTCCTCTCCTTTGCTACCATCTATGGCGATGACGCGATGCTGCTGGCGGCCCATGCCAGCGAGATCTGGGTCGATCCGCTGGGCGGCGCAGTCGTCGCCGGGCCGGGGGGCGAGCGGCTTTATTACGCCGACCTGCTCGACCGGCTGAAGGTCAACGCCCGCGTCTACCGCGTCGGAACCTATAAGAGCGCGGTCGAACCCTATCTGCGCAACTCCATGTCGGACGAAGCGCGCGAAAACGCCAACGCGCTCTATGGCGCGCTGTGGGAGGAATGGCAGGCGCATGTGAAAAAGGCGCGCCCGGCCATCCAGATCGAGCGGGTGGCGAACGATCCCGTCGGCCTGATCCAGGCGGCCAAGGGCGATTTCGCCACCGCCGCCAAGGCCGCCGGGCTGGTCGACACTCTGGGCAGCCGCCACGATTTCGAAGCACGCGTGGTCGAACTGGTGGGCGAAGATGAGTGGAGCAGCGAGGTCAACGCCTATCCCTCCACCGCTCTGGGTCCGTGGCTGGCCGATATCGAACCTCAGGCGGAAGGCGACACCATCGGTGTGGTCACCATTGCGGGCGAAATCGTCGATGGCGAAGCTGGCCCGGGCACGGCAGGCGGCACGCGCATTGCAGATTTGCTGGACGAAGCGCTGAACGACGACCTTGCCGCGTTGGTCGTGCGGGTCGATTCGCCAGGCGGATCGGTCCTGGCAAGCGAGGAAATCCGCCGCGCCATCTTGCGTCACAAGGCAAAGAACATTCCCATCGCGGTGTCGATGGCCAATGTCGCGGCAAGCGGCGGATACTGGGTATCCACGCCCGCCGACCGGATTTTCGCAGAACCCGAAACGATCACCGGATCGATCGGCATCTTCGCCGTGATCCCGACCTTCGAACAGCTTGCCGCGGACATCGGCGTCAACACCGATGGCGTGCGGACCACGCCGCTCTCGGGCCAGCCCGACCTCATTGCCGGCTTCACGCCGGAGATCGACACGATCCTGCAAGCCTCCATCGAAGACGGTTATTCCGACTTCCTGAAACGCGTGTCCGAGGCCCGCAAGCTGAGCATCGAGCAGGTCGACAACATTGCGCAGGGGCGCGTGTGGGACGGCGGCGCAGCGCGCCAGATCGGTCTGGTCGATCAGTATGGCGGGCTGGAAGAAGCCATCGAATGGGCGGCGAACAAGGCGGAAATCGGCGAAGGCACATGGAATGTGCGCTATCTCGGGCAGGGCGAAGATGCCTATGACACCATCCTGCGCCAGATGCTCGTCGATGATGCGCGTACGGCGCGCCCCGATGCGGCGAGCTTCTTTGCCATGCGCCAGCAGGCGATCGGCTCACGGGTGGCCAGCGATGTCGAACGGCTGATGTCGGTCAAGGGGATGCAGGCCTATTGCCTTGAATGCCCTGCCAATGTCGATCTGGCGTCGCGGGACAAGGCGGAACTGGGCTGGCTCGCACGGCTGGTCGCCCTTTTCACACGCTCGTAGCGCGCCGGGCAGACATTCGAAAACTGACCGCTTGCCAGCGCGCATGGCTGCGCGTAAAGGCGCGGACCTTGATGGCGGCCCCGACCCGGCAGCCAACCGCACAGGCGGGCGCGTAGCTCAGTGGTAGAGCACACCCTTCACACGGGTGGGGTCGCAAGTTCAATCCTTGCCGCGCCCACCATTTTCCCCGCTTACGGCGACACCTGATGGCCCTGAACCGGAGCCATCGCGTTATCGATGCGCAAACGAAAAACCCCCGCCGGATGGCAGGGGTTTTGCGGTTATTGCCGATAATGTGCCTCAGCTGGTGGAGGGCGCGGTCGATGTCGCCGGGGGCTGCGTGGCTGCTGGCTCGTCGTTTTTCGCTTCCTGCTTGTCCCACAGCTTCTTCGCGACGTATCCGCCAACACCGATCACCGCCATGGCAGGCAGGCTCATCCGGCTGATGACGGTAGTGGCGATCACGCCGAGCGCCGCGCCGGTCGGCCCGCCGATCCCGCTTGTTTGCTTGGCGAGCTTGTCGCCAACGAATGCTCCGATAACCTTGCCGATCATGTAAATTCTCCTTTGGAGAACAAACGGTCACTGGCCCCGACAGTTCCAAGCGGGCAGACGCGCCCAAACCGGCCCTGTCACCAGATCAGTTTTCAGCGGCAAGCCCGCGGGCGATGAGCGTATTGGCAGCCTGCGCCACTGCGCCCCGGTCGGGATCGTCGGGCTTGCTCCAGATGGCATAGCGCAGGCCGAGGAAAACATTCATCCCCATCACCGCCCAGGCCTCTATCTCGCCCACGCCATCGCGATAGTCACCGGCTTGCACCCCGCCCTTCAAACGCGCGACGATGCGCCCGGCTGTCACCTCGTAATGCTCTTTGTAGCTGGCCGGATCGACGAATTCGGCTTCGTCGATAATACGATAGATTTCCTTGTTCTCCGCCGCAAAGGACAGGAATGCCGCCAGCGCAGCACGCTCTATTTCGAGCGGGCGCATATCGGGATCGATCGCGGCGCCTGCAGCCTGCCGCACCGCCTCGCTCATATCGTTGACGAGCGCACGGAAGATCGCGTCCTTGGTGTCGAAATAGGTGTAGAACGTGCCCAGTGCGACACCGGCCCGGCGCGTTATCCCGCTGATCGATGCTTCGTGAAAGCCGCGTTCCCCGAATTCGGTCGCCGCTGCATCGAGCAGTTTGCGCAGCGTTTTGCGCCCGCGTTCAGTACGCGGAACCTTGCGATCTTCACGGCGATCGCCCGGGCAATCTTCTGCAAATTCAGTGGTCATCCCGCTCCCCTCCACCATTCGGGCTAACCATTCAACACATCCAGCGCAATGATAAACTTGAAAGTCGGTTCAAGTTTCAATAAGCTTTGGCAAAACTTGGGAGGAGAGGACCCGATGCGCTATTCCAAATCACAGCTGAAATCCGTCTTGCTGGCAGGCAGCGCCTGCATCGTCGCAGCATCCACCCCGGCATTTGCGCAAGATGCGCAAACCACAGCCGAAACGGTGGTGGATTCGGAAGTCGATGAGGCCGACGCAAACCGCGGCGACAACGTCATCATCGTCACCGCCCGGCGGCGCGAGGAGCGGCTGATCGATGTGCCGATCGCGGTGTCTTCCTTTAGCGGAGAGCAGCTTGAGCAGCGCGGCGCGCTCGACATCACAGATGTCGGCCAGATCGTGCCCAACACCACGCTCGAAAGCTCGCGTGCGACCAATTCCACCCTCACCGCGTTCATTCGCGGCGTCGGCCAGCAAGATCCGGTGTCGGGCTTCGAACAGGGCGTGGGCATCTATCTCGACGATGTCTATCTGAACCGCCCGCAATCCGCCGTGCTCGACATCTACGATGTCGAACGGATCGAGGTGCTGCGCGGGCCGCAGGGCACGCTTTATGGCCGCAACACGATTGGCGGCGCGGTCAAATATGTCACGCGCCGTCTGCCGCAGGATGTCTCGATCAAGGCGCGCGCGACCTACGGAACCTACGACCAGGCGGAAGGCGTGGTGACCGCATCGGCCCCCATCAGCGACATGATCCGCGTGGGCGGCTCGCTCGCGCGCCTGTCACGCGGGGGCTTCGGGACGAACCTCACCAACGGGCTGGAAAACTACAACAAGGATATCTGGGCCGGCCGCCTCAGCTTCGAGATGGGCGGTTATGGCGAACCCGTCTTCATCCGGGTGAGCGGCGATTACACCAAGGACAAGAGCAATCCGCGCGGCGGCCACCGGCTGATCCCCGGCCTCGTTTCGGGCGCGCCGGTCCTTGGCAATGTGTTCGACACGCGCGGCGCGCTGAACGATCCGAAACAGGAGGTCGAATCGTTCGGCACGTCGCTGCATGCGGAAATCGAGCTGAGCGATGCCTTCACCTTCCGCTCCATCTCTGCCTGGCGCAAGGATGACAGCTATACCCCGATCGATTTCGATGCGCTGCCTGCCGTCGACCTCGACGTGCCCGGCACGTATTTCAACGAGCAGATCAGCCAGGAATTCCAGCTGCTGTACGACAATGGCGGCGGCATCAATGGCATGCTCGGCTTCTATTATCTCGACGCGACGGCCGACACCGCTTTCGACGTGCGGATCTTCACCACATTTGCCGGGCTGACCGCTTTCACCGAGGCGAATGTCGATACCGAGACCTACGCCGTCTTCGGCGATTTCACCTTCGATCTGACCGATCAGCTCAGCCTGTCCGTTGGCGGTCGCTACACCTGGGACGAACGCAGCGCATCGATCCTGCGGCAGAATTATCTCGGCGGCGGATCGCCACGCTTCGGCGGCGCGGGCATTCCCTTTGGCGGCCCGTCGACCGATTTCACCGGCAGTTCGAACTTCAAGAAGTTCACGCCCCGCGCATCGATCAGCTATATGCCGACGCCCGATCACAATATCTACGCAAGCTATTCCAAGGGCTTCAAGGGCGGCGGTTTCGACCCGCGCGGGGTCGGGACGAACGCGCCCGACCTCAATGGCGACACCTTTCAGACCGACGACGAAGTGGCCGCCTTCCTCAGCTTCGCACCCGAAGAGGTCGACAGCTATGAAGTGGGTTACAAGGGCAGCCTGATGGATGGACGGGTCAATGTCGGCCTGACCGGCTTCTACGCCGATTACACCGATGTGCAGATCCCCGGATCGGTGGCCTGCACCGTGGCCGGACTGCCCAGCTTCTGCGGCATCGTTTCCAATGCCGGCAAAGCGACCTTCAAGGGCGTGGAGTTCGAAGGCAGCGCGCGTATCGGCGGGGGATTCGACCTGGCCGCATCGCTCGGCTGGATCGATGCGCAATACGATGAATACATCACCGATATCGGCGGCGTGCCAACCGATGTCGCGGCTTTCCGCGAGGTTCAGAACACGCCCGAATGGACCGCGAGCGGCACGGTCAATTACACCGCGCCGGTTGGCGACGGTGATCTGCTGATCGGGGCGACTGCATCCTATCGCAGCAAGACCTACCAGTTCGAGATCCCGAACCCCTATCTCGATCAGGATGGCTATGTCCTGCTCGATGCGCGGGTGGTCTACACCGCGCCGGGCGGCCGCTGGAGCCTTGGCGTTTATGGCAAGAACCTGACCGACAAGGAATACAAGACCTCGGGCTACACGTTCGTTTCTGCCGACGGCAGAACCGGCGCAATCGACCTCGGGGCGAACGGCCTGCCGATCCCGACGCTCGGCCCCGAAGGCACGCTGACCGCATTCTATGGCAATCCACGACAGGTCTTTGTGACGGGCACGTTCCGCTACTGATCCGACGCGCAGCGACACAAGCGGGACCGGTCATACGTGGTGGCCGGTCCCATTTTCTTTCGAGGAGGATAGCCACCACCTTCGCGCGCCCACCTCCTTTCGCCTCTGGCAATTCGCCGGGCGCGCGGGCATAGGCCAGCGCCATGCACGACATCGCTTTCATCCGCAGCAATCCGACCGAATTCGACGCCGCCCTTGCCCGCCGCGGGGCGGAGCCGGTGGCGGACCGCATCATCGCGCTCGACGCAGCAAAGCGCGAGGCCAGCACAAAGGTCCAGCAGGCGCAGAGCCGCCGCAACGACGCCTCCAAGGCCATCGGTCAGGCGATGGGCCAGGGCGACAAGGACAAGGCCGAAGCGCTCAAGGCCGAAGTGGCCGAGATCAAGGCAGCGATGCCCGAATGGGAAGAGGCCGAGCGCGCCGCCGGGGCCGAATTGCAGGATCTGCTGGCGCGGCTGCCCAACCTGCCAGCCGATAACGTGCCGGAAGGCGATGACGAGACCGACAATGTCGAAATCTCGACCTGGGGCGAGACGCCCAGTTTCGATTTCGAGCCCAAGGAACATGCCGATCTGGGCCCGGCGCTGGGCATGGATTTCGAAACCGGCGCAAAGCTGTCGGGCGCGCGGTTCACCTTCCTGCGCGGCGACATCGCCCGCCTGCATCGTGCGTTGGCGCAGTTCATGCTCGACAAGCAAACGCGCGACAACGGCTACACCGAATGCAACCCGCCCGTGCTGGTGGGCGACGAGGCAATGTACGGCACGGACAAGCTGCCGAAGTTTGCGGAGGACAGCTTCCGCACGACCGACGACCGCTGGCTTATTCCGACCTCGGAAGTGCCGCTCACCTATTCCGTCGCGGGCGATATCCTCGACGATCTTGCCGAGCCGATCCGCCTGACCGCACACACGCTCTGTTTCCGTTCCGAAGCCGGTTCCGCCGGGCGCGATACGCGCGGCTTCATCCGCCAGCACCAGTTCGAAAAGGTCGAGATGGTCAGCATCTGCCGCCCCGAAGACAGCGAGGCGGAGCATGAGCGGATGACCAAATGCGCCGAAGGCATTCTGGAGGCGCTGGGCCTGCCCTATCGTCGCATGCTGCTGTGCACCGGCGATATGGGCTTTGGCGCGCGCAAGACCTACGATCTGGAAGTTTGGCTGCCCGGGCAGGGTGCTTACCGCGAGATTTCGTCCTGTTCCAACACGGGCGATTTCCAGGCGCGGCGGATGAATGCGCGCTATCGCCCCGAAGGCGAGAAGAAGACGCGCTTCGTCCACACCCTCAACGGGTCGGGCCTGGCGGTCGGGCGCACATTGGTGGCGGTGATGGAAAACTACCAGCAGGCCGATGGCAGCGTCACCGTGCCGCAATGCCTTGCGCCCTATATGGGTGGGGTCGAGAAATTAGTGCCGACCCCCTAATCCGTTCGGGCTGAGCTTGTCGAAGCCCTGCACTTTCTTTGAGGTGCACGGGCCGGAAGAAGGACAGCCCTTCGACAAGCTCAGGGCGAACGGTGGTTTAAATGGCGTGTTGTGAGAGGCCGTATTGTGAAAATCCTGCTGACCAATGACGATGGCATCCACGCCCCCGGCCTCGAAGTGCTGGAGGCGATTGCGCGGGAATTTTCGGACGACATCTGGATCTGCGCCCCGGACGAGGAACAGTCCGGCATGGGCCATGCGCTCACGCTCACCCGCCCGGTGCGGCTGCGCAAGCATGGGGAGCGGCGCTTCTCGGTCACGGGCACACCCACCGATGCGGTGACGATGGGCATGAAGAAGGTGATCAACACCGCGCCCGACCTGATCCTGTCGGGCGTCAACCGGGGCGCGAACCTTGGCGACGACATCACCTATTCCGGCACGGTTTCGGCCGCCATCGAAGGCGCGCTGGCGGGCGTGCGCTCGATCGCGCTCAGCCAGGTCACCAGCCGCACGGGCGAGGCCGATGGCGACACATTCGATGCCGCGCGCGCATGGGGTGCGAAGGTGGTCGGCCCGTTGATCGATGCGCCGCTGCCCGAACGCACGCTGGTCAACGTGAACTTTCCGCCGCGCCCCGGCAGCGATGTCGGCGGCATTCGCGCGGTGCGACAGGGCTTTCACGATTATTCGCGCGGCACGGTGGTGGAGGGGCGCGATCCGCGCGGCTTCCGCTACTACTGGTTCGGGCTGGAAGCGATCGAACACACGCTCGACCACGGCACGGATCTCGAGGCGATCGACGATGGCTTCATCTCCGTCACCCCGCTCCAGCTCGACCTGACGCATTATTCATCGATCGGCACGCTTGCCGAACGCTTCGCCGGATGACACACAGGCCGCAATGAGCCAGCAGGTGGACCGTATCGCGCCCAGCAAGCCCCCGCGCAATCTGCGCGGGCCACGCTTCAAGCCGCTGCGCCGCGCGGTGAAGCTGCCGGTGTGGGGCGATCTCGGCATCAGGCTGGGCCTTGCCCTCTTCCTGATCTTCATCGTCATCATGGTCCACTGGTGGGACCGCGAAGGGCTGGTCGACAATCTCGATGGCGAGGTCAGCTTCCTCGACGTCGTTTATTTCACCATGATTTCCATCACCACCACCGGCTTTGGCGATATCGCCCCGATCAGCGACCGCGCGCGGCTGGTCGAAGCGGTGATCGTGACACCGATCCGCTTTGCGGTGTTTTTCATCTTCGTGGGCACGGCCTACAATTTCATCATCAAGCGCAGTTGGGAGAAATGGCGCATGGCCCGCATCCAGGAACAGCTTTCGGACCACATCGTGGTGCTGGGCTATGGCGTATCGGGTTCAGAAGCCGTCGCCGAACTTATCGAACGCGGGACCGATGCGCATTGCATCGTGGTGATCGACCCGAGCGAGGAACGGCTGGCAGAGGCGGAGCGGCTGGGCTGCAATGTCATGGCCGCCGATGCCACGCGCGACGACACATTGATGGCGGTGCGGGTGAACCAGGCGTCCAACGTGCTGGTTTCCGCCGGGCGTGACGACACTTCCATCCTGATCGTACTGACCGTCCGCGCACTCGCCCCCAATGTCCCGATCAGCGTGGTGGTGCGCGCCGACGATAACGAATCGCTTGCCCGGCAGGCAGGGGCGAACAACGTCATCAACCCGGTACGCTTTACCGGCCTGCTGCTCGCCGGGAGTGCCAAGGGCGAACATATCGCCGATTACCTCGCCGACCTCGCCTCCGTTTCCGGCCGGGTCCAGCTGATCGAGCGCGAGATTACCGAGGACGAATGCGGCTGCGCGATTTCGGAACTGCGCAGCGGCGGGCGCGGCCTTCGCGTCTATCGCAACGGCCAGGCGCTCGGCTTCTGGGAAGACGAGTGCCAGAACCTGCAACCCGGAGACGTGGTGGTCGAGATCGTCCCCACCCCGAATGGCGAAAAGCAGGGCGACGGGCCGAACTGACCCCTATCGCCTGACTGGGGCCATCCTCATGGTAGGAAGGCGTGGACGAAGCCCATCGCGGTATAAAACAGCAGCCAGTAACCGGCATCGATGAAAAACAGCGTCCGGCTTTTTTGGCTGAACAGGTAATTGGTCCCGATGGCCGGGACGATAAAGCCCACCGCCACGCCCAGCGCGGTGACCACCTTGACCGTCACCGACAAATCCTGCGCATAGCTGGCAAACGTGTGCGCCAGCGTCCAGCTCGCCAGCAGTGAGAACAGGAATGCCCCGCCATAGATCCTGGCCATGTTGCCCTGGCCGATCTGTTCCTCGGTCAGGCCGACCGCACCTATCCATTTGCGCCCCATTACCGGCCCGTACCAGATCCCGCCGATCACGAAGCCGCAAGCCGCCGCCAGCACCACGGCCAGCCAGTTCACATCCAACAGGTTCATCGCCAACCTCCCTCACCCTGTGCGCCCCATCCGGGTGGCTAGCGCAAATCGCCGTCTGGGTGTAGGGGCGCGCGCAATCATGGATACCACCACCAAAACGATTCCCGATGCCCGCAAGGTCGGCATGGTCAGCCTTGGCTGCCCCAAGGCGCTGGTCGATTCCGAACGCATCCTCACCCGGCTGCGCGCCGACGGCTATGCGATGAGCGCGGATTATGCCGGCGCCGATGTGGTGCTGGTGAACACCTGCGGCTTCCTCGATTCCGCCAAGGAAGAAAGCCTGGCCGCCATCGGCGAGGCGATTGCGGAGAACGGCCGGGTGATCGTGACCGGCTGCATGGGCGAGGAAGCGGACGCAATCCGCGCCGCCCATCCGCAGGTGCTGGCCGTGACGGGCGCGCATCAATACGAGCAGGTGGTGGAGGCAGTGCACACCCATGCGCCGCCGAGCCAGGGACCGTTCGTGGACCTGATCCCTCAACCCGACATAAAGCTCACCCCGCGCCATTACAGCTATCTCAAGATTTCCGAAGGCTGCAACCATTCCTGCGCCTTCTGCATCATCCCGGACCTGCGCGGAAAGCTTGCCAGCAGGCGCGTGGATGCCGTGCTGCGCGAGGCGGAAAAGCTGGTCGCGGCGGACACGAAGGAATTGCTGGTCATCAGCCAGGACACCAGCGCCTATGGCGTCGATACGCGGCACGAGGCGAAGCCGTGGAAGGGCCGCGAGGTGCGCGCCCACATGACCGACCTCGCGCGCGAGCTGGGCCAGCTCAGCACGCCGGACGGCACGCCGCCCTGGGTGCGGCTGCACTATGTCTATCCCTATCCGCATGTCGATCAGGTCATCCCGCTGATGGCCGAGGGGCTGCTGACGCCCTATCTCGACATTCCGTTCCAGCACGCCGCGCCGTCGGTTCTGAAGCGGATGAAGCGCCCGGCGAACGAGGCCAGGGTGCTCGAACGGCTCAGGACATGGCGCGATATCTGCCCCGACATCGCCATCCGCTCGTCCTTCGTGGTCGGCTTCCCCGGCGAGACGGAGGAGGATTTCCGTTACCTGCTCGACTGGCTGGAGGAAGCGCAGCTCGACCGCGTGGGCGGCTTCCGCTTCGAGCCGGTCGAAGGCGCGCAGGCCAATGCCCTGCCCGACCCCGTGCCCGAGGCGCTGAAGGAAGAACGCTACGCCCGGCTGATGGAAGTGACCGAGCGGATCAGCGCCGCCAAACTCGCCGCCAAGGTCGGCCGACGCATCCCGGTGATCGTGGACGAGGTGGGCGAACCGGACGAAGACGGCGATATCGGCGCCACCGCCCGCAGCCAGGCCGATGCGCCGGAAATCGATGGTCAGGTGCTGCTGCGCAACGTGCCCGCCACGCTCGCGCCGGGTGACATTGTCGATGCGACAATCGAGGACAGCGACGCGCACGACCTGTTCGGGGTGCTTTCCGCACCGGACTGATCCGCGGCGCCGCCGATCAGGCGTCGAGCAGCATGTTGACCTCTGCAAACAGGCGCGAAGGGTCCTGAAACAGCGAAAAGCCGCCGACATGCTTGAGCGGGCCGACCGCGGTGAAACCGCGCCGCGCGCAAAAGGCGACCTGCGTTTCCGGCTTGTGCACCGAATCCTGTGCGCCGATCACCACCCGCACCGGATTGCGATGATCGGTCAGCCAATCGTCCCAATCCACGCTTTGCACCAGCAGCGCATGGGCCATCGCGCGCTGGGCCTTGTCGGGCCGCGTGGCGAAAGCCTTGCGCACGATGGCGGCAACGTCGGGCCGAAGCAAAGTAGCATGGTCGAGCGGGGCATTCTTCAAAAGCCGATCGAAATAACGGTGGGCCTCGCCCCGCATCGATAGACGCACAACCGCCCGCACCAGCATGTCGACGACGCCGGGCGCCGTGCGCCCCAGCACCAGCGGCGCGCGCCAGATCGGGTTGACATCTTCCAGTTCCTCGATCTCGTCGAGGGGCAATGGCAGGGCCATCGCGACCAGCCCGGAAAAGCGGTGCGGCAGCCGCTTGGCCGCAGCAAAGCCATAAGCGCAGGACACGCTGCACGCGACAAGGCCGCAGCAATCGATCCGCAAGGCTTCGCAAAAACGGTCGAGCCGGGCGACAAAGCGTTCGATGCGCTCGCGTGGTTCGCGCGTGCGGTCGGTGTCGGAATAAAACGGCATCCACGGCACGAACAATTCCAGCCCTGCCGAATGCGCGGCAGCCTGGACGTTTTGCGGCAGGAACGGCCCCTCGATGGCTCCATGCAGCAACACCACGGCGCGCCCACCCGCCTTGCCATAGCGGGTAAATTGCATGGTCGAGCCATCGTCCAGCGTCAGCGTGTCTCCAAAAGCCGGGCTGTCACCGCGGGTAATCGCGAAACGTTGCAGCTCGAGCGAATTGGCGAAGCCGGCATAGAGCGAAACCAGTTCGGTTTGCGAGGCGATACCCAGCTTGCGCTGGATGGTCTTGAGCTGGTTGCGCGCGGTCCCCACCGCGCGGCCACGCGCATGGGCAAATTCATTCACGCTGCGCCCGGACACGATGAACTTGGTGAGCGCCAGCTCGGTGTCGCTCAGTCCCATGACGCTGGCAAAACGCGTGCCGCAATCCTCGTCCCAGTCGAGTCCGACGCGCGAAAAAACGATTGCGGGGCCGCCATGATCGCCCGCAATGCGCGCCATCGCCATGAAGCCGCGCTCGTCATCCGCGTCCCGGTAAAGCCGGAAATATTCCATTTCCCCCGGCTTTCCCGATGCGATGGCCCGGGCAAGGCGGCGCTCCATCTGCGCATCGTAGCCGAACAGCCATTCTGGCACTTTTTTGCCAATGTCCGTTTCCGCCAAGCGTACATCGTCCCCGCGCAGACCTGCAATCTGGCCATTGCGATCGATGGTAAGGAAGGCAGCGGAGATGCTGTTGTCGGGCTGTTCGTCGGCAGGGAGCAGCGCCATCTGCGAATAGTCGGCATTCGGCCCGAGATGGACCGCGTCGAACAGGTCGCCAACCCTGTCGATATGCTGGCGGATGACCCGCATTGCATCTTCGGACTGCTGCTGCGCGCGTTCCATGCGCAATTGCAGATCGAACAGTTTTTCCGGATCGGCCACCACGCTGTACGCGTCGCGGATCAGCTCATCCGTGTCGATGGAATCGCTCGTTGCTGTCATCGACATATCAATGTCTTGCCGGTGAATTGCGGGCAAGTCCCGTTCACCGCGACCGCGGGCTGTATCGCCGGCGATCGCGGTGGGGGGAAATACCGTCTCGGCTTAGCGCGGAACGGGGCCGCGACGGAATGCGAAGGCTACGGTGCTTTCGCCGGTCGCCTTGTTGTAGTGCTGGCAGTAGAAGTCCTTGCCCTGCTTGTTCTGGTGCAGGCTGGGCATGTTGAACGTAATCATTTCACGACCGCGCGACTTCAGATATTTGTCGTAGGCCCCGGAACGGTCGGAATTGCTGCCGGTTGCCGTCGGTTCATACCCCAGGCTGTTGCCAGTGTGCAGCATCACATCCTTGCCGGTGTAATTGTTTGCCGGCGGCGCGTCGGTGTTGTCGAGTTGTTCGCTGCCATCATAGGCGGCGCACTGCACCGCATATTTGTGCTTGTCGTATTTGGCACGATCGACCTCGACATAAAGGACGTCGCCCGAACCCATTGCCGGCATGACGCAGCCATTCGATGCGGTGACCGGCTTGCGGTTGATAAGGCCACCGCGCTTTTCGGTGCTGAGGCCCTGGGTGAAGGTGTAGTTCCCCGCCTGCGCAACAAAGGCATTGCCAAGGCCGATATTGGCGCATTTCGTCGCATTGGCGAACTTTGCCGGGATCGGCCCGGCCACACCTGCGAAATTGCCGCGGCTGGCAGTTTTCGGATAGTTGCGTCCACCAGGAACGGAGCCGTCCATCGCACGCACACCGCCAAGCGGCGAGCCGAGACGCGTGCGGCCGGTCGGCACGGCGCCGGTAGGCACTCGGCCGTTTTTCACATCGTCAACTGCGCCCTCGACAGCGGCGGCGGCCTGTTCGACTTCCTCGGCCTTTTTCTTGACCTTTTCGACCTTCTTTTTCAGCTTGTCGAACGGCCCGGCCTGAACGGGGGCGGTGATGGCGGTGGCGGCAAAGGCGATGCCTGCCGCCGCAAGCAGTTTGCGGTTCATATCTAACGATCCCATATCTTGTTGCTACCCAAAGAGCACGAACGGGATAGGGAGCATGGTGCGAGGCCTGAATGTCCCATATGGGACATGAAGGAGCGTTTTTTGCCGAATTCTGCCCGCCAGAGCCATTTTGCGCACCGTGACAGGACCGTCACCGCCATTCGCTGGTCTGATTGGCGGCGACAGAGCAACAACGTTCTTAACCCGTCTGCAATCACGGCAGCCTAAGCTTGGCTGCGCCATGTCCACAGGTGGGACGCAGGCGTTGTAAGGCTGGAAAAATCGACCCAATCGGGGCATATATCGGGGCATGGATGCGATGATGAAATGGCTGGGCGGGGCAACCCTCGCCGTGGTGGCAGGCTTTGCCGCGCTGGCCTTTTCCGGCAATTCGGACGCGGAAAGCGCGCCGTCGGCCGAGGCATCTGGCGCGGCGCGCTCCATCGCTGAACGGCAGGACGGCAATGTATCGCCCAGCGCTGGCGAAACAAAAACGCCTGCGAACTGGCGACCCGAAGGTGCGATCGGCGGCAAGCTGCTGGCCGATGCGGCGCGGCGGAAAGCCGAAACTTTCACCATCAAACGCATTCTGCCCATCGAAGGGCCGATGAAATACGGCGAATGGCATTGGAACACCGATGGCGTGCCGCAAGACGGCACGGTCGTGGTGACGGTGGACCTCGAAGCGCGGGTGGTCTCGGTCTTTCGTGACGGGTACGAAATCGGCGCAGCGGTGGCCATGCTGGGAACGGAAGCCCATCCCACGCCCACCGGCCAGTTCCCGATCCTTTGGAAACAACGGCACAACGTGTCGGAAAAATACGGCAATGCGCCGATGCCGTGGAGCATGTTCATCACCCGCGACGGGGTGGCCATCCACGGCGGCAGCGAGGTCGAAAATGGCTATGCCAGCCATGGCTGTATTGCCGTACCCGACGCCTTTGTTTCCAAGCTCTTCGCGGTGGCCAAGAAAGGCGACATGGTCGTCATCACCGACGGCCGCCGCATCGGCATGGGCGACAGCATCGTCGGCTAGGTATTGCTGCGCGGCCCTTCGCGCGTGAATTCCCACACATCGCGCCCCGTCGCCCCTGCTTCGCGCACCTGCCGGGCGATCACCCCGCCCAGCGTCGCCACACCATCTGCATGAAGGCTGTCGATCATCGCCGCCACTGCCGAGCCGCGCGGCTGCGCGCCAAACCCTTCGAGGATAGCGGTGACCACGCGCATCTCGATCAGACGGGGATGACCGAAGCGGAACCGGGTGATGCCCTGCACATCGTCGCGCCATACATCGTCCGCGCGCACCCGCTCGCCATAGGCTGCGAGCGCATCTTCGGCATCGGACAGGCAAGCGGCGCTGCGTGACAGGGCGATCGGATCGATCCAGTCCGCATCGGCGAGCGCCTTGCGAATGCGCACGCGGTCATAGCTGTCATCTTCGTTGGAAGGGTCGCGCGCTGCAACAATCCCGGCACGCGCGACAGTTCGGGCAAGTTCTGCCCGTCTCCAGCCGAGCAAGGGACGCAGCAAGGTGACCGGTGATGGAACGGTAGCGGCTTGGAAAGACCCACGCGCCCTGATGCCGGCAAGCCCGCTTACCCCGCTGCCGCGATTGAGGCGCATCAGCATCGTTTCCGCCTGATCGTCCGCATGGTGCGCGGTGGCGATGGAATGGATGCCATCGTTCGCAAACGCTTCGGCCAGCGCATCGTAGCGCGCTGTGCGCGCCCGGGCCTGCATATTGCCTGCGGCGACCTCAACGCGCAGCGTGCGATGCGGAACCGCCAGTTCGGCACACAAGGCCGCGACATTGCGCGCCTCACCCGCTGCGTCGCTCCGCAAGCCGTGATCGACGGTCGCAGCACGGATACCGTCCGGTATTGCGGCGTGTGCCAAAAGCAGCAGAGCGAGACTGTCTGGCCCGCCCGATACGGCGAGGCCCACGCCCGCACCTTCGGGCCAGAGCCTGCCAAGATCGTCGCGAAAACGCGTAATCAGGTCAGGCGAAAGTCCCGTATCAATTGCACTTCACCGTGGCACGCTGACGCTCGTAATCCGACTGGAGCCGCCCGGAAGCAAGCGCGGGATAGGTTTCGGCAAATTCCGACAGGGCAATACAGGCGCGCCGTTCGTCACCTTGCGCGGCCATCGCCACGGCAAGATAGAGCAAGCTGTCCCCGGCACGACGTCCGGCCTTGTCGGTCTGGTAGTTCTTCAGGAACCATGGCGCCGCCTCGACCGGCTTCTTGTCGTCGAGATACGCCCGGCCCAAAAGATTGCGCGCATAGGTCGCCCGCCAGTGATCGGGATGCTTGTCGAGGAACAGCGTCAACTGCTGCTGGGCCTCGGGATAATACCCCGCATCCCACAGGCGGAAACCGTAGGAATATTCATCGTCACCGGCATCGTCGGTCTGCGGTTTGGCGATGGCCTGCACTGCTGCCACGCGGCTGGCGCTGGGCGCGGCGGCCGCAGCCGGAGTGGACGACGTTGCAGCGCGCGTGGTGTTGCCACCGCCTGTCGGAACGGTGCGCGTCGCTGAACTTTGGCCCGTGCCCTGGGCCGAACCCTGGACCGGCTGCGCGGCAATCGCCGGACGGTCGACCAGCGCATCGACCCGCGCGGTCAATTGCCGCAAGGCGAAGGCCTGCTCCTCGTTCTGTGCGGTCAGGCGCTGGATCTGCCCCTCCAGCGCGTCGAGGCGGGCGAGGACGTCGGTCAGCGCGGTGGTCGAAACCTGCCCGGCTGCCTGTTGCTGGCGCGGCTGGCCGGTGATTTCGGCCTCGAAAAACCTGCCATCGCCGCCGGGGAAGACACGGCGTTGCAGCGCGCGCACCTCCGCCTCGAGCTTGCGGATGCGTGCTTCGTCGTTGTTATCCTGCGCCAGTGCGGGCGGCGCGGCACTGAGCATTGCAATGCCCGTCGCTGCGAGAATGCTTGCGCGGGCGATACGGCCAATCATTGCGCGCGGCTCCTTATCCACGAAATTTCCATACCGATGCCTTAGCCATGCCGATCTGTCGAGGGGATGAAGCAAGCTTATCCCTCGGCGAATTTTAACCATGTCCGCCGGGCGGTGCGGGTCAGGCGCCGGTGTTCACCGCAGGGGTTGCGGCGGGCGACGGGGTTGCCGCGGACGCCGACGGTGCAGAGCCACGCGCCAACAGCGCCTTGGCGCTGACCGGAACGTCGCGCACGATCGTGTCCTCTTCGCTCAGCTTCGCTACGCTTTTGCCATCGATGGTGATGGCAAAGGCATAGGGGCGGCCGGTCCATATTTGCGGGTTTTGCGCATCGGCAGGGACGGTGAAACTGTCCCCCTTGTCCATCTGCGCTTCGTACAGGCGCTCGCCCTCGCCGTCGTAGAACTTGGCCCAGGTTCCATCCATCTCGCTGGTAAAGACGACCTCGCCGCCCGGATCGATGGTGGGCGTTTGCGCTTGCTGCGCGGGGCGGGCGGTTTCCGCAGCCGCCGGTTTCTCGCTGTCATCGGTCAGCGGCGCGGGGCCCAAGCCGGGTGCGAAATAGCTGCTGTAGAAGGTGTAGCCCCCGATCAGCAGCAGGATGACCGCAGCGGCGGAAAACCAGGCCAACCCGCGCGAAGGCAGCCGCGCCGGATCGCCGGGTTCGAATTTCGCCGGCGCAGCGGCATGTTTGCGCGGATCGTCCGCATCGAGTTCCTCGGCGACCTGCGCGATGAGCGCATGCTCGTCCAGCCCGACAGCACGGGCATAGGTGCGCGTAAAACCCACCGCATAGGTGCGCGAGGGAAGACGCTCGTATTCGCCGGCCTCGACCGCCTCCAGATGGCGTTCTGGAATACGTGTCTGGGCCGACAGCTGTTCGAGCGTCAGGCCTTTCTGATCGCGCGCGGCCCGCAGCCGCCGGCCCGCGGTTTGCGGCTCGGCAGGCGATGCGTCGGCCACGTCGGCCTGATCTTCGGCGGTATTTTCGTTGTCCATTAGATCCCTGAATTCTGTGCCCCGTGAACGCGCTTTCACACCATGCGGATTGCGCTGCCAAGTCAAGCGGGTGAAAGATAGGCCGGGCGAGATTTCGGCTGCGTGAACCTAGTCGGTTTCGATATCGCGTTCATGCGCCCAATCCTGCAAGGCACGCCGCATGTTTTCCGGCGGGGTGGCAAGCCAGCCCTTCATCGCCAGGCTCAGCTCATCCAGATCCACCTTGCGCACCAACTCCTTGATCGGTCCCACCGAAACCGGCGTAATCGACAGGCGGCGATAGCCAAGGCCGAGCAGCGCCAACGCCTCCAGCCGGCGTCCGCCCATTTCGCCGCACACCGCTAGATCGACCTGATGGCCGACCACGTTTTGCGCCACCCGGTTCAGGAACCGCAAGATTGCCGGGCTTAGCCAATCGTAACGTGTCGCAAGTTTCGGATTGGCACGGTCTGCGGCGAACAGGAACTGGGTCAGGTCGTTGGTCCCGACGGACAGGAAGGACAATTGCGGAAGCAGCTGATCGAGCACTTCGGCGAGCGCCGGTACTTCCAACATCGCGCCGTAGCGGATGGTTTCGGGCGTCAGCTTGCGGCGCTGCCTGAGGAAATCCGCCTGTTCCTCGAACATGGCGCGCGCGGCCTCGAACTCCCACGGTTCGGACACCATGGGGAACATGACGTTGAGCGTACGCCCGGCCGCCGCTTCCAAGAGCGCGCGCGCCTGCACTTTCAGCAAGCCCTCCCGTTCGAGCGCGAGACGCAAGGCGCGCCAGCCCAGCGCCGGGTTCTCCTCGTCCATGCCGGTCCCCGAATTGAGGTAGGGGACGGCCTTGTCCCCGCCGATATCGACCGTGCGGAACACCACCGGCTTATCGCCAGCGGCGTCGAGCACATCTTTGTAGAGTCGCGTCTGCCGCTCGCGCTGGGGCAAGGTTGCCGAGACAAGAAACTGGAATTCGGTGCGGAACAGCCCGATCCCGTCTGCGCCGGTCAATTGCAGCGCACTGACGTCGTCGCGCAGGCCGGCATTGATATTGACCGTGATCCGCTGCCCACAACGCGTAAACGGCTCCACCTCGCGCAGCTCGGCATAGGCGGCCTGGCGCTCGCGGCTCTTGACGAAACGCGCGTCGAAGGCTTGCTCCATCTGCGGCGACGGGCGCAGCGTGACGCGCCCGCTATCGGCATCGAGCAGCAGCAGGTCGCCATCGGAAACCTGGCTCAAGATACCGCGCGCACGACCCAGCACCGGCACACCCATCGCCCGCGCGACGATGACGACATGCGCCGTCAGCGAACCTTCTTCCAGGACCACGCCCTTCAATCGGCGGCGATCATATTCGAGCAGTTCGGCAGGGCCGAGATTGCGCGCCAAAAGGATCGTGTCGCGGCGCAGGCCCTGGGTCGCTGCCGTACCGAGTTGCCCGGCCACGATCCTGAGCAACCGATTGGAAAGATCCTCCAGATCGTGCATCCGGTCGGCGAGCAGCGGATCGTCGATTTCGCGCATGCGCATGCGGGTGTGCTGCTGGACACGTTCGATCGCGGCCTCGGCGGTTAGGCCGCTGTCGATCGCTTCGTTGATGCGCCTGCCCCAGCCCTCGTCATAGGCGAACATCTTGTAGGTCGCGAGCACCTCTTCATGCTCGCCGCCTTTGGCCGTCGCGCCGAATTCGACCTGGCTGGCCATTGCGTCGATCTGTTCGCGCATCCGGTCGAAAGCGCGGTAAACCCGCTGGCGTTCGGCCTCGATATCCTCGGCCACCACCTGGGTGATGGTGACGCGCGGCTTGTGGAACACCGCCTGGCCTGCGCCCAGCCCCTTGGCCAGCGTCAGCCCCCCGATGATCTGCGGCCCGGAATGCGCCTCGCCCAGGCCGCGTGCGTCTTCCTCGTCGACCAGCTCGTTATGCGCGATCAACTCGCTCATCACCATGGCCGTAGTCTGCAATGCCTCGATCTCGACATCTTCATAGCGGCGCGGATCGACATGCTGGACGCACAGCACACCCACCGCACGCTCGCGATAGATGATCGGAACGCCGGCGAAGGAATGGAACTTCTCCTCGCCTGTTTCAGGGCGATAGAGGAATTCGGGATGCGCCTTTGCCTCGGCAAGGTTCAACGTCTCGACATTCTTGGCGATCGTGCCCGTCAGGCCCTGCCCAACGCCGAGGCGCGTCACATGGACGGCATCGGGGTTGAGCCCTTCGGTCGCATAGAGTTCCAGCGCCCCATCGCGCAGCAGATAGATCGAGCAGACCTCGCTATCGAGACTCTGCGCGATAATCTTCACCACCCGGTCGAGCTTGTGCTGCGCGTGGGTCCGCGCCGCCATCACTTCGTGAAGGTGGGTCAGTATCTGTCGGGCGCTGGCGCTGGCTTTCATGAACCGGCGCTATAGCAAAGCGTGCGCGCTAAGAAAGGTGGCCGATGGAGCCTGCCTCAGATAGCGGCCAGTTCCTGCTTGATCTTGAGCTTCTTCAGCTTGAGTTCCTTGATCATCGTATCGTCGGGGGCCGGCCGTGACATTTCCTTGCGGAGACGGGCCTCGAGCCCGGCATGCCTGGTCTGGAGCGCGTCGACATGGGATGATTGCATTGGGATGTCTCCTGCCAAAGGTGCGACCCTTTCAAGCAGCGACTCAACCGATGCGGTCGAGCCGCCACACCGTCATAAAACCACAACCTTTCCGCTTTGCGAAGGACTTTCCGGTGCGATACCGATAGACGGGCGCGGATTCGCGACGAACGAAAACGACCGGGCAAAAGGCTGCGTAGACGGTGACCGAAGAGGAAATGAGAAAACGGCTGGGCATCCTCCTGCTCGAACACCGCGACCTCGATGCAGCGATCAACGCGCTGAGCGAGGCCGGATCGAGCGACCAGTTGCAGATCGCCCGGCTGAAGAAACGCAAGCTCGCCATTCGTGATCAGATTGCCGTGATCGAAGACAATTTGCTGCCGGATATCATTGCCTGATCAAACGGTTAGATTATGCAAGCCGGGCCGATGAGGCCCAGTCGAAGTCCGAAATCGGGACAGTGGATATCAAACGCGTGCATGATGCGCACACTCGCGTATGGGCAGGGCATGACTGCATCGCAAAATCTATCCAGGACCGTGGTGAGCGACCTTTATGAGCAGGCCTTGCTGCTGGCGGACGAAGCCCGCGCGGTGTTCGACCTGCGCGCCTCTCAGGTCATCGAAGGAAACGAGGACCTGGTGCGGATCGCGCTGTCCATCGAAGGGCTGAAAACGACCACGCGGATCATGCATGCACTCGCCTGGCTGCTGAACCAGCGCGCCCATATGGCCGGTGAACTGTCCGACCGACAGCTCGAACGATGCGGCGACCTGCCCGAAAGCCGTCCGGCCGACCCGGATCAGCTCGCTCACCTCTTGCCCGAAACGCGCGCCCTCATCCGCGAGAGCGAGGCGCTGCACGCCCGCGTCGCCCGGCTGGATGCGCTGCAGCGCGAGTTGCGCGAACAGGAACGCGGACCGGTTCCGGTGCTGCAGAGCCGCGTCGCCAGCGCCTTTGCCGCGGGCGGCTGAGGAGATCACACTGCGCTGAGCGCCTTGCGCCAGCGTTTCAGCCGTTCCTCGCGCACCGAAGCGTCCATTCCCGGTGCAAATCGCCGCGTCCCCCCGCGCATGGCGGCAGCCGCGTCATGCAGTGAGGCATGAAGGCCAGCCCCCACCGCCGCGCACATCGCTGCGCCCAGCGCGGTGGTTTCGACGAAATCGGGCCGCTCGACCGTCACGTTGAGGAAATCGGCGAGATCCTGCGCCATCCAGTCATTGGCGCTCATCCCGCCATCGATCCTCAGCGCCGACCATGCCCGCCCGTCCGCTGCAAAGGCAGTGGCCAGATCGTATGTCTGGTGGGCCATCGCCTCCAGCGCGGCGCGCGCGATCTGCGCGCGGCCACTGGCAAAGGTCAGCCCGGCAATCACCCCGCGCGCATCCGGGTTCCAGTGCGGAGCGCCCAGCCCCGACAGGGCAGGCACGAGGACCACCTCGCCGCTATCCTCGATGGAGCGCGCAAGCTCTTCGGTTTCAGCAGCGCTCGAAATCAGCCCCAGAGTATCGCGCAGATACTGGATCAGGCTGCCTGCGACGAAGACCGACCCTTCCAGCGCGTAGCGGCGCCTGCCCCGTGCCTGCGTCAGCACCGTGCCGAGCAGGCGGTTGTTCGAGGCCGGCGGCGTGTCGCCTTGATTGGTCAGCACAAAAGCGCCCGTGCCGTATGTGCCTTTGGTCTCACCCGGTGACAGGCAGCCCTGACCGACCGTGGCCGATTGCTGGTCCCCGATCATGCCGCAAATCGGAATTTCGCGCCCGAACCATTCGGCATCGCACATCGCCAGCTCGCCATGCGTATCGACGATCCTTGGCAGGCTGTCCTGCGGAACACCGAAGATGTCGCACAGACCGGCATCGAACTGCGCGCCCTCCAGCCCCATCAACAAGGTGCGGCTGGCATTGCTGGCATCGCTGACATGCGCCCCGCCCGACAGTTTGAAGGCGAGCCAGCTTTCGACCGTCCCGAAGGCCAGCGTCCCCGCCTCCGCAGCGCCGCGCACCGCATCGTCATTGTCGAGCAGCCAGCGCATCTTCGTGCCGGAGAAATAGGGATCGAGCAGCAGGCCGGTCTGCCGCTGCACCGCATCCTCATGCCCCGCATCGCGCAGCGTGGTGCAGAAATCGGCTGTGCGCCGGTCCTGCCACACGATTGCGCGGGCCAGCGGCTCGCCGCGCGCCTTGTCCCACGCGACCACGGTTTCGCGCTGGTTGGTGATGCCGATGGCGGCGATGGCGCCGGCCCCGCCCGCCGCATCCACCACTTCGCGCGCGCAGGCGAGCGTCTTTTCCCAAATTTCGCCCGCATCGTGTTCCACCCAGCCGGGGCGCAGATAATGCTGTTCGAGCGCGGCCTGTGCCACATGCAGCATCGCGCCGGTGGCATCGACAATCATTGCGCGCGTGGATGTCGTGCCCTCGTCAAGGACCAGAAGTGTTTCTCCCATGCCGGGTTTACTGCCGCTGTGCCCTAGTAAAGTCGAGAGGCAAGATACGCCAATCCGCCTCGACTTGGCGCGTCAGGTGTGGCTAGGGTTCCTCCATGGCTGGCCTTCCCCCCAAACCCTGGCCGACCGGCAAGGTCGTCCAGCTCGAACCGCTTGTACGCCGGGTGCTCGCGCCCAATCCGTCGCCTTTTACCTATACCGGCACGCAGACTTATATCGTGGGGCTGGGCGGGGAGGATGGCGGCGGCTGCGCGGTGATCGATCCCGGCCCGGACGATCCGGCGCATCTTCTCGCCATCGACGAGGCCATCGGCGGCGAACATGTCTGCGCGATCATGTGCACCCATACCCACCGCGACCATTCACCCGGCGCGGCCCCGCTCGCCCGCCGGACGGGCGCGCCCATCGTCGGTTGTGCACCGCTGGTTATCGACAGCGATCTGCCGCGTTCGGACGAATCCTTCGACACCACCTACAGCCCCGACCGGGTGATGGCCGATGGCGAACAGATGACCGGCCCCGGCTGGACCCTGACCGCTGTGGCAACGCCGGGCCATGTCTCCAACCACCTATGTTTTGCGCTGGAAGAAAGCGGCGCGCTGTTCAGCGGGGATCACGTGATGGGCTGGTCCACCAGTGTCGTCGTGCCGCCCGACGGGGACATGGCAGATTACATGGCCAGCCTGGAGAAACTCCACGGGCGGGAAGACCGCATCTATTACCCCGCCCATGGCGAACCGATAGAAAAGCCGCGCCAGATGGTGCGCGGGATGATCGGCCATCGCCGTCAGCGCGAAAATCAGATTCAGCGATTGCTGGGTGAAGAAGCCAGCACGGCGAGCGCCCTCGTGCCCAAGATGTACAAGGGGCTGGACCCGCGCCTGACCAAGGCTGCGGAAATGTCGGTGACCGCACATCTGCTCGATCTGGAACGGCGCGGCCTTGTCCAGCGTTCTGGCGATGTATGGCAAAAAACCTGAAAGATACGCGATCCGACACGGGCACTCTCACTCCCGAAGTTGATCGGGCCCCCGAAGTTGATCGGGCCAAGCCGCTTGCCCGTGTTCAGGCGGTCCCGTGGCTGATCGTCATCTTGCTGCTCGCCGCGGTCGCATGGCTCGGCTGGCGTGCGTTCATCTATCAGGAAGAAGGCGATCCAGTTGGCAGCGCCATGCTGGCCTTTGAAAAGCAAAACTCGCTGACTGTCTTTTCCAGCCGCTTCGAAGTGGTGGCCGAAAGCACCAACACCACCTCTATCGGGCCCATCGACGTTGCCGAAACGCGGCAAGCATCGATCATCCCGGCGCATATCGAATACCGGGTCGACCTGTCCTCGGTCGGGCGCGACCGGCTGGTGTGGGACGGGGAGAGCGAAACGCTGGATGTGACGCTGCCGCCACTCAAGATTTCCAAGCCCAACCTCGACGAGGCGCAGTCCAAGACCTTCACCGAGGGCGTGTGGGTAACGCGCAATGCTTCGCGCGAACTCAATCGAAACAATTCGCTTCAGGCCGAACGCAAGGCCGCCGCCTTCGCCAAGAACCCAGAAGTGCTCGCGCTGGCGCGGCAGGCGGCCAAGGATGCCGTACGCCAGAACCTCGCCATACCCCTGCAAGTCGCTGGCTATGGCGATGTGAAGGTGCAGGTGCGCTTCGATGGAGAAGAGCGCGGCGGCTGATCCTTGCCCTTCCCCTCCGTCACGCTAAGATCGGCGCGGGGCGCATAACGGGGGGAGAGGGCCGTGACTGCCACAACCAAACCGGATGGCGTGCCGGTCGCGGGCGGAACGCGTTTCTATACCGTGATGGCGTGCATCATGGCGTTCATCATCGTCGCTGGTTTTACCGTGAACCTTGCCATGGGCCGTTCCAGCTTCGACGTGCCACTGGCCTATCATGTCCATGCCGCGATCTTCATGGGCTGGGTCGGCATCTACCTTGCCCAACATCTCTCGATCGGGGCGGGCGCGCGCAGCCTCCATGTGCGGCTCGGCAAGCTGACCTATATCTGGGTTCCGGCGATGGTCTTTTCCGGCACGATGGTGATGGTGGTCGTCGCCCGGCGAACGGGCGGACCGTTCTTCTTCAACAAGAGCGAATTTCTCATCAGCAACCTGGCCGTGCTGTGGTGTTTCGGCGGGCTGGCGTGGTGGGCGCTGATGCGACGCCGGTATACCGGCTGGCATCGCCGCTTGATGCTGGTGTCGATGGCGGTGCTGCTGGGGCCGGGCCTGGGCCGCCTGCTGCCCATGCCGCTGATGATCCCCTATGCCTGGACGATCACGCAGATCGTGACATTCCTGTTTCCCGTCATCGGCATGATCGCAGACAAGCGGCGCGATGGCGTGGTGCACCCTGCCTACAAATGGGGCCTTGGCATCTACGTCGCGGTGTTCGCCGCCTCGATGCTGCTCGCCTATTCGCCCATAGGCTACCGCGTAACAAAGGCGGTGGTGGACGGCACGCCGGGGGCGGAGCGGCCGATGGAAGCCTTCCTGCCGCCGGGATTTGCGATGTAGAAGCGGAACTCCCTCGCGCTGCGCACCGTTCCCTCTATAAGCGCCGCAACACGCACAAGACGGGACAGACACATGACCGCCCAGACCCACATTCCCGCAGGCGAAGACCTGCTCGCCGAAATTAACCGCCTGCGTAAAGAGCGCAATGCGGTAATCCTGGCGCATTACTACCAGAAGCCGGACATTCAGGACCTCGCCGATTTCGTAGGCGATTCCCTCCAGCTTTCGCAGATGGCGGCGGAAACCGATGCCGATGTGATCGCCTTTTGCGGGGTCAAGTTCATGGCCGACACGGCCAAGATCCTGAGCCCTGAAAAGATCGTCGTCCTGCCCGACATGGATGCCGGGTGCAGCCTGGAAGACAGCTGCCCGCCGGAAAAATTCAAGGCCTTCCGCGAGAAGCACCCCGATCACATCGCGCTGACCTATATCAATTGCTCGACCGAGGTGAAGGCGCTGTCCGATGTGATCGTCACCAGCTCCAGCGCGGAAACCATCCTCCAGCAAATCCCGAAGGACCAGAAGATCATCTTCGGCCCCGACCGGCATCTGGGCGGCTATCTGTCGCGCAAGTTCGACCGCGAAATGCTGCTCTGGCCGGGCGTTTGCATCGTGCACGAAGCCTTCAGCGAAACCGAACTGCTCAAGTTGAAGCAACAGCATCCGGACGCCCCCATCGCCGCGCACCCCGAATGCCCGCCGACCATCGTCGATCATGCCGATTATGTCGGATCGACCAGCGGCATCCTGCAATTTGCCGAAACTTTCGAAGGCGACACGCTGATCGTTGCGACCGAGCCGCACATCATCCACCAGATGGAAAAGGCGCTTCCGACCAAGAATTTTATCGGCGCACCGGGCGCGGATGGGAACTGTTCGTGCAATATCTGCCCCTACATGGCGCTCAACACGATGGAGAAGCTCTACACCTGTTTGCGCGATCTGGAACCGCGGATCGAGATCGAGGAAGGGCTGCGCATCCAGGCGAAACAGAGCCTGGACCGGATGCTGGAAATGGCCAGCGGCACAATCGGCCAAGGCGATCTGGGCAAGGTTTGAGGCACTGATTGGCGCGCCCTGCGTTATCCCCCTTTGCGCCAATAAACAGGGCGCCAACAAACAGGGGGATAATGCGACTTGGCCGCCAAGGGACCGCTTAAAGGGCTGACCGCATGGCTGATCCACCGGCTGGTGGCCAATTACTGGTCGCTGCCGCTGGTGGCGATCCTGGCTGCGCCGGTCATCGCCGGGCTGGTGATCTGGGCCGACCGCACCTCGCTGGGGCGGTGGATATACGATAACGGCCTCAACCTGCTGGTCGCATCGGACACCGCGCAGGATCTGGCCATTGCCGTGGTCAGCCTCAATGCGGCGTTCCTCACGCTGTACTGGTCGGTCACGCTCATTGTCCTGACGCTGGCGACCGGAAATCTCGGTGTTCGACTGGTCGATCGCTGGCTCGACAAGGGGCTGGTCCGCCTGTCGATGGCAGGGCTGACCTTTACGTTGGTTTTTTCCGTCATCGTGCTCGCGCGGCTCGATCCGGAAGCGCAGGTGCGCGATCTGCCCCATTTCGCATTGCTCGCCGTGTTCGGCCTGCAATTGGTCAATATCGCCATGCTGGGCGTGGCCATCCACGACCTTGGGCGCACCATGTTCGTCGACCGGTCGATATCCCACCTTGGCACGGAAGGCTCGGCCATCGCGATTCCAGTGCGCGGGGGAACGCCCCATCGAGGCCCGTGGGCCGGGACACTGTCGGCCCCGCGCGAAGGATACATCGAAGGTCTCGATCTCGAGGCGATCCGCAAGCGTCTGGCCATGCACGAAGGCCATGTCCGGTTCTGCGCTGCGCCCGGCCAGCATGTGCTCAAGGGCGAGCCGCTGATCCGGTTCGAAAACCCTCCGCCCGACGATGATAAGCTCGTGCGTGCCATCGCCATCGGCGATTATCGCTCGGGCGTGGAATCGACCGTGTTCCAGGTCCGCCTGCTGGTAGAGGTCGCCGCACGTGCGCTGTCACCGGGGATCAACGATTTCTACACCGCCATCGCCTGCGCCGATCAGATTGCCGAGGCGATCTTCGGCCATGCCGAAACCTGGGTGGAGGATGGCGAAGTCGCCATTTATGCACCCGCACCGCGTTTCGAATTGCCGGGCCAGGATTTTCGCGGCCTGTTCGACGAACCGCTCAACGCGTTCCGGCAGGCCGCCTGCGATTACCCGTCTGTCTCGATCCGCATGATCGACAATTACGCGCGGCTGATAACGCTGTTGGCCGATGATTGCCCGCCGACGTTCATGGCCCATCTCGAACGGCTCGCCTGCGAGCTTTGCGACCATGCACAAGGCCGTGCCCAGCTCGGCATGGACAAGGACGATATCGCCGCCGCACTGGCACGGGTGCGAGAATGCAGGAGCGCGCAAAAATGCTGAACCGACTGCGCAAGATCTGGCGCGACATGAATGCCAGCTACTGGTTCTTGCCCGCGGTGTTCTCGCTGCTGGCGCTGGCACTGGCGCTGTTCACCATCTGGCTCGACCGGTCGGGCTGGTCGTCTTTCCTGAGCGATTATTCCTGGCTGCAACCGGCACGGCCCGACGGGGCGAGCAACATGCTCACCGTGATCGCCGGAACCATGATCGGCGTCGCCTCCACGGTGTTTTCGATCACCATCGCCGCAGTTGCCTATGCCAGCGGGAATTACGGCCCGCGCCTGCTCACCAATTTCATGGAAGACCGGGGCAACCAGTTCAGCCTAGCGACGTTCATCGGCACGTTCGTTTATGCCATCACCGTGCTGCGCACCGTGCGCGGGGAGGACGAAGCGCCCAGCAATGCCGCCGATGCGGCATCGTCCATCCTGCCCGGCTTCGTGCCGCAGCTGTCGCTGCTGGTGGCTTTCGGCCTGATGGGCCTGTCGATCGCGGTGCTGGTCTATTTCCTCAATCACATCCCTGCATCGATCCGCGTCAATTCGGTGCTGCGCGGGATCGGCGACCGCTTGCTGGAAGAAATCGAGGAACGCTATCCAGAACCCAATGATGGCGAGCGCGCCGGGACCGCGCCCGAAGGCGAACCGATTCTGGCCAAGGACACCGGGTATATCCAGCTGATCGATTTCGCCCGGCTGGAGCACCTTGCGAGGAAGCACAATGGCAAGCTCAAGCTGGCCAAGCGCACCGGCGATTTCCTGCACCCGAGCGTCACCATCGCCTATTGGGCCGATCTCGACCTCGATCAGGAGCTGCCCGACAAGGAAGTGCGCGCCTGCTTTACGCTCGGCAGCATGCGCACACCCAGCCAGGACATGCAGTTCCTGATCGACGAGCTCGTAGAGATCGCGCTGCGGGCGCTGTCACCCGGCATCAACGACCCCTTCACTGCGGTCACCGCGCTCCACTGGCTCGGCGCGGCGACGGCCGAGCTGGGGCGGCGCAATCTCGCGCGGTCCTATGCCGGGAACGGGGAGGAGCAGCACCTCATCCTGCTGGAGGACGATTATCACCATTTCGTCGCGCGCGGCTTCGGCGCGGCACGCGGCGGCCTGGCCACCAACCGGATTGCAGCGGTCATCGCACTCGACGCGCTGTGCGATGCGGCGACGACGCTGGACGATGAAAGCCGCCGCGCCGTGCTGGTACAGGAAGGCGAGAAGCTCGTCGAGCAGGCCGGTGAGCACCTTTGTGGCCCCGAACTGGCGGAAGTGGAGGCGCGCGCAGCTGTTTTCCGGCGCAAGATGGCCGCCTGAGGCGGTTCAGCGAACTTTGGGCCGTGCGCCACGCGCCAGCACCAGCGCACCGCCGACCAATGCCATGCCAAGAAAGTCCAGCGGGACCAGCAGCTCCCCGAATACCTGCCAGCCAATAGCTGCGGCAATCGCCGGTTGGGTGAGCAGCCCCAGCCCGATCACCAGCGGCGGAAAATGGCGCAGCGCAAACACCAATAACCCCTGCCCGATCACCTGGCTGCTGATGGCCAGCAGGACCACCGGCGTCCACCCCGCAGCGCCCGGCAGGACCGGCTCGCCCATTGCCAGCGCGATGGCCAGCATCACCGGCGCGCCCGCAACGCAGGCCAGCGCCAGAACAGTCCATTGGCCGAGCGCCACACGCGCCCTTTGCGCAGGCAGAAGATAGAATGCGTAGAATAACCCCGCGAGCAGGCAGAACAGGTCCCCTGCAAGGGTTTCGGTGCTGATTTCGAGGCTGCGCCCCATCAGGATCGCCGCACCGCAACAAGCGGCAACAACCGCCATTGTTTCGGCCCTGCGTGGCATGGCCCGGGCCGCGACAAGTCCCCAAACCATCAGGATCAGGCTGCCCGAATTACCGAACAGCGTCGCATTGGCGAGCCGTGTCAGCTCGATCCCGATATGCCAGCTGGCCAGGTCGAACGCGAAGAACACCCCGCCCATCATCACCAGCAGCGCCAGCCGCCGGTCGAAGGGCGCATCGCTCCGTTCGCGCCATGCCAGCAGGGCGAAGAGCGGCAACGGCAAAAGCAACCGCCAGAACCCCGCACTCACCGGTCCGGTGTCGACCATCCGCACAAGCCATGGCCCGAAAGCGAGCGCAGCATTGCCGCCCATCAGCGCGGCAAAACGCCAGATGCTTCCAAGCTCGGTAGCAGAACTATCAGTGGCACTGGTTGTCTCGTTCACCCACCCTCCCTAGCTCCAGCCTACAAAACAGCCAGTCATAAAAGGCATCTGCAAAATGCACGATATTCTGTTCGAACCGCTCACCATGGGCGCCCTGGAAGCCAAGAACCGCGTGATGATGGCCCCTCTGACCCGTGGGCGCGCCGATGTTCCCGGCTTTGTGCCGAACGATCTCATGGTGACCTATTACCGCCAGCGCGCCAGCGCCGGGCTGATTATCTCCGAAGCGACCGGCATCAGCGTGGAAGGCCTCGGCTGGCCCAGTGCACCGGGCATCTGGAGCGACGAACAGGTCGCAGGCTGGCGCAAGGTCACCGATGCCGTACACGAAGAAGGCGGCAAGATCGTCCTGCAGATGTGGCATATGGGACGCCTCGTCCACTCCGATTTCTTGGGCGGCGAAGCGCCGGTTTCGGCCAGCGCCACCACCGCGCCCGACCACGCCCACACGCCTGAAGGACGCAAGCCCTATCCCCAGGCGCGCGCGCTCGAAACCGATGAAATCGCACGCGTCGTTGCCGATTATCGCCACGCCGCAGAAAACGCGAAGAAGGCCGGTTTCGACGGTGTCCAGCTGCACGGCGCGAATGGCTATCTTGTCGACCAGTTCCTGCGCCAGAGCACCAACAAGCGCGAAGACCGCTATGGCGGTTCGGCCGAAAACCGCGCCCGCTTCCTCGATGAGGTGCTGACGGCGCTGGTCGATGTCTGGGGTGCTGACCGGGTTGCGCTGCGCCTGTCGCCCAATGGCGAAACACAAGGCTGCGACGATCCCGATCCGGCGGAAACCTTCGGCGCGGCAGCACGGGTGGCCGAAAAGCACGGCATCGCCTTCCTCGAACTGCGCGAACCGGGCCCCGATGGTACATTCGGCAGCACCGATGTTCCCAAGCAAAGCCCGATGATCCGCGAAATCTTCACCGGGCCGCTGATTCTCAATAGCGATTACACCGTCGAAGAAGCCGTTGCGGATATCGAGGCCGGGCGCTGCGATGCGGTGACCTGGGGCCGCGATTTCATCTCCAACCCCGACCTGCCCGAGCGCTTCCGCAAGGGCGCACCGATCGCTCCCAATGTGGGCGCGCCGGTGACCTGGTATTTCCCAGGCCCGAAAGGCTACATCGATTATCCGACGCTGGAAGAGGCCGACGCGGCGGCCTGACGGTCAGCCTTCGTCTGTCGCCGGTTCCGGCCCCGGTTCAGGGGTGGCCGGTTCCGGCGCAGCGTCCGCTTCGCCGGCCTCGACGGCAGCGTCCGTTTCGCCAGTGCCGCCGGTGCTCGCGCTAGACGTGCCTTGGCCGCGCAGCGGGGGCGATTGCGAGGTGACCTGGTCGAGCGGCAGCATGTCGTCGCTGATCGATCCGCCCAGAACTTCACCCTCCGCCGTGCGGGCGGCATCGTCCCCGGTTTCCTGCGGCACGTCTTCGCTGCATGCCACGGCAAGGCATGCCGCCCCCGCGACCATAATCGTGCGAAGTGTCAGGGTAACGCGCATTTTGATCCATCCAGACTGGCGAGGAAATCCTCTTTGCGCGCCAGCAATGCCTCATCGAACGCCTCCGGCGCAAGCGCGATGCCGAGATCGGCGAGGCTGGTGACGCCGAATTCGTCTATCCCGCATGGCACGATGCCAGTGAAATGCGAAAGGTCGGGCGCGATATTGACCGAAAACCCGTGCATCGTGACCCAGCGGCGCACGCGCACACCGATTGCGCCGATCTTCGCCTCGCGTCCATCGGGCCCATCGCACCAGATGCCGATGCGGCCTTCTGCCCGGCGCGCCTCCACGCCGATATCGCCAAGCGCAGCAATCACCCAGCCTTCCACAGAATGGACAAAACAGCGCACATCGCGCCCACGCGCGGCGAGGTTCAGCAGGGTATAGCCCACCCGCTGCCCGGGGCCATGATAGGTGTAGCGTCCGCCCCGGCCCGCCTCGACAACCTCGAAGCGCGGATCGAGCAGTTCGGCCCCGTCAGCGCTGGTCCCGGCGGTGTAGACCGGCGGATGTTCCAGCAGCCAGATCAGTTCGCGCGCCTCACCCGCCGCGATCGCGCGGTTGCGTTCGTCCATATAGGCCAGCGCCTCGCGATAGGGCACCTGCGCTGTGTCGCGTCTGATCTCGATGGAATCGGTGGGCGGCGTGTTCATCACAGATTGCGTGGCGAGCCTCAGCACGCTTATCAAGAGGGTAATCGATATCGAAGGGATGAGGGCGTGAAACTGAACCTGACAACCGCATGGGACCAGGCGGTCGCCATGATCGCGAAAAACCGCGAAGTGCTGATCGTGCTGACGGGCGTGTTCTTTTTCGCGCCCTATCTCGCTTTCGCCCTGTTCATGCCCGAAGCAGGCTTTGCCCCGCAGCCTGGCGCAGAAGGGCAAATGGACATGGACGACGCCTATGCCGCGCTGATGGCATTTTACGGCGAGGCGTGGTGGGCCATCCTGCTGCTGGCGCTGATCCAGGCGGCAGGGACGATTTCGGTTCTGACAGTACTGGGCGATCCGCGCCGCCCGACGGTAAGCGATGCGATCAGCCGCGGGATCGCCATGATCCCCAGCCAGTTCGCGGCACAATTTCTCACCGCCTTCTCCATTGTCACACCTTTCCTCGTGGCGGCTGCCATCGGAGCGGTCGCCGGCGCGGTGGTGGCGGGCCTGCTGGTCATCCTCGCCATCCCGATTGCCATCTACATCCTCGTCAAGCTGTCGCTGTCATCGCCGGTAATCGCCATCGAACGGACGGCCAATCCGCTGGCCGCTCTGGCTCGCTCGTGGCGTATCACCAAGGGCAACAGCGTGCGCCTGTTCGCGTTCTACCTGCTGCTGATCGTCGCATTCCTGGTGGTGTCGACCATCGTGACGCTGGTGGTCGGGCTGATCTTCGCGATGTTCGGGGAAAGCTTCGCCCTGATCGGCACGGCGATCGTGTCGAGCATCATCAACGCAGTGTTCGCCATGTTCGCCTATGCCGTGCTGGCATCGGTCCATGCGCAGCTTACTTCGACCGTGACACCTGCGGGTGTCCCCCGCTCCGGCGCGGATTGAACCGGGGCGTATCGGTAAAGACCACGCTTAGGTGTCGTCTTTCCAGCCCCAGAACAGTTTGCACGGCAGGATGTTGAGCGGTTCGAACCCGCTGTCGATCCGATTGAAATGCCGCGCCATGAAATCGCGTGCCCTGGCGCTGAACTGGTACACCAGAAAACCGCCGCCGGGGCGCAGGACGCGGTGCGTGGCTGCGGCGATGGCTGGGCCGATGCCGTCGGGCAGGGTCGAGAACGGCAGGCCCGAGAGGACATAATCGGCATGGTCGAAGCCATGCGCGGCGACGATCTCCTCCACATCGGCAGCAGAGCCAAGCACCGGCTTGAACCGGCTGTCGGGGATCGTGCGTTTGAGGAAGTCGATATAGAGCGGGTTCGTGTCGATCACGATCAGCGTGCCATCGCGCGGCAGGCGGTCCAGCACCGGAAGGCAGAACGTCCCCACGCCCGGCCCATATTCGACGAACAGCTTGCAGCGCGACCAATCGACGGGCGCGAGCATCTTTTCGACCGTGAAGCGCGAGCTGGGAATGATCGAGCCGACCATCCGCGGTTCTTTCACGAAACCCTTGAAGAACACGCCCCACTGGCCGAACAACCGTTCCGCACGCTGTTTCAGCGTAGTGCGCTCCAAAGCGCCTGCGCCCGATTGATTCGACACTGAATTGCCCTCTCGCGACCGTTTGTTGCGGCCCTTCGTCTGGCAGCAGGCTTTCTTCATTGCAAGCTGTGCAACGCGGTTCTAGCCGGTTGAACAATGGCCGAACGCAATCAGACGCACGCCGTAACAGGCCCGGCAAGGCCCGCCCTGCCCCGCACCATACCGCGCGGCCGCATGGCGCTGCTGTTCACAGTGATGCTGGTCACCGCCGCAGGAAACACCGCGATGCAATCGGTCATGCCATCGATCGGCACGGCATTGCAGGTCGACGATGTGTGGATCAGCATCGCCTATACCTGGTCGGCGCTGCTGTGGGTGATCTGCGCACCGATCTGGGCGCGGCGTTCCGACCGGCGCGGACGCAAGGCGATGATGGCGGTGGGGCTGACCGGTTTCGTGGTCTCCATGGCACTGTGCGGATCGGTGCTGTGGATCGGGCTTGCCGGATTGCTGCCCGCCTTCTGGACCCTGCTGTTCTTCGCCGCTGCGCGCAGCCTTTATGGCGGCTTTGGCAGCGCCGCCCCGCCTGCCGTGCAGGCCTATGTCGCCAGCCGCACCCCGAGAGCCGAGCGGACCCAGGCGCTCTCACTGATCGCATCGAGTTTCGGCCTTGGCACTGTGATCGGCCCTGCCCTTGCCCCGCTGATGGTGATACCCGGGCTTGGCCTCACCGGGCCTTTCATCGTCTTTGCGATCATCGGTGCTGTCGCGCTTGCCATTCTCAGAATGCGCCTGCCCAATGACGAACCGCAATATCCCGCCCGCGGCGCCGCCTATAACGAACCCTATTCGAGCGGGTCGCCCACCACGGCCGCCGATAGCGAGCGCGAGCGGGCGGCGCAGGACGCCGAGGACGAAGACCATGATGAGGGCGACATGGCACAAGACGGCGAGCCTGCGCGCCTGCGATGGTTCGAACCGCGCCTGCGCCCGTGGGTGATCGCGGGCCTGCTGGGCGGCCATGCGCAGGCCATGGTGCTCGGTGTGTCCGGCTTTCTCGTGCTCGACCGGCTGGGCCTGCGCGAAACTCCGATGGAAGGCGCAGGGCCGGTCGGCCTGGTGCTCATGGCAGGCGCGCTTGCCACGCTGCTGGCGCAGTGGGGCATCATCCCCCGCCTCAATCTGGGGCCGCGTGCGGCGACCTTGTGGGGCATTGCCGTGGCCGGGTTGGGCGTGGCGATACTGGGCGCGGCGCAGGATCTGCACAGCATTGCACTCGGCTATGCCATCGCCTCACTCGGCTTCGGGCTGTTCCGCCCCGGAACCACCTCGGGAACCTCGCTGGCGGTGACCCGCGCGGAACAGGGGCAGGCGTCCGGCATCGTCGCATCGGTCGCCGGGGCAAGCTACGTCTATGCGCCCGCGCTCGGCGTGTTCCTTTACAATGTCGATGACTGGCTGGGCTTCGGGCTGATCCTGGCGATCTGCATCGCTGTCTTCGCCGTGGGCTGGCGCACGCTTCAGGCCGATGCCGACCTGACGCGCGAGCGCAAGCCCGCGCGCTAGGCCTGCCAGAGAAGCGACAGCCCCCGAGGAGCGAAAGGTTTAAAGGATTTCCTCGACCCGTTCCTGCGGGCGGCACAGGCGCACACCCTTGTCGGTTTCGACCAGCGGGCGATTGATGAGCGCCGGATCGGCGGCCATCGCATCGAGCACCGCTTCCGCATCGGCATCCGGCAGGCCGCGCTCCTCCGCATCCGTGCCGCGCAGGCGCAGCCCGTCATTCGGCGTCATCCCTGCATCGCTGAAAAGTTGGGCGAGTTTGTCCCGGCTGGGCGGGTTCTTGAGGTATTCGATGACCTCGACCTCGACGCCGTCGCGCTCTTCGAGGATCGCCAGCGTCTTGCGCGAAGTGCCGCATTTGGGGTTGTGCCAGATGGTCGCTTTCATGGGTCTCTCCTAACAGATGTCCACCCACATCTAGGCCGCAGCTGCGGGCCACAAAACCCACGGCGCGAAAAAACTTTCTCCGAGCGACACATTGGTGGTTGCGAATGCGAATTGCTCGCAATAGAGGCCCCTGCAAATCAGAATCGTTCGCAAAAAGGCCCGCCCAGATGTCGCGTATCGCAACCCGCACCCTCCTCCTCGCCACCGCAGCTTTTGCTGCTCCCGCAGCCGCCGATGCCGGCGCGGATGGCCAGCCGCAGCGCGATTACCTGCCGCCCGAAATCGTTGTGACGGGCGAGCGGGACGGATATGGCACGGATGACGGTTCGACCGCGACCAAGACGCCCACGCCGCTGATCGATGTGCCGCAAGGCGTCAGCTTCATCACCTCCGACCAACTCGAGGATCAGTCCGTCCGCCAGCTGGGCGAAGCGCTGCGTTACATCCCCGGTGTCAGCATGGAAACGGGCGAAGGCCACCGCGACGAAGTGTTCATTCGCGGCCAGGAAAGCAGCGCCGATTTCTACATCGATGGCCTGCGCGACGATGCCCAGTACTACCGCTCGCTCTACAATGTCGAACGCGTTGAGGTGCTGAAAGGCGCGAATGCGCTGATCTTTGGCCGCGGCGCAGGCGGCGGCGCGGTCAACCGGGTGATGAAGCGCGCCGAAATCGGCCGCGATGCTGTGGTGGCCGACCTGTCGGTCGACAGCTTCGGTGCATTTGCCTTGCTGGGCGATGCGGGCGTGACCGTGTCCGATACGTTCGCCGTGCGGCTCAACGCGACTTACGAGGAATTCGACAGCCACCGCGATTTCTACGAAGGCCGCTTCATCGGCGTTTCGCCCACGGTCACGGCGCAGCTGGGGGAGCGCACCACGCTGATCGCCAGCTACACCTTTGACGATGACCGGCGCGTCACCGATCGCGGCGTGCCCTCGCTCAATGGCGGCCCGTTGCGCGGCTATGACAAGACTTTCTTCGGCGACCCCGACCTCAATGGAAGCCGCGCCAAGGTGCATATCGGACGCGCGCGGCTGGAGCATGAATTCAGCTCCGACCTGTCGTTCAACGCATCGGTGCAATATGCCGATTACGACAAGATCTACGCCAACATCGTCCCCAGCGGGACCGATGGCACGGATGTGACCCTGGGCGGATACGAAGACGCGCAGACCCGCGAAAACCTGATCGGGCAGGCCAACCTCGTGTGGCAGACCGGCGGCGACGGGTTCGATTCCACCCTGCTGTTCGGTGTGGAAGCAAGCTGGCAGGATTCGCTCAACACGCGCCGCAATGTGACCTTCACAGGCGGTAATGACACCCCGCTGGCACGCACCATCACCATCCCCGCCTACACCTTCGCGCCCGTCGGGCGTGTGCGTGACAGCGAGCTGGAAGTCCTGTCGGTCTATCTCCAGGAACAGCTCGGCATTGGCGATCATATCGAGCTGGTGGCGGGCCTGCGTTACGACCGGTTCGACCTCAAGACCCTCGACGTGCTGGGCAACAAGCCCGGCGCACGGGTGGACGAACAGGTCAGCCCGCGCCTCGGCCTGATCGTGAAGCCGAATGAGCGGCTGTCCTTCTATGCCAGCTATGCCCAGAGCTTCCTGCCGCAGGCGGGCGACCAGTTCTTCATCCTGTCGCAGGAAAATGCCGCGCTGGAACCGGAACGTTTCACCAATTACGAAATCGGCGCGAAATGGGCGCCGCTCGACAGCGTCCTGCTGAGCGCGGCCGTGTTCCGGCTGGAGCGTACCAAGACGCGCGACACCACCGGCGTCGACACCGTGCTGACCGGCGAGAGCCGGGTTGAAGGTTTCGAGATTTCGGCGGTGGGCGAAGTCACCGATTTCTGGAAAGCGAATATCGGTTACACCTATCTCGACGGGAAGCTGCGCAGCACCTCCACCTTCGGGACGGCGGGCCAGCGCCTTCAGCAGCTGCCCAAGCACCAGATTACTGCATGGAACCGCTTCGACCTGACCGAAAAATTCGGCCTCGGCCTGGGTGTGATCCATCAGGGTAAGCAGTTCGCCAGCTTCTCCAACCAGGTTGTGCTGCCGAGCTACTGGCGGGTCGATACTGCCGCCTATTACACGTTGAACGAGAATGTCAGCCTGCAGCTGAACATCGAGAACCTGTTCGACGAGGACTATTACCCCAGTGCGCATGGCGACAACAACATCCAGCCGGCCGAGCCTTTCAGCGTCCGGTTCGGCGTGCGGATGGCGATGTAATCAGTCGCCCGGTTCGCCGCTGTCGGCGGGTGGCGTGAGCGCAGGAACAGCCTGCGCCGCGTCCTCCAGCCGGATCCCCGGCGCCGGTGCGGCGCTGATCGTTTCCTGCCGCCGCGCGACGCGGCTGGCGCGCTGGATCGCGCGGACCAGCCGCGGATAGACGCCGCAGCGGCACAGGTTGGGAATCGCCTCCCTGATCTCTTCCTCGGTCGGAGCGGCATTGCGCGCCAGCAGTGCCGATGCCGCCATCGCAATTCCCGGCGTGCAGAAACCGCACTGGATCGCCTGCTGCGCAACCAGCGCCTGCTGGACCGGATGCGAGCGGTCGCGGCTCAGGTCCTCAATGGTGGTGATGAAGCGTCCTTCCGCTTCGGCGATGGTGATAAGGCAGCTGCGCAGCGCCTCCCCGTCGACATGCACCATGCACGCCCCGCAATCGCCCACGCCGCAGCCATATTTCGTGCCGGTGAGGTTGGACGCATCGCGCAAGGCCCAGAGCAGGGGCGTATCGGGATCCATCAGGTATTCGACCGGGCGGCCGTTGACGGTCATCCTTGGCATGGGCGGTGGCTGCACTCGCTGAAATGGGCGTTGATCGGCCCTATCCTATCGCATGTCGACGGGACGCTAGGCAAGCGTGCCTGCGCGCGCTACCGCGACAGGCGATGAGCGATGCAGCCAAACTGACGCGCGGAAGCATTCGCGGACACCTCGTGACCCAGACCCTGCCGATGATCATCGGCGTCGCCGCGATCATGTCGATCGGCCTGGTCGATGCCTATTTCATCGGCCAGCTCGGCGCGACACAGCTTGCAGCGATTTCCTTCATCTTCCCGATCAGCGTCGCCATCACCAGCATGGGGGTGGGCGTGATGGTGGGCATCAATTCGGTGGTCGCGCGCGCCCTGGGCGAAGGCGATCTCGGGCGCGCTGCGCGGCGTGCCAATCTCGGCATGGTGTTCGCAGTGGTGCTGGGCGTGGCGATGGGGCTCGCCCTGTTCGCCCTGCTCGATCCGCTGTTTGCGCTGATGAATGCCGATGCCGAAACGCTCCCCTTCATCCGCACCTATATGCAACCCTTCGCGCTGGGCTTTCCGCTGATGATGGCGATCATGGGGATCAACGGCACGCTGCGCGGCCAGGGCGAAGCGCGGCGTACAAGCTATATCTCGGTCTGCTATGCGGCGGTGAACTGGATACTTGACCCGATCCTGATCACCGGCGCTTTCGGGTTCGAGGGGCTTGGGATCGTTGGCGCGGCCTATGCCACGCTGATCGGTTGGGCCTGCGGTATCGGTTTCGGCATTTGGCTGATCAAGGGCACGCCGATCCCGCTGAACCCGGCCATTTGCCTGCAAGGCAAGATCGCAGAACCGCTGGGCGCGATCATGCGTGTCGCCGGCCCCGCCGCCTTTTCCAATTCGATCAATCCCATTGGCCTCTCGGTCCTGACCGCGCTTGTCGCCGCAGAGGGACAGGCGGCAGTTGCCGGGTTTGGTGCAGCCGGGCGCTTGCAGAGCTTCGCCGTCGTCCCCTTGCTCGCCCTGTCAGCGTCCATCGGGGCGATTGTCGGACAGAACTGGGGCGCTGGAGAGCGCGAGCGGTCCCGGCGCGCCATGCGCTATGCCTTTGCATTCTGCCTTGTCTACGGGCTGGCAACGGCCGTCGTGTTGTTCGGTTTCGGCCAGAAGTTCGCCGACCTGTTCACCAATGACCATGCGGTGATCGAAGAATTTGCCGCCTATCTGGCGATCGCGGCGTGGGGCTATGCCGGCTTCGGCCTGCTGATTGTGGGCAATGGCATTCTCAATGCAGTAGACAAGGCATCGCTGGCCCTAATGCAAAGCGCGGCACGCGTGTTCCTGATTATGCTGCCCTTTGCGTGGCTGTTGCGGGGTGCATGGGGCGCGGATGCCATCTATGCCGCGGAATTGACGGCCAATGTTGTGGGCGGTGCGCTGGCTGCGCTCATCGCCTGGCGGGTGCTTGGCGCACGACACGCACCGGATTTGGCGGGCTAGCCCTTACCAATCGTTAACCATCAGCAGGCATAGCAGGGCCACTCTAGAGGGGCCTTGCGCGCATGGATGAACTGCTGGCGGACTTTATCGCCGAAACGCGAGAGATGATGGAAGCGAGCAGCGGCGAGATCGTCGCCTGGGAGGCCAATCCGTCCGACCGCGCGCGGCTCGATACCATTTTTCGCTTCGTCCATACGGTGAAGGGGAATTGCGGGTTCTTCGACTTCCCCCGGCTGGAACGGCTGAGTCATGCCGCCGAGGATGCCCTCGCCGAGGTCCGGGCGGGCCGCCGCGATGCCGATACGGCGCTCGTGTCAGCCGTCCTGGCCATCATCGACCGGATCGGCGAAATGACCGATGCAGTGGAGGCAGGCGAAGAGCTTGGCGATGGCTGCGACGATGAGCTGATTGCCGCGCTCGCGTCGGACGTTTCGACCTCGACGCCCGCCACTGAAGTAGCCGAACAGCCGTCTCCCACTCCGGCCCCCGTGCCCGACGAATTGCGCGAGGAAGGCACGGATGCCGCAGGGCGCAGCCGCGCCGCGCCCGCCCACCGATCGATCCGCCTGCCTGTCGATCTCCTCGACGAGCTGATGAAAGGCGTGTCGGACATGGTGCTGGCGCGCAACGACCTTGCGCGCCGTCTGCGCGAGGCGGGCGAGCAACCCCATATCGATGCGCCCTTCGAACGGCTCAGCGGCATTCTCGGCTCCGTTCGCGAAGCTGTCACCCGGATGCGCATGCAGCGCCTCGAACACCTGTTCACATCGCTCCCGCGCCTCGTGCGCGACCTGTCCAATGAACTGGGCAAGCAGGTGATGGTGGATTTCGAAGGCGGCGATGTCGAACTCGACCGCGAGATGATCGAAATGGTGCGCGACCCGCTCACCCACATCATCCGCAACGCCATCGATCACGGGATCGAATCGCCGGTCCAGCGCCTGCAGGCCGGCAAACGCGAAATCGGCATGCTGCGCTTCAGCGCGCGTCAGGCGGGCAACCGAATCTCGCTGGCCATCAGCGACGATGGCGGCGGTGTCGATACGGACAAGCTGTGCGCGCGCGCCGTCTCTGCCGGACTGCATAGCGAGGCCGAACTCGAACAAATGTCGGAACAGGGCAAGCTCCGCCTGCTGTTCCAGCCCGGCATCTCCACCGCTGACGAGGTGAGCGCGGTTTCGGGCCGCGGCGTCGGCATGGATGTCGTGCGCGCCAATATCGAGAAGGTCGGCGGATCGATCGATATCCAGAGCAGGCCGGGCCACGGCACGACCTTCGAGCTCAACCTTCCGCTGACGCTGTCGATCATCGCAGCACTGACGGTCGAAAGCGCAGGGCAACGCTACGCCATCCCCCGCAGCTATGTCGAAGAAATCGTGTTCGGCAATGCGCGGAGCATCGAATTCGCCCGGATCGGCAATCGCCGGCTGGTCACATTCCGCGGTCGCCGTGTTGCGTGCCTCTCGCTCGAAGAAGCGCTGGGCATCAGCGATGGGCGCGACACCGACTGGAACGAGATGACGCTGGTGCTGGTCCGAATGCCCGCAGGCGATATCGTCGCCTTGGGGGTCGAACGGGTTCACGACCATGAAGACGTGGTGGTCAAACCCATCGCGCCTGCGGTGATGGCAACCAAGCTCTATACCGGGACCACCCTGCTCGACGATGGGCGACCGATGATGCTGCTCGACATGCCCAGCATCGTCCAGCTTCGCGGCCTGGTCGACGAAGGCCGCGCGGCCTGCGAGACTATCGACACCGAAGGCGACGGGGACGACGCCGAGCCTGGCATTGCAGCCATGCTGTTCACCGGCCTCGACAAGCGCCGCCGCGCCTTCCGGCTGGAGCTTGTTCGCCGAATCGATACCATCGATGCCTCGGCGCTCGACATCCAGGGCGACAATGCACAGGTCGTGCTCGACGGGAAGATCGTTCCGCTGACAGGGCACGAGCATGGTTCGATTCCGCAGGGCCGCTGCCGGCTGCTCCGGCTGTCCGACAGCGTAAGCGAACTGGCTTACATCGTCGCCGATGTACAAGATGCGATCGATATCGATCCCGCGCTGGCTCCGGCGGCAGAGAACACAGACTTCGAAGGCATTGCACTGGTCGGGGGGCAACCCGTCCCGCTGGTCGACGGGCACGCGCTGTTCGCCCGGCATGGCTCCAAACCCGCAGCGCGGGCCGAGATGACCTGCACCCTGCCCCCGAACAGCGAATGGTCCAGCACCATCTTGCGCCCGCTGGTGATTGCGGCCGGGTATCGCCCGGTCGATGAGGGGGGCGACGTCGCCATCATCCTGGCGGATGAAGGCCAGCCAACCGACGACAGCCAGGGCCACATTATTCGCCTGCGCGCACAGCGCGATGCGCCACAGGACAGCTCGGACACGATCTATCGCTACGACCGGGCGGCATTGCTTGCAGCGCTCGATCAGGTTCGCATCGGGAGGGCGGGATGAACGAATTGCTGCTGATCTGCGAAATCGCCGGACGACGCGCGGCCATTGCGGCCTCCGACGTACGTTCGGTGATCGAAGTCGAGGGAATCACGCCTATACCCGGCACGCCGCCGCACATTGCCGGGCTCACCGCCCTGCGCAGCCAGGCACTGACCGTGGTCGATTGCCGCGTGGCGCTCGGTTTTGAAAGCCGCGGCGAAGTCGACGGTGCGCGCGCCGCTGTGATTGAGGAAGACGGGCATCTTTACGCCCTTGTCGTAGACGAGGCGCACGATGTGGCCGAGGCCACAAGTTTATCGGATCCGGTCTCGGGCGGGTTCGGACAAGGGTGGCAGGATGCCGCGCGCGGCATGGTCGAAACCGCGACCGGCCCAGCCATCCTTATCGACACCGCCAAGCTTATCTCGGGGCTTCCCGCCCATGCAGCTTAAGCGATTGGTTACCGCTGACACCTAGAACACGTGACGAAGCACCGAAGGGCCTATGCAATGAAGAAGTGTCTCATCGTCGACGATTCGCGGGTCATCCGCAAGGTGTCGCGCCATATTCTGGAAAGCCTCGACTTCGATGTCGAAGAGGCGGAGAACGGCCAGCAGGCCCTCGCGCGGTGCGACGAACATATGCCCGATGTCATCCTGCTTGACTGGAACATGCCGGTAATGAGCGGGATTGAATTCATCACTGCGCTGCGCGGCCAGGAAGGCGGCGATGTTCCCAAGGTCGTGTTCTGCACGACGGAAAACGATGTCGCTCATATCCGCGAGGCGATCAGCGCGGGGGCCGACGAATACGTTATGAAGCCCTTCGATCACGAAACACTCCAGATCAAACTCCAGCTGATCGGGATGGCCTGAGGGCGCGAACGTCATGGCCGCCGCCTTGCACACGGGATCGAACCCTCCCCCTTCATCGGCGTCTCGACGGACGCATGGCGACACCGTTCGCGTCGTCATTATCGACGATTCGCTGACCGTGCGCACCGTCTATTCGCGCATGATCGACCAGGCCGATGGCTTTGCTATCGTGGCCAAGGAAGCCACGGCCGAAAAAGGCATTGCCGCGCTCGCTCGTATTGAAGCCGATGTGGTCTTGCTCGATCTCGAAATGCCGGGAATGGGCGGGCTCGAAGCCCTGCCGAAGATCCTCGCAGCGAACGAGGGCATCCAGGTACTGGTCGTCTCCTCGCTGACCGATGAAGGCGCAGAGGCGACACTGTCGGCCCTGTCGATGGGCGCTGCCGACACTATGCTGAAGCCGCGCCCGGGCGACTTCAACGACGAATACCGCGCCACTCTCCTGGCAAAAATCCGCGCGCTCAGCGGCAAGACCGATGGCGACACCGGTGAGAGCATCGCGCCCGTCGCACCGCTCTCCGCCGCAGATCGTAAGAAACCGCAGATCATTGCCATCGGCGCATCCACCGGTGGCATCCATGCACTCAACCTGTTCCTGCGCCGCTTGCCGCAATCCTTCGACCTGCCAATCCTTATCACCCAGCACCTGCCAAGCAGCTTCATGTCGGTGTTCACCCGGCAGATGGAAATGGCTGCCGGGCGTGAGGCAATCATGGCGGATGAAGGCATCGAAATCCTTCCCGGTCGCGTCATCATCGCGCCTGGACACGGGCACATGACGGTTCGCCGGGCGGGCGGCAGGCACGTGACCGGTCTGTCCTACGATGCGGTCAAAAGCGGCTGCACACCCTCGGTTGATCCGATGTTCACGACCATCGCCGAGGCCTATGATGGCCATGCAGCGGGCATCCTGCTGTCGGGCATGGGCCGCGATGGCACGGACGGGGCAACCGCACTCGCCCGCGCAGGCGGCAGCATCTATGCGCAAGACGAGGCAAGCTGCGCGGTCTGGGGGATGCCGCGCACGGTTTCCGAAACCGGCATCGCCATCGCCACTCTCCCGCCACAGGAGCTTGCCGACGAGCTGGTTGCGTCTCTCGGCGGCCCCTCATGACCACGCCGGACGCGTCGCATCGGATTATCGCCGACCTGCTGAACCAGCATACCGGACAGCAACTGACCGAAAGCCGGATCTGGCGCATTCCGTCCGCGTTGGCCGGCATATTCCGCGACCGAGGCATCTCCAATGTCGATCAATTGGTCTGCATTCTTGCCGATCCGCGCGAAGCGCAACTGGCCACGCAGGTGGTCGAGGCGCTGCTGAACAACGAAACGTATTTCTTCCGCGACCGCGCGCTGTTCGACAATCTGATCCAGCACGTCTTGCCCGATCTCGCCGCCAAGCGGGACAATCGCAGGCGTTTGTCCATCTGGTCCGCGGGCTGTTCCACAGGGCAGGAGGCGCTCAGCCTCGCGATGATCTTCGCAGACGAGCGCCAGCGATGGGCGGACTGGCAGATCGATATCGTCGCGACCGACATCTCCTCCAAGGCGATCGCTGCAGCCAAGCGGGCCTGTTACAACCAATTCGAGGTTCAGCGCGGCAACGGCGTTTCGCAGATGCTGAATTACTTCACCGAAACCGAAGACGGGTGGCAGGCCAGCGACGAAATTCGCGCCATGATCCGGTTCGAACAACGCAACCTGCTTGGCAACCCGCCCTCGCCCGCCCAGTTCGACCTCGTGCTGTGCCGCAATGTGCTGCTCTACTTCGATCCTGAAACGCGCCGGTGCGCATTCGATCGACTGGCAGACGCACTGGCAGGCGATGGCTGGCTCATGCTCGGCGCTGGCGAAACGGTGGTGGGCCAGACCGACAGGTTCGAACCTGCTGGAAACGGTTCGACACTATACGTTCCGCACCGCGCCTCTGGGCTGCGCATGGCCGGGGGCTTCTAAGATGCGTCGCGCTACGCATTTATACCGAGCGCCCGCCACCTTTGGCCCGCAAGATTTGCTTTACGCTTCCTTAGCTTGTGCAAAATAACATGGTTTGTTGTTCAAGTCGCTCCGTCCGAAGGGATTTTTCGTGACGCATTTCGTCGGCAAGGTGTTCTCTACGCCAAAGGTCATGCTCATGGCCCAACTTGCCGCGCTCACAGTTGTTTTCGTCGCTGTTCTCGCAGCCATCCTTGCCGATTCGCTGTTTTCCGCAGGAATCGCGCCCTATGCCGGTGTCGTAGGCGCGTTGATCTATGCCGCATTGGCCATCGTGTTGATGCGGCGAGGTCTGGCTTTCGTCCAGAACCTGGAGGAAATCACCCGCATCGATTCGCTCACCGGCCTCCTGAACCGCCGCGGCTTTCATTGCGTCCACGAACAGCTGAAGAAAGCCAACGAAGCCAGCGAAAGCGCGGTTGCGCTGATCGATCTGGATGGCTTCATGGTGGTGAACGATCACTATGGTCACGTGGTGGGCGATCAGGCGTTGAAGGCATGCGCCTCGCTGATGGAAGAAATCTGCGAAGGCGAAGCACGCGTGAGCCGTCTGGGCGGCGATGAATTTGCCATCCTCAAGGTTGGCCCACTTTCGGCCACGCTGCTCGAAGGGATTTGCCGCAAGATCATGGAGCGGCTTGCGCGCCCGATACATGTCGATGACCGGCGACTGACGCTGGGCGCCAGCGTCGGGCTGGCGCGTTCGGACAGCGAACATGATCTAGATTCGTCCGAACTGCTGCGCCGCGCCGATGTGGCGATGTATGCGTCCAAACGCGGCGGCAAGGCGCGCTGCACCTGGTTTAATCCCGACTTCGACAGCACCCGCGAACAGGTTCGCGAGATGGATGACGAGTTGCGCCAGGGCCTCGCCCGGAACGAGTTTACGGTCCACTACCAGCCGCTGATCGATTGCCAAACGAGCCGCATCGTCGCGGTCGAATCGCTCATCCGCTGGGAGCGACCCGACGGTAAGATGGTCGGGCCCAACGTCTTCATCCCGGTTGCCGAGGAATCGGGCCTGATCAATCCGATCGGCCTCTTCGTGCTGCGCCGGGCCTGTCTCGATGCGCTGGCCTGGGGCGACATCAAGCTGTCGGTGAACATCAGCGCCGCGCAGCTCAGGAACCCCGAATTCCCGATCCATCTGGGCCAGATCCTGGAAGAGACCGGTCTCGATCCCGACAGGCTGGAACTGGAGATTACCGAAACCTGCCTCGTGCTCGACCCGGTCGTTGCCGAACGCAGCCTCTCTCTTATCAGGGGATTCGGGGTCAACGTCGTGCTGGACGATTTCGGTACCGGCTATGCATCGTTCGGCTTCCTGCGCCAGTTCCGCTTCGAAAAACTCAAGATCGACCGCAGCCTGGTGGTTCAGGCCGGTGAAGACGATGGCAGCCGCGCCATGATGCTCTCAAGCATCACCGTGGCCCGCGCGATGAAGATGGATGTGACGGCCGAAGGCGTCGAAACGGAGGAGCAGGCCCGCATGGTCCGCGCCGCCGGTTGCGACCAGATCCAGGGCTGGCTCTATTTCCGCGCCATGCCGGCATCCGAGATCGCACAATATCTCGACCGGCCGATTTCCATCGCGCCCCTGGCGAGCGATTCGCCCGATCACGAAAAGGCCAAGCGCGTCGCCTGAAACGCTTGGAGATATGCGCAAACGCGCATTTTCCCCTTTTCGCCTTAACGATATTTTTAGCATGAAAAATCTAAGCCGGAATTTGATATTCCGGGGGTTTGCCGACCAATGAACGCACATTCGAATCTTCTCGCGCCCGAAATCCGCGACGAAATCGCCGCAGTCGAGATCGAGCTGGCCGACCAGCGTCGGCGCTACGATGTCACTCCGGGATGGTTCACACGGCTCCCCCTGCGTTCCAAAGCCAATATCGCCTCGATCATCTCGTTCTCCGGCCTGCTCGCAGTGACAGGGCTGGCCTTGCTCGGCTTTGCCTATCCCGCATGGATCGAGAATATCCGGATCGTGCTCGTCATCGTTGCAGCGCTTGCCATGATGGCCGGCTTCGCCGCGCGCCGCGAAATCTACAATCAGATGGTCGAGCCGTTCCTGTCGATCAAGGACGGGATGACCCGGCTCGCCAATGGCGACCGCGATATCGTCGTAACCGATACCGCGCGCGATGACGAAGTGGGCGAGATGGCTCGTGCGCTCGAAATTTTCGTCAAATCCGGTCGCAAGCTCGACGAACTCTATACCGGACGCAAGGAAGCGAGCCGCAAACGCAAGTCGGATCTGATCGAACTGGCGCGCAAGTTCGAAAACTCCATCGGCGATGTGGTGGGCGGCGTGGCCGCTGCCTCGACCCAGCTCCAGTCAACGGCGCGCTCGATGGCCACCAGCGCCGAACAATCCGCCTCGCAAACGCAGCAGGTCGCCCGCTCGATGGAGCGCGCCTCGGAAGGCGTGACCGCCGCGGCCTCGGCCAGCGACGAATTCGCCATGTCCATCGGCGAGATCAGCCGCCAGGCGACCAATTCGGCTGAACTGGCGCGCCGCGCGACCAAGAACGCCAGCAGCGCCGACGAAACCATTTCCGCGCTGGCCGCCTCGGCCGATCAGGTCGGCCAGATTGTCGAACTGATCCAGTCCATCGCCCAGCGCACCAATCTTTTGGCGCTCAACGCCTCCATCGAGGCCGCGCGTGGCGGTGAGGCAGGGCGCGGTTTCGCGGTTGTGGCCTCCGAAGTGAAGGAACTGGCCGCACAGACCAGCCGCGCAACCGAAGAAGTCGCCGAACAGATCCGCACCATGCAGGATTCCACCGGCGCAAGCGTGAGCGCGCTGCGGTCCATCGGGGACCAGATCAAGGAGCTGGAAACGACCGCTACGTCGATCGCCAGCGCAGTCGATCAGCAATCGGTCGCCGGACGCGATCTGGCGCGCAGCATCGATCTTGCCGCGCGCAGCACGGACGAAGTTTCGGCCAATGTCGCACAGGTTCGCGAAACCTCCGTCGCGACCGGGGCGGCGGCAAGCCAGGTGCTTGGTTCGGCCAACGAGCTGGAGGCACAGGCACAAACCCTGCGTGAACAGGTCGACGGTTTCCTGGCGCAGGTACGCGCCGACTAGGCAACGCGATTATCATAAGAACAGGGGCGGCGATCCGACTTGGGTCGCCGCCCCTTTCCGTGTCATTCCCACCAATAGGGCAGACGGCGGCGGTCGCCGGTTTCCACCTCGTTCATGGTGCGCGCATCGTACAGCCTGCCGCCCAGCATGACCCGTTCGATCCGGTCGGAATTGCGGATATTCTGCGACGGGTCGGCAGACAGGATGACCAGATCGGCCAGCTTGCCAACCTCCAGGCTGCCGATATCGCGCGCCATGCCGAGCGAGTGTGCCGGTTCTATGGTTGCCGCACGCAGCGCCTCGACCGCGCTCATCCCGCCCCGGGCAAAGCTCCACATTTCCCAATGCGCGGCGATGCCCGCCTGCTGGCCATGTGCGCCGATGCTGACCCTGACGCCGCGATCCGCCAGCTTCTTCGCCTCGCGCGCGGAATTGTCATCGACGAAAGCCCAGTCCGGGGCCTTGGTGCGCCGCGCAGTGCTGGCGAGCAGGATACGGGGCGGCGTGTGAACCAGCAGCGGGTTTTCGAACACGTCGGTCGCCTGCCGCCAATAGGGATCGCCCGCCAGCCCACCATAGGTCACCGTCAGCGTCGGCGTGTAATTGGTCTGCGACTGCGAATAGAATTGCAGCACATCTTCATACATCACATCGACCGGGATGTTGTGCTCAAGCGTGGAATTGCCGTCCGCAACCAGGTTGAGGTCCATCCCGTACAGCGATCCGCCTTCGGCCACCACCAGCATGTTTTCGGCAGCGGCGGCGGCCACGACCTGCTGGCGCTGTTCGCGGCGCGGCTGGTTGTAGTTCTTCACGCTGATGCCGCCCTGCGCCTTGATCCGGCGCACATGGGCGAGCGCGTCCTCATAGCCGTCGATCCGGGCATAGACGCCGGGCGATTTGGCGCCGTAGATGATCTCGCCGGTGGAGAAAGTGCGCGGTGCGAGCGCAAGCCCGGCCCGCTGCCGCTCCGACGCGGCGAAGATCGCGCTCGCCTGCGAAGACGGATCATGCACCGTGGTGACACCCATTGCGAGATCCTGCACCGCCGACCAGTTCTGTTGCGGCACGAGGTCGCCAACCGATTGCGGCCCATGCGCATGGGCATCGACCAGGCCGGGCATGATCGTCTTTCCGCCCGCATCGATGACTGTCGCGCCTGCGGGCACGGCGACCGACGCCTGAGGCCCGATGGCCGCGATCCGGTCACCCTGGATGACGATGGTTCCGTTGGCGATGGCGCCCGCGCCCTCGCCCGCCATCGTCAGGATGCGCGCACCGGTGATCGCGACCGTGCCAGCCGGCTTGTCCGCGCGCACCGTGCGGGCGAGCGAGATGCCGCTGGTCGGCGGTTCGAATTGCGGATCGTCCTTGGAGCGCGGCGCGGACGGGAACAGCGCCCCGCGTGTCGCGCGATAAAGCGTCGGGCCGAGCGACCAGAACAGCGTACTGCCATCCTCGGCCCAGCCGATATAATCCGCCCCACCCTTGCTGGCCTTGGTCACGGGCAAGGAGCTGGCCTTTTCGCCCACTGTCACGGCCTGCCCGCCGGGCAGCATGGGCATGGCGAAGACTTCGTAATTCTGACGGAATGCCAGCGTGCGGCCATCGGGGGACACGCGGAAATCATTGGCGAGATCGCCTTGGGCGTGAACCCGCTTCGCCTCTCCGTTGAGGTCGCTTGAGAGCAATTGCAGCTTGCCGCCTTCACGCCCCAGCATGAAGATGCGATCGTTCGCCGCGCCATATTGCGGCGTGGAATTCCCGCGCAAGACGAGCTGCGGCGTGCCGCCGCTCACCGCGACGCGATAGACGCCCGCATTTTCCGAATATTCTGGCGAGGTCAGATAGCCGCCCGAACGCTTCTCGAACACGAGGCTGCGCCCGTCGGGCGAGAACTGCGGAACAGCGTAATGGCCCGGCTGGCTGGTGACGATGCCCGCATTCGACCCGTCGGCATTGGCGACGACAATCCGGCCCAGCCCCGCATCGGTCCAGCGCACGAAGGCAATCTGGCGTCCGTCGCGCGAGAATGCGGGCCACGCTTCCAGCGCCTCGCGCTCATCGGTCAGCCGCCGGGGCGCGCCGCCTGCCGTATCCTTGATGTAGAGCTTGCCCAGGCTTTCGAAGACCACGCGCCGCCCATCGGGCGACAGCGTGGCATATTTGGGAATGCGCGTGGTGAAGCTATCGGGCGAAACCTCAATCGCCGGATGCGGCGCATCGGCCACCCCGCGCGTGTCATTGATAGCGAAGGGGATCTGCCGCGCTTCGCCGCCACTTGCATCGATCCGGTGCAGCTTGCCGCCCGCCCAGAAGACCAGCTCCCGGCTGTCGGGCGTCCAGTCCATCATAGGATAGACGCCATAGACCGCCCAGGTTTCCTGCAGGTCGAGGTCCAGCCCGGCGAAGATCATCCGCTCTGCGCCGCTGGCCAAATCCTTGGTCCAGAGTTCCGAGCTGTCCTTGTTGCGGCGCACGAAAGCGATCTGCTTGCCGTCGGGTGAAGGTGTCGGGCGAACCGATCCGCCATAGCCCGAAACCGTGGTCGTCACCTCGCCGGTAGCGATTTCATAACGCTCGATCTCGAACAGGCTCTGGGTGGAATCCTGCGCGTAGGTGAAGGTTGCGCCGGGGCTGACATTGCGGGTGTAGTAGATCGACTTGCCATCGGGCGCATAGACCGGCTCCCCCAGTTCCTTCTGATGCGCCTCGCCGGGCCGTTCCACAAGCGCGACGCCGCCACCGCCGCTGACATGGTAAATCCAGATTTCGCCCGTACCGGCGCTGCGCTGGGTGGTGAAGTGCTTCTTCGCCGCGATATAGCGACCGTCCGGGCTCCAGGTCGGCTGGTTGAGCAGGCGGAAATCTTCCTTCGTGACCTGCTTCTTGTCCGACCCGTCGCGGTTCATCACCCAGATATTGTCACCCCCGCCCCGGTCGGAGGTGAAAGCGATGCGGCGTCCATCGGGCGAAAAGCGCGGCTGGATTTCCCATGCCAGCCCTTCGGCGATGCGCGTGGGCGTGCCGCCCGCGATAGGCATGGTGTAGATATCGCCCAGCAAGGAGAACGCCAACGTCTGCCCGTCGGGCGACACCGCGACATCCATCCACGTGCCTTCGTCGGTGCGGATCGGGACCTGCCGGATGGTGAACCCGCGCGGAGCGGTGATGTCCCACTTATCGTCTGCTGCGGCGCCTTCCTGCGCAATGGCAGGGGCGGCCTGCACCTGCTGCCCGGTCCCTTCGTCGGGCATCTCTTCCTGCGAGGCATCGACCTCCTGCTCTTCCACCGGATTGGGCGAAGGCGGGTCTTCAGACTGTGCGAGGGCCTGCGGAACGAGGGCGGCCTGCGCTGCAAACAGGGTGGCAAGCGCGGTGGCGGTGACGAATTTCATGCGGTTCTCCCCAAAACGCGCGCAGGACTACGCGTGCAAGGGGAGCTTTGCAAAAGTCATTCGTCGATTTGTGCCAGCAGTTGGCGGGCTCGGGAGAGATGCGGCCGGTCGAGCATGCCCTTGCGCCAGCCGATCGTGCCGACACCGGGATTGGCCTCGAACAAGGCAACGATCTCGCGCGCTTCGGCCAGTTCGTCATCGCTGGGCGTGAAGGCAGCATTGATCACCGGGACCTGCGCCGGGTGGATCGCCAGCATGCCTTTATAACCATCGCGCCGCACCATTTCGGCGCGTGTTTTCAACCCGTCCAGATCGCGGAAATCGGCCATGATCGTCTCGATGGCCGGCACGCCAGCGGCGGCTGCACCCAGAAGGCACAGGCTGCGCGCCAGCTCGTAAGTCGGGCGATACCTGCCATCGGGTTCGGTATTGCCGAGCGCGCCAATGGAATCGGCAAGATCTTCCGCGCCCCAGCTCATCCCGGCAAGCCGCGGGGTTCCGCGATATGTCCCGGTCCCGAACATCGCCGCCGCGGTTTCGGTGGCGAGCACGGTGACCGGCGTCGATCCGGGCTCGATCGCATGGACCACTTCGAGCGGGGTCAGCATCGCGTCGAGCGTGCGCATATCCTCGCCGCTTTCCGCCTTGGGCAGCATGATCCCGCCAGGCCGCGCAGGCATCACCGCCTCCAGGTCCGCCTGCGTCCATTCCCCGTCGAGCGGATTGACCCGCACCCACATACGGGCGCGCTGGTCGGCATTGTCGGCGAGGAATTGCGCCACCATCGCGCGCGCTTCGGGCTTGTTGTCGATGGCAACTGCGTCTTCGAGGTCGAGGATGACCTGGTCGGCCTCCCCCCCGAGCGCCTTTTCCATCTTGCGCGCGCTGTCGCCGGGGGCGAACAGCCAACTGCGGACCTTGGCGGGGCGGTGCTCCATCATCTCTCCGATGTGTAAGTCTGTGTTCTGGCCAGGCGCGATGCGCCTCAGCTCAGCCGTTCGCGCCGAGATAGCCGAGCTGGCCCGCCTTGAAAATCGCCTGCGCGCGGTTGACCGCGTTCAGTTTCTCGCCCGCGCGGTGCACGTGATAGCGCACGGTGGCGTGGCTGCGCTCGAGGATCATGGAGATTTCCATATCGGTCTTGCCGATCGCAGCCCAGCGCAGACATTCCACCTCGCGCTTAGACAGCGAGCAATCGCTGGGGATGCGGTGCTTGTCGCGCATGACCTGGACATAGCCTGAAATGAAGCGCCGCACGGCCGCAGACAAAAGCTGTCCGTGTTCGGCGAAATCGGCTGCGAGATCCGCCTTGTTGTTGTCGAGCGGGCTGAAGCAATTCGTCGAAATCTGCGCGAAAGGCAGGTGGACCGGGATCACAATGGTCGAGCGGCCGAGCACCTCGTTCTCGAAATCGCTGAGGTCGATCTGTTCGAGATACTTGTTGCCCCACGCCCCGTGGAAGCCCTGCGCATTGACCCAGAAGGGTTCGCTTTCGTAGCGCGAGGCGCTGGCAAGCGGCGAATGCAGCGCGAGGCGGCGGTCTTCCCACCATTGTTCGCCTTCGCCGGTGTAGCCGAAGATGTCGGCGTTGATGATCGTCCCTTCCGCATCGACCATCGGCGCGGTGGAGGAAATGTCGTCGCACGTCGCCACGCGGAAATCGCGCTCACGCGCAAGCTCTGCCAGCGCCCTTGCGGCCGGATTGATATCCTCGATCCGACGGATCGTGACGGCATCGACCACCTCGTTAAGCGAAGCGTCGGGATAATTGCGAGGAATCGGGACAATATGCGCGGTCATGCCGGGCATTATCGATATCCGTCCGCAAATATCAATCGCAAGACGCGTGAAGATCGCGCAGAAAATTGCCGAGAACGCCGACGAAGGGCAATCCGTGCTCGACAAATGGTGATTTACCAAACCAACACAGTTCGCTATCCCTGATCAAATTGGAGGGGTCAATCGATGCTCGAACTGGAAAACGTCACCCATATCTATTCAAATGGCACGCGCGCGCTCGACGGGGTGACGCTGTCGATCCCCAAGGGGATGTACGGGCTGCTCGGCCCCAACGGGGCGGGTAAATCGACCTTGATGCGCACCGTCGCCACGCTGCAGAGCCCGACCGAGGGTGCGATACGGTTTGGCGATATCGATGTGATCGCCGAGCCGGAGAAGCTGCGCGAAAAGCTCGGCTACCTGCCGCAGGATTTCGGCGTCTATCCGCGGGTTTCCGCCTATGACATGCTCGATCACATGGCAGTGCTGAAAGGTGTCGCCAGCAAGGCCGACCGCAAGGCGACGGTCGAAACGCTGCTCAACCAGACCAATCTGTGGGCCGTGCGCAAGAAGGCCATTGCCGGATTTTCCGGCGGTATGCGCCAGCGCTTCGGCATCGCGCAGGCGCTGATCGGCAACCCCGAACTGATCATCGTCGATGAACCGACCGCCGGGCTCGACCCGGAAGAGCGCAACCGCTTCCTCAACCTGCTGGCCGAAATCGGCGAGAATGTCGTGGTGATCCTCTCGACCCATATCGTCGAAGACGTCGCCGACCTGTGCCCGCGCATGGCCGTTATCTCGCAGGGACGAATCCGGCTGGAAGGCGCGCCCAAGGAACTGATCGCGCAATCGCGCGGTACAGTCTGGGCCAAGACGATCGAGCGCAGCCAGCTCGAACAATATCAGCGCGACTATGAGATCATCTCCACCCGGCTGTTCGCTGGCAAGACGATCATCCACGTCCTGTCCCAGGGCGACCCCGGCAACGGGTTTGCTGCCGTCGATGGCGGGCTGGAGGATGTTTATTTCTCCACCCTCGCCGCCACCCGCCGCGAGGCCGACACCGCGCGCGCGGCAGCCTGAGGCAGATCGGGGAGGGATACGGACATGTTCGGCAAGATCGCAGCGTTCGAAACGCGCTATCAGCTTCGCAACCCGGTGTTCTGGGTCGCGCTGGTTATCTTTTTCCTGCTGACCTTCGGCGCCACCGCCAGCAGCGACATCCAGATCGGCAGCGGCGGCAATGTCAACGTGAACAGCCCGTTTGCGATCACGCAGACGCAGCTGATCCTGACATTGTTCTACATGTTCGTGACCACCGCCTTCGTCGCCAATGTGATTGTGCGCGACGATGAAAGCGGGTTCGGGCCGATGGTCCGATCCACCAGTGTAAGCAAATTCTCGTACCTGTTCGGCAGGTTTACCGGGGCGACGCTCGCCGCGATGCTTGCTTTTGCGGTCGTCCCCTTTGCAATCTTCCTCGGCTCCAACATGCCGTGGCTGGACCCGGAAACCATCGGGCCGAACCGGGCGGAATACTACCTCGTCCCTTTCCTGCTGTTTGCACTGCCCAATGTCTTCCTGACCTGCGCATTGTTCTTCGCGGTGGCGACGGTCACCCGTTCGATGATGTATTCCTATGTCGCGGTGGTGCTGTTTCTCGTGCTCTACATCACGCTCGTCGCAGTTGGGCAGAGCCAGCCGGAACTGCGCGAATTCATCAAGCTGGCCGAGCCCTTCGGGATCGCCGCTTTCGGGCTTGAGACACGGTACTGGACGGCGGCGGATTCCAACACGATGACCGCGCCGCTCACTGCGGCAATCCTCACCAACCGGCTGATCTGGCTGGGTGTGGGGCTGGCATCGCTGGCCTTCGCTTTCTGGCGCTTTCGTTTCGCGGAAAAAGGCACGTCTGCCCGCAAGGCGAAACGTTTGGCGAAGAAACAGGCCAAGCTGGCCGCCATCGCCCCCGAAACGGTCGAAACGCTTCCCGCGCTCGATCAGGACGGTTCCACCTGGCCGCGGCTGGTCGCGCGCACGCGGTTCGAAATGGGGCAGGTGCTGCGCAGCCCGGCCTTCTTCGTACTGATGCTGGTGGGTCTCTTCAACGCGACCGGTGCGCTTTATTTCGGCAATGAGATTTATGGGACGCCCGCGCGGCCCGTCACCTTCTCGCTGCTCGCGCCGCTGTTCGGTTCCTTCGGGATCATCCCGCTGATCATTGCGATCTATTATGGCGGCGAGCTGGTGTGGCGCGACCGCGACCGCAAGATGAACGAGATCATCGACGCCTCGCCCGTGCCCGGCTGGTCATACATGATCCCCAAGACCATCGGCGTTACCTTCGTGCTGTTCGCGGCGCTGATCATCTCTGGCATTGCCGCCATAATTATCCAGCTGCTGCGCGGTTACACCGATTTCGAAATCGGCAAATATCTGGGCTGGTATGTCGTGCCGGGCGCGGTCGACATGGTGATGCTGGCGATCCTGTCGGTGTTCGTCCAGGCATTGAGCCCCAACAAATATGTCGGCTGGGGGATCATGGTGATCTACCTCGTCGGGACCATGGTGCTGGGCAATCTGGGTTTCGACCACCCGCTGTATTTCTACGGCAGCGGTGCGCCCAATCCGATCTTTTCCGACCTCAACGACAACAATCTCAATGGCTGGGCGGGCTGGGCCATCCGGTTCTACTGGATTGCGGTCGCTGTGATCTGGGCCGCGCTGGCGCACCTTTTGTGGCGGCGGGGTACGGAGACCCGGCTAATGCCGCGCCTTAAGCAATTGCCGCGCCGCCTGATCGGCCCGACCGGCATCGTGATCGGCGGCGCTGCACTGGCGACGGCTGCCAGCGGTGCATATGTGTTCAACAACACCAACGTCCTCAACGAATACCAAACGCAGGACGATATCGAGGCGCTGCAAGCCGAATACGAGAAAAAGTATCTGCGCTACGAAACGGTTGTCCAGCCGACCGTCACCGCAATGACGCTGGCAGCCGACCTCTATCCTGAAGAAAAGCGCGCGCTGTTCAGCGGGACTTACCGGCTGCTCAATGACAAGGACACGCCGATCGAGGACCTGCATGTCCGCTTCCAGGACCAGTTCATCGAAGTGCTCGATATCGAGATCGACGGCGCCGAGCTGGTCGAGAACGACGAGAAGTTCAAATATCGCATCTATCGCTTTGCCCAACCCCTCGCCCCCGGCGCAGAGGCGGAACTGCGGTTCAAGACGCGGCGCTGGCAGCGCGGGTTCCGGGCCGGTGGCAATGACAACCGCCTGGTCAGCAACGGGACCTTCCTCAACAATTCCGAGTTCACCCCGCTTATCGGGATGAGCCGCGATGGCCTTCTGACCGACCGCCAGACCCGGCGCGAATACGGGCTGGAACCCGAATTGCGCATGGCCAGGCTGGAAGACGAGAGTGCCCGCGCGCGCAATTATGTCGGCAACGCGCCGTGGGTGATGAGCGATATCACCATCACCACCACTGCGGACCAGGTCCCTATCGCCCCGGGAGCCAAGGTTTCGGACAAGACCGCAGACGGCCGCCGCACCGCGCGCTTCGTTTCGAAAAATCCGATCCTGGCGTTCTTCTCGATCCAGTCGGCACGCTACGACATCGCAGAACGGATGGCCGGGGACATCAAGCTCCAGATCTACCACCACCCCAAGCACGATTATAATGTCGAGCGGATGCTCGACGGGCTGGAAACCTCCCTCGCCTATTACGAGAAGAATTTCGGGCCTTATCAGTTCGACTATGCACGGATCGTCGAATTCCCCGCCTATGCCAGCTTCGCGCAGGCTTTCGCCGGGACGATGCCCTATTCCGAAGGCATCGGCTTCATCGCCAACAATGCCGACCCGGAGGACATCGACTACGTCACTTACATCACCGCGCATGAGGCGGCGCACCAGTATTGGGCGCACCAGATAATCAGCGCCGATCAGCAGGGCGGCACGGTCCTGGTCGAAACGATGGCGCAATATTCGGCGCTGATGGTGATGAAGCAGATATACGGCGAAGACCAGATGCGCCGCTTCCTGAAGTTCGAGCTCGACAATTACCTCAATGCGCGCGGCGGCGAGGCGATCGAGGAACTGCCGCTGGAGCGGGTGGAGAACCAGGGCTACATCCATTACCGCAAAGGCTCGCTGGTCATGTACCTGCTGCAGGAGCGGCTGGGCGAAGACCGGATGAACGCCATGCTGGCAGAGCTGATCGCGAAATACCGCTTCAAGGGTGCGCCCTATGCGCAGTCCACCGATCTTGTGAACGGCTTGCTGTCCATCGCGCGCGACGATGCAGAGCGGGAGCTGATCGGCGATCTGTTCAAGCGCATCACGCTTTACGATCTGAAGGCGGAAGACGCCGTGGTGCGCGAGCTGCCCGATGGGCGGTTCGAAACCACCATCGATGTCGCGGCGCAGAAATTCTACGCCGATGGTCAGGGCAAGGAAAAGGAAGCGCGGCTGGACGATACGATCGCCATCGGCCTGTTCGATGAACGGTTGGGCGATGGTGCATTCGACAAGAAGAACGTGCTCTATATGAAGCGCCACCGCATCCGGTCCGGCAAGCAGAAGGTACGTGTCGTCACCGACAAGCGCCCGACCTATGCCGGGATCGATCCGTATAATTATTACATCGATCGCAATTCGGACGATAACCTTACGGAAACGAATTGAGTGTTAGGAAGTGGGTCATGGCGCGCCGCGACCCACTTCAGAATGCATCCTTTCCGGGCGCCTTCTCGGGTATCTTTCCCGACGAAAAGGACGAAGCGACGCCAGTTGTCGAGGTGCGCGAGAAACGCTCCCGGAAGCGATTGGAGGTGCAGGTGGCTGGACGCTACCGGGCCCGCCATGGCTCCTCCAAGGACATCTGGATCCAGAACATCACGCGGTCCGGGTGCAGCTTTCTGGACAAGTTCTCCATGCTGCCGGTGGGCGGGTCGATAATGTTCAGGATCGGCAGCATCGGCCCATTCAACGCGACCGTGCGCTGGTGCGATGAAAGCACGGTGGGCGTGGAATTCGATCACCCGCTCCATCCGAGCGTGCTCGATCACATCATGAAGACGATGAACATCGACTGATCGATCACGGCGACAGGTGCGGCATGGCCCGCACTGCGATGATCCGCGTTCCGGTTACAATCCCATTTTCAACCCGGCCCAGAGCGTGCGCGGCACGCCAAGATCGACCGTGCCGCCCGCATTGCGCGTGACGATGGTTTCATCCAGCAGGTTTTCCCCGCGCAGGATCAATGCGACATCGCGCCACAACGGAACCTGCACGAATGCGCCAAGCGTGGTTGCGGCAGGCAGTACATCGGTTTCCAGATCGCTTTCGAACTGCGCACCGACATGCCGCAGCGTCGCCGACACGATCCAGCCGGGCGCGGGTTTCCACGCGACACTTGCGCCCGCCGCCCAGCGCGGGGTCTGGGGCGGACGATTGCCGTCGAGAGCGAGCGAAGCACCGCGCCCGTCGACCTTGGCATCGGTATAGGCAAGGCTCGCATCCACGCTGACCCTGCGCAGATCCAGCCTCGCGCCAAGCTCCACACCGCGCGCGTCGATGGCCGGGAGGTTCTGCCGCTGGCGCAGATTGGGCGCCAGCGTCACATTGGCGATGGCCCCTTCTACCCGGTTATCGAAACCGGTCAGCGAGAAGGTGACCCCTGCGACAGGCGAGACGTCGATCCCTGCCTCGAACCCTTCGAGCTTCTCGATATCCAGCGCTGCGTTCGCCTGTGTCACCACGGGAAAGACGACGAAGGGCCGGTACAGTTCGTTGAGGGTCGGAAGGCGCAACCCACGATAGGTCGCGGCGCGCACCCTCACCGCTTCGCTTGCCACGTAAGCTGCGCCGGCCCGCCATGAGACGGTCCAGTCACTGCGGTCGGGCGCAATGGTCTGGTCGACGATCGCGCCGCCGGCATCACGGGCGACGTAGAACCCGTCCGCGATACGCGTGCGGTCGGCCCGCAGGCCCCCTGTCAGGATTAACGGCCCGAAAGCGTGATCGTATTCCGCAAAGAAGCCGAGATCGCTGGTGTTGCCGCCCGCGCGCCGCCGCTGGGTCAGTGCACCGCTGAACGCGCTATAGGCGTCTTCCTGCAATTCACCCGATGCGCGGCGATAGTCCACACCCAGCCGCAAAACGCCATCCGCGCCTACGGGCGGGCGCAGTTCGAACTTGCCGCCCAGCCCTGTCGCGGGTGTGTTGCGCTGATCGAGAACGCGCACGAACCGCGTCGAACTGATCACGACATTGGTGAAGTTGCGCGCCTGGATATAGGCGAGTGCGTCGAATTCCCACGCCCCGCGCCCGATCATGCGCACACTGGCGTCTGCCCCGCGCGCCGAACTGTCAGCACCCTCGAACCGCAGCGTGCGCCGGTCGTCGAACACCAGTCCGCTGGCCTGCAATTCGAGCGTGTCGGATATCGGCGCGGCGCCGCGCAGACTGGCCGACCAGCTATCATAAGCCGCGCGGGCACTTGCCGGATCGCGCTGCGAAGCAGGCGTGGTGAAAAAGCCCCTGCCCCGATCCCAGCGTGCGCCCGCGACGACAAAGCCTGCGCCAAGTTCGCGCGCGACCTGCGCGCTCGCTTCGGTCTCGCCGCGATCATTGGCAAGCAACTGCGCGGTAATGGGCGGCAATGTGTCCGGCCCGGCGCTCTGCAACTCTATCGTCCCGGCGAGCGCGCCTGCGCCAAACGGCCCCGCTCCGCCACCACGGGTTACGCGAATTCGGGCGAGCCTGTCGGGCGAAAGCGCGGTCAGCGGGATAAAGCCGAAAAACGGATCGGCCACAGGCACGCCGTCGAGCAGCACCAGCGCGCGGCTGGTTGCGTTCCCACCCAACGCACGCAGCGTCACGCCTTGCGCGCTAGGGTTGGAAGAGCGGCTGTCGGAACGGCGGAATTGCTGGAACCCGGCCACCGCGCCAAGCACATCCTCGATCCGGCCAGAGGGGGTGGAGACAATCTGCTCGCGATCCAGATCGCGCACCGAATAGGCCGGAACGGACGGCGTGTCGGGCAGGCCCTTGCCCACCACGACGATGGTATCGGCAGTGGCCGTTTGCTGGGCTTGCGCTTCGGCGTCCTGCGCATGGGCCGTGCCTGCCACAAGCATCAGCGAAATCGGGGTCAGGCGGAGGCTGTGCATAGCCCCGGCGCTAGCGAAACAGGTTGCAACAAGCAACGGGCTGGCGCGCGTGCACCAAACGGGTTACGTTTGCGTCAAGTGGGAGAGACTTACATATGAGCGAATCGGCAACGGATTTCGATGTCCTGATCGTCGGCGCGGGCATTTCCGGCATCGGAATGGCGGCGCACATGACCAGCAAGAGCCCCAATCGCAGCTACGCCATCGTGGAGCGGCGCGACAATCTGGGCGGGACCTGGGACCTGTTCCGTTATCCCGGCATCCGCTCCGACAGCGACATGCACACGCTGGGTTTCGATTTCGAACCATGGCGGCACGAAAAGAGCATCGCGGATGCGCCCGCCATTCTCGAATATCTCGACCGCATCGTCGATGAACGCGGCATCCGCGAACATATCCGTTTCGGCCACAAGGTCCTCTCTGCCGACTGGAAGGAAGATGAAGCACGCTGGCATGTCACGATGGAAACCGCCGATGGCGAAAGGAAGCTGCTGACGGCGAACTGGGTATATCTGGGCTCGGGCTATTACGACTATGACGAGCCTTACGACCCCGGCTTCGATTTCGGCGAGTTCGAGGGGCAAGTGATCCATCCGCAATTCTGGCCTGAAGACCTCGATTATGCGGGCAAGAAAGTGGTGGTCATCGGGTCTGGCGCAACGGCAGTGACCATCGTCCCCTCGATGGCGGGCAAGGCCGCGCATGTCACCATGCTCCAGCGCACGCCAACCTGGATGTTCTCGCGCCCGGCCAAGGACGCGATTGCCAATTTCCTGCGCAAGATCCTGCCCGAAGAGGTCGCCTATCGGATCACCCGCTGGAAGAACATCAAGCTACAGGATTTCGGTTTCAAGCGCGCCCGCAGCAAGCCGGACAAGATGGGCGCGATGCTGCACAAACGCATCCGCAAATCGCTAGGCGAAAATGCCGATCTGACGCCCTTCACCCCGCCTTACGATCCGTGGGACCAACGGCTTTGCCTTGTCCCTGACGACGACCTTTTTCAGGCGCTGAAGCATGGCAAGGCGAGCATTGCCACCGGCCATATCGCCAGTTTCGAAAAAGGGGGTGTACGGCTCAAATCGGGGGATTTAATCGAAGCCGACATTGTCGTGACCGCAACCGGCCTAAAGCTGGCGGTGGCCGGCAAGATCGCCGTGTCGGTGGAAGGCCAGCCGGTCGATTTCGCCCAGCGCTATTATTACAAGGGCTGCATGTTCTCGAACCTGCCGAACCTCGCGGTGGTGTTCGGCTATCTCAATGCGAGCTGGACGCTGCGGGCGGACATCAACTCCGACTATGTGTGCCGCGTGCTGAACCATATGGAAGCGGTCGGGGCCGATATCGCAGAACCCGTGCTGACGCCGCGAGAAGAGGCGAAGATCGAGGACGATGACATCTTCGATTTCTCGAGCGGTTATATCCAGCGCGCCAAGCACATCATGCCCAAGAACGCGGTCGCCTATCCCTGGCGTCTGAACCAGGAATATGTGGTGGATCGCAAGCGCATGGCCGAAGATGCGGTGGCCGACGGGCTGCTGCAATTCCGCAAGGCAGGGCAGGATGCGGATACTGCGCACACCCATCTCGAAGCCGCAGAGTAGCCAAGCCGGTGCAAGCGGGTTAACGCAGGCCGCATGACTTCGGCCGATAAAATCTGGACCGCAGGGCTGCTCGTCATCGGTGACGAGATCCTGTCGGGCCGCACGCACGACAAGAACATCGCACAGGTTGCGAGCTGGCTGCAGGTGCAGGGCATTCGCCTGGCCGAGGTTCGTGTCGTGCCCGATATAATGGAGCGGATCGTCGACGCGGTGAACGCGCTGCGCGAGGGATACGATTATCTGTTCACCACCGGCGGTATCGGCCCCACGCATGACGACATCACCGTCGATGCAGTGGCCAGCGCGTTGGGCGTCGAAGTGGTGGTCCACCCTGAAGCGCGGGCCATTCTCGAACGGTATTATGCCGACAAGCCGGGCGGGTTGAGCGAGGCCCGGCTGCGCATGGCGCGCGTGCCGCAAGGTGCGGAGCTGATCCCCAACCGCATGTCGGGCGCGCCGGGCATCAAGCGCGGCAATATTCACCTGATGGCGGGCGTGCCGCATATCACCGCAGGGATGCTCGATGCCCTGACCGGGACGCTCGAAGGCGGCGCGCCGCTGCTGAGTGAAACGGTCGGCTGCTGGACGGCCGAGAGCGAAGTGGCGGACATTTTGCGCGAAGTCGAAAAGGCGCACGATGCCTGCCAGATCGGTTCCTACCCCTTTTTCCGCGAAGGCCGGGTGGGGGCGAATTTCGTGATCCGTTCGACCGAGGAAGATGCGCTGAAAAGCTGCATGCACACTCTGTGCGACGCGCTGGCGACGGCGGGCCACGATTTCACCCCCGGGGGCATCTGAAAGCTGCTTTCCATCCCGCCTGCCTGCTGTCATGACGCCGGGGTGGATGGGGACCGCCTCACATGATCGAACTTTTCACGCTTGCACTGATGGGAGCGGTCATCGTGCTGTTCCGGCGCGTAACCGTGTTGCAGGCCTCGATCGAGGAATTGCAAGACGCGCTCGACGCATTGCGGCACTCCGCCACTCAGCCCATCCGCGACGAGGTGGCCGAGCCTGAAGTCGGCCCCGCCCCAACCGAAACCGAGCCGCAAGATGAACCACAGGCCGGAGTGACCCTGCGCCGCTCGGCAGTTTCGGTTCCTTCGGTGATGCCGAAAGTGGCAGGCGAACCCGCCCTGTATGCGCAAACCGGCGATGAAGCGGCAGAAGGTGCGGATTTGGCCTCCGCGATGGCTGCCGACACGGCCGCCCCAGCCTCGGATGCACACGCCGATACATCTCAAGTTGAAACGCCCCCGCCCGGCGCGCAGCGTTTCCGGTTCGATTTCGAAGATATATTCGGGCGACGGCTCCCGATCTGGGCAGGCGGCATCACTCTGGCTGTCACCGGCGTGTTGCTGGTGGGCTATTCGATCGAGGCCGGCCTGCTCACCCCGCCCGTGCGGGTGGCGATGTCGTTTCTGTTCGGCGCGGCGCTGCTGATTGCCGCAGAATTTGCCTATCGCCTTGAACACAAGGTGCGCGATCCGCGCGTGCGGCAGGCGCTGGCGGGGGCGGGCCTCGCAACGCTTTATGCAGCGTTCTATCTTGCCGGCACGCAATATGGGCTGATCGGGCAGGGTGCGGCATTTGTCGGGCTGGCGCTGGTGACGGGCGGGGCCATCGCGCTGTCATTCCGGTTTGGCTTGCCAAGTGCTGTGCTGGGGCTTGTCGGCGGTTTCGCAGCGCCAGCGCTGGTTGGCGGGGACGATGCGAACCTGCCCCTGCTCGCGCTCTATCTCGGCCTTGTGACAGCGGGCCTTTCCTGGACCGGGCAGCGGCAGCGGCGCCCATGGCTCGGCCTGACCGCGCTTGCCGGCGGCCTTGGCTGGGGTGCGCTGATGCTGCTCACCGAGGATTTCGGTGTCTCCGACATTCTGGCGCTGGGCCTCTATTTCGTCGTGCTGGGCGCGGTGCTCCCCACGCTGGTATCCGCCAGCGGGATGGAGCGGCCCCTGCGCCTCGTCGCATCGGCCGTGGCCGCTGGGCAACTGGCCGCGCTGGTTGCCCGGACCGTGCACGATCCGCTTGCCTGGGGGCTGTACCTGCTCCTTGGCGCGACGCTCGCCTTCTTTGGCTGGCGCAAACCGGCGCTGCGCGAGAGCAGCGGGGTCGCCGCGGCCATTTCGGTTGTGCTGCTGGTGTTATGGGAATCCCCCCAGCCGGTGCTGTTCGCGCCCGTTACAGCGGCCCTTGCGCTGCTTTTTGCAGGCGTACCGCTGGTCCACATCTGGCTGCGCCAGCACGGCCTTGTCGATATCGCAATGGCCTGCGCATTGCCGCTCGCGCTGGGCGGCGCGGTGTTTTTGCAGTTCGGCGAATTTTCCGCCGATCCGGTCCAGCCCATGCTGGCGAGCGGCTTCCTTCTGCTCGCGGCTTTCCCCGCCCTTGCCGCCTATCGCCTGTGGCGCAGCGCTGACGATCTCGTCGGTGTGTTCGCGGCTCTTGGTACGGGCGCGCTGCTTGCACTTGGCGCAATACTGCTGGTGACTCCGGGCTGGGCGGCTCCGCTGGCCGCTTCGGCCATACTTGCGGGTTTGATCGCAATCACGCGCCGGCATGGGGCAGCGGCCTTGGCCGACCTGTCGTGGCTCGCCTGGATCGTTGCGCTGCTCACCCTGATCGCGACGCCGCACTTCATCGACGAGCTGTTGCTGCTGTTCGGAGAAGGAGCCCAGGAAGCAGCGCTGCGCGCGCTCCTGCGATGGGGCAGCTTTGCCGCCGTAACCGGCTTGCTCGCATTCAATCAGGCGCAGGCCACGAGGCGCGCAGGCGCAGCCGTGCTGACGGCCCTTGCCGGTTATGGCGCAATCGCCCAGATCGTCCCTGCGCCCTACCTTGGTCTGGCGACCGCGACCCTGGCCGTCGCCATTCACCTACGCCTTTCGGGCTATCGCGCGGCGGGTTGGGCCATGCTTGCCGTGTCGCTGGCATGGGCCGCAGGGCCTTTTATCCTGTGGTGTACAGAAGGCGTCCAGTCGCTGGGCGGCTATCCCGTCCTGCGCAACAATCTTCCCGGTGTCCCGAGCGCGTTGCTCCGCCTCGTGCCGGTAAGCGCGGCACTGGCATTCATGGCCTCTTCGATCGCCCTGCCGGGCAAGGTGCGCGATGCAGGTTTCAAGGTCTCGCCCGCGCAGCTTGCGCGCGGGGTCGCAGCAGGCATGGCGATTGTCGCCCTGCATATCCTGTTCAAACAGGGCTTCGACATTGCCACGCTGACCCGCTTCGAGGCGCTGGGCCTGGCCGAGCGGACGGTGTGGCAGGCGCTGCTGCTTGCAGGCGCAGCGCTTACCGCGCGCCGCCTTCCCGCTGTGGGCCGCCAAGGCGAACTCGCAGTCATCCTCGCCGGCGCTGCGCTGGCGCATTTCATGCTCTATTCGCTGGGTCTTCACAATCCGTTGTGGGACCGTCAGGCGGTGGGGCCGACCCCGATTGCCAACCTTGCCCTGCTGGCAAGCATCGTGGGTATCGCAGCGGCAATCATGCTGCGCAGGCTGACACCTCAGCGCATCCGACCCGCCCCCGATGGGGCAGTGATGATCATTGCGAGCCTCGGCGCGCTGGCGGTGCTGCGACAGGCGTTTGCCGGATCGATCCTGATCGATACGCCGCTCGGCCAGACGGAGGACCTGCTCCGCTCGCTTACCGGAATCGTTCTGGCACTTGCTTTTCTCTTTATCGGCAGCCGCACGGGAAACCGCAGCTGGCGGATCGGTTCGCTGGTGCTGATGCTGATCGCGGTGGTGAAGGTGTTCGTGTTCGATACGGCCGGGCTGGAAGGGCTGCTGCGGATCGCGTCCTTCCTTGCACTGGGCCTCAGCCTGCTGGGGCTCGGCTGGTTCTATTCCCGCGTGCTGGGTAGCCAGCCCGAGGAACGGGCCTAGTCGCAACGTTAACCAGAGCGTGATAAGGCGGCCACATTGTGACAGCGGTCTATATCACCATCGACACCGAATATTCCTTCGGCTTGGCCCAGGCGCAGGGCATCGATTCGCGCGCGGCAAATTTCGCGCGTTCGATCGCCTGCCGCACGCCTTCGGGCGAAGTGGGTATCTTCGATCAGATGGACATCATGGACGCCCATGGCTGCAAGGGCGTGTTCTTCGTCGATCCGCTGCCCGCATTGCTGTGGGGCGTGGATGCCATATCCGATATCGTCGAACCGATCGTGGCACGTGACCACGAAGTGCAATTGCACCTGCATACCGAATGGCTCGAACTGGCAGGGGACGACAACCCGCTGGGCGGCAAGACCGGCCGGAACATGGCCGATTTTTCCGAAGGCGAGCAAGCCAAACTGATCGCCTTGGGCAAGAACCTACTGGTGGAGGCTGGCGCGCCGGAGCCGGTTGCATTTCGCGCCGGGAACTACGGGGCAGACGATGCAACCCTGCGCGCGCTGGCGCAAAACGACATCCGCTATGACAGCAGCCACGTGCCCGGCATCGAGGATTCGGAATGCGAAATTTCGCTCGACAGCGAAGTTCAGCATGTGATCGAACATGAAGGCGTGCTCGAAGTGCCTGTCGGCACGGTCCCGAACTTCGGTGGCCTGCGCCACGCGCAGATAACAGCGCTCTCGGAATGGGAACTGGCCGCAGCGGTGGAATTCGCGACCGCCAATTCGGTCCCGATGCTCAATGTCGTGTCGCACAGTTTCGAACTGATGAGCCGCGACCGCACCCGCGCGAATGCTCTGGTGCGTCGGCGGTTTACCAAATTCTGCGAGACAATCGACGATACTGCGGGTGCGCGAAGCGCCACCTTCACCTCGCGCCCCCCGATGCTCGAAGACCATACGGGCTGCGCCGCCATGCCGCACAATCCGCTTCGTTCGGTCGCCCGCATGGCCGAACAGGCCATCTCCAATGCGCTGTATGGAAGCAATTGAAGCCAACGTGCCAACCCAGCCACATTCAATTGCCTTCACCCTTGGTTCGCGCCGCATATTCAGCGCGAGGCGACTGCTCACGACAGTCGGCTTCACCCTCGAACACGCAATGAGCCGTCGCATGCCGGACTTGCCTCGCGCGCCGGATGGCGATGGGTTGCGTATCCTGTCCGCGCCTGTCGACCGGATAACGCAGATTCGTCATCTCTATCCCGACTATATCGCGGGCGGCGAACAGCGCTATCGTCGGCATTTCATCGCGATGGACGGAACGTTCGAGGATTATCTCGACCAGTTTTCCGGCAAGACCCGCTCCACGCTGAGGCGCAAGCGGCGCAAGCTGGAGACCGCTGGCGGTGGAACGCTCGACCTGCGCGCCTATCGCACGCCGGACGAGATCGACGCTTTCTTCGCGCACGCGCTACCCCTGTCGCGCAAGACGTACCAGGCGCGGCTGCTGGATGCGGGGTTGCCCGAAACCCGTGCCGAACGCGCCCACGCCCGGAAACGCGCCGATGACGATCGGTTGCGCGCATTCCTGCTGTTTCTGGACGGGAAAGCGATCGCCTATCTTTACCTGCCGGTCGAAGGCAGCACGCTGGTCTATGCGTTTCTGGGCTACGATCCCGACCATGCGGCGCTCTCGCCCGGAACGGTGCTGCAGATGGCGGCGCTCGAAGAACTTTTTGCCGAAGAGCGCTTCGCCTATTTCGATTTCACCGAAGGCGAAGGCGCGCACAAGGCGATGTTCGGCACGAGCAACGTGGAATGCGCGAGCTTCCTGTTGCTGAAGCCGACGCGGGCCAACCACATGCTGCTGGCCGCGCAGTCAGCGTTCGAAGGCGCGGTCGGCGCTGGCAAGGCGCTGGCCCAAAAGCTCGGTCTCAGCAACCGGCTGCGACAGGCGCTTAGGCGGGGCTGAGGCCCGCACGGACCGGCATACGGAAAGGGCCGGGGGATCGCTCCCCCGGCCCTTTACCGTTCGATAACTCGAAAAGTCGGGCGATCAGGCGCCTTCGACTTCGCCGAGGTCGACCTTGAGACCTGGGCCCATCGTGCTGGTGAGCGAGATCTTGCGGACGAACTTGCCCTTCGCACCCGACGGCTTCGCCTTGACGATCGCGTCGGTCAGAGCCTTGAAGTTCTGCTTCAGGTCTTCATCCTTGAACGACAGCTTGCCGATGCCGGAGTGGATGATGCCCTTCTTTTCCACGCGGAATTCGACCTGGCCGCCCTTGGCGTCCTTCACGGCCTGTTCCACGTTCGGGGTGACCGTGCCGAGCTTCGGGTTCGGCATCAGACCCTTGGGACCCAGCACCTTACCGAGGCGGCCGACGACGCCCATCATGTCCGGCGTCGCGATGACGCGGTCATAATCGAGATTGCCGTTCTGCATGTCTTCCATGAGATCTTCGGCGCCGACCTTGTCAGCACCGGCAGCCTTGGCCTTCTCGGCATTGTCACCCTTGGCGAACACGGCGACCTTGACGTCCTTGCCTGTGCCGCTGGGAAGCGAAACCATGCCGCGGACCATCTGGTCTGCGTGGCGCGGATCGACGCCCAGGTTCATCGCGACTTCGACGGTTTCGTCGAACTTCGCCTTGTGCTCGCGCAGCGTGGCGATGGCCTCGTCTACGGTGTAAAGCTTCTCACGGTCGAGTTCCGCGACGACTTTCTGCTTCTTGGTCTGCTTAGCCATGATCAGCCCTCCACCACTTCGATGCCCATCGAGCGGGCGCTGCCGGCGATGATCTTGACCGCCTGGTCGACATCGTTGGCATTGAGATCGGCCATCTTGGTTTCAGCGATTTCGGCCAGCTGGCTGGTCTTGATCGAACCGATGATGTTCTTGCCCGGCTCTTTCGAACCCGACTTGATCTTCATCGCCTTCTTGATGAGGAAGCTCGCGGGCGGGCTTTTCGTGACGAAGGTGAAGCTGCGATCGGCATAGACCGTGATCTTGGTCGGGATCGGGGCGTTCTTTTCCATGTCCTGCGTCGCGGCGTTGAACGCCTTGCAGAATTCCATGATGTTGACGCCGCGCTGACCCAGCGCAGGGCCGATCGGCGGGGACGGGTTGGCGGCGCCGGCGGGCACCTGAAGGTTGATGTAACCTTCGATCTTCTTGGCCATGATGGCCTCCTTTTCTCACTGTCGATGCCGCCATAAACGGCATCTCATGGTAAGCGGTCAGTCAGGCAGCCTGAAGCAGCCCTACCGCGGTGGTTCCCGAAGAGTCACCTGGGAAGCGCGCCAGATAGCGATTTCGCCCCGGAATGCAAGCCATTCTGCGGCATTCACATCACTCGGACCCGCCGCGCACTGATGAGATTGGCCTAATCCGCGCGATAGGCTATGGTAATGTGCAGGCAAGTGGTCGGGGGGAAACGCATGCCGGGAAGCGAACAAGACAACGCACAACCACCTGCGGGGGACGGTCCTGCAGAAACCACGAAAGACATGCAACCGCCCGCGTCCAGCGCATGGGGCAAGCTAGGCTCCGTATTGGTCGGGCTGGTGTTGCTGCTGGTCGGCCTCTCCATGCTCGAGGCGGATGTCTATGAGCAGACTGCCACGCGTGTGGGCATGGCTTCCGTCCTCTCCGCGCTGGGCATGGGCATTGTCGCAACTGTGCTGCTGCCCCACTCGCTGGAGGTCAGTGGCAAGCAGTTCAAGCCCCTCGGCCTCGACGTGAAGGCAAGCGGCGGGGCGGCGGTATTTATCGTGGTGCTGGCCTTCCTTTACTTCTCCAACGACAAGTCCGACGCCGCTGATCCGGGCAATAAGCCCGAAACGCAGGAAACCCGAACGGTGGATGCAGGCATTGGCGCAGACACGGACGAAACCATTGAGCAGACGCCCGACACGCAGGACACCGATACGCCGCCGCCACCCCCGGCATCTTCGCCCGCGCAAAGCACAACACAGCCGCCCGCATCGCAGGCCTACTACTATGCGGAGACATTCTGCAGCGACTGCTGCCCCAACCCGTCATACTGCGATCAGGTGGGCTACGGCGAAGGCAGCACGCCCGAGCGTGCCCGGCAGCGCGCAGTGCAGGAATGCCAGGCGGCCGGAGGTGGGCCAACCTGCGGCAGCAATGTGCGCGTGTCGCTGGTCGAACCGGACTCGTTCTGATCCCCCCCCGCGAGCGCTGGGCCCTGAAGAGAGGGGAGAGAAGCCGATAAACGGTCGAGGGGCGCACGCCCCGGCGCGTCTTACTTGACCAGTTCGACCTGTTCGAATTCCAGTTCGACCGGGGTCGCGCGGCCGAAGATCGACACCGACACCTTGACCTTCTGCTTGTCGAAGTCGAGTTCTTCGACAAGGCCGTTGAAGCTGGCGAAGGGTCCGTCGAGCACCTTGACCTGGTCGCCGATTTCGTAATCGACCTGGATTTCCTTCTTCGGCGCGGCCTTGGCCTCTTCCACACCACCGAAATAGCGCGCCGCTTCCTTTTCGGAGATCGGCTGCGGCTTGTTGTTCGTGCCGAGGAAGCCGGTAACCTTGGGCGTGTTCTTGACCAGGTGGTAGATATCGTCGGTCATGTTCAGCTTGGCCAGCACATAGCCCGGCATGAACTTGCGTTCGGTCTGGACCTTCTTGCCGCGCTTAATTTCGGTCACGGTTTCGGTGGGCACTTCCACCTCTTCCACACCGTCTTCCAGGCCCAGCCGTTCGGCCTCCGCCAGGATAGCGTCGCGGACCTTGTTTTCGAAGCCGGAATAGGCGTGGATGATGTACCAGCGTGCCATGATAATCCCTGTTTGGTCGTGAATGCGTGTCGGATCAGAGGAGCGAGAGCAGCCAGCGCACGATCACGCCGAACGCCGAATCGACACCGAGGAAGAACAGCGACAGGATGATCATCATGATGAACACGAAAATCGCCGTCTTCACCGTCTCTTCGCGCGTGGGCCACACGACCTTGCGGGTTTCCGCGCGGACCTGGTTCACGAACTCGGCCGGCGATGTCTTGCGCTGCTTGGTATCGGCCATTGCTGCTACGTCCTCGAAATAAACTTTGCCTGCCTTCCGGGATGGGATCATCGCCGCCCCGATTCAAGATCGGGAGGGGCCAATTCCATCGTCGATGTCGGAAAGACGGGACATCATGTAGGCCGCACCGGGCCAAAACGCAAGCGTGCAGGACGCGCATTCGCCCCTATGCAAAACCCGGCATCGCGACTAGCACGGGCGGTCATATACGGGACGTTCGAGGGGAACACACACATCATGGCTACAACCGAACCGGCACCGCTCGGGGAGCGATTGATCGAACCGGTCACCAACATTTCCGATTTCATCTGGGGCGGGACATGGAACGGCGAAGCCGTCATCCCCTTTCCGCCACTGGCGATCATCCTCCTGGGCATCGGCCTGTGGTTCATGGTCGGGCTGCGATTCTACCCGATCGTGAAGCTGGGCAGTGCGATCAAGGGCCTGTTCGCCGGGCGCAAGGGCCAGGGCGCGGGCGAAATTTCGCCGTTCGCCGCTTTGTCGACCGCACTTTCGGGCCAGGTCGGGACAGGCAACCTCGCCGGTGTCGCGACCGCCATCGCGCTTGGCGGACCGGGTGCGATCTTCTGGATGTGGGTGACCGCGCTGTTCGGCATGGCGCTGGCCTTTGCCGAGGGGTCGCTTGCCATCCGCTATCGCGAGACCACCAGTGACGGCGTCTATCGCGGCGGCCCGATGAGCTACATCATGATGGGTCTTGGACCGAAGTTTACCTGGCTGGCAGTCATCTTCTGTATCGGCACGCTGTTCAGTGCGCTGGTCACGGGCAATTCGATCCAGGCGAACGCGGTGGCCGACGGCCTAAACGAGCTGTTCGGGATCGAGGAATGGCTTGGCGGGCTGATCGTCGCGGTGCTGGTGTTCATCGTGATCATCGGCGGCATCAAGTCGATTGGCCGCGTCGCGGAAAGCGTCGTGCCGTTCATGGCTGCTGCCTATATCGTGATGGCGGTTATCGCACTGATCCTCAATTTCGGGGATCTGGGCGAAACCTTCGCGCTGATCTTCCATGGGGCGTTCAATCCGCAAAGCGCGGTCGGCGGCTTCACCGGAGCGGCGCTCATCATGGCAATCCGCGCCGGTGTGGCGCGCGGCTTGTTCTCGAACGAGGCGGGCCAGGGTTCCACCCCGATCGCCCACGCCGTGGCGCAAACCGATGACCCGGAACAGCAAGGCCGCATGGCGATGCTGGGCACGTTCATCGATACGGTCGTGATCTGCACCATGACGGCACTGGTTATCCTGACCGTGCGCGGCGATTTCATGGCTGGCGGCGAAGCCGTGGCCCATGCCTGGCAATCCGACCGGGTTGGCTTCGAAATGACCAGCGGCGCTTTTGCCGCCGCTTTCCCGATCCAGATCGCAAGCATTCCCATAGGAACGCTGGTGGCATCGATTGCGCTGATCTTGTTCGTGTTCACCACGCTTCTGACGTGGAGCTATTATGGCGAACGCGCGATCACCTTCATCTATGACCGGTTCAAGGGCTCCAGCCGCGAGGGCGAACGGCGTCTGCACATGATCTGGCGAGTTCTGTGGTGCGTGGTGATCTTCGTTGGCGCTGCACAACCGAGCGAGCTGGTCTGGCGGCTTGGCGATATCTCCAATGCCGCGATGGCGCTGCCCAACCTGCTGGCGCTGGCGCTGCTGTCGGGCGTGGTTTTCGCGCTGGCGCGCGGCAATCGCAAGGCGGGCAAGGAATTCCATGCGGACACGCCGGAAGAACCCGAAGAATACTGATCCCCACCGATCCGGTCGGGACGCAACGAAAAGGGGCCGGAAGCGCAACCACGCTTCCGGCCCCTTTCATATTCCCGATCGGTCAGCGCAGCCCGAACAGGCGCTGCAGGAAAGTCGGCTGATGCATTGGCTGGATCTTGCCGTGGGCCTGCAGGCGCAGGCTTGCATCGCCATTTCCCTTGGGCTGGACCCAGCGGTCCGGGCGGCTGCTGCGGAAGGATAGGCTCGACATAGGATCGCTCCTTATTAAAAACTCTCCCTCCGTCCGGCAGCTGTAACGGACGTGTCGCAAAACCGGTTCCCACGGTGTGCGCCACCCGAGGGCGGGAACCGTGCCATTATGGCCACATATCTCCGCGTGCCGCAGCTGTGCTCAGGCGCTGCGGCTCATGCGTGTCCACACCATCCACACCAGCAGCAGCGCTGCGACCGGCATCAGGTTTATCCCAAGCGGGAACGCAGCGGCGCGGGTGGCGTAAGGCGCGAAATAAAGCCCGACCAGCAGCAGTTTCTCATAGGGGCGAAACCCGTCATCCAGCCCGCGCCGCACCAGCCACAACGTGGGCAAGAGCAGAAATGGCAGATCGTAATTGAACAAGTACGGCACTGCGAGCCCGGTCGCAGCAAGGGCCAGCGCCCCGCTTGCCATCGTATCCCCGCCACTGCGCCGCCAGCCAAGCGCCGCCACCAGAGCCATCAAAGTGGCCAGCGCCAAGGCGATGGCCAGGGACAGATCGCTGTTCAGCCACAGCCGTAACTGCGCATAGAGTGTGGACATGCGCAGGAAGAAATCTGGGTTGCGTGCCTCCATCAGCACGGCACTTGCCTGCCAGCTTTGCGTATAGCCCTCTAGCGTGGCGGAGCCGAAGGCCAGCCAGCTCAGCAGGACAAAGCCCAAAGCGGCCAGCCCGGCCCCTACAAACGCTCGCCATCTGCCGCCCGCTGCCAGCCATACAGGCACGATCAGCGCAAGGTGCGGCTTGATGACGAGTGCACCGATGGTGACACCGCCTGCCCAATCCCGCCTGCGCGCAAGCGCCACTACCGCACCGATCAGCAGCGCACCTGTCAGCAAGCCGTTCTGCGCATGGGTCGCGGCAATCAGCGCGCCGGGATAGGCGAGCACCAGCACCCACAGGCGTGGAAACGCCTGGATTCCCGCCCAGGCAAAAAGCGCATATGTCAGCGCCACCCACGCCGCCCATGCAGCGGGATAAGGCAGCAAGGCGAAGGGCGTGATCGCCAACAGATAAGGCGGCGGATTGACGAAGGCGAACCAGCCCTCGCTCCCCGTGCTCGTCTGGATGCGCTCCTGCACAGCGAGATCGTAGGCTGCGGCCGGATCGCCCGACAGCACCGCCTTGCCCGCCCCCCAGAAGGCGAGAAAATCGCTGCCCACAGTGCCGGTCGCCTGGAAAAACGCCGCAACCACCACGCCCAGCGAGGCCAGCATGACGATGACCGCATAGGCGCGCACCCGCGCAGGCGTCAGCCAATCCGCATCGCGCAAGGCACTGCTCATTTCCGATACCTGCTCTGATTGCGGCCCCGGGCCGTCCCGGTCATGTGCTGCATGATGTCCCCCCGGCGAAATTGCCATCGACGCTAGATTCGGCGCACAGAGCGGTCAATCGCGCAAGATCACTCGCCTCATACAGGATGAGGGCAATGCACGGCGGTGGAAGGAAAATGGCAGGGGTGACAGGATTCGAACCCGTGGCCCTCGGTTTTGGAGACCGATGCTCTACCAACTGAGCTACACCCCTGCAGCAGGGCCGCTCCTCTAGTCATAGCTGATGGGCATGGCAAGTGCGTGTCTGTATGCTACGGCCATTCCCGATGCACGCCCCCACGCGCCAAAGCGAACCGATCCCCAGCGACATGCTGATGCTCGCCTATCGCAACGGCATCTTTCCGATGGCCGACCATCGCGGGGATCAGGACATTTACTGGGTCGAACCGCGCGAACGCGCGATTATCCCGCTGGATGGCTTTCATTGTTCGCGCAGGCTGGCGCGCACATTGGCAAGCGATCACTTCACCGTGACCTGCAATCGCGCTTTCGATCAAGTCATCGCCGCCTGCGCCGCCCCGCGCGAAGTCCATGCGGAAAGCTGGATCAGCCAGCGAATCGAGGAAAGCTACCTCGCCCTGCACGAACAGGGCCATGCGCATTCGATCGAATGCTGGCGCACTGACGAGGGCGACGAACCCCAACTCGTCGGGGGGCTGTATGGCGTAGGTTTCGACCGGGTGTTCTGCGGCGAGAGCATGTTCACGCGGGAACGCGATGGCAGCAAGGCCGCACTGGCATGGCTGGTGGCGGCGATGCGCCAGGCCGGTTTTCGTGTGCTGGATTGCCAGTTCATGACCGATCACCTCGCCTCGATGGGGGCAAGGGCGGTCCCGCAATCTGCCTATCTGGAGATGGTGGCTGCCGCCCGGGGAGATCCCGACATGACGCTGGCCACCAGTATCGGTCGATTCGCTCAGGCTTCCTCGCCTGGAAAGCTCATCGCGCAATCCTTGACCCAGACGTCGTAAATCGGATGCTCGACCACGTTGAGGCTGGGTGAATTCAGGAACAGCCAGCCGGAAAAGACCTTGGCAAAATCATCGCTGCCCGCAGGCCGAGCGACGAGGACCTGCACGAAGGCGCCCGTTTCCTGCGGCAATTCCCACGGCGCAGTGCGCTCGCAACTTTGTACGCGGATGATGACATCGCCCAGCCGCCGCGATTCGCCGGGTTTCAGCTCGACCTCTTGGGATACGTTGTTGCGCTTGTTGAGCACCCCGATCGTGGCCACCCGTTCTTCCATCGGCGTCCCGATTTCAGCGGTATCGCCTGGGGCCACGGGCGGGGGTGCGGCCTGCTGCAAATTTTCGGGAATGTCGGTCTTCTCAGTGCGCGGCTCGGCCTTTTCCTCGCCGCATGCGGCCAGCATCAGCGACAGGCCCAGAACTGCAAACGCGGCCCGCACGAATCAGGCGTCCGGAGTCCAGGCTTCGTAATCGCCCGTCGCCCGCGCACGTTTTCCGCCGCGTTCCAGCGCCCCTGCCGGGCGGTATGCGCCACCCGTACCGGTGGCATTGGGCGTGTAATCCGCCTCCCAAATGCGCGGTGCGGGGAGGAAGCTTTCCGGCACGTCTTCGCCTGCTCCGTGCAGCCAGCCATGCCATTCGCCCGGCACGCGGCTGGCATCGTTCGCGCCATCATAGATCACCCAGCGCCGCTCGCGCTGGCCGGCCTTCGCCTTGGAGCGGTAATATTTGTTGCCCTGTGCATCCGTGCCGACATGCTCGCCCTTGCGCGAGGTATGCAGCATCGTGCCGATGGTCGCGCCATCCCACCAGGTGAAGATCTTGCCGAGAATGCTCATGGCCAGCGCGGTTAGCGCCAATTCTCGCCCGCCTCAAGCACGCACGCGCGCAAGGGCATGCTAATCCTGTCACCTTCCGGCATCTGCGGCGTCCGCCAGTGCCTACCACACCACCTTGTCGCCCGGCGCGATGCCGAGTTCTGCCGCCAGACCCCCGCGAATTTCCAGCACCCCGCTCGCCACGCCGTCGGAGGCATAGGAATCGAGCGCATAGGGCGTCGTCATCGCGTGAATGTTCAGAATGCGGCCATCGACACCGATGAAAATGATGTCGAGCGGGATGGGCGTGTTCTTCATCCAGAAGCTGCGCATCTGCGGCGGGGTGGAAGGGAAAATCATCCCCTCGTCATCGGCCAGCTCGGTCCGGTACATCAGGCCCTGACGCTGTTCTTCCGGGCTCGCGGCAACCTCCACGCCGAAGCGGCGCTCGCCCGTGGCGGTGGAAATTGTGAGCGGGATCACCTCAAGGCCCGACACTGGGTGACGGGTTTCGCCGAGCTTGGCTGCGGGCGTCGCTTCGGCGGCGGGCTGGGGCGAACATGCCGCCAGCGCAGCCACACCGGCGATCCCGAACAGATTGCGTGTCTTCATGCGTCCCGTTCCTCTTCCCTCGCCTCGGCCAGCCACTGGTCGAGCTCGCCTTCGCCCTGCGCGTCCAGCACGGTGCGCGCAGTGGCGAAGTCATGGCCCGCACGGACCATCGCCGCAAGCTGCTTTTCGAACCGCTTGCGCGCTTCTTCCCCCTCGCCTCTGCTGGCTGCGGCGAAGGGGCCGAACCGGCGCTTGCGAGCCATGGCGATGGCCGCCTCGCGCCGCTTTGCCTCGCCCGGCGTCATGTCCTCGCGCAGTTGCTCGTCTATGCCCGCCTGGTGGAGCGCCTGCCCGATCCGGCGCGGACCATACCCGCGCCGCAGCAAATCTCCCGCCCGCATCCGCGCATAGCTTTCATCATCGACATAGCCCTTGTCCGCGAACCGTTCGACCAGCGCGCGCGTATCGGGCGGCTCTGCGCCATCCTCGCGCCCCTCCCAGCCGCGTTCGCGCAGCTTGCGTTGCAGATAGCCTTCGAGCTTGGCCGCGCTGGTGGCGAAACGTGCCGCATAGGCCAGCGCCAGCTCCTCCAGAGCAGCGCGACCAAGCGGCCTGAGGGTACGACGCTTGCGGATTTTCCCTGTTGGATACTGGGCCATCGGCCATATTCGTGCCACACTCTGTCTCAAATGGGAAAGACTGCGTGGCGTCACCGCATTATCGGGACGCCATTCGATAGTTTTGGGATGCCGCAAGGCGCTGAAAAAGCACACTTCTTTGACAAAAGACATGACCGACGACGCTCTGACGCCGACCCCGAACGACTGCGACCTGCCGCGCATCAGGTCCGAATTCGCGACTTTCAACGACGCGATCGACTATGCTGCGCGCAGCGAAAAGGGGATGAACTTCCACGATATGCGTGGGACGCTGGAACGTGTTTATCCCTTCTCGCAGATGAAATCCGATGCGCTGGAAATGGCCCGGCGGCTGGTTGCGGCGGGCATCGGCAAGGATGATCGCGTCGCGCTGGTCGCGGAAACCAGCCCTGAATTCGCCGCGCTGTTCTGCGCCTGCGTCTATGCCGGGGCGTGGCCCGTCCCCCTGCCCCTGCCGACCACTTTCGGCGGCAAGGACAGCTATGTCGACCAACTGAAGGTCCAGCTCGCCTCCAGCGACCCCAAGATCCTGCTTTATCCGGGCGAGATCGAGGAAATGGCCAGCGCGGCCGCAGCGCAGCAGGGCTGCGAGGGGCAGAGCTGGGAGGAGTTCGCCAAGCGCGAAGCCCCCGATTGCGAGCTGCCCGAGGCAAAGCCCGAAGACATCTGCTATCTGCAGTATTCCAGCGGATCCACCCGCTTCCCCACCGGCGTTGCGGTGACGCACAAGGCGCTGCTCCACAATCTCTATGGCCATGCGACGTCGATGAACATCGGCAGCAATGACCGCGTGGCGAGCTGGCTCCCCTGGTATCACGACATGGGGCTGGTCGGCTGTTTCCTGTCGCTGATTTCCAACCAGGTTTCGGTCGATTACCTCAAGACCGAACATTTTGCTCGCCGCCCGCTGGCCTGGCTTGACCTGATCAGCCGCAACAAGGGCAATTCGCTCTCCTATTCGCCCACATTCGGATACGATATCTGCGCGCGGCGCATTTCCAGCCAGAGCCATGTGTCCGACCGGTTCGACCTGTCGCGCTGGCGGCTGGCCGGCAATGGCGCGGATATGATCCGCCCGGACGTGATGCAGAGCTTCGTCAATGCTTTCGCGGGCGCAGGCTTCAAGGCAAGCGCGTTCACGCCGAGCTATGGCCTTGCCGAGGCGACTTTGGCCGTCACCGTGATGCCGCCGGGCGAAGGTATCCGGGTGGAACTGGTCGAGGAAGAAAAACTGTCGGGCCGCCCGCGCGACCTTTCGAAGCCTGCCCGCTATCGTGCCATCGTCAATTGCGGCAAGCCCTTGCCCGGCATGGAAGTTGCCATCCGTGACGAAGACGGCGCAGCCAAGGGCGATCACCAGATCGGCAAGGTGTGGTGTCGCGGGGAAAGCGTGATGCACTCCTACTTCCGCAACGAGGAAGCGACCGAGGAATGCCTCGTCGATGGCTGGCTCGACACGGGCGATATGGGCTACATGGCCGATGGTTACCTGTTCATCGTCGGCCGGGCGAAGGACATGATCATCATCAATGGCAAGAACCACTGGCCCCAGGATATCGAATGGGCGGTGGAACAGCTGCCCGGCTTCAACCATGGCGATATCGCGGCCTTCTCCATCGAAACCGACAATGGCGAAGAAGCGCCCGCCGTGCTGGTCCATTGCCGCGTTTCCGACCCGGAAGAGCGCAAGAACCTGCACGACCAGATCGCCGACAAGGTGCGCGCGGTCACCGGCATGAACTGCGTGGTGGAACTCGTGCCCCCGCGCACGCTTCCGCGCACCAGTTCCGGCAAGCTGAGCCGCGCCAAGGCGAAGAAGCTGTACCTGTCGGGCGAAATCCAGCCGCTGGACCTCGCCGCCTGAAAGCAGCCTCGACATCGGCCGGGAATGCACCGCTGCTCCGGCCCCACCCGTCGCGATTCCGGCCTGTTTCAGCCGGTTCCACGCCCCCTTGCGTCCAGGGTTCGCACGCGGCTGCCCGGACACCGCCGGATCGCCGCGCGGCATATCTGCGATTGCCTGACCCAATTGCGTTTGGGCAGTTTCGCCAAATCGCGTATCGTTGTGCCAGCGCCACCTCTTGAAAATCGTGTCTTACATACCTAACACAGACAAAGACAATTCCGCCCGTTTCCCACTCGGAGATCGAGACTGCCAATGGCCGAAAACACCACCAAGACTGCGACGGCAACCGCCACCGATTTCGACCTGACCCCGCCCGATCCCGTACCCACCGTCGCGCCGGAAAAGGCCGCCGGGCTGGTCCCGGTGTCGGACGAGACCAAGAGCAAGCTGGAAACCAAGGTCGACGGCTTCGTCACCGACCTGATTTCGGCGGATGCCAATTCGCCCGAATTCGGCAAGAAGGTCGACCAGATCACCAATATGGGTCGCAAGGAAATCATGGCGGCGGCGGGCATGTCCAACCGCTTCCTCGACCGGCCGGTACGCGCGATGGACAAGGATGAAGGCGTCGGCGCGAACCTGGCCGAACTGCGCCGGGTGGTCGAAGACCTCGATCCGGGCAAGCGCGGCAAGCTGTCGGGCACGCGCAAGATCCTCGGCATCATCCCCTTCGGCAACAAGCTGACCAATTACTTCCGCAGCTATCAGAGCGCGCAGACGCATATCCAGTCGATCCTGTCCAACCTGTCGAGCGGCAAGGACGAGCTGATCATGGACAATGCCGCGATCGATGTGGAGCGGCAGAAGCTGTGGGAGGCGATGGGCAATCTGGAGCAGATGATCCACATCTCCAAGGCGCTGGACGGCAAGCTGGAGGAGAAAGCCGCCGAACTCGATGCGACGGATCCGGCCAAGGCCAAGGCGATCCGCGAAACCGCGCTGTTCTATGTTCGCCAGCGCACGCAGGACCTGCTGACCCAGATGGCGGTCAGCGTGCAGGGTTATCTCGCGCTCGACTTGGTCAAGAAGAACAATGTCGAACTGGTCAAGGGCGTGGACCGCGCCAGCACCACCACGGTCGGCGCGCTGCGCACGGCGGTGACGGTGGCCGAAGCGATGACCAATCAGCGGCTCGTGCTGGGCCAGATCACCGCGCTCAACGACACAACCGCAGGGATCATCGATTCCACCAGTACCATGCTGCGCGACCAGACCGGCAAGATCCATGAACAGGCCGCCGCCAGCACCATACCGCTGGAAACGCTGCAACGCGCCTTCCAGAACATCTACGACACGATGGACGAGGTGGACGAATTCAAGGTGCGCGCGCTGGAAAGCATGAAGCAGACGGTCAATGTCCTGTCCGACGAGGTCGAGAAGTCGAAGGGCTATATCGCGCGTGCCGAAGGACAGGCGCAGGCCCAGCGACAGGTCGCCGATAGCGGCCTTTTGAGCCTGGAGGGCTGATTTGGGCGACCTCACCACCCAGTCGGACCGCCTGATCGAGGAAGGCCGCATCCTGCGCGACGACAACCGCGCGGGCGGGCGGCATCGGATGGCCGGTTCCATCGGCCAGGGTTCGGCCAGCGTAAAACGCCGCAACTGGATCAAACGCGCAACCTATTTCGCAGGCGCGGTGATGGCGATTCTTGTTGCCACTTCGGTGGCCGGGTTAATCCTCAACGGGATCGGCTTCGTGGGCGTGATGATGATGGCGTTGGCCGTGCTGGTCGCCGCCTTCGTGTTCGGCAATTACCCCAAGGTGAAAGTGCCGACGCGGGCCGATATCAATAAAGGCGATGTGCGCCAGATGGTATCGCGCACCGAATTGTGGCTGGAGCATCAGCGCACGGCCCTGCCCGCCCCGGCAGCCCGGATCGTAGAGGACATGGGCGTCCAACTCGACGCGCTCGGCCTGCAGCTGGAAGGGGTGGAGCAGAACCACCCCAAGGCGCGCGAGGTGCGCAGCCTGGTGGGCGAGCAGCTGCCCGAAATGATCGACAGCTATCGCCGCATCCCGGCGCATTTGCGCGCCGAGCAACGCGCCGGGGCGACGCCCGACCAGCAACTGACCGACAGCCTCGGCAAGATCAGTGGCGAAATCGATTCTATCACGCGCCAGCTTGCCGAAGGTTCGCTCGACGATCTGGCCATCAAGCACCGCTATCTCGACTACAAATTCGGCGAAGGCGCGCAGACCGCGCCCGAACTCGATCAGCCTGACAGCAGGCCTGCCAACAGAGGGGACAGTTGATGCGCGTACCCATTTCGCACGAACTGCCCAAGGAAGAGGTGCGCCGTCGCCTGCGCGAACGCAGCGGAGAGATCGCCAGTTTCGTCCCCGGCGGCATGGCTCAGGTCGTCACCGACTGGCCGAACGACGACTGCATGACATTGGGCGTAAAGGCGATGGGGCAGAGCATAAACGGCAAGGTCCTGATCGAGGAAAGCTGCGTCATCTTCGAAATCGACCTGCCGCTGGCGCTGTCGTTCGTGGAGCCGATGATATCGGGGGCGATCCGCGAAAAGGGCCAGAAACTTCTTGAGAAGAAATAAGTCCGGGCGTGTCGACGCCCCCGGCCTGCGCCCAGCGCCCAGACTAAACATTTGATATACCTTCCGGGTTTATCACATATTGCGGGAACTTCGGCGCTGTATGGCGTTATACATCCTGAGCGGGAATGGAGGTTCCGGCGTGCCGCAAGCCGGCATCTGCCACATACCGACCTCGGATCGCCGCAGGAGGGTTTGATTTTGGTGGAGCGGACGGGGACTTCCCCAGCACTCCGAACAGTACTGCGTGAAGAAACCGCGCAAGATCATGACCGGCTCGACCGGTCGCTCGGCGTGCTCGCGTTCGGCGGGCAGGCTGACTATGCTCGTTTCCTTGCGATCCAGCACGCCGCCCGAATCGAGATCGAACGCTGGCTGGAGCGTGTGCAGGCCGCGCACGCCCGCATGCCCGCCATGGCTCCGCTGATTGCCGCCGACCTCGACGCATTGGGCCAGCCGCTGCCCATGCCACTCGCCTGGCAGCCGCCGGAGGAATGCGATCCGATCGGTGCGCAATGGGTGCTCGCCGGTTCTTCCATGGGCAATCGGGCGATCCTCGCTCAGCGGCGCAAGCTCGGCCTGCAAGGCCCCGACACATTTCTGAGCGACACCTCCATGCCGGAATTTTTCCGTACCCTGCTGCCCGCCCTTGCCGAGCCGGTTCAGGACGAGGACAATGTCGCGCCGGTCAGCGCAGCCAGGGCCGTTTTCGAACACTTCCTGCGCGCGGCCGAAATCGAACCTGAAAGGCGGGCCGCATGATCGACAACGACACCAAGGTCGACCTTACCAATTGCGACCGTGAACCCATCCACCTGCTCGGCAGCATCCAGCCATTCGGTGGGCTCATCACTGCCAATGCCGATTGGCTGGTGGCCCATCACTCAGCCAATGTTGCCGACATGCTCGGCTGCGCAACGCAGGTGGAGCCGGGCGCACGGCTTGCCGATCTCTTTGCCCCTGCTGCCATGCGCCAGATCCGCGATGCTGATGCACTGCTGATCGCAGAGGACGAGGTCGAGCGGCGCTTCGCCGTGGACCTGTGCGGCGATGGCGGCTTGTTCGATTGCGCGCTTCACCGCACGGGCGAGCTCACCGTGATCGAATTCGAACCGCATTCCGGCACGGATATCGACCGGCAATTGCGGCTGCTCCAGCCGATCCTGCGCAAGCTGGATGCCATCGATGGGCTGGAGAACCTGTGCCAGGAAGGGGCCGAACAGCTCGAGGACCTGCTCGGCTTCGACCGGGTGATGGTGTACCGCTTCCACGCCGACCAGTCGGGCGAAGTGCTTGCCGAAGCCCGCCGCAGCGATCTCGATCCGTTCCTCGGCCTGCGTTATCCCAAGACCGATATTCCCGCCCAGGCGCGCCAGCTATACCTGCGCAATCGCTTCCGCATTATCAGCGATGTGAACGCAGAGCCTGTTCCGATCCATCCGCCTGCCACCAGCGCGGAAGACGCACTCGACCTGTCGATGAGCACGCTGCGCGCGGTATCGCCCATCCACATCGAATATCTGCGCAATATGGGCGTCGATGCATCGCTGTCCGTGTCGATCATCGTGCGCGGCAAGCTGTGGGGGCTGTTCGCCTGTCATAATTATTCGCCCAAGATCCTGCCATATTCCCGGCGCACCGGGGCAGAGCTGTTCTCAGAGCTTTTCTCGCTCGCGGTCGAACGCACTGCCAGCCGCGACAGCGCTGCATTGCGCCAACAGGGGCGCGAGCTGCACAATCGCCTGATGCGCGCCATTGTCGGCGGGCAATCGCTGGTCGACAGCCTGCCGACGATCCGCCCGGTCATCAAGCAGGCCATCCCCCATCATGGGGCCAGCGTCTTTGTCGACGATGTCTATCGCAGCGAGGGCGCCGCGCCGAGCGAGGAAGAATTTCGCGCGATGGTCCCCGCGCTCAACCGCAAGAGCGGCAGCCGGGTTCTCTCGAGCGAGTGCCTAGAAAACGATTTTCCCAACGCTGCCAAATTCGCAGACCGGGTGACCGGCGCACTGATCATCCCCGTATCGCGCAGCCCACGCGACTACCTCATCTTGTGGCGGCGCGAGTTGAAACGCACGGTGACCTGGGCGGGCAATCCGGAAAAGCCCGTGCAATCGGGTCCCAATGGCGATCGGCTGACCCCGCGCGAGAGTTTTGCCGCCTGGCAGGAATCGGTCACCGGCCGCAGCCAGGAGTGGGCCTCGACCGAACTCGAGATCGCCGAGAGCCTTCGGGTCACCCTGCTCGAAATCATCCTGCGCCTGACCGACGATGCGATGGAACAGCGCATGAAGGCGCAGCAACAGCAGGAATTGCTGATTTCGGAGCTGAACCACCGCGTTCGCAACATCCTCAATCTCATCCGCGGCCTCATCAACCAGTCGCGCGGCGAAGCGATGGATATCGAGACCTTTTCCCAGCTCATTGGCGGGCGCATCAGTGCGCTGGCCAGCGCGCATGACAACATCACTCGCCAGAACTGGACCGCAGCCCCCTTGCGCGAGCTGATCGAAACCGAAGCGGAAGCCTATCTTTCGGGTAAGCTCGACCGTCTGGAGCTTAGCGGGCCGGATCCGATGATCGCGCCGGAAGCGTACACCGTGCTGGCGCTGGTCATTCACGAGATGATCACGAACTCCGCCAAATATGGGGCGCTCAGCGACAGCCGCGGCAAGCTAATGATCGATATTTCCGGGAATGAAAGCGATGGCCTCTTCATTCGCTGGAAGGAACGTGGCGGGCCGGCCGTCAAGGCGCCCACACGGCGCGGCTTTGGCAGCACGATCATTGAGAAATCGATCCCCTTCGAACTCAACGGCCGCGCCATCGTGAACTATCAGCTGGACGGCCTGGAGGCCGAGTTTGTCATTCCGGCGCGCTATGTCAGCTTCGAGGGTGGCGACGGACCCCAGCAAGGAGAGCCAGCGCAAGCTACAGATGACGCGCAGCCCGCCGCAGGCTCGGGCGCGATCCCCAGCCGCGCACTGATCGTGGAAGACAGCATGATCATCGCGATGGATGCACAGGACTGTCTGCGCGAGATCGGCATTCCGGTCGTCGATGTGGAAAGCACTGTCGAGGCAGCTCTCGCACGCCTGCGCAAGAACGAATACGACTTCGCATTGCTCGACTACAATCTCGGCTCGGAAACCAGCCAGCCCGTGGCCGAAGTCCTCGCCAAGCGCGGTGTGCCCTTCTGGATCGCCACCGGCTATGGCGAACTGGGCGACAAGCGGGATTCGCTCGGGGCGCAGGGCATCATCGTAAAGCCGTATGGCGGGTCGGAACTAAAAAAGATCGTCGGCCAGCACACAGGCGACGGGAATTAGATCATCCCTGACGCGCGGTGGCGATCAAAGTGCGGCCTGCCGCAGAAAAATCGACTTCGGAAATATCCGGCACGACGGCGCATTCGCCCGGCGAAAGGGTGATGCCAGGCGCGGAAAGACGCCCGCTGATCGGCAGAAGGGTGGCATCGCCGCGATGCGCCTCCAGAATATCGGGCGATGGCGCGCCGTATGTCTGGTCGAGCCGGAAATAGGGCCCGTCCACCAGTGTAACCGTTTGATCCGCCGCAACGACACACCGACGCGCATCGTCGTACACCTCGCCCTTCGCCACCGCGATCGCTTCATCCAGATGCAGCTCGCGCGGACGCCCATAATCATAGAGGCGATAGGTGATGTCGGTGTTTTGCTGCACTTCGACGAGGCACAGCCCCGGACCGATCGCGTGAACGGTGTTGGCAGGAAGGTAGAAGAAATCGCCCGCCTGCACATCGTGCCATGTCAGCAGCCGCTCGATCGATCCGTCGAGCGCTGCCGCCCGCATGGCATCGGGTGTAATCGCCTCGTCGAAGCCTATTGCAAGGCTCGCCCCCGGCTCTGCATCGAGCACAAGCCAGCATTCGTCCTTGCCGGCGATGCCCGGCCCCGCCTGCCCGTCGGCGGGATGCACCTGGACCGAGAGCTTCTGGCTGGTGAAGAGATATTTTACCAGCAACGCGCTCGCATCGGCAGGCGGCTCGAACCAGATCTCGCCCACCGGCTCGTCAAGCTTGCGCGCGAAGGGGGCGGGCAACTCGGTGCGGCCCCAGATCTTTTCCACCGTGCGGGTGGCGAGCTTCATTGCCGGGTCGCCCCCGGCAATTTGCCGACGCGCTGCGCGCCATCGAGCGTTGTCACCAGCACCTCGTCGCCGTCGACCACCACCACGACATTTTCCAGCCCCACCACGGAGACCCGCGGGCCGTCACTGTCGACCATGACGTTGCGGCAGTCGAGCAGGTCGCCATTGCCCAGCACCACATTGCCATCAGCATCGCCTGCGCGCGCTTCCATCAGCGCCTGCCAGTTGCCGATGTCGGACCAGCCCATATCGGCCGCCACCACCGCAGCACGCGCGGTGTTCTCCATCACCGCATAGTCGATCGATTCCCCCTCGATGGCCGCGAAGGCATCCGCATCGGGGCGGTACGTATCGCCGTCACTGTGCGCCGCATCCATCGCAGCGGCAACTGCGCTAGCCATGTCTGGGCGATGGCGCGCCAGCTCTTCGCGCAATGCGCCTGCCGTGAAGGCGAAGATGCCGCCGTTCCAGACATAATCGCCGGCCGCGAGAAACCGCCGCGCCGTGTCGAGATCGGGCTTTTCCACGAAGCGATCGATCCGGTGTCCCTGCGCCAGCTCTTCGCCGCGGCGAATATAGCCGTAGCCCGTTTCCGGGGCAGTCGGCTCGATCCCGAACGACACAAGATAGCCTTCCCGCGCCAGTTCCGCTGCGCGCTGAACACCGGCGTGAAAGGCTGCGGTGTCGGCAATATGGTGGTCGCTGGGGCAGACCAGCATAACCGCATCGTCCGCCAGCAAATGCGCTGCGAGCGCGATGGCCGGCGCGGTGTTCCTGGCCGCCGGCTCGACGACGATACGCGCGCCGTCCGTACCAGCCAGCTGTTCGGATATCAGCGGGACATGCGCCTCGCCCCCTACGACGATCGGCGCGGCGAACATTGCCGGATCGGCCAGCCGGTCGAGCGATTGCTGGAACAGCGTCCGGTCTCCCACCAGCGGCAGGAATGGCTTGGGGCGGACCTTTCTGCTGCGGGGCCACAGCCGCGTGCCGCTTCCCCCGCACAGGATTATCGGATTGATCGCAGTCATCGCGCCGACAATAGCAGGCCGAAAACGATTGGCTACGCCCGTCTTAGCGCGATCGGAAATCTTGCCGCCAGCCATATCGGGCCGGAACGGGATTGCCATCCGCATCGCGCGCGGGATTGAAGCGGATCCGCTCCACCACCAGCGGGCAGACCAGCGCATTGGTAGCCGGGTCGGGTCCTGGCTGGACTACGCTGCATCCCGATGCCCGCCCATCGACGCCCACGGTAAAGGCAACCGTTACCGATGTTCCGTGGCGTACGCTGCGACCGCCTTCGGGAATGGGAAAATCGCGCGCCGCATTGATGGAGCCGGACCGCACCGACGGCTTGGTCGCGATGCCGCCGCCACTGCCCTGGCCGCCGCGCCCGCTGCCCGTGCCTGGCCCCTGGCCTGCCGCGCCCGTGCCATCGCCTGTTTCACGCGCGCCCGATGTGGGGGCCGTGCCGGTCGATGCCGCCTTGGGAATGGGCCGGTCCTGGCGAACCGGTTGTTTCGGGCTGGGTGCGGTGACAGGTGCGGCCACAGCTTCCTTGCCGGGATCGCCCTGCATCCCCTCGTCCGGCTCCTCCTCGACCGGCTCTTCCGGCGCGGTGATGGTAACTTCGAATGCGCTCACCACACTGCGCTCGACACTCTCGACCGCGCCCGGCGCCAGGGCGCGGACAAGACCATAAAAGATGGCGATGTGGATCAGCACGATCAGTGCCACGACCGCCGGACGCGGCTTGCGCTTGGTGGTGGAGAAGTTGCTGGCAGGATCCGTCATCGAAGGAGGAAACGTCCATATACCGGGCAGCGTTCCGCGCCATGCCGGGAGCGGGCTGATACAAAAAGAGCGGCGGTCCTGATGAAAGGACCGCCGCTCCTCTATCCGGCTTACGCCAGTGTTCGATCAGAACTGGTAACGAACGCCCAGCTGGATCTTCCAGATCGACGAAGACGTGCGCAGGTTCACGCTGTCATCCGGGTTGAAGCCCGTGATGACATAGCGACCCTGAGCATCGATCGTGCCGTCGACCAGATCGACCAGAGCGCCGTCGCCGCCACCGAAATTGTTACCCGGAACGGTACGGAACACGTTCCAGTCATTGTCCAGCAGGTTCAGGAAATTGTCGAAATCGGCGAACAGCGTGATGCGGTCGTCGACACCGAAGAACCGGCCCGGGCCAGGGACTTCCTGGCTGAAACGCAGATCCATGTCCCAGTACCAGTCGGAACGGCAGGTGTTACGAGCGATCGTCGCACCCGGCGTGTAGTCACAGCCCGAAGCAGCAACATAGTCGATGAGGTTCTGGACCGCAGTCGCGTCGGAGCCGGGCGCAAGGTTCGGATCGGTCGGACCGGTCGGAACGTAAACCAGCGCCGAATCACGGCTGCTCGACAGTTCGCTGAAGGGCGAGCCGTCGAAGGTCAGGCTGTAGGGACGACCCGAACGACCGACCAGAACCAGGCCGAGCTCGGTTCCGTAATCGCCGAAGAACTCCTCACGCAGATTGGCTGCAAAGGTCAGCACATGTGCGGTCTGGTAGTTCGAGGTCGACACGGCCGGATCGAGCACATCGAAGTGTGCCGACTTGCCGAAGTTCGACGAAGCGGTCGAGCTGCGCGATTCGCGGCGGTTTTCCGCATCGGTATAGGCGTAGCCGAGATTGACCATGAAGTTGCCGGCGTCGGTGAACAGGCCACCGTTGAAGCGCTTCGACAGGATCGCCGATGCCGTGTGGCTTTCGAACGAACCGGCATTGGTCAGCATGTATTCGTCTTCACGGCGAGTGCTGAAGCACGCAGCCGAAAGATTGTTCCACACGCCCGGCGAAACATAGGTAGCGTCACAACCGGCAACCAGCGGATCGACCGACGAATAGAACGGACGGCCATCGACCGAGAAACCGTTATTGCCGCGACGGAAATCGACAGCATAGGTCAGGTCGACCCAGTTCAGCGGATTGTAGAACTTGCTGTAGATGTAATCGAGCTTGAGGTTCCAATCGCTGAAGAAGCCCGTGTCGGTCCCGAAGCGGGTATCGATACCGATATTGGCGCGCAGCACCGTCGGCAGCTTCATGTTCGGGTCGATCGTCTGGGTGATGCCCTGGCCGGCGCCGGCCACCTGACCGCCAGCATCCGCCGCACATTGCGGGAAGCCTGCGAACGTGCCGCCCGGCGTCACGTCGATCTGGCCGCCCTCGGTGGGCAGGCCAGCGCACAGAGCGCTCAGCGTGCTGCCTTCCGAAGCTGAGAAACCGGTGTTCGAGAATGCGTTGGAGAACCACACGCTCGGATCGCCGCCACCGAACAGGCCAACACCGCCGGTGATGGTCGTGTCGCTGAAGAACCCTTCATTGAACAGTTCGTAGTTGAAGCCGGCACGCGGCAGGAAGATCGGATCGAACTTGCCGAAACCGTTGGAATTGGTGAAGCCATAGCGCTGCTGGAACAGCGGCGTGGTGCGCGGTGCATCGCCGCTGTACCAGTCCACCCGGCCGCCGAGCAGAACGTTCAGCCGGTCGGAAACCTGCCATTCGTCCTGAGCGTAAGCGGTCCAGATCGTGCGTTCGAAAGTCGCACCCGTTTCACGGATGTCGCCGCTTGCCGTGGCGGTGATGATGCCCCCCGCAGTGTTGTTGTTAACAACATCGTCCGCACCGGCAAAGTAGCTCGTACGCGTGCCGTTGGTGACCAGGCCGTTCTGGAAATCGGCGAGATCCTTGAAGAACAGCGTGCCGGTCGCGTTGATGGCAAACAGGTTGAAGATTTCAGCGTGGCTGATTTCCACACCGGCCTTGAACGTGTGGTCGCCAGCCAGCAGGGTCGCGCCGAGCTTACCCTGAGTGATTTCCTGTTCAAGTGCGTTGGCGGAACGGAAGATGCCGGGGCCGGTCGACAGGATACCGTTCTCCGACGGACCGGTCACGCCAACGACGAGGCGAACGGTCGGTTCGGCATCCTGCGCTTCGTTGAAGCCGAACGGGCCCTGACGGTCGGTGATGTCGGAGCGCGAAACACGCAGTTCGGTCGAGAAGTTATCCGACCACTGCGAGTAGATGCGGCCCGAATAGTAATCCGACAGCGTACCCTGTGCGTTGTAGCTGTTGAGACCCGTCAGGTTGTTCGAACCCGTGTCGGAAGTGACATTGACTTCGTCGAGGCGCTGATAGGTCAGTTCGACGCGGTGATCACCAAGATAGGCGTCGAGACGGCCGAAATAACGCTCGGACTGTTCCGGCGTTACCTGCGGGTAACCGCCGATATCCTGGCCGTAGACCGTCTTTGCGATGTCGGCGAACTGGTCGAACTGCGCCTGGGTGACGAAGTTGACTTCATTCGCGAGGCCGCTGCCAGCCGGACCGCGATCGACGGCGTCGGGCAGGTCGGTTTCTTCATAGCCGAAGAAGAAGAACAGCTTGTCCTTGATGATCGGGCCGCTGAGCGTTGCGCCCCAGCGCTTTTCTTCGAACGGGAGCGTCGAACGATCGGCGCCGGCCACCTTGTCGCCGCGCAGATCTTCGTTGCGGAAGGTGAAGAAGGCGCTGCCGTGGAAGTCGTTCGAGCCCGACTTGGTGACGACATTGATCGCACAGCCGGTGAACTGGCCGTATTCGACATCGAACGGTGCGAACTCGACCGAGGTTTCGCGGATCACGTCATAAGGGATCGGTAGGTTGCTGCGCGCCGCGAACGGCGTGTCGGTGAGGCCGAAATTGTCCGACTGGGTGATGCCGTCGACCGTGAACGAGTTCAGGCGATCATTGCCGCCGAGACAGGAAATACGATCGACTTCGCTGTCACGCTCGAGCGCGACGCGCGGGTCGAGGCGGATGATGTCGCGGATATCGCGCGAGATCGAGGGGAACGATTCCATCGTGTCGAGGCCGAAGGACTGGCCCGGACCCAGCGCCAGCTGCGTCACATTGGCGCGCGTGCCGGTCACGACGATGACATTGTCTGCCGCGCCAGCTGCGGTGGCTTCGAGGTTGAAGGTGAAGCCGGTGTTGCCCGAAGACGAAAGGTTCTGGCCTTCGACCGTCTGACCTTCATAGCCCGTCGCGGTTGCCGTGACGGTGTAGGGGCCGCCCGGGACGAGCGAAGGGAAGCGGAATTCGCCGCTATTGCCAGTGACCGCGCTGCGGGTCTGGCCCGAACGCGTGTCGGTGATGGTCACAGTCGCGCCGGGAAGCGCCGCACCGTTTGCATCGGTCACATTGCCTTCAACGCCTGCAGTGATCTGCTGCGCGACTGCCGGTGTGGCGATCATCGCCGTCGTGGCGGAGAGACTGACAACGGATGCCGCCAGGAGATATTTGAGTTTCATCGGGAGAACCTCTTCGAACTCTTCGGGGGGAGAGTGATGTTAAAACCGGAATCGACCCGCATGCTGCAGGTGCGAAGGGGCCAAGACAGGGCGAAAGTTACAGTGTCAAGACTGTCACACGAGCGGATACGAGACACATCGCCCGCCAGCCAACTTTACTATTGTTTACATATGGATAGGCGCGTTGCAAAATTGCAACGCCATATGACTTTCACATTTGCGCGCCGTTTTTACGACATGCATGCGACATTGCGCGCCAATCAGGCGAGGTTGATTTCCCGCAGCCGCTGCATGAGGAAATCGTGACTCGAAATCGGTGCCGGATGATCCGCCGGATGCGCCGGATCGATGCAGGACGGTAGCGTTTCGATCACATAATCCGGGCGGAAATGGAGGAAGAACGGCATCGAGTAACGCGCGCGATAAGCAGCCGGGCCGGTCGGGTTCACCACCCGGTGCGTGGTGGAACGCAGCCGTCCATTGGTCAGCCGGTCGAGCATGTCGCCGACATTGATGACCAGTGCACCCGGCGGCACGTCGATCGCCTTCCATTCATCCTGCTTCGTCAGCAGTTCGAGGCCCGCCTCTTCCGCGCCCAGCAACAGGGTAATCGTATTGATATCGCCATGCGCGGCCGCGCGGATAGCGCCTTCCGCTTCCTGCCCTTCGAGCGGGGGATAGCGCAGCAAGCGCATGACCGAATTGCCATCCTCCACCGTGGGCGCGAAAAAGTCGCGCGGCAGGCCGAGGTGAATTGCCACCGCCTCCAGCACGCGGCCGCCGGCTGTGTCGAAGGCGTCGTAAAGCGCGGTGAAGGTGTCCTTGAACCCCTCGACCTCGGCAGGCCAGATATTGTCGGCCATATATTCGGACAGCGGATGGCCGGCGGGCAATTCGCGCCCGACATGCCAGAATTCCTTTAGGTCATGGACCTTGGCGTCCTTCGCTTTCTCGGTCCCGAAGGGGGTATAGCCGCGCGCGCCGCCGCCGCCTTCGATGGAATAGCGGCGCTTCGCCGCGTCCGGCAGCGCGAAGAAAGCCTTCGACAATTCCTCGGCCCGGTCGATCAGGTCCTGCGGGATGCCGTGATCGCGGATCACGCCGAAACCGTATTCGGCGAAGGACCGGCCGAGTTCGTCGGCAATCTCATCGAGCGGACGGGCAAGCGAAACGGAAGCAATATCGGACATGGGAGTTGCTTTACAGTGCGAGGAACAGACCGGCCAGCGCCGCGCTCATCAGATTGGCGAGCGAACCGGCGGCCAGCGCGCGCAGGCCCAGCCGCGCGATGACGGGCCGCTGGTTGGGCGCAAGCCCGCCAGTCACCGCCATCTGGATCGCGATGGAGCTGAAATTGGCAAAACCACACAGGGCGAAAGTCACGATGGCGCGGCTGCGGTCGGACAAGGCGGCGGCATCCAGCGCGCCCAGTTCGATGAAGGCGACGAATTCGTTGAGCACGATCTTGGTCCCGAACAGCCCACCTGCGGTCCCGGCTTGTTCCCACGGGATACCGATCAGGAACATGACCGGCGCGAAGACCCAGCCCAGCACCTGCTGAAAAGAAAGGTCGGGATAGCCGAACCATCCGCCCACGCCGCCCAGCAGGCCGTTGGCGAGCGCCACCAGCGCCACGAACACCATCACCATCGCGCCGACCGCCACGGCCAGACGGACGCCGGTTTGCGTACCCTGCGCCGCCGCCTCGATCACATTGGCGGGGCGGTGGCCTTCCTCGAAGGTTTCGGCCACTTCGACCTCGTGCGCGCGTTCGCCCTCGGTGATCGCCGCCGGGCCTTCCGCGCTGATGCGCGTCTGCGGCAAGGCCACGTCGAAATCGTCGTTGTCCTCGGTTTCGTCGGGATAGATGATCTTGGCCATCAGGATCCCGCCAGGCGCCGACATGAAAGCGGCGGCGAGCAGGAAAGGGACCGCATCGGCCCCGATGAAACTGGCATAGGCCGCAAGAATCGTACCCGCGACGCCTGCCATGCCCACGCTCATCAGCGTGAACAAGCGCGCAGGCGGCAGCGCAGCGAGATAGGGGCGCACGACCAGCGGGCTTTCCGACTGGCCGACGAAGATATTGGCCGCGCTGCCCAGCGCTTCCACCTTGCCGATGCCGGTGATCCAGCCGATCGCCCCGCCGACCCAGCGCACCAGCCGCTGCATGATGCCCCAGTGATAGAGGATCGATACCAGCGCAGCGAAGAAGATAATCACCGGCAGCGCCGCGATGACAAAGGTGTTGGCGAAAGGGTTGGCCTCCATCGGACCGAAGATCGCCGTGATGCCCGCCTTGGAATAATCGAGCAGTGCGATCACGCCGTCCGACAGGAAACTGATGCCCGACACCCCCCACGGCGTACGCAGCACGATCAGCGCGGTGATGGCCTGCAGCGCAAACGCCGCCCCGACCACGCGCAGGCGGATGCGGCGTTTACCGTTGGAGAGCAGGAATGCGATGAACAGGATCGCGACGATCCCAAGCAGGCTCATGAGAAACGGTGGCATGCAGGCCTTTCTGCGGCGGAAACCAGTACCGGGTAGTTGCGGAAGAAATCGCTTGCTCTCTTGCGCGTTGTCGCTGCCTAGTCAATTTCCGTGGCCGCGAAAGACCACACCGGAGACATATGCAATGAATGACGAACCCGCCAACCAGACTCGGCTCGCTGCGGAGGCCATGCCACTGGGGCTGTTCGTCTTTACCTTGCTTTACGGCGGGATGACGGTGCTGGCAGGCGTGCTGGCTTACAAGCAGGTGCAGCTCGTCCCGACCGATCTGGCGGTGGAAGCCGGCATCTTCGCGTTCCTCCTGCTGGTCGTCATCTCAAGCACGCTCGCGCAGCTTTATGGCGAAAAACTGGCGAATCGCATTGTGTGGTGGGGGTTTATTCCGCTGCTCCTGTCGGCGCTCATCATGCAGTTGGTGCTTTCCCTGCCTGCATCGACCGAAATGGTCGAGTTCCGCGCCGACGATCTGGCCGCGTTCGAGCGGGTGCACGCCACGATCTGGCGCGTCTGGGCGGCAGGCCCGGCGGCCTATATCGTTTCGCTCTTGCTAAATGTGTGGATCTTCTCTCGCCTGCGCGGCAGCGGCGAGGGCAGCGGCACGCTCTCCCTCATGGTGCGCGGCGCCATCGCATCGGCACTGTCGCAGGCAATCGATTCGGTGATCTTCATCACGCTGGCCTTTTACGGCCAGTTCGAGATTACCAATCTGCTGATCGGTCAGGTCATTGCGAAGGTCGCGCTCAGCATCGTGCTGGTCCCGTTCCTCATCACCGGGGGCGTTGCCATCGCGCGCGCGCTCGACCGGAGGGGCTGACCGCTCAGGCGCTTTCGACATTCTCCACGAGACGCTCGTCGAGATCGTCCCCGTGCAGCACGGAAACATCGCCGGTCGCCTCGAGCACGACGGCCCGCGCCCGGTCGAGCGAGAGGCAGTTGGCCTCGCGCAGCTTGGCGATCACATCGCTTTTCGACACGCGCGTTTCCTTCAGCGCCTTTTCGCAAAACTCGCCATTGCGCATCAGGAAAACAGGGCGGTTCTGCATCGCATTTTCCGCCGTGTCGGAAGACTTGCGTATCTTCGATGCCACCACCTGCACCAGGAACAGCCCGGCCATGGCCACCATCGCCTGCGCGAAATCGGTCCACTTCGTCACCGTGACAGCCGCGCCCAGGACAGAGCCCAGCGCAATGGTCATCACGAAGTCGAAATTGGTCATCTTCGACAGTGAGCGCAGCCCGACCATGCGGATCAGCACGGTGACCCAGGCCAGCCCGATGGCCGACAGGATCACACCGCGCGCAAGAATATCGGCCCAAACCTCTTCGAAAAACATCGCATCCCCCCTGTCGGCAGTCACCAGGTCAACGATGGCGTGCGGGTTTCTTTCCGCCGCTGACAAAGATCAGGCCGAACAGCTCGCCCCGCCCAGCACGCAGAAGCGCGCGCAATGCGGGTGCTTGAGCGGAACCGGGCGCAGCGCATCCGCCAGTGTCGCACCCATGTCGAAGCCCGCATCGTAAGGGATCAGCGTGCAGGCGGTGACGCGCGGCTCCGCCTCGCCCTTGCGATGGACCACCATGCGGCCGTTGGCGCACATGACCTCTGTGGGCGATTTGCCGAGAATGCCCCAGCAATCGGTAGTGATTTCGGCGACGTCCTTGCCCTCGTCCATTTCGGGAAACAGCACGAGGCGCGCCGGGTCCGCCGCATCGATTGCGATCCCTTCCCGCTCGAAAAGGGCGCGATAGGCTGCGCGTGATTGCCCCTCTCCTTCGCCCGGCAGCAGGCGTCCGGCGACCGCGATGGAGAACCCTTCCCGCGATAGCCAGTTGAGCCCATCCATCGCCGGTTGCCATGTGCGCGCACCGCGCTCGCCCTCATGCACCGATTGGGAATGATGATCGAGGCTGATGCGCAGGGTCAGCCGGCGGCCATGCGCGCGCTTCAAATCGAGCAGATCGGCCTCGTGCCGGCGCATCGGGCGCATCGCATTGGTCAGCACCAGCGCCTCGAACCCGCGCTCCAGCGCGCCGCGCAGCATGGCGGGGAAATCGGGGTTCATAAACGGCTCGCCCCCCGTGAAGCCGATTTCGCGCGTGTCCAGCGCCTCCGCCTCGTCGAGAAACCGTGCAGCATGGTCGGCAGAGAGGTAAACCAGGGCATCGTTGGTTGGGCTGCTCTCGATATAGCAAGTGGCACAGGCGAGATTGCACAGCGTGCCGGTGTTGAGCCACAACGTGTCGAGCGCAGTGGGCGCAACACTGGCGCGTCTTTCGCCCTTGGCAGTCCACATCGGATCGCTGAACTTCGCCGTGGGCAGCGCCGCCCCCTCGACCCGGAACGGCGATGGCCCTTGGGGGGCATTGCGGCTTGTGCTGCGGGTGGCCATCAGTTGAGGATACGCCGCATTCTTGCAACGAAGCGCGCATATTTCTTCGGCAGCGAGCCGAACACTGTCGGCTCCCACGCCGTGAAGGCGGCGGCCTTGGATATCTCGCTGCGGGTGGGATAGGAAATGATCGCGCTGCCCAGCGCAAAGGTGCTGCTCTTGCCCGTAATGCTCTGCGTGAACGGCAACAGCAGCTCCCCGGCATTGTGCCCGACGATGCTCGCGCCGAGCACTTTCTTGCCCTTCAGCACCAGCTTGAGATGCCCCTTGGTGCGCCCTTCTGCAATCGCGCGTTCGTTGTGGTCAAAACCTTCCTTGATCACCGTCACCCTGTCGCCATGCGCGGCCCGCGCCTCGGCTTCGGTCATGCCGATCTGGGCGACTTCCGGATCGGTATAGGTACACCACGGCAAGGCGGACCAATCCACCTTGGTGGGAATGCCGGTGACGATCTCGAGCCCGACATTGGAGCCTTCATAGCCCGAAACATGCGTCAGGCGCGGCCCGTCGCGGCAATCGCCGATGGCGTAGATCGACTTGATGGACGTGCGCCGCCGCGCATCCACCTTGATGCCGTTCGCGCCGATTGCGATGCCGAGTTCTTCCAGACCGAAACCGCTCGTATTGGCCTTGCGCCCTGTCGCCACCAGAATGTGCGAACCGTCCACCGCATCACCGCCGACATGCAAGCGAACCGCGCCGGGACCGCCTTCGACCCGTTCGGCCTTGCCATCGACGAAGCGCACGCCTTCTTCCGCCAAGGTCGCGCGGATCACCGCAACACTGTCGGGATCGTCGCGGCCCATCAGCGTCCCCGGTTCGATCACCGACACCGCGCTGCCGAGCCGGCGAAAGGCCTGCGCCATCTCCATCCCGATGACCCCGCCCCCGATAATCACCAGATGGTCGGGCTGCTGTTCCAGTTCGAACAGGTTTTCATTGGTGAGATAAGGCACATCGCCGAGGCCCTCGATCGGCGGGACCATCGGCCTGGAACCCGTGGCGATGACGATCCGCGGCGCACGCAGGGTGCGGCCACCGACTTCCACCGTGTGCTTGCCAGTGACCCGCGCCCAGTCCTGGATGACCTCGCAGCCCATCTCTTCGAAGCGTTCTTTGGAATCGTGCGGCTCGATAGCGGCAATGGCGTCGTGAATGTGACGGTGGACGCCCTGCCACGCGACCTGCGGCGGTGATATCGTCACGCCGAAGCGCTCGCCCTGGCGCGCCTCGTGCGCCCGTTTGGCTGCCGCAATCAACGCCTTGGACGGCACGCAGCCATTGTTGAGGCACTCGCCGCCCATCTTGTGGCCTTCGATCAGCGCCACTTCCAGCCCGAACAGCGCGCAGCCGCCCGCTGCGGTAAGACCTGCGGCCCCGCCGCCGATCACGATAACGTCGTGAGTGAATGCCATAGACCTTGCTCGTACCGCAAAATAATGGAAACGCGAATGGGAACCCCGGTCTTCCTTCGTCATAACCGGGCCGTTGGTTACGATAGGAACGACCCAGGCGTGAAAATCCTCGTTACCGGAGCCGCCGGCCTGCTGGGGGGCGAGATTTGCGCGCGTCTCGTCGCAGGCGGACACGAAGTGCATGCGCTGGTGCGCAAAACGCCCGATGTGCGGGCGAATGACGGGCAGCCGGTGGCGGTGGCAAGTGTTCTGACGGGCGACGTCACGCAGCCGATGCTGGGCCTTGCCGCCGATCCGCCGCAATGCGATCTCGTCATCCACTGTGCCGCGACAACCCGGTTCGACCTTGCCGAGGAAGACTATCTCGCCACCAATGTCGGCGGGGTGCACAATGCCATCGCCTTTGCCGAGGCGCGGGGCGCAGCCTTGCTGCATGTCAGCACCGCCTATGTCTGCGGCCGGCGCGACGGGACCATTGGCGAGGGCGATCCGCTGCCCGAAACCGGCTTTGCCAATGGTTACGAGGCAAGCAAGGCAGCGGGCGAAAAGCTGGTGCGGGGAAGCGCCCTCGACTGGGCCATCGCGCGCCCGTCAGTCGTCTTGGGCGAGCATGAAAGCGGCGCGATCCGCCAGTTCGACACGACCTATGCCGCCTTCAAGCTGATTGCCGAGGGGCGGGTGAAGCACATGGAAGCGCGCCCGCAGGCGACGCTGGACTTCGTGCCCATCGACCATGTCGCAAAGGGGATCGTGGCACTGGCCCAGCGGATGAACAGCGCGGCAGGCGGCACATTCCACCTCGTCTCTGGCCAGCCGCTGCCGGTCGAGGATTTCGCTGCCGCGATTGGCGCCGTGCCGCATTTCCACCGCCCCGAACTGGTCGCGCCGGAGGATTTCGACCCGGCCGCGCTGCCCCCGCTCGAACGACGGCTCTATCGCCGGGTGGCGGGGCTCTATGCGGCCTATTTCCAGCGCAATCCGCAGTTCGACGCCAGCCGGTTCGAAACGCTCACCGGCCTCGCCTGCCCGCCGACCGGCAGCGCATATATCGCGCGGCTGATCGGCTATTGCATGGAAGCCGGGTTCCTGCCGCGCGCCTAGCGCCGGGGACTAACGCCGTAACTTAACGTATGTCGGGGTAATTCTCCGCCATGCGGCCACGCAGGCCCACCGCCCACAATATTCCGACCTTGAAATAGATCCAGTTGGCCTTCAGCGCGCCCCAGGCGGCGATGCGCCGGTCCGACGTCTCGACAAAGCGCGGGACCATGCGGATGCGCCCCAGCCGGGCAAACTTCACGCACAGATCGGCCTCTTCCATCACCGCATCGCCCGGTGTGCAGCCCCCGATGACGAGGAAATCCGCCCGGCGGAAGAACATCGCATGGTCCCCGAACAGCAGGCGTACGCCGCGCACAAACAGATGCGGCCTTGTGACGAGCGGAGCGTACCAGGTCTTGATCCAGTTGTGGAACGTCGTCCCCCAGCGGGTCTTCTCCGGCCCGCGGATCAACGGCGTGAAACTGGCGAGTGCGACACGGTTATCGGCCATCGTCCGCTCGATCACCTCCACCATGTCGGGCGGCGGCAGCGTGTCGGCATGCAGCACACAGGCCAGCGCACCGCGCGCCGCCGATACGCCGCTATTGATCTGCCGTGCCCGCCCTTTCTCGCATCGCAGCACGCGCCATCCGGCCTGTTCGGCAAGGGTGGTGGTGGCATCGGTGGAGCCGCCATCGACCAGCAGGATCTCGGCAGGGGCGGGATCGAGCCGGGCCAGCCGCTCGACCAGAGCGGGCAGCGCCCGCTCCTCATCCAGCGCGGGAATGACCAGTGTGACACTCATCGCGCCAGGTCCGGGTAAGCGGCAAGGTCTTCCGGTGTATCGACATCGCGCAATGTGGGCAGCTCGGCAGGCGCGATGTCATGGCGCGCGAAACGCCGCATCGTTTCCTCGAACACGCCGGATGTGCTCCACGCCATGTCGTGAAAAATGAACGGCATGGGCCGCGCCATGCCCAGCAGGTAATATCCGCCATCATGCGCAGGCCCGATGGCGGCAGGGGCGCGCTCCAGCGCCTCTGCCGCGCGGCGCATCATCGCGGCATCGAGCGCGGGGCAATCGCTCCCCACAAGGATCGCTGGCGCAGCGATGCGTGCCATGCGCGCGCCCAGATCGCCCTCGCCCTGCGCCGCTATCGCCAGATCGCGACCCAGCCAGTCGGCGAAGGCGCCCGCATCGCCTCCGGTGATCCGCAATTCGATTGGCAGCCCGCTTGCGCGCGCCTCGCCCACGGTGTGCTCCAGCATGCGCCGATAGAGCGTGGCAGCGCCTTGCGCCCCCAGCGCCGGGATGAGCCTGGTCTTGGCCTGCCCGGCTTCGGGCCAGCGCGCGAATATGGTGAGGGTCGGGCGAGGCATGCCCTCGGGGCCCTAGCGTGCGAGCGCGGCCGCCGCCATCGCTCTGTCGCGAATGGCCCCGGTATCGGGCGTGCCGCGCGGGACCAGCCAGCTCCCGCCGACGCAGAGCACGGATTCCAGCGCAAGCCAGCCGCCCGCCGTATCCTGCCGCACGCCGCCGGTGGGGCAGAATTTCACGCCGCCGAACGGCCCGGCCAAGGCCTTCAGCGCCGCGATCCCGCCATTCGCCTCGGCCGGGAAGAATTTGAAATGCCCCAGCCCCAGATCGAGGCCGCGCATGATGTCCCCCGCATTGGCAATGCCGGGCAGGAATGGCACGCCCGCCTCCAGTGCCGCCTGCCCCAACCGCTCGGTCAGGCCGGGCGAAACGATGAACTGCGACCCTGCCTCCAGCGCGCGGTCCAGCCCGTCGGGATCGGTCACCGTGCCCGCCCCGACGATTGCACCGTCTACTTCGCGCATGGCGCGGACGGCGTCGAGCGCGGCATCGGTGCGTAGGGTCACCTCCAGAACCGGCAGCCCGCCTGCGACCAGCGCTTCGGCCATCGGCACGGCCTGATCCGCATCCTCGATCACCAGCACCGGGATGACCGGCGCGGTGCGCATGATGGTTTCGATATCCATATCGCTCATAATCCTGCCTCGTGCAGCATCGCGCTGCCGCCTTTTTCCGCCGGATCGGCATAGCGGCGCATCAGCGCGAACAGCTCGCGCCCCGTGCCCCAATCCTCAGCCGGAGGGGCCGCCTGTTCGCGCGCATCCCATTCGGCCGCGTCCACCAGCGCATCCAGCCTGCCGTCCTGCGCGCAGACCCGCACCATATCGCCATCGCGCAGCCTGCCCAGCGCACCGCCATGCCATGCCTCGGGCGAGACATGGATCGCAGCAGGCACTTTCCCGCTCGCCCCAGACATGCGCCCATCGGTGACCAGCGCGACACGATAGCCCTTGTCCTGCAACACGCCGAGCGGCGGGGTGAGCTTGTGCAGTTCCGGCATGCCATTGGCTGCCGGGCCCTGAAACCGGACCACGACCACGCAGTCGCGGTCGAGCCGACCCGCCTTGAAGGCAGCGATGACATCTTCCTGCGTGTCGAACACGGCGGCGGGCGCTTCGACAGTCCAGCGCGCCGGATCGACCGCGCTGACCTTCATGGTCGAGCGGCCCAGATTGCCGCTGAGCAGTCGCAGCCCGCCATCGGGCCGGAACGGATCGGCGACCGTGCGCAGCATGGCATCGTCGCGGCTCTCGACAGCGCCCGTCTCCCAGCGGATCGCGTCGCCATCCATCACCGGCTCCTGCGCCCCCTCGGCCAGCGACGCGCCATAGACCGTGGGGATATCGGCATGGGCGAGACCCGAGCCGATCAGTTCGCGGATCACGTAGGGCATGCCGCCCGCCGCGTGGAAATAGTTCACATCGCCCGCGCCGTTGGGATAGACACTGGCGATCAGCGGCACGGCATGGCTGAGTTCGTCCATATCGTCCCAGTCCATCTGCACCCCGCAGGCGCGCGCAATGGCAGGCAGGTGGATGAAATGATTGGTCGATCCGCCCGTGGCGAGCAGGCCGACCACCGCGTTGACCAGCGCCTTTTCATCCACGCACAGGCCCAGCGGGCGGTAATCTTCGCCCCGCCAGCCGATCTGCGCAACCCGGTGCACGGCCGCGCGGGTCAGTTCCTGCCGCAATTTCGTGCCGGGATTGACGAAGCTGGAGCCTGGCATGTGCAGCCCCATCATCTCCATCATCATCTGGTTGGAATTGGCCGTGCCATAAAAAGTGCACGTGCCAGCCCCGTGATAGCTGGCGCTTTCCGCCTCCAGCAGCTCATCCTCGCCCACCTTGCCCTCGGCATAGAGCTGGCGAATGCGGATCTTCTCCTTGTTGGCGAGGCCCGATGGCATGGGGCCGGCGGGCACGAGGATGGTCGGCAAATGGCCGAAACGCAGCGCGCCGATCAGCATGCCGGGCACGATCTTGTCGCAAATACCCAGCAGCAGCGCGCCTTCGAACATGCCGTGGCTGAGGCCCACAGCAGTGCTCATCGCGATCACGTCGCGGCTGAACAGCGAGAGTTCCATCGACGGCTGGCCCTGCGTCACCCCGTCGCACATGGCCGGGACGCCGCCCGCGACCTGCGCCGTCGCGCCCACCTCGCGCGCGAAAACCTTTATCTGCTCGGGATAACGGCCATAGGGCTGATGCGCGCTGAGCATGTCGTTGAAGGCGGTGACCACGCCGATATTCATCGCCGCGCCGCTGCGGATGCTTGCCTTGTCCTCTCCGCTGGCGGCAAAGCCGTGAGCGAGATTGCCGCAGGACAGGCTGGGCCGGTTGACGCCCGCATCGCGCTGCCGCTCGATCAGGTCGAGATAGCGGCGGCGGCTGTCGCGCGAACGCTCGATTATGCGGTCGGTGACCCTCGCGAGACTATCGTGGAGGGTCATGTCGCACTCCAGAACACAGTAACCGGACAGCGCGCCGCGCGCAGGAAACGGGCAATCGGCAGGTCGCAATCCGGGGCGGTCGCGCTTTCCAGCACGGCGCGCTTGTCCTCGCCGCGCAGCACCAGGATCGCCGCGCGCGGGGCCTCGGTCAACGCCGCCATATTCATGCTGAGACGCGGGAAAGGCGCTTCGGGCGGCAGTGGATCGGGAAGGGTGCGGATGACCTTGCGGCCCGCCACGTCCCCGAATTCCATCGCCGGAAACAGCGAGGCGATATGCCCGTCTGTGCCCATGCCCAGCCACAGCAGGTCGAGATCGGGCACGTCCATCCCTTCCTCCAGCGCGACAATCCGCGCGCCGCTATGGCCCAGCGCGGCTTCCAGCTTCGCCTGATTGCTGGCCGGGTGATCGCGCGGGACCATTCGATCGTCGCCCAGCATCAGCGTGACGCCCGACCAGTCGAGCCCGCGCGCGGCCAGTTCGTCGAAGATCGCCAGCGGCGTCGATCCGCCCGGCACTGCGATAACCGGCGAGGTCGACCCGCGCACAACCTGTTCGATTCGGTCCGCCACCGCAGCGGCCGAGCCGTCCGTCGCCCAGTCGATGGCAGCGTGTTCAGTCATGCCAGCTCACCCCGTCGCGTTCGGTCAGGGCAATGGCGGCGCTCGGCCCCCAGCTTCCCGCGCCGTAAGGCTTCGCGGCAATCGCCTCGCGCGCCCAGACATCGCGGATCGCATCGATCCAGCGCCACTGGGCCTCCACCTCGTCACGCCGCACAAACAGCGTGGGATCGCCATCGATCAGGTCGAGCAACAGGCGTTCATAGGCGATCCGGCGCCGCGCCTTGGCAAAGGCCTGGGTCAGCGAGAGGTCCAGCGGCACTTCGCGCAAGGTCACCCCGTCGCGGTCCATCCCCGGCTCCTTCGCCATGACCATCAGCCGGACATATTCCTCCGGCTGCAACCGGATGACGAGGCGGTTGGAGACCAGCTTCCCGCCCCGCTGCGCAAAGATATTGTGCGGCACGCATTTGAACTGGATCACGATTTCGCTGCGCCGTTCGGTCATGCGCTTGCCGGTGCGCAAATAGAACGGGACGCCCTGCCAGCGCCAATTGTCGATATGCGCCTTCACCGCGACGAAGGTTTCGGCATCGGACTTCTCGCCAAGGTCGCTTTCATAGCTGCCGACCGCCTCGCCGCCGACCGCACCTTCGCCATATTGCCCGCGCACCATCTCTTCCGCCGATACCGGGCGCAGGGATCGCAGCACCTTCACCTTTTCGTCCCGCACGCTGGTTGCGTCGAAATCCGCGGGCGGCTCCATCGCGGTCAGCGCGAGCAGTTGCAGCATATGGTTCTGCACCATGTCGCGCAGCGCGCCGGTCTTGTCGTAGAAATCGTTGCGGCCCTCCAGCCCCACCGTCTCGCTGACCGTGATCTGGACATGGTCGATGCCATTGGCGTTCCACAACGGCTCGAACATCATATTGGCGAAGCGCAGCGCCATCAGGTTTTGCACCGTCTCCTTGCCGAGATAGTGATCGATGCGGAAAATCCGGCTTTCGTCGAAGGCGCTCGCCACTGCATCGTTGATGACGGCGGAGCTTTCGAGATCGCTGCCGAGCGGCTTTTCCAGCCCGATCCGCACATTGTCCCCGGCAAGCCCGGCGGATTTCAGCCCTTCGATGGTCGGCTCGAACAGGAACGGCGCGGTCGACAGGAAGATCGACAGCCCGCCCGAAATATCGCCCAGCTTCGCGGCCAGATCGTCGAACCCCTCAATGGTCGATGCGTCCAGTGGCTGGTATTGCAGATGCTGGAGAAAGGTCGCGATCTTGCGGTCGTCCCGCCGGTCTTCGGGCAGATATTCGTCCAGCGCTTCCTTGGCGAAGGCGCGGAATTCCTCGTCACTCAGTTCGCTGCGCGCCGTGCCGACAATCCGCAGGTCGCTGGCGATCAATCCGTCTTCATGCAGCGCGAAGAGCGAGGGGAGGAGCATGCGCTTTGCAAGGTCGCCAGTAGCGCCGAACAGCAGGAGAGTGGCGGAAGAACGGGCAGGTGTCGTCATGCGCGCCCTGATGGACGTTCGCCTTCGCGATCGCAATATGGTGCACTGATGATTTCTCTTTATGCAACCAATAAACTGCTACTGATGCATAAAATGCATCTCAGAAGCTGTGGTGTTCAGGCTCAAATTGCCTTTCAAACCGCGACTTCGTGGGCATCAATCGCCGATCAGGACGAATGGGGCCCAGACCGCGGGATGCCCTGCTGCGGGAAGGTCGCTTTCCATCAGCGCGAGCTGCGCCGTGCGCAGTGCCTGCGCCCGCGATGTGCCATCTGCCGCACCGCGCACCGTGCGGGTGGAAAGGAAAGCGGCGGCGTCGTCGCGGACCCGCCAGTGCGACAACAGCAGCGAGCGCGTACCAGAGCCCAGAAAGGCATTCGCCAGTCCGGTATAGGCGGGTGCGGTCATGTTGCGGCCGGCAGCGCTGTTGCAGGCCGACAGGATCACGAAATCCGCCGCCATGCCGAGCGCGGCGATCTCGCTCGCCTGCAACAGTCCGTCATTGGTATTGCCTGACAATTCCGCCGGCGGCGTCAGGACCAGCGCGGGTTCCCGCAACCCCCCGATTTCCCCGCCCAGCAGGCCATGAGTCGCAAACAGGACGACATTGCGCGTCTCGCCGCTTTCGGCGCGGACGCGTTCTTCCGTCGCTGCATCCCCCAGAAGTGTGACGCTGCCTTGCGAGCCGATTGCTCTTGCGACCTGCTCCACCTCGCCAGCAGTCGCGGGCAATGCAGGAAGGGCGCGGATATCGTCGAGCGAGACATTGCCGCTGCGATAAAGCGATCGCGTGTCGATGGGCGTATCGCTCGTTCCGCTGAGACGCGGCGCACCGATGCCGAGAAAACCCGCGCCGCGCGCGCGCTCCCCTGCGTGCGCGAATGCCTGTGATGGCGTAAGCGCGATGGCCAGCGCATGGCTGCGTGCGAGCCAGTCCATTTCACGCATATCGCGCTGTTCAGGCGCGGGGATGCCGGGCAACAACACGCCGAAAGGCAACCGCGAAAGCGCATCGCTGGTGACGATGGCGATCTCCTCCCGCCCGGTCAGCGCGGCGGCGATGGCTTCGGGCAGGACGATATCGTGCAAGGCTGCGGCGGCGTCGAAGGGGAAGCCCGCAGCAACATCGCCCGACAGCGGCGCACCAGCATCGAGCGCGTCGCGCAATCTGGCGACATGCGCGCGAACGACAGGACGTCCCGATGCACTTTCCGCCATGACCGCACCATCCGCAGTGATTGCCATCACAAAGGTGCGATGGCGCGCAGGCATGGCGATCAACAGCGCCTCATCCGCGGCGAGACCGGCGCGTATTGCCGCCACATCGGGCGTCGCAGGGCGCAGCCAGATCCCGAGGTCGGGCACGGTATCGCCCAAGGCAACGCTCGCCCGTTCGACCTGAGCTTCGATCCGCTCGATCTCGGCTGCGTGGGCGGCAGCGCTTTCCACCTGGTCGGCGGCAAGCATGGCGGCACGTTCCCGGTGCAGCCGGCGCAGGCTTTCGCGCCCCTCGCGCAGGGTATCGACCAGCGTGGCCGCATCCGCGCTCAGGCCCGCCGTATCGCGCAGCGCGACCAGCTGGCGCGAGCGTGCGTTCACTCCCCAGCTGGCAAGCTCGAATGCGCGCAGCGCCGCGTCGGCATTGCCCACCTCGACCGCCGCTTCGACGATTTGCATGATGCTTTCGTAATAGCTCGGCAGGTCCGCGCCGAGTTCGAACCGCCCGGCATGTTCGAGCATGTCGGCTTCGAGCGATCGGGACGCTGCCTCGACCCGTTGCCAGCCTGCATCGCGTTCGCCGGTGCGGATGGCGAGAAGGCCGCGACGGATTTCGATGTCGGGGGCGACCTGCGCGCCGCGCGCCTCGATCCGCGATGCCACCCGTTCGACAAATGAACGCGCCTCGTCATACCGGCCCAGCTCATCCAGCCGCAGCGCATAGGTCAGCATGCCGCTTTCGGCCTTGCGGTTGGTTTCCTCCAGCCCCTCGCCCAGCGCAACGGCCCGCTCGGCGAAGGCGAGCGCGCGATCCGCATCGCCGCCTTCGAAAGCGGAATTGGAGGCCGAAATCAGCCCCAGAACACCCTCTCCCGGATCGTTCTTTATGTGCGCATCGAGACGGTTTTCCACCAGGTCCACAGCCTCTCGGTAATTGCCGAGCCGCGCCAGGATGACAGAAAGATTATGCAACGCCGTGATCGTATTGGGATGATCCGGGCCAAGTTTGGCCGCCATGATGTCGAGCGACCTGCGCGCCGGATCTTCAGCCTCGTCATAGCGGTCGGCTTCCAGCAGGACCTTCGCCAAGGTGGCTTGCGCAAACCCGATGAAGGGATGGTCTTCGGGGAGCATTTGCGTAGCAACCTCGACGCCCTTTTCAGCAAGCGCCAAGGCTTCCACCACACGCCCCGCATCGGCGAGCATGTTTGCCCCGCTCGACATGGCCACGAACAGCGTCGCGTCGCGCAATTCGCCGTGGATCAAGCCATCAATGGAGGGTTTGATTAGTTCCGCGGCCTCGGAGAAACGGCCGCGCTGGTAAAGTGCGGTCGCATAGTTGAGATAGCCCAGACCAAGCGCCTTTGCGGCTTCCGTATTGTCTGTGAGGATCGGATCATCGCCATAAAGGCGACGGCGAATGGAAAGCGAGCGTTCCTGAAGCTCCAGCTCCTTCCCCTTCTCCCCCGTGGCGCTGTAGAACACGGCGACATTCGCCAGCGTGCCGGCCATTTCCTCGCCATCGGTTTCGCCCGCTTCCTCCAATCGGCGTTTCGCCTCGAGCGAGGCTTCGAGTGCGGCGGCGAAATTCTGCTGGTAATAGCGCGCATCGCCCATGCGGTTCAGCGCCTGCGCCTGATCGGCAACCGCTCCGCCATCCCGCTCGAGCGCCTCCAGATAGGCCTGCCAGGCCGCTTCCGATCCGGCGGAATCCGCCAGCGGGTCGATCGCTTCGGCTGCTGCCCGCAACGCGGCCGCCGACCCGTCGCTTGCTGCCTGTACCTCCTGCTTGTCCTGCGCAAGCAGCGGCGCAGCGCCCGGGCCGAAGCCTGCACTGCAACCCAAAAGGACAATTGCCGTCGATCTCTTCATGTTGGTTGTCGCCCCCCCGCGATTCGCGCATCACAGAATGTCGCAAGACATCATTCGATGACAAGATAATAACGGCGCACCTTGCGGCCCGGATTGGTCAGCGTGATCGAATAGCGCTGCGTATAGAGCGGGGTCCAGTTGCACGAACTGCGCGGCGCGGTGCGTTGGCACAGCGGGTCCGTGTCGTCCGCCGCCACCTGCAGGACCAGCGGCATGCCGCCGCCTGCGGTCGCCACGATGGACGCGCGCTTGCCCGCCAGAAAGGTCTGTTCGAAAACGCGGCTGCCCTCCGGCGCGAGATTGCCGACCCGAAATCCCGGGCCAAGCGCGCGGCCACGCATGGGCGGCATACCGGGCGGAGCGAGCGCGGCCCAGCGGCGCATTTCAGCGCTCGCCGCCTCGCCAACGGGCTTCGCCCCCAGCGCATCGAGCCGGCGCAGCGCATCGCCGAGCGCCTGTGCATCGGCGCGCTGTTCTGCGTCCTGAGCAGCGATTAGCGCAGAGGCCATTTTCTGCGCCCGGCTTTCATCCACCATGTCCGCAGCGAGCGGCGCGGTGGCGGGCATTTCCTTCGCCTTGCACCCGGCGAGCATGGCCGCGCCTGTCATCGCCGCCAACACGATCCTGTTCATGCCCGCTCTCCCGCCAGCTTGAAGATCGCACCTTGGGCGGAATCTTCCAGCGTGAGCGTCATGCCATGCCGTTCGGCAATCGCGCGCGCAAGGGCTAGGCCAAGCCCGCTGCCCGGCTGGCCGTCGTGGCCATTGGGCGACCGATAGAAACGTTCGAAAATGCGTTCGCGGTCTTCGGACGGTACGCCGGGACCGTCATCGCGCACGATCAGGATCGGGCCAGGCTTGAGTTCGAGTTCGACCGTGCCGCCGCGCGGAACGTATTTGAAGGCATTGTCCAGCAGGTTGGTCACCAGCCGCCCGATCTGCGAGCTTTCCGCCTGGACCGTCACTGCGGGCGCGATAGACCAGCGGAAGCGATGGTCCGATTCCTCCGCACTGTCGGCATAGAGTTCGCAAATCCCCTCGACCATCGCCGACAGGTCGACCGCTTCCAGCCCGTAGCGGTCACCCCTGCGCGCCTTGCTGGAGGCAATATCGAGCAGCGATTCCAGCGTCGCGACGATCCGGCGGATTTCTGCACGAGCATCGAGCAGTTTCTGCGCCACTTCGGGGTCGGGATCGTCGGCCAGCGCCTTCACCAGTCGCCCGTCGAGATGCATTAGCGGCGTGCGGATTTCGTGGGCGATCTGGTTCGATGTGTCGCGATAAGCCTCCATCAGGTCGCGCAGCCGTTCGAGCGCGGCAAAGCTGTTGGCCGCCAGTTCATCGACCTCGTCGTGCGGTGTCTGGACCGCGTCCGACACAAAGCGCTCGGAATCGCGAAAGGCCCGGTTCACCCGCTCGATACGGCGCTGCAAGCGGGTGGCGGCAAGATAGCCGAGCATGGCAAAGACCAGCACGAACAGCGTTCCGCCAACAGCGAATCCAATCCCCACCCGGCGCAGCAGCACCGCACCATTGGCCGGTTCATGGGCGACCAGCAGGACCAGATCCGCATCGATCTGCGTCGCGCGGGCGAAAGCCTGCGTGCCCTTGCCGATGGTGATTTTTCCGCTTTCCGAAACCGAGGGATCGAGCTGCGGCCAAACGGCAACATCACCCGCCAGCCGCTGACGCCCCATGTCGGCAAGCATATAATGCGGCCTGCCGCCATCGGCGGGCGTAAGGGCGAGGCGATCTGCAATGCGCAGCTCGAGCTCGTCGCGCCCGCCACTGGCATAGATATCGACCAGGCCCGCCAGATCGAGATCGACCGCCTCCACCGCTGCGGTTTCGAGCGTCGTGCGAATGGTCTGGTGAGTCATCGCCCACAGGCCCGCGACCACGGCCACGGCAAGCGCAGTGGCGAGCAGGACGAGCCGGGTGAAGATCGAACGATGGGCGAGGATGACTACCTCCCGTCGAGCAGTCGATAGCCCGAACCCCAGATGGTTTCCAGCGCCGGGCTGGCGAACCCTTCTTCCAGCTTGCGTCGCAGCCGCCCGATATTGACGTCCACCACATTGGTCTGCGGATCGAAATTCATGTTCCACACATCGCGCAGCAGCATCTCGCGCGTCACCGTTTCGCCCGCATTCTCCATGAAATAACGGAACAGCTCGAATTCGCGCGGGCTGAGCGAGAGGTGCTGATTATCGCGAAAGGCCGTGCGCGCCTTCACATGGCATTCGAATGCGCCGAACAGGATCACCGCGCTGTGTTCACGCCCGGCTGAGCGGCGGTGAAGCGCGCGGATACGGGCCATCAGTTCCTGCGGTTCGAACGGCTTGGCAAGGTAATCGTCGGCCCCTGCATCCAGCCCTTCTGCACGGTCGCTGGTGCGGCCCAGCGCACTGAGCATCAAGACCGGTGTACCAACTCCGCTTTCGCGCAGGCGGCCAAGAATGGTCAGGCCATCGATATCGCCGAGCATCCGGTCGAGGATGATAACGTCGAAATCCTCCATCCCCGCACGCAGCAGCCCGCCAGCCCCATTGTTTTCCCAGACCAGCATATCGCCGGTTTGCGCGGCCAGTTCCTGCAACTCGGCCGCCGCGCGCTGGTCGTCCTCGACGTAAAGGATATTCAGCTTATCACCCACGCCTGCATCCCTTCCTATCCCCCCGACGGATCTTGCCCTTTCCGGCGATGACGGGTGCTTATCCGCAATCGCCGGAAGGGGAAGGGCCGGTGTATCAACCAAGATCCTCTACCGAGACCCAGCCCGTGGTTCCGTAGTTGTCCTGGACTTCGATATAAAGGCCTTCGCGCTTGCCGGTGGGGGTGAGATCGGTCCCGGCGCGCAGCATCCGCACCTCCTCCGCATCTTCGGCTGGGCCGGCACGCAGGATGGTGTCGATGGCAACGCTGGCGGCCGGTGTCGCCGAAGCCGGAGCAGCAGCAGCCGCCGGAGCCGCCTTGGGGATCGAGGCAATGGTCTGCCCCTGCGCCGTCACCTCATTGAAGGCAAGAATGAAGGCTTCGGCCATCATCCGACCGTCCTTCGACGCGCCATAGCCGGCCTGCTGCACACCTGCGGCCCAGGCATTGCCAGCGCCCAGGTTGAGCGTCGTCTTCTTGACCACACCCTGGCCGACCACGATGGTCTGTCCGTTCATCGGGCTGAGCAGCTTGATCCCTGCTGCGACCCGTTTCTTCTTGCCGCCAAGGCCGCCAAACGCGCCAAGCAATGCGCCGCCGATCGGAACCTTGGACAGCACGCTGGTGGCTGCGCCCGAGCGCCACAGGCCTTCCATTGCAGCGGATTTCGCCATCTCGATGGATTTGTCGACTTCTTCGCTATCGCCGCCGATGACATTCATCAGGAAATCGGCGGGCTGGCCGGAGGCGGCATTGTGCGGGGTGAAGCATCCGGATTCGGTGGCAAGAGTGGCAATCAGGTTGCGCGGCGAGCCAAGTCCGTATTCGGTCCAGCCCTGCGTGTCCCCCTCGACCACGGCAACCGTGCCAAGGCTTTGCTCGCAGGTGGTAAGCTCGACTTCCTTTTTCTTCTTTTTGGCCATCGCCGGGGAACCGGCGGCCCCCATCACGAGCGCGGCGCTGACGAGATAGGCGATCGACTTTTTCATGGGTTTCCTCCCTGTTGAAACGCGAGGGAATGATGCCCGCCTGCGCTCGCGCCGCCCACACACCAACGCCGTCACAACTATGACAAAACCCGTTAGGTGCGGTGAATGCGCGAGGGGCGGCACAGGAAATCCTGCACCGCCCCCCGCACGAGAGGATTATCCGCCCGTCAGCGACGATCGGTGGTGTCGAAGCTGATCCAGTCACCCAGAGGCCTGGCCGAGAGACCGCCTTCGGAACGCATCGTCGATGGATCGGCGGCGATCACAGGGAGCTGGGCTGCGCCCGGCTGTCTGGCAGGCGCACTCCACCGGGACCAGTCCGTCTGCGGTATCGCAACAGGAAGGTTCGCCATCGCCATCGCGGTTGGTGCGATCGATGCTGCCGGAGCGGCTGTTTCCGCGCCGAAGATCGCCACGCCGAGCGCTTCGGTAAATGTGCCGCCGCTGTTGTCCGAGACCTGCATGCCTACGGCGGCCGTCGCTGCGGCGTTGCCGAACAGCGCGCCGTTGAACTTGACCGAACAGCTATCGAGACATGCATTGGCGGAGCTGGCGATGACATCGATGTCGTTCACGAAATTCGTGCTCGAGATCTGGCTTTGCCCGGGGTTGGCCACCCCGCCATTCGTCGCCGCAGTCCAGCTTTTCCCGCCAACGTCCATCGTCAGTTCCACCCCGACCCGGATGTTCGAACCCGTGCCGAACTGGACTGCCATGTCCCCGCTGAAGCTGCCTGGCGCGCTGCCCTGGTTGTCGGTGGGGCTGGTTCCGCCAATCAACTCGTATTGCACTGTCGTGTTGCTGGGGCGGTTTGTGATCGGCGCACCGGCAAATGTGTGGAACGAGCGGTTGTTGGTGAACTCGTCCGTGCTGCGAGCGATCTGCACCCGGCCGCCGGTCCAGCGACCCCAGGCGACAGCGTCCGTCACCCCGCCTTCGACAACTTCTGCCGACATGGGCTGAACGATGAAGGATGGGCCGGCGTTGAAGCCTGCGAGTTTGCCGTCGGTGATGACCGCAGTGCCGTTGGCTTCGGTCGGGGTGCGGGCATCGCGCAGACCGTAGAACCGGATGCCTTCGCGCGTCGTGTTGATACCGCCGCCATTTCCGCCACCTCCGACGCCGCCGTCCGCGCCATACACTGCCTTGTCGCCGAACAGGGCCGCACCGTGCAGCGCGTCGTAGAACACGCGGTTCGAGTTTCGGTACATGTAGCCCATATAGGTGAGGCCGAGGATGCTGGCCTGACTATCGCCCAGACCGCCTTCGAAATTGATCGCCCCGGCGGTGTCGTTATCGCCAGTCCCCTGAGCGATGAAAGCGATCGTGCCGTTGTCCCCGATCCCAATAGTGTTCGAAGGGTTGGCGACCCCGTTCGGAGTGGCGAAGGTGTAGACATAGCCAGCATTGCCGCCGGTTTCGGGCATGGTGATTGTGCCCTCGATGCCCACTTTCGGTGTGCTGCCGAAGGCGATCGACAGGTTCGCGTCAAGCACCCCGGGTGCATGATACCCGTTGAGGGATGTCGGCTTGGTCGAGGCCAGCAGCCGGTAGTCGACCTTTCCGCCCGGCAAGGCGAGTGGTTCGGACAGCGGCGCCATGAGCAGGTAGTGCATGGACATGTTGTCGCGCAGGTTGGATTGGTCGTATTCGTCTTCCCAGCGGCCAATCAGCAGGCGTTCATTGCCATAGGTTTCCGCAACGACCGTGTTTGCCGTGCGGGTAACGCCGCCTGCAAACCGGGTCACCCCGTTCGCATCGATACCGATATCACCGTCGCGTTCGGCGGCGTTGCCGGTATAGCCGATATAGTCCCTGCGGGCGGATCGGTAGAAAGAACCGCTCCAATATTGCCGCGATCCGACCCCGTCATTCGCAAATGTCCCGTCGAAATCCGTGCCAAGGACCGGGGCTTGCCCGCCTCCGCCGCCGCCTGTGCCGGGGAGCTGGCCGGCATCGCCCAATCCGGCAATCGTATCGCCCTGCTGGCCGAAGATGGCCACGCCCTGGACTGCGTTGTTCGCGTTGCGGTCGAACACGTTGTAGGTGAAGCCGGCATGGCTTGCGCCGTCGCCGAACAAGCCGCCGAAGACCTGCCCGATACAATATCCGGTGCAGCCCGTGCCGGAAATCACCTCAAGGCCAAGCGACTGGGATTCGAACAGGCCGTCATTGCCGGCGTAGAGCCCGCCTGTCGCAGCCCCGGCGGCCCCGCCATTGGTCTGGACACGGTAGCCCGTACCTTCGGTATAGAGGTCGAAGTTGAAGCCGACCCGGGCCGCGCTTCCGAACGCAACCGCCAGTTCGCCGGTAAAATACGCCGTCGATCCCGGTGCTGCATTGCGATTGGTGGGCGCAGTCCCGCCGACCAGCGCGTATGCCACCGTGCCTGTCGTCGGAATATCGAAGGCAGGTGTTCCGACCATCAGATGTTCGGACACGTTCTGCTGGCGGTTCGCAGTGCCGACGTAATAGCGCGTCCATGCCACCGCGTCGCCGAACCTGCCGAATTCGCGCAGGTCGGCGGTGCGATCGGAGTAATCCGTGGTCACGCCCGACGGGTTGTAAACCGTGAGGCTTGTGATCCGGCCCTCCTCGGTCACATCCGCATCGACCCTCGCCACGCGCAGGCCATCGCGGGCGAACTGCCAGCCGCGCACATCGCCAAGCTGCGGCGAAGGCTGGTCGGTTCCGCCGCCACCCGTGCCGCCACCACCGGGAAGCCCGGCGAACTGGTCCGGATTGCCGCCGCCAGCTATAAAGACGTAATAGTCCACGAAGAACGCATTGAGATCGACATAGGCGGCAAAGCCCCCCGCCGCGTTCAGCGCATCGAGATAGGCCTGGATGGTTGCCGCACTGAGAACCGCATAGTCGCTCGGCACACCGCCATTCAGCAGGAAGTCGTAATAGGCGTTCAGCGCGCTGACATAGGTTGCGTAGACCGGCAGGCCATTGAACCCGTTGGGCGCGCCGCCGGTGGCGAAATAGGTGAAATAGCCGGTCAGCAGGTCGGCATTGCTGCCCAGCAACGCTGCGAGCTGGCCTGAATTGACCACCGCGCTGAGATAGCGCTGCAAGGTGGCCAGCTGCTCCGCTGTATAATTCGCAGGCAATCCGCCTCCCTGCAGGAACGCTGCATAGGCGTTGAGCGCTGCGGCGAAGGCCGGGAAGTCCGGCGGAACGGGCAGGCCGGCGAAATTGTCGGGATCGTTACCGGCCTGGATGAACGCGAAATAGTCGGCATAGAATTGCGCGAGGTTCGCCAGAAACACATCGCTCGCCCCGACCCGCGAGAGTGCGGCGAGATAGGCAGCGATGGTTTCCTGTGACAGCGCCGTGTATCCTGAAGGGATACCGCCATTCTCGAGGAACTGATAATAATCCGTCAGCGCCTGCGCATAGGCGGCAAAGATATTGGCATTGAGCGCGGCATAGGTGTCGATCGCCCCGCCGCCCTGAAGGAACGCCAGATAGTCGGCAAAGAAAGCCGATCGATCGCCCAGGAACCTGTCGAGCGCGCCCGCTGCCGCGAGCTGTTGCAGGAAGCTGTTGAGCACCGCGACATCGGCGGCGGTGTAGGCGCTCGGCAATCCGCCCGCATCGAGGAAAGCGAAGTAAGCGTCCAGCGCCTGCGCATATTGCGTGAAGACATTGGCGTTGAGCTGGCCGAACGCATCCACCTGACCGCCGCCCTGCACGAAGGCCGCATAATCGATGAAGAACTGGGCATTCGCACCGAGCACCTGCTCAGCCAGGCCAGCGGCCTGCAGGGTCTGCACATAGCCGAGCAGCACTGAGATATCTGCGCCGGTATATTCGCTCGGCCGTCGCCCGCTGCGCAGGAAATCGAAATAGGCATTCAGCGCCGCCTGATACTGCCCGATAAAAGCCGCACCGCCATTGGCGAGATAGGCGCTGAGCAGCGCGCGATTGGCGGCCGAAAGCTGGGCGGAAAGGCCGGACGCGTTCAGGAACGCCAGATATTGTTCGACCGTGGCAATGCTGGCCCCGGTGAAGTCCTGCGGATTGCCGCCGGCGCGCAGGAACGCGAAATAGGCGTCCGTCAGATCGGTGAACGTGCCGAGGAAACGGTCTCGATCCCCACCGCCTGCGATGAAGGCGAGATAGGCATCGGCCAGCGCCCGATCCCGCGCGGCCAGTGCGCCGAAGCCCTGGGTGCGCGACAGGAAGCCGACAAAGGCATCGATATCGCCCAGCCCGACAAGGCCGAAACCTGATGGCGCTGCGCCGCTGCGAATGAGGTCGAAATACTGCGTCAAAAAGCCGCTATAGGCGGTGAGGAAATCGGCCCCCGAACCGCCACTGGCCAGGAAAGCGAGATAGGTGCGGATGATGTCGGCCTGTGCGCCGCCGAAGGGCTGCCCACCGAATGCCCCCTCCAGCCGCAGCGCGGTTTGCACGAGCAGGGCGAGGTCGCCGGTCGGGAAGGTCTCGATCAGCGGATTGGCCGCTGCTGCTTCCACCCGTCGCGCTGCACCGAGGATGTCCGCAGATGCGCCCGCCGCCGCGAGCGCATCGCCCAGCGTGACGGGAAGGCCGTTCTGCGCGGCGTTTACCGGGCCGGCATCGCCGCCCATCGCGAAAACCTGGCCACTATCATCGGACGGCGTGCCCGTGGGGGTCGCCTGCGCGCCATTACTGACCACCTGCCGCGCCCGCGCGCCGCGATCGGCAAGGAACATCTCGCCCGCCGAAAAATCGCGGAAATTGCCGCCGCGCCCGATACGGATCGTGCCGGTCAGCGCATGGCCGCGCGCCGTGCCGTCGCCTTCGACAGTGAAACTGCCTGCCGAACCGCGTCCCCAGACGCGGCCTTCCAGCCCCTCGGGCATGCGCACCACGATTTCGCCATCGTCATTCCCGGCGACCGTTACCGATCCGGCATAGAGATCAATCGAGCCATCTGCGTTGATCCGATAGTCGGCGGCATCGATAAAGGAGGCGATCCCGCCTTTCGCCAATCTGATTTGGGTCAGGCCCTGCACCTGCTCGACACGCTGCCCGATTTCGGGCGCGGCATTGCCGGTGGTGAAAAGCGCCTCGTTCGCCGCTGCCGGTGCGGCAAGGGCGAGGGTCGAAGCGGTTGCCGCCAGAACGGTGGCGGTGCTGAAGGCTCGGCTGCGGATAAGGGTCATGCTGCGTCTCCCGAAAATCAGAATTCGAACCGGACGCCGGCGGACACCGTCCAGCGTTCGTAATCGTAAAGCGCGATATTGCTCCAGTTGCGCGAATAGGTGGCGCTCGGCTGGAGGAAGATGTTGTCGATCAGCGCGACCTTGATGCCCGCCTGAAGGTCGAGCCGCTCGTCGCTCCGCTCGACCAGGAAAAGCGCGTCGGTTGCGTCGTATCGGCGCATGTCGAAGGCTGCGCCTGCGACCAGTGCGACTTTTTCGGCCACCGGGAATTCCCCGCCGATATTCGCGCTCGCGAACCAGTTGGACTGCGCATCGCCAGCCTGCCGCCGCGTCTCTTCCTTCCCGCCTGAAACGCTCGCCGCGACAGTACGGGTGACATAGCCGACAGAGGCTGCGTAACGGTCCGCATCGCGCAGGGGATCATTGTCGAAATTGAGCCGGTTCCATTGCGCGGAAAGCGTCACCGCGCGCCCCTGGTCGAGCGGCTTGGTGTATTGCCCGATCACGCCGAAACTGGTGCGGAAAGGATCGCGGCCCAGCCAGAACTGCTGCACCTGACCCGAGAGCGAGATCGTGTCGCGATTGGCGAAGCTGTGGGCATAGCCAGCCGTGCCGGTCAGCGCAGCCTGATCGAAAGCGCGGCTGTCGAAATTGTCGCGCCAGTTGCCCAATACGCTCGCAAACAGGCGATCCTGCCGCCCGACTGCAGTGACGCCGGACACACCCGCCTGCACTTCGTAGAACTCGTCCCCCTGCGCCACCGCGCCCGCACCCAGATTGCCCGGGCCGAGGAAGCTGAACAGCGGGATGGTGATCGTGGTGAGATCGGTGGCGGTGTTGATATTGTCGTCGTAGCCGACCCGCGCGTCGACGAAGCCGGAAATGTCCGATCCGCCGCCAGCGATCTGTTTGTCGAACTGACGCACGAAACCGGTGAAGCGTTGGCGCACCGGATCGGGCAGGCTGGGATCGTCGACCACCGTGGCGAACTGCGCGCGCGCCGTATCGACATCGCCTGCCAGCGCATAGGCACGGGCGAGTTCCGCGCGGGCGGCGGCATTTCCGGGCTGGACCGCCAGCACGCGCTGCAGCGCGATGACCGCTTCGCCATAACGCCCGGCATCGAGCGCGGCGATGCCCAGTTCGTAATCGAAGGCCGGATCGCCGGCGCGCGTTTCCACCTGGGCCGAAAGCTCGGCAAACCGGGCCTCGGCGGCGCTATCGCCCCCACCATCCTGCGCCAATGCAGGCTGGCCCAGCGCCAGCGACGCTGCGGCCAGAACTGTCAGGGAATTCGTTTTCGTGCAACGCGGCATCGCCACCCTCGCTCAATCCAATTTTGGTTGAGCGAAGGTGTAGGGGGCCGTCCCCCGCAAGGCGTCTTACAATGATTGTTAGGAGCGTGACGGATACCGACAGGAGCGCCAGCGGCGGGTACTTTCGTGCCTAGGGTATATCGACCACCTGCACGCATTCCTCGTTCTGGAAATGGGCGAACTGGCCGTCCTTCAGAGGATAGCGCGGTGCGTCTTCCGGCTGGGTTTCCATGAGCTTTTCGAACGCGGCGGGCCGGTCGGGGCGAGTCGAATGATGCACCGATATCGTGCCGGGAATCAGCCCCAGCCCGGCCAGCGGATCGATCCGGGTAAGGACGGAATCGGTCAGCCCCCATTCGAACATCAGGTTGGCGCCGGCGCTGGCCCCGGCCACCGGAATGCCCGCGCGATAGGCATCGGCAAGCGCCTCGTCCGCCCGCCATTCGCGCATCAGCGCCAGCAGATTGCGTGTGCTGCCGCCATCGATGTAAATTGCATCCGCCCCGGCGAACATGCGTTCGGGCCGGTCATCGCTCAGGGAGAAGAGGCTGAGCACGCGCGGCGTAAAGGCCACCCGGTCCGCCATCCCGTAAAACAGCGCCTGCTTGGCCGCGCTGTCGCCATTGGCCGCACCGACAAACACGATGGTGGGGCATTCCGTTCCGGTCATGCCGATCAGGTATTCGAAGCAGGCGGGCGGTTTCCATGCCGGCACGAACAGCGATGCGGAATCGCTGATGGCGAGGAAATGGCGGTCGGGGCGATGCTGTGCGCTGTTGCCGGTCATCCGATTGCCCGCATCATCTCTGCGCACAGGATCGCGCCATATGTCCCCACCGCATAACCCAGCACCGCCAGCAACACGCCCACGGGTGCAAGGGCAGGGTGGAACGCGCCCGCCACCACCGGCGCCGATGCGGCCCCGCCGACATTCGCCTTGCTCCCCACCGCGATGAAGAAAAACGGTGCGCGAATGATCTTTGCCACCGCGAACAAGAGCAGCGTGTGGAACAGCATCCAGATGATGCCGACCGCCATAAAGCCCGGCGCTTCTGACAATTGCAGCAGGTTCATCTTCGTGCCGATCACCAGGACGAGCAGGAAGATGAACACCGTGCCGAAGCGCGACGCGCCGATCCCTTCGAAACTGCGCATTCGGGTGAAGCTGCCGACAAGGCCGAATGTGGTCGCGAGGAACACGATCCACAAGAACGGGCTCGCCAGCGTGGATTCCGCACCCAGCGCATCTTCGAACAGCCCGCCTATCGCGCCGCCAAGCAAGTGGCACAGACCGACAATGCCGAAGGTCACGCCGATCAGCACCATCAGTTCGGCAGGGGTAGCAACACGTTCCACCGATGCGGTGTAGCTTTCCATCCGGTCGCGCAGCTCGTCGATTGCGGACGTGTCTGCTTTCAACCACCGGTCGAAGACCTGCGGCCTGCCCGCACCATAGAGCAGGAATGCCATCCAGATATTGGCCACCACGATATCGACCGCCACCATCACGGCGTAGTTTTCGGGCGCGTATTGATAGACTTCCAGCATGGCCGTCTGGTTCGCGCCGCCTCCGATCCAGCTCCCGGCAAGCGTGGCAAGCCCGCGCCAGGCAGCCGAAGAACCTTCCCCGAGGATCTGCGGATCGTAGGTCGCCACCAGCCACAGCGCGATAGGCCCGCCCAGGATAATCCCGATGGTCGCGGTGAAGAACATGATCAGCGCCTTGGGGCCAAGCCGCAGGATACCGTTCAGATCGATGCCCAGGCACATCAGGAACAGGGCGGCGGGAAGAAACGCGTCGCGGGCAATCGGCCAGAGCGAGGATTCGCTCATGTCGATCAGCCCGAATGTCGCCATTAGCGATGGGACCAGATAGCAGACCAGGACGATCGGCACGAAGGTGTAAAACCGGTCCCAGCCCCCGCCCAGGCTGCGCGTGTAATAGGCGGCAGCCAGCACCGAGGCCAGCAATCCGAAAATAACGATATCATTGTTGATCATGGCGAACCCCTCTCCCGATCCGAGGCCGCCATTACCCCCAAGGGGGCCAGTCCACGCGGCGCGGATCGATTGCTTACTCGTCTTGCAGTTGCGGCCTCACCGGCGCGTATTCCAGCCCCCTGTGCCGGGCGTACCACGCCAGTTCACGGTTCATCTTGAACAGCTGATTGCGCGGCCTGCGAAAATTGTGCGGCTCACCTTCGACGACATACATCTGCGTTTCAATCCCCAGATCGCTCAGCGCCCGATGCATCATGATCCCTTGCGTGGGCGGGACGCGCTCGTCGTTCTTGCCGCTGAAGAACAGCGTCGGCGTGCGCACCCGCCAGGCATAGGTAATCGGCGAGGTGGCGCGAAAGACGTCGAACGGCGCCTGCTCGATCCACGGCGGCCCGCCGAAATGGAAGGTCCGGTTGCGGCGGAAATCGCTTTCGCCATACATCGAGACCCAGTCCGACGCGCCCGCGCCCGACGATGCCGCGACGAACCTGTCGGTGTGGCCGATCAGCCAGTTGGTCATATGCCCGCCCGCGCTCCAGCCCATGGCGATCAGACTGGCAGGATCGGCAAGGCCGGCGGCGACAAGGGCGTCGATCCCGGCCAGCACGTCGTCGTCGGAATTGTTGAAGTAATTGCCGACCATATCGCGCATGAAGGCATCGCCATAGCCGGTCCCGCCACGATAATTCGGCAGGAACACGCCATAGCCCTGTCCGGCCAGCACGGGGATGTAGCGCGAGACGTTCCAGCTGCCGAAATTGACCGAACTGCGCGGCCCCCCGTGCGAAATGGTGACCAGTGGGAAACGATCGCCCGCCTTGTAGCCCACTGGATAGACCAGCAGACCTTCGACCTGCGCACCATCCTTGCCCTGCCAGCGGAACGCCTCCTGCTTCGGCAAGGAGAACCGTTTCGCGAAATCGGAAAATTCGGGGCTGTGCAACGCAAGTTCGCCCGACCTGGCATCGATGGAAACGACATCGGACGGGCTGTTCGCATCGATCCGCAAGGCGACATGACGGCCCTCCTGCGGGCTATAGTGCCAGCTTTCGATCTCGTGGTCGCCGCGCGTAATCTTGCGCACGTTTCCGGTCGCGATGTCGCAATGGAACAGCTGCGTCGTCAGGCCGATATTGCCAAGGAAATAGATGCCTTCCCCCGTCTCGTCCCATTCGAACTGCAGGACCTCCACCGCCATTTCGGGGAACAGCAGGCGCGGGGTGGTCTCGCCCACTTGCTGCACGAACAGATTGTCTTCGTGATAGAGTTCGCCCGCCGCGTTCACCTCGGCGATGAAGGCAAAGGCAGTGTTATCGGGCGACAGCCTGGCGCTGCGTTCCTGATAGAAATTGTCCGTCAGCTGCCTTGCTGTTCCACTGCGCGAAACCAGCCAGACCTCGTTCGATTCCTTTTCATTCTTCGGCAATTCGTTGCGCATGGTGACCAGCAAGGCGCTTCCATCACGGGCAACGGAATAGCCGGCGATCACAATCTCGCCGGTCAGCACGCGGATGTAGGAATTTTTCGCCAGATCGAAATAGAACAGCTCTTCATAGTTGCGATATTCGTAGGAGACCGGGCTCCATTCATCGTCTTCGGCAGACTGACGCAGATTGTCGCTGTCGAAATAAAATCCCGCGCCGTCCGGGGACCAGGCCACGCTGTCGATATCGGTCCCATGCCGGGTGAGCGGGTGCAGATCACCCGTTTCGATTTCGAAGCGATATATCTGATCGTGCTTATCGCCCTTGCGATCGAGAATGGTCAGGAAGCTCTTGGAATCGGGCGCCCAGGCGATTTCGTCGACATCGTCCTGCCAACGCGACGGCTCGATCGTTTTCCGCTCTTCGCCGGTTTGCACATCGCGCAGGACGAGGCGGTCGACAATGCGGTTCCGCTTCCAGTCGATATCATCCTTCAAATACGCGACCACGCTGCCATCGGGCGACATCGACGGTTCGGACAGGGTCGGCAATTCGACGATGTCGATTGCCGTCATCGCCGGCGGTGAGACGCTGTCTGCAGGCGGAGATTGATCCTGTGCCGACACCCCGGCAGCGTGGGCCAGCGCTGCCAGAGAAACGAAGGATTTGAGGATCGAAGAAGTCATGGTCGCGTCCTGCGGTTGGGGGCAAGGTGGCGCGCACGACAAGCGAGCGCTGGAGAATGGGTGCTGGATGCAGATTTCATGGTCCAGAAAGCCTGTAGAGGAGCCAGGACGCAGGGCGCGTTCGATCCGCCCGGTGGCAAGAGGCCACCGGGCGAACCGTCATCACATTTCAACCGGTTAGAACCGGGCGCGAACGCCGAGATAGAATTCCCGGCCGACCGAATCGGCCAGGGAATGGTTGATGTTGTAGGAGCTGCCCCCTGCTGCCCCTGTCGGATAGATCGGCCCGATATTGTCGAACAGGTTGTTCACCCCGCCATATATCCGGAAGCGATCTTTCGGCCCGAAATCATACCGCGCGTAGATCCGGTGGAATGTCTGGCCGTCCAGCGCGAAATATTCCAGATCGCCCGGATTGGGGAAATTGACCGGGTCGGCGACCCCGCCATCCTCATACGTCATCGTGTAGCTCAACCGGAAATCGCCCAGCCTGTAGCCGATGTTCAGCCGGACCTCATCCGACGGGCTGCCGATAAGCGGCAGGAAATCGTTCGTCACCGTATTGCCGGCCAAGTCGAGAAACGACTGCTCGTCGGTGAAATAATGCGCATAGCGTACATCCACATCGAAGCGGCCCGGAATACCCAGATCGATCCGGTTCCACTTCACCTGCACGTCCACGCCTTCGACGACATTGCTGACCAGGTTCTCGACCCGGTTGATCACCTCGACCACTTCGCCGCTGAACTGGCTCCGCGTGATGACATCGCAGAACTTGTTGTTCGGGAAATTGTCGGAGGCATAGCAAAGGTCGACCGTGTTCTGGGTCGATACCGAAGAGATCACATCGTCGATGGAAATCTTGAAATAGTCGGCAATGATCGACAGGTTCCGGTTGGCCCAGTTCGGTTGATAGACGAAGCCAACGGTCCAGGTGTCCGCCGTTTCTTCCTTGAGGTTGCCATTGCCCGCATTCGGACCCTGGACCGAACCACCCGGATCGAACGGATCGCCTGCGGTGTAATTGGGATCGGCGAAGAATGCCTGGATGCCCGGTTCGGACAGGCAGTTGGCCCGAACGACCGCAAGATCGACACTCGCACCGCCAACGCTGCGCGGCTGGGACAGCCCGGAGCCATCCGGCAGCAGGCCTTCGCACGGATCGATGAGACTATCTGAATCCGGGCGCGGCGGAGAGAAGAACTCGGTGATGTTCGGCGCGCGCTGCGAACGCGAATACTGCCCCCTCAGCAGAAAATCGTCCGTGACGTTGAAAACGCTGCCGACATTGTAGCTGAAGACCCCGCCAACCGTCGTGTAATCACCATACCGGCCCGCGACCTGCACCCTCAGCACATCGGGAATGATCGCCAGTTCGGCTTCCCCGAAGAATTCGAACACCTGATAATCTGCGGAAATCGACGGGAAGGTAGAAAGCGAGGTGACGAGAACGTCGTTGGTGGTCGGATCGCCATCGATCCCGCCGACCAGATCGCCATCGGGGTCGCCTTGCGTATCCTGCTCCTCGTGGCGGAACTCCACCCCGGCTGCCCACAGCAGGCCCATACCGAGCACGTCGGAAAACTCGCCGCGGATGAAACCACCGGCAGTAATCTGATCACGGCTTTGTTCGCCATAACCATTGTAGCGGATGTAGTCGGCCGCAGCAGCAGTGATGGAGCCTTCGCCAAAAATGTTCAGCGGGACACAGCCATCCGCGCGCGCCGCCGCACTGGCGCACTGGAACCCGCCATTGCCATCGGCTTCCGCATCGAGTGCCCATGCGGCCCTCTGGAAGTTGATCTCGTTCGGGTTTTCCTGCGCCTGGAAGAAGTGGCCGTAGGTTCCGTATAGGCTCCATTCGGCATTGCCGGCCATATCGCCGGAAAATTCCGCAGCCACGCGCGTCGTGCGCCGTTCATTGTAGCGCTGCTGTTCGCCCAGTTCGACGACGCGGCGATCGAACGAGACGCTGCCGCTGCGCGTTTCTTCCACTTCGGGCGGAATGAACGGGTTGCTGCTCGACAGATTGCCCAGCTCGAACGCGTCGAGCAGGCCGTAGCTGTCATTGTCGTTGAGCGTTTCGTAGCCGGTATAATAGCGCGACGAGTAATCCGAATAGAGGGCAGACACGGTAAACTGCGTCTTGTCCGATATTTCGTAGGTCGAATGCAGACCCAGCGTCAGGATCTTGCGATCCGGCCGCAGCGTGCGGCCCGTGCGATAGTCCCACCCATCGAAATCGATCAGGAAGTCCGAACCTGCCGGGCGATCCGATGGCCGCAGGCTCTTGTCGTTGAACCACTGCCCGTCCTTAAACCAGGCATCGCCTTCGAACACGCCGCCGGGCGTCGACCCGCTCGCGTCCGGCAACAGGCAATGGAAAGCGGGATCGGGATTGTTGCAGGTCTCCCCCGCCCAGGCATCCGATGCCGCCGGAGCAGGGCTGTTGAACTCGACCCCAAGAACGGATTCGGGCCGGGTGCTGTCCGCCCGGATGCCGTTTTCGTCCCGCCAGCTCGCGCCAAGCATCACATATCCGCGGTCGTCCGCGAAATTCGCGCCCCACAGCGCTTCGAGCCGGTATTCCTCGCCGCCGCTCGCTTCGGGCGTGGACACACGACCTTCAAGCTCGAGACCTTCGACATCGTCTTTGAGGATGATGTTCACCACGCCGGCGATGGCATCCGAGCCATAGATTGCAGATGCGCCGCCAGTGGTGACTTCGACACGGTCCACGAAGCCCGAAGGAATCGTCGACAGGCTGACACGGTCGGAGTTGCCCGAATTCGACACTGCGCGCCGACCATCGATCAGCGTGAGTGTCCGATTATCGCCCAGGCGGCGGAGGCTGATAGTGGAAAGGCCGCTCGACTGGATGCTCGAGACGCTTTCTTCCGGCGAAATCCCGGCGCTTACGCCGGGAAGCTGTTCGACCGCTTCGTAAAGATCGCCAGTGCCCGATTCCTCGATCGCGGCCGACCCCAGGACCTGCAGCGGAACGGGCGAATCTTCAGCCCGGCGACGCAGGCGCGAGCCGGTGACGACGATCGTCTCCGACGATTGCTCGGCCGATGTCTCATCCGCTGCCTGCGGCGAGGGCTCTTCCTGCGCCAATGCCGGGCTCGCATAGCCGCACAATGCCAGCGCCGAGACCCCAAGGCCCAATTGCATAACTTTCATTCGCACCACTATTCCCCCGCAAAATTTCCATGCGTAACGACCTGAACGGGGGTAACTATCGGAGGCATTTGAGGTGGGCCAATTCCCAATTGGCCAAAGTTAATGCGGATTTCGCATCACGGGAATATGATTTGGGCGTTCATCAACGAACACAATTGGTTCGAACGAACTCTCCGGCATTTCAGGTCAGCATCGGCCGGTACTGTCCGCCGGAAGAATTGCGTTCCAACTCATTCCAGATGCGATTGACGATCGGCCGTTCGTTCGAACGGGATCTGAAGACGAGGATGTCGAGATCCTCGTTCCACGGTCCATCGAAGATATGCAGCCCGCTTTCTCCCGAGGCCCCCTCCAGAAGGGATTGCGGAAGCCAGGCAACGCCAAGCTCCAAACTCGCCGCTGCGTGGAGCGCTTCTGCCAAAGTGGCGCGGTAAACCACATTCAGACGTTTGCGGAAAGGAGTGCGCTCGATGCACTGCTTCACGATCCTGTGCGTGATCGAACTGGGATGGAAGGCAAGATAGGGGATGGGATCTTCGCATGACGCGGAAAAGCGCTCGAAAAGCGCCGGATCGCTTGCACACAGCACCAGTCGGTCGGTCCCGATCTGCAGCCGCGGATACTGATCGGGATCTACGTCGAAATTGATTTCAGGGTGCAGATATCCGACGTAAAAATCGCTCACCCCGGTGCGCAGATTGTAGAGATACTCGTCGATATTGCGCGGGACGGTTTCGACGGAAGTGGACACAGCACCGACAGTCTGCGTCAAGGACTTGATCAGCTTGGGCAGGAAATAAAGCGACAGCGTGTGCATCGCCCCGATGGCGATCGAATCGCGCGTCATACGTGCCGAACTGCTGGCGCGGGCCTGCGCATCGTAGGCTTCGTCGATGATCCTGCGGCTCGTCTCGAGAAACTGTCGCCCGGCCGGGGTGAGCGCGATGGGATGCTTCGTGCGGTCCACGAGCTGCGCCCCCGCCCAGGTCTCAAGCGACTGGATGCGCCGACTGAGCGCGGACTGGGTGATCAGGCGTGTTTCGGCTGCGCGGGCGAAATGGCCGATCCGGGCGAGCGCTTCGAGATCTTCCAGCCATCTCAAATCCATCCGATGTCCGATCCACGCAGCTCATTCATTGTCGGGCCCAGTGTCCTGACAGGCGATCCGACATTGTCAATGCAGGGGCAGCGAGAGCGAACACGCGCCATGGTCCGGCGCGTTCCATGCCGGTCCGATACAAGCTTTCGGGTATCGGATCATCGCGCAGGGATCGGTATGGCGATGGAGGGTGGTGAGCCGTGCTGGGTTCGAACCAGCGACCTACTGATTAAAAGTCAGTTGCTCTACCGACTGAGCTAACGGCCCGACCACGCAGGCCACCTAGGGGCGGGGCGCGGAGCGGTCAAGCGTGCAGCGAGCTGTCGCACAGAAAGTCCCGAAATCGGGTCGCGCCAATCGGGCGCGATGGACGCAGCGGGCTGCAAAACGAAGGTGCGACTGCGGAATTGGGAGTGCGGGATTGCCAGTTCGCGCGAGACGAAAATGCCACCGCTCCACAGCACGATATCGCAATCGAGCGGGCGCGCGCGCCAGCGTTGCCCGCCGCGTTTGCGCCCGAAAGCATCCTCGAGTGCGCGCAGGATAGGCCACAACTCGTCAGGCGAACGTTCACTTTCGACCACCACCACTGTGTTCGCATATCGCCTGAGCGAGGGGCCGATGGGCGCGCTGTCGATGATGGGCGCGACGTCGATCACGTCCAGCCCGCTATCCTCCAGCGCGGCGATGGCAGCGGCGAGAACCTGGCGCGGGCCGCCCAACCGGGAGACGCGCATGTTCGAGCCGAGCGCGATAAGATAGAGATGGGCCGACCGTGCGCCCAAGGATCAGATATCCTCGGCGATACGGCCGTAAAGCTGCGGGCGCCGGTCGCGGAAGAAGCCCATCCCTGCGCGATGGGTCGCCGCACGGTCGAGGTCGAGTGTGGCGACCAGCACGCCCTCCTCCTTCTTGCCGAATTCTTCCACCAGATCGCCCCACTCGTCGCTGATGAAGCTGTGGCCATAGAAGCTCTGCGGACGGTCTGTGGGGCCTTCATGCCCGATCCGGTTGGCAGCAGCTACGGGCATGCAGTTCGACACCGCATGGCCGATCATCGCCCGGCGCCACATGCGGCTGGTGTCGAGATCCGCGTCATAGGGTTCGGAGCCGATGGCAGTGGGATAAAGCAGCATTTCCGCGCCCTTCAGCGCCATCACCCGTGCGCATTCGGGATACCACTGGTCCCAGCAGATCCCCACGCCGATGCGCGCCGTGCCGCCGGTGCAGGGCACATCCCACACCTTGAACCCGTCATTGCCGGGGCGGAAATAGTACTTCTCCTCGTAACCGGGCCCGTCGGGAATGTGGCTTTTGCGGTATGTCCCCATCATCTCGCCATCGGGGCCGATCATCGCCAGCGTGTTGTAATAGTGATGCCCATCCCGCTCGAAGAAGCTGGTCGGGATCGCGATGTTCAGCCGCGCCGCCAATTCCTGCATGGCGATGACGCTGGGATGGTCGGCAGTGGGCCGGGCGCGGGCAAACAGCGCCTCGTCCTCCTCGCGACAGAAATATTCGCATGCGAAGAGTTCAGGCGGCAGGACAAGCTGCGCCCCGCGCGCGGCGGCATCTTCGACCAGCGCGGAAACGGCGGCGATATTGTCCGCTTCCTCTGCCCGGGCAAGAGGCAGTTGCAGGACGGCGACGGTCAGCGTTCTCATGGCCCCCGCGTTTATTTGGGCCGCAGTGCGAAGTCCACCTGAACCGAAACGCGGCTGCGCGTCTGGCCGGGCATGATCGTGCCCGAGGCATCGGCCGTACGCACGACCGAGGATTCGGGGCGAATCATCACCGGCGGAGGAGGCGGCGGAGGCGCGCCCGGCAGGTACATTCCGCCCTGCGCCCCACCGCCATCGCGGATCGTCAGCACCCGGCTGACTTCCATCCCAGCAGCCCCGGCATAGGCCTCGGCCCTCTCGAGCGCCGCCTTATAGGCCGCGCCATAGGCGGAATTGGCCGCCTTCTCGCTGTCGGAGATGCGCAGATCCGGCCCGCTCATCACATTCGCCCCCGCCTCCGTCGCGGCGGTGACAGCGGCGCTGGCGCGTTCGATATCGCGCACGGTAACCGACACGACATTGCTCGCCTGGAACTGGCCCTTGCGTGTGCCATATTCGATCTTCTGGATGCCGACCGCGCGGGTCTGGATATCCTTTTCCGCAATCCCCGCCTCTTTTAACGCGGCGACGACCTTGGCGATATCCTCGGCATTAGCCTCGCTCGCCTGGGTGGCGTTGCGCGACCAGCTGTTGATGCCGACCTGGAAAAACGCCTCGTCCGGGCGGACTTCGCTTTCACCGGTTGCGCTCACCGACAGCAGCGTTTCGTTGTGATCGACACCCCGCGGATCGTAAGGTGTTTCCCCGCAGGCAGCGAGGGCGAGCGGCGCGCTCGACAAGAGAAGCATTCGGCTGGTGGACATGGACGACCCTTCCGTTGTGACAATATCACATTGACTGGCGCGGCGCGGATGAACGGCGGCTGACAGCTTTGCCAGCCGCCGCGTCTTCCAGACCTATCGCGCCTTGCGGAACAGCAGCGTCATCCGGTCGCTCTCGCCCAGTTTCTCCAGCTCAGGCTTCTTGCCGCCCCATGTCGGGGGCATCTGCCACACGCCGCCTTCGTGATCGGCGGTGTCACGCGGATTGGCGTTCACATTGCTCTGCGCCATCAGCTCGAAGCCATGCGCGCGCATCAGCGCGACCACATCCGCCTCGCGCAGATAGCCATTGCCGCCCAGCGTATAGTCGGCGGGCGCATTCGCCTTGGCCCGGTGCTGGACGATGCCGACCATGCCATCGGGCTTCAGCATGTCGCGAATGCGCGTCAGTTCGGTATACATGGCGCCCGAACGCAGCAGATTGTGCATCTCGCGGAAGATCAGCACGCGATCGACATTGCCCTTCAGCTCGTCCGGAATATCCTGCGAGGCATAGACCGCCATCGGCGCACCGCTCAGCGACCATTGCGGGGCGGCTTCGCGAAACTTGCCGGGAAGACCGCCGAAATAGTCACCGAAACGCTTCGTATCGGCGGCAGCCGGGTCGGGTGTCAGGCCGATATAGAGGCCGTTCGATCCCAGATAGGGCACGAGCACGCGGGTGTACCAGCCACCGGCGGGCATATAGTCGACCACCGTTTGTCCCGGACGGACCTGAAAGAAGGCCAGCGTATCGGATGGGTTGCGATAGATATCGCGCGCCCGGTCGCCATCGCGGCGCGCATTGGCGAGCACGTCGGCCATCGCCACCGGGGCAACCGCCGCCTGCGCGTTGTTGGCCGCATTCTGTTGCGTCTGATCGGGGCCGAGAATGGCGTTGAGGATACCGCGCAGAACCTGACGGCCCTTGTTCGGCTGCTGTGTCTGGGTCTGCTGTTCGGTTTGCTGGGTGCTGGTGTCCTGCGCGATGGCGGGCGCGCCGGTGGCAACGAGGGCGACGCCCGCAAGCAGGCTGGCAAATGTGTGACGCATGATATTCTCCCCTGTTCTGGGCCGGACACGATTTCTTGCCCGCCCCTGCATGACAAGGACGCTGTGCCTTCCTATCTGTTCCTTGCAAAGGAGATTGATCGATATGGCTGACACACAAACCGCAATCGTGGCGGGCGGATGTTTCTGGTGCACCGAGGCGGTGATGAACGATGTCATCGGCGTCCGGCAGGTGGAAAGCGGCTATATCGGCGGCGACGCGCCCGATCCGACTTACAAGCAGGTGTGCAGCGGCACGACCGGCCATGCCGAGGCGGTGCGAGTGACGTTCGACCCGGACACCATCGGCTATGCCGACCTGCTCGACGTGTTTATGGGCACGCACGATCCCAGCCAGCTCAACCGCCAGGGCAACGATGTCGGCACGCAATATCGCAGCGCCATCTTCCCTTTGGACGACACCCAGCGCGCGGAGGCCGAAGCCGCCATCGCCCGCTGGAACGCAGAGCATAGCGGGCAGGAAGCGGTGACCACGATCGAAAGCGGCGAATGGTATCCGGCAGAGGATTACCATCAGGAATACTGGGAAGGCGAAGGCCAGCGCAATCCCTATTGCATGGCCGTGATCCCGCCCAAACTGGCCAAGCTGCGCAAGAGCTTTCAGGCGCGGGTCAAGGACTGACGCCGGGCGCGGCGCGCGGATTGGTTGTCTGGCGGAACCGGCGAGGGTGCGTCGCGGGCAAGTCCTACAGGATGGAACACTTGGAACACGGTCCTGGAGCGAACTTCTCCGGGCGCGCGGGCGCGTTTGCGGGCGACGTTTGCAGGTGTTCGGGATGCGGACATGCCATGCGGGAGAAGGTGGCATGGGGCGCGGTGAGTAGGAAAGGTGAGTCGTAACGGCGCGGGTCGGCTAAGCGCCCCAATCCAAGACGTAAGGTTCCGAATTCTTAGCGCCCGAAAGCGGACATTCTCTGCGGCCATTCCGGCCAAGGAGAATGACAATGACTTATTCACAATTTGATCCGGCAGCGCAGAACCGAGTGCCATGGAACTTCGGTGCCAAGATCGGACCCAAGCGTCCCTTCAATCAGAAACAGATCTGGGCGATCCGATTCTTCCTTGATCGGGAGAAGCGCGTCCGCGACCGAGCGCTGTTCGATATCGCAATTGATAGCAAGCTGCGAGGCTGTGACCTTGTTGAGCTTAAGATCGGTGACTTGGTCAGTGGACCAGAAATCAGAACCCGAGCAACGATCACGCAGCGAAAGACTGGTCGGCCCGTTCAATTCGAGATCGCGAAAGACGCAAGAGATAGCCTGTTTGCTTGGCTAGAACTTAGAGGTGGAGCCGTTGAGGACTATGTCTTCCCAAGCCGGATTGATGCCGCGCGCCATCTGAGCACCCGCCAATACGCCCGACTCGTTGATGAATGGGTCGCGGCGATTGGGCTGCGACCTGAAGAGTATGGCACACATTCGCTCAGGAGAACCAAGGCCTCTATGATTTACAAAGCTACGGGCAATATTCGGGCGATCCAAATTCTGTTAGGACACTCGAAAATCGAGAACACCGTTCGATACCTTGGCGTCGATATTGAAGATGCTCTCACTCTCGCAGAGAAGACAGAAATTTGAGCGATCAGGGCGCCAGTCTCAGTAAGGCTGGCGTCCATCTGGCGTAGTGATTGATCCCGTCATATTTCTATCGATCTGGCGGCGTCCAGCCCAATGCTTCCGCCTGCTGGAAAGCTGCGGCGTTCTGGCTGACGAGCATCTGAAAGCGCGGCCGCAAGCTGGGCGGTATCGCCTGCGGGTTCGGGAAGCGTTCGATGAACTCGGCGCGTAGCAGCTCGCCATGCGCAGACCCGCCTGTCAGCATGGCGTGAACATCGGTGGGGTAATATTCGAGAAGTACGTCAGCAACGGCTATGGCGTCGTTGTAGCGGCCTTGGCTCATAAGCCATTCGGTGATAGTGCTGGCTATGACGGCAATGCTCTCGCGCTTAGTCAGCACACCGAGATAGATGCCGCTGTCTACCTGCGCCTGTGTGACGCCCATTTGCTCGAAATACTCGCTCTCGCGGGCGGGATGGCCTCCGCTCGTCGACTCTATCGCAATGCTGCGCCCGTTGGTCGGGTTGGTGTAGCGCATGAAAACATGCAGCGGCGCGGTCGATAGCGAGACATTCAGCCCCAGCCTCTCGGCCACAATAAGCTGCAAAATCGGCATCGAGATACAGTTGCCCCGCCGCGTGTCGAGATAGGTTGCGAGGAGTTTGTTGTGCAGGTCTTGTCCGTAAGGGTCATCATGGTCGTAGACGAATGGCTTGTTCCCGTTCCATGCGCCCGCCTCGTAGATGACATGCCGAGCCGCTTTGAGCTTGTCCACGTCGCTGCCGTCCGCCGCTATGCGTGTCGCAGCACTGGCGAGCTGGTCAATCTCGACCGTCACCGCCGCCTCGTCCAGTTCTGGTGCGATTAACGCATCGAAGGTCAGTTTTGCCCGCTCGTAGCTCAACTCGCTATCAGGTGCGGACAGAACGGCGCGGACAGTATCAGCGGGGGATTGAGCAAAGGCTGGCTGCGCAACTGCAAGCCAAATTGTGGCAACAACCGCCCAAAGCAATCTCATTCTGATTTGCCACTCATTGCAGCATTGTGCTTTGCTAATAGCTCCTGCCTAGCTCGCATGAAATCTGCATAGAAGAAGCTGTATATATCTTCTATTTCTTCTTCATATCCACTGCTCGAAGGACGCATTGAAGGCTTTTCGAATTTTTCCAAAACAGAAGCCTTCAAACCGTTAGATATATCTATCCGAGGCATCGGGTCTGCGCGTGTCGAATCAGGTTTTAACTGTATGTGTCCCGTCTGACTCTCAATGCTGATAAATATCTGATAATCTTCGTTGTCCCAATCTTCTGCCGCATCGACGATTTCTCTTGTCAGAGATATCAATTCTTCACCGTTTGCAGGAGCGTTTGCGAGTAACTCAATTATTTTTTCAGGAATTTGGGTCATCTGCCTACAAGCAATTTCTCTTCATAAATTTTCCCTGTTTTCACATTCCTTACGGCGTGAACCGACAGCCTTTCACCGCTTTTCGAAACAGTGGTCACTGACACTTTAGCATAGTCTTCTGCCTTACCGCCGTATTGCTCAGCTTTCAAAGCCGCATCCCTAAATGTGGCACCCTTCTTAGCGCCCGGGCCTGCAATGACTGTGCCTCCGCCCTTCTTGAGAGCAGCAGTGCCAGACTTCGCAAAACTAAATCGCTGCATTGTAGCCGCCCGTGTCGCTGCTCCTCCGAAAATCCTTGAGGCAGCACGGGTCAATCCTGCTGCTTTTGAGACCGCTGCGCCGCCTTTGACGATAAGTCCTCCAGGCAAAGCGAAGCTACCAATTGTCGCATAGACAGGCAGAGCCTTCGCGCCTTGACGACGTTCTGCGGCATAATGTTCCCTTCGCTCTTGGGGAGTGAGAGTTTGCAAATAAGCTAGCTCATTTTGCTGCTCCATTTGGCAATCAGGGCATAGTCCAGTCGGGTCAGTTTCATTGATTGGGTCGTTCTCAACGTAGACGTAGAGGTTGTTCCCTCCTTCATAGCCGATGGGGTCTGTCTGCAAAAAGCGAGCCTGCGCAGGAGCTGGCGCCATCAAGGCCATGGCCACAATGCCTGTGATGAGCTGAAACAGTGATTTTCCCATGAGTCCTCCCGTTTTCGCTTTCAGCCGTAACACACTGGCAAGTAAAAGCCATGTCGATATTTGCTGGCGTGGTCTCATTGCCGACCCCTCCCGTCGCCGTGGATATTTGACGAACGATTTGCGCATAGACGAAAGGTACGGCACTCGTTCCTTGTCGGAATGGCGGCTTCGCTTTGGCGGAAGTTCAAAAGCGGACTGACCGCTCCCGGCCCAAATCCTCCCACCAGCCCCATAGCCGTTCCTACCCATCCACCCGCCAACGCCCAATAAAGAACCCGTCCAGCCCGCCAACATCGGCCAGCATTCCGGGGTCGGTGCGTAGCCAACCCTTGTCGTCCGGCTCCAGTCCGGTGGGGAGTTCCTCGCCTGTTATCGGGTGGACGGGCAGGTCCACTTTCGCCGCCTGATCCTCGCCCTCTTCCTCCTCCAGCGAACAGGTGGCGTAGACCAGCTGGCCGCCGGGTTTGAGCCAGCCGGTCGCGCGGTGGAGGATGCGCGTTTGCAGCTCCGCCATCTCCGCGATCTGGCGCGGGCCGATGCGGTGGAGCACTTCGGGATGGCGGCGCGCCGTGCCGGTGGCGGTGCAGGGCGCGTCGATCAGGATCGCGTCGAAAGCATGCTTCGGCTCCCATTCCAGCGCGTCGGCGCGCACGGGCGAGGCGGCAAGGCCGGTGCGCTTCAGATTGGCCTTGAGCAGGTCCAGCCGCCGCTTCGACATGTCGAGCGCGGTCACCTTCCATCCGGCCGCCGCCAGCTGCATCGTCTTGCCGCCCGGCGCGGCGCACAGGTCGAGGACATGGCGCCCCTCCCCCGCCCCCAGCAGCCGCGCGGGCAGGGATGCGGCGAGATCCTGCACCCACCATGCGCCCTCGGCAAAGCCGGGCAGCTTCTCGACATTCTCGCCGCGCGGCAGGCGCACATGGCCCGGCATCAGGCTCTCCCCGCCAAGGCGGCTGGCCCATTGCGCGGTGTCTTGCGGCGCGCGCAAGGTGAGGTCGAGCGGGGGCGGATCGGCAAGGCCGCTGGCAATCGATGCGGCGCGATTCCCCCACCGCTGCGCCACATCCTCGGGCAAAGTCGGCGCATCGGGCAGGGAAATGTCCTGCTTGGTCAGGGTCGAGAACACACCATGCGCCAGCCGCCGCGGGCCGCCTGCCAGCAATGGCAGGCCCGTGGCGATGACCGCATGGGGCGGTGTGTCGAGCCGCAGCCATTGCGCCAGCATCAGGCGCAAAACTGCGCGCGCCTTGGCATCGGGTGGCAGGGTCTGGCGCGTGGCGCTGTCGATCAGCTCATCGAGATCGACCAGCCAGCGCAGCGTCTCGCTCGCAATCGCGCGGGCCAGTGCCTTGTCGGCGAAGCTGCGCACCTGCCGGGTCGCGGGACCGAAGGCCTGTTCGACTGTTTCGCCCCGGCGCAGCACGGCGTCGAGCAGTTGCAACGCGGCGCGGCGCGCGTGAAGTCCGGGTGGGGTTGCCATCCCTTCGCGCCTACAGGGAGTTGAAACCGCGCGCCAGTGGGCGCATCTGGTTCGCATGACCAAGCGCGCAACACAGCGACCCCAAGGGTTCGAGAAACCCGCCCACTGGACCAACGATCCCCCGCCCCGCCCCGCACGGGTGGCGGATGACGAGGAACCGCGCGACCTCAGCCCGACACGCTATGGCGACTGGGTGAAGGACGGGATCGCAATCGACTTCTAGGGTCGGGACTTAAAGCGGCTTGAACGCGACCTTCAGACCGTCCTTCGGCTTGGGGATCGGCCAGGCCTGCCATTTCGGATCGCCATCGGTCAGCTCGATCCGGTAGCGCGGCAGCAACTGCGCCAGCAGGATCTTCACCTGCATATAGGCGAAATGCAGCCCCAGGCACATATGCGCGCCGCCGCCGAAGGGAACCCAGGCATATTTGTGCCGCGCCTTCACCGCTTCGGGCGTGAAACGCATCGGGTCGAAGGTTTCGGGGTTCTCCCACAATTCGGGGTCGTGGTGCGTGTAATGCACATTGATCCCGACATAGGACCCGGCAGGGATGTGATAGCCGCCATATTCGAAGCTCTTGAGCGCGCGCCGCGGCATCGAGGGGACCGGCGGGACGAACCGTAGCGCCTCCTTGAACGCCATCTCGGTCAGTTCGAGCTTGCCCAGATCCTCGAATGCGAGGTCGCGCAGGCGGCCATCCTTGTCCAGCCCGCCGGTCACCGACACGATCTCGTCGCGCAGGCGGTCCTGCCATTCGGGATGCTTGGCGAGCAGCCAGATGAGCGATGTCGCCGAGCTGGTGATGGTGTCATGCGCGGCCATCATCAAGAAGTTCATGTGATCGACCACCTCGTCGATCGGCATCAGCGAGCCATCCTCATACTCGGCCGTGGCGAACTGGCTGAACATGTCCTGCCCGCCGCCCTCGGCGCGCCGACGCTTTGTTTCGGTTGTGAAATAGTCGACCAGGAATTCGCGGCCCTTCACCCCCTTGCGCATCTGCGTAAAGGGCAGCGGCTTGCGCACCGGCGCGACTGAGGCCTGCACCATGTCGACGAAAGCCTGGTTGATGCGGTCCGCCTCCGGCCCCCAGGGGATACCGATGAAGCTGTCGGCCGCCAGGTCGAGCGTCAGTTCCTTGATCGCGGGGTAAAAGCGCATTTCGCCCTTGCCCCATTCCGCCACCTGGCGCGCGATCCCGCGATTGAGGCTGCCGGCATAATGACGCATCGGCCCCGGCTTGAAAGCAATCGAGAGCGCGCGCCGGTCGACCCGGTGATGGTCGAAATCCATCAGCATCAGCCCGCGCGGGAACAGCCGGTCGAGAATCGGGCCCCAGCCCTGTTCGTTGGAGAATATCTTGTCTCGATTGAACAGCACCAGCTCGTTCGCATCGGCCCCGATCAGCGCGATGTTCCACGCCCCGAACGTCTTGTTCTTGTAGACCCGCCCGTACTTACCCACGAGATACTCGGTGAACGCGTGCGGATCGGCAAGCATCTTGAAAGTGTTGCCGACGAGCGGCAGCCCGGCCTCGCCCGGAATATGGGCCAGATCGGCATCTGAAGGCAGCCCTTCGCTCCAGTGGTGCGGCGCAAATTCAGTGGGCGTATGCGAAGCTAGAGTGGCCATGTCGTAGCGGCATCCTCGGTCTGCTTTTTACTTACCTTGGTGTAAGTAAGCGCATCGAGAAAATAAAGCGCCTCTTCATTCTCATAAGAGCCAGCCTGACAGTTCCCGCCGCATGAGCGCTTCGAGCATGTCCATGCCGGGCGCATTATCGTTAAGGCAGGAAAGCGCAGCGAATTTCTCTCCCCCCGCTTCGGCGAACTGGTCGCGCCCCTGAAGCGCCAGTTCTTCCAGCGTTTCGAGGCAATCGGCAGCAAAACCCGGTGCGGCCACCGCCAGCCGCCGTGTGCCTGCACGCCCCTCTTCGGCAAAGACTGCATCGGTGGCAGGTTCCAGCCATTTGGCCCGCCCGAAGCGCGACTGGAACGATGTACGAAAGCGCAGGCCGGGCCGCGCCATCGCCGCCTCCAGCAGCCGCGCGGTCTTGCGGCAGTGACAGTGATAGGGATCGCCCAGATCCAGCGTGCGCTGCGGCATGCCATGGAAGCTCAGCACCAGCACTTCGGGCGCAAAATCAAGCGCATCGATCTGGCCCGACAGGTCTTGCGCCAGCGCGTCGATATAGGCCGCATCGTCGTGATAGGGCGGCAGCGTGCGCAGGCTCGGCTGCCAGCGCATGGCGCGCAGCGTATCGGCGGCCTTGTCCACCACCGTCGCCGTGGTTGCGCCGCAATATTGCGGATAGAGCGGGGCGAGCAGGATACGCTCACACCCGCTGGCCATCATCGCCTCCAGCCGATCGGGGATGGACGGATTGCCATAACGCATCGCCCAATCCACCTGCACCGCATCGCCCAGCCGTTCCTGCAACCCTTCGGCCTGCCTGCGGGTGATCGCGGCGAGCGGCGAGCCGTCCTCGGTCCAGACCTGGCTGTAGGCATGGGCGGATTTCTTCGGCCGTGTGTTGAGGATGATACCGCGCAGGATGGGCTGCCAGGCAATCGGCGGGATTTCCACCACCCGCCGGTCGGACAGGAATTCGGCCAGATAACGCTTCACCGATTTTGCATCCGGCGCATCGGGCGTGCCCAGATTGACCAGCAGCAGGCCGACGCCGCCAGAGCGCACGGGCGGATGATCGTGCGGAAGGTCTTGCGGGGCCCAGGTCATTCATTCGCTCCGGTCAAAGGCAGGGTTCTGAAACGCCGTCCCGTGGCGGAAAACAGCGCATTGGCAATAGCAGGCGGGGCCACGCAGACACCCAGTTCACCGGGATCGAAGGGCGGGGCATCGCTTTCGACGAAATCGAGCAGGATTTCGGGCGCGTTGGACAGGGTCGGCAGCTTCATGGCGCCAATGCCCGCCGGGACCGGGCGGCCACCCTGCCAGCGGGCGCTGCATCCGGCGGCAAGGCCGACACCGAACAACAGCCCGCCTTCGATCTGCTGGCGCGCCAGGTCGAGGTTCACGATCCGGCCGATGTCTGCCACCACCGCCAGCCGCGTGACCCGCAAACCGCCTTCGGCAAGCTGGGCACGCGCGACGCAGGCAATCCGCCCGCCGCCGGTGCGGTCCTTGTCACCGAACGCCTCCATCCGCATCATCGCCAACCCTTCGCCGCTTCCCGCGCTGCCGCCATCCCATTCGCCCAGCCGGGTCGCGCGGCTGAGCACTTCGGCCATGCGCGGCGCATCGCCCAGCAGCGCCATGCGATAGAGGAACGGGTCGCGCCCCGCCTCGCGCGCCAGTTCGTCCATGAAGCACTCATTGGCAAAGGCGGTGTAGCCGTGGGAATTGCCGCGCAGCCGCCCTGTGGGCAGGGCGATGGTTGCGCTTGCATGATCGACCGCCATGCCGGGGATGGAATAGGGCGGCGCAGCGCCTTCGCAGGCGAGCGGATCGGTTTTCCCCGCTGCCTTGCGGATGGCGGCTTCGGGCGTGTTGTTGTCGAACAGGCGATGGCCGAACTCGCGAACCGTTGCCGGGCAGGCAATCCGCGATGCCCATGCCAGCGGCTGGCGATCCGTGCTGTCGTCCAGCCGCGCCGATATCTCGATGGCGGCCGGGGCGCGCGGGGGCACGATCTTGGCCTCTTCGTCGCGCGGCCAGGTGAGCTGGATCGGGCGGCCGATTTCCCTGGCGATCTGCGCCGCCTCGATCGCGTGCTGGCGTTCCAGCCGGGCATCGAAGCTGCCGCCTGCGCCCATGGGATAGAGCACCACATCGTCGAGCGCGAGGCCGACCGCCTTTGCTGCGGCCTTGCGCGCAGCCTCCGGCGCCTGGCTGGCAATCCACAATTCGAGCCTGTCGCCGTGATAATGGGCGGTCGCGCTGGCGGTTTCGATCCCCGCATGAAGCGCGGGCGCGATGTCATAGCGGCGCGTGATCGATGGCTGGTCAAGCGCGGGTGCGGGATCGCCCCAGCTCACGATGCGTTCGGCCTCGCCCTGTTTCAGCGCATTGTCGAGGCTTGTGCCGATGCCCTCGCTCTCGACCGCCTCCGGTCCGGCAAAGCGCGGCCGCATCGCGGTGAGCGCACGGTCCGCCTGCCACCAGCTTTCCGCAACCGCGGCAATCCACCGTTTCGCCTTGACGATGGCGATGACACCGGGCGCATTGCGGGCAGCCTCTTCGTCGAAGGTCGTCAGCTCGGTCAGTCCCACCGGCCCGTGGCGGACAGAGGCATGGAGCATCGCCGGCAGGCGCACATCGCCCGCGAACAGATAGCTGCCATCGACCTTGGCCGGCAGGTCGAGCCGGGGGAAATCGGTCGCCGCATCGGCCTCGCCCGGCAGGGGACGCTCTGCGGCAGGTTGTGGGCGCAATGGCGCGGGATCGGGCGGGGAATATTCCGCCGCCGCCCCTGCCAGATCGCCAAAGCGTGCGCGCTTGTCGCCGTGGATGACAAAACCGCCGCGCGCCTCGCACTCCTCCCACGCGACATCCCACTGGTCCGCCGCCGCCATTGCCAGCATAGCGCGCGCCGCAGCCGCAGCCTCGCGCGCCGCACCTTCATAGGCGGCCAGCGTCGTGCCATCCGCCGTCGCGTTGAAGCGGCTGTCGCGCGCAAAACGGGCAGGCCACCAGCCATCGGGATCGTCGGCCAGGCTTTCGACGCTGGACCAGAGCGGCGCCCACCGCGCGGCGAGCGCGATGTTGGGCTGCGTCCCGCTGGGCGGTGCAGGGATCACCCCGACCAGCCGCCAGTCCGCACCCAGTTCATGCGCCACGATCTGCGGCAACAGCGTGGTAACGCCCTGCCCCATTTCGAGCTGCGGCACGGCCACGGTGACGATCCCGTCTTCGGCAATGGTCAGCCATACGCCGAACCCATGCTCGCCCGGCCCCGGTTCGAGCGGGCTTTCATAGTTGCGCGGCATCGCCCACCACGCGACCAGCAGGCCGCCGCCGATCGCTGCACCAGTGAAAAGCTGGCGACGCGTTACGGGCAGATCGTCTAGGCGTTCGCGCCAAGCCACGCGGAAACTTTCTCGGCAATGGCCACGAACGGTGCGGCACTCTCTCCACCGCTGGCAACCGGGGGCCGCCCGGCATCGCTGCCCTGGCGGATCGCCGGGTCGAGCGGAATGCGCCCGAGAAACGGCAGGTCGAGCCGTCCGGCAGCCGCCTCCACCCCGCCTTCACCGAAGGGATCGGAATGTTCGCCGCAATGCGGGCAGGCATAGCCCGCCATGTTCTCCACCAATCCGACAATGGGGACATCGGCGCTGTCGAACAATTGCCCGGCGCGCGCGGCATCGATCAGCGCCAGATCCTGCGGCGTGGACACCAGCACCGCGCCCATCGGCTTGTGCTTTTGCACCATGGTCAGCTGCACATCGCCCGTGCCCGGCGGCAGGTCGACCACCAGCAGGTCGATCCCGGCCCAATCCGCCTCGATCAGCTGGGTGAGCGCACCGCCGGCCATCGGGCCGCGCCATGCCAGCGCCTTGCCCGGGGCGACCAGATGCCCCATCGACAGCACCGGCACACCCGCATCGCTGGGAACAGGCACGAGCTTCTTGTCCTGCGCCTCGGGCTTCTGTCCCTGATTGTCGAGGATGAGCGGAAGGGAGGGGCCATAAACGTCGGCATCGACCAGCCCCACCTTGTGACCCAGCGCTTTGAGCGCAATGGCCAGATTGGCAGACAGGGTCGATTTGCCCACCCCGCCCTTGCCCGAACCCACTGCGAGGATTTTCGGAACGCGGCGCTCCGCCGTCATGGCAATGCGCACGTCGCGCACGCCCTCCATCGCGCCAAGGGTTTCGGAAATGGATTGTTCGAGGGCATCGCGCGCGTCCTTGCCGAGCCCGGCGACGTCCACCACCAGCATGGCCACACCGTCTTTCAGGCTGGCCGATCCAATCCGCGCACGGATCGATTCCGGCAGTGTCTGTGTCAGTTCGTGTTGTGTCATGGTCGCCGCCAGCGGTGAAACATCAAAAAGCCGCGCACAACCCCTGTTTTTCGCGGGCAACATTCCTATAGATAGGGATATGAGAATTCTGGACGGTTTCACACAGCGCCTTGGCCTTGCGATGGCAGGCAAGAAGAACCCCTGGGGCCAGCCCGGCAATGGCGGCGGCGATGGGGACGGTGGCGACGCAAACGGCCCGGCTGCTTCGGATGGCGGAAAATCCGATGGCCCGCGCAATCCGTGGCTCCCGCCCGGCTCCGGCAGCAAGGACGGCCCGCGCCGTTCGGCCAGTATCGAGGATATCTTCAAGAACCGCGGCCCCGAAGGCCCGCGCCGCCGCGGCGGTGGACCGGGCGGCCCGAATTTCCGCATGCCCAGCCGCCCCGGCGGGAAGAGCTGGGTGCCGATCATCATCGCCGGGATCGTGGCGGTATGGGTGCTGATGACCTCCATCCATTTCGTCCAGCCGCGCGAACAGGGCCTCGTATCGTGGTTCGGCAGCAAGTATCAGAGCACAATGTCGCCCGGCACGAACTGGACCGCGCCCTGGCCGATCCAGTCGGTCTATGTGCAGGACGTCAGCGAAATCCGCCGCGAAACCATCGGCGACGGGGGTGAAAACCTCATCCTGACCGGGGACCAGAACCTGGTCGATTTGTCCTATATCGTGCGCTGGAACATCAAGGATCTGGTCCAGTATCGCTATGAACTGGCCGATCCGGTCGAAACGCTGCGCGAAGTGGCCGAAGCCGCAATGCGCGCAGCGGTCGCAGAAACCGATCTCGACACCGTATTGTCGGGTGCGGGCCGCGAGCAGGTGGAAACCCGCGTGCGTTCGCGCATGCAGGATATTCTCGACGCCTATGGTGCAGGGATCGCGGTGCAGGGTGTCGAAATCGCCCGCACAGAGGCTCCGCAACAGGTCATCGAAGCCTTCAACGACGTGCTCGCCGCGCGCCAGGATGCCGAGCGCAATCTGAACGAGGCGCGCCGGTACGAGCAGCAGATGCTCGCCACCGCGCAGGGTTCGGCCGCCGAATTCAACGAAATCTACGAGCAGTATCGCCTCGCGCCGGAGGTGACCCGCCGCCGTCTTTATTATGAAACCATGGAAACCGTGCTGTCCAACACCGACAAGACCATCGTCGAAGCCGATGGCGTGACGCCCTATCTCCCGCTGCCGGAAATCCAGCGCCGGGCAAAACAGCAGGGCGCAGCCAGTGCAGCCAATGAAGGGGGGCAGTAAGATGCAGTCTGTCTGGCAGAACCACCGCATGGCGGTGATCGCAGTGGTCGTCGCCCTTCTCGCCGCGATGAGCACGGTGGTGATCGTCCCCGAAACGCATCAGGCGGTGAAAATCCGCACCGGTAGCCCGGTCAGCGTCATCAACCGCTTCGACCCGGACGAACCCTATGGCAGCACCGGCGCGGGCCTGTGGTATCGCATCCCCCTGATCGAGCGCATCCAGATGGTCGACCGGCGCATCCAGGATCTCGACATGGAGGGCGAAACCGTCCTGTCCAACGATCAGCAGCGGCTGGAGGTGAATGCCTATGCCCGCTACCGCATCTACAACCCGGTATTGTTCGTGGAACGGGCCGGTTCGGAAGAATTGCTGCGCAACCAGCTCGAACCGATCCTGACCTCGGTGCTGCGCCAGGAACTGGGCCGGCGCACCTTTGCCAGCCTGCTGACGCCCGAACGCGGCAGTGCGATGAAGAACATTCGCGAAGCGCTCGACCGGCAGGCCCGGCAATATGGCGCGCAGGTGCTCGACGTGCGGATCAAGCGCGCCGACCTGCCGCAAGGCACGCCGTTGCAGGCCGCCTTCACCCGGATGCAGTCCGACCGGCAGGAAGAGGCCGAGACGATCCGTGCAGGCGGCCGCCGCGATGCACAGATCATCCGCGCCGAGGCAGAGGCGCAGGCCGCCCGCATCTATGCCGATGCCTATGGCAAGGACCCGGATTTCTACGATTTCTATCGCGCCATGCAGTCTTACCGGACGACATTCCGCACCGGGAACGGCAGCAGCTCCATCATCATGGACGATAGCAACGAGTATCTGAGGCAGTTCCGCGGACAGCGTTGACCGTTCGTCGAGCGAGGGCGCGGTGTTCAATCCGCGTTCAGCCGCTCACGCATGTAAACGCATCTGGAACCGCAATTCGGCGTGCCGCGTATCACCGGCACGCGCGGAAAATAGAGAGAAGGAACAAGAGGACGTGAAGCCCATGCGATATTCCTATGGACTGACCGGCGCACTTCTGGCCGGAGGCGCCGCGATCTCGCTGGCGACCGGCTATCCCGCAGGCGCGCAGGTCGCGCAGAACGACGACAGCCGCATGACCAGCGTCGTGCCGCGCGCCGGTGCGCCGGAGAGCTTTGCCGACCTGACGGCGCAGCTCCAGCCCGCCGTCGTCAACATCTCCACCCGCCAGCGGGTCGAAGTGCGCGGCAACAATCCCTTTGCCGGTACGCCGTTTGCCGATCTGTTCAACCGCCGGCGCGGCCAGCAGGGCGGTGAACCGCAATATCGCGAAGGCCAGTCGCTCGGCTCGGGCTTCTTCATCTCGGCCGATGGCTATGTGGTGACAAACAACCACGTGGTCGCCCCGCCCACCGATGGACGTGGCGCGCGCGGTACGGTGGAGGAAATCACCGTCACCCTGCCCGATGGAACAGAATACGACGCCGAACTGGTGGGGACCGATCCGCAGTCCGACCTTGCAGTTTTGAAGGTGAACCGCCGCGAAGATTTCCCCTTCGTGCGCTTCGGCGATTCCAGCCAGGCCCGTGCTGGCGATTGGGTGATGGCAATCGGCAACCCCTTCGGCTTGGGCGGCACGGTGACGTCTGGCATCGTCTCGGCGATCCAGCGGAACACGGGGCAGGGCGGCGCCTATGACCGCTATATCCAGACCGATGCCAGCATCAATCGCGGCAATTCGGGTGGCCCGCTGTTCGACATGCAGGGCAATGTCATCGGCATCAATAATGCGATCTTTTCCCCTTCGGGCGGCAGCGTCGGGATCGGCTTTGCCATTCCGGCCGAAATCGCCGCGCCCATCGTGGAACAGCTCAAAGCGGGACGCGAGATCGAGCGCGGCTATCTCGGCGTGTCGATCCAGCCGGTGACCGAAGATCTGGCATCCTCACTCGGCCTTCCGCGCAATCGCGGCGAGATTGTCCAGCGCGTGGAGCCGGACGAAGCCGCCGACAAGGCCGGTATCCAGCCGGGCGACATCGTCCTCACGGTCAATCGGGAGGAAGTAACGCCCAGCCAGACGCTGTCCTATCTCGTCGCCAATATCCGACCCGGCACGACCATCCCGGTTACGCTTCTGCGCGATGGCGAACGCCGCACGGTCAACCTCACCGTTGGCAAGCGTCCGAGCGAGGAAGAACTGCGCCAGAGCCAGATGTTCGCGCAGGACGATGATGACGACGATCCGCAGACGCCCGACAGCGACATGAGCGATGTGATCTCGGACAAGCTCGGCCTGGGCGTGGTCGAGATCGATGGCGATATTGCCGGGCAGCTCGGCCTTGCACGGGACACACGCGGCCTCGCGGTTGCGATGGTCGACCCGAATTCCGATGCCGCGCGCAAGGGCCTGCAACGCCGCGACGTGATCCTGACGGCGAATTATCGCGCCGTAGCCACCGCTGCGGACCTCGAAGCGATCATTTCCGATGCGGAGCGCGCCGACCGCGATGCCGTGTTGCTGCGCGTCCAGCGCCGTGGCAGCCCACCTGCCTATATCGCGGTCCGGCTGCGCTAGGCGTCGTTACCATCCCCCTCGCCTGAGGGGATTGCCCATATGAAAAGGCCCGGTGCAGTCGATCTGCACCGGGCCTTTTCACGTTCACGCCTGACCGTCCACCGGATACTCATGCACCGGTTCGGTGAGCGATTTAATTGCGCGGCTGGCGGGGTTGGCGTTCTTCGGTATTGGCCGCACCGCCGGTTGCCTGCTCCAGGAAATCGTCGCTGACCGCCTGCGTTGGTCGCGGCGCGGTGGGCTGCGGACGGGGCGCGGGCGTGCCGGGTTGCTGCTGGCGCGGGCGCTCGCCATCGCCCGGCTGGCGTTCGCCATCGACCGGGAAGGCATCCTCGAAATCCTCCGGCGGGCGACCGGGTTCGATCAGATTGCCCTGTTCGTCGATGAAGTAATAATCGTCCGGGTCGCCGAACATGTGCTCGTCATCCGGCTCCAGCTGCCATTCGGGCAATTGCAGGTCGGTGTCGAACTTCTCGGGCGGGCGATCCTTCACGGCATAGCGCATATAGGCGGCAAAGGCCTGTGCGGGCGCGCGCCCGCCCTGCAATCCGCCGACGCGGGCATTGTCGTCGCGCCCCATCCACACGCCGGTGGTGATGCCGGAGGAAAAGCCGACGAAATAGCCGTCCTTGTTCGAATTGGTCGTGCCGGTCTTGCCTGCCACCGGCCTGCCGATCTGCGCCGCGCGGCCCGTGCCGGTGTTGACGGCGGTTTGCAGCAGGTCGGTGATCCCGGCTGCCACATGGTCGGGCACAAGTTGCACCTGACGGGCCTTTTCATGCTCGTAAATCGTCTCGCCACCGGCGGTCGTCACCTTGACGATGCCATAGGGTTCGACCGACTGCCCGCGCGCAGACACGGCGGCAAAGGCGCGCGTCATGTCGATCAGGCGCACTTCGGAACTGCCCAGCACCATCGATGGATAGGTGGAAATCGGCGTGGTGATGCCGAACCGCTTGGCCATCGATACAACCGTGCCGAAGCCGACCTCATTGCCCAGTTGCGCGGCCACCGTGTTGATCGAATAGGCAAAGGCCGTGCGCAGGTCGATTTCGCCCGAATTACGGCCCGATGAGTTGCGCGGGGTCCAGCCGCCGATGGTCACCGGCGTGTCCACCACCTTCGATTCCGGGTTGTACCCGGCTTCGAGCGCCGCGAGATAGACGAACAGCTTCCACGAAGAGCCCGGCTGGCGCAGCGCATTGGTGGCGCGGTTGTAGTTCGTTTCGACGTAATCCGTGCCGCCAACCATCGCCAGGATCGCGCCATCGCGGTCGAGGCTCACCAGCGCGCCCTGCGCCCCGCCGGGCGTGTTCGCCTTGACCGACGCAGTCGCCGCGCGCTGCATGCCCACATCGAGCGTGGTCCACACCTCGATCGGCTCGAAGGTTTCAGGCAGCAGCAGGTCGAGCTGGGGCAATGCCCAGTCGGTGAAATAGCGCACCGAGTTCTGCCCGACCTCTTCCTTGAGGTTGACCGCCGAGACATCGACCGATGCCTGGCTGGCGGAGATCAACCCCTGTTCGCGCATCAGGCGCAGCACCACGCTGGCGCGGCCCACGGCGGCATCGACATCGGCGGTGGGAGAATAACGGCTCGGCGCCTTCACCAGCCCGGCGATGATCGCCGCTTCGGCCACGGACAGTTCGGTCGCCGGATGGCTGAAGAATTTGCGGCTGGCGGAATCGATGCCGTAAGCACCACCGCCGAAATAGACCTTGTTGAGGTACAGCTCGAGGATCTGTTCTTTCGAAAACTTCGATTCCAGCGCCAGCGCCAGCACAGCCTCGCGCAGCTTGCGGTCGATCGTGCGGTTGGAATTGAGAAAGACATTGCGTGCCAGCTGCTGGGTGATGGTGGACGTCCCGCCCAGCCGCGAACGTGTCCCCGTGACGCCTTCCACGATCGCACCCGTCAGGCGGATCGGATCGACGCCGAAATGCGAATAGAAGCGCTTGTCCTCCACCGCGACCATCGCATCCTTCATCGGCTGCGGGATCTCGCCGCTGTCGAGCCATTGCCCGTAGCTGGGGCCGAGTTCGACGATCTCCGTCCCGTCACGCGCGCGCACGACGATGGTCTGGCCGGTCTGGGTCGCCTTGAGCTGGTAATAGCTGGGCAGGGATCGCGCCGCGAAGGCGACTGCCAGCGCCAGGAACAGCATGCCCAGCACGGCTGCGCCGCCGCCCCAGATCAGCGCGCGCTTCAGCCACAGCCGCCAGCCATGCCGCCACTTGCCGCCGCCTGCCGCCGATTGCGCCTTTGCCGCGCGCCTGCGTTCGCCGCGCTTACTCATTTACCGCCCTGATGCTTGGCCAATCCACGCCACCTGAAGATGAAAGTCTGGTGCAAACCTGCGGCATGCATAGGCAAGTTCTAACGCGCAGTGAACGCAGAAAAACAACCTGTCAGTCTTCCGGCTCGAAAGCGAGCGAGGCGCTGTTGATGCAATAGCGCAGGCCGCCCTGATCCGGCGGGCCGTCGGGGAAGACATGGCCCAGATGGCCGCCGCAGTTGGAACAGGTCACTTCGGTGCGGATCATGCCGTGGCTGGTGTCACGGTGTTCGTCCACCGCTTCGCCCTCGGCAGGCTGGGTAAAGGCCGGCCAGCCGCAGCCCGAATTGTATTTCGCCTCGCTGCCGAACAGTTTCTGGCCGCATCCGGCGCAGTAATATTCGCCCTCTTCGTAGAACTTGTCGTACTTGCCGGTGAAGGCCCGTTCGGTCCCCGCCTCGCGCAGGATATGGTATTGTTCGGGCGAAAGCTGCTCACGCCATTCGGCTTCGCTGCGGGATTTGGGATCGGACATAGAAAGCTCCTTCACCCGTTATATGGGCAGTCGGGCAGCAGGTTCCACTCAAGCATCGACCAAGGCATAGTGCGAGGGCGGATGGATGCCTTCCATCTTTTCAGCCAGCAAGGGACGGAAGCTGGGCCTGCTTTTGACCACGGAATACCAGCTGCGCGCCTGTTCGTGGTTGCGCCAGTCGATCCCGCCCAGATAATCCGCGACCGAAATCTGCGCGGCGGCGGCAAGGTCCGCCAGGCTCATCGTCGCGCCCGCCAGCCAGTTGTGATGATCGACCAGCCAGTCGATGTAATACAGGTGTTCGTGGGCCAGCTTCATCGCCGCATGAACCACGCGGCTGTCGGGCGGCTGGCGCAGGACGACGCGCTTTTTCATGCGTTCATGCAATAGCGGGCCGGTGACGTCGGCGTAGAAATTCTCGTCGAACAGCGCGATGAGGCGGCGGATTTCCGCGCGCGCGATCGGCGTGCCGGCGATCAGGCTCACCCGGTCGGATGTCTCCTCCAGGAATTCGCAGATCGCCTGACTATCGCACAGCGCCAGATCGCGCTCCGGATCGTGCAGCACGGGGGTGCGCCCGGCGGGGTTCAGCTTCCACAATTCGTCGCGCCCCTCCCACGGGAGTTCGCGGACGAGATCGTAGGGGATGCTCTTTTCGCCAAGGACGAGCCGCACCTTGCGGCTGAACGGGCACAGGGGAAATTGATGGAGTTGCCACATTGTTGCCGGTTCTCATGCCGCAATGTGACAGGAAAATCCACCACGCGCAGGCACGACGCGCGGGAAAAACTACCGTTCGGCGCGCATTGCTTCGGGCAAGGCATCCTTCATGCGCACACTCATCTGGCGCAGCGCCGGGAGCATTACCGCAAAACCCTTCGACATGGCGGCCATGCCATCCATTGCGCGGGGCAGCTTGTCCTGGATTTCGCCGGTAAGATCGCCAGCACGCGGGGCCACCCTGCGCAGGGTCATTTCGGGATCGACCGGCTCCGGCTCCTCTCCGCTCGCCTCGGCCGCGGCTTCGGCCAGCGGCTCCATCAGCGGCGCCAGCGGCAGGTCGAGCAGCACTTCGGAAAGCACTGCGAGCGTGCCGGCCAGTTCCTGCTGACGGACGGGATCGGACAGGGTTTCGGACAGGCGCTCCAGCGCCTCTCCCTGGCCTTCGTCCGGCAGAGCGTCCTGCGCAAAGGCGGGCGCGGCCAGAACGGCAAGCGGAGCGGCAGCGATCAGAACAGAGCGGCGCATAATGGCGTATCCTTCACTCACGAATGCCACCGGATACACAGCGCCGGGTGAACCGCCGCTTAAAGTCCCGATGCATTCAGCAGCATGAGGCAGCCGGGCATCATCTTCTCGCGCGTTTCGAGGGGTTCGCTGGCCAGGGCAAGCGTCGCGTCGAAGGCGAGCTTGTTCGCCTGCTCGCGCGACAGGCCCTTGTCATCCATCAGCCGGGCCATGGTTCGCACGAAGAACTCACGCCCGCGCTCTGCCAGCGGAGGATAGGCTTGTGCGCGCGGATCGCCATCCGCCTGCCCCTTGGCGATCAGGCCGAAGGCGACCGCGCAGCGCAGGCCGGTGCGCTGTTCCAAAGAGAGGTCCGCAAGGCCGGGCGCGGCATCAGGTGCGGGGGCATCCTGCGCCGCGAGGGGTGACCACATCAGGGAGCAACCAATGGCGAATGCGACGAAGTTTTTGATCATTACGCGACCCTATCGCGCGGTGGATGAACCGCAAGCAACTTGCCCGGCCCCGCTGCCTTCCCTAGGCCGACCGGCAATCAATTCGGAGACCTTGTTACCATGAAAACCCGCGCCGCCGTCGCCTTCGAGGCCAAGAAGCCGCTCGAAATCGTCGAACTCGATCTTGAAGGCCCGAAACAGGGCGAGGTGTTGGTGGAAATCATGGCCACCGGCATCTGCCACACCGATGCATATACGCTGGACGGTCTCGACAGCGAGGGGCTGTTTCCTGCCGTTCTGGGGCATGAAGGATGCGGGATCGTGCGCGAGATCGGCCCCGGTGTCACCAGCGTGAAGCCGGACGATCACGTCATCCCGCTTTACACGCCCGAATGCCGCCAGTGCAAAATGTGCCTGTCGGGCAAGACGAACCTGTGCAGCGCAATCCGCGAAACGCAAGGCAAGGGATTGATGCCCGACGGGACCAGCCGCTTCTCCTATCGGGGCGAGACGATCTACCATTATATGGGCTGTTCGACCTTCTCGAACTTCATCGTGCTGCCCGAGATCGCACTCGCGAAAATCCGTACAGACGCACCGTTCGACACCACCTGCTATGTCGGCTGCGGCGTCACCACCGGGGTCGGCGCCGTGACCAACACTGCCAAAGTGCAGGTGGGCGACAATGTGGTGGTGTTCGGCCTTGGCGGCATCGGCCTTAACGTCATTCAGGGTGCAAAGCTCGCCGGGGCAGACCGGATCGTGGGCGTCGACCTCAACCCCGCCAAGGAAGAATGGGGCCGCAAGTTCGGGATGACCGATTTCGTCAATCCGAAAGACACCGCCGATGTTGTCGCGCATCTTGTCGAGATGCTCGATGGCGGGGCGGATTACAGCTTCGATTGTACGGGCAACACCGATGTCATGCGCCAGGCGCTCGAATGCTGCCACAAAGGCTGGGGAACCAGCATCGTCATCGGCGTGGCCGAAGCCGGCAAGGAAATCGCCACCCGCCCCTTTCAGCTCGTCACGGGACGCAACTGGCGCGGCACGGCCTTCGGCGGGGCCAAGGGCCGCACCGATGTGCCCAAGATCGTCGACTGGTACATGAACGGCAAGATCCAGATCGACCCGATGATCACCCATCGCCTGTCACTGGAAGAGATCAACAAGGGTTTCGACCTGATGCATGCGGGAGAAAGCATCCGCAGTGTGGTCGTCTATTGAAACCTGCCTCGATGCGATTAAGGTCGCAAATCGAAACTTATTAGGGAGAGAGATGCAATGTTCAATCACATCATGATCGGGGCCAACGATATCGAGAAGTCGAAAGACTTCTACGTCAAGGTGCTGGGCCTGCTCGGTTGCCGTGAGCCGATCCGCAACGAAGACAAGAATGGCAATGTCCGCTATTTCTTCATCCATGACGGTTCGACCTTCTGCCTGACCGAACCGATCGACGGCGCGGAGGCGACCTGCGCCAATGGCATGACCATCGGTTTCAAATGCGATTCGCCCGAACAGGTGAAGGAATTGCACGATGTCGCCGTGGCCAATGGCGGAACCAGCATCGAAGACCCGCCGGGTCTGCGCGAAGGCGCGATGGGCTCGCTGCATCTGAGCTATTTCCGCGATCTCGACGGACACAAGATCTGCGGCATCCACCGCCCCGGCTGATTGCCGCATATCGCCTGCGTGAGTGGGATCGCTTGGGCAGCCAGGCGGTCCTGCTCGTCGCGGACGGGTTGACCGCCGGTGCGCGCCGCGCAAACGGGCGTTTATGGAATACCTCTCACAGAACCAGGCCTTTGGCGGAACGCAGTTCGTCTGCTCGCACAACTCGACCAGCACCGGCACGGAGATGACCTTCTCCGTCTATGTACCCCCGCACGCGGAAGGGGCGAAATTGCCCATGCTGTGGTATCTCTCCGGCCTCACCTGCACCCATGCCAATGTCACCGAGAAGGGCGAATATCGCCGCGCCTGCGCCGAACATGGTGTGGTCTTCATCGCGCCGGACACCAGCCCGCGCGGCGAGGGTGTGCCGGATGCCGAGGACGAATACGATTTCGGCAAGGGCGCGGGCTTTTACCTCGATGCGACGCAAGAGCCGTGGGCCGAGCATTACCGCATGCGCAGCTATATCGAGGACGAGCTGCCCGCGTTGATCGAGGCGGAATTTCCCGTCGACCTGGCGCGCCAGTCCATCACCGGCCATTCGATGGGCGGCCACGGCGCGCTGACCGTGGCCTTGCGCAATCCCGACCGCTTCCGTTCGGTCAGCGCCTTCGCGCCCATCGTGGCGCCTGCGGGCGTGCCATGGGGCGAGAAAGCCTTCTCCCGTTATCTGGGCGATCATCGCGAAGCCTGGCGCGCCTATGATGCGGTCGCCCTGATCGAGGACGGCGCGCGGCTCGATCACCTGCTGGTCGACCAAGGCACGGCGGACAATTTCCTGGAAGAGCAGCTCAAGACCGGCGCGCTGGCAATGGCCTGCGCCAAGGCCGGCATGCAGCCCGAAATCCGCATGCAGGAAGGTTACGACCACTCCTATTACTTCATTTCGACCTTCATCGCCGAACATGTGGCATGGCATGCGGAACGGTTGGGGTGAGGCGGATCAGGCGATGTAATTCGCGTAGATAATCATCAGCACCACGCCGTTGTGAACCGCATGGGCAGCGATTGCGGCGGTCAGGCGTCCCGTACCCAGGAACAGGCCGGTGTAGATCAAGGTCGGAACCAAGATCGTGACCCAGTCGAAGGCGGTCACCGGCATATGGCCGACCGTGAACAGGATGATCGACAGGATCGAGGCGACCCACAGGCCGACCTGCGGATTTGCGAATGCGGGGCGCAGCACATTGATCGCAAACCCGCGATTGAAGATTTCTTCGGTAATGCCGCCGCCGACAATACCCAGCACCAGATAGCCGACCAGCCCGACGAGCTGCCCATCGATGTTTTCGATAATCCGCGCTACATTCGGCTCTGCCGCGCCGCCATGCGCGGGGATCAAAACCAGCATCTCAACGAGAGCCCAGGCCAGGCCAAATGCCCCGCCAATTCCGATGTCTCGCGGCCATGAATCGAAGTCCCAGCCGATGGATTTGAACGACCCGCCGAGCGAACACAGAGCTGCCCATACAAGAACGGTGACGCTGACAAATTGGAACAGGCCCACCCACGCGAGGTTCAGACCGCGCAATCCGCCAGCCACCTTGAAAATACCGAAGAACAGGTTCGGCGCGATGAACAATGCGTAGCCGAGGATCAGCGTCGCCACATATGTCGTGACCAGACGCGCCCTGCTGGCGGAAAATATCATCGTTGGCCTCCTCAAGTGTGTTGGCCAAGCAATACAGCAGGAGGCAATCAGGTCAACTCTGCGGCAACTCCGCTCAACTCGAACACCCCGAACTCCGCTCGGCCATTGGCGCCGACCGCTCCAATCGCCCGCTCGCCCGCGAAAAACCACTCGCGTTCGATCCGCGCGTTCTTTTCCCGCGCCAGTTCGCGGAAGTCCTTAACCGTCACGTGGTGGATATTGGTCGTCTCGTACCAGCTCACTGGGATCGCGCGGGTCACCGGCATGCGGCCGCCGAACATCAGCGCGGCGCGGGTGCGCCAGTGGGCGAAGTTGGGGAAGCTGACGAACGCCCGCCCGCCCACGCGCAGCAGCTGGTCGAGCATGCGGTCGGGCCTCGCGGCGGTCTGCAAGGTCTGGCTGAGGATCGTGTAATCGAAGGCGCGGTCGGGATAGTCGCCCAGATCGCGGTCGGCATCGCCCTGCACCACGCTCAATCCTTGGCTCACGCAGCGTTCGACGCAGGCCCCGTCGATCTCGATCCCGCGCACATCGCAGCCCTTATCGCTCAGGGCGAGCATCAGCGCCCCGTCGCCGCAGCCGATATCGAGCACACGGCTACCCGGTTCGATGTGGTCGGCGATCACCGCCAGGTCGAGCCGCAGATCAGCCATCGAGGAAGCCTTTCACCACCCGGTCGAGCGCGGGCACATCGAGCAGGAAACTGTCATGGCCGTGCGGGGCGGACAGCTCGACGAAGCTCACCGGCGCGCCCGCCGCGTTGAGCGCATGGACGACATGGCGGCTCTCGCTCGTCGGATAGAGCCAGTCGCTGTCGAAGCTGACGAGGCAGAAGCGCGCCGTGCTCCCCGTAAATGCGTTGGCGAGCTTGCCGCCATGTTCTTCCGCCAGGTCGAAATAATCCATCGCGCGGGTGATAAAGAGGTAGGAATTGGCATCGAAGCGCCGGGTGAAGCCACTACCCTGATACCGCAGATAGGATTCCACCTGAAAATCCGCATCGAAGCCGAAGCTCTTCGCCTCCCTGTCCTGCAAGTCGCGCCCGAATTTCGCGGTCAGCGCCTCTTCCGACAGATAGGTGATATGCGCCGCCATACGCGCTACGGCGAGGCCGCTATCGGGCGCATCACCGCCATAATAATCGCCCTGGTTCCAGCGCGGATCGGCCATCACCGCCTGGCGGCCCAGCTCGTGGAAAGCGATGTTCTGCGCGGAGTGCCTGCTGGTCGAGGCGATCACCAGCACGCGGCTTGCACGCTCCGGCCAGTTCGCCGCCAGGCTGAGCGCCTGCATCCCGCCCATCGACCCGCCGACAACGGCATGCAGCCGCTCGATCCCCAGCGCATCGAGCAGGCCAACCGCGCCGCGCACCATGTCGCGAATGGTGATGACCGGGAAGCGCATGGCATAGGGCTGGCCGTCCGACGCCTGGCTGGCCGGGCCGGTCGAGCCCATGCAACTGCCGATCACATTGGCGCAGATGACGTGGAAGCGGTCGGTATCGATGGGTTTGCCCGGCCCCACCATCCGTTCCCACCAGCCTGGCTTGCCGGTCATCGGATGGGGCGATGCGACATACTGATCGCCCGTCAGCGCATGGCACAGCAGGATGGCGTTGGATCGATCCGCGTTCAGTTCGCCATAGGTCTCGTAAGCGATCTCGACCCGCGCCAGCTCGCCCCCACCGTCGAGCGGCAGAGGATCGGGCAGGACGAGCGATTGCGAGGCGGCGTTCAAATCGGACCTTCTGGGGAAACAATGAAACCCTGTCTCTATCGCTTCCTCCAATACTTGTCGAAGGGCTGATATTCTTTCATGCGACAAAGCCGAAATGGCAAACAGACCCTCCATGAAACCGTGGATCGACGCGATCCATGCCTATGTCCCCGGCAAGTCGAGGGACGCCGATGGACGCCCGCTGGTCAAATTGTCCGCGAACGAGAACCCGTTGGGATGCAGCCCGGCAGTGCTTGATGCGCTGGCGGGCGAGCGCCAGCCGCAGCTTTACCCCGACCCCGATTCGACTGCCCTGCGCGAAGCCATCGGCGCGCTGCACGGTATCGATCCGGCGCGCATCGTATGCGGTACGGGATCGGGCGAATGCCTCCACGGCGCAGTGCAGGCCTTTGCCGGGCCGGGCGACGAAGTGCTGTTCTCCCGCTATTCCTTCTCGCTCTACCCCTTGCTGGCGCAAAAGGTCGGGGCCGAGATCGTTTGGGCCGAGGACAAGGACTACGTGCCCGATGTCGACAGGCTGCTTGCCGCCGTCACGCCGAAAACGCGGGTCGTCCTGCTCGACAATCCGAATAATCCCATCGGGACATGGCTGCCGCGCGAAGAGGTGGAACGGCTGCATGCGGGTCTGCCGGGCGATGTTCTGCTGGTGGTCGATCAGGCCTATGCCGAATTCCTCGATGATGGCGAGGACGATGGCGGGATGGCGCTGGCCGCGGCGCACGACAATGTCCTCGTCACGCGCACCTTTGCCAAGGCTTATGGCATCGCTGCCGAACGAGTGGGCTGGGCGACCGGCGCGCCGCATCTGATCGACGCACTCAACCGGCTGCGCGGGGCGTTCAATGTCAGCGCGAGCGGGCAGATGGCGGCGCTGGCCGCCCTGTCCGACCAAGGCTTCGTCGCCGCATCGCGCGATGCGAACCGGGCAGCCCGCGCGCGTTTTGTCGAGCAGGTCGAGGCGCTGGGCAATCACGGACTGCGCACCCTGCCGAGCAAGGCGAATTTCGTGCTCGTCCTGTTCGAAGGCGACATTGCCGCCGAAACCGCGCTGCATGCAACTGCCGGGGCCGGTTATGCCGTGCGCCACCTGCCGGGCCAGGGCCTGCCGCATGCGCTGCGCATCACCATCGGGACGGATGAACAGATGGACGCCATTGCCGATGTGCTGCGCGAACTGTGCGGGGCCGGGGCATGAGCGTGGAGCGGGTCGCCATTATCGGGCTGGGCCTGATCGGCGGCTCCATCGGCCTTGCCACACGCGCCATGTCGCCCGCCATCGCCACGACCGGCTGGGACGCAGACCCGCAAGTGCGCCGCCGCGCCGCCGAACGTGGACTGGTCGGCGCGGTCTGCGACACTGCCGCGCAAGCGGTGCGCGAGGCGGACCTTGTGATCCTGTGCGTGCCGGTGGGCGCGATGGGCGCGGCAGCCGAAGCCATTGCCGAGGTCCTGCCGCGCAATGCCATTGTCAGCGATGTCGGCTCTTCCAAGCGCGGCGTGGGCGAAGCCATCGCCGCCGCCCTGCCGAACGCCGTCGTGATCCCGGCGCACCCGGTCGCGGGAACGGAAAAGAGCGGCCCGGATGCAGGCTTTGCCGAACTGTTCCGCCATCGCTGGTGCATCGTGACCCCGCCGGAAAATGCGCCGGAAGAGGCGGTGGCGGCGGTTGCCGATTTCTGGCGCGGACTGGGCGCGAAGGTCGAAATCATGGTCCCGGACCATCACGATCTGGTGCTGGCAGTGACCAGCCATATCCCGCATCTTATCGCCTACACCATCGTCGGCACGGCATCCGATCTGGAGGATGTGACCCGCGGCGAGGTCATCAAATATTCCGCCGGCGGCTTTCGCGATTTCACCCGCATTGCGGCGAGCAACCCGGTGATGTGGCGCGATGTCTTCCTGACCAATCGCGACGCCGTGCTGGAAGTGCTGGGCCGCTTCACCGAAGATCTCACCGCGATGCAGCGCGCAATCCGCAATGGCGATGGCGACACGCTGTTCGACCTGTTCGAACGCACCCGCGCGATCCGCCGCTCCATCGTCGAAGAAGGCCAAGACGATGCCCGGCCGGACTTCGGGCGCGGAGATCACTGAGAGAACGCCGGACGACCGCTTCCGGGGCGGGCGGCTGTCAGAATGTGAGGGCCGGGATCAAGGTGGAGAGCTGACATCAGTTCTGGGCATGAGTTTGAATGCCTCTCGGCAACTCGCGATAAAAGAACGGCTGGCGTACGCTTTGTTTGATGCACTTGATGATGTCCTCATCGGAAGGTCGCCAACCTTCCCCCCCTTCCCAAATCGCATTCTCGTCGGAAGGCATTATCACTGACATCGAATGCGACGTTTTTTCGACCCACGCTAGGTCGGGGCTGCAGAGAATAAGGGCATCAAGCAGATGCTTCCCAGTCTCATTTTCCTCACTATCAGGGGCTACTTTCACAAGGCCAGGTGGCGATTCACTAGGATCGAAATGAAGCGGGAACTCAAGAGAAACGCTTTCTGCGGCAGCTATGAGTGACGGTGTTCTGTCCTCATGAACCACCTCCTTGTCATCCCGATCTGCACAGCATGAGGCAAGTAGCGCGATAAATAGAAACTTCCACTCATTCATGCGGAGTTTTTTGGCAGGCTCAAACAACATCCGCAATCGGGTCGTTAGCCGACAAGCCGCTTTTCGGATGCGAGCCCGAAGACGGGCAGTAAGCGCTCTTTGCTCGGACCATTTTGATGCAGGCCCGCCCCCGGCCTATCGCTGACAGCGCTCTTCGGCTCGTCGGGCCCCACGCTTTCGAAGCCCCGCCATCGGTGCAGCGACCTCGAGTTTTGGGGCGCCTTACGGGTTATGTTCGCCCCCGCCACCCGGATGCACTTGCTCGGTTTGCGCGGCAGGCAAGTCAGTCGTTCAGCGCGTTTATCGCCTCGAACACGCGCTGTTCCACCTCTTCGCGCGGGAGGCCCGGCGGGATCGGCTCGCCGAAGCGGTAGGTGATCGTGCCCTTGCGCTTGAGCGAGCGCTGGTAAAGCCGCCCGCTATCGACCGCGACCGGGATGACCGGCAGGCCCAGAATCTTGTACAGCCCGGCAAACCCGGCCTGCAGCTTGCGCTTCTCGCCATGCGGCACGCGCGTACCTTCGGGGAAGATCACCAGCGGGCGGCCTGCATCCACCATGCCCTTGGCCGCACGGATCATCTGCATCAGCGCCCGCGCGCCGGCATCGCGCGCCACCGGGATCAGGCCATAGGCGCGCCCGGCATAGCCCCAGCCGAAAATGCGGAACAGTTCCTGCTTGGCGAAAACGGCGGGCGTGTCGAGCAGCTGGGTGGTGTCGATCGCCTCGAAGAAGCTCTCATGCTTGATCGCGTAGAGCGCGGGGCCTTCGGCAGGCATGCCTTCGATCACGATTTCGCAGCCGAGCAGATGCCGCACGGCCCAGCGGTGCAGCCCGCTCCACGCCAGCACGACCTTTCGAAACGCATCATGGCTGAATGGCAGCATCAGCAGGGCAAGCGATGTGACCGGGATCGAGCCGAGATAGAAGAGCAGGTAGAAGGCGATGTTGCGCAGCAGCCGCATGACCATGCCCGCCCGTCAGACCGGCAGGCCGAGCGAAACGCTCGCCGCGAGGTATTTGTTGTATTCGAGGAACAGCTGCCCCAGCGCCGGGTCGGACGGCACGGCATCGCGCACGATCTGGACCGTGTCGGGCAGGCTGGAGCGGAATTCCCCCGCCGCGCGGCGCATATGCCAGTCGGTCGTGACCAGCCGCACGGTGTCGAATTCGTTTTCGCGCAGCCATTGGGCCGCCTCGTCCGCATTGCTGCGGGTGTCGACCGCGAGATAGCCGAGCGTGACGCAGCAATTCATCTCGCGCGGCGTGACCTCGAACTCGGCAGCGAATTCATCCTGCGTCACTTCGGGATCGACGCCGGAGACGAACATTTCGCGCGCATCGCCATCGCGCAGCACCTCGAGCCCGCGCGCGATACGCCCCGGCCCGCCGGTCGGCACGATGACCGCATCGGTCTCGCGCGCGCCGAGCGGCTGCGGCAGCGACACCGCAAAGGCGAGGAAACCCAGCGCATAGACAAGCGCGGCAAAGGCGAAGAAGCGAAGTATCAAAGCAGCCGTCCGAGCGAGCGCAATACCGTCAAACGCGCAGTGAGCAAGGCGATTGCGACAGCCACCACGGGAACGATGGCGAGAATCGCAAAATCGATCCGCGACAATCCGCCACCTGATACCATGCCCGATTCCAGAGCCGCGAACTGCGCCCCGAGCAGCAACAATGCGGCGATGCCCAGCGCCAGCCCGGCGGCACTGCCAACGGCGGAATCAAGCAGCACCGAACGCTGGAATACGCGCGCAATCTGCGCATCGTTGCCGCCCAGCAGGTGAACGATTTCGATCGTATCGCGATTGGCGTCCAGCGCGTTGCGCGCCGCCAGCCAGACTGCTGCCGCGCTGGTGAAAACCAGCATGGCAACCAGCGCGATGGCGAGCCAGCGCAGCGTTTCGATGGCCGAAAAGACCGGCCCCAGCCAGTCGGCCTGCGCATCCACCCGAGCATCGGGCGCGGCCTCGGCAAGGCTTGCCCGCAGCCGGTCGAGCGTGGCTTCGTCCGCCCCTCCCGCCAGGCGCACATCGATCAATGCCGGCAGCGGCACGACATCGCCGCGCGTGCCCCCGCCCAGCCACGGTTCGACCAGCTGTTCCAGTTCGGCCTCGGGGACAAGGCGCAGCTTCGTGACCGCAGGATCATTGCCAAGCACTTCAAGCGCGCGCTGCGCCTGCGCCGCGCGATCACCGGCATCGGCTTCCACCACCTGCACCGTGACCCCGCCATCGAGCCCCGCCTGCGCAAAGCCCGCCATGTTGGCCAGCGCGCGCTCGCCGCCCAGCGCCAGCACCGTCAGCGCGACCATGATCGCCATGACCCACGGCATCGGCCCGCCCATGCGCGCACGCGGCAGCAGATGCGCCGCGCGCCTGCCGCGCAAGGGGGCAAGGCCACGCTCCACCGCACGGGCGAGGACGGGGGGCTTCTTCATTCCACCTCTCCCGCGCCGCTGCGCCGTGGGGGATAGCGCAGCGCGCCGGTGGGGTCGGACAGCTTGCCCCGGTCGAGCCGCATGATGAGCGAATCGGGGACCTTGCGGATCAGCGACACATCGTGGGTCGCCACCACCACCGTCGTGCCAAGCCGGTTGAGCGCCTCGAACAGGCGGATCAATTTCAATGCCATGTCGGGATCGACATTGCCGGTCGGCTCGTCCGCCACCAGCAGGTCGGGCCGGGCAACGACTGCCCTTGCAATGGCGACACGCTGCTGTTCGCCGCCCGAAAGCGTTGCCGGGCGCGCATGGGCGCGATGGCCCAGCCCAACCCAGTCGAGCATGTCCGCGACCGGTTTTGCCAAGTCGGCGTCACGCACGCCCGATACCCGCAGCGGCAGGGCGACATTGTCGAACGCCGACAGGTGATCGACCAGCCGGAAATCCTGGAACACGACGCCAAGCCTGCGCCTGAGCGGCGGCAGTTCGCTGCGCGGCGTGGTAATCACATCGCGCCCGAACAGCTGCATCCCGCCGCGCGACGGACGCTGCGCCAGATAGAGCAGCTTGAGCAGCGAGGTCTTGCCCGCACCGCTCGCCCCGGTGAGGAAATAGAAGCGGCCGGAGAAAAGGCTGCACGAAACATTGCTCAGCACTTCGGCGTCGGTTCCGTAGCGCAGGCCGACATTGTCGAGCCTGACGATCTCGCGTTCGCCCTCAGCCATGGGCTGGAACACGCCGCTGGACGGCCAAAACACGGATGACAAAGTGGCGATGCATGGTGCGGCACGCCTATAACCGCCCTTCGGTGTGGAAAAAAGCGCCATGAAAGGCTTGCCGACAGCTACGCGACTTGTCGTGATTCGCGGGCCTGCTTATGGCTTTGGGTCACCATGATTATCACCTGCCCCGCCTGCGCCACACGCTACGTCGTGCCCGACAGCGCTATCGGGGTGGAAGGGCGCACGGTGCGCTGTGCCAAATGCAAGCACAGCTGGTTCCAGGAAGGCGCAGACGTTGCGGTCCCCGAAGATCGCCGGACCGCGCCGGAAGCGGTTGCGCCATCGACTGCCCCGGCAGCTGGCCCGGCAACAAGCCCGGCAGCTGCGCCAACCGCAGCCGATCAGCCGACCCGGAACACGGAAGCGGATCGCCCCGCGCCCGCACCGCCTCCGGCATTTACCAGCAAGCCAAGCCACAACGACACCTCGCTGGCCGAAGAAACCGGTCCCGATTTCGATGGCTCCGATCTCGACGGCTCCGATCTCGAGGGGGCGGGCTTCGATGAAGGGGCAGACCCGCCATTCGACGATCAGCGATTTGCCAGCGCTGTCGAGCAGGAAGAGCCGCGCGAGCCGGTCTATGACGAGGACCGCTCGCAGTTCGACCATCAGCCCCCCTTCAGGCCGCGCCGCAACTACCTCAAGCTGTGGACCTGGGCGGCGGGTATTTTCGCCGCGCTCACGCTCGGCACGGTGGCGGCGGTCAATATCTTCGGCCTGCCCGACTGGGTCCCGATCGACCGCCCGCTCTTTGCGATGGCCGAACCCGATCTCCAGCTCGACTTTCCGGTGGAAGAGCAGGAACGCCGCACGCTCCCCAACGGGACGGAGTTTTTCGGCGCGCGAATCATCGTGACCAACACCGCGCGCGAAACGCGCGCCGTCCCGCCGATCCTCGTCGTGCTGCGCGACGGGCGCGAGCGGATCGTCTACAGCTGGGAAGTCGTCCCGCCGCAGGGCGAGCTGGCTCCGGGCGAAGTGATGACCATCAACGAGGCCATTACCGACGTGCCGCGCAGCGCGGTTTACGCCGATATCGGCTGGGCGCCCAGATAAGCTGCAAATCCCGCTTGCGGGGGCGAACCCTCGCTGCTAGTGGCGCGCTCCTACCGGATTGGGGCTGATTCATGCCCTTTTCGACATGTGCGGTCGTGGCGGAACTGGTAGACGCGCAACGTTGAGGTCGTTGTGGCCGAAAGGCCGTGGAAGTTCGAGTCTTCTCGACCGCACCAATCCCTTTATCTGACAGCTGCCAGCGGTTAACCGAGGACGGAAACGTCCGCGGCGTATCGCTGCTTCGGCCTGTCTTTATCGGAAGGGATTGCATGAGCGAAGAATGGACCATCGGCATTATCGGCGGGTCCGGCCTGTACGAGATCGACGCGCTCGAAGACGCGCAATGGATCGAGGTAAAGTCCCCCTTCGGCGCGCCTTCGGATGAAATTCTGTGCGGGCGGATAGGGGATGTGCGGCTGCGCTTCCTGCCCCGCCACGGGCGCGGGCACACGGTGCTTCCCGGCAAGCTCAATGCGCGCGCCAACATCGATGCGCTGAAACGCGCAGGCTGTACCGATATCCTGGCGATCAGCGCGGTCGGATCGTTGAGCGAAGATCTGCCGCCGGGCCATTTCGTCGCGGTCGACCAGTTCATCGACAACACCAAGGGCCGCCCCGCCACCTTCTTCGACAACGGGTTTGTTGCGCATGTCGGCATGGGCGATCCGGTCTGCCCGCGCCTGACCGGCCTTGCCGCCGAGGCCGCGCGTGCAGTTGGCGCGCAGGTCGCGGAAGGGGCGACCTATCTCGCGATGGAGGGCCCGCAATTTTCCACCCGCGCAGAAAGCCGGATGTACCGGCAATGGGGCGCTGAGGTCATCGGCATGACCGGCATGCCCGAAGCCAAGCTCGCCCGCGAAGCGGAACTGCCCTATGCGCTCATCGCCATGGTGACCGATTGGGACAGCTGGCGCGACAACGAAGCCGCCGTCGATGTGAGCGAGATCATCGCGCAGATGCAGGCCAATTCCACCTTCGCCAAGCGCACGGTGGAAGAACTCATCCGGCTGCTGCCTGAAAAACGCGAAGGATCGCCGATCGATACCGCGCTGGACAGCGCCGTCATCACCGCGCCCGACCGCCATGACCGCGACGTGCTGACCCGGCTCGACGCGGTGGCCGGACGGCTGCTGTCCAGGGCGCGCGACTGACGTGATCGACCTGCTGGTCATTGGCGGCGGCATCAACGGTGTCGGCATTGCCCGCGATGCCGCAGGGCGCGGCCTGTCCGTGCTGCTGTGCGAGAAGGACGACCTCGCCTCGCACACATCCTCGGCCAGCACCAAGCTGATCCATGGCGGGCTGCGCTATCTCGAACAGTTCGAGTTTCGCCTGGTGGCAGAGGCCCTGCGCGAACGCGAGGTGCTGCTGGCCAGCGCGCCGCATATCATCTGGCCGCTGCGCTTCGTCCTGCCGCATGAGCGCGGTTTGCGCCCGGCCTGGATGCTGCGCCTCGGCCTCGCGCTGTATGACCGGATCGGCGGGCGCGGGCGCTTGCCCGGCAGCCATGGCGTATCGCTGCGCCAAGCGCCGCATGCAGGCGTGTTGCAGCCCCATCTGGTGCGCGGGTTCGAATATTCCGATTGCTGGGTGGAGGATTCGCGCCTGGTGGTTCTCTCCGCGCTCGATGCGCAGGAACGCGGCGCCCAGATCCGCACGCGTTGCGAATGCATCGCGCTCGACCGGCGGAAGGATCACTGGATCGCCACGTTGAGCGAGGACGACGAGCTGCGGACAATCGAAGCGCGCGCAGTGGTGAACGCGGCCGGGCCGTGGGTCGACACCGTGGCGCAGCGCGCGCTCGGCAAGGGCACACCGGCCCATCTGCGGCTGGTAAAGGGCAGCCATATCATCGTGCCGCGCAAATTCGCAGGCGATCATGCCTATATCTTCCAGCAGCCCGACAAGCGGATCGTTTTCGCGATCCCCTATGAGCGGAATTTCACGCTGATCGGGACGACCGACCTGCTTTACACGGGCGATCTGGACCAGGTGGAGATTACGCCGGAAGAACGGACCTATCTGCGCGAGGCGGCCAACCGCTATTTCGTGAGCGGGGTGAGCGAGGACGATATCGTGTGGTCCTATGCCGGGGTGCGCCCGCTTTACGAAGACAATGCCGACAGCAATTCGACGGTGACGCGCGATTATGTGTTCGAACTCGATGCGCCGCAGGGCAAAGCCGGTGGCGCGCCGATCCTGTCGATCTATGGCGGCAAGCTGACCACCTATCGCAAGCTGGCCGAACACGCGCTCGCCCGGCTCGAACCGCATCTGGACATGGGCGGAAAATGGACGCGCGAGGCACGGCTTCCCGGCGGGGAGATGCGCGATTTCGACGAGTTTCTCGAACAGGCCGGCGAGCGGTGGCCTTTCATCGAAGCCGCCATGCTCCGGCGTCTGGCGCGCGCTTATGGCACGCGCATCGACCATGTTCTTGGCAAGGCTCTGTCGCTCGAAGGCCTTGGCACGCATTTCGGCGGCGATCTCTACGAAGCGGAGGTGCGCTACCTGATAGAAGTGGAATTTGCCCGCAGCGCCGATGACGTCCTGTGGCGTCGCAGCCGCATGGGGCTCCATCTGCCGATGCAGGCCCAGGATGCCCTGCGGCGCTGGTTCGCCAAGGAAGGCCCGGCCACCACCCGCTAGGCGGAACATTACGCTACGACAAAGCTTGATAGAGACCGCCTTGAGGTCCAAGTGCGCACGATAGTTCCTCCCCTGATTCCCGGAGTGTTATGGCCCTGCACGATCCCGTCGCCCCCGCCCTGTCCCGAGATGCCCTGCGCAAGGCCTACCGCGCGGAAGAAAACGCCTGCTGCGCCGAGCGCATGAAACAGGCAGCCGGCGCATCGGCCAAGCATGGGGAGGCAGCCGAGCTTGCCGCGCGCCTGATCGAGGGCGCACGCCAGCAAAAGGCGAGCGGGATCGACGCCTTCCTGCAACAATACGGTCTCGCCACCGAAGAAGGCGTGGCGCTGATGTGCCTCGCCGAAGCGCTGCTGCGTGTCCCCGATGCGCGCACCGCCGACGCGCTGATCCGCGAGAAGATCGGCGATATCGACTGGTCGGAACATGTGGGCGAAAGCTCCTCCACCTTCGTCAATGCCGCCACCTTCTCGCTGATGCTGACAGGCGAAGTGCTCGAACGGCCCGAAGAAGCGCAGAAGGGCCTCGGCAAGACGCTGAAGCGCACAGTCACGCGGCTGGGCGAGCCGGTGATCCGCAAGGCGACCCTGCAGGCGATGCGTATCCTTGGCGGGCAGTTCGTCTATGGCCGCACGATCAGGGAATCGCTGAAGCGCGCCGCACCCGAACGTGCCCGCGGGCTGACGCACAGTTTCGACATGCTGGGCGAAGCGGCGATGACCTACGCCGATGCGGAGCGTTATCGTGCGAGCTACGAAACCGCGATCGATAGCCTGGCGAAAGAGGCGCGCGGCGGATTGATCGATTCGCCCGGCATTTCGGTCAAGCTGTCGGCGCTGCACCCCAAATACACCTTCCTGCATGCCGATCTGGCAATCGGGGACCTGCTGCCCATCGTGCGCCATCTCGCCAGCAAGGCGCGCGATGCGAACATCCATTTCACCATCGACGCCGAAGAGGCCGACCGGCTGGAAATGTCGATGGACATTTTCGAAGCGCTGGCGCGCGACGACAGCCTGTTCACCCGCCCCGACGGCAGCCGCTGGGAAGGGTTCGGCCTGGCCATCCAGGCCTATCAAAAGCGCGGCCTGCCCATGTGCGGCTGGGTCGTGCGGCTGGCGCGCAAATATGACCGCAAGTTCTTCGTGCGGCTGGTCAAGGGCGCATATTGGGACACCGAGATCAAGCTGAGCCAGGTCGGCGGTTTCACCGATTTTCCCGTGTTCACGCGCAAGGTGGCGACCGATGTGAGCTACCTCGCCTGTGCGGAACAGCTGCTCGGCGGGCGCGATGCGGTCTATCCCGCATTCGCCACGCACAATGCCTACACCATCGGGGCGATCAAGGCGCTTGCCCAGGCGGGTGGCCCGCAAGCCGGGCTGCCCGATGCGCAATCCTTCGAGTTCCAGCGCCTCCACGGCATGGGCGAGGATGTCTATGGCGCGCTCGCGAAGGTCGAAGGCAATGATCGCACCAAGGTGCGCATTTATGCGCCCACCGGATCGCACAAGGATCTGCTGGCCTATCTGGTGCGCCGCCTGCTCGAAAACGGGGCGAACTCCAGCTTCGTCAACCGCATGGCCGACGCCGATGTCCCGGTGAGCGAGCTGACCACCGATCCGGTCGCGGACCTCGCCGCGCTGGAGCCCTATCGCAATCCGACGATACCCCTGCCGACCGACATCTTCCCGACCCGGGTCAACAGCGCCGGGATCGACCTTTCCGACCCGCTCGTGCTCGAACCGCTGGTGGAACGCCTGCACGCACTGGAAGACCGGCACTGGCTGGCCGAACCGACCTTCGTGTCGGGTGCGGAAGGCGAAGTCGCGCCGATCAACAAACCGCACGATCTGACCGCAGAAGTCGGCACGCGGCGCGACGCACTCGATTTCGAGGTCGAAGAAGCGATCACCCGCGCCGAAGCGATCCAGCCTGGCTGGAACGCGCTGGGCGGTGAAAAGCGCGCGCTGCTGCTCGAAGCGGCAGCCGACCTGTTCGAGGAGCATACGGACGAGTTCCTCAGCCTGTGCCAGCGCGAGGCGGGCAAGACGCTGCCCGACGCGGTGCTCGAACTGCGCGAAGCGGTCGATTTCCTGCGCTATTATGCGGCCGAAGCGCGGCGGCTGTTCACGCAGCCTGTCATCCTTCCCGGACCGACGGGCGAGGAAAACCGCCTGACTTATAACGGCCGCGGTGTCTTTGCCTGCATCAGCCCGTGGAACTTCCCGCTGGCGATTTTTATCGGCCCGCCCGCCGCTGCACTTGCTGCGGGCAACACCGTGGTCGCCAAGCCCGCCGAACAGACCCCGCTCATCGCCGCATTGGCCGTGCGGCTGTGCCACGAGGCCGGGATTCCGCAAGAGGCTTTCCAGCTGCTTCCGGGCGCGGGCGATGTGGGCGAGATGATCACTTCCGACCCGCGCATTGCCGGGGTCGCCTTCACCGGATCGACCAACACGGCACAGGCGATCAATCGCGGGCTGGCCGCGCGCGAAGGGCGGATCGCGACCTTCATCGCCGAAACCGGCGGACAGAATGCGATGATCATCGATTCGACCGCGCTGCCCGAACAGGTCACGCGCGATGTCGTCGCCAGCGCGTTCCAGAGCGCGGGCCAGCGCTGCAGCGCGCTGCGTGTCCTGCATATTCAGGACGAGGTCTATGACGAAATGCTCGCCATGATCCACGGTGCATTCGAAGCGCTGCAGATCGGCGACCCGGAACAGCTCGCCACCGATGTCGGCCCGGTGATCGATCCAGACGCAAAGGCCGCGCTGGAACGCCATGTCGCACGCCGCAAGAAGGGCGGCCTGCCGGTCTGGCGCCGCCGGTTGCATCGCGGCGCGGGCAAGGGCTGTTTCGTGGCCCCCACCATCATCGAGATCGATTCGATCCTCGACCTGAAGCGCGAGAATTTCGGTCCGATCCTGCACGTCGTGCGCTACAAGTCGGTCGATCTCGACCAAGTGATGCAGGACATCAATTCGGTCGGGTATGGCCTGACGCTGGGCCTGCACAGCCGCAACGACGACACCCGCGCCTTTGTCGAAGCGCGTGCGCGGGTCGGCAATTTCTACGTCAATCGCAACCAGATCGGTGCGGTGGTGGAAAGCCAGCCCTTCGGCGGCGAGGGCCTGTCGGGTACAGGCCCCAAGGCAGGCGGGCCGAACTATGTCGCGCGCTTTGCCACCGAACGCGTGGTCTGCATCGACACCACGGCTGCTGGCGGAAATGCAACGCTGCTGGCGGGATAACCGCCGGCAGCACCGCTTTTCATTGAAGGTTCAAACACCTGTGGTCTAAACCGGGGCCATGGCACAAATTCTCAGACTGGTAATCGCCGTCTTCGCGCTCGGCTGGGCGTCTGCCGCTTCGGCCGAAGTGAAGATGAGTTTTCACAGCTTCAACGGCTCGGTCCTGTTCGGGCGATACCCGCATGCCTTCGTCGTGCTGGAGGGGACGCTCGATTCCACCGGCGAGACGGTGAAGGAAAATTACGGCTTTACCGCCAAGAATGCCTCTGCCGCGGTGCTGCGCGGCCCGGTCTATCACGAGATCACGAACGAGCCGGACAAGTACATCACCACCACCAACCGGCATTTCACCGTCACCATCAGCGACGCGCAATATCGCCAGGTCGTCGCCGAAATGCGCAAATGGCGCGACGCGCCGGGCAAATATTACAATCTCGACACGCGAAACTGCATCCATTTCGTCGGTGCGATGGCGCGGATCGCAGGGCTGAAGGTCGAATACCCCAAGAACATGCTGCGCCGCCCCAAGAAGTGGCTCAACCACATCACGACAATGAATCCCAAGCTGGGCGCACGTCCGCTCTGACGGCGTTCAAACAAACCGGTTAAATTCGCGCCACGGCGCTTGCCCCGCCCGTCCGGCTGGGGAATCACACGCGCATGACGATTCTTTCCGACAAGTGGATCCGCACGCAGGCCCGCGAACACGGCATGATCGAGCCGTTCGAGGAGGCGCAGCGGCGCGATGGGTGCATCTCCTATGGCCTGTCCAGCTTCGGCTATGACGCGCGCGTCGCACCCGAATTCAAGATATTCACCAATGTCGATTCGGCCGTGGTCGATCCCAAGGATTTCGCCAGCAACAGCTTCGTCGACCGCAACACCGATGTCTGCGTCATCCCGCCCAACAGCTTCGCGCTGGCGCGCACGGTCGAATATTTCCGCATTCCCGAAGACGTGCTGGTCATTTGCCTTGGCAAGAGCACCTATGCCCGCTGCGGCATCATCGTGAACGTCACCCCGCTGGAGCCGGGCTGGGAGGGGCATGTCACGCTGGAATTTTCCAACACCACCCCGCTGCCCGCCCGCATCTATGCCAATGAGGGCGCGTGCCAGTTCCTGTTCCTGCAAGGGAACGAACGGCCCGAGGTCACTTATGCCGACCGAGCGGGCAAATATATGGGCCAGCGCGGGGTGACGCTGCCCCGGCTTTAAAGATCGCTCGGCGCATCGCGCTGCTTGCCTCGCCATGCCGCCCGCGCCTAGGGCGTTGGCCATGAGCAGCGAACCCGCCATCCGCATCGACAATCTGGTCAAGCAATATGCCCCCGCCGGGCCGGGGGAAGAACCGAAAATGGCCCTGAAAGGCGTCAGCTTCGATGTGCCGCAGGGCGGCGTGTTCGGCCTGCTCGGCCCCAATGGCGCGGGCAAATCGACGCTCATCAACATCCTTGCCGGGCTGGTGAACAAGACAGGTGGCGGCGCGGAGATCTGGGGCTTCGACATCGACCGCCAGCGCCGCAATGCCAAGCGCGCCATCGGCATCGTGCCGCAGGAAATCGTCTTCGATCCCTTCTTCACCCCGTTCGAGGTGCTGGAAAACCAGGGCGGGTTCTACGGCATCACCAAGGCAGAACGCCGCAGCGAGGAATTGCTGAAAGCGGTGCATCTGTGGGACAAGCGCGATGCCTATGCCCGCACTTTGTCGGGCGGGATGAAGCGTCGCCTGCTGATCGCCAAGGCGATGGTCCATTCGCCGCCCATTCTGGTGCTGGACGAACCGACCGCCGGGGTCGATGTGGAGCTGCGCCGCCAGCTCTGGGAACTCGTCACTGAACTGAACGCAGAAGGCGTGACGGTGGTACTGACCACCCACTATCTCGAAGAGGCGGAGCAGCTGTGCGACCGCATCGCCATCATCGATCACGGCGAGCTGATCGCCAACAAGCCCACACGCGAGCTGGTCGGCATGGCGCGTGAGAAGATCGTCGCGGTGACAGTGGACAAGGACTTGGCCGGGCCGCCAATGGAAGAGGCTTTCCTCAAGGCCGAAGTGGTCGAACCGCGCCGGATCGAGATCACCTATGATCGCGATGCCACCACCGCCGGGCAGGTTCTCGCCCTGATGCAGAGCCATGGCTATGCGATCGAGGATGTGACCACACGCGAAGCCGACCTGGAAGACGTGTTCGTCCAGCTCACCGGCGCAGGCTGACCCGCCACGCGCATTGCTGTGGGGCTGGAAGACGCTTTTCGATCCCGCGCCACTCCATTACTATTGCCGCAATCGCGAGCGGATACCGGAAGAGCGATTGCTGGCCCCATATCCCTCTGCCTTGCGGAGTGAACACCATGCGCAAACTCGCAGTCTTTGCCGCCGTCTCTCTCTTCGTCGTCCCGCCGGGCGTCGCGATGGCGGATGAAACCGTGGCTGATGAGGAGGAAAAACCCCGCGCGTCCGCCACGCTGGCAGACCTCGACTGGCTGGTGGGCCACTGGGCCGGGACTGGGATTGGCGGAAACGCTGCGGGCGAGAGTTTCTCATGGGCTGGCGAGGCGCAAATGGTCGGCCATTTCTGGCAGCTCGACGACCAAGGCGGCGTGCAATTCTACGAACTCATCACGGTCACACCCGATGGCGACAGCCTGATCATGCGGCTCAAGCATTTCGCCGCCGATCTGACCGGATGGGAGGAAAAGCCCGGCGATACCGCGCTGGAATTCCCCTTGCGCGAACGCAGCGACACGCGCTGGGTGTTCGGCCCGGTCACCTTCACCCGTTCCGAGCCCGACCGGCTCGACGTGCAGGTGCTCATGCGCCCCGGCAAGGACGGGACGCAGAACACGCTCGATTTTCATTACAGGCGCGTCGTTCCGGGCGAATGACCACCCGGCACGGCACGCACATCAGTGCAGGCGGCGCGCGCCCAGCCCCGATTCGTGGACGAGGATTTCGACCCATTCATTGGGCAATTGTTCCTCAAGCGGCTTGCGGCATGAACGGCATCGTCCCACTGCCTGTCCGTGTACTTTCCTGATGCGCTTGCGGTCGACACGATGCCGACCGAAGGCGCAAGCAATCCGACCGAATATCATCGGCTGCGACCCTCCCAGTCCATGCCCCCGCATTGAACGTGACCCTGCTGGGCGTCCCGCTAGTCGAGCGGCCGGCCAAGAAAAGCCCCCAAGCGGCGAAGCGTTGCCTACTTGCCGCAAAATGGCGAACCGGCCATGACGCCTGCATGACAAGCAAGGCTCACGATGTTCTGGTGATCGGCTCCGGTGCAGCCGGGCTGACCGCCGCCCTCGCGCTGGCGGAAACGAAGCGCGTGCTGGTGCTGGCCAAAGGCTCGCTCACCGGAGGCAGCACCGCCTGGGCGCAAGGCGGGATCGCCGCGGTGCTCGATGCGGGCGACACGTTCGACAATCATGTGCGCGACACGATGATCGCGGGCGCGGGCCTCAACCGGCGCGAGACGGTGGAATTCGTGATCGAGCGCGCTCCCGAAAGCATCGACCGGCTGTGCCAGCTGGGCGTGCCCTTCAACCGGGAGAGCGGCGATTTGCACCTCACCCGCGAAGGGGGGCACAGCCACCGCCGCATCGTCCATGTCGACGACGCGACCGGCTGGGCCGTGCAGGAGGCGCTGCTGAAGGCGGCAGAGGCCAATCCCAACATCACCCTGCTGCCGCACCAGACCTGCATCGATTTCATCACCGGGCGGCATCAGGAAAGCTATTCCGGCTCGGGCCGGGTGTGGGGCGCCTATGCGCTCGATTCGCAGAGTGGACGCGTGATCGCCCACACCGCGCGCGCCACCGTGCTGGCGGCTGGCGGCGCGGGCCGCGTCTATCTGTTCAGCACCGCCCCGCGCGGCGCCACGGGAGACGGGATCGCGATGGCATGGCGGGCCGGTGCGCGGGTTTCCAACATGGAGATGATGCAGTTCCACCCCACCTGCCTCTATAATCTGGAGGTCAAGAACTTCCTCATTACAGAGGCCGTGCGCGGCGAAGGCGGGCACTTGCTGCACCCGGAAACCGGCCATCGTTACATGGCCGATTACGATGCAGAGCGGATGGAGCTGGCCCCGCGCGATATCGTGGCGCGCGCCAATGACGACCAGATCAAGCGCTACGGCCTCGACTATGTCCATCTCGACATCAGCCACCAACCACCCGAATTCGTGCGCGAGCATTTCCCCACCATCCACGAGAAGCTGCTGGGCCTGGGCATCGACATGACCAAGCAGCCTATCCCCGTCGTCCCGGCGCAGCACTATACCTGCGGCGGCGTCCTGGTGGGGCTGGATGCCCGCACCGACCTGCCGGGTCTGTGGGCGGCGGGCGAATGCACCGAAAGCGGGCTGCATGGCGCCAACCGTCTCGCCTCCAATTCGCTGCTCGAATGTTTCGTCTTCGGCGAAGCGGCGGCGAAAGACATCCTGGAATGCTGGGACGATCTGGAGGAACCGCCCGCCATTCGCGAATGGGACGAAAGCCGCGTGGCCGATTCCGACGAGGAAGTCGTCATCAAGCAGAACTGGACCGAAATCCGCCGCTTCATGTGGAACTATGTCGGCATCGTGCGCACCACCAAGCGGCTGGAGCGCGCCGCCCACCGGATCAAGCTGCTGACCGAGGAGGTGGAGGATTATTACGGCCATTTCCGCGTCACCACCGACCTGATCGAACTGCGCAACCTGCTAAAGGCCGCCGACCTGATCGTACGCAGCGCACTCGCCCGCCACGAAAGCCGCGGCCTGCATTTCACGCTGGATTATCCCGAAACCGATCCCGTGGCCCGCGATACGGTGCTGGTTCCTTAAGGAACTTTGCTATAGACCGTACACAAGGGGGGAGAGAATGTCGGAAAATACATTCGAGCGATGGCTCGATGAGATCGAAGAAAGAAATAGAGTTCTCCGTGCTTCACCACCAGATCGATCCGGATCGCTCGGGGCAATTATTGGAGGCTTTTTAGCGGGCATTGGCCCTTTAGCCGCAGCTCTCCTCAGCAATCCTTCACAGCCACCCCCAGTACCTCCTGAACGGTTGGAAATATCTCAGCCCGCGGATTTCAGGACAGTTTTCTGTAAGGAGGTGCTGGACAGCTATCAGGACGAGCATACGCGAGCACTGGTCGATGCGAATCCAGACTCAGCGAGCAAACTGGATAACGCTTTAGAGACTTGTACGGAGACTTTGGAGAGGGAGAATCCAAGCGATATCTCTAACCCGTTAACTGAAGGTGAGAGCTCCGATGAATGAGATTTACCTTTTTCTCACTGGTGCGGGAATTACCGTGGTAACTTCCGTGGCGGGCCTTTTGTGGATTCAACTACGAAAATACGATCGACGTTTTGTCGAGCTTATCGAAATTGTCTCTCGTTTAGAGCGGGAAAACCTTGAGTATCGAATGAGGTTTGAAAGCCTACTTGAAGAGTATTCCACTCTAAAGGAGCGTCAATAGTTGCCCAAAATAACCGCCAACGACATTGCCATCGAATATGAAGATCACGGCGATCCGGCGAACCCGCCGGTCCTGCTGATCATGGGCTTCGGTGCGCAGTTGACGCTGTGGCCGGACGAATTTGTCGAGGCGCTGGTGGAGCGCGGGTTTCGGGTAATCCGCTACGACAATCGCGATGTCGGCCTGTCGCACAAATTCGACGGGGTGAAGGCCCCCGGCCCGCTCAAGCTGATGATCATGACCCGGCTCGGGATGAAGCCCAGCGTGCCCTATTCGCTGGCCGATATGGCCGACGATGGCGCGGGCCTGCTCGATGCGCTGGGGATCGAACGGGCGCATATCGTCGGGGCGAGCATGGGCGGGATGATCGCCCAGCATTTCGCTGCGCACCATGCGGACAGGGCGATCTCGCTGACTTCGGTTTTCTCAACCACCGGCAACCGCAAGCTGCCATCGGCACAGAAGGAGGCGATCACCGCGCTGACCAAGCGGCCCGACAGCCTTGAGGAAGACGCGCTGGTCGAACACGGCGTCTATCTTGGCCGCACGATCGGTTCGCCCGGCTTTCCCGCGCCCGAAGACCGCCTGCGCGAGCGCACGCGCGCCTCGGTCAGGCGCAGCGTCTATCCCGAAGGCCCCTTGCGCCATATGGCCGCAATCATGGCCGATGGCGACCGGCGGCGGATGCTCGCCGAACTCGACGTGCCGACACTGGTCCTGCATGGCGAGGAAGACCCGCTGATCCCGGTGGCGCATGGCCACGATACCGCGGCGACGATCCCGGGCGCAAAGCTCAAGACCATTCCCGGCTGGGGGCATGACCTGCCGCTGGAGCTGGTCGACGAGCTGGCCGATGCCATCGCCGATCACGCCAGGGCCGCGGCCTGACGAAACCGACGATCCGCGCATTCGCCCTGCTCACGAGCGGCGCGCCGCTTGCCGCATGGTAGCGACAATCCGGAGCCGGTTATGGCCCGTCCCGGATTCGAAAATTGCGCCTTTGGATTCGATTGATTCCTAGCCCCCGCAAGGGTCTTTTCCCGCGAAAAATTTTTTCGCAGATTCATTTTGGGGCTTGCCAAGCGCGCGAGTCCAGCTTGGTCCACGCGTCGCTGCGTCGCACCCATATAGGACACTGCGCCAATCGGCGCTTCGGCTTGCGAATTCTGCTTTGCGGCCCTTGCGCGTCGGACCCGCCTGATTCACTATATAGTGGTTCGGATGCCGGGAGCACCCACTAGACCTAGAGTTTCGGCCACAAGCACCCATATGGTGCATGCCTGCTGGAATCCTGCGCCTTGTGGGCGAAAAAGGGGATAAGTTTCGCTATCCGCCGACGGCCGGGAAGGGCTAGACCAAGCCCATCCGCCGAATCGAACACATATGGAACATCGGCACTGCGCCGGGGTTCGGGGCAAAGACGCGAGAGCGGGACGAGAAAGCGGGTAAACAATGGAATTCAGAACTGGGGACGATGCAGCGATGAACCTCGATACCGAGACGCAGGACCACGCTGGTGATAGCGCGACGAGCACCGCAGCGACCGCTCCCAATACGGCGAAGGGCGACAAGGCTATGGCGATGGACAAGGCCGATAAAGGCTCCGACGATCTGGTAACGGAAAAGGCCGGCGAAGCGTTGGCCGGGGCCGTGGCGGAGGCTGCGCGCGCTGCCACGGACAAAGAGGACAGCAAGAAGGTTCTCGACCGCCGCTTCACCATCACGACTGACGAATCGCGCGATGCGCTGCTGACCGAGTTCGGCAAGGAAACGCTCGAAGATCGCTATCTGCTGCCCGGCGAGAAGTATCAGGATCTCTTTGCCCGTGTGGCCGACGCCTATGCCGACGATCAGGAACACGCGCAGCGCCTCTACGATTACATTTCCTCGCTCTGGTTCATGCCCGCAACGCCCGTCCTGTCGAATGGCGGGACCACGCGCGGCCTGCCGATTTCCTGCTATCTCAACAGCGTGGAAGACAGCCTCGAAGGCATCGTCAACACCTGGAACGAGAATGTCTGGCTGGCATCGCGCGGCGGCGGGATCGGCACGTATTGGGGCGAGGTGCGCGGCATTGGCGAACCGGTCGGCCTCAACGGCAAGACCAGCGGCATCATCCCCTTTGTGCGCGTGATGGACAGCCTGACGCTGGCGATTTCGCAAGGCTCGCTGCGTCGCGGTTCGGCCGCGTGCTACATCGACGTCAACCACCCGGAGATCGAGGAATTCCTCGAAATCCGTAAACCGTCGGGCGACTTCAACCGCAAGGCGCTGAACCTGCATCACGGGGTGCTGCTGACCGATGAATTCATGGAAGCGGTGCGCGCGGGCGAAGAATTCGAACTCAAGAGCCCGCGCGACGGATCGGTCCGCAAGACCGTGGATGCGCGCAGCCTGTTCCAGAAGCTGGTCGAAACGCGCCTCGCCACGGGCGAGCCCTATATCGTCTTCTCCGACACGGTGAACCGGATGATGCCCAAGCATCACCGCGATCTGGGCCTGAAGGTTTCGACCTCCAACCTGTGCAGCGAGATCACCCTGCCCACGGGCCGCGACCATCTGGGCAACGATCGCACGGCAGTGTGCTGCCTGTCCTCGCTCAACCTCGAAAAATGGGACGAGTGGAACAAAGACAAGCAGTTCGTGGAAGACATCATGCGCTTCCTCGACAACGTGCTGCAGGATTATATCGACCGCGCCCCGCCGGAAATGGCGCGCGCCAAGTACTCCGCCATGCGCGAGCGCAGCGTCGGCATGGGCGTGATGGGCTTCCACTCCTTCCTCCAGTCCAAGGGCATCGGCTTTGAAAGCCCGATGGCGAAGGTCTGGAACGAAAAGATGTTCAAGCACATCAGCGCCAAGGCGGAAGAGGCCAGCATGGTCCTCGCCAAAGAACGCGGCCCCTGCCCCGATGCGGAAGAAATGGGCGCGATGGAACGCTTCAGCTGCAAGATGGCGATCGCACCGACCGCATCGATCAGCATTATCTGCGGCGGCACGAGCGCCTGCATCGAGCCGATCCCGGCCAATATCTACACGCACAAGACCCTGTCGGGCAGCTTCATCGTGAAGAACCCGTATCTGGAAAAGATCCTCGACAAGAAGTCGAAGAATTCGACCAATATCTGGAATTCGATCCTCGAGAAGGGCGGCAGCGTCCAGCATCTCGATTTCCTGACCACGGAAGAAAAGGCCGCGTTCAAGACCAGCTTCGAAATCGACCAGCGCTGGCTGCTCGAATTCGCCGCCGACCGCGCGCCCTATATCGACCAGGCCCAGTCGCTGAACCTGTTCATCCCGGCCGATGTCGACAAGTGGGACCTGATGATGCTGCACTTCCAGGCGTGGGAAAAGGGCATCAAATCGCTCTATTATCTCCGCTCCAAGAGCGTGCAGCGCGCAGGCTTTGCCGGCGGGGTGGAAGCGGACAACACCGCCGATGCCGCCAAGTACGAGCTGAGCGCTGAGCAGACCGACTACGAGGAATGCCTCGCCTGCCAGTGATCACAGCGGGCTAAGAACTCGACAAAACAAAGCAAAGCCGGCGAGCGCCCGATCGGGTTCTCGCCGGCTTTTTTGTGTTCGGAACGAGCGCGATCCGCCTCGTGGCTTGCCGCCCCTGCTGACAACGCGCGATCAGCGGTGGCGGGTCTCGATGGTGTTTGCCACCACCACCTTGTTCCGGCCCTCTTCCTTTGCCCGGTAAAGCGCCCGATCCGCCTCTGCCATAAGCAGCTTGAGTTTCGGCGCCTCGTCGGCGGCATGCAGTGTCACCCCGATGCTCGCGGTACAGGTCGCGACGGAGTTCTTCGCACGGTGGCTGATCTCGATCCGTTCGATGGCCACGCGCACCTCTTCCGCGAGGGATTCCGCCCGCCGCCAGTCGGCAACGCGGGTCACCATGACGAATTCCTCCCCACCATAACGGGCGGCGATCCCGCTATTGCTGTCCGAATAGTGCCGCAGGATTTCGCCCGTGGCGCACAGGCAATCATCGCCGGTCAGATGGCCCCAATTGTCGTTGAATTCCTTGAAGTGATCGAGGTCGATCATGAACAGCGACACACGCGCTTCGCCGTGAACCGGCGACTCGCTGAAATGGCGCTCGAACATGTCCTGGAAGTGGCGGCGGTTGGCAAGCGCCGTCAGGGGATCGCGCGTCGACAATTCCGTCAAACGGTTGTTGCTGGTCGACAGTTCTGCCAGCCGTTGCTCCAGCTGGAGGCTTAGCAGAAAGCTGTGCGCCTGAAGGTTCCATACCCGCATGCGGACGGTGAAAGAGACGACCAGCACCATTGCCGTGATGGCGAAATATCCCAGATCGTGCATCACCACAGCATCGGTCGATACGACAATCGAGGCCAGACCGCTCGCGAATACGATCAGGAATGCCAGCGTTTCCCGCGGTTTCAATGGCAGGATCGGGGTCGACATACCCATCACGACAACCGGCCCCATCGCGAAAAATGCGCCGGTCAAAGGTGGGGCCCATTGGGCGCAGAAGAACAACACGCAGGCAAAGGCGATGATCGACAGCGCCATCGCGAGTTTCAGCAAGCGAAGCCTACGCCGAGGCAGCGCGAGCGCCAGCAGCTGGAGCGGTAAGACGCTCACCGCCAGCATCAGCGCGATCTCTCCCAGGTGATCCGGCATAATGAGCCAGGCGACTGGAAGGGATGCGATCATGACGATGACGCCAAGCATCACAAGGAACCGGCTGTCGCGATACTGACGTTCGGCAAGCGAGGCATGATAATCCATGCGCAGCCCCTCAGGCCAGCGAAGCGGGGGCGTTCCCGCTGCAAGCACCTGAGTTACCGATTCATTTCGAGGTGGTGTTGTAATAGTCGCGTTCCCGAAGGCGAAACTGAGCCGCCTCTAAAGCTTGTGATTCCTATTCTTGGTTAACGCCCGTAAAGCATTATCTACATTACTGAAAGAGGACAAAAAACAGGGCATCACCGATGCCTGTGGTGGCCAGGCTATTCTAAAATTACCCAGCTCGTCCAAACGGGTCTGGGCGGCGATAACTTTCGCCCGGTCAGTAAACGCCCACCGCTAGTGATCCGATGGCGCGACCCTCATGCCGCAAAGAGCCGACACGACAAAAAAAAGACGCCCCGCCTCTTCGCAGAGGCAGGGCGCCGGGGATGCGGAGCCGGTCCGCAAAAAGGGGAAAACCGGACCAGCCGTATTCCCCGAAACTGTCAGGGTATGTCAGCTGCCATCGAGCGGACGCCCGGCATCCGCGCGCGCCCTGACGTCGGGCCGGGTCGACACCTCGCCGGGTTGCGCGCTGTCGATCTGCGGCGCGTCGAGGCTGCCATCGACATTTTGGGCCTGGAAATCCTGTTCCATCGTGCCCTGATCGTCGCGCGCATTGCCATATCCCATCTGTGACTGGTCGGAATTGGGCTTGCTGCTCTGTTCGGTCATGTGACCTCTCCATCGTTCGTATGCGTCGTATCTGCCGGAATAACGGGCGGTGCGCGGCAGCGTTCCCCGGCGCGCCGCCTGCGCCTGGCAATTTGTCGACGCTTTATCCACGCCGAATCGGGTTGCCGCGCCTTCGTTTCGACTCACTTTTCCCTATATTGGCCATTCGCCGATTCAGCCGAAGGACCACAACATGTCGTTGCTCGAAGCCCGCAAGACCTACAAGCCGTTCGAATACCCCTGGGCTTACGAGTTCTGGAAACGCCAGCAACAGATCCACTGGATGCCGGAAGAAGTGCCGCTGGGCGAGGATTGCCGCGACTGGGCGCAGAAGCTGACCGAGCACGAGCGCAACCTGCTCACGCAGATCTTCCGCTTCTTCACGCAAGCCGATGTCGAGGTGCAGGATTGCTACCACGACAAATATGGCCGCGTGTTCAAACCGACCGAAGTGAAGATGATGCTCACCGCATTCTCCAACATGGAGACGGTGCATATCGCGGCCTATTCGCACCTGCTCGACACGATCGGCATGCCCGAGAGCGAATATTCCGCCTTCCTCGAATATGAGGAAATGGCCGACAAGCACAGTTATATGCAGCAATTCGGCGTCGACACCGACGAGGATATCGCCCGCACGCTGGCCATGTTCGGCGCCTTCACCGAAGGCATGCAGCTGTTCGCCAGTTTCGCGATGCTGATGAACTTCCCGCGCTTCAACAAAATGAAGGGCATGGGGCAGATCGTGAGCTGGTCGGTGCGCGACGAATCGCTGCACTGCGAAGGCATCATCCGCATGTTCCACGAATTCGTGCGCGAGCGGGACTGCCTGACCAAATCGGTCAAGGAAGACATCATCGATATCTGCCAGAAGACCGTGCGGCTGGAAGACAATTTCATCGACCTCGCCTTCGAAATGGGCCCGGTCAGCGGGATGACCGCGAAGGAAATCAAGAAATACATCCGCTACATCGCGGACTGGCGGCTGGGCCAGCTCGGTCTCTCGCCGATCTACATGATCGACGACCACCCGCTGCCCTGGCTGACCCCGCTGCTCAACGGTGTGGAACACGCCAACTTCTTCGAAACCCGCGCGACCGAATATTCCAAGGGCGCAACCAAGGGCGACTGGAACACCGTCTGGTCGAGCTTCGACAAGCGCAACAAGGCGAAAGCCGCGAACGAGGAAGACGGCGCGGTGGACGATGGCCCGGGGCTGTTCGGCGATGACGCCGGGAGCGTGGCGGCGGAGTGAGCGAAGGGGAAGCCAACACTGGCAACGACAACTCTTCAACTGAGAGTCAGGTCGGCTTCACCCCTAGCAGCGACGGCTTCTTCTCAACTGAGAAGATTATCGAACGCCTAGCAAAGTCGCGCGATGAGGCTGGTCGATTGTCGAACCGGTTTTTCGTTTCCGCTCTGATCTTGCAAGGGTTGGCCCTGCTAAAGCTTGCCGAACTTGACCTTCCGCTCACCTTTCTCGGATTAGATACAGGCGATCTCAAGTACGGGTTATTTTTCTTCGTCGTAGCTGCTCAGCTGTGCACTGTCCTAAGTACCTCGCGGACTATGGACTCTCGAGCGTACGACTACCAGATTGAGAAGATAGCGAAGGTCAGCTTCCCCAATCACTTTCGCGAAGCCGCGCGCACCGTCCCTAATCCACACGAATGGTTGTCTCCCTCCTCGGAGATTCTTGAGTCGATTGAAGGTCGCCCGTTCTCGAAACTTGTTTATAACTTGGCGATGGCGGTAACAGCGTTGTTCGTGATCGCGGTTGTATTCGGACCCAATGTATTGGGAGTTTATTATCTGTGGAATCATGATGCTCTAATCACTGAGGGTGACAGAGATTTACAATACTGGATGGTTCTGTCCGTCACAGTTTTGTCTATACTATGGTCATTCGCCTATTGGGCAATTCATGCGATGACCGAGGACGAGGGCGGGAAGTCGAAACATGGAAATTAGGTATGTTGGGGGAGAGGCAGATGATGGCCTCGTGGACTTGGCGCTAGGCGCAGAGTCCCTCGCGGGATTAGGTCGTGTAGCAAATCTTGTAGCGCATTATATTGCCACTGGAGATGTTCGCTTTCGTGGCCCATACTCGAACAAAGTTCGCTTTTACATCGATGAGACACAAGATGGGTCGCTCAAGGTCTTAACTAAGGAAGTTGGGAGACTTTCCTCTGCTGCAGCGAATGCAACGGCAACCAAGAATGCCAAAAAACTACTGCGCCATATTGTGGCCAGAGCGCTCGGCCAAGCCGATGAGGGCGCGCTAGATCTCGACGGACTTGAAGTGGCTGCCGGCACAATTGATGTCTTGGCGGAGGCAGCAACGCCTGGCCTAGAGCGCTCCCATATGTGGATCGACACTTCGGCTAAAAAGATCGTTATTAATGATAGCGATATTAGAAAGGTGCGCTTGGACGAAGAAACAAAGGCCTATCTGAAATCTGAAGAAATCGACGATCACCCGCAAACGCAAGATGTCTCAGTGGGCGCTCTCAACGTTAATTCACGGAATGGCCGGGTATATTTTCACAATCTCGGAAGAACTGTACCATTTTTCGTGCCGCGAGATGCTGAGGAGCGCACCATACCAACTTTGTCGCGCTACTTGACCCAGTATGCGGAAAAAACTGGTGCAACGGTAAATATTCGGTTCCGTCGAATAAAGTATCCGGATGGGCGGCTAAAGAAGATCATTATATATGATTGCTATGCCTTGGGGGATGCTGCGTAATCGGTGTTGGACTATCTACGGAAGCGTTGAATTTTCTGGCCCCGCGAAACCGACTTAATTTGATCCAGCGCAAGGACGCGCCGCGCCCGCTCGCTAGCATCGCTCCTGGAAAATCACCCCAGGACAAGGATGCCCCACGCATGTCGCAGCATACGCCCAATGAACTGACCGAAATCTTCAAGCGCGACCGCGACTTGCTGACCCGGCTCAAGCAGGACGATGCGCATTACGCGCGGCTGGCGGAGGAATACCACGCACTGAACCGCGAAGTGCACCGGATCGAGAGCGAGGCCGAAGCAGCCAGCGACGAGCGGACCGAGGAACTCAAGCGCAAGCGCCTCGCCCTCCTCGACGAGATCACCGCCATCGTCACCAAGGCGCGCGAAAACGCATAGACGGATCGCACCGCGCCGGCACTGGCGCGTGGCGGAGGTGCGCTTTCGGGCCTTCTACCACCCCCACGCCGGTGGCCGTGCGTCAACTTCCGCGCTCGCATCGAATTCCACCCGGAAACGGCGGGTGGGATCGTTGCGGCGGGTGAGCTGGTAGGCGAACTTGGCCCCGCGCTCGCCCTCAGGGTCGACCTCCAGCCGCCAGACATTGGTGAGCGAGGCGTCCAGCCCCTCGCGCTGGAACAGGGCAATGCTTTCCGCATCGACGGGGAAATCCTGCGCCTGCGCGCTGCCTGCGGCCAGTTCGGTCGTGCCGCCATATTGCGTCACCGCATCCTCCTCCCCATCGGCGTGGCGGTGATCGTGCTTGAGCGTCAGGCGCACGGTGGTCGCGCGCGCGGCGTTCTCGATCGTCTCGCGCGTCACCAGCCAGGTGCGGCTGCGGTTCCAGCCCTGGGGCGCTTCCGCATCCTCGACATGGAAATGAATCGCGACGACGCGCGGGCCGCATTGCGCCCAATGTGCGATCATCCGCTTGTCCGCCCAGTCCACATCGCGCGCATCCTCGCTGACGAGCCGCCCCTCATACGCCTTGCCGCAATGGCTGGAGAGCGCGGCCCAGAACCCGTCCTGCGGGGTGGGCGGCACTGTCGTGGTGGCACAGGCGGCGAGCGGGGCGAGCGCGATCAGGGCAAGATGTTTCATCCTGCCAGCCATAGCGCGTGCTGCGCCATGCGCCAAAGCCGGCGGCATATATCGTTCCTCTTGCGCTGTGTGCAGTTCGTCGCACGGGGCTGGAACGGGGCGGCGCGATCTGCCGTTGGTAAGGCATACGATGGAGGCAAAGCCATGACGGATCCCGCCCACGGGGCAGGTCCGCCGACGCGATGGTTGTGGGTCGCGTTGCTCGTCCTCCTGGCGATCGGGGTGTTGATCGTGCTTCTGAACCCACCCGGGGAAGAGGCCGATTTCACCGTCAACGATGCCGCCAAGGCGACGGTAACGCCTTCCGAACCGGCGACATAGCCGGGCGCGGGGGACATGACCGGATATGTCGGCAAAGCCGGGCGTAACGAAGAATAATTCGTTGGGCTTGGCCAAGTCGGACCCGAACCGCTAAGCGCCTGCCTTCCACTATTGCGGGAGGCAGGCGCTTTCATGCCGGGCGACGATACGAACATGGATTCCATCCACCAGAAGGCGCAGACGCTGATCGAGGCGCTGCCCTATTTCCAGCGCTATGCCGGGCGCACATTCGTGGTGAAATATGGCGGCCACGCCATGGGCGATGAACAGGCCGCGCTCGAATTTGCAAGCGACGTCGTGCTGCTGAAGGCGGTGGGCATCAACCCGGTGGTGGTGCATGGCGGCGGGCCGCAGATCGGCCAGATGCTGGAGAAGCTGGGCGTGGAAACGCGCTTTGTCGATGGGTTGCGGGTGACGGACGAGGCCACCGCCAAGGTTGCCGAAATGGTCCTGTCGGGCGCGATCAACAAGCAGATCGTCGGCTGGATCGCCAAGGCGGGCGGCAAGGCCATCGGCCTGTCGGGCAAGGACGGCAACCTTGTCACCGCAGCCAAGCTGCAGCGTACCCGCAAGGACCCCGACAGCCATATCGAACAGGCGCTCGACCTGGGCTTCGTGGGCGAACCCGATGCGGTGGACACATCCGTCATCGATACGGCGGTGGCGGGCGGGATGATCCCCATCGTCGCACCCATCGCACCGGGGGCGGACGGACACACATACAACATCAACGCCGATACCATGGCCGGCGCGCTGGCGGCGGCGCTGGGCGCGGCGCGGCTGTTCCTGCTGACCGATGTCGCAGGTGTGCTGGACAAACAGGGCGAACTGCTCAGCGACCTGCGACCTGCCGATATCGCCCGGCTGCGCGAAGACGGGACGATATCGGGCGGGATGATTCCCAAGCTGGAAACCTGTGTCAGCGCGGTCGAATCGGGCTGCGATGCGGCGGTCGTGCTCGATGGGCGCGTGCCGCATGCGATGCTGCTGGAATTCTTCACCGCGCGCGGTGCGGGCACGCTGATCAGCGCAGGCAATCCAGCCTAGGCGTATTTGGGCCATGGCGGGCGGCGGCGAGTTTCGCTAGGACGCCCGGCAACACGCAATATCGGACGGACACATGGAAGCGCTTCTCGCAATCTACCAGATCATCTCACTGCTGGTGAACGTGGTCATCATGCTGGTGATCATCCAGTTCGTCATCGGGCTGCTGTTCAGCTTCAACGTGGTCAGCCCGTCGAACGAATTCCTTTCCGCCTTTTATACGGCGATCAACCGCCTGCTCGATCCGGTGCTGCGCCCGATCCGCAATTTCATGCCCAGCACGGGGGCAATCGATTTCAGCCCGCTGGTCCTCATCATCCTCATGCAGATCGTGCTGATCGTGCTGAGCGGCATCATCAGGAGCGTGTGATGACGGCCGAGCGGATCGACGGGAAAGCCTTCGCCGCGCGGCTGCGCGAAAAGGTCGGCGAACAGGCGGCACGGTTCGAACAGGCAGCAGGCCGCAAGGCGGGCCTCGCCGTGGTGCTGGTGGGCGAAGACCCGGCCAGCCAGGTCTATGTCCGGTCCAAGGGCAAGGCGACGCTTGCCGCGAACATGGAAAGTTTCGAGCACCGCCTCGATGCCGATAGCAGCCAGGCAGACCTGCTCGACGTGGTCGAAAAGCTGAATGCGGATGAGGCAGTGGACGGCATACTGGTGCAATTGCCGCTGCCGGGTCATCTCGACGAACAGGCGATCATCTCTGCCATTTCGCCCGACAAGGATGTCGACGGGTTCCATGTGACGAACGCGGGGCGTCTCGCCGTGGGGCAAAGCGGGTTCGTGCCGTGCACGCCGCTTGGCTGCATGATGCTGCTGACCGACCGGCTGGGCGATCTTTCGGGCCTCAATGCCGTGGTGATCGGCCGGTCGAACATTGTCGGCAAGCCGATGGCGCAATTGCTGCTCGATGCGAATGCCACCGTCACCATCGCGCACAGCCGCACGAAGGACCTGCCCGATGTCGTGCGCCGCGCCGATATCGTGGTGGCCGCCGTCGGTCGCGCTGAAATGGTCAAGGCGGAATGGATCAAGCCTGGCGCAACCGTGATCGATGTCGGCATCAACCGCCTCGCGCCCGAACCCGGCACGGACAAGGGGCGTCTGGTGGGCGATGTGGATTATGACGGCGCGAGCGCGGTGGCAGGCGCAATCACGCCCGTTCCCGGCGGCGTCGGCCCGATGACCATCGCCGTGCTGCTGCGCAACACGCTGGTCGCGGCCTATCGCAATGCCGGTCTGGAGACGCCTGAAACGCTATGAGACTGCTCGCCGCCTCGCTCGCCCTTCTTGCGCTTGGCGCCTGCGCCGCGCCCGGCCCGCAGCGCCCCAGCGAGCGGATCGAGCGCATGGTGCGCGGCGTGGCCGATCCGGGCAAGGTGGCGACGACCGATATCGCCTTTGCCCGCGCCGCACGCGAGGATGGGCAATGGACCGCGTTCCGCGCCTTTGCCGCGCGCGATGCGGCGATCCACGGGCGCAACGGGCCGATCACGGCCGACCCCTGGCTCGCCGCGCAGGAAGATCCGGCCATCCCCGTCCAGTGGACGCCGCTGGCCATCTGGTCGAGCTGCGATGGGCAGTTGGCGGTGTCGCGCGGGAAGTTCGCCGATCCCGATGGCAATTGGGGCTATTACGTCACCGCGTGGGAACGCCAGCGCGATTATACCTATCGCTGGACTTATGACATGGGCGGCCCCGACACGGCACTGACCGCGCAGGAAGCGGCCCGGAACAACGCGGCAGAAAGCGATGCCGACGCCAACCTCATCGTGGTGACGGCGATCCCCATGATCCAGGGCGAGGTGGCCGATTGTCCTGCCGAAGGGGCGACACCGCCACCACCGCCGCAACCGGACGCGCCAGCAGGCGCTAGCGCAGGCCGGACGGTTTCCGCCGACGGCACACTCGCATGGAACTGGGCGCATCATGCCGATGGCCGCCGCGTTTTCACCGTGCAGGAATGGCGCGAAGGCGCATGGCGCACCCCGCTGACCCACGTGGTCGGCCCCGATGGGAAGCACATACCGCAATGACCGCACTGTTCCTGTCCGCTTTCATCACGCTGTTCGTGGTCATCGACCCGCCGGGTTGCGCCCCGATCTATGCCGGGTTGACCAAGGGGGCCACCGCTGCGGAACGGCGCATCATGGCGATCCGCGCTTGCGGGATTGCTGCTGCTATCCTGCTGGTGTTCGCCCTGTTTGGCGAGGAATTGCTCGGCGCGCTCCACATCGAGCTGGACAGCTTCCGTATTGCTGGCGGGCTGATGCTGTTCTTCATCGCCTTCGAAATGGTGTTCGAGAAGCGCACCCAGCGCCGTGAAGACCGCGCGCAGAAAGTCGCCGCCACGCCGGAAGTGGAAGATGTCTCGGTGTTTCCTATGGCGATCCCGATGCTCGCCGGCCCCGGCGCCATCGCAGCGATCATGCTGCTGATGAACGAGGCGGGCGGGCTGGACGAAACGCTGGTGGTGCTTGGCGCTCTGGGCGCGGTACTGGTCATCACCATGTTCGCGCTGATGGCCGCCGGGCCGATCATGCGCTTGCTCGGCGACAAGATCGAAGCGGCGATCACCCGCATTCTGGGTGTGCTGCTCGCGGCGCTGGCCGCGCAATATGTCATCGACGGACTGCGGGGCAGCTTCATCGGCTGACCGTTCGTGCCCCATTCATCGCCACGGCCCGATGGAGCGGGCGATATTTCGTGGGAGGTGACGGTGCGGATTTTATCAGGAATGTTCGGCGTGATGCTGGCAGCCATAGCGCTGTTGCCCAGCATTGCATCTGCCCAGCCGCTCGAACGGATGAGCATCGCACAGCTTGAGAGCGCCATCGAAAAGGGCGAACTCGGCAAGATTGCCGCACTCGCGGCGGAGCAAGGCGGTACGACCGTCTATCGCCAGCGCTTCGATGGGAAAGAAGACGGGCATCGGGTCGATATCAAATCGGCGGGTAAGTCCATCACCGCCCTCGCCGTCGGCCTTGCGATTGCGGACGGCAAGCTGGCGGGAACCGATGTGCCTGTATGGCCGCTTCTTGGTCACAAGCGCGGCGAACCGTTCAATGCCATCACGGTTGGCGATCTGCTGGGCATGTCGTCCGCGCTCGACTGCAATGACTGGGATCGCAAATCGCCCGGGCAGGAAGAACGCATGTACCGCACCCGCGTGTGGCGTGACTTCGCGCTCGATCTGCCCGCACGCGAATACAGCCACGATGCGCGCGGCGAAGGCCCCTTTTCCTACTGCACTGCGGGCGTCTTCCTGCTCGGGCAGGTGGTCGAGGCCGCAACCGGTGAAAGGTTCGACAGCTATGTCCAGCGCCGCCTGTTCGATCCGCTCGGCATCGACGGCGCGGACTGGCGCCGCTCGCGCAGCGGCGAGGTGCAATCGGGCGGGCAGTTGACCATCGCCGACAGCGCACTGCTCAAGATCGGGCGGATGGTGCTGGATCGGGGCGTGTGGCAGGGGCAGCAGGTGGTCCCGCGCGAATGGATCACGACAATGCTGAGCCCTCGCCACCAGCTTGGCCAGCATGTCTGGTACGGCAATCTGTGGTGGTCGATCCCCATCCCCTCGCCGCGCGGCTTCGAAGGGGCGTGGATGATGAAAGGCAATGGCGGCAACATTGTAGCCATCGTGCCTGGCCACGATGCGGTGCTGGTGGTGCAGGCGCGCAATTACAACCGCGATACGGCCGAACGCCACGCCTTCATGGCGCTGGCGGCGATGCTGGCTGAAATGGAGCCGGTGCTGCCCGCTACTGGAGAGTAATACCCTCGTCCTCGGCGCCGTCATGCAGGGCGAAAAACTGCATGAGCTGGATCAGCAGGTCGCAGCGTTTGGCCAGATCCGGCGCTTCGAGCAGCGCCTGCTTGGCCGCCGCATCGAACGGCGCAATCTGCGATACACCGTTGATAAGGGAAACATCGTCCAGCCGTTCGACCGAATCCCAGTCCACGCTGTAACCCTGCATATCGGCAAAGCGCCGCGCTTCGAACTCGAAGGCGGCGCGTTCCACGCTGGACAGGAACTGGTCGTCCGCATCGCGCAGCACCTCCGCCTCGATCTGGCGGAAGGGGGTCGAAACATCCAGTTCGCGCACCATGCGGAAGCGTTGTTCGCCCGTCAGCACCACGTTGTAACGGCCATCTTCCAGCGCCTCGACATCGCCGATCCGGCCATAACAACCGATATTGTAGAGGGGCGCATCCTCGCCGCCATGCTGCGGCTGGATCATCGCAATGCGCCGGTCCCGTGCCAGCGCATCGCTGACAAGCGCGCGATAACGCGGCTCGAACATATGCAGCGGCAATTGGAGGCCGGGGAACAGGATCGCACCGGGCAGAGGGAAGATAGACAGCCGCATCGGCGCGCGCTTACCCGAACAGCAGCCGCGACAGACGGCGGCGGGTGGCGACCACCCATTCGTCTTCCAGCCCCAGCGCCTCGAATATCTGCAACAGCTTGGCCTTGGCCGCGCCATCGTTCCATTCCCGGTCGGCTTCGATCATGGCCAGCAGCTCGTCCGCCGCCGCATCGCGCTTGCCCGCAGCAAATGCGGCTTCGGCATAGGCAAGGCGCGCATCCATATCGGCCGGATTGGCCGCCGCCTTCTCGCGCAGCGCATCGAGTTCGCCCTCGTCCACGTTCTCGCCCGCCAGATCGAGCGCGCTTTTCGCCTGGCCAAGCTGAGGATCGTCGGCAATCGCCGGATTCTGCTCTGCCGCGGCCAGCACACCGCGCGCTTCTTCAACCTTGCCGAGCTGGACCAGCGCCCGCACGAGGCCGGCATGTGCCGCAGCATTGTCGGGAACCATGTCGACGACCTGCGCGAAAATGCCGGCGGCACGGTCCGCGTCGCCATCGGACAGGACCTGCTCGGCCATTTCGACGAACTGGCTGACATCCTGCTGGCCCGCGCCGCCAGTGGCGCCCGCATCCGCGCCCGCCTGAATCGGAAGCTGGCCGAGCAGCTGGTCGAGCACCTGCTTGAGCTGCGATTCGCTGCGCGCGCTGGTGAGATCGGCGACCGGTTGCCCTTGGAAGATCGCATAAACGGTCGGGATGGATTTGACCTGGAACTGGCTGGCGATGAACTGTTCTTCATCGACATTGACCTTCGCCAGCAGCACGCCCTTATCGGCATATTCGGCGGCGACCTTTTCCAGCACCGGGGTGAGCGCCTTGCACGGCCCGCACCATTCGGCCCAGAAATCGAGGATAACCAGCTTGTTTGCCGACGGTTCGACCACCGTCTTGCGAAACCGATCGACCGCTTTCTGTTCGTCGAGGTTGAGCCCCATGCTTGCCACTGTGCTGTAATCCTTTTCCAACGCCCCCGCGCGCGGGGAACAATACGCTGCCCATGTGGGGTTTTGCGGGCAAATGTGAAGGCTTGGCAGGAATAGGACAAGCCTCGCGTTTTTTGGCTTGCGAAGGTAGAATCGCGCTGCTAACTGCGCGCCTCCCCACCGGAACAGGCGAACCCGCCAATCCGGTAGAGCGCCAGTGAGCGGGCGTAGCTCAGGGGTAGAGCACAACCTTGCCAAGGTTGGGGTCGGGCGTTCGAATCGCCTCGCCCGCTCCATTTTCTTTCAGCACATCGACGATGTTTATGCCCTTCGGGGCATGTTGCGCGCCGCGCCCGTTTGCGGGCATGGGCCCCTGCGTTGCTGGTTTTGCCGCGTTGGGGCAGACTTGGCCTGAGCGCGTCCGCCACGCAACAAGGCGCTTGTCCGACAATAATGGCGGTTCGTCGGTTTCGCGGCTTGCGATGTTCCAATATATCATTAAAAGCCCGCGTTATGTTGTATCATCGAGCACATATTGCCGCTCTGCTCGGCACGTCCGCCCTTGCCCTGTCCGCCAGCCCGGCGCTCGCCCAGACCGCCAGCGCTGTCGACGCCGATTCACGCGTGCAGGACGACCTTCACGATCGCCGTGTCACGCCCCAGGGCGAGATGATTACGGTCACTGCCAAGGGCCTGCGCCAGCTCGATGTGCTGGCCGGTACATCCGTGCTCGAAGGCGAGGAATTGCAGGAAAGCCTTGCCGCGACCATCGGCGAAACGCTGGTCGATCTGCCCGGCGTCTCGGCCACCGGCTTCGCGCCGGGCGCATCGCGCCCGATCCTGCGCGGCTTCAGCGGCGAGCGTGTTCGCGTGCTGGTCGATGGGCTTGGTTCTATCGATGTGTCCAACACCAGTGTCGATCATGCCGTCACCATCGATCCGCTGACCGCCGAACGTATCGAGGTCCTGCGCGGCCCGGCAGTGATGCTTTATGGCAGCCAGGCGATTGGCGGTGCGGTCAACGTGATCGACAAACGCATCCCACGCCGCGTCCCACAGGAGGCCGTGCATGTGGATGGCCTCTTCCGCCTCGACACCGCGCATGACCTGCGCGAAGGCGGGGCCTCGATCGACGCGCCGCTCGGCGGCGGGTTCGTCGCCCATATCGATGGGTCGTATCGCAAGACCAACGACATGGATATTGCCGGTTTCTCCGTCGCGCCTGCCTTGCGCAGCGAGTTGCTTGCAGAGGCAGCCGAAGAAGAAGAGGAAGGCGAGATCGAGGAGGCCGCCGAGCTGCGCGAAGCCGCAGAACAGCGCGGCGTCCTGCCCAACAGCGCGACGGAAACCTGGACGGTCAATGGCGGCCTCGCTTTCTTCGAAGGCGACAGCAACCTCGGCATCGGCTTTGGCATTTACGACACGGCTTACGGCGTACCGGGCCGCCCCGGTGCGGGCCACCACCATGGCGAGGAAGGCGAAGAAGAAGAGGATGAGCACGAAGGCGAGGAAGAAGCCGAACGTGTCACCATCGACATGCGCCAGTATCGCGCCGACCTGCGCGGTGAATTGGCGCTGGGCGGCGGCTTTATCGACCGCCTCGTCGTACGCGCTGGCTATTCCGACTACACCCACACCGAATTCGAAGGCGCCGAAGTCGGCACGGTCTTCAATGTGAAGGGCATGGAAGCGCGGGCCGAACTGGTCCAGGCCGACACCGGCCCGTTGCGCGGTTCCATCGGTGCACAGTACTACTTCCGCGATTTCGACGCATTCGGCGCCGAAGCGTATGTGCCCAAGAACCGCACCGACCAGTTCGCCGTTTTCACACTGCAGGAATTTGGCGACGGCCCGATCCAGCTGGAAGCGGCCGCACGCTACGAAAACACCAACATCACCTCGCAGGTGGCGAATTTCGAGCGCAACTTCGACAATTTCTCCGGCGCGCTCGGCATCGCCTATGAGACCGACAACGCTGCCCGTTTCGGCGTCAACGTATCGCGCGTATCGCGCGCACCGAGTGCGGAGGAGCTGCTGTCAAACGGCCCGCATATCGCAACGCAGGCCTTCGAGATCGGCGATGCGAATCTGCGCAAGGAAAGCGCCTGGGGTGTCGAAGCGTTTGCACGCGGGCGCGTCGGGCGGCTCGATTTCAACTTTGCGATCTACCAGAACTGGTTCGACGACTTCATCTATCTGTCGGGAACCGGCGCAGAGGAGGACGACCTTCCGGTCTTCGTATACCTGCAGGGCGATGCCGAATATTTCGGGATCGAAGGCCAGCTGAACTACACCTTCTTCGACAGCGGCGATCTGGCGCTGAGTGCGGATGTGCGCGGCGACTATATCGAGGCCGAGCTTTCCAACGGGCAGGCGCTGCCGCGCATCCCGCCGCTCAGCCTGATGGGCGCGCTGGAAGCGGAAACCGCCGCATTCGATGTTCGCGCCGAAGTGCAGTGGTTCGATAGCCAGAACGATGTCGCGCCGTTCGAAACCGCGACCGACGATTTCGCCCATGTCAACGCATCGGTCGCCTGGCGTCCGCTGAGCGGGAACGACAGCATCACCCTGCTCGCGCAGGCCGACAACATCTTCGATGTGAACGGCCGCCGCCACGCCAGCTTCACGAAGGATTTCGTGCCGCTGGCGGGCCGCAATTTCAAGCTGAGCGCACGCTTCAGCTTCTGATCGGATCAGTCGGAGCGGGCGGCCGTCTCGGTCGCCCCTTCGGCCTTCCCTTCCGCATGAGCGGCCTTGACCTCTGCATCGAGGCGCTTGGACCGTTCATCCACCACGGCCACGCGGCCACGCAGCTGACCATAGGCGAACACCATCAGCAGGCCGCCGATGATCGCCAGGTTCTTCAGCGCCATGACCATCTGCGTCTGGTCGGTTACCTGGTAATGGAACAGGACGATGGTGACGGCGGTGAACCCGGCCAGCACCAGTGCGGTGATGCGCGTCATGAAGCCGCTGGCCAGCAGCAATCCAGCCACGATTTCGAAAATCCCGGTCGGCATCGCCAGCGCGCCCGGCAGGCTGGTCGCGCTTTCGATATATTGCGCAGTTGCGGCAGTGTCGGTGACCTTGCCCAGACCCGCGAGGATGAACAGCAGCCCTAAACAGACCCGCCCAACGATTGCTGCAATGGTTGCCATGTCACTCTCCCAATAGGCTCCGCGGCCATCATGAAGCGAAAGCTGCGCCCCGTCGAGTGCCTATCCCCGCGCCTGCCGGCCCCGGTCGATCGCCCGGTCAGTCTTCGACCGCGAAGCGGATCTCAGCGCGTTCCTCCAGCCGCTTGACAAGATCTTCGCCGAGGAACGCGCCGGGTGTACCCACCCCGCCATCCGCCTTGCAGTCGAGCAACGCCATGCCCGTTTCGGCCAGCATCCGGCTGGTCGACCCGTAACCCGGATCATAGCGGCCCTTCACGCCGTAGCGGATCGTCTCGCCTGCTGCGGTCGTGCCCAGGAAGACCACATCGTAATGGCCGTTCTCGCGTTCTTCCGCGCTCGGCCCTTCGCCCGGCTTGGGTGGTTTCGCACCGAAGGGGTTCTTGAGCATCTCCGCAATCGCGCCCGCTGCCGCCTTACCCGCATCGCCCGGGCTGGTCAGCATCATCTCGTCATAGCGAAAATCCTCGCCATAAGTGTGGCCGAGCAGAAAGTTGGTGCGGTGGACGTTCTTGGTGTTGATCGTCGCCATGATGAAGGGCGCCGCCCACTTGTCGAATTCCTCTTCGTATTTGGGCAGCATGCCGGATGGCTGGTCCGGCCCTTCGAAGCCCGGCGTCAGGCCGAACGGGCTTTGCAGGATCGTCAGGAGTTTCGGGTTCTTGGCGACCGATTTCATTGTCGCTGTCAGGCTGGCTGCGGTCCCGCCGGAAAACGTCCCTTCCATCGCGCGCACCCGCCCTTTCACACGCGCTGCGGGCGCGCCGAACCGCTCGCGCGCATGCTTTTGCAGCATGAGCACGCCCAGATCGAAGGGGATCGAATCGAACCCGCTCGAAAAACAGATCCGCGCGCCGCTTTTCTCAGCCGTCTCCTGATGCTCGTCGATCTTCTCGCGCATCCAGCCCGGTTCGCCGCACAGATCGGCATAGTCCGTGCCGGAACGCGCACAGGCCGCCACCAGTGCATCGCCGTAAAGCTGATAAGGCCCCACCGTCGTCAGCACGACCCTGGTGCGGGCACACATCGCATCGAGGCTGGCCGGATCGTCCGAATTGGCAACCACCAGCGGGGTGTCTGCGGGCGCGCCAATTTCGTCGCGCACTTCCTGCAATTTGGTCAGGCTGCGTCCGGCCATCGCCCATTTCGGACCGGCAGCGTCCGTGCCGTATTCGCGCACGAAATGTTCCGCGACCAGACGCCCGGTATAGCCGGTCGCCCCATAGATCACGATGTCGAATTCAGCGGCCATGTCCTCGTCTCCTTTTGCGCAGCCTGCATGCGCATCGGGGCATCCAAAGTCAAAGCCGTCTTGCGCCGCGCAGCGCCAGCGCTTATCGGGACCGCGATGAGCCTGCCGCCACCCGAAACCGTCATGGTCGAAACGCGCCGCGTTTGGTGCGATGGTGCGACCGATATCCGCAGCGGCGCGAATTATCGCCCTGCCGCGCTCGGCCACCCCAAGGTCTATCTGGAAATCGACGAGCATGGCTATGTCGATTGCGGATATTGCGACCGGCGCTTCGTGCTGAAAGGCGGACCGGCCGACGGTGTCGATCAGGCGAGCCTTCCCGATATTTCCGAAGGCGCCGATCCGGGCCACCGCTAGGGTTTTCGGCGCGAGGATGCATCGCGGCTTTCGCTGGGATGCGGCAATGCCTACATAGGTGGGCATGACACAGGCCACCGATCCCCACGCCCTGCTTTACAGCAAGATCGATCCCGACGAAGCCAAGGCGCTGACCGCGCGCCTGCTCGATCCGTGCGACGATGGCGAGCTCTACCTCCAGTTCATCGCTTCCGAAGCCTTCGCCTTCGACGACGGACGGCTCAAGACCGCCGACTATAGCCGCGATTCGGGCTTCGGCCTGCGCGGGGTCACGGGCGAGACGACCGGCTTTGCCCATGCGAACGAGATCAGCGCAGCTTCGATTGCGCGTGCGGGCGAAACGCTGCGCTTGCTGGAAGCGACGAAAAGCGCATCCGCGCCCTCGCCAGCGCGCACCAATCGCCACCTCTACACCGATGACAGCCCGCTCGATCTCATTCCCTTTGCCGAAAAGGTCGCGCTGCTCGAAAAGATCGACGCGGTCGCCCGGGCGAAAGACCCGCGTGTGGCGCAGGTAACCGCCAGCCTTGCCGCGAGCTGGAGCGTGGTCGACATCCTGCGCCCCGACGGCTTCACCGCGCGCGACATCCGCCCACTGGTGCGGCTCAATATCGGCATCGTGGCAGAGGCCAATGGCCGCCGCGAAACCGGCAGCTTCGGCATGGGCGGGCGTTATCTCTACGACCGTCTCTTCGATGAAGGCCAGTGGATGCGCGGCGTGGACGAGGCGGTGCGCCAGGCGCTCGTCAACCTAGACAGCGTGGCCGCGCCTGCGGGCGAGACGATCGTGCTCCTCGGCCCCGGCTGGCCCGGTGTCCTGCTGCACGAGGCAGTCGGCCACGGTCTGGAAGGCGATTTCAACCGCAAGGGCACATCGGCCTTTTCCGGCCGCATCGGCGAGCGAGTGGCCGCCCCCGGCGTCACCGTCGTCGACGATGGCAGCATTATCGACCGGCGCGGATCGCTGTCGATCGATGATGAAGGCACGCCCACACGCGAAACCGTGCTGATCGAGGACGGCATCCTCAAAGGCTACATGCAGGATCGCCTCAATGCACGGCTGATGGGGGTGGAGCCGACCGGCAATGGTCGCCGCGAGAGCTATGAACATGCCCCCATGCCGCGTATGACCAACACCTTCATGCGCGCAGGCCAGGACGATCCCGAAGAGCTGATGAGCCGGGTGAAGGACGGGATCTATGCCACGGCATTCGGCGGCGGACAGGTCGATATCGTCAGCGGCAAGTTCGTCTTCGCCTGCACCGAGGCCTACAAGGTCGAGGGCGGCAAGATCGTCGCCCCGATCAAGGGTGCGACACTGATCGGGGACGGACCCAGCGTGCTGACCCGCGTGTCCGGCATCGGCAACGATCTGGCCCTTGACGAAGGTATCGGCAATTGCGGCAAGGGCGGGCAGACCGTGCCTGCAGGTGTGGGCCAGCCAACGCTGCTGATCGATGGGCTGACGGTGGGCGGAACGGGCTGATCGCCACCGCTCATCGCAAATTCATCGCGCTTCTGGTAGAACATTGCGTCGAACGTCAGTCGAGGAGACCGAATCATGCTCAGGAAATTCGCAGCGGCGGCAACGATGATGGCAATGCTGGCCGCTCCCGCCACCCAGGCGGAAGACCGCGCCATGACCAAGGGCGAAGAACGACTGGCCAAGATGCTGGAAGGCCGCGTTGCCGGTGAGGCACGCCGCTGCATCCCGACCTCGCCTTCGCGTTCGCTCACGGTGATCGATGACACCGCGCTCGTTTACAAACGGGGCGACACGGTCTGGGTAAACTACACCCGCAATCCCGAATCGCTCGATGACAGCGATTATCTCGTCATCAGGAAGTTTGGCGGGGGCAGCCAGCTTTGCCGCCACGACAATGTGACCACGCGTGACCGGGGGTCCAACTTCTTCTCCGGCGTGATCTTCCTCGACGATTTCGTGCCTTATCGCCGCGCCGAAGGCTAGACCGCGAGCCGCCGCCTGTTCGGTCTGATCGCGGTCAGGCCCAGCACCAGCCCTAGCACCGCGCCGCCTGCCGCGACGATACGCGCATCGGGCGTGACCAATCCCGTCGCAGCAGCGAACGCGCGGAACAACGCGCTCGTCCCGATCAGTGTCACTATGGCCAGCACCACCACCCCCGCCCCGTTGGCCGCCGCATTGTTGCGCAGCCGGGCGGGGATGCGCCGGTCGCTCGTCGCAGCAAGCAGGAAATAGGCCGCTACCGGCAGCAGTATGCCGTTAAATGCCTGCGCGGCGACGATGGCTGGAACCGGGCGGATATCGGTGATCGAGAACACCACGCCAATGGCCACGACACCGCCCCAGATTATCCGGTATTTGCCACCATCGGCACGCCAGGCCTTGTCTCCGCGCCGGTCGAACAGGCCGCGCGCGGTGAGCGCGGCGGCAAGCGGCGCGGTCACGGCAGACGACAGGCCGGCGGCAAACAGGCCAGCAGCAAGCCCGATGCGCCCCATCGGGCCCATCTCCGCCTCGACCGCCTGCGCCAGCGCCTCGAACGAAAATTCGCCTGGCAGGCTCGCCCCGACCACCATGATCGCAGCGGTGATAGCCACGCCCGCAATGATGGAGACGGCAAGGCCGATGCGCATTTCGCCCACACCCTGCCCCCGTGCCAGCGCCGAACCGAGAAACAAATTGTAGGGAACCACCGTCGTCCCGACGAGCGCCAGGACACCCAGCATCGCTTCACCGCTGCCGAACTGATCGGCGCGCGGGGCAAGCCCTTGCGCAAATGCCGACGGCGTGTTGCCGATGCGGATGGCCAGCACCGCAAAGGCCACCCCCATGATCGCAACGAGAACCGCCATGAACTGGGCAATACGCACCGGCGTGCCAGCATAAAGCAGGATGATCGCGAGAGCGCCGATCGCCCCGCCCATCGCAGCGCGCGGAACCTCCAGCGCCAGCAGCGCGCCCGCCGCGCCGCCCAGGATATTGCCCGCCTCATACGCCGCGCAGCCCAGCAGGATCGCCCCGCCGACCAACCCGATCACGAACACGCGGGCAAGCCCGACCGGATAACGCCGCCGTAGCGCAGCGCCCAGATCGCGCCTGGTCGCAAGCGAAAGCCGCGCGGCGAATTCCTGCAATGTGAAGGTGGCGATGCCGGAAAACAGGATCGCCCACAGCAAGGCGAGGCCGAATTGCGATCCAGCGCTTGCCGCGACCGTGACCGTACCCGGCCCGATAAAGGCCGCCGCGATCGCGGACCAGACGAGGATCGGCCCAATGCGCATCATCGCGCCCGTCCAATGCGCGCGAGCTCAGTCATGCACCGCCAGCACCAGCCGCGTGTTGCAAGACACTATTCCGTCGAGCGCGCCGATCTGTTCCCGCAACTGGCCGAGATCGTTCGACGTTTCGCAGCGGCAATCCACCAAGAGATCGATATCGCCCGACAGGCAGTAAGCCACCTCGACACCGGTCATTTCCGAAATCCGGGTTGTCAGAGCCTTTCGGTCCGTGTGCTGTTCGAGCGCCACGGTCATGAACGCCCTGACATCGTCGATCAGGGCCTCATCGACGCGGATCGTGTATCCGCGCAAGATACCGCGTTCCTCGAGGCGGCTGATGCGATCATGCGTTGCGCTGCGCGACAGATCGATGGCTCGGGCCAGCGTGACCAGGCTGGCGCGCGCGTTCTTGCGCAAGGCATCGATGAGAACGCGATCCTTGCGGTCAAGAACAGGTATATCGGTCGCTTTTCGGTCCACCCGGACAAAATCCTGTTTCGCCGACGTCTTGCCGGTAGAGCATGAGACATAGGACCAGCATATTCTGCTCTGCAAGAAAAGGAGCCGAATATGGACCTTGCCACATTCCTGCTGTTTGCCGTTACCACGCTGGTCGTCATCGTGACACCCGGACCGGCGGCAATCGCTGTCGTATCCATGACCGCGGGCAATGGCTTTTCCAGAGGCGTGTTCGTCATCGCAGGCGTGGCGTGCGCGAACGTCATCTTCTTCGCGCTTTCCGCTGCAGGTATTTCGGCGATGATCGTCGCCTCGGAGACAATTTTTGCGGTGATCAAGTGGGTCGGCGTGGGATATCTTCTTTATCTTGGCCTTGGCGCGATCACGGGGAAGGGCAAGGCGCTTACCGTTACACCGGGAGCCAAGCGGCCGATCAGGAGCCTGTTTGCGCGCGGCTTCGTGGTGGAATTCGCCAACCCCAAGGCGCTCCTCTATTTCGCGGCCATTCTTCCGCAATTCCTCGATACCGCAGCCCCTATCACGCCCCAAATCGTGATCATGGGCACAACCACGCTCATCCTGGATTGCACGGTTTACGCTGCCTATGCCGCCTTGGGACACGGTATCGCGCAGAGCGGCATTTCGGGTCGTATGGTGAAAATCCTCGATCGGTGCGCGGGTGGCGCGCTCCTATTTGCCGCGTACAAAATGGCGCGCGTCGCCACCTGATTTGCCACGGGCAAGGCCACGCCCCGTCTCGCACAGCGCCTGCGCCACGCAATTCGGGCAATCCGTGCTGCGCGGGCGACACCAGGTCTGCCCCACCTTCTTCATCAGCAGATGGTGCTCGTCATAATCCGCTGCCGACCATTCGGGCGGCATGGCAGGCATGATGGCGGCGTAGGCGCGCGCGGTATCGGCCTTGGGCGGGACCAGGCCCATGCGCTGCAGGATGCGGCGATGATGGCTGTCGAGTACCAGCACCGGGCGGTCCAACGTGCTGGCATTCATCACCTGCGCGGCGATCTTGCGGCCCACACCGGGCAACTGTTCGAGCCAGTCCATCGCATCTTCGGTGGCCATCGGCTCCAGATGCGACAGGTCGGTCGAGCCGCGCCGCGCGACCAGGTCGGCAAGGCACGCCTTGAGCCGCGCTGCTGCAATGTTGGGATAGGTCTGGCTGGCCAGCTCTGTCTTCAATTCGTCCATCGGCGCTTCGGCCACCGCGCCCCAACCACCATAGCGGGCGAGCAGCCGGTCGGTCGCGGCATTGGAGACCTCGGACTTGGTCCGCGCCCCGATCACGCCTTGCACCAGCACCCATTCCGGCTCTCGCGATCCAGCCGCCGCGCGCTGTATATGGCCGAAGCGCTGCACCAGCAGCGGCTGCAGGCGGCGCAGCGTTTCGACGCGCGGATCGGGGCCGAGGGGCAGTTCCATCGCACGGATGCTAGAGCGATACGGTCCTTCGCGGCAAACGCTTTGGTGTGGAAGGAAAAAGATCGGATGCCGTACGCAATGCGCGGCATATCCTAGAGCCGGACAATCACCAACCAGTGAGGGAGACGACCCGCTTACCGACAAGCCAGGCAACCGGGATCGATACGACGAAACCCGCAAGCGCGGCCCAGGCGATGGGCTGCCACCCGGCCTGCATGTCCATGCTGACGACTGCGATCACTGCGCTGCCCATCAATGTGGTGGCGACCACTGGGAATAGCACCAGCATCATTTTCCACATGGCTTTGCCCTCGCGATTTCTAAACGCGAAAACGGTAGGGGATCCCACGATAGCCAACATTGACTGGGATCAAGTTCGGATTCCGCCAGGCCGACCGCGCTCCCTACAGACGATGTCGCCTATTCCCACTCGATCGTGCCGGGCGGCTTGCTGGTGTAATCGTACACCACCCGGTTGATGCCCTTCACCTCGTTGACGATGCGGGTGGCGCATTGCGTCAGGAAGCTGGCATCGAAGGGATAGACATCGGCGGTCATCCCATCGGTGCTGGTGACCGCGCGCAGGCCGCACACACTGTCATAGGTGCGCCCGTCGCCCATCACGCCGACTGTCTTGACCGGCAACAGCACGGCAAAGGCCTGCCAGATCGCATCGTAGAGGCCCGCATTGCGGATCTCTTCCAGATAGATCGCGTCCGCCTTCCTCAGGATGTCGCAGCGTTCCTTCGTCACTTCGCCAGGGATGCGGATGGCAAGGCCCGGTCCGGGGAAGGGATGACGGCCGACGAAGATGTCGGGCAGGCCAAGTTCGCGGCCCAGTTCGCGCACCTCGTCCTTGAACAGTTCGCGCAAGGGCTCGACGAGTTTCATGTTCATGCGTTCGGGCAGGCCGCCGACATTGTGGTGGCTCTTGATCGTGACGCTGGGCCCGCCGGTGAAGGACACGCTCTCGATCACGTCGGGATAGAGCGTGCCTTGCGCGAGGAAATCCGCCCCGCCGATCTTCTTCGCTTCGGCCTCGAACAGGTCGATGAACGCCCCGCCGATGAACTTGCGTTTCTTTTCCGGGTCGGTCTGGCCTGCAAGCCCGCCGAGGAACATCTCTTCCGCGTTCACATGGACCAGCGGAATGTTGTAGTGGTCGCGGAACAGGGTGACGACCTGCTCCGCCTCGTTCATCCGCATCAGGCCGTGATCGACGAAAACACAGGTGAGCTGGTCGCCGATCGCTTCGTGGATCAGCACCGCGGCCACTGCGCTGTCGACCCCGCCTGACAGGCCGCAAATGACCTTGCCGTCACCCACCTGAGCGCGAATTTCCTCGATCTTGGTCTTGCGGAATTCGGCCATGGTCCAGTCGCCTGCGAGGCCGCAGACATGGCGCACGAAATTGGCGAGCAGCTTGCCACCATCGGGCGTGTGGACGACCTCGGGGTGGAACTGCGTGCCGTAATAGCGGCGCTCGTCATCGGCGATCAGCGCAAAAGGGGCGCCTGGACTGGTGGCGACAATGCGGAAACCGGGCGCGATCTGCGTCACCTTGTCGCCGTGGCTCATCCACACCTGATGCTTCTCGCCGGTCTGCCACAGCCCGTCGAAAAGCACGCATTCTTCGGAAACTTCGCAATAGGCGCGACCGAACTCGCCGCCTTCCCCGGTTTCGTGTCCGGGCCGGACCTCGCCGCCCAGCTGCTGCGTCATCACCTGCTGGCCATAGCAGATGCCCAGCACCGGCACGCCGCTGTCGAAGATGATCTGCGGGGCGCGGGGCGATCCTTCATCGGGTACGCTGGCCGGGCCGCCCGACAGGATGACCCCCTTGGGCTTGAGCCGCTGGAACGCCTCTTCGGCCATGCTGAAGGGCGCGATTTCGGAATACACACCGGCCTCGCGCACGCGGCGCGCGATGAGCTGGGTGACCTGGCTGCCGAAATCGACGATGAGGATGGAATCGGGGAGATGCTCTTGGTCCATGGGGGAAGCGGTTAGGCAGCCATGCGCGCCCTGTCCAGACGGCAACGCGCTTCGCCAGCCTCCTTGCTTTGGTTGCAAGAAACTCAACAGTTCTTGGCGTTATCTCACTTTTGTGCGCAGGCACGCAACCTTATAACACCCCCACAAGCCCGGACGGTGGCCTAGTCCCCCCAAGAGCAACCGCCGGACAGAAACACAGGCTCTGCGATTCTTGCCAAGCGCAATTCGCATCCTGGCCTTCCTTGCGGTTCTGCCGCTTGAGCGCCGGTCACCTCTCCCGTGACCCCCGCTGCGGCGAACCGAAGGCGATATGGCAGCGAGTAGAGACGCGGCCGCCGACACCTCCTCTCCCCCCCAAATGTCGGCGCCGCGTCTCGAACGCGCCGCTCATCAATTCTTACTTTCGGTCGAGCTGGTCTTTCCCACCGCCCCGATCAGTCGGGCAGGCCGCGCCGCGTCGCTTCTTCGCGCAATTCGGTCTTTAACAGCTTGCCGATATGACTGCGCGGCATCTCGTCGATCGCGTGGAGCTGCGCCAGCCGCTGGGTCTTGCCGAGCCGGGCATTGACGCGCGCCAGCACGTCATCGGCATCGCCCCCATCTTGCAACAGCCGCACGAAGCCGACCGGCGTTTCGCCCCAGCGGCGCGAAGGCACGCCGATCACCGCCGCCTCTGCGACCTCGGCCTCTTTCAGCAATTCTGCCTCTATATCGACGGGGAAGATGTTGAACCCGCCGGAGATGATCATGTCTTTCGCGCGCCCGACCAGTTCCACGAAGCCATCGGCATCGACCCGGCCGATATCGCCCATGCGTTGCCAGACCTCGCCCGTTTCGGGATCGGTCCAGTATCCTTCCCGCGTCTTGTCGGGCTGGTTCTTGTATCCGCTCATCATGGTCTGGCTGCGACCGATGAGATTGCCCGGCTGACCCGGCGCGACGGGGCGATCCTCGTCATCGAGCACCCGCAGCTCGCTTCCCGGCGCTGGCCGACCGACCGTGTGCAGCTTGTCGGGAAATTCATGCGCAGGCAGCAGGCACACCACCCCGCCTTCGGTCATGGAATAAATCTCGATCAGCGCGCCAGGCATCCGCTTGAGCACCTGCGCCTTCAATTCGGGCGAGAAGGGTGCGCTGGTGCAGTATTTGAGCATCAGCGAGGACAGATCGAAATCGTCGAAGCGATCGAAGTCCATCAACCGCTGATACTGAACCGGAACCAGCATGGTGAGCGTCGCCTGGTCTTCCTGCGCCCATTCGAGCCAGCGCGCGCAATCGAACTTTCCCATCACCCGCACCGTGCCGCCCGCCAGCAGGGGCGGCAGGAAGGCGACCATGGTGGTGTTGGAATAAAGCGGGGTCGAGGCCAGCGAGCGGACCGGCAGGCCCGCTTCGATATAGCTCACCGCCGTCGAGGCGAATTGCCGCCAGCGCATCTGGTGCGAATGGACGATGCCCTTGGGCGTCCCGGTCGTGCCGCTGGAATAGATGATGTTGAACGGCGCCGCTGGATCGGGATCGACCACAGGCGCACGCGCGCCCGCCGGGGCCATCCAGCCGCCGATATCCTCCAGCGCGATCCGGTCGAGATCGGGGGCGAAATCCGCACCCAGTTCGGCGCGTTTCGTGCCATCGATGAACAGATGCCGCGCGCCGCTGTCACGCGCCATGCCATCGAGCTGTTCGCGGCTGGCACTGGTGGTCAGCGGGGCGGCCACCCCGCCTGCGCGCACTGCGGCAAGAAAGACCAGCGCATATTCGACGCTCGACTGGCCGAGGATCGCGACCGATTGCCCCGGCTCCAGCCCGGTTTCGATCAGTCTGGCTGCAAGCCGTTCGACCCGGTCATCCAGCTCGCCCCAGCTCAGCCGGGTCCGTTCGTCGAGCAGCGCCGGCTTGTCCGGCTGGCTGGCCGCCCATGCCGAAAGGGTGGCGGAAAAATTGCCGAACGGTTCGGCAAGGCGGCTGTGCAGCGATGTGTCTCCCATAGCGCGCATTCATATGAGACAGCGCGCGAATGTCGAGAGGCTTGGCAGCGCAATGCGCTCAGCATTCGATGACGTTCACCGCCAGTCCGCCCTGGCTCGTTTCCTTGTACTTGCTCGACATATCGAGCCCGGTCTGGCGCATGGTTTCGATAACCTGGTCGAGCGTGACGCAGCTTTCCGCACCCGTGCGATGCAGCGCCAGCCGCGCCGCATTGACCGCCTTGACTGCGCCGATGGCGTTGCGTTCGATGCACGGGACCTGCACCAGCCCGCCGACCGGATCGCAGGTGAGGCCGAGATTGTGCTCCATCCCGATTTCCGCCGCGCAGGCGACCTGCTGCGGCGATCCACCCCACAGCGCGGCAAGCCCGCCCGCCGCCATCGAGCAGGCGACGCCGACCTCCCCCTGGCAACCCATCTCCGCGCCCGAAATGCTGGCGCGCTGCTTATAAAGCAGGCCGATGGCGCCCGCCGTCAGCAGGAAAGTACGGCGGCTCTCGCGGCAGGCCTGTTCTTCCGCCGTCACACAGTAAAACCGGATGACCGCCGGGATGATGCCCGCTGCGCCATTGGTCGGCGCAGTCACCACGCGCCCGCCCGCGGCGTTTTCTTCGTTCACCGCCATTGCATAGCAATTGAGCCAGTCGAACAGCTGCTCGCGCTCGTTCGATTGCGGCGCGGCGGAGAGCTTGTCCCACAGGTCCGGCGCACGGCGCGTGACCTTGAGACCGCCGGGCAGCACGCCGCGCTGCTTCAATCCGCGATCGACGCATTGATCCATTGCCTGCGCGATCCGGTCGATCCCTTCCAACGTCGTCTCTCGCGGGCGCATTGCGTCCTCATTGGCGAGCACGACATCGGCAATCGACAGGTTCGATGTGGCACAGGCGGCAAGCAGTTCGGCTGCCGAGCCGAAATCATGCGGCACGCTCGCGCCGGTGGTGACCCGGTCGTCCTTGGGTTTGCGCTTCAACTGAGCTTCGGAGGCAACGAAGCCCCCGCCAGTGGAATAGTAGGTTCGCTGAAGCAGCGTTTCCCCATCTGCGTCGAACGCAGCCAACTTCATGCCATTGGGGTGCAGCTGCGGGATGACATGCCCGGCAAGGTCCACATCGCCGTCGATGGAAAAGGGGATGGTGTGCTTGCCGCCAAGCTCGATCTGGCCGCTGGCGGCGATTGCCTCGAGCGTCTGGGCCGCTCTATCCGGACAGGTCTTCTCCGGGACGAAACCGGCCAGCCCCAGCACGCTGGCATCGATGGAGCCGTGGCCCACGCCGGTTAGCGCGAGCGAGCCTTGAAGCTCGACCGCGATTCGCGCTGTCTGCTTGAGCTTGCCGCCCTTGCCAAGAGCCCGCACGAACATGCCGGCGATCCGCATTGGACCGACCGTGTGGGAAGAAGAAGGACCGATCCCGATACGAAAGATGTCGAGCACTGAAAGCATGGCTGCTGGATGCGCTTTCACTCACCCAAAATCAATCGGTTTCAAATGCAACCTTTACTGTCCGCGCCTGTGGGAAAAATGCGGTCGAATCCTTTGGTTTTTACCCCCGCAGAGCCTATATAATCGAAATGGACGACAACACGCAGAACACCCCCGACAGCAACCGTCGCAATGGCGAATACGGCGCGGATTCGATCAAGGTTCTCAAGGGCCTCGACGCGGTCCGCAAGCGCCCTGGCATGTATATCGGCGATACCGATGACGGGTCGGGCCTGCACCACATGGTGTTCGAAGTGTCGGACAACGCCATCGACGAAGCGCTGGCGGGGCATTGCGACCTCGTCCTGATCGAACTCAACCCGGATGGATCGGTCAGCGTGGAAGACAATGGCCGCGGCATCCCGGTCGACATGCACAAGGAAGAAGGCGTGTCGGCGGCCGAGGTCATCATGACCCAGCTGCATGCGGGCGGCAAGTTCGAGAACACCAGCGATGACAACGCCTACAAGGTGTCGGGCGGCCTGCATGGTGTGGGCGTGTCGGTGGTCAATGCCCTGTCCGAATGGCTGGAACTAGTTATCTGGCGCGATGGCAAGGAGCACTGGATGCGCTTCGAGCATGGCGATGCGGTCGCCAGCCTCGAAGTGCGCGGCGATGCGCCCCCCGTATCCTCCAATGGCGATGCAAACGGCCTGAAAAAGGGCACACGCGTCACCTTCATGCCCAGCCACGACACGTTCAAAAACGTGACCGAATTCGATTTCGAGAAGCTCGAACACCGCTATCGCGAACTCGCCTTCCTCAATTCCGGTGTGCGCATATTGCTGCGCGACAACCGGCACGAGGAACCGCTCGAGCACGATCTCTATTACGAGGGCGGCATTGCGGCCTTCGTCAAATGGCTCGACCGCAACAAGCAGGCGCTGGTGGCTGAGCCCATTTCTGTCTCGGCGGAGAAAGACGGGATCGGCATCGATGTCGCGCTGGAATGGAACGACAGCTATTACGAAAACGTCCTGTGCTTCACCAACAACATCCCCCAGCGCGATGGCGGCACACACCTTGCCGCTTTCCGCTCGGCGCTGACCCGCACGCTTAACAATTACGCCGATGCGTCGGGCCTGTTGAAGAAGGGCAAGGTCTCGCTGTCGGGCGAGGATATGCGCGAAGGGTTGACCGCGATCGTTTCGGTAAAGCTGCCCGATCCCAAATTCTCTTCGCAGACGAAGGACAAGCTGGTCAGCTCCGAAGTCCGCTCCCCGCTCGAATCGCTCATGGGCGAGAAGATGACGGAGTGGCTGGAAGAAAACCCGAACGACGCGAAGGCCATCGTCCAGAAGATCATCGATGCCGCCGCTGCGCGCGAAGCGGCGCGCCGTGCGCGCGAGATGAGCCGCAAGGGCGCGATGAGCGTCGCTTCGCTGCCGGGCAAGCTGGCCGATTGCCAGGATCGCAACCCGGCGAACTGCGAACTCTTCCTGGTCGAGGGCGATTCGGCGGGTGGCAGCGCCAAGCAGGGCCGCGACCGCAAGATTCAGGCGATCCTTCCCCTGAAGGGCAAGATCCTCAATGTGGAACGCGCCCGGTTCGACCGGATCATCTCGTCGAAGGAAGTCGGCACGCTGATCCAGGCGATGGGCACGGGCCTGCGCGACGAATTCAACCTGGAAAAGCTGCGCTATCACAAGATCGTCATCATGACCGACGCCGATGTCGACGGTGCGCATATCCGCACGCTGCTGCTCACCTTCTTCCACCGCCAGATGCCCGAAATCGTCAAGGCGGGGCATTTGTTCATCGCGCAGCCGCCGCTGTTCAAGGTCAGCCGCGGCAAGAGCGAGGTCTATCTCAAAGACCAGGCTGCGCTGGACCGCTATCTGGTCGATGCCGGGCTCGACGGGCGCATGCTCGAAGGCGAAGGCGGCACGCGCAGCGATGGCGAATTGCGCGCGCTGGTCGATCACGCATTGCGGATGCGCAACCTCATCGCCTTCGTGCCGCGCAAATATTCCGATGCGATCGTCGAACAGATGGCACTGGCGGGCGCGCTCGACCCCCAGCTTTCGCCCGATGGCCGGCGCAGCGCGCTCGAGCTTGCCGCACAGCGCATGGGCGCGGTCGACAGGGAAGCGAAATGGAGCGCCGAAATCGCTTCCAATGGCGCGGTACAGTTCCACCGCGTGTGGCGCGGCGTCACGGATGTCCACGAAATCGAGGCCGCGTTTCTTGCCAGCGCCGAAGCGCGCAAGCTGCATTCGCTCGCAAGCGAGGAAGCCGACGCCTATGTCCACCCTTCGCGCCTCGTGAAAGCAGGCAGCGAAACGGCAGCGGATGCGGATGATGCGACCGGCGATGACGCCGAGGTTCAGGTCGCTGCATCGGACGACGATGCCATTGCGCGCCCGACCCGCCTGCTCGACGCGGTGCTAGCCGCCGGGCGCAAGGGCCTCTCGATCCAGCGTTACAAGGGTCTCGGCGAGATGAATGCCGAACAGCTCTGGGAAACCACGCTCGACCCGGAGAACCGTGCGCTTTTGCAGGTCAAGGTCGAGGATGCCGACGTGACCGACGAGATTTTCACCCGGTTGATGGGCGATGTGGTCGAACCGCGCCGCGAATTCATCCAGAACAACGCACTCAACGTCGCCAATCTCGACGTCTGATCGTGGCGCGCGGCGTTTCGCGATGACCTGGCGCGCGCGTCCCGGATCGCAGGCCGAACAGGTCGGGCGACTGGTGCTGGCGGGCGTGGTGGTGATGCTGCTGCCGCAATTGCCGCTGGGGAATTTTCTCGCCTACCCCTTTATGATCCTGACGACGTGGTTCCACGAGATGGGGCATGGCATCGCCGCGATGCTTGTGGGCGCGGATTTCGACCGGCTGGTGATCCTGCCCACCGGGTCGGGTTACGCCGAGAGCTACTTTCCCGGCGAGCCGAGCGCCCTCGACCGCGCGCTGGTTGCAGCGGGCGGCCCGCTTGGACCGGTGATCGCGGGTGCGGCGCTGATTGCAGCAACCCGGCGGCGCAACTGATGGCGTCCTGCGCTCTACACCCTTGCCGGGGCGCTCATCGTGTCAGCGCTCATCTGGGTGCGCAGCACAGTGGGGCTGGTGGTGCTGCCGCTGGTCGGCCTCGGCCTGATTGCCCTCGCGCTGAGGGCCAGCGACGCCTGGGTGCGTTTCTCGGTCCAGTTCCTCGGCATGCTGGGCGCGATGAGCATGTTGCGCGACTGGGATTACCTTTTCTCGGAAGGCGGCGTGATCGCCGGGCGGCCCATGGTCAGCGACACGCAGGCCATCGAAGATGCGCTGTTGCTGCCCCATTGGGTCTGGGCTGTGCTCATCGTGGCGGTGTCGTGCCTGACCATCGGGCTGGCGCTGCGATACGCGCTGGCGGAAGATGGTCGCCGCAGTGTTTTCCGTCCCCGGCGCTAGCTCGCAAATGGGCTAAGTCGCGCGCAGGCCCGACATCCCGCTCGACCCGCCATCGCGCGACGACAGCCCGGCAAACATCGTGTCGACGATTGCGGCCAGCTTGTCTTCGGCCAGACGGTCACCCACCATCAGCATGATGTCGGGATTGGTATAGGCGATCACCATCTGGTTCACGATGGTCAGCGCACGGTCGATCTCGAGCCCCTGAAACGCGCCTTCGTCCTGCGCCTGCGCAATCAGTTCGCAGGTGTAATGATCCGCCAGATCGACAAACGACCGCACGCGCTCGAAACGCCGTCCGCCCAGCTCGCACAGCAAGGCGAAGGTGTCGCGGTCGCGGGTGTACTCATTGCGAAGGTAAACAAACCGGCGCGCGAAAAATTCGTAGAATTTGCGGTTGGCAGGCAGGTCGGTCCCGATCACTTCTTCCATGATGTCGATCAGCGGGGTGAACCACTGCTCCGCGATCGCATCGAACAGGTCGTTTTCTTCGGGAAAGATCGCATCCACGCGCGCGCGCGAAAGGCCGGTTTCTGCTGCCAGAACATCGGGCGTGATCTCATGGCCGCGCTTTGCCGTCAGCTCCAGCGCCAGCCCGGCCAGCCGCCTGCGTTCCTGCGCCTTGTCCTGTTGTGTCATGCCTGCGCCCCTACCACCTCATCTCGCCTGCGCAATCCTAGCTAGGAACGATGGCCGACAATTGAAAGTATGGGCCGATACGCCCGTCGTCTCGCAAGATGCATACTTCCATCAGCTGCGCTGTTTGCGACGCTTCTTCTTCGGCGGCCAAGGGAAGAATGCGGAGGTGCGGGCAATGTATTCCTCATAATCCGGGCGACGTTTCTTCATCCCGCCTTCAAGCAGGGGCGCACCGCTCCATTTCGTGAGCGTAAAGGTCAGGAACAGCGGCCCGGCAATTGTCCAGGCGGCAACCCACCAGCCCGCGCTGGCCGCGGCGATCCAGATACCCCACCACACAGAGGCATCGCCGAAATAGTTGGGATGGCGCGTGTAACGCCACAGGCCTGTGTCCAGCACCTTGCCCTGATTGGCCGGATCGGCCTTGAACCGGGCAAGCTGCCAGTCACCCACCCATTCGAAAATAATGCCGATGCAAAAAAGGCTGAACCCCACCAGCGCGAGCCCGCTGATCGGCTGGAACGAGGCCGCTTCCAGAATGCCGTAATGTGCCGGGCTGGAGACGATGAACAGCAGGACCGCCTGGCCGAGAAACACCTTGAACAACGCCGCCGCAGCGAAATTGCCCTTCTCGCGATCTTTCCTGAGCATGCGGACATAGCGGCTGTCCTCACCCTCGCGCCGCCAGCGCCGCCACAGGTGGACGCCCAGCCGCAGGCCCCACACCACCGCCATAGCCATCAGCAAGGTGGCAAGCGGCCCCGGCTCGATCACCCGCAACCAGCTCGCCAGCGCGAGGACAGCCATGCCGACACCCCAAAAGGCGTCGACGAAAGACACCTCGTTCTTCTGCAGCGCATAGACCCACAGGATCAGCGCCAGCCCGAGCAGGATGACGGCATTGCCGATGACGGCTTCGATCAAGACTGTTCCTCCACCAATGCGCGCGCCTGTGCCTGCAAGACCTTGTAGCGCGTGTAGTCTGGCCGCTTCGAGAGCATGAAATCGGCGATTTTGGCAAGGTCGGCGGCGTAATTATCGCTTGGCCAGATCGGTTCGCTGAAACCGAGGCGGCGCTGTGCCCAGCTGACCCAGGCAAGCACGATCGGTACATCGGCCGCGCGCGCAATGTGCCAGAAACCCGATTTCCATTCGCCATCGGAGGAACGCGTGCCTTCTGCTGCGATCACCAGCGCCAGTTCATCCGCGCGTTCGAACGCCTCGGCCGCCTGCTCGACATAATTGGCGCGCTTGGTGCGGTCGATCGAGACACCGCCCATATCGCGCATGAAATTGCCCATCGCCCCCTTGAACAGCGTGTGCTTGCCCATGAAGCTGGGCTTGATGCCTTCCTGCGCGGTGGCGCCCATAAAGAACACGAAATCCCAGTTCGAGGTATGCGGGGCCCCGGCGATCACCATTTTGCGGATGTCGGGCAGGGGCGTGTCGATCTTCCACCCCTGGAGCCGGTATATCGCCATGATGATCCGGCGCACGATGCGCGAAAGCAGCGTGGGCCTGCGTCCACCGGCGTCCTGCGATGTCGACACATTTTTCTCCCTTCCCGCTGCCTAGCAAATACGCAGGGGAACGCGAGGGTTTTTCAATGCCCTGACCAAGCCGCGCACCAACCGCAGCATGCGCAAGGGCCGGGGGTTACATCCTGAACACACCGAATTGCGGGCGTTCGGCGATCGGTGCTTCCAGTGTCGCGGCGAAGGCGAGGCCCAGCACGTCGCGGGTCTGGGCGGGATCGATCACGCCGTCATCCCACAGGCGGGCGGTAGCGTAATAGGGATTGCCTTCATCCTCGTATTTCTGTCGGATCGGGGCTTTGAACTCCTCTGCCTGTTCATCGCTCCAGCTGTCGGCATCGCGGTGGACGGTGGCGAGGACCGACGCGGCCTGTTCGCCGCCCATCACCGAAATGCGCGCATTGGGCCACGTGAACAGGAAGCGCGGCGAGTAAGCCCGCCCGCACATGCCGTAATTGCCCGCGCCGAAGCTGCCACCGATAACCACGGTCACCTTGGGCACGGTCGCGGTGGCAACTGCCGTCACCAGCTTCGCGCCATGCTTGGCGATGCCTTCGGCCTCGTATTTCCCGCCGACCATGAAGCCGGAGATATTCTGCAGGAACAGCAGCGGGATGCGGCGCTGGCAGGCAAGCTCGATGAAATGCGCGCCCTTCTGTGCGCTTTCGGAGAACAGCACGCCATTGTTGGCAAGGATCGCCACCGGCATACCCCAAATATGCGCGAAACCGCAGACCAACGTGCTGCCGTAATGCTGCTTGAACTCGTGGAACTCGCTGCCGTCCACAAGGCGCGCGATCACTTCTTTCACATCGTAGGGCGCGCGCACATCGTCGGGGATCAGCGCATAGAGATCGTCGGCATCGAATTTCGGCGGGCGCGGATCGCGCAGCTCGATATTCTTCGCTTCGGCATAATTATCGCCGAGATGGCTGACGATATCGCGCACAATGGTAAGCGCGTGTTCGTCATTCTCGGCCAGATGATCGACCACGCCGCTCTTCTTCGCGTGGAGGTCACCGCCGCCCAGATCCTCGGCGCTGATCTCCTCGCCCGTCGCGGCCTTCACAAGCGGCGGCCCGGCGAGGAAAATCGTGCCCTGTTCGCGCACGATCACCGTCTCGTCGGACATGGCAGGCACATAGGCCCCGCCCGCAGTGCAACTGCCCATCACGCAGGCGATCTGCGGGATGCCCATCGCGGACATATTCGCCTGGTTGAAGAAGATGCGCCCGAAATGGTCGCGATCGGGGAAGACTTCGGCCTGGTGCGGCAGGTTCGCCCCGCCGCTATCGACCAGATAGATGCACGGGAGGCGGTTCTCCTGCGCGATTTCCTGCGCACGCAGGTGCTTCTTGACCGTCATCGGATAATACGTGCCGCCCTTCACGGTGGCATCGTTGCATACGATCATCACCTGCCGGCCCGAGACGCGCCCGATCCCGGCGATCATCCCCGCGCCGTTGATTGCGTCCTTGCCGTACATGCCATTGGCGGCGAGCTGGCCGATTTCAAGGAAGGGGCTGCCTGGATCGAGCAACCGCTCGACACGCTCACGCGGGAGCAGCTTGCCCCGCCCGACATGCCGCTCGCGGCTGCCTTCGGAGCCACCCAGCGCGGCTGCGGCCACAGTGGAGCGCAGGTCTGCGGCAAGCGAGGTGTTATGCTCGAAACGTGCCTTGGCGTCGGGCGCATCGCGGTCGAGCATCGAGGTGAGGGTGGGTGCGGTCATTTTCTCTCCTGCGGCCCGCCCTAACCGCCTTGGGCCGGGCCGCCAAGGGCCGAGACACCAATCGCGCACGCTTCGCGCGAATGCCGGTCTAGTCGAACCACGTCAGGCGCGCCTCCGGGTCCATGTAGAGGGTCATCACGCTCATCATTGGCCAGCCCAGCAAGGGCGTGCGCGTTTCCGCGAACACGATGTATGCATCCTCGTATGTGTCCGCGCCGACCACGAGAGAGCCTTCGAGATATGCGCCATAGATCTCCGTCTCGGTGCTTGCCGACTGCATCGTGCCGACCACACTCGGTTGCGATTTCAGCGGCAGTTTGTCCATCCACGCCAACGGCAGGATAAGGTCTGCATCGCTGCCGCTGTCCAATCGCACCTCGAGGTTCATGCCGGCGATCTGCACGTCGAGGACGGGATGCGCGTTGCCGAGCTCCCCCGCCCAAGGGCGCGGCGCACCAAGTGCCGACAAATCGGTATTTTTCGGCATGATCGACAAGAGACGCTCCGGACCATCGAGCTTCACGATCGAGCCGGAAAATAGCATCGTACTGATGATCCCTTCCTCGTCGACCCTGTCGAACGGAAATGCGGTCGCGCGCCTGTCACTGGCCGGCACACCGCCGATCACCATGTCATTGAGGCAGGTGTCATATCCCGGAACCGGCACGCCATTGCCGTCCACCGAGGGCGAGGGACCATTCTCGGCAAGGCCGAGCTCTTCCGCCAGTTGCAGCGAGACAAGGTTGCCCGATGATCCCGTATCGAAGGCAAAGGGGGCATATGGCTGGCCGCCAACACTCACCATGACCAGCGGGCGGCGGCGCGAAGCATACAGGGCGATTTGCGCCGTTTCGACTACGGAACCCATCGCATCATATGAGCTGGCACATGTCGTCCGGTCGGCAATGCCGGGTTGCGTTGCTGCAGCCATAGCCAGCATTAGAGACGCAAGATCGAACATGATGACCTCCACTTTAGTGCGATTCGTACTATCGTGACTTTCGGAGCCGAAGTCAAATGAGCAAGCATGTCCTGACGGAAATCGAAGGAGCGATACTGTCCGAAATTGCCCATCGCGGACAGAAAACCGCGTTTCAGGTCCGACGCGCATTCCAATCCTCTCCATCCATCGAATGGAGCGGCAGCGCGGGCTCGGTATATCCTGCCGTGAAGCGGTTGCGGGAGAAGGGCCTGATCGAGGCGACCCCCACGGGCGATGCCAAATCGACCATGCACCTTTCGCTGTCGAAAATCGGTGAGACCGCGTTGATGGATTGGAGCACCGACCCGCAGCGCTCCACGAGCGTGGGTATCGATCCCTTCCGCCTGCGGTCGGGGATATGGACGACGTTCCCCAAAACGAGAAGACGGCAGTTATTTGCGCGCCTTGCGGATCGAACCGCCGCAGAAATTGCCAGCCTCGAGGAGGAAATCGGCGCAGCCGATCCGGTGGAAGCGGTGCGACTGCGCCTTAACGTGGCCCTTCACAAGGCGCGCCTCGAATGGCTTGAGGCGCAGGATTGACGTGCCGCGCGCACCGCCGCTCAGAGTGGTGGGATGGCCCGTGACCTCAGCGCTTCTTCACGAATTCGGCCCGCAGCACGAGGCCTTTGATGCCGGGATATTTGCAATCGATTTCCTGCGCGTCGCCCGTCAGGCGGATTGACTTGATCAGCGTACCCTGTTTCAGCGTCTGGCCCGCGCCCTTGACGTCGAGATCCTTGATCAGCGTCACCTGGTCGCCGTCGGCCAGTAGGTTGCCCACTGCGTCGCGGACTTCGACATGGTCAGCCGCCGCCTGCTTTGCCGCCAGTTCGGATGCGGGCATCCACTCGCCGCTTTCCTCGTCGTAGACGTAATCTTCGTCGGCGCTCATCCCGCCGCCCCGATCAGCTCGCGCCCGATCAGCATGCGGCGGATTTCGTTCGTACCCGCGCCGATATCCAGCAGCTTGGCATCGCGCATATAGCGTTCGACCGGCCAGTCGAGCGTGTAGCCCGCGCCGCCCAGCGCCTGCACGCTTTCGGCGGCCACGCGGAAGGCATTTTCCGATGCCAGCAGGATCGCGCCCGCCGCATCGAAGCGGGTCGTGTGGCCCGCATCGCAGCTCTTGGCCACGGCATAGGTATAGGCGCGGGCCGATTGCAGCGCGACATACATGTCGGCAACCTTGGCCTGCATCAGCTGGAAGCTGCCGATGGGTTTGCCGAACTGGGTGCGCTCGCGAAGGTAGGGGATGACCGTGTCGAGGCAGGCCTGCATGATGCCGAGTTGCAGCCCGGCGAGCACCACGCGCTCATAGTCCAGCCCGCTCATCAGCACGCCGACGCCGCCATTGAGCGGGCCCATGACGCGATCTTCGGGCACGACGCAATCGTCGAACACCAGTTCTGCCGTGGGCGAGCCACGCATGCCGACTTTCTCGATCTTCTGTCCGATGGAGAACCCTTCATCGTCCTTTTCGATCAGGAAGGCGGTGATGCCACGCGAACCGGCGCTGCCGTCGGTCTTGGCGTAAACAACCAGCGTGTCGGCATAAGTCGCATTGGTGATCCAGAATTTCGTTCCGTTGAGGCGGTATCCGCCATCGACTTCCTCGGCTTTCAGCTTCATCGAAACGACATCGGACCCGGCGCCCGCCTCGCTCATGGCAAGGCTGCCGACATGGTCGCCCGAGATCAGACCCGGCAGGTATTTCGCCTTCTGATCGTCATTGCCCCAGCGGCGGATCTGGTTGACGCACAGGTTGGAATGCGCGCCGTAGGAAAGGCCCAGCGATGCGCTGGCGCGGCTGACCTCTTCGACCGCGATGACATGTTCCAGATAGCCCAGGCCCAGGCCGCCATCATCTTCGGCCACAGTGATGCCGTGCAGCCCGAGTTCGCCCATCTGCCCCCACAGCTCCGCACGCGGGAAATAATCCTCGCGGTCGATCTTTTCGGCCAGCGGGGCGATCTGTTCGTCGGCGAAGCGGCCAACGGTTTCGCGGATCATCTCCGCGCTTTCACCAAGCTGGAAATCGAAATCGGGGGTGGCACGCATAAAAGCTCCTGAAAGACGTGCGGCTGCGCATAGCGAAGCGGCCCCGCGCCCGCAAACCGCAACTTGTCGGTCAAGTATCACCTATGTAATTGCCAGCGTGGGGGAAACGGTCCTAGAGGCTTGTCGACCAAAGCTATGTTTCTCACCCCGCCTGCACCCTGGTCATCGGCAGATGGCCCCAACCCCGCTCTTTGCGGAGAGGACGAGCGTCTCGAAGTGCTCGGCTCCTATGGTTTGGCCGATGTCGATGGCGATGAAGAACTCGAGCGAATTGCCGGCTTTGCCGCGCGGCTTTGCAATGCACCCATTGCGCTGGTCAGCATCGTGGAGGCGCAGCGTCAGCGATTTGTCGGTCGAACCGGCCTCGATGAAACCGAAACCCCGCGCTCTGTCAGTTTCTGCGCCCATGCCATGCTGGACAAGCGCCCGATGGTCATTGCCGATGCGCAAAGCGATCCGCGCTTCGTCGACAATGCGCTGGTCACCGGGCCGCCGCATATCCGCTTCTACGCCGGTGCGCCGCTGGTATCCGCCGAAGGCGCGCCGCTGGGTGCGCTGTGCGTCATCGATACAGAGCCGCGCCCCGATGGCCTGTCCGACCTGCAGCTCGAAGGGCTGAGCCTGCTTGCCGAAGGGGTGATGCGGCGGCTCGAAGCGCGCCGGGCCTCGCGCGACAACCAGCAGAAATTCCGCCTTCTGGCCGACAATATGCCGGACATGGCCTATTCCTGCGACACCGAGCTCAGCTTCGATTTCTACAACAAGCGGTGGGATGAATTTACCGGCAAGTCCGGCCCCGAAAGCGCCGACGGCTGGCGTCCGCTGATCCATCCGGAAGACGTCGACGACGCGTTGGCCCGCTGGGACGCTGCGCTGGCGCAGGCGCATGCCTTCGAGAGCCAGTTTCGCATGAAGCGCAAGGATGGCGAATGGCGCTGGGTCATCAGTCGCGCGCTGCCAATGGTCGGCAGCGACGGGCGGATTTCGCGCTGGTTCGGGACGGTCACCGATATCGACGAAACCCGTGACCTGTCCGATTCGCGCGACCTGCTCGCCAAAGAGCTGTCGCACCGCATCAAGAACATTTTTGCGGTGATCGGCGGGCTGGTTTCGATCAAGGCCCGTCAGCGCCCCGAGGCCGCGGAATTTGCCAAGGATCTGGCCGGTACGATCAAGGCACTGGGCCTCGCACACGATTATGTCCGCCCAGTGGAAGGGCGGCAGGGCGAAAGCCTGAAGCACCTGCTTAACGATCTTGTGGCCCCCTATCAGGACGAAAGCGGCAAACGCATCGCGATCATGGGGGAAGACAGCGCCATCGGCACGCGCGCGGCGACCCCGATTGCGCTGGTATTCCACGAACTGGCGACCAATTCGGCCAAATACGGTGCGTTGTCCTGCGAAGACGGACGGATCGAAATCGCCACGCACCGAGATGACGCGGCAGGCCAGGTCTATATCGTCTGGCGCGAGTTATCGCTGCCGTGTGGCGATGCAGGGTCCGGCGGCGAGGGCTTTGGTTCGCGCATGTTGCGCCTGGCTATCGAAGGGCAGCTGGGCGGAACTTTCTCGCGCGAATTCGACGCGGATGGCCTCGTCGTCGAACTGGCCCTGCCAATCGCCAATCTCGAAGGTTGACGCCGCCTTTTGCAGGCGGTCGTCAAACCGGGCGCAGCTTGATAGGGTCGCAGCGATTGCCCTGTCGCATTATCGGGAGATGTCCGTGACGCTGAAATTCGCGCCCATCCTGGCCTTGGCCCTTGCCGCGTGTTCGCAGCCCCAGGCGGATGGAGAAGAAGCTTCCCCCGCCCCCGATGCAGAAGCGGTGGGGGAACCCGGCGCGCAATTGGCCGAGGCGGCGCAACCTGCCGAAAGCAACCGCCCCGATCCGCCGGAGAAGTTCCTGCGCACCGCATGGCGCGTCGTGGGCGAGGATGGCGCGCGTTACACCACCTATCTCGATGAAGAGGGCACGTATCGCGACCTGAAGAATGGCGAAATGTGGCAGAGCGGAACGTGGACCCGTAGCGAAGGCGACGCCAGCATCTGCCTGACGCCCGATGTCGAAGATCCCGGGACAATGTGCTGGACCCCGGTGCGGATGGACGGCGAACGCGCCATGATCGTTGAAAGCGATGCCCAGCGCACCGTACGGCTCGAAAGGGTCGATTATCGCTTTCCCGATGCCGAATAATCCACCGGCACTTGCCTTTCACGATATCGTCAAGACCTATGGCGGTGTGACCGCAATCGACGGTGTGACGGGCGATATCGCCGCTGGTGAGTTCGTGGCGCTGGTCGGTGCTTCCGGCTCTGGCAAGTCCACCTTGCTCAAGACCGTCAATCGCCTGGTCGAACCCGATAGCGGCATGGTGGTCCTCGAAGGGCGGGATGTTGCCGCAATGGCCCCGCCACAGCTGCGCCGCAGGGTTGGCTATGTTTTCCAGGGCATCGGCCTGTTCCCCCATATGAGCGTTGCGGAAAATATCGGCATCGGACCGCGCCTGAGCGGGACGAAACTGGAACCGGGCCGGATCGCCGAATTGCTTGAGCTGGTCGAACTCGAACCAGCCATGGCAGACCGGCTGCCCGAAGCGTTGTCGGGCGGCCAGCGCCAGCGTGTCGGCGTTGCCCGCGCACTGGCGGACGAGCCGCATTTCCTGCTGATGGACGAACCGTTCGGCGCGCTCGATCCGGTGACGCGCGATTCGCTGGGGCAAAAGGTGCGCGAGCTGCACGTCCGGCTTGGCCTCACCACTGTCATGGTCACGCACGATATGGCGGAGGCGCTGCTGCTCGCCGACCGCGTGTGGACGATGGATGCCGGGCAGATCGTCGCCGACGCACCCCCGGCCAGCCTGCTGGCAGGCGGCGGGGGCGAGATCGCGCAGGGGCTGGTGGCCGTGCCGCGCGAACAGGCCGAGCGGCTGGCCCAAATGGCGCGGGACAACGTCGCATGACCGGGCTGATGGACAAAGTCCTGTCGCTTGGTGACCAGTTGGCGGCGCATGTGTTGCTATCGGCCAGCGCCATTGCCCTGGCGCTGGTACTGGCCCTGCCGCTGTCGGTATGGGCCAGCCGCTCGCCGCCGGTCGCGCGTGTGGCGCTGGGGTTCGCAAGCCTCGTTCAGACGATCCCCGCGCTTGCGCTGCTCGCGCTGTTCTTCCCCATCTTGCTTAGTTTGCGTGCGGTGTTCGGCCCTGATTTGCCGACGCTGGGCTTCCTGCCGGCTTTTCTCGCGCTGTCGCTCTATGCACTGCTGCCGATCCTGCGCAATGCGACGACGGCTCTGGTCAATCTCGACCCGGAGATACTGGAGGCTGCCGACGGGGTGGGGATGAGCCGTGCGCAGCGCCTGCGGCTGGTCGAAGCGCCCCTGGCCGCGCCCTTCGTCATGGCAGGCATTCGCACGGCGGCGGTGTGGACCATCGGAGCGGCCACCCTGGCGACCACCATCGGGCAGCCCAGCCTCGGCGATCCCATCTTTGCCGGGCTGCAGACCCAGAACTGGGAACTGGTTCTGGCCGGTTGCATCGCCAGCGCCGCGCTGGCGCTGGTCGCGGATGCGTTGTTGGGGCTGGTCGAGCGTGGCTTTGCCAGGCGCCGCAAACCCTTGTGGATCGGCGGGCTGGCTGCCGTCTTGCTGGGAATAGGGGCCGCCCTTGGCGCGCAATTCGGCGGCGAGGCGAACACCCGACACGCCGTGATCGGGGCGAAGGGCTTTTCCGAACAATATGTTCTGGCCCGGCTGATCGGGCAAAGGCTGGAGGCGGCCGGGTACAGCGTGGAATATCGCGACGGCCTCGGTTCTGCGGTGGTGCACAGCGCTGTTGCCACCGATGCCATCGACATCTCCATCGATTATACCGGCACGCTGTGGGCGAACCAGCTTGGCCGCAGCGACAATCCCGGGCGCGAGGCGATGTACGAAGAGATCGTGCGGTGGGAACGCGAACAGAGCGGCGCATTCGTGCTGGGCAGGCTGGGCTTTGAAAACGCCTATGGCTTTGCCATGCGCGGCGACACGGCCAATCGGCTTTCCGTATCCAGCCTCGCCGATCTGGCCGCCGTGGCCCCGCGTCTGGTGGTGGGCGGCGACCCTGAATTTTTCGAGCGGCCCGAATGGATCGCGGTGCGCGATGCCTATGGCCTGCGCTTCCGCCAGGAACGCAATTTCTCGCCCACCTTCATGTACAATGCGCTGCAATCGGGCGAGGCGGATGTGATCAGCGCCTACACCTCCGACGGGCGGATTGCCGCTGATGGCTTGCAAATCCTCGACGATCCGCGCGAAGCCCTGCCCAGCTACGACGCGCTGATCCTGCTGGGGCCGAGCGCGGCGCAGGACGAGGAGTTGGTCGACACGCTGCGCCCGCTGATCGGGGCCATCGATGTGGAGGCGATGCGCGAGGCCAATTTCGCGGTCGACCGGGACACCGACAAGCTGACCCCGGCAGAGGCCGCCCGGCAACTGGCCGAGCGGATCGGCCTGTAGCCTAGTTCGCGCGCGACCAGTTCTGTGTCTGGCAGAACGGACCGATGCAGCCCTTCACCTCCAGCGTACCGGCATTCTTGCGCCGCAGGAGGGATCGATAGGTCTTGCCGTTGCGCGGATCGTAGATGCGCCCGCGCCATTCATCCCCATCCTCGACAAAACCGAACAAGAGCGCCGTGCCGAGCAGCTTGCGCTTGCGCTTGGCCGGATCGGGATTGTTGACGTCGCGCTGGTCCAACCCGCCTTCCGGCATGACGAGGTATCGCGTCAGCCGCCCGCAATAGCTCTGCCCGCACCGCGCGATGGTGACGATGGAATCGCCTTCTTTGGTTTTCCACTGGCCGGTGATCGGGTCGGCGGCAATGGCCGGGGCGGACATCAACGTGGCAAGCGCTGCGAGCGGTATGGCGAGACGTTTCATGGCAGTACGGCCCTTTCACCGGATAGCCCCGCCGCACCGGCGAGGGCATGAAGCACAGCCTACACGAAACCTGCACCCTCCGGCCAGCCTTGACCGGTAAAGGCCGCCACCTTGAACAGCGTCCCCATTTCCCCATCGGCCACCAGCCGGTCATGCGCAGCCGCGATGTCCTGCGCGCGACCTGGATGGGCAGCGGTGAGCGCTTGTGCCCGCATGCCGATACCGAGCGCGGTGAGCCATGCGCCCTGCGTTGTCATATGCACCGCATTGCCCGCGCTCGCGGCCCGTTCCGCCAGAACGGAAAAGTCGACATGCGCGGTCAGGTCCGCATCGCCAGGCATGGCCAGTGCATCGACTTTCCGGTGCGCGCGGACCGCCTGCAAGGTGGAGCCAGTGCGCGGTTCCAGATGTCCGTAATCGATGAAGACCGCCGCGCCGCCCTGTTGCGCCAAGCGCCGCGCGACCTCGTCCACCACGCTTGCCGCGCCGGGACATGTCTCGATGACGGATTCCACCGGACAATCGGCAAAGGCGGGCGGGACGGCGTCGTCCATCGCGTTCGGCCCGGCGGCGAAAACGAAATCCTCGCCATCCAGCGCGATCATGCGTTCGCGCCAGCCGCTTTCGGTCTTCACCAATTGGCGGATTGGCAGGGCGTCGAGGAATTCGTTTGCGACCAGCAGCAGCGGGCCATCATCGGGCAGGGTCGAAAGATCGTCGTGGAACAGGGCCTGCGGCACGGCCGCGCCCTGCATTTCGCGTAGCGCCGGCGACCCTTCGACCAGATGCACCGACGGCTCCAGCCCCTGTCCCTTCAGCACCCGCAGCGCGTCTTTCGCCAGCGTGCCGCGCCCTGGCCCCAGTTCCACATAGGCGGCATTGGAAGGCGATCCGGCGCGCTGCCAGATATCGGCCAGCCACAGCCCCGCCATCTCGCCGAACATCTGGCTGATTTCGGGCGCAGTGATGAAATCGCCGCCGGTCCGACCGCTCTCGGCCGCGCCCAGCGGGTTGCGGCTGGCGTAATAATGCGCGTTGCTCTCACCCATGAAGCGGGCGACGGGCATCGGGCCATAATTGCGGATCAGGCGGCGGAAACGCGCGCCAAGGTCGCTCACGTCGCCGATGAGGTCTGCTCGCCCGCCGCTTTCGCATTGCCGATACGCGGACGGATCAGGGCATAAGCCACCAATGCCAAACCCAGCGCCACCATCGGCAGGCTCAGCCACTGGCCGCGCGACAGCCCGGTTTCGACCACCACCTGGGTCAGATGTTCGTCCGGCGCGCGGAAATACTCATTGACCACGCGGCCCAGCCCCATGCCGGCGGTGAAGATGCCGACCAGCAGGCCGGGGCGATACCGCGCAGGGGTTTTCCAGAACAGCACCATCATCACCACGCCCAGCAACACCCCTTCGAGGCCCGCCTGGTAAAGCTGGCTGGGATGACGCGCGACATCGCCGCCACCGGGGAAAACCATCGCCCATGGCACGTCGCTTTCGACCGGGCGGCCCCACAATTCGCCATTGATGAAATTGGCGATGCGGCCCGGCGCATAGGCAAACGGGACCGCAACCGAGACATAGTCGCATACCCGCAACAGGTTGAGCTTGCCCCGCCACGATACCCACACGATCGCCAGCACCACGCCGATCAGGCCGCCATGGAAGCTCATCCCGCCGGTCCACAGTTTGAACAGGTCGAGGCTGGTCAGCAATTCGGGCTTGTAGAACAGCGCGTAGCCCAGCCGTCCGCCGAAGATAACGCCAAGCGTGCCGTAGAAGAAAAGATCGTCCGCGTGCCGCTGCGCCAGGGGGGCGCCGGGTTGCTTGATCGCCTTTGACAGATGCCAATAGGCGAAAATCAGCCCCACCAGATAGGCGAGCGAATAGTAGCGCAGCTGAAAGCCGCCGATCTCGAACAGGTAGGGCCTGAGGCCCAGTTCCGCCCATTGAATCGGCTCTGCAGCGCCGGTCGCGGCAAGTAGTGACAGCAAGGTCTTATCCCCCTAGGGAATTGTCATGGAATGCCGCACGCGGGCGACACGATTCTGCGCGGGCATCCTTGGCATAGCAGGCAATTTGGGGAAACCCTGCGATTGGACACGTGCCGGGCGGGAAAACGCCTGAGCGCGCGAATTGGAGAGGATTGAACACACGATGCCGACACAGCTCGACACCACGCTCGATGCGATCATGGACAAGCTGACCGCCCCCGGCGCCCCCGCCGAAACGATCGATTTCGAACGCAGCGGCAACACGATGCCGCAGCTCAAGAATGCGCCGCCCAGCCTGGCGCATTATTTCGCGCATTACTGCAACCAGCATAAGGATGCCGAATTCCTGGTCGATGGCGATGTGCGCCTGACGTTCGGCGAAGCGTTCCACGCCGCCCGCCATGTCGCCGCTGCGCTTGTCGATGATCACGGCGTGGACAAGGGCGACCGCGTGGCCATCGCCGCGCGCAATTCGGCCAACTGGATCGTCCTTTATATGGGCGTCCTGATGGCCGGCGGCTGCGCGACATTGCTGAACGGTTTTTCCAATGGCGATGAACTGGGTGACCAGATCAGTCTGGTCGAGGCGGAAATCGTCTTCGCCGATCGGCAACGCGCCGCGCGCCTCGAAGACATCGATCACGGCGCGAAAATCGTGCTGTTCAGCCACGGCAACGCGCCCGCCGAAGGGCTGGCCAATGTCTGGGCCGACCCGGGCGAACGCATGTTCCTCGACCTGGGGCCCGACGATCTCGCCACCATTCTCTATACCTCCGGTTCGACCGGGCGGTCCAAGGGGGCCTATTCCGATCACCGCGGCGTGGTGCACGGTTCGATGAGCTACGCGCTGCAATCGCTGATGGCGTTTACCTATCTCGACTCCACCGGCGATGCGCCGACCAGCCAGGCCTGCGCCCTGCTGGCCGTGCCGCTGTTCCATGTCACCGGCGAAGTGCCGCTGTTCCTCCAGAGCTTCGCGCTCGGCCGCAAGATCGTGCTGATGCCGAAATGGGATGCGGGTGAGGCGCTGCGCCTGATCGAGGCGGAAAAGGTCAGCTATTTCGCGGGCGTGCCACTGATGACCTATGAAATGGCCACCCACCCGGAACGGGAAAAGTTCGACGTATCGAGCTGTTCCGGCTTTGCTGCGGGCGGCGCACCGCGCCCGGCCGAACACGTCACCAAGATCAAGGAAGCGTTCCCCACCGGCAACCCGCTGCTGGGCTATGGCCTGACCGAAACCAACGGGGTAGGCTGCGGCAATTTCAACGAAAACTACCTCGCCAAGCCGCTCAGCACCGGCAAGCCCAGCCGCCCGCTGGTCGATCTTGCGATCCTCGACGATGACGGCAACCCCGTCGCCCAGGGCGAGATCGGCGAAGTGTGCATGCGCAGCGTGTGCAATTTCCTCGGCTACTGGAACAATGACAGCGCGACCGAGGAAGCCTTCACCGACGATATGTATTTCCGCACCGGCGACCTTGGCCGGCTGGACGAGGATGGATACCTGTTTATCGTCGACCGCAAGAAGGACATCATCATCCGCGGCGGTGAGAACATCACCTGCATCGAGGTGGAAGATGCGATCTACAGCCATGACGAAGTGGCCGAATGTTCCGTCTTCGGTCTGCCTGACGAGCGCTATGGCGAGATCCCGGCAGCGGTGTTCCTCGCCAAGCCGGGCAGCACGCTGAGTGCCGAAGGCCTGCGCGAATTCCTCGCCGATGCGATTGCGCCCTTCAAGCAGCCCGCCCATATTTGGCAGGCGAGCGAGAAGCTGCCGCGGCTCGGCACGCAGAAGGTCGACAAGCGCGCCGTGCGCGCGGCCTATGCCAAGGACTTCGCCGACGCGTGAGTTCGATCCGCATCCCCAGCCAGCGTGCGATTGTCGACCGGCGCAAGCTCGCCGCCGAAGTCGCTGCGCTGGCCGATGCGGAAGGCGAAGGCGCAAGGCCCAAGATTGTCGCCGCGCTGAAAACTGCGCTGCAAAACGGGCGTGAAGAACTGGCACGGCGGCTGGAGGCAAAACCTTCGGCAGGACACGAAATCACCGGCGGGCACGCATTCCTGATCGACCAGCTTGTCCGGGTCATTTTCGATCATGTGACCGGGCATCTCTACCCGCTCGGCAATCGCACGCAGGCAGAACGCCTCTGCATCCTGGCCGTGGGCGGTTACGGGCGCGAGGAGATGGCGCCGCATTCCGATGTCGATATCGCCTTCCTTACGCCGCGCCGCGGCACGCCATGGTGCGAGCAGGTGATCGAGGCGATCCTGTATCTGCTGTGGGATCTCGGCCTGAAGGTCGGCCATTCCAGCCGCACCATCGATGATACGATGCGCATGGCGAAGGAAGATCTCACCATCCGCACCGCCCTGCTCGAAGGGCGATATCTGTGGGGCGATCAGGATCTTTATGACGAGACGTCCGCCCGGTTCTGGCGCGAAATCGTGCGCGGGACCGAACGGCAATTCGTGATCGAGAAGCTGGCCGAGCGCAATGCGCGGCACAAGCGGATGGGCGACAGCCGGTATGTCGTCGAACCCAATATCAAGGAAGGCAAAGGGGGCCTGCGCGATCTGCAGACGCTCTACTGGATCGGCAAATACATCCACAAGGTGGGCACGGCGTCCGAACTGGTGGACAGGGGCCTGTTCACGCCGGCCGAATATGCGAGCTTTCGCCGGGCCGAACGGTTCCTGCTGGCCGTACGCTGCCACCTCCACACCGTTACCGGACGGGCCGAAGACCGGCTGACCTTCGATTTCCAGCGCCAGATCGCAGAGCGGATGCACTATGCCGACCGCCCCGGAAAACCGGCGGTCGAACGGTTCATGCAGATGTATTTCCTGCAGGCGAAGCGGGTCGGCAGCCTGACCGGCGTGTTCCTCGCCCATATCGACGAGGAGTTTGCGGAGAAAAGCAACCGACGCGGTTTCTTCGCCGGGTTCAAACCGAAACCGCGTATCGTGAAAGGATACCGCGTGCACGGCGGCCGCATCGCCGCACCCAGCGACGACTGGTTCCGCAACGATCCGGTGCGGCTGATCGAGGTTTTCCAGCTCGCCGAAGCGGAAGAGCTGGAAGTGCATCCCGAAACGATGCGCCAGGCCAATCGCGATGCGACGCTGATCGACAATGCGATGCGCGAAGATCCGCGCGCCAATGCGCTGTTCCTCGACCTGCTGGCCGGGCGCAACGACCCTGAAACCGCCCTGCGCTGGATGAACGAGGCGGGCGTCTTCGGGCGCTTCGTGCCCGATTTCGGCAAGGTCAACGCGCAGATGCAGTTCAACATGTACCACCACTATACGGTGGATGAACACACCATCCGCGCCATCGGCTTCCTGTCTCAGATCGAAAAGGGATTGCTGGAAGGGGACCATCCGCGTTCCACCCGGCTGATCCACCGCGTCGACAGCCGCCGGGTCGCCTATGTCGCCGCATTGCTGCACGATATCGCCAAGGGGCGTGGCGGGGACCATTCGATCCTTGGCGCGGAAGTCGCGGAAGAACTCTGCCCGCGCTTCGGCCTGACGCGCAAGGAAACCGAGCTGGTCGCCTGGCTGGTGCGCGAGCACCTCTTGATGAGCGCGACCGCCTTCAAACGCGACCTGACCGATCCCAAGACGATCGAAGATTTCGTCGGCAAGGTGCAAAGCCTCGAGCGGCTGCGCCATCTCGCCATCCTCACCTCGGTCGATATCCGCGCGGTCGGGCCGGGAACATGGAACAGCTGGAAGGGGCAGCTGCTCGGCGAATTGTACGACAGCGCCCAGGAACGGCTGCGGCTTGGCCATATGCGCCATGGCCGCAAGGAACGCGTCGCCGCCAAACAACAGGCGGTCGCCGCGTTGCTGGGCGAACGCGCGGAACTGGTCGAACGCTTCGGCAAGACGATGGGCGATGCGTACTGGGTTGCCGAACCGGACGATATCGTCGCGCTCAACCTCGCCCATTTCGCCGCCGCCCGTGACGAGCAGCGCGAACTGTCGGTGCACTGCGAATATTACGAGGCGCGCGGGGCAACCCTCGTTACCGTAATCGCAGCCGACCATCCCGGCCTGTTCTATCGTATTGCCGGCGGCATCCATCTGGCGGGCGCGAACATCATCGACGCCCGCATCCACACCACGCGCGAAGGCTGGGCGCTGGATAATTTTCTCGTCCAGAACCCGCATGGCCAGCCTTTCATGGAACCCGACCAGCTCAGGCGGATCGAAACCTCCATCGGCGATGCGCTGGCCAACCGTATCGATCTGGTCCCGCGCTTGGCGCAGCGGCCGCTGCCGCATGATCGTTCCAAGGCGTTCGATGTCTCGCCGCGGGTTCTGTTCGACAACAAGGCATCGAACCGCTTCACCGTGATCGAAGTCAACGCACGCGACCGCCCCGCGCTGCTGAACAGGTTGTCGCGCGCGCTGTTCGAGGAAGCGCTGGTGGTGCAGTCCGCACATGTCACCGCCTATGGCGAGCGAGCGGCGGATATCTTCTATGTCACCGACCTCACCGGCGGGAAGGTGACCGGGGAAGAGCGGCTCAACCGGATCGAGACGGCTTTGGTCGAAGCGGCCAGCGACGCGATGCAGGAAAAACTCGAAGACGCCTGAGGCCCGCGGACGAGCGTCAGGTGTTGCAGTTTCGGGACACGGCGTTATTGCGCGCGCATCCCCTATAAATCAGTTTCCAGAGGAACAGCCATGAAGTCTTCCTTCGCTTCGTTGCGTGTGATCGCCCTGCTCGGCGCCGGCGCAGCCCTTTCCCCCCAGATCGCATTTGCGCAGGATGCCGATGCACAGGAAGAAACCGCCGAAAAGGACAGCGGCGCGATCGGCTCGCTCGACACGATCGTCGTCACCGGGACCAAGACGCGCAACGCGGAAAACGTGCAGGATGTGCCGCTGGCCGTCACCGCGTTCAACGCCGAAAGCCTCGAAGCGCTCAAGGTGCGTGACGTCCAGTCGCTGACCTATTCCGCCCCCAATGTCAGCCTCGACCAGGTCGGCACGAGCCGCGGCCAGGCGAACTTCTCGATCCGCGGTCTGGGCATCAACTCCTCGATCCCCAGCATCGACCCGACCGTCGGCGTGTTCGTCGATGGCGTGTATCTGGGCCTCAATGCAGGCGTCGTGTTCGACCTGTTCGACCTTGAAAGCGTCGAAATCCTGCGCGGGCCGCAGGGCGTGCTGTTCGGTCGCAACGTCACCGGCGGCGCAGTGCTGCTGAACACCGGCAACCCGACCGATTATTTCACCGGCAAGGTGCGCGCATCGGTCGACGGCCCGTGGGTCGATGGCGGTCGTGGAGGCTCGAACTATTCGGTCAGCGGCGTGGTTTCGGGCCCGATCGTGGAAGACACGCTGCTGTTCAAACTCGGCGCCTATCACAACAGCGACGAAGGGTACTTCATCAACAGCTTCGACGGATCGAAGCATGGCAAGGCCGACACGCTGATCCTGCGCGGCGCGCTCGAAGGGCGTTTCGGCGACCTGACGGTGACCGGCAAGCTCGACTATTTCGAAAGCGATGGCGATGGCCCGGCCGGCCAGAACCGCGGCACTTTCCAGCGCGACAGCTTCGATTTCGCAATCGACAATCGCGGACGCTACGACAACGAAATCTGGACCGGCTCGGTCACGGCTGAACTCGACATCGGGCCGGGCACGCTGACCAACATCTTCGGCTGGCGCAGCTACGATTCCTATACCGATGGCGACATCGACAGCCTGCCGGTCTTCATCTTCCATTCCAATACGACAACCGCGCAGGAACAGTTCTCCAACGAACTGCGCTACGCCCTGTCCGGCCCCGGTTTCGACCTGACACTGGGCGGTTTCTGGTTCGACCAGAACATCGCCTATACCGAAGTGCGCGATATCGCCCCGGTCATCGCGGCATCGGGCCTGTCCTCCTATGGCGGGGGCCGCCAGGATCACCAGGTGCTGGGCGCTTTCGCCAATGCCCAGATCAACCTGACCGACGCGCTGTCCATCATCGCCGGCATCCGCTGGAGCGAGGAAAAGAAAGACGCAGCGGTCACCTATGTCCGCCCGCGTACGCCCTGTTCGGTCGTTGACGGGACCTGCCCGACCACGGGTATCAACCCGCTCAGCACGGTCGATGCGCTGGCCCCGATCTTCAATCCGGGCACGACGGTCGCCACGCCGGAAAACAACGGCTTCACCGATTCGAACAAATGGACCAACTGGTCGCCGAAGCTCGGCCTCCAGTATGAATGGCTCGACAGCCAGATCTACGCCCACTGGTCGCGTGGCTACCGTTCGGGCGGCTACAATTTCCGCATCACCTCGCCCGGCGCGATCGAAGCGATTGCCGCTGCGACCGGCACGTTCTCCTTCGGCGAGGAAAAGGTCGACAATTACGAAATCGGCGGCAAGTTCCGCACGGCGGACGGCGCGCTGACGCTGAACCTGGCGGCATATTACACCGACATCGCCGACATGCAGCGCGAAGTGAACCAGGCATCGGCCACCGCCGGTGTTGCGCAGTCGATCTTCAACACCGCAGACGCTTCGATCTACGGTTTCGAAGCCGAAGGCCGGGTGCGCCTGTCGGATGCGCTGCTGTTCACCGCCAATCTCGGCCTGATCGATGCCAGCTATGACGAAGTGTTCTTCGACATTTCGGGCGATGGCACGATCGACGACGCCGATCTGGCGCTGCGCCTGCCTCGCGTGCCGAAAATGACCTGGGGTGTCGGATTCATCCACGAACTGGACCTCGGCTCCAGCAACATCGTGAGCCGCATCAACCTCCAGTATCGCGACGAGTTTGCTTACACCGACAGCAATCTGGGCTGGATCCAGGATTCGGCGAACCTCGATGCGAACATCACCTGGAACACGCCGGTCGACGGGCTGAGCCTGTCGGTCTTCGGCAAGAACCTGTTCGACGAAGTGCAGGTCGGCGGCGACACGCAGCTGCCCTTCGGTGGCCCGCTGTCGAACGGGGTCAACCGTCCGTTCGACAACTTCCCGGGAGCAGGCACGTTTTCGCCCCTGTCCAAGGGCCGCCAGATCGGCGTCGAAGGTGTCTTCGAATTCTGATCGTTCGCAATTGGCTAACAAACGAAAGGGGCGCCTTCGACGGGCGCCCCTTTTTGTTTCCACCAGGAAGATCGCACCCCCGCGCGTGAATGGGGCGGATGAAAAGTGCTTACGCCCCGCGCTTGCCAAACAGCGCCGTGCCCACACGCACATGGGTCGCACCGAGCATGATGGCGGTCCGATAATCGCCGCTCATCCCCATGCTCAGCCCGTCGATCCCGTTATCGCGCGCCAGCTTGTCGAGAAAGGCGAAGAACGGCGCTGGCTCGATATCGAAGGGCGGAATGCACATCAGCCCGGCCAGCGGAATATCCGCCTCGCGCGCCTGTTCCAGCAGGGCGGGCAGGTCGGCGGGCAGGCAACCGCCCTTCTGATCTTCCTCGCCGATATTGACCTGCACGAAGCAGGGAACCTGCCGGCCCGCCTTGTCCATTGCCTTGGCGAGCGCGGTGATCAGGCTGGGCCGGTCGAGCGAATGGATCGCATCGAACAGCGCAACCGCATCCTCCGCCTTGTTCGATTGCAGCTGGCCGATGAGGTGCAGCTGCGCATCGGGATATTGCTCGCGCAGGGCGGGCCATTTTTCCTGCGCTTCCTGCACGCGGTTTTCGCCAAAGGTCCGCTGGCCCTGTGCCAGCAGCGGCTCGATTGCCTCGGCCGGGTGGGTCTTGCTCACCGCGATCAGCGTGACGCTGTCGCGCTGGCGCTGGGCAATACGGCAGGCCTGGCCGATCTCGGCCTCGACCTCTTCGAGCGGAGTGAGTTCGCTATCCATCGGCTGCGCGCTATAACGCCCGCGTGACCGAGCGCCAGCCCCCGACCGAAAACCCGATCCGCAAGGCGGCGTGCGCTTCCCCGCCCCTTCCGATGCTCTGGCTGTTCTCCGACCGCCGCAACGATGCGTGGCTGCCTTCCGCGCTGGAAGAGCTTCCGACAAGCTCTGCCCTCGTCTTTCGCCACTACCATCTTGAAGGTGCGGCCCGGCGGGAGCGGTTCGACACGCTCGCCGCAATCGCCCGCAACGCGGGCCATCGCGTAATCCTGTCCGATACACAAAGTGTCGCGAAGGATTGGGGTGCGGATGGCGTTTACGGCGCCGCCTCGCTTGAACCGTGCGTGGACCTGATCCGCCTTGCCACCGCGCACAACGGCGATGAATTGCAGGCCGCCAACCGCGCGCAGGTCGACGGGGTGTTCCTCTCGCCCGTTTTCGCCACCGCCTCGCACCCTGGCGCGACGACCTTGGGCGCAATGGGTTTCAGCGTTCTCGCGCAACAGGCGCTCATGCCCGTCATCGCACTTGGCGGGATGACCCACGCCCGCGCAACACAGCTCGACTGCCCCCGCTGGGGCGCGATCGATGGCCTCGCTTCGCCTCTCTCTGCTTGACGGGGGACTCGCGGAGGATTCATACTGCCGCACATTCTTGCAGGAGGGACGCGCACATGGCTTCGCGCGCAATGACCACGACCGACTGGCGGGCGGCGTTTCGCCGTTCGCTGCACCGCGCCGCCAGCATGATCGGCGCAGGCACGCTGTTTCTGCTGCTGCTGTTCCTCGCGCTGTCGCTGGTCAGCTACACCCAGACCGACCCCAGCCCCTCCACCGCGGCATCGGGCGACGATCTGCGCAACTGGATGGGGGCGAGCGGGGCCTGGGCGTCGGACCGTGTGCTGACCATGCTCGGCTGGCCGGGTCTGCTCCTGCTGCCGCTGCTGTATATTTCGGCGCGCAAATTGTGGCGCGAGGTCGAGACCGACGAGGAGTACGAAGGCCGCTGGTGGACGCCCTTTGCGATGTTGCTGCTTGCCATCGTGCTGCTGGGCACGGTGCTGTCGATGATCACCGACGCGGCCAGCTGGTCGCTTCCGGCGGGGCTTGGCGGGCTCGCCGGCCTCTTGGGCGCAGGCGGTATCGAAGCGGTCGCGGGCCTGTTTCCCGAGGGCGGGAAGGGCTGGATTTCCGGGCTACTGACGCTGGCTGGGCTGGGCGGCGGACTGGCGCTGGTCACACGGGTTTTTGCCATCGACTGGCGGCAATTGCTGACGCTGCCCAATTTCCTCAAGCGTATGCCGGTATCGCTTCCGGGGCGCGATCTCGTGCCGATCCCCAAACGCGAAAAGACCGTGGAACGCGCGGAAAAAGCTGCCGAGACTCGAAAGGATGCCGAAGTAACGCCGCGCCGGGCGCCGGACATTCCCGACCCCACCGCCGCGCCCCGCAAGGCCGAACCGGCCAAGGCGAAGCAGCGCGACATGTTCGCCGATTACGACCTGCCCAGCCTCGATCTGCTGGCCGAACAGCCCGCCGATACGGGCGTGAAGCTCGACAAGATGGCGCTCGAGCGCAATGCGCGCCTGCTCGAAAACGTGCTCGACGATTTCAACGTGAAGGGCGAGATCACCGCGGTGCGTGCGGGGCCGGTGGTGACGATGTACGAGCTGGAGCCTGCCCCCGGCATCAAGGCCAGCCGCGTGGTCGGCCTGGCCGAAGACATCGCCCGCAATATGAGTGCGATCAGCGCGCGCGTCTCGCCCATTCCGGGCCGCACGGTGATGGGCATCGAACTGCCCAACGCCCAGCGCCAGATGGTCAGCTATCGCGAATTGGCCGCCAGCGCCGATTTTGCCGAGCACAAGGGCAATCTGCCGATCATCCTGGGCAAGGATATCGCGGGCGAGCCGATTATTGCCGACCTTGCTTCCATGCCTCACCTGCTGGTGGCGGGCACGACCGGTTCGGGTAAGTCGGTGGGGCTCAACGCCATCCTCTTAAGCCTGCTCTATCGCTTCACGCCGGAAGAGTGCCGCTTGATCCTGATCGATCCCAAGGTGCTCGAACTCAGCATCTATGAGGATGTGCCCCACCTTCTCAGCCCCGTCGTGACCGAACCGCACAAATCGGTCCGCGCGCTGAAATGGGCGGTGGAGGAGATGGAGAAGCGCTATCGCATGATGTCGAGCATCAATTCGCGCAACATCAACTCCTTCAACGACAAGGTGCGCGCCGCGATTGCCAAGGGCAAGCCGCTGGGTCGCCGGGTGCAGACCGGCTTCGACCCCGAAACGGGCGAGGAAATCTACGAGGAAGAGCAGCTCGATTACGAGGTTCTGCCGCAGATCGTGCTGATCGTGGACGAGCTGGCCGACCTCATGGTCACCGTCGGCAAGGAAATCGAGGTGCTGATTCAGCGGCTCAGTCAGAAAAGCCGCGCAGCTGGCATCCACCTCATCATGGCAACACAGCGCCCCAGCGTCGATGTCATCACCGGCGTCATCAAGGCCAATTTGCCGACCCGCATCAGCTTCAAGGTCACCAGCCGCATCGACAGCCGCACGATCCTGGGCGAACAGGGCAGCGAGCAGCTGCTGGGCAAGGGCGACATGCTCTACAAGCCCAATACCGGCGCGATGATCCGCGTGCACGGCCCCTTCGTCTCCGACGAGGAGGTCGAGCGGGTGACCGAACACTGGCGCGCGCAGGGCAAGCCCGATTACGTCGATGCGGTGACCGAAGAACCGGAAGATGGTGGCTTTTCCTTTGAGGACGAGTTTACCGCCAGCGACGATCCCGACGAGCGCAGATACCGCCAGGCCTGCCAGGTCGTGTTCGAGAACCAGAAGGCCAGCGGCTCATGGCTCCAGCGCCAGATGGGTGTCGGCTACAACACTGCGGCGAAGTGGATCGAGCGGATGGAGGGCGAAGGGCTGGTCGGTCCCGCCGACCATGTCGGCCGCCGCGAAATCTTCCGCGACCGCGACGGCAACCCGATGTAGGCCGCCGTTTGCAGGAGCGTCGGTTTAGCGCGCGATCGGATAGCCGCGCCAGCTCTTGATATTGCGGATCGAAAAGCTCGACCGCATCGAGGAAACCCCCGGCAGCCGCGCCAGGCAATCGCGGTGGATCGCGTCGAACTGCGCGAGGTCGGCGGCGGCGACACGCAAGAGATAATCGGCATTGCCCGACATCAGATGGCAATCGAGGATGTCGTCGAAATCGCACACAACCTCTTCGAATCGGTCCATCGCCTCGCGGCTCTGGCTGGTCAGCGTGATCTCGACGAACACCACCAGCGTCAGGCCCAGCCGCTGCGGATCGAGCCGCGCGCCATAGCCTGCGATGATACCCGCCGCCTCCAGCGCGCGAATGCGGCGATGACAGGCGGAGGTGGACAGCGCCGCATGGTCCGCCAGCTTGGCGATCGACTGGGTGGAGTCGCGCTGAAGCGCTTCGAGCAGGCGAATATCGGTGCGGTCCAAGGGAATTTATTTCGTTATATCGATCTAAATCGGGAATGATAACCGGATTAACGCTTCAGACAACCCAAATGAGGCAAAACTTCTCGACCGGATGTCGTTAAAAGGACGCAAATTGAGGAGACATATCATGCGCGTCGGTTGCCCAGCTGAAATCAAGAACCACGAATACCGCGTCGGCCTGACGCCGGAGAGCGCACGCGAACTTGTTCACCAAGGCAATGAAGTGTGGATCGAGAGCGGCGCGGGCGCCGGCATCGGCGCGAGTGACGAGGAATATAAGGGCGCAGGCGCCACAATCGTCGATGGGCCGGATTCGATCTTCGCCGAATGCGAAATGGTGGTGAAGGTCAAGGAGCCGCAGGCGGTCGAACGCGCCAAGCTGCGTGAAGGTCAGATCCTCTATACCTACCTCCACCTTGCGCCCGATCCCGAACAGACGAAGGATCTGGTCGATAGCGGCGTCACCGCCATTGCCTATGAAACCGTCACCGGGCCGCGCGGCCAGCTGCCGCTTCTGAAACCGATGAGCCAGGTTGCCGGGCGCATGAGCGTGCAGGCCGGGGCCACCGCGCTCGAAAAGGCGCATGGCGGGCGCGGCGTGCTGCTGGGCGGTGTGCCGGGCGTGATGCCGGGCAAGGTCACCGTGATCGGCGGCGGCGTGGTTGGCTTCAACGCGGCGCAGATGGCCGTTGGCCTGGGCGCGGATGTGACCATTCTCGACCGTGATCCCGAAGTGCTGGAGAAAGTCGGCACGCATTTCGAAGCGCGCGCCTCCACCCGCTTTTCCAACAAGGCCAATCTGGAAGAAGCGGTGTGCGAAGCCGACCTCATCATTGGCGCGGTACTGATCCCCGGCGCGGCGGCGCCCAAGCTGGTCACGCGCGACATGCTCAAATGCATGAAGCCGGGCAGCGTGCTGGTGGACGTGGCGATCGACCAGGGTGGCTGCTTCGAAACCTCGCGCCCGACGACCCATGCAGAGCCGACCTATGTGATCGACGACGTGGTGCATTATTGCGTCGCCAATATGCCTGGCGCGGTCGCACGCACCAGCACCTATGCGCTCAACAACGTCACCCTGCCCCACGCCCTGCGCATTGCGCGCATGGGCTGGAAAGACGCGTTGTCGGCCGACCCGCATCTGGCCGAAGGGCTGAATGTTCACAAAGGCGAAGTAACCTATGAAGCGGTCGCCAGCGAACTTGGCTACGACTATCGACCGGTGGCGGAGCTCACCCGGTAATTCATGGTCACCATGATATAAGCGGCGTTAACGCTTTGGCTTTATCGTGAGTGCGTGAAACGCATCCCTCGCGTCGTCTGGCTGCAAGCCCGGCAGCTTTTCTTGGCCGCATTCTTCGCGGTAGCGGTTGGTTTGCCTGGCGTGGTGGTGGCGCAATCGGGTTTTGCGCCGGGATCGATTTGCCACAGTTCCGGGCCGAAAACGATATCCTATGCCGGTCTGGTCGACGATCCCGGGGGCTGGAACTGCAGCGATGGCGATATTGATTTTGATGCCGAACGCCACATCATCCGCCTGGACTTGACCGATCGCCCTTCCGCGCAAGCAAACCCCCGCTACTTCGAATTCGAGCGGAACGCGTTCGGAACCCTTTCGATCTCCGCCATCGGGCGTGATGGCAGCGCGGTATCGCAAAGCCTGGCTCAAAGGGACTTGCAGCTCGGCATATCCAGCTCGCGTTCAATAGCGCAATTACCTGAGTCTTCCACACCGCTCGAAGCCATCGTGGTGACGGTCGACGGCAGCGATTACCCTTACGCCTTTGTCGAGGCCTCGTTGAACGATCGGCCATCGGTCGTATTGGTGGCGGGGTGGGTGCATATATTCGCCGCGATGATCTGCGCGATACTGTTCGCGCCGATCATATTCGATCTCATCTACTATCGCGTCCTGCGCCAGCCTTTCCCGCTCTATCACGCCCTGTTCTGTCTCACCGCTGTGGCGCAAAGTGCGACCGCCTCCGGCTTGACGGCGCTCACCGGCCTCGTCTCGCTACAGACTGAGCTGATGATCGAATATCTCAGCATCGATTTCATGCTGCTGACGATCATCATGTTCGCAAACAGTTTTGTTAAGCCGGAATATATCGATCCAAAACATCGCACAATTCTGCGTATCGCCCTCGCTCTGGCCGCGATTAATGTCGGATTGAGCGCGCTGGATTTGCTTGGAGTGAGCAATCTGGTGCTCGAAATCATCTATCTTTTGATCGCTCTGATCGGTTTCGGATCCTATTTCTACGTTCTGGCGGTCGCGTGGCAACGTGGCAGCAATACTGCGAAATATCTCGTCCTAGGTCTCGCTCCCTTTGCCTCCTTCCTGCCCTTACAGATATTCTCGCTCGTTTTTCTCGGATCGATGGTACTCGTCGAGAATGTGGTTCTTCACAGCTCGTTGCTTCTGATCGAGGTCATCGCCACGACAGTGGCAGTGGCCGATCGCTTCATGATCATCCGGCGTCAGCGCGATCACGCAGTGAACGAGGCCAAGATGCTTGAGGCGCTAAGCGAGCGCGACCAGTTGACTGGCATGGCGAACAGGCGCGCGCTGTCGGCACGATTCGAAACCATGGTTGCCGACGGGTTTGATACAATGGCGCTCATCGATATCGATTTCTTCAAGTCGATCAACGACATGCATGGTCACCCAGTCGGTGACGAAGTCCTGCAACGCGTTGCGTCGGTGTTGCGCGAAGGCGAGAACGAGAAGGATATTGCCGCATTTCGCATCGGCGGGGAGGAATTCCTGCTGCTTCTGCGTGGCGATGATGCCGCAAGCAATGCCGAGGAGCGCCGCCGTGCAGTCACCACACATCTCCTGTCCGAGATGGAAGAGCTCGACAATCCTGTAACCGCCAGCATGGGGCTGGTCGATTTCTCGGCCCTCGCGAACGAATTGGAGATCGACTTTGCCAGTCTCTATTCGCGCGCCGACAAGCTGCTTTACGACGCGAAATGCGCTGGCCGTGACCGAGTGGTAAAGGAGCGCCTCTCATTGTTCGTCTCCGAAGGCACAACCGCCGTCACCGCCTGAGCACTGGTCTCGGAGGCCGGGATTCTTTAAATGGGTGATCTCGATAGGAACCCGGTAAGCACCTCGGGACGCACGCGCGCCAGCCGCCCGCTTTCACGGTGCAGCATGGCCCAGGTCGTCGCCGCGCTGACGATCACCTTGCCATCGGGCGCGCTGAAATCCACGCGGCGCACCGATTTCGCACCGCGCGGCGCACCTTCGATCCAGGTGCGACCGGTGACCCGATCGCCCTGTTCGATATTGCCGCGATAATCGATCTCGTGGCGCACCACGAGCCACACGAACTCGGCAATATGCGCCGGATCGGCCACCGCCTGCCAATGCGCGGTGGCCATATCCTGCACCCATTGCACCCAGACCGCATTGTTGACGTGGCCCATCTCGTCGATGTGCCGCGCCTCGGCGGTGAAGGTCTTTTCGAAGGCCGCAGTCACGCGCCTATTCCGTCATGCCCATCTGCCACAGGATGAAGGCATATTCCTCCGCCACCTCGTAAAGCGAGGCGAAGCGACCGGATTTGCCGCCATGCCCGGCGCCCATATTGATCTTCATCAGCAATTCGTTGTCGTCGGTTTTCAGTTCGCGCAGCTTGGCGGTCCACTTGGCCGGTTCCCAATAGGTCACGCGCGGATCGTTGAGACCGCCGGTGATGAGCATCGGGGGATAATCCTGCGCCGCCACCTGATCGTAGGGGCTGTAGCTCAGGATATTGGCGAAGGCCTGCTTGCTTTCGATGGGGTTGCCCCATTCCTGCCATTCGCCGGGCGTCAGCGGCAGATCCTTGTTGAGCATGGTGTTGAGCACATCGACGAAGGGCACATGGGCCACCACCGCGCCCCACAGATCGGGGTTGGTGTTGACGATCACGCCCATCAGCTCGCCGCCCGCCGAACCGCCGCTCGCGGTGACCTTGCCCTTCTTGGTATAGCCCAGATCGATCAGCCCCTTCGCCGCATCGACAAAGTCGTTGAAGGTGTTTTCACGCTCGTTAAGCTTGCCCTGCAGATACCAGTTGCGCCCAAGATCGTCGCCGCCACGAATATGCGCGATGGCATAGGCGAAACCGCGATCGACCAGGCTGAGGCGCGAGGTCGAAAAGCCCGGCGGCACGGCATAGCCATAGGCGCCATAGGCATAGAGATGCAGCGGCCCGGCGCCAGCCGGACGATCCTTGCGCATCACGATGCTGACGGGGATTTTCGTGCCGTCGCGCGCGGTCACGGTGACGCGCTCCGTCTTGTATTTGGAGGGGTCGTAACCGCTGGGGATTTCCTGCTGCTTGAGCAGTTCCAACTCGCCCGTCGCGACATGATAATCATACACCGAATCCGGCGTGACCATGCTTTCATAGGCCAGCCGCAGGCGATCCTGATCGTATTCGGGATTGTTGGACAGGCCGGTCGAATAGCTGCCTTCCGCAAAGGCGACCGGCTTCACCAGATTGGCATCGGTGTAGGAACGGATCTGGATCTGGTCGAGGCCATTGAGGCGCCCTTCGGTGACGTAGAAATCCTTGAACAGCGAAATATCGGTCAGATAGAATTCGTCCGACCCTTCGATCAGCGTGGTCCATTCGCCCGGCGCGTCCATGCTCGCGGTGGCGAGGCGGAAATTGACGTGATCGTCATTGGTCAGCGCGTAGAGTGTGCCGTCGCGCACATCGATTTCGTATTCGACGCCTTTCTTGCGCGGCTTGACCAGGATCGGCTTCGCGGTTGGATTGTCGACGGGGACCAGACGGACTTCGCTCGTCTCGTTGTCGCCGGTGGAAATGACCAGCCAGTCTTCCTGTGCGGTCAGCCCTGCGCCGACGCGGAAGCTCTCATCCTGCTCGCGATAAAGCTCCACATCGTCTTCCACCGGCGTGCCCAGCATGTGCAGCGTCGCATCGAGCACGCGCCATTGTTCGGTCGCGGTGCCGTAAACCACACCCTTGTCGCCCATCACCCAGGTCAGGCCCGACAGCGTGCCGGGAATCTCGTCTGCCAGCATTTCGCCGGTCTGCAGATCCTTGAACCGCGCGGTGAACCGCTCCGACCCGTCGGTGTCGCTCGAAAAGGCGAGATAGCGCCCGTTCTGGCTGACCGAGAACGCACCCAGCCGGAAATAATCGAGACCCTCGGCCAGCTCGTTTTCGTCGAGGATAAGCTGCGCATCGCCGCCTGCGGCAGGCTTGCGATAATATTTGCGGTATTCCGCGCCCTCTTCGAATTCGGACCAGTAGAGATAATCTCCGCGCCGCTGGGGCACGGTGGAATCGTCCTCCTTGATCCGGCCCTTCATCTCCTCGAACAATTCTTCGACCAGCGGCTTGTGCGGCGCCATGCGCGCTTCGAACCAGGCGTTTTCCGCCTTCAGATGGTCGAGGACATCCTCGTCATCCACCTTGGGATAGGATTTGTCGTAGAGCCAGTCATACGGATCGGCGATGGTGATGCCGTGATAGGTGTAGGAATGGTCGCGCTTTTCGGCGACGGGCGGGGAAGTGGGTTTGGTCACGGACGTATCCTGTGCATGGGACGGGTGGGAGACGGTGGCCGCCAGCATTGCGCCGGCGAGCAGTGTCGAAACGAAACGAGGCATCGGTCTCTCCAGGAAGTAGGAACAGCGCACACGGCTGGAAAGCGCCGCATAGGCCATGTATGGCTGGGGCCATGACTATGCGGCGAAAATGCCGCCCGCAAGCGCGGAGTCGCCCGATGCGCGACCCGCACCGACGAAGGATACAACGCCCATGCTGATGCAAACCCACGAAGCCCGCCTCGACGCCCTGCGCAAGGAACTGAAATCGCGCGACCTGAACGGTTTCGTCGTTCCGATCTCCGATGAACATATGAGCGAATATGTCGGCTCCTATGCGCAGCGCCTGCACTGGCTGACCGGATTTGGCGGCAGCGCGGGCAGCGCGGTGGTGCTGGCGGGCGAATATTCGGGCAATGGCGCGGCGATGTTCACCGACGGCCGTTACACCGTGCAGGTGCGCGACCAGGTGGACGGCAAGCTCTACGATTATGAAGACGTGCCTGCGACCAGCCCGGCCAGGTGGATCGCCGAACATGCGCCTGCGGGCGCGCGCATCGGCTATGATGCCTGGCTGCATGGGGTGGAATGGGCCGAAGCGGCAGAGAAGCTGTTCGCCAAGAAAGGCATCACGCTGGTCCCGGTCGATGGCAATCCGATCGATGCAGTGTGGGCGGACCGTCCGCAGGCCTCGCTCGCCCCGGCCGTGCCGCACGCGCAAGACCATGCCGGCCGTTCCAGCGCGGACAAGCGCGCCGAAGTGGCCGACTGGCTGAAAAGCGAAGGTTATGACGCCACTGTCATCAGCGCGCTCGATTCGGTCGCCTGGCTGCTCAACATGCGCGGGGTCGATGTCGACAACACGCCGGTCGCGCTGTCCTACGTGATCGCCCATGCCGATGGCACGGCGGAGCTGTTCATCGCGCCCGACAAGGTCACGCCCGAGCTGACCCAGCATCTCGGCAACGCCGTGAAGGTGCGCGACCGCGATGCCTTCGTACCCGCGCTCGAAGGGCTGAAGGGCAAGAGTGTGGCGGTCGATCCGAACCATGCGGTGGCGGGCATCTTCCACGCGCTGGAGGCGGGCGGCGCGAAGGTCGTGCGCGAGGCCGATCCGACCGTCCTGCCCAAGGCGATCAAGAACCCGGCGGAACAGCAGGGACACCGCGATGCGCAGGCGCGCGACGGGGCGGCGGTGGCGCGTTTCCTGCGCTGGCTCGGTATCGAAGCGCCGAAAGGCGGCGTCGACGAGCTGGGCGCGGCGGCCAAGCTGCGCGAATTCCGCGAGGCAGGCGGCATGCTCAAGGACGCGAGCTTCGACACGATCAGCGCGGCGGCGGGCCATGCCGCCCTGCCGCATTACAAGGTGGACGAGGACAGCAATATCCCGATCCCGCCGTCTTCCATCTTCCTGGTTGATTCGGGCGGGCAATATCTCGACGGGACGACCGACATCACCCGCACCGTGTGGATCGGCCCGGGCGAACCGAGCGCCGAAATGGTCGAACGCAACACCCGCGTGTTGAAGGGCCATATTCAGCTCGACATGCAATATTTCCCTGACCGGACCAGCGGCGGCGCATTGGACGCGCTGGCGCGGATGCATCTGTGGCAGGGCGGAGTCGATTACGGCCACGGCACGGGCCACGGCGTCGGCAGCTATCTTTCGGTCCATGAAGGGCCGCAGCGCATTTCCAAGCCCGGCGGCGCTTTCCCCGGCACGGAGACGCCACTTCGCGAGGGCATGATCCTCTCGAACGAGCCGGGATACTACAAGCCGGGCGAATACGGCATCCGGATCGAGAACCTCGTGCTGGTGGTCCCCGCCCCGATAGAGAGCGAAGGCGATTATCTGGCGTTCGAGACGCTGACTTTCGTGCCGCTCGACCGGACGCTGATCGACAAGAGCCTGCTGAGCGCCGCGGAAGTGGACTGGGTCGACAGCTACCATGCCAAGGTACGCGACATCCTGGCGCCCCAGATGGAGGGCGAAGATCTGGCCTGGCTCGACCGAGAATGTGCACCCTTGTAGGAATGCTCATGTTCTCGTAATGTTCCTGTGGTCGCGATTCGTTTTGCAACAGGAGTGAGTGCATGATCGGTTATGTGACAGTCGGGACCAACGATCTCGAACGGGCGGCCAAATTCTACGATCCCATCGCCGCCGAAATGGGCGTGGGGCGGATGATGGAATTCGATTCCTTTATCGCGTGGGGCGAACCGAACGGCGCGCCGGGTATCGCCGCAACAAAACCGTTCGATGGCAAGACAGCGACGGTAGGCAACGGCACGATGGTCGCGCTCCAATGCAAGGACCGCGACCAGGTGCAGCGACTTTACGACATCGCGCTGGCCAATGGCGGCAGCGACGAGGGCGCACCCGGCCCGCGCGGTGAACCGGACGAGAACGGGATGGTGTTCTACGCCGCCTATTTCCGTGACCTGGACGGCAACAAGTTGAACGCGTTCCTGATGGACAAGGCCGACTGAGCTGGCTTCCCCGCGCCGCCTCGCCGACAGCTTCGTCCATCTCGGGCTGGGCGCGACCGCCGTGCCCCAGCCACCCTTCGACGGGGTGGATTGGTACGAGGCTTATGGCGAGCGGCACGGGGCGGATGGCCGCGAAGGGCGGCTGGTCAGCCAGCACAGCTTTTCCGAAGACTGGGACAGCTGGGAAATGCATCCCCTGGGTGACGAGGTGGTGATCTGCACCGCCGGCGCGATCGTGCTGACTCAGGAATTTCCCGACGGGCGGCGCGAGCAGGTGACGCTCGGTGTGGGCGAATATGCGATCAATCCGCCCGGCGTCTGGCACACCGCCGATGTTGCAGGCCATGCGACCGTGATCTTCATCACGGCAGGCGAAGGCACGCAGCATCGCCCGCGCTGAGATGCTCGCCTGCCAGCTTGCTCGCTGGTGAACGATCCCACCGGGGCGATACAATCCGATACAATTCGGCCCGGTTGCGGCATAAGCCTGCGACAATCGCACTCTATCAGGGGCAGCATGAGTTGCGGCGGGGCTGGGCTTCCTCCCCCCACCCGTACCGGCCCTGTCGCGCTCTTCGAAACATTGTCCAGGAGAGACTCGATGAAAACACTCACCCTTTCGCTTTCCGCCGCCGCGCTCGCCCTCACCGGAGCCAGCGCCGCGCTCGCCGATCATCACGGCGGCAAGCACAAACCCGATGCGAATGGCGATGGTCAGGTGACCCGCGCCGAAATGCAGGCCCATGGCGCGGCGATGTTCGCGCGCATGGATGCCAATAGCGACGGTGTCATCAATGCTGCCGATCGCGAGGCGCGCCGTGCAGCCCGCTTCGCCGAAACCGACACCAACAATGACGGCGAACTGTCGCAGGCAGAGATGCGCGCTGCGCACGAAGCCCGGATGGCCAAGCGCGAAGAACGCCGCGCCCAGCGCAGCGAGAAGCGCGCAGAGCGGATGGCGCAGCGCTTCGCTTCGGCAGATACGGACAATAGCGGCGGCATCTCTCAGGCCGAAGCCGAGGCTGCCCGGGAAGCCCGGCGTGAAATGCGCGGCGAGAAACGCGGCAAGCGAGGCGGCAAGATGGGCCGTCGCGGCGGACGGGGCGGCATGCAAATGATGCTGCGCCAGGCCGATGCGAATGGCGACAAGTCGATCTCGCGCGCCGAATTCGATGCCGCACTGGCCCAGCACTTCGCCCGGATGGATACCGACGGCAACGGCGCCGTATCGGCCGACGAACGCAAGGCCGCACGCGAGGTGATGCGCGAGCGGATGAAGGAACGCCGCGCCGCCCGCGCTGCGCAATAGGGCCTTGCCCGCAGGCAGGCGAGACCGGATAGGTGGGCACGACAGTCCGATTCATGAACGAACCCGCGCCCACCACCATCCTGCTCGTCGATGACGAAGCCTCGCTACGCGAACCCCTGGCCGAATATCTTTCCGGCCAGGGGTTTGCCGTGCACGAAGCAGACAGCGCGGCTGCCGCACGCAGTACGCTCGCCGACGCTGCGGTCGACCTGGCGCTGGTGGACATCATGATGCCGGGAGAAGACGGGCTTTCGCTTTGCCGCCATCTGGTCGAAGCGCGCGCCCTGCCCGTCATCCTGCTCACCGCGCGCGGCGAGGCGATGGACCGGATCGTCGGGCTGGAAATCGGCGCAGACGATTATGTCACCAAACCGTTCGAGCCGCGCGAGCTCGTCGCACGCATCCGCTCGGTGCTGCGCCGGGTGGACAAGGCGGCGGGCGTCCCCGACACCGACTTCGCCTACGCCTTCGAGGGCTGGCTTCTCGATCCGCTGAAGCGTCGCCTGACCGATCCCGAAGGCACGGTGATCCCCATCTCGACCGCCGAATTTCGCCTGTTACGCGCATTCTGCGACCATCCGCGCCAGGTACTCGACCGCGACCGCCTGCTCGATATGGTGCAGGGGCGCGAGGCGCATCTGTTCGACCGTGCAGTCGATAATCAGGTCAGCCGCCTGCGGCGCAAGATCGAAGCCGACACCCGCGACCCGCATTTCATCCAGACCGTGCGTGGCGGCGGCTATCGCTTCGCCAGCGACGTGACCCGCCCCGTCCTTCCGGCCGCCGCCAAAGACAATGGCTGATCGCCTGCGGATATGGCCGCGCAGCCTGGTCGGCCAGACGCTCGCCGTTCTGGCGCTCGCCCTGCTGATCGCACAGGGCGTGTCGGCGGCCCTGCTTTATGGCGCAGCGCAAGAGCGGCGCGAAACCGCGCTCGTCAACGCAGCCGCCTTCCAGCTTGTTTCCGGCCAACGTGCTTCCGACCCACGGCGTATTGCCCGCCGTGAAGCCCGGCGCGCGCGCATGGACGGACCGGTGCGCCGCTTTCCGCGCGAGCTGCGTTATCGCGAAACCGCCGCTTCCCCGCTGATCGCTGGCGAAACCCGCAACACCCCGCGCGAGGAGGCGATTGCCGAATTGCTGATCAATTCCGGCATTCGCGCCGACGCCATTGTCGTTACCGAACGAACGATTGCCGGCGATCCCCTGCTGCGGGCTGCAAGCGAGCGCCGCCCGCGCTTGCAGGCACGGCTCGCCCAGCATCCGCAAAAGGTGATGGTCGTTGGCCTGAAATGCGAAGGGGCTGCCACCTGGCAGGTCGTGCGCATCCCCGTGCCGCAGCGGATGAACTGGGCCGTCGGCGGGCTTGCGATCCAGACCGTGCTGCTCTCCGCCATCCTGCTCACCCTGTTGTGGCTGGCGCTGCGCCGCATCACCCGACCGCTCGCCGCGCTGACCCAGCGCACCGACCGCTTTTCCCGCCGGGCGATTGCCGCCACGCCCCTGCCCGAAGACGGCCCGGACGATATCCGCCGGTTGATCGCTGCGCATAATGCGATGGAAACGCGCATTGCCGGCCTACTGGAGGAGAAGGATGTGATGCTCGGCGCCATCGGGCACGATCTCAAAACCCCCCTCGCGGCCCTGCGCGTGCGGGTCGAAAGCGTGGAGAACCCAGCACAGCGCGAGCGCATGGCCGCGACGATCGAGGATATCGCCACCACACTCGACGAAATTCTCGACCTGGCGCGGGTGGGCAAGGACACCGACACGCCGGAACCGGTCGAACTGCGCGCGCTGGTCGCGTCGGTGGTCGAAGAATTCGAGGATATGGGCGAGGAAGTGACGCTGGCCTCGGGCGAACGGGTCGTCGCACCTGTCCACCTGACCTGGCTGAAGCGCGGCCTGCGTAACCTCGTCTCGAATGCCCTGCGCTATGGCACAAACGCGACCGTGCGCCTCGCGAAGCGCGATGGCTGCGCGATCATCGCCGTGGAGGATGAGGGGCCTGGCATTCCCGAAGACCGCATCGCCGCCATGCTCGAACCCTTCGCCCGGGGCGAAGCAAGCCGCAACCGCGCCACCGGCGGATCGGGCCTGGGCCTGACCATTGCCCGTGCCGTGGCCGAGCGGCATGGCGGGACGCTGGTGCTCACGAATCGGCCCCAAGGCGGCCTAAGCGCGGAAATCCGTTTGCCCGACAGCGCGCGCGAATAGCGCCCTAGCGCATCAGCCCGCCGATCAGGTTGCGCACGAAACTGCCAGCGACAGGTCCGGCCAGATCGGTCGCTATCGAGCCCGCAGCGGATATTACCCCGGACCGCACCGGCTTCGCCCGCGATCTCTTGCCCACGATGGTGCGCGCCGCCGCACCCGCAGCTGACCCTGCAGCGACCTTGGCCCCGCGACCGATGGCCTTTTCCCAGATACTGGGGCTGCGGCGCGAACGTTTGCGCACCTCCGCCTCCCCCTTTTCATCCACTTCTTCTGCAGTCGCAGCGGCATCCTCGGCCTTGCGCGCCAGTACCTCCTCCGCGCTTTCGCGGTCGATCGCCTCGTCATATTTGCCGTCCTGCGGGCTGACTGAATTGATGATCGCGCGTTCCTTGTCGCTCACCGGGCCGAGGCGGGAATGCGGTGGCTTGATGAGGGTGCGTTGGACGATGCCCGGCGCACCGTCTTCATCCAGCGTGGACACCAGCGCCTCACCCACCTTGAGCTGCGTGATCGCCTCTTCGACGTCGAGTTCGGGATTGATCCGGAACGTGCCCGCCGCCGCACGGATCGCGCGCTGATCGTTGCGGGTGAAGGCACGCAGCGCGTGCTGGATACGGTTGCCGAGCTGGCCTGCGACATCTTCGGGAATATCGATAGGGTTCTGCGTCACGAAATATACACCCACACCCTTGGAGCGGATCAGGCGCACGACCTGTTCGATCTTCTCCTCCAACGCCTTGGGTGCGTCGTCGAATAGCAGGTGCGCCTCGTCGAAGAAGAAAACCAGCTTCGGCTTGTCCGGGTCGCCCACCTCGGGAAGCGTTTCGAACAGTTCGGCAAGCAGCCACAGCAGGAACGTGGCATAGAGCTTGGGGCTGCGCATCAGCCGGTCGGCGGCCAGCACGTTGATAATGCCGCGGCCGTTTGCATCCACGCTTAGAAAATCGTCGATCTCCAGTGCGGGCTCGCCGAAGAATTGCGCGCCGCCCTGGCTGTCGAGGCTGAGCAATTGCCGCTGGATCGCTCCGATGCTGGCCTTGGACACATTGCCATATTGCGCGGTCAGCTCTTTCGCGTTTTCCGCCGTGTGCACCAGCATCCGCTGCAGATCGCCAAGGTCGAGCAGCAACAGTCCTTCATCGTCGGCAAAGCGAAACACGATGTTGAGCACGCCCGTCTGCGTGTCGTTGAGGTCGAGCAGCCGCGCCAGCAGCAGCGGCCCCATCTCGCTCACCGTTGTGCGGATGGGGTGGCCTTTTTCACCATACAGATCCCAGAACACCGCCGCATTATCGGCATAGGCATAATCCTCCATGCCCAGCTCGCGCGCGCGGCCTTCCAGCTTGTCGGCATGTTTGAACGTCGGGCTGCCGGGCATGGATATCCCCGCCAGATCGCCTTTTACATCGGCCACGAACACCGGCACGCCGCGCGCGGAGAAACTTTCCGCAAGGCCCTGGAGGGTCACCGTCTTGCCCGTGCCCGTCGCGCCCGCGATCATGCCGTGGCGGTTCGCCTGTGCCAGCCGCAGATACTGCCGCTCGCCATTGGCGGCGAGCCCGAGAAAAATGTCGTCCAATTGCGGCTCCGTCGGCTGGAATGCTTGCCTCTGCCGGTCTGGCGCAGGCCCACCGGGTGGGTCAAGCATCTCGACACGCGGCGCATAGCGGCTAAAGGGTCCAGCGATGGGGACACGCAAGCCACTGGTGCTGCTCGACGATGCGCGCGCAAACGGGGCGGCGGATGCGCTGGCGTTCAGCGATCCGGTCGAGACTTTCGTCGCCCACGCCCCGGAGGATGTCGATGCGGTGCTGGCGGCAGCTGATGCCGCGCGCCGCGATCAGGGCAAGCATCTGGCCGGATATTTCGCCTATGAAGCGGGGCTCGCGCTGGAGCCACGCCTTGCGCCGCTCGCCGATGCGCGCAGCGGCGCAAACGGCCCGTTGGTCTGGCTCGGCCTGTTCGACACGCCGGAGCGGATCGCGGCACAGGATGTGCCCGCATGGCTCACCGCACGCAGCGAAGGCAATGCAACGCTCGGCCCGCTCGATCCGCAGCTTTCGCAGGGCGGATATGCCCAGGCCTTCGCTCGCTTGCAGGAGGCGATCCGCGATGGCGATATCTACCAGGCCAATCTCACCTTCCCGTTTGCGGGTGGGTTCACCGGCGATCCGCTGGCGCTCTATTCCGCGCTGCGCCCAGCGGCGCAGGCGGGATATGGCGGGCTGGTTTTCGACGGGTCGCACTGGCTGCTGAGCCTGTCGCCCGAACTGTTCGTGGCGCTGAAGGATGGGAAGGCGAAGGCGAAGCCGATGAAAGGCACGCGCCCGCGCGGTCGCGATGCAGCGGAAGATGCCGCGCTCAAGGCGGAACTGGCGGAATCGACAAAGGACCGGGCCGAAAACCTGATGATCGTCGACCTGCTGCGCAACGATTTGTCGCGCGTGGCGACGCCCGGATCGGTGCGGGTCGATGCGCCCTTCGCCATCGAGAGCTATCCCACCGTCCACCAGATGGTCAGCACGGTGCGCGCCGAACTGGCGCAAGGGCATGGCGCAGCCGATCTGGTGCGCGCACTGTTCCCCTGCGGATCGATCACCGGCGCGCCGAAGATCCGCGCGATGGAGCTGATCGACGAGGTGGAGCGCGATGCACGCGGTCCCTATTGCGGGGCGATCGGCCGGATCGGGCCGCCGAACAGCACTGGCGGCGGCGGCGATGCCGCTTTCAACGTCGCTATCCGAACGCTGCGCCTGACCGAGATCGAGAATGGGCGCGGCAAGGCCGTGCTTGGCGTCGGCGGGGCCATCGTGGCCGACAGCGATGCCGACACCGAATGGCGCGAGGCCGTGCTCAAGGCAGGTTTCACGCGCGCGAGCGGGCCGGACCGAACGGCGCCGGGCTTCGACCTTCTCGAAACCATGCGGTTCGAGCCGGAAACGGGCATTGCCCTGCTCGAGCTGCATCTCGAACGGATAAAGGCCAGCGCGGCCGAACTCGGCTTCCTTTTCGACCGGCACGAAGCACGCAACCATATCCACGCGCTGTGTTTCGACCTCACCCAGCCGCACCGCATACGTTTGATGGCCGCGCGCAAGGGGGCCATCGCGCTGGAGGCTTCGGAATTGACGGGCGGGTGGAATGCCCCTGCACGCTGCATCGCGCTGCCGCTTCCGGTCGATCCGGGCGACTGGCGGCTGCGCCACAAGACCACCGACCGCGGCTTTTACGACGATGCCCGCGCCGTTGCGGCCGACGCCAGCGCCGGCGAGGCGATCTTCGTGCGCGACGACGGGCTGGTGACCGAAGGGGCGATCAGCAATGTCTTCGTCGAGGATGAGCGCGGCACGTTGCTGACCCCGCCGACCTCGCTTGGCCTGCTGGATGGGGTGTTGCGCCGTTCGCTGATCGATCAGGGCAAGGCGCGCGAGGCGGAACTGACCCTGACCGACCTGGAAAACGGCTTCCAGCTCGGAAATGCCTTGCGCGGGATGACGCCTGCCTGTCTTGCATCGTGACATGAACACGATCGACATAGTTTTCGAAGATGGCGAGGCGCTCGTCATCAACAAACCCGGCGGCCTGCCTATCGAACGCCCCCGGCGCGGCGGACCGGCGCTGGAAGACCATTGGGAAGAACTGAAGCTGGGTTTCCAGCGCCCACCCGTGCCTGTCCACCGGCTCGATACCGACACCAGCGGCTGCCTGCTGCTGGCGCGCAATCCCAAGGCACTGAAACGCTTCGCCCGCAGTTTCGAGGAACGCGCCGTCGGCAAACGCTATCTCGGCATCCTTGCCGGTGTGCCGCAGGACAGCGAGGGCACGGTGGAACTCGCCCTGTCCAAGATCAGCAGCGCGGAAAAAGGTTGGCGGATGATCCCGGCGCGGCAGGGCAAGGCGTCGCTCACCCATTGGCGGATCGTTGGTGAGCATGAAGGCCGCGCGCTGGTCGAATTCACCCCGGAAACGGGGCGCACCCACCAGATCCGCGTTCACGCGGCAAGCGGGATCGGCATCCCCCTGCTGGGCGACCCTGTCTACGGCAAGAAACAGGGCGCACCGCGCACCATGCTGCATGCCGCCGGCCTCACCGTGGCGCGCGAGGGCAAGCCCGCCATCGAGGCCAGCGCGCCCCTGCCGCCCGATTTCCACGCCCTCGGCTTTGTCGATGGGTAGCGCGAGAGCCGAAATCATCGAACGCGCGATGGAGGCGATGGAGGAAAAATTCATCGCCGCCTCCGGCCCTGGCGGGCAGAACGTCAACAAGGTCGCCACGGCAGTGCAATTGCGCGTGGACGTGTTCGCGCTGCGCCTGACACCACAGGTCTTCAACCGGCTGAAGGCGATCGCCGGCAGCAAGATGACCAAGGCGGGCGAAATCGTCCTCACCGCCAATGAATACCGCACTCAGGACCAGAATCGCGAGGCCGCGCGCGAGCGGCTCGCCGCGCTGCTGGAGGAGGCGCTGACCCCGCCCAAACAGCGCAAGAAAGTGCGCGTGAACCGGGTCGGCAAGGTCAAGCGGCTGAAGGCCAAAAAGGCCCGCGGCGATGTGAAGGCGAAGCGCGGCAAGGTCGATTGGTAGGATCGCTTGACTTTTCCCCGTGAATCACACAAAGGGCGCGCCGGACGGCGGTGCAGCACGCGCCGCCCTTATTATTTTCGGGCCCATATGCGGCCTCTCGACAGATTTTAGGAAACCGCAATGGCGAAGCCCGCAACCGTCAAGATCAAGCTCGTCTCGACCGCAGACACGGGTTTTTACTATGTGACCAAGAAAAATCCGCGCAACCACACGGAAAAGTTCGTGTTCAAGAAATACGATCCGGTTGCCCGCAAGCATGTCGAATTCAAGGAAGCGAAGATCAAGTAAGCGGTCTTCCTCAAGGCCGCTTTTCGCCCTTCGCCACGATGCGGCCGGGGCGGCCTTTGCTGAATGACGGGAACCACCCGAATTCAGCGATGGTTCAATGCTCCGATGCCAAATCAAGGAGCATGAACACAGTGTCTTCCCTTTTTCGCAAACCCGTTGCCGCCGCATTGGCGCTGGCGATGGGCACTGCCATCCCCGCAGGTTTTCTCGCCACCCCCGCTCCGCTTTCGGCGCAGGAGGGCGACCTCGATCGTGCCGTCGCGGCTTTGCGCGGTATCTCCACCATGAAGGCGGATTTTACCCAGACCGACCGCCAGGGCCGCACGATTGCCGGCGTCCTGACGCTCAAGCGGCCAGGCAAGATCCGCTTTGAATACGATAAATCGGCCAATATGCTGGTCGTATCGAACGGCAAGTCGCTCTACCTCGTCGATTACGAGGTCGATCAGGTCCAGCGCTGGCCGATCAAGAACTCGCCGCTCGGCGCGCTGCTGGATCCCAGCCGCGATGTGAAGAAATACGGCAAGCTCATGCAGACCGGCCACAAAGACGTGGTGAGCATCGAGGTCCGCGATCCCAAGCGGCCCGAATTCGGCATCATCACGCTGATCTTCACCCGCAACGCCTCTGCACCGGGTGGGCTGGAGCTGACCAATTGGGTCGCGCTCGATTCGCAGAACCACCGCACCACCGTGCGCTTGCGCAACCAGCGTTATGGCGTATCGGTCGGGGACAAGGAATTCACCTTCCGCGATCCGCGCCGTTCGTCCCGTCGACCGGGGTAAACCGTTCGGCGGCGATCCGTTGGGATACTGCGATAACCCGCATGGGTGCATTCATGTCCCGGAAAGCACCGCTGGCCTAATTCTATTGCTGTCAGGACGGTTGGAAGCAGGTTCCCCCCTGTTACCTGCTCTCTCGGTATCCGTTCTGCCAAAAGCGTGACGAACGCACACAGGAAACCCCCGCGCCACTGCCCCCCGGCGCGGGGGTTTTTTGTTGCCGTGCCCTGATCGGATGAGGCCGGGCTGGGCCGGGGTCAGTCACCCCAGCCGAAAGCCGCCCGGATGATGCCATAGATACGGTCCTGCTCGATCACGCCGCGCACCTTGTCCGCGCCCGGCCCCTGCCCGAACAGCGCGACATCTTCGCCGCCATGCGTTTCGGAACCCAGCGGGACGAGCGATTGCTGGTGCGCGTCGACGCCGGTTTCGGGCATCGGGCGCTCCGCCGTTGCCACCGCGCCCGGACCATTGCCGTAACCAAGCGTGGTGTAGGGTTTGCCATCCTTGGCCAGCGTTGGGCCGGGGTCCTGATGGCCGTCATCGTCGCCCCCGCCTGCAGGCGGGACGACCAGCCCGAGAATATCGTTCCCCCGGCGCGGATATCCGGCAATGGTGAACACATGGCTGTGATCGGCCGTCACCAGGATCAGCGTTTCCGCCGGATCCGTGTTGTCGATGGCGTACTGGATCGCGCGGGCAAATTCGACCGCTTCTTCCAGCGCGTAGCCAGCGCGGCCTGCATGATGGCCGTGATCGATGCGGCCGCTTTCAACCATCAGGTAATACCCGTCGGGATCGTTCGACAGGCGGGCGATGGCGCGCGCCGTCATGTCGGTCAGCGTGGGTTCGCTGCTGTCCGCCTCGCGCTCGGCCATATAGGCCATGTGACTGGCCGAGAAGAGCCCCAGCACCGGCTTGCCGGAAGGCGCCGCATCGAGCTCGTCCGCATTCGTCACCACCGTGCCGCCCGTGCGCGCGGCCCATTCGCCCGGCAGGTTGGCCGCATCGTCGAGCCTGCGCCCACCGGCATCCTTGCCAAAAAAGGCTGCGCTTCCGCCGCCCAGTGCAAGATCGAATTCGCTATCGACCAGCTGCCGCGCAATGTCCGGGCAAGCCGGTCCGCGCTGGTCTTCGGGGATGGCGGCGTCCGCCTCCCAGTTGCGATCCACACTGTGGGCATAGACCGAGGCCGGGGTGGCATGGGTGATCCGCGCGGTGGATACGATGCCCAGCGCCTTGCCGCGCCGTTTGGTTTCTTCGCCGATCACCGGAAGCATGTTTGCCGCCCGCGCGCTGCAATCGCCTCGCGCCGCATCCGGCCCGACACCCAGCATCCCGATACGGGTCTTGCGGCCGGAATGGATCGCGGTGGCCGTGCCCGCACTGTCGGGGACCTGGGCGTCGGTGTTGTAGGTCTTCACCAGCGCGACATTGTCGAATGTCTCGAAAGGCAGCACGTATTCCTCGCCCGACTGGCCCAGCTTCTGCCCGGCATAGATGCGCGCGGCGGTGATGGTGGAAATGCCCATCCCGTCACCGATGAAGACGATGACATTCTTCGCTTTCGCCTGCGCGTTCGGGGCGGGCGCTGCCCGCTCGCCCGCAGAGGCGGCGTAATTGTCGGTCGTCGCGCAGGCCGAAAGCGACAGCGCGATCCCCGCTGCGAGCATGGCAAGAGAGCGGGAAACAGGCATCGAACTTCCTCCGTCAGGGTAAATCGCCCTTCGCCCTACGTCACATCTGCAATTTACGAAACGGCGAAACTTGCCGCGCCGCGCGCCGCCCCCTAACGCATCGGCCATGGTTTCTGTCGCGACTTGGAATATCAATTCGGTGCGCCTGCGCATGCCGATCGTCGAACGCTTCATCAAGGAGCAGGCCCCCGACATATTGTGCCTACAGGAGATCAAGTGCCAGGAGCACCAGTTCCCCTACGAGGCGTTCCGCGCGCTGGGTTACGAGCATTTCGCGGTGCATGGCCAGAAGGGATATCACGGGGTCGCGACGGTCGGGAAAGTGCCGTTCCGCGACTTTTCGAAGCATGACTGGCAGGACAATGGCGAGGCGCGTCATGTGGGTGTCGAGCTGACCGACCCGGCACATCAGGGCATGATCGTGGAGAATGTCTATGTGCCTGCGGGCGGCGACATTCCCGACCGCGAACAGAACGTCAAATTCGGCCAGAAGCTCGACTTCCTGGAGCGGATGACCCGCTGGGCCGACGCGATCGAGCGGCCCACCCTGATCGTCGGGGATTTCAACATCGCCCCGCTGGAAAGCGATGTGTGGAACCACAAGCAATTGCTAAAGGTGGTCAGCCACACGCCGGTCGAGGTCGACAGTCTGCAACGCTTCATGGATGCGCATGGCTGGGCCGATATCGGCCGCCAGCACATCCCCGATCCCGAACGCTATTTCAGCTGGTGGAGCTATCGTTCCAAAGACTGGAAGGTGAACGATCGCGGGCGGCGGCTCGACCATATGTGGGCGAGCCCCGACCTTGCGAAACAGGCCAGCGGGCATTCGGTGCACGAATATGCCCGGGACTGGGAAAAACCGTCCGACCATGTCCCGCTGGTGACGGAGTTCGATCTCTGAGCGCACTTTCCCCCTCGCCCGCGCGCCGCGCGGCGCAGGCCATCGATGCGCTGCGCCATGGCTGGCCGATCAAACTGGGCAGCGCGCCGCACCTGCTTCCGGTGGAGACCGCATGGGATGCAAGCGTGACGGGCGCGGCTATGCTGATTTCGGCCAGCCGTGCAGCCACGCTCAAACTCGCCAATCAGCGCGAAGCAGCCGTGCCCGGCCATCCGGTGCTGATTCGCGGGGCGGAACCGTTCGCGCTGCCCGACGCGCTGGGCGTGGCCGATCCGTCGGCCGATCTCGCCAACCCGCTGAAGGGGCCGTTCCGCGCCTTGCCGCTGGGCTGGGAGAGTCAAGCCGCCGCCGCGCTGGAACTGGCCCGCATGGCCGGCATCCTGCCCGCTTTCCTGGTCGACCCCGCCCCGCCGGGAGAGGCGCAGGTGGTGGACATCGCCGACGTTGCCGACCTTGCCGATCCGCGCCATCTGGTCATCGCGACCCGGGCCGAACTGCCCGTCAGCGCCAGCGCCAATGCGCAGATCATCGCCTTTCGCAGCCCCAACGACATGCGCGAACATGTCGCGCTGGTGATCGGCGAACCCGATGGTGAGCGTGCCCCGCTTGTCCGGCTGCATTCCGAATGCCTCACCGGCGATGTGCTCGGCAGCCTCAAATGCGATTGCGGGCCGCAGCTCGATGCCGCGCTCCATGCCATGGCGCACGAGGCCGAAGAAGGCGGCTGGGGCGTGCTGCTTTATATGCGGCAGGAAGGGCGCGGCATCGGGATCGTCAACAAGCTCAGGGCCTATCGCCTGCAGGACCAGGGTTTCGACACCGTCGATGCGAACACGAGGCTGGGCCTGCCCGACGAAGCGCGCGATTTCGCCACCGCCGCCCGGATGCTGGACCTGCTACATATCCGCACCTTGCGGCTGATGACCAACAACCCGGCCAAGGTGGATGCACTGGCCGCGCAAGGGCTGACCATTGCCGAACGCGTGCCGCATGCACTGCCCGACAATCCGCACAATGCGCGCTATCTTGCGACCAAGCGCGACCGGGCAGGCCATATCCTGCCATGAGCGCGATCACCATTCGGCCTGAGAAATCAGGGGATGCACCGGCGATCCATCGCCTGACCGCAGCGGCCTTCGACGGCATGCCTCAAAGCGACGGGGATGAGCAGGAGCTTGTCGACCGGCTGCGCGCGGATGGCGATCTGACCCTGTCGCTGGTGGCTGAGGATGCCGAGCGGATCGTCGGTCATATCGCCTTTTCGCCTGTCACCATCGCCGATGGGGCGCCGGGGTGGCATGGGCTTGGGCCCGTATCGGTGCTGCCCGAATTGCAGGGGCAGGGCGTTGGCAGCGCGCTCGTCAAGCGGGGCATCGCGGATATGCGCGAGGCAGGCTCGCGCGGGATCGTCTTGCTGGGGAGCCCGGAATATTATGCGCGCTTCGGCTTTGCGCACGATCCGCAAATCGCCTATCCCGGCCCGCCGGCCGAATATTTCCAGTATCTGCTGCTTGAGGGCGAATTGCCGCGCGGAGCTGTCCGCTACGCGCCTGCCTTCGGCTAACGCCGTTCGAACGCGCGAATGCCAGTGCCAAGGCGGTTGTCGCCAATGGCCAGCCTGTCGCCCGTCCAGTCCGCAACGAAGGCGGTGTTGCGGCGCAGGCCCGGCACAAGGCGGGCATCGTTGCCGTCGATCCGCAACCCGTCCGAGCTGTATTGCGCACCTTCCGGCCCCACGGCGATGAAGGTCGAGTAATTTTCCTTGTCCCGCCCCTGCACGAACCAGTTGCCGGTGATCGCTCCGCTGCCGCCGTTCGACAGGTCGATCATGTAATTCGTGCCGCGCCCTGCGGCATCGTCGAAGCTGTTATCGGCGATCACATGCCGCGCGGCGCGCGATTTGACGTAGTGGCCACCCGTGCCCTGTTCGAACCGGCTGTTGGTCACGACCAGTTCGGCAATGTCGCCAACATAGATCGAATGCGCACAGCCCCCGTCGCCTTCGCACGTGCCCAGGCGGGTGAAGGTCGATTTGTCGATGCGAATACGGCCGCTGCTGTCGGCATTGGACAGGATGCCCTGCTGACTGTCGCGAAACCAGCTTTGCGAAACGGTAAGATCGCCCTGTTCGAGGCGGATACCCGCCCCGTTGAAATCGTCGACCGCCATGCCGGTGAAGACGACGCCTTCGATAAAGGCAGACCGCCCACGAAGGACGAAGGCCGCCTTGCCTTCGCAGGTTTCGCCCGAAAATACGGCGCTGCCCGGCTCGCTGGCGCGATAGGCGATGCGTCCACCTTCCTGCACCGCGCATTGCGGGTACGTCCCCGGCGCGATCACGATGGTGGCTTCGCGGTCGCCGATCGCGTCAACGGCCTGTTGCAGACTGGAAAAGCCCTGACCCGTTTCCGCCACGGTGAAGGCCGCCTGCACCGCGCCGCGCCCATCCTGGGCAAGCAGTGCAGCGGCAGGAATTGCGGCGATTGCAAAAGCACCGAGCAAGCCCGCTGCCCAGATGGGCGTGCGGCTTGTGCGGAAAGGCAGTTGCGAAACCATGAGCATTTCCTACGCCTCCAATGGTTAACAGCTTGATAAGCTACGCTTGGCGCAATTGCCCAGCCATGTTCATAGCTTTGCGCGCGCCTGTCCTGAAGGGGGACGCAATTCACGCTCCCCTTCCATGACCGTCATGTGATAACACAAGCCCTCATCGCCGGGATGTCGAGCTGCCGGCCCCGCACAAGGAACGTCATGCGCCGAATACTCATCCCGCTTGCCGCAATCGCGCTGATGGCCAATTCCCCGGCCGAGATCGATTCGCTGCTGGAGGCGGGCAGCGATGCACAGGCATTTGCCATTGCCCAGGCCGGCGCCGATGCTGGCGACGCCGAACTGACCGGCTATCTCGGCTGGTTCTACGACAATGGCCGCCACGTCGATACAGATCCGGCGCACGCCGCAAGGCTGTTCCGCAAGGCAGCCGATGCAGGCGACGCCTATGCCCAGTGGCGGTTGGGCGTCCTGATCGACAATGGCATGGTGTCCGGTACGCCGGAAGAAGCGGTCGTCCTGTTCCGCAAGGCAGCGGCCCAGAAATCGTCCGACGGGATGGTCGGCCTGGCCGTGATGCACGCAATGGGCCGGGGGGTGGAACGCGATTTCGCCGCCTCGATGCGATATTACCAGGCGGCCGCGCGGCTGGGCAATGCCCATGGGCTACAGGGCATGGGCGTGCTCTACGCCAATGGCGAAGGGGTCGAGGCCGACCTTACCGAAGCGATGGCGTATTGGCTGGTCGCCACGGCCGTTGGCAACGACATGGCGCAGCAGCTCCTCGACGAGCATCTGGTCAAATTGGAAGACGATCAGGCGGCCAATCTGATCGGCCGCGCCACGGAAATTTCGCAAACTTATGGTATCGCGGCCGATTTCGATCTGACGGGGGACAATGCAGAGAAGGGCGGCGTCGGCGAAGGCGCTTAGGCGTCACCCTCCGGTGGCCGCCCGCGCCTGGGGCGCGGCGTTACCTCCACCTCGATCCCGCGAGTGGCCAGCGCCTCGCGCAGCAGCAATTCGATCTGGGCGTTGGCGCTGCGCAGCTCACCTGCCGCAAGCCGCTCGACCGCGGCGTGAACCGCCGGGTCGAGCCGCAGGGCAAAGGCTTTCTTTTTCGGACTGGCCATGGGGGCCCTCCGCCACAGTTCCTATTGGTAAAGCGTTCCGGCGTTCACCACCGGATGCGCTTCCTTTTCACCGCACAAAACGACCATCAGGTTGGACACCATCGCCGCGCGGCGCTCGTCATCCATTTCCACGATATCGTCTTCGGCAAGCTTCTTCAGCGCGTCTTCCACCATGCCGACCGCGCCCAGCACGATCTTGGCGCGCGCAGCGATAATCGCGTCCGCCTGCTGCCGCTTGAGCATGGCGCTGGCGATCTCGCTGGCATAGGCAAGGTGGGTGAGGCCCGCCTCGTCGACGATGATCCCGGCGACCTTGAGGCGGTCGTTCAGTTCTTCGAGCAGTTCGCGATTGATGACATCCGCACCCCCGCGCAGCGTCACCTCCTCGCCCTCGAAATCGTCATAGGGATGGCGCGAACCGACGGTGCGCAGCCCCGCCTCGATCTGGATGTTCACGAATTCCTTGTAATCGTCGACGTCGAAGCTCGCCTGCGCCGTATCGGCCACGCGCCACACGACATTGCAGGCGATTTCGATCGGATTTCCGCGCAGGTCGTTGATCTTCACCCGTTCGGAATGGATGTTGTGCGCCCGCGCCGAGATTTTCTTGCGCATCATCCAAGGCCATACCCAGCGCAGCCCTTCCGTCCTTTCCGTGCCGCGATATTCGCCGAACAGGGTGATGACAGCCGCCTGGTTGGGCTGGATCATGAAGAACCCGGCCGCGACCAGCAAGGTGGCGAACAGCGACGAGAGCAGGATGCCGGCAAATACCAGCTTCCTCGCCTTGGTCGCGCCATCGGGCGGAACGCCCTGAGATACCGCCAAGATCGCCAGCACGGCGATGGCCACCAGCACCAGCAGCATGACATAGCCATTGAAACTCGACCCCGCACTTTCACGGCTGGTCTTCATGGCCCCCAGTTCAATCGACATGACGAATCGCTCCTTCGATATAATTACGATATCATAATTATATAAACTGCCCGATCCGTCAATGGTCCGCGATGGTGCGCAGGAAGCGCTCTCCGTAAGCCTCCAGTTTCTTCGCACCGATGCCCGGCAGCGCGCCCAGCTCGCGCACGCTCGACGGACGCCGCGCGGTCATTTCGCGCAGGGTGCTGTCATGGAAGATGACATAGGGCGGGACCTGCGCCTCATCCGCCAGCTCCTTGCGCAGCGCACGCAGCGCCTCGAACAGCGGATCGCCCACCGGGTTGGGGGTGGCATCGCCGCGCTGCCTGCGCTGCCGCTTGGGCGGAAGCACGATCTCCAGCTTGGCCTCGCCTTTCAGGATCGCACGCGCATCGCCTGCCAGCGCCAGCCCGCCATGTTCCGTCGCAGTCAGGCTGCCGCGGGCCTGGAGCGCGCGTGAAACGGGTTGCAAGAGGCGCGCCTCTTCCCCGTCGACGATCCCCGAAACGCTCAAATTGTCGTGGCCCCGCTGGCGCACGCGTTCATCAGGGGCGCCGGTGAGCACCTTGGCCAGATGCCCGAAGCCGAAGCTCTGCCCGGTGCGATAGACCGCGCTCAGCAGCTTGCGTGCGGTTTCGGTCGCGTCGACCACGGCGGGCGGGTCGATGCAATTGTCGCAATTGCCGCAGCTTTCGGGCGGGTGCTCCCCGAAATGGCGCAGCAACAGGGCACGGCGGCAATGCGGCGTCTCGACCAGCGCCGCCAGCGAATCGAGCCGCGCGCGCTCCGCATTGCGGCGGGAATCCTCGACCTCGGAAAGGCGCTGGCGGGCCATCACGAAATCGCCTGCGCCCCAAAGCATCTGCGCCACCGCCGGATCGCCATCGCGACCGGCGCGCCCGGTTTCCTGGTAATAGGCCTCGATCGATTTGGGCACACCGACATGGGCGACGAAACGCACATCGGGTTTGTCGATCCCCATGCCGAAGGCGATGGTGGCGACGATCACCATATCTTCGCTGGCGACAAAGGCGGCCTGGTTCGCGGCGCGCAGTTCGGGCGGCAGCCCGGCATGATAGGGCAGCACCGTGCGCCCTGTCGCGCCAGCCAATTTCTCCGCCAGCTCCTCCACCTTGCGGCGGGTGGGCGCATAGACGATCCCCGGTCCCGGCTGCTCGATCATCAGGCGCGCCAGCTGCGCCACCGGATTGCTACGGTGGGTGATTGCATAGCGGATATTGGGCCGGTCGAACCCGGCAAGCACCAGGCCTTCGGGCGCGATACCAAGCTGGGCGAGGATATCCTCGCGCGTCTGCTGGTCGGCGGTCGCGGTCAGGGCCAGCCGCGGGACATCGGGGAAACTGTCCATCAGCGGGCGCAACTGGCGATAGTCGGGGCGGAAATCGTGGCCCCATTCGGAAACGCAATGCGCCTCGTCCACGGCGAACAGGCACAGCCGTGCCGAAGACAGCAGATCGCGGAAATAGGGCTGGCTGGCGCGTTCGGGCGCGACATACAGCAGGTCGAGTTCGCCAGAACGGAAGGCGTCCTGCGTCTCGCGCCAGTCCGCATCGGCGCTGGTCAGCGTGGCGGCGCGGATGCCGTTGGCGCGCGCGCTGCGCAGCTGATCGTGCATCAGCGCGATAAGCGGGCTGATGACGATGCAGGTCCCCTCCTGCATGCGCGCAGGCAGCTGGTAGGTCAGCGATTTGCCCGCCCCGGTCGGCATCACCGCAAGCGTCGATTCGCCCGCCAGCACGCGCGCCACGACATCGGCCTGTTTCCCGCGAAAGCCGGAAAAGCCGAAGGTTTCCTGAAGCACATCCAGCGTGCGGGGCGGCAAATTATGCGGTGCGGCAGCGTCCATCGCGGATGCTGATGGCAGATCGCACTCTTCAAATGAACGGGGCGACGGGCAATTTTCCCCCTTGGCCGTGGGGTCCAACGCATACTAACGTGATGACCGAAAGACCTGCGGCGCTGGGCCGCATTCGTTTTCGGAGATATACCTATGAAACTGCGTATCGCCCTTGCCGCGTCCACCGCCCTCGCCCTCGCCGCCTGCGGCAGTGCCGACGATGCTTCGACCGAAGCCGAGCCCGACACCGTCGAAATGCCCGCGACCGAAGCGCTCGAAGAAGTGACCGAAGAACCGGTAGCGGATGAAGAAGCCGCTCTGCCCGCAGAACCGACGGCCGCAGAAGAAGCCGCACAGCAGCGCACCATCGAAGAAGCCGGTGACACCGCCGCAGCCGATGCAGCCGCTGTGGCCGACGCGCTTGAAGGCAACGAATAATCGCCTTGCGTCTGTTCGCAGCCGCCCTGCTGGGCGCCACCCTGACCGCCTGTGGCTCGGCCGATAACGAGCCGGGCCCGGGCGCTGTCAGCGTGGACGAGGCGCGTGCGCTGGATGATGCCGCGCAAATGATCGAGGAACGCCGCACGCCCGCAGAGGCGCTGAGCGGCGAAGACGAACCGACCGGAGAGAGCGAGACCCAATGAGCGGTGATAACACCCCTATGCCGGGCATGGACGAGGACACTTTCGAACAGTTCATCGACCAGTTGGAGCGATACGTCCATGAACGCCTGATCCCGGCGGAAAAGGACGTGATCGAGCACGATCGGATCCCTGACGATATCCTTCAGGAAATGAAGGATATGGGCCTTTTCGGCCTGAGTGTGCCGGAAGAGTTCGGTGGGGCCGGCCTCAACATGACGCAATATGCCCGCGCGGTGCAGACCATGGCCTACGCCGCGCCTGCCTATCGTTCCATCTTCTCGATCAATGTCGGCATGTTCAACTCCGCGATCAAGAACGGCGGGACCGATGCGCAGAAGGCCGAATGGTGGCCGCGCATTGCGGGCGGGGAAATTGCCTGTTTCGGCCTGACGGAACCGGGATCGGGCAGCGATTCGGCAGCCATGCAGACCACCGCCACCCCCGACCCGGACGGCAATGGCTGGATTCTCAACGGGACCAAGCGCTACATCACCAACGCCCCGCATGCCGATGTTGCGCTGATCATGGCGCGCACCGAGAAAGAGGCGCTGCCCAAGAACGCGCATGTCAGCGCCTTCGTCGTCCCGATGGACACGCCGGGCATTTCGGTCGGGAGCCCGGACAAGAAGATGGGCCAGGCCGGCGCGCATATTGCCGACATCATGCTCGACGATGTGAAGGTTCCGGGCGATGCCCTGCTGGGCGGGGAAACCGGCCAGGGCTTCCGCTTCGCGATGATGAGCCTCGACAATGGCCGCATTTCGGTGGGCGCGATGTCCACCGGCTATGCCCGCCGCGCGCTCGATTCCGCGCTGCGCTATGCCAGCGAGCGCAAGGCCTTCGGCGAACCCATCGCCAATTTTCAGATGATCCAGCAGATGCTCGCCGAAAGCGAGACCGAAATCTACGCCGCCGAAGCGATGATGAAGGATGTGACCGCGCGCGCCGATGCGGGCGAGAACATCCTGCGCAAGGCCGCCGCCTTCAAGGTCTTTGCCTCCGAAATGTGCGGCCGCGTGGTCGACCGGGTGGTGCAGATCTATGGCGGGGCGGGCTATCTTGCCGAATACGAGGCCGAGCGGTTCTTCCGCGATGCCCGCATCTTCCGCATTTACGAAGGCACGACGCAGATTCTCTATCTGCAGATCGCTAAGCATATGCTGCGCGATTTCGCCGCCCAGAACGGCTGAGCGCCCATGTACCAGCTGCTCAGCGGCCTTTCTGTCGTCGAGGTTTCCAGCTTCGTCGCCTCCCCCACCATCGGCCTTTATTGCGCGCAGATGGGGGCGGAGGTGATCCGGGTGGACCACAAGGCAGGTGGCCTGGATTACGACCGCTACATGCTGACCAAGGAAGGCCGCTCGCTGAGCTGGGAAAACCTCAACCGGGGCAAGAAGTCGGTCGCGCTCGACCTGCGCAGCGGCGAGGGGCGCGAGCTGTGCGTGGAACTGGCGCGCAAGACCGGCCAGTGTGTTACCAACCTGCCAGAACGCAGCTTCCTCGACCATGCGACGCTGGCCGAAGGGCGGCCCGACATGATCTCCTTGCGGGTCATGGGCTGGCACGATGGCCGCCAGGCGATGGATTTCACCGTCAACGCCGCCAGCGGATATCCAATGATGACCGGGCCGGAGGAATGGGACCGCGACACCGCCCCGCCGGTCAACCAGATCATGCCCGCCTGGGATTTTCTGACCGGGGCCTATGGTGCATTCGCCCTGCTCGCCGCGCTGCGCCACCGCGACATGACCGGCGAGGGGAGCGAGGTGCGCATTCCGCTGGGCAATGTCGCTATCGGCACGCTCGCCAATTCGGGCACGATGGCCGAGATGCTTTATCGCGGCGGCAATCGCGAGCGGCTCGGCAACGCCATTTGGGGCGCATTCGGGCGCGATCTGCTGAGCCGCGACGGCCAGCGCTTCATGATCGCGGCACTCACCGCCAAGCAATGGGCGGGACTGATCGCGGCCTTTGGGGTGGGCGAAGAAATCGCCGCGCTCGAGCGAGAGCTGGGTGTCGATTTTTCCTCCGGCGATACGCCGCGCTTCGAAAACCGCCACCGCCTGTTTGATCTGTTCCAGCGGGTGGCGGGCGCGCATGATTACGACACACTTGCCGGGCGTATGGGCGAACATGGCTGCACCTTCGAACGTTATCGCACCGCGCATGAGGCGGCCAACGATCCGCAGCTGGTGGCCGACAACCCGTTGTTCGGCCCTTCGCCGGCCAACCCCAGCGGTTTTGAATATCCCGCCACGCGCAGCTTCGCCAATATGCCGGAAAAGCAGGCCGGCGATCCCGCACCCGCGCCCTATCTCGGCCAGCACAGCGAGGAAGTGCTGGCGGAGCGCCTGGGCCTCGCCTCAGGAGAGATCGGCAAGCTGGTGGACAGCGGCGTGGTCGCGCTGTCAGACAAGGGCAGAAACACGCGCTGACATTAGCGCGGAGCTGTGCTTCACTTTGAGAGTGGCTCCGGCTGCGAAGCAGTGCTTCGGGACGGCGGCACAAACCGATCTGAGAAGGAAATACCGTGGCCAACAGACGCGCAGCAATCGTTTCGCCCATCCGCACGCCGGTGGGCAAGTTTCTCGGCACGCTGGCGCCGCTGACCGCAGGTGAACTGGGGGCGATCATCCTCAAGGCGCTGGTCGAACGCAGCGGCATCGACCCCGAACGCGTCGACGATGTCGTCTTCAGTCAGGGTTACGGCAATGGCGAAGCGCCCTGTATCGGCCACTGGAGCTGGCTTGCCGCCGACCTGCCGCTGGCCGTGCCGGGCTATCAGCTCGACCGGCGCTGCGGCTCCGGTGTGCAGGCCATCGCCAATGCGGCGATGATGGTCGAAACGGGCATGTCGGATGTCGTCGCGGTGGGCGGCTGCGAAAGCATGTCCAATGTCGAACATTACACCACGCAGGTCAGGCAGGGTGTGCGCGCCGGCAATCTGGAGCTGCATGACCGCCTGACGCGCGGGCGGGTGATGAGCCAGCCGGTCGAACGGTTCGGCGTGATCACCGGCATGATCGAGACGGCGGAGAACCTCGCCAAAGATTACGGCATTACGCGCGAGGAAGCGGATGCTTTTGCCGTGCGCTCTCACTCCAATGCCGCCGCCGCATGGGAAGCGGGCAAATTCGATGAACAGCTCGTGCCCATCGAAGTGCCGCAACGCCGCGCGGACCCGATCACCTTCGCGCGCGACGAGGGCTATCGCGCGGATGCGAGCATGGAATCGCTTGGCAAGCTGCGCCCGCTGGAAGGCGGCGTGGTGACGGCAGGCAATGCCAGCCAGCAGAACGATGCCGCCGCCGCCTGTCTGGTGGTGGCGGAAGACAGACTGGAAGAACTCGGCCTCGAACCCATGCTGTGGTTTCACGGCTGGGCGGCGGCGGGCTGCGATCCGGCGCGCATGGGCATCGGCCCTGTTCCGGCGGTGGAGCGGCTGTTCGCGCGCAGCGGCCTGGGCTGGGACGATATCGACCTGGTCGAACTGAACGAAGCGTTCGCGCCGCAAGTGCTCGCCGTGCTCAAGGGCTGGGGCTGGTCGGACGACGATTCGCGCCGCGATATCCTCAACGTCAACGGATCGGGCATCTCGCTCGGCCATCCGATCGGTGCAACCGGCGGGCGCATCCTGGCCGACATGGCGCATGAGATGCACCGACGCGGATCACGCTATGGGCTTGAGACCATGTGCATCGGCGGCGGACAGGGCATCGCCGCCATTTTCGAGCGCGCCGCCTGATGCAGGATTTCGCCAGCTGGATCGGGCGCGAACAGCGCCAGGCGGACCGGCTCGACCCGGCGCTGGCCGCGCGCTGGCTGGCAACATTCGATCTTGCGCCACCCGACGGTGTGGCCATGCCGCAGGGCATCCACCTGTCGCTGTGCACACCGGAAGCGGCGACCGGCCAGCTGGGCGAAGACGGCCATCCGACCCGTGACGACAGCCCGGCGAGTTTCCTCCCGCCGATCCCGCTCGCCCGCCGCATGTGGGCATCGAGCGCGATGGAATTTCACGCCCCGCTCGCCATCGGCACATCGATAGAGCGCACCAGCCGCATCGCTTCGATCACCCCCAAATCGGGCAGCCGGGGCGACATGGTGTTCATCGAGATCGAGCATGACACCAATGCCGACGGCGCGCTGGCCGTGCGCGAACGGCAAACGGTGGTCTATCTCGAAGCGGTCGACCGCGCCTCGCCGCAGGTTCCACCCTTGCCGGGCGACGGCGCATTCGACGAAGCCGGATGGCAGGCGCATCGTGCGCTGACCCCGGACGAGCGCTTGCTGTTCCGCTTTTCCGCCCTCACCTTCAACACGCACCGCATACATTACGACCTGCCCTATGCGCAGGATGTGGAGCGGTATCGCGGGCTGGTGGTGCATGGGCCACTGATGGCCAGCCTGCTGCTGCAACTGGCGGGCAAGGCGCTGGGCGAGAACCGGCTGAAACGCTTTGCCTTCCGCGCGGTCAGCCCCGCCATCGCGGGCGAAACGCTGCACCTCGCCCTGCGCCCCGACGACAGTGGTTATGAGATCGGCGCGTTCGCCGGGGACGGGCGGCAGGTAGTGAAAGCCTCTGCCGCGATCTAGACCGGATAATCCGCAATCGGGGCCAGCACATCGTACCGCTCCGCCTCCGGCGCGCGTGAGAGCGCCGGAAATTCGATCGACGGCGGTTCGACATTTGTGTCGGGCAGCCGGTCGAGCAAGTCGCGGATCAGCGTCAGCCGCCCGCGTTTCTGGTCGTTGAAATCCACCAGCGTCCACGGCGCATGGTCGGTATGCGTGGCGCGCAGCATCGCCTCGCGCGCATCGGTGTAGGCATCGTATTGTTCGCGCGCGGCGAGATCGATGGGCGACAGCTTCCAGCGCTTGAGCGGATCGTCCAGCCGTTCGCGCAGCCGCTCTTCCTGCTGTGCCTGATCCGCTGCCAGCCAGTATTTGAACAGCAGGATACCATCATCGACCAGCATCTTTTCGAACAGGGGCGCCTGGTCCAGAAACTGCCTGACTTCGCTTTCGCTGGCAAAGCCCATCACCTTCTCCACCCCTGCCCGGTTGTACCAGCTGCGGTCGAACAGCACGATCTCGCCCGCGCTCGGCAGATGCTGGACGTAGCGTTGAAAATACCATTGCGTGCGCTCCGCCTCGGTCGGCTTGCCCAGCGCGACCGTGCGGCACTGACGCGGATTGAGCCGCTGGCTCACGGCGCGGATCGCGCCGCCCTTGCCCGCCGTGTCGCGCCCTTCGAACAGCACCACGATGCGCTGCCCGGTGGTGCGCGCCCATCGCGCCATGCCCACCAGCTCCGCCTCCATCGGCTCCAGCAGGGCCTCGTATTGCTTGCGTTTGAGCGCTTCCAAACAAACCTCCCTCGCTTTCACATGGTCATATGCGCTATAGGGACGGCATGGCCACTATCGCAAAACCGGAACACGACTTTTCACGCCTTCCCGACCTGCCGGAAGATGTCTTCACCGCACCGCTGAAAAAGCCTGCGCATGTGGGTGACGACTGGATCGAGCCGAAGCAGACCGAATATGACAGCGAAGACGACGCGATCTGGGACGATCTGTTTGCGCGCCAGATGGACGTGTTGCCGGGCCGTGCAGCAACCGCGTTTCTCGAAGGGCTGGAGAAGCTCGATCTGGGGCGCGGCGGCGTGCCCGACTTCGCCGCAATGTCGGAGGAACTCGACGCGCTGACGGGGTGGAGCGTCATTCCCGTGCCGATGCTGATCCCGGATCATGTCTTCTTCTGGCATCTGGCCAATCGGCGTTTCCCGGCGGGCAATTTCATCCGCACGCGCGAAACCTTCGATTACATCCAGGAACCCGACGTCTTCCATGACGTGTTCGGCCATGTGCCGATGCTGACCGATCCGGTCTTTGCCGATTACATGCAGGAATATGGCAAGGCCGGGTGGAAGGCGATGCGTTACAACCGGCTGAAGGCGCTGGGTTCGCTTTACTGGTACACAGTCGAATTCGGCCTGTTGCAAGAAGCGGACGGCATCAAGGCCTATGGCGCGGGCATCCTGTCCGGCCCCACCGAAGTGGTGTACGCGACCGAGGCTGAGAGCCCTAACCGCATTATGCTCAATGTCGATCGGGTGATGCGGACCGACTACGTCATCAGCGATTTGCAGCCCACCTATTTCGTGATCGAGAGCTTCGAAGACCTCTATCGCCAGACGGTGGAGCGCGATTTCGACAAGCTCTATCGCAATCTCGGCCCCGGCTTCACTTATGCCAACACGGCGGTGATCGACGTCGACAATGTGGTGAACCGCGGCACACTGGAATACACGCTGCGCGGCGGACGCGGCAGCGGGGCAAAGCCGGTCTGAGCGCATCGTTTCCGGGACCCGAACAACCCGAACCATAGCACACAACGAAAAACGGCCCCGGATCGCTCCGGGGCCGTCTTCGAAAATCGACTGAAGTCGAAATTACATTTCGTTGCCGTCAGCAGCTTCACCAACGGTGTCAGCAGCTTCTTCACCGGCGTCTTCGACGGCGTCAGCCTTGTCTTCCATGGCTTCGACTTCGGCTTCGGGTGCGCCAGCGTCTTCCATGGCTTCAGCCTGAGCGTCCAGTTCCGATTCGGCCATTTCAGCCTGGTCTTCCATCGCTTCTTCCTTCGGACCATCGCAAGCAGCGATCGAAAGACCCAGAACAGCGACGGTGGCGATTGCAAACTTCTTCATTTAACTTGTCCCCTTTGTTGAGCGGAACGCGCCTAATAACAGCGCGAAGGCCCGGTGGTAAGAACTTTCTGTCGGATTAACGCAGCACCCGTTTTTTGATCAGGTTCAGCACGACAATAGCGACCATTGCGCCAAGTGTTGCCCAGACCAGTTGCAGGGCGCCGACGCCTGCAAGCAACGGTGCACCACCCGAGATGATCGCGGCGATCCATGCGCCAATGACGCCGGTCGACACGGTCAAAAGGATGGTACGGCTATCCTCCTGCTCGAGAACGATTGTCGCGAGCCAACCGAGAATAGCGCCCACCACGGTCAAGATTATGAGACCCATGGGGCATGTTCCTGTACGTTGCTTGTCACATCCAACGGGAAAGTTTCCATCGGGTTCCACGCTTCGCCGCAACCGATAGTTGCGCGCACGCAACATATGTCGGTTCTGCTCGCGCTAGATGAGAGGCCGATAAGGTAGCAGCATGCTGAAAATATTCAGAAAAATGCCAGAAGCGCCGCACCCAGCGCAACCCGATACAGCACGAAGACCAGCATCGATGCTTTTTTCAGGAAATTCATCAAAAACACCATTGTGACCAGCGCCGCCACAAAGGTGAAGGCACCCGTCACGGCGGCGTCGATCTGCATCTGGGCCGAAGCCTCCGCCAGGTCGAGCGCAGCGAGAAGTCCCGCGCCAGCCACTGCCGGAATAGCGAGAAGGAACGAGAACCGCGCCGCCTCGACCCGTTCATAGCCCAAAAAGCGCGCCATGGTCATGGTGGAGCCCGAACGGCTCGTACCCGGTATCAGCGCCATCGCCTGGGCCAGGCCCACCAGCACCGCATCGCGCAGGGTGAGATCTTCATAGCTCTTGTCCTGCCGGCCGAAGCGATCGGCAATGCCCAGCAGCAGCCCGTAGACGATGAGGTTGACCGCCACGAGATCGGTGGTGCGGAACCCTTCGAGATAGCCCCCCAGCTTCAGGAACAGGCCCAGCGCCACGGCCGGGATCGTGCCTGCCACGACATACCAGAACAGCCGCCGCTGGGCCGGATCGTTGCCGATCCCGATTGCCGAAAACCCGCCGCGGGCAAGGCCTGCCACATCCTTGCGGAAATAGAGGATGATCGCCAGCAGCGAACCGATATGCACCGCCACATCGATCAGCGGCCCCTGATCGGGGAAATCGGTGAAATAGGGCACGAGGATAAGATGCCCGGACGACGAGATCGGCAGGAATTCGGTGATCCCCTGGACGATCGCGATGATGAGTTGCTGTAGGACTGTCATGCCGTTCCGCCCATGAACGAAGGGCGGCGCAAGTCAAGTGACCCGCGCCGCCCCGTTGTTTCAATCGCCTGCCCGGCCTTACCAGATGCGGATACGCTCTTCCGGCGGCAGGTACAGCTCGTCTTCGGGCGTCACGTTGAACGCTTCGTACCATTCGTCGAAATTGCGGACCACGCCGTTCACCCGGTAATAGGGCGGGCTGTGCGGGTCGGTGCGCAGCTGCTGGCGCAGCGCATCGTCGCGCTGGGCCGTACGCCAAACCTGCGCCCAGGCAAGGAAGAAGCGCTGGTCGCCGGTCAGCCCGTCGATCACTGGCACATCCTTGCCCTTGGTCGCGAGCTTGTAGGCCCGATAGGCCATCGACAGGCCGCCGAGGTCGCCGATATTCTCGCCCAGCGTAAGACGCCCGTTGACGCAGGTTTCACCCTCGTCGAGCGGGCAGAACTTGTCGTACTGCGCCACCAGAGCGTCGGTCAGGCCGTCGAAATTGGCGCGGTCATCATCCGTCCACCAGTTTTCGAGCGCCCCGGTCGAACTGAACTTGGAACCCTGATCGTCGAAACCGTGGCCGATTTCGTGGCCGATCACCCCACCGATCGCGCCATAGTTGACTGCCAGGTCCGCATTCGGCCCAAAGAAGGGCTGCTGCAGGATACCCGCGGGGAAGACGATCTCGTTCTTGAGCGGATTGTAATACGCGTTCACCGTCTGCGGCAGCATGCCCCATTCGGTGCGGTCGATCGGCCCGCCAAGCTTCTCGACATTGTCCTTCCACGCCCAGCGCGCAGCCGCCATGCGGTTGCCCAGCGGATCGCCCTTGGCAACTTCGAGGCCTTCATAGGTTTCCAGATTGTCGCGATAGCCGATCTTGGGATCGAAGCTGTCGAGCTTGGCCATCGCCTCTTTCTTGGAGGCCTCGCCCATCCAGTCGATTTCAGCCAGCTTTTCCGCAAGCGCAAGGCGCAGATTGGCGACCAGTTCGTCCATCGCGGCCTTGCTCGACGGCGGGAAGTACCGCTCGACATAGGATGCGCCGAGCAGTTCGCCGAACTGCCCCTCGGTTTCGCCGATGGCACGCTTCCAGCGCGGGCGCTGTTCGGGCGTGCCGCGCAGCACCGTGCCGTAGAAGGCAAAGTCCGCCGCATCGATGTCCGAACCCAGGATCGCCGCGTTGTTGTCGAGGAATTCCTTGGCGGTCCAGGCCTTTAGCGTTGCAAGATCGGTGCGCTGCAACAGGTCGAGCATGCCTTCGAAACCCTTGCCCAGCTTGGACATAGTTTCTTCCGACAGGCCGAGCTCTTCGGCACGTTCGTCGCTCGGGCGCAGGTTGGTCACCACGAACAGATCGGCATGGGCAAGGCCCATGTCCTCGATCATCTTGGCGATGGGGAAGTCGCCCGCCAGCGTGTTCAGCTCTTCGGAGGTGAACGGGTTGTAGAACAGGTCCACATTGCGGCTTGCCGCACGGTCGGACGCGACGGTGCGCGCGATCGTGTCTTCGAACTGGTACACCGCCATGGCGGTGGCGTCGGCGTCTTCGTACCCAGCCTTGCCCATCAGGAAGGTGAGGTACTCCTTGTACTTCGCCTTGATGTTCTCACCCTTTTCGGTGGTGTCGGTGTAGTAATCGCGATCCGGCAGGCCCATGCCGCCCGATCCGAGATAGACCGAATAGCGCGTTGGGTTCTTGGCATCGACTTCGACACCACCGCCCAGCGGCGAGGGGTAGCCCGGCGTTGCCCACAACGTCAGCAGCGCCTCGAGATCGGGCGCGGCGAAGATCTTGGACAGATAGGGCTGTGCGGCGCCGACCCCTGCGGCATCGATCGCAGCGGTATCGATGTAGGAATCGTACACCGCGACGATGCGCTTTTCATTGGCGGTAAGCTGCGCCGGATCCTTGGAATTCAGCTCGTCGACCAGTGCCTTGACGTCGCTGGTGGATTTTTCACGCAGCAGGTTGAACGCGCCGAAGCTGGAAAATTCCGCCGGCAGCGGGTTCGCATCGAGCCACTTCTTGTTGGCATATGCGAAAAAGTCGTCGCCAGGATCGATATCGGTCGAGAGCGCAGCGGGATCGAAGCCCCATTTGCCGAAGCTCATCGTCGGGATCGCGGGTTCGGCCTTCGTGGCCTCATCCTGCTTGGTATCGTTGGCGTGATCGTCTGCCAGAGCCGGCGCGGCGAAAGCCAGGGCCAGCGCAGACGCGCCGAGAGTAAAGGTTTTGCGGATCATGTGTGCAGTCTCCCTAGGGTGCGACCCATCGCGCGCGGTATATCGCGCGATCAGTGGGATCGGTTCTACCGCAGTTTCGGTCACGAATGAAAGCAGTTCGTCGGCAGAAGTCATCGGCCTGTCGAATGGGAGTGGCGGTTTTCCGCGCTTTGGCGGGTCCACGACGCAGGGCTACGCCGCCTCGATCCCGAACTGCAATTCCGCCAGGCGCGCATAAAGGCCGCCTGCGCGTGCAAGCTCTGCATGCGTGCCCTGTTCGACGATGCGCCCCCCTTCCATCACTACGATCCGGTCGGCGGCGCGAATGGTGGCGAGGCGGTGGGCGATAACGAGCGTGGTGCGGTCCTGCATGAGCTGGTCGAGCGCGTCCTGCACCAGCCGCTCGCTCTCCGCGTCGAGCGCGCTGGTCGCCTCGTCCAGAAGCAGGATCGGCGCATCGCACAAGATTGCCCGCGCAATGGCGAGGCGCTGCTGCTGCCCACCCGAAAGCCGCGTACCGCTTTCGCCCAGGAAACTGTCGAGCCCGTCGGGCAAATCGCGCAGGAATTCCTCGGCATTGGCGGCGCGCGCCGCGCTCCAGATATCCTCGTCGCTGGCGTCCCAGCGGCCATAGCGCAGATTGTCGCGCGCATTGGCGCTGAAGAGCACGCCGTCCTGCGGAACCAGGGCGATACGTGCGCGAATATCCGCCGGATCGGCGCTGGTCAGCGGAATCCCGTCGAGCCGGATCGAGCCCGCTTGCGGATCGTAGAACCGCTCCGCCAGCTGGAACAGGGTCGATTTGCCTGCGCCCGAAGGTCCGACAATCGCCACCGTTTCTCCTGGCTCCACCTCGAGGTTGAAATCCTTGATCGCCGGCAGGTCGGGCCGGGTCGGATAACGGAAGGTGACGTTGCGGAACGACAGGCTGCCACGCGGCGGAACCGGCAGTTCGAGCGGGCGCGCAGGCGGCGCGATGTCGGGTTGCTGTTCGAGCAGTTCGTTCAGGCGGCTGGCCGCGCCCGCCCCGCGCAACAGATCGCCATACACTTCCGTCAGCGCGCCGAATGACCCGGCAACAAGGCCGCCGGTGATGACGAAGGCGGCGATGGTCCCGCCGGTGATGTCGCCTTCGGACACCGCCAGCGCACCGCGCCACATCAGCATGGTGATCGCGCCGAAGATCAACAGGATGATGATCGCCGTCATCGCCGCGCGGATCACGATCCTCCGCCGCGCCACGGTAAATGTGCGCTCCACCGCGCTTGCGAACCGTTCACCCTCGCGTGCCTGCTGGTTGAACCCCTGCACGATCTTCATCGCCGACAGCACTTCGGTGACCATCGCGCCTACATCGGCCACACGGTCCTGGCTGGTGCGCGAAATCGTGCGCAGGCGCCGCCCGAATATCGTGATCGGAATGACCACCAGGGGGATCACGAGCGCCAGCCCCAGCGTCATCTGCGGCTGGAGATAGAAGAGATAGACCGTGCCGCCGATGGCCATCAGCGTGTTGCGCAGCGCGATCGATACAGTCGTTCCCACGACCTGTTCGATGATCGCGGTGTCCGACGTCATCCGGCTGGAAATTTCGCGCGGGCTGTTCTCTTCATAAAATCCGGGCGCAAGGCGCATGAGATTGGCATGCACACGCTTGCGAATATCGGCGACCACCCGTTCGCCCAGCCAGCTGACGTAATAGAACCGCATCGCCGTGCCGAGAGCCAGCACGACAACGATCATCATCAGATAGCGGAACCAGCGCCCGATATCCGCCGGATCGCCACCAGCGGCAAAACCGCGGTCGATGATCAGCTTGAACCCGGCTGGGATAGCCAGCGTCGCGCCCGCCGTGATGCACAGGGCCACGAAGGCGAGCGCAATCTGGGTGGGATAGTGCGAAGCCGCCTGCGCGATCATCCGCAGCGGCCTGAGGGAGCGCGCCTTGGGCGTGTCCGTTTCGGGGGTGTCGCCGTCCATGGCGGTCATCTAGGCAGCAGGCCCGACAAAATCCACCGCGAAGCCGCCGCTTTTGGCCGACCTGCGGCACTTTTGCCCCTTTTGTGCATTGCACAATGACCGCCGACCCGGCACAAAGCTCGTTTCGGGGCCCGTTCCAGGCCGGAGCAGCGAGTCCGATCACAACCGTCGCAGGCATCGGCCAGCAGGGGATACCTATTGCTTTATCACGCATATGAATTGCAGCGCAGCTGGCTCAACAGCGCCAGCGCCTGGGCCGCCATCGGGGCCGAGATGCTGTCCAATCCCGCGCTGCCGATGGGTTATACCGGCCTTGGCCCCATCGCCGCGAGCGCGCTGGAAGTGTTCTCCCATGCCGCTGCTCCGCGCGGCAAGCCCGAATGGGGCATCGAAACCGTGAAAGTCGGGCGCAAGACCTTCCCGGTGGAAGAGGCCACCGTGCTCAACCGCCCGTTCGGCGACCTGAAGCGGTTCAGCCGCGAAGGCCTGCCCAAAGACGCGCCCAAACTGCTGATCGTTGCGCCGATGAGCGGGCATTACGCCACCTTGCTGCGCGGCACGGTTGAGCGGATGATCCAGTCCTGCGAGGTCTATGTGACCGATTGGGCAGATGCCAAACTGGTCCCGCTGAAAGAGGGTTCCTTCGACCTCGACGACTATATCGATTACGTCATCGCCTTTCTCGAACATATCGGTGAAGGCGCGCATGCGATGGCGGTGTGTCAGCCATCGGTTCCGGTATTCGCTGCCACCGCGATCATGAACCGCGAAGGCCACCCCTGCACGCCGCGCACCCTCACCATGATGGGCGGGCCGATCGACACGCGCTGTTCGCCCACCAGTGTCAACGACCTGGCGATGGATCGCCCCATTGAATGGTTCCGCCACAATGTCATCGCCACCGTGCCGATGCAGCATCGCGGCGCGGGGCGGCGGGTTTATCCCGGGTTCCTCCAGCTGGCAGGATTCATGTCGATGAACCTCGGCAGCCACCTGATGAGCCATTACGAAATGTTCAAGCATCTCACCGTGGGCGACGAGGAAAGCGCGCAGGCGACCAAGGATTTCTACGACGAATATCGCAGCGTGTGCGACATGACGGCGGAGTTCTACCTGCAAACGGTGGAAGAGGTGTTCCAGACCCATTCGATCCCCAACGGCACTTTCCGCCACCGCGGCAAGCTGGTCGATCTGGGTGAAATTACCGACACCGCATTGCTGGCGATCGAGGGCGAGCGCGACGATATCTCAGGCATCGGCCAGACGCGCGCCGCGCTGGAACTGACGCCCAATCTCGATGCGTCGAAAAAGCGCTATCTCATGGCCGAAGGCGCAGGCCATTACGGCATTTTCAACGGCAGCCGCTGGCGCGACAAGATCGCCCCGGTGGTGGAAGAATTTATCGCCGCCCACGGCTAAGGCCCGCTGCGATCGCTGCCGCCGTCAGGGTGGCGGGGAATTACCCGGCCTGCCGCCGCCCAGCAGCTTGCCGATCACCCGCCGCGCTATCACCAGCAGGCCCGCCACGATGACGAGCAGCACGGCAGCGATGCCTGCGGCCACCCACGGATATTCATAGGTCACGTAAAGCAGCCCGGCAGTTGCCACGTCCTCACCGGTCGACACCACAACATTGCTGACCGGCTCGGGGCTGGCATTGACCACGCCGCGCGCACCCGCCTTGCCCGCATGGGCGGCCAGGCTTGCCCCGCCGCCGAGCAGGAAGGCCACTACTTGCGTCGCCGGGTCGGACGGATCGACAATGGCCAGCGCGAGCAGCGCCCCGCCGACCGGGCGAACGAAGGTGTGCACCGCATCCCATATCGAATCGAGCCACATCACCTTGTCTGCGAAGAATTCCGCCAGCGCGGCAAAGGCGGCGATGCCCATGACCCACGGATTGGCCAGCACATCCAGGCTAGCGAGATGTTCGGGCAGCGGAATTGCCCCCAGCCGCATGGCGAGGCCGGTCGCAAAGATGCTGAGATAAAGCCGCCAGCCTGCAAGCAAGCTGACGCTGCCTGCGATGCCGATGATCTCCATGATGCCCATGACGTGACAGCTTAGAGCGCCGACATGCCTGTCGGCAAGTCAGCTGCGACGGTCTGCGACATCGTAAGGCCTGCCATAGACACCGGGCGGGATATCCAGCGCGGCCCGATCCCACTCCGCGCGATCGGCCACTGCGGCATAGCTCGTTTCGAGAAATCGCAAGAGCGCAGCGGCGGGATCGGCAGCCTTCCGCACACTTGCATAAGGCAGCAACCATTCTCCGAGATCAGCGTGCCAATAGGCATCGTCGGGGCCGACCTCGGCATCGGCCAACCGGTCGGGCTTGGGATAGCCATAGGCGTAGAACGCCGCTTCTTCGACCCCGCCCCCGCCCAGCCAGAAGCCCGCGCTGGCGACTTCGTGGCTGTAAGCCTCGCGCGTCACACGGTCGGGCAGGTTGGGAAATCCGCCGGGATGCAGCGGGGCCTCGCGGCCGGAAAACCGGGTGACGGCAAGATCGAAGCTGCCCCAGAACAGGTGGCTGGGCGATGACTTGCCAACGAAGCCGGTGCGAAAGGTCTCGAACACGCGATTGACGTCGGCAAAGGCGCGGTGGAGGCGCGCAAGGGTCGCCTCGTCCCAGGCGCGCGGCCGTGTGTCGCGGGTGAAGGGGATTGCCTCCTCGACTTCGTTCGGGGCGCCGGAAATGTCGGTGGCAACGCCCGCATGGCCGAGCAGTTCGGTAAGCTGGCGATGGAATTCGGCAACGCTTTGCCCGGCGATCTCGAAGCCGTCGGCAAAACCGGTCGAGGTTTCGAGCGCCACCGCGCTGCTGAGGCAATCGAGAATGATTTCGGCTTCGCCCCCATCGAAGAAAACGGGATAGCTGCGAAAGCCGCGTGGCACGACGCGCAGCGCCAGATGCCAGCTGTGATTGCACCAGGGCAATGCACGGGTGGGCAGTTTGCCCACCACCTGAAGATAGGCGTGAAGGCTCTCGATGACCGGGCGGTCGGTCTCGAAATCGAGTTTCGGCCACCGCTCGGTCATCGTGTCACCTCCTGGAGATCAGAAAATCTCGAACAGCCCTGCTGCGCCCATGCCGCCGCCGACACACATGGTGACGACGCCGTATTTCGCACCGCGGCGCTTGCCCTCGAGCAGGACGTGGCCGGTGCAGCGTGCGCCGGTCATGCCGTAAGGGTGGCCGATCGAGATCGAGCCGCCGCTGACATTGAGCTTGTCATTGTCGATGCCGAGCTTGTCGCGGCAATAGAGCACCTGCACGGCGAAGGCTTCGTTCAGTTCCCAGATGCCGATATCGTCGACATTGAGGTCGAAACGCTTCAGCAGCTTGGGGATCGCGAAGACCGGGCCGATGCCCATTTCATCGGGTTCCGTACCAGCCACGGCCATGCCGACGTAGCGGCCGAGCGGCTCGAGGCCCTTCTGTTCGGCGACCTTGGCTTCCATCAGCACGCTGGCCGACGAACCGTCCGACAGCTGCGAAGCGTTGCCTGCCGTGATCGTCGTGCCCGGCCCCATGACCGGCTGGAGACCGGCAAGGCCTTCGAGCGTGGTCTGCGGGCGATTGCCTTCGTCCTTGTCGATGGTGATATCGACATCGGAGATTTCGCCGGTTTCCTTGTTCTGCACCTTGTGCGTGGTCGAAACCGCGACGATTTCGTCGTCGAAGCGGCCTTCTTCCTGTGCCTGCGCGGTGCGCTGCTGCGATTGTAGGGCGTATTCGTCCTGCGCTTCGCGGCTGATGCCATAACGCTGGGCCACGGTCTCGGCCGTCTGCAGCATCGGCATGTAGATCGCGCCGTGCATGTTGATCAGTTCCGGATCGGGCATCACCCGCATTTCCTTGGTCTGGACAAGCGAAATGCTTTCCTGACCACCGGCGGCAACCACGTCCATCCGGTCGGTGATGATCTGCTTGGCGGCCGTGGCGATGCTCATCAGGCCCGAGGAACACTGGCGGTCGATGGTCATGCCGCTCGTGCCGATCGGGCAGCCTGCGCGCAGCGCGACCTGGCGGGCGAGGTTGCCGGCCTGCGTGCCCTGCTGGAGCGCGCTGCCCCAAAGCACGTCGTCGACTTCGCCGGCATCGATACCGGCGCGTTCGATCGCGGGTTTCAGCGAATAGGCGCCGAGCGTCGGGCCCTTGGTGTCGTTGAACCCGCCTTTGTAGGCCCGGCCGATGGCGGTGCGGGCGGTTGAGACGATGACTGCGTCACGCATTGGTATTTCCTTGAATTGCTTGTGTTTGCCTGATCCTCGCCGGGGAGGAGGAGGGAAAAATCAGACGAAGAACTGCGTGATCCACTCGCAGATCAGAGCGGGCTTGTCCTCGCCTTCGATCTCCATCGTGATCTCGCAGGTCTGCTGCCACTGGCCGGGACGCTTCTCAGCCATCTCGACCAGCTTCCAGTGGCCGCGAATGCGCTTGCCGGCGCGAACCGGGCTGATGAAGCGCGTTTTGTTGCCGCCGTAATTAACGCCCATCTTGACCCCTTCGGGCTTGGGCATGTCGCTGTTGGCGCTGAGATAGGGGATCATCGACAGCGTCAGGAAGCCGTGCGCGATCGTGCCGCCGAACGGCGTCATCTTGGCGGCTTCTTCGTTGATGTGGATGAACTGGTGATCGCCCGTCGCGTCGGCGAACTGGTTGATGCGGTCCTGGCTCATTTCGACCCATTCGCTGGTGCCGATGTTCTCGCCAACCTTTTCTGCGATTTCTGCGGGTGTCATGCTTGTCTCCCAAACTGGTTGCGGTGTGCCGACGCACGGTGCGCAGGCACGGGATCGGGAGGCGTCATGGCCTATCGCAGGCAGGCGCGCAACAAGGCGTCGCCTGCCCTTACGGCACGGCGGGGCCGGGTGCGGACGAACCGCGCGGCTTGCGCCTGCCGCTGCGCGCGCCCTTGCGGCCAGGGAGTTGGGCAAGCGCCGATTCGCGCCGGTTGCACCACACCCACAGGGCGATTTGCAGCCCCAGGAACAGGAAAATCACCGGCTGGTATCCGATGCCCTGGAAGGCCGCACCCACCAGATAGATGATCTGCGTGTGCTGCAATCCCATCGCCAGCGGCGCAATCCATGCCTCTTCGGGACTGTCGCGCCCGGCATAGCGGCGGCGCAGACGCTCCATCTGCGTGAGGCCCGTGACCATCAGCAGCACCCAGATCAGGAAACCGGGCCAGCCCTGTTCACCCAGCAATTCGAAGAAGGAGGAATGGAAGGCGCGCGCCTCGTCCACGACCTCGACATATTCGACCGCGACCGACGTGCCTTCCTCGGTCTTCTCGGGCATTTCATATTCGAACCGGTTCGCGCGATAGCTGTCGAACCCCCCGCCGAGCGGATTTTCGCCAACATAGTCCCAGGTCCATTTCCACACCGCAAGCCGGGTGGAGGCGGACTGATCGCCCGATGGCGAGGTGATGGTCGCCATGCGCTCGTAATAGCTCTGCGGCAAAAAGGGCAGCGCCAGCACAGCCAGCACGCCCGCAGCGGCGATGTATGCAAAGCGATGTTTCACGCCGCGCAATGTCAGCACGCCCAGTGCCAGGATACACAACAGCCCAGTGCGCGCCTCCGTCCCGATGGGGATCAGCAGGCAGGCGAAGATCAGCGCAATGCCGAACCACTTCACGCGCCAGTCGGGCGGAAAGATCGTGCCGAACTTCATCAGCCATACGATCAATGGGATCGATCCTATGGCGACTGTCGCCAGGGTCGAGCTTTCATAGATGTTCGAATTGTCGTTGACGAAGAAATAGAGCCCTTCATATCCGCCGCCGCCCAGCACCGTCTTCATGCCGGCACTGATGACGATCGCCCCCACGGTCAGGATGATGGTGACGAGAAGCCCTTCCATGCGGGCGCGAGTGGTCAGGGTGAAAGGCAGGAAAATGGCGAAGACCAATGCCTTCCACACCCATTCCCACTTGAAGGCGGCCTCTTCTGGAAACGCTGCAAGGAAAGTCGTGGTGAACCAGCAATAGACCAGCAACGCCACCATCAGCCCCTGGCGAAGGGTGAAACGGGTGTCCTTCTTGCTGTCGGTCAGCGCCCATCCGGCGAAAGCGGCGCAGAAGGCGATGAAGGAAATCGGCAGCATCGGCGTGAGCGTCCAGCCGATCTTCTGCGGGGCGAGGATGTCGATATAGACATAGGCCAGCACCCACAGGAACGGCCGCGCCAGACCAAGCCCGAGAAACGCCATCACGAAGGCGAAAAGCGCAAGATCAAGCATCGCGGCGCCTCTTTCGGTCGCGCCGGCGGGCAGCGGCTCCCTTGGCGGGTTTGGCAGGCGCGTCGGGGGAAGGCGGCGGTGCAGCAGGGGCAGCCCGATCCGCTTCCTGATCGACATCGCCGCGGCGCGCCAGCCGCAAAAGCGCGACCAGCAACAAACCATGCGTCAAAGCGAGGGCGAAATAGTCGATCAAGCGGCACGGACCTTGCACATTGCGGCGTCTTCACCCCGGCGCGTAGCAGCACCCGGTTGACGCGGCGTTAAGCATATGGAGTCTATCCGAGCCGCGATGACAAGAGTGCTGCACGTCCTCGACCATTCGCTGCCGCTCCACAGCGGTTACACCTTTCGCACGCGTGCCATCCTCAAGGCGCAGCAAGCGCAGGGCATCGAAGTGCGCGGCATCACCGGCGCGCGCCACATGGCCGAAGGGCCACGACAAGAGACGGTCGACGGCCTGCATTTCATCCGTGCAGGCGATCCCCCCGCTGGCCTGCCGGGTGTGCGCGAATGGCGCGAGATCGAAATGCTGCGCCAGGGCATCGAGCAAGCGGCGCAAGACTGGCAACCCGACATCATCCACGCCCATTCCCCCGCCCTGTGCGGCATGGCGGGCCTGCGCGCCGCGCACCATCTGGGCCTGCCCTTCGTTTATGAGATTCGCGCCTTCTGGGAAGATGCCGCGGTGGGCAACGGCACGGGCAGCGAGGGATCGCTCAAGTACCGGTTGACCCGCGCGCTCGAAAACCACGTCGTCAGGCATGCCGATGCGGTGTTCACCATTTGCGAAGGGCTGCGCGGCGACCTGGTCGAACGTGGCCATCCTGCGGACAAGATCGCCCTATCGCCCAATGGAGTGGACCTGACGATGTTTGGCGATCCGCCCGCGCGCGACGATGCGCTTGCCGCGCGGCTGGGCATTGGCGATGGGCCGGTGATCGGCTTTATCGGCAGTTTCTACGATTACGAGGGGCTGGACGATCTCATCGCAGCCATGCCGCATCTGCGCGCCCGGCACGACGATGCCACGCTTCTGCTGGTAGGCGGCGGGCCGATGGATGCCGCCCTGCGCACGCAGGCAGAGGGGATGGACGGCGTGGTGTTTACCGGGCGCGTCCCGCATTCCGATGTCGAGAAATACTATTCACTGATCGATGTGCTCGCCTATCCGCGCAAGAAATCGCGCCTGACCGACCTTGTCACCCCGCTCAAGCCGCTGGAGGCGATGGCGCAGCGGCGGCTGGTCGCGGCCTCGAATGTCGGCGGCCACCGCGAATTGATCGAGGACGGGGTGACGGGCATACTGTTCCCACCTGACGACCCGCAAGCGATCGGCCGGGCGCTGGCGGATTTCCTCGACCGGCGCGATGGCTGGGAGGCCCTGCGCGAGGCAGGTCGGGCCCATGTTGCGAAGGCACATGACTGGGCGCGTAATGTCCTTCGTTATCACGCTGTTTACCAAACCTTGCTAAACCAGCGGACCAAGCGCGGCGTTGCCGATGCAGCTTGATATTCCGGCGGCCACCGCCGCACAGGGCAAAAAGGACCGCATGAGCACAAAGCAATCTTCGCCGCCTATCAGCAGCCATCCGGCCTTCCCGGCCGCCGTGGCGCTGTGGTTCGCATTGCTGCTGGGCCTCGGATTCTTCGTCCTTCCTGCATCCGCGCTCGAAAGCATGGTCGCAACAACCGGTATCGCCGCGATCCTGCCCGCCGCCGAACCGCCGCTTGGCGCGACCGCGCGGCTCGCGATCAGCGGCCTCGCCGCATTGGTCGGCGTCGCGCTGGGGCTGTTCATCGCCTGGCGCGTGGTTATGAGCCAGTCGGGCCGCTTCGCAGATGACGAGGGAGCGAGGGCAACCGCAACCCTGCGTGCCGCACACGCCTCGCTTGCAACCCCCGACGACGAAATCGAACAGGACGACGCACCGCAGTTCATACGCGACGCGGAGGCGGACGAAACCGGGCCTGCGGCCGAGGCCGAACAGGCCGATAAGACCTCGGACTGGAAGAGCTGGAGCGAAGAGCTTGGCAGCGAAAGCTTCGACGACCTGGCCGACGAAACGTTCGAAGACGACACCGGCGACAACCACGAACCGGTAGAAATCGCCTTGCCTGCACCTGCCGAAACAAAAAGCGGCGACGAACCGCAAGACGATGACCATCGACAGGCCGCCGACATGCTGGTTGCCGGCCTGCCCAGAATAGCGCGCGAAGAGCTCGACGACGAGCCGATTGCCGCATGGCTGCGCGAAGCAATCGATAACGCCGAAGTTGCAAAGTCCGGCGATCATGGCGACCCGCAGGACACCGCAGGACCGGACGCGCCCTCGCTCGATCAGGCGCCGACCACTCTGCCACCGTTGGCCGACCCCACCGCGGATGCGCGCAAACCATACGCGCCGCTGGAAGCCGAAGAAAACTTCGCATCGTTCAGCCTCGACCAGATGGTTGGACGTCTGGGCCGTGCGATGGCCAATTACGAAGCGATGCGCGCAGAGCAAGAGAGCGCCGACTATGACCCTGCCCCACAGGTGGAGGCGTCTCCGCGTGCGGAGGTGATCGACTTCCAGCGGCGCGACCGGCCATTGCGCGGTGCGGATATCGATCGCACCGCCAACCCGCCCGAGGCGGAACCGCAGCAAAGTCTGCGCGAAGCGCTGGAAAAGCTCACCCGCGTCAGTTCGCAGTCCTGAAACGACTCACCGATTGACGTAGCGGCAACGCAATAGCCTGTCGCTCAACTTTCCCTATGTGAAATATTCCTTCACCCTTCGCAGTTGCAATAATCCCTTTGCATCGGCATGACGGGATTTCACGACAATTTGCGCGCGCCATGCACGGCGTCGCCAGGGTCAGGCCTTTCGGGTTGCCGTTCGAATGCGATGGCAAGCCGCCGGGCCTGACGCTTTGGGAAAGCGAATGAACACGATGCCTCAGCCCGGCGCTTCCGGCCTTTACGATCCCCGCAACGAGCACGATGCCTGCGGCGTCGGCATGATCGCGCATATCAAGGGTGAGAAGAGCCACTCGGTGGTCGAACGCGCGCTCGAAATCCTGGGCAATCTGGACCATCGCGGCGCCGTGGGCGCCGATCCGCTGCTGGGCGATGGCGCAGGCATCCTGTTGCAAATCCCCGACGGCCTGATCCGTAAATGGGCCGAGAGCGAAGGCGTGGACCTGCCGCAGCCGGGCGATTACGCGGTGGCGCAATGCTTCATGCCGCAAGACGAGGACGCTGCGCGCTTCGTCGCCGAACAGCTCGAAAAGTTCACCGAGAAGGAAGGCCAGCGCGTACTCGGTTGGCGCGACGTCCCCGTCACGCTGGACGGGCTGGGCAAGGCGGTGGTCGAATCCATGCCCGGCATGCGTCAATGCGTGATCGCACGGGGTGAAGACTGCGCCGACAACGACGCGTTCGAGCGCAAGCTGGTGGTGATCCGCAAGCAGACGCTCAACCCGCTGAAGAAGCTGGCCGAAAAGCACGGTATCCCCGGCCTTCCCGAAGCCTATATCCCGAGCTTTTCCAGCCGCACCATCGTTTACAAGGGCCTGCTGCTCGCCAATCAGGTGGGCGCGTTCTACGACGATCTGCGCGATCCCGATTGCACCAGCGCGCTGGGCCTGGTGCACCAGCGTTTTTCCACCAACACCTTCCCCAGCTGGCGGCTCGCCCACCCCTATCGCTTCACCGCCCATAATGGCGAGATCAACACAGTTCGCGGCAATGTGAACTGGATGAATGCCCGTCGCCGCACGATGGAAAGCGAGCTGCTCGGCGTCGATCTGGACAAGATGTGGCCGCTGATCCCGCATGGCCAGAGCGACACGGCCTGCCTCGACAATGCGCTCGAGCTTCTGCTGACCGGTGGATACAGCCTCGCCCATGCGATGATGATGCTCATCCCGGAAGCTTGGGCCAAGAACGACCTGATGGACCCGGCCCAGCGGGCATTTTACGAATATCACGCCGCGTTGATGGAGCCGTGGGACGGCCCGGCTGCCGTCTGTTTCACCGATGGCCGCCAGATTGGCGCCACGCTCGACCGCAATGGCCTGCGCCCGGCGCGCTATTGCGTGACCGACGACGATTTCGTGGTGCTGGCAAGCGAGAGCGGCGTGCTGCCGATCCCGGAAGACAAGATCGTGCGCAAATGGCGGCTCCAGCCCGGCAAGATGCTGCTGATCGATCTGGAACAGGGCCGGATCATCGAGGATGACGAGCTGAAAGCCGATCTGGCCGCCGCGCATCCTTACGAAAAATGGCTGCACGATACGCAGTACAAGCTGGAAGACCTCAGCCATATCGAGCCTGAACTGTCCGAAATCCCGGTGGCGACGACCACCCTGCTCCAGCGCCAGCAGGCCTTCGGTTATACGCAGGAAGACCTCACCCGCTTTCTGGAGCCGATGCTGAAGAATGGCGACGATCCCATCGGGTCGATGGGCACGGACACTCCGCTCGCCGTGCTGAGCAACCGCTCGCGCCTGCTCTACGATTACTTCAAGCAGAACTTCGCGCAGGTCACCAATCCTCCGATCGACCCGATCCGCGAGGAACTGGTGATGAGCCTGTTGTCGATGATCGGCCCGCGCCCCAACCTGCTCGGCCGCGATGCGGGCCTACACAAGCGTCTGGAAGTGTCGCAGCCGATCCTGACCAACGAGGATCTGGCCAAGATCCGTTCGGTCGAGGTCGCGCTGGACGGGGCCTTCCGCACCGCCACCATCGATTGTACCTGGGATGCGAGCACCGGGGCCGAGGGCCTGGCAATGGCGCTCAAGGAAATGTGCTGGGCCGCGACCGAGGCGGTGCTGCAGGACCACAATATCCTGATCCTGTCCGACCGCGAACAGGGTCCGGGCCGCATTCCCATGCCCGCCCTGCTCGCCACCGCCGCGGTGCATCACCAGCTTGTGCGGCAGGGTTTGCGGATGCAGACCGGCCTCGTCATCGAAACCGGCGAAGCGCGCGAGGTGCACCATTTCTGCGTGCTGGCGGGTTATGGCGCGGAAGCGATCAATCCCTATGTCGCCTTCGAAACGCTGGAAAAGCTGCGCACCGACAAGCATGCCGATCTCGATCCGGCGCAGGTGCGCGAAAACTATGTGAAGGCGGTCGGCAAGGGCATCCGCAAGGTGATGTCCAAAATGGGCATCAGCACCTACCAGTCCTATTGCGGGGCGCAGATCTTCGACGCGGTCGGCCTGTCGAGCGGCTTTATCGACGCCTATTTCACCGGCACGGCCACCACCATCGAAGGCGCTGGATTGGATGAAATTGCGCAGGAAGCGGTGCGGCGGCATGGGCAGGCCTATGGCGACGATCCGCTCTATCGCGGGATGCTGGATGTGGGCGGCATGTACCAGTACCGCCTGCGCGGCGAAGACCATGCCTGGACCTCCACCAGCGTCGCCAGCCTGCAACATGCGGTGCGCGGCAACAATGCCGATACCTATGCCGAATTCGCCCGTTCAGTGAACGAGCAATCCGAACGCTTGCTGACCATTCGCGGGCTGATGGAATTGAAGAAGGCATCCAAGCCCATCCCCCTCGACTGGGTCGAACCGGCGAGCGAAATCGTCAAGCGGTTCAGCACAGGCGCGATGAGCTATGGCTCGATCAGCCGCGAAGCGCACACCACGCTCGCCATCGCGATGAACCGCATCGGCGGGCGCTCCAACACCGGCGAAGGCGGCGAGGAAGTCGACCGCTTCACCCCGATGGCCAATGGTGATTCGATGCGCAGCCGCATCAAGCAGGTCGCCAGCGGACGCTTTGGCGTGACGACCGAATATCTCGTCAATTCCGACGATATCCAGATCAAGATGGCGCAGGGCGCAAAGCCCGGCGAGGGCGGCCAGTTGCCCGGCCACAAGGTCGACAAGGTGATCGGCGCGGTGCGCCATTCGACGCCGGGCGTGGGCCTGATCTCCCCGCCGCCGCACCACGACATCTATTCGATCGAAGACCTCGCCCAGCTGATCCACGATCTCAAGAATGTGCAGCCCAAGGCGCGCATTTCGGTCAAGCTGGTGAGCGAAGTCGGCGTCGGCACGGTGGCGGCCGGCGTATCCAAGTGCAAGGCCGACCATGTCACCATTTCGGGCTATGAAGGCGGCACGGGTGCGAGCCCGCTGACCAGCCTCACCCATGCCGGTTCCCCCTGGGAAATCGGTCTGGCCGAAACGCAGCAGACGCTGCTGCTCAACGATTTGCGCAGCCGCATCGCGGTGCAGGTCGATGGCGGCCTGCGCACGGGCCGCGATGTTGCCATCGGCGCGCTGCTGGGCGCGGACGAATTCGGCTTTGCCACTGCCCCGCTGATCGCCGCCGGGTGCATCATGATGCGCAAGTGCCACCTCAACACCTGCCCCGTCGGCGTGGCGACGCAGGACCCGGAACTGCGCAAGCGCTTCACCGGCACGCCCGAACACGTCATCAATTATTTCTTCTTCGTGGCCGAAGAACTGCGCCAGATCATGGCGGATATGGGTTTCCGCACTCTGGACGAGATGGTCGGCCGGGTGGACCGGATCGACATGGCGCGGGTCGACCGCCACTGGAAGGCGCACGGCATCGATCTGTCGCGCCTGTTGCATGTCGCGGTGGACCACAGCGAAGCCCCGCTGCGGCTCACCGGCGCGCAGGAGCATGGCCTCGAAGGCGCGCTCGACAACGATCTGATCGCAGCCTGCGAACCCGCCATCGAGCGCGGCGAACCCGTCCGCCTGAAGCGCGAGATCCGCAATGTGAACCGCACCGTGGGCGCAATGCTGTCGGGCCGGGTGGCGGAGAAATACGGCCATGCCGGTCTCGAACCCGATACGATCCGTATCGAGCTCGATGGCGTTGCCGGGCAAAGCTTCGGCGCATGGCTTGCCCACGGCATCACGCTCGACCTCACCGGTGACGGCAATGACTATGTCGGCAAGGGTCTGTCGGGCGGGCGCATCGTCGTACGCCAGCCGGACGGTGCGCCGCGCGATCCGCGTCACAACATCATCGTCGGCAATACGGTGCTCTATGGCGCGATTGCAGGCGAGGCCTATTTCGGCGGGGTCGCGGGCGAACGCTTCGCCGTGCGCAATTCGGGCGCGGTCACGGTCGTCGAAGGCACGGGCGACCATGCCTGCGAATACATGACCGGCGGCGTTGTCGTCGTGCTGGGGCGCACGGGCCGCAACTTTGCCGCCGGGATGAGCGGCGGCATCGCCTATGTCTACGATCCCAAGGGCACGTTCCACCAGCGCTGCAACATGACACAGGTCGACCTTGTACCGCTGGGCGAATGTCCCGCCGACGATGGCAACGGCACGGGCGAACCGGTGCAGCGCCCGCGCAATGTCAACGATATGGGCATGGGCGACATGCTGCGCCACGATGCAGAGCGTCTGCGCATCCTGATCGAGCGGCACAAGCTGCACACCGGGTCGGCCCGCGCCGCCAAGATGCTGGAAGAATGGGAGGATACGCTGCCGAAATTCGTCAAGGTGATGCCGCGCGATTATGCGCGCGCGCTCAAGGCGCTGGAGGACGAACGTCTCCAGGCCGAAACGGTGGCAGCGGAGTAAGAACGATGGGCAAGGAAACAGGCTTCCTCGAATATGACCGCCGCGACCGCGATTACCTCGCGCCGGCAGAGCGGCTGAAGAACTACAAGGAATTCATCGTCCCGCATACCGAAGGCGCACTGCGCCAGCAGGCGGCGCGGTGCATGAATTGCGGGATCCCCTATTGTCACACCGGCTGCCCGGTGAACAATATCATCCCCGACTGGAACCACCTCGTCTATGAAGACGACTGGAAGAACGCGCTCGACCTGCTGCATTCGACCAACAATTTCCCCGAGTTTACCGGCCGGGTCTGCCCCGCCCCGTGCGAGGAAGCCTGCACGCTCAACATCGTGGATGCGCCGGTCACCATCAAGTCGATCGAATGCGCCATCGTCGATCGCGGGTGGAAGGAAGGCTGGATCAAGCCGCAAGTGCCTGAAAAGCAGACCGGTAAATCGGTCGCGGTGATCGGCAGCGGACCGGCAGGCCTCGCCTGCGCACAGCAGCTTGCCCGCGCGGGCCATGCGGTGACCGTATTCGAAAAGAGCGACCGGATCGGCGGGCTGCTGCGTTATGGCATTCCCGACTTCAAGATGGAGAAGCACCTCATCAACCGGCGCGCCGTGCAGATGGAGGCCGAAGGCGTCCATTTCCGCACCAGCGCAGAGGTTGGCGTCGAAGTCAGCTTCCAGGCCTTGCAGGACAATTTCGATGCGGTCGTGCTGGCAGGCGGCGCAGAAGAGGCGCGTGCGCTCGACATTCCGGGCGCGGAACTGCCCGGGGTGCGGCTGGCGATGGAATTCCTCACCCAGCAGAACAAGCGCAATGCGGGCGACGACGAAGTGCGCGCCGCGCCGCGCGGCACATTGTCGGCGACCGACAAGCATGTGATCGTGATCGGCGGCGGAGATACGGGCAGCGACTGTGTCGGCACATCCAACCGGCAGGGTGCGAAAAGCGTTACCCAGCTGGAAATCATGCCCAAGCCACCCGAACATGCCGACAAGGGCCTCACTTGGCCCGACTGGCCGGTCAGACTGCGCACGTCCTCCAGCCACGAGGAAGGCGTGGACCGCGACTGGGCCGTGCTGACCAAGCGCGTCGTTACTGGCGATACCGGCAATGTCGAAGGTCTGGAATGCGTCCGCATCGAGTGGAAGGGGCGCGAATTCGAGGAGGTCGAGGGCAGCGAATTCACCCTACCTGCCGACCTCATCCTGCTGGCGATGGGCTTTACCGGGCCGAAGAAGCGCGGCCTGCTCGACCGGGCGGGCGTAGATCTGGACGGGCGCGGCAATGTCGCTGCCGACACGGAGTGGTATCTGACGAGCGAGGCAAACGTGTTCACCTGCGGCGACATGCGGCGCGGGCAAAGCCTTGTCGTATGGGCTATTCGCGAAGGGCGGCAATGCGCCCACGCGGTGGACAAGGCGTTGATGGGGCATAGCGAACTGCCTCGCTGACCGTTGCAGGCTTGCATCGCCCCCACCAAATCAATGGCTTGGCGGGGCGGTCATGGGGAAACGTGTTTGCCTGCAACGCCAGGGCGGTTATGCCGCGCACAATGGCTCCGCGATGGCGCGGATTTGGGGGGAGAGCATGGGTCGAGCCTTGGTTTTGCTTTGGATAGCGTTGTCTGCTGCGCTGCTTGGCGCAGGGCCACCCGCGCTTGCCCAGCAGGCCCCCGCCGATCCCGATGCGCAAAACCAGCCCGCCCCGCCGCCCCAGTTGCAGAAGCAGGCGACAGCGCCCGATCCTGCCACGATCAAGCTGGTCGTCGCGCAGTTCCTCGACACACCGCTGTCGGGCGATGCGCAAAAAGACCTCGACTATGGCGGCAAGATCGACGCCTATGTGAACATCAACGGGGCCGCGCTGGGCATCGACAAATCGTTGTCGCTCAACCTTCATCCCGAATTTCGCTATGGCGAGGCGAGCAATGGCGAAATCGGCCTGCTGCCGACCAATGCGGCGATGTTCTATCCCGACAGCACGGGCGAGCAATTCGACCTGTCGGCCAGCGTTACCAAGACATGGAAAAACGGTACGTCGCTCACCGTGGGCAAGGTCAATGTGTTCGACCTCGCCGCGCAGCTTCCGGTGACGGGCGGTGGCGGGACCGAAGGGTTCATGAACCTTGCCTATGCCCTGCCGCCCAGCGCCATCGTGCCGGCCAATATCGTTGGCGCGCTGCTGAACGTGCCGACCGAAAAGGCGCTGTTTCGCCTGTGGGTGTTCGACCCGAATATCGCCGCGCAGCGCAGCGGGCTCGACACGCTGTTTTCGGACGGGGTGGGCATGCTTGCCTCGGTTACTGTGCCGACCACGATTGGGGGCAAACGCGGCTATTACGCCGTGAAGATCGCGGCCAGCACCCGGCGCGGCATCAATGCCCGCTCTCTGCCGCCGGTGCTGGTCCCCGCACCCGGTTCGGGCTTCGGCGAAGGCAAGGGCGAATTCGCCGCTATATTTGCCGGTTCGCAATACATTCTCGGCGGCCCGCGCGATCCGGCGGGGGGGATCGGCGTGTTCGGACAGTTTTATGTGTCGGCGGGCGACCCCACCTTCCTCGACTGGAGCGCGCAGGGCGGCATCTCCGGCAATCCTCCCGGACGGCCACAAGACCGCTTCGGCCTCGGCTGGTTTCGTTACTCGCTTCCCTCCGGCCTGATCGGCGCGCTCGCGGCGCGCGTGCCGCTGGAGGATGAGGAGGGGCTGGAGGCTTTCTACACCCTCGGCCTGACGCGCTCGGTGCGCCTTACCGCCGATTTTCAGGTGATCGACAGCGCCATCGCGCCGCGCGACACCGGAGTGCTGGGCCAGTTGCGGTTGGTGACGGTTTTCTAGCCAGCAGATCGTCCCGCAACCATGTGCGGAATTACACCGCCCAGTCGATGACGCCGCGGCCCTGCTTGTCCAGAAAGGCATTGGCCTTGCTGAAAGGCTGGCTGCCGAAGAAGCCGCGATGCGCAGACAGCGGGCTGGGGTGCGGGCTCTTGAGAATCAGGTGCGGTGTTTCCCCGCGCAGTTCAGGAATGCGCGCCGCCTTTCCCTGTGCATGGCTGCCCCACAGAATGAAGACAGTCGGCAAAGCCCGCGCCGCCACCGCTGCCACCGCCGCATCGGTGATCGCCTCCCAGCCCTTGCCCGCATGGCTGCCCGCCTGCCCCGCTTCGACCGTCAGGCTGTTGTTGAGCAGCAGCACGCCCTGCTCCGCCCATTTGGTCAGATCGCCATGATCGGGGCGCGCGAGGCCAAGATCGCTCTCCAGCTCTTTGTAAATATTGACGAGGCTGGGAGGCACGCGTTCGCCATTGGGCACAGAAAAGCTGAGGCCCATCGCCTGCCCCGGCCCATGATAGGGATCTTGGCCCAGAATCACGACCTTCACCGCCTCCAGCGGTGTCAGCTCGAAGGCGCGCAATCGCATGCCACGCGGCGGGTAGATGGTCTTGCCCGCATCTTCCTCTGTCCGCAGCCAGCCGCCCAGCTTGCGCGCCTCCGCCGTCGCCAGCACGGGGGCGAGCACTGCGCGCCAGCTTTCGGGGATCGCCTCGTTTGCCATGCGCAAGGATTACGCCCGTGTGCCGCCCATCGCCAGCACCCCTTCCCCTCAATCCCCCATGCGTCTAAGGCCTGCTGCCATATGGCAGTGCATTTTCACGAAGAAGACTTGCCCGCAGGCGTTCTGGGCGATGGCCCGCTTGCGGTCGACACCGAAACCATGGGCCTCATCACGCCGCGTGACCGGCTGTGCCTGGTGCAGATCAGCGATGGCGGGCCGGACGAACATCTGGTGCGCTTCGGCCCCGACAGCACCTATGACGCGCCCAATCTGAAGGCGGTGCTGGCCGACCCCAGCCGCACCAAGCTGTATCATTTCGCGCGCTTCGATCTGGCTGCGATCGAACATTATCTGGGCGTGATGGCCGCGCCCGTGTTCTGCACCAAGATCGCCAGCAAACTGGTGCGCACCTATACCGACCGGCATGGGCTGAAAAACCTGGTCGAGGAATTGCTGGGCGAGAATATCTCCAAGCAACAGCAAAGCTCCGATTGGGGCGGGCCGGTCATCAACGATGCCCAGCGCGAATATGCCGCCAGCGACGTGCGCTATCTCCACCGGATGAGGGCGGAGCTGGACAAGCGGCTGGAACGCGAAGGGCGCGCCGAAATGGCGCAGGCCTGTTTCGATTTCCTGCCGACCCGCGCCCGGCTCGACATCGCCGGCTGGGCCGATCACGACATTTTCAGCCACGCATAACGGATAGCGGGCGGCGATGGTCTTCAAGCGCAGACGGATCGAGACGGAGCAGGCGGCGCAGCTGCGCCAGCACCGGCGCCATTTCGCTGCGCCGGGCGGATCGCACGACAAGCTCGTCCGCTTTCTCGCACGCGCCTTGCCGATGGGTATCGGTGTGCTGGCCGCGCTGATGATCATCACCCCGCTCAGCCCGCGCGGCGAGGTCAGCTTCCTGCTCGATCGCAACAAGGTGGCGGTCATTCAGGAACGGCTTCGCGTCGACAATGCGATGTATCGCGGGCAGGACAATCAGGGCCGCCCCTTCTCGCTGACAGCGGGCGAGGCAGTGCAGCGATCCAGCACGGAGGGCCTCGTGCGGATGGAGGATCTTCAGGCACGCATCCTCCTCAATGACGGGCCGGCCCAGATCGATGCCGGTCGCGGCGCATACGCCATCGATGCGCAAACCATGCGCGTGCTCGGCCCGATGACGATGAAGTCCACCGGCGGCTACAGCATGTTGCTGCGCGATGTGTCGGTGATGCTGGACGAGAAGCGCGTTGTCGGCACAGATGGCGTGTCGGGCGAAATCCCGGCGGGGACGTTTTCCGCCGACCGGCTGGAAATCGACCTGGAAGAACGTATCGTGTCGTTGATCGGAAATGCGCGGCTGCGCATGGTTCCGGGTGAATTGAGGATGCCGCAATGAAGACCCACCTTCCCGCCGCGATCAAATCGGCGCTGATCGGCTTTGCGGCGACCGCTGCCGCGCTTGGCGGCATCCAGCTCAACGCACAGGCGATTGCCGGGCACAATTCCAACGCGCCGGTCAATTATGCCGCCAACCGCATCGAATTGCAGGACCGTCAGAACCGCGTCGTCCTGTCGGGCAATGTGGTGATCCAGCAGGCAGGGCTGACGATGAACGCGGCGCGCACCCTGGTGAATTATTCGGACGCGGGCTCGCTCTCGATCCAGCGGATCATGGCGACCGGCGGGGTCACGGTGACGCGCGGAAACGAGCGCGCATCGGGCGATACGGCGGTGTACGATTTCAACCGGCGGATCATCACGATGGCCGGCAATGTGCGCCTGCGCCGGGGCGGCGACACGCTGAATGGCGGGCGACTGGTGATCGATTTGCGCAGCGGCATTTCCAGCGTGGACGGAAATGCCAGCGGATCGTCGGGCGTTGCGACCGACGGGAATGGCGGTGGCCGGGTGTCGGGCACGTTCTCCGTACCCGAAAACTAGGCTCCTGAGTTAGAAGCTCTGCCTTGCCGGTTATCGCCGCGCGGCTGCGCGCGTGATCGCGGTGAGGCCTTGTGACAGCAACAGTTCCGCCGCCTGGCTGTTCATCAGCAATTCGCGGTGCAGTTCCACCAGCCGAACGGTCAGCTGATCGAGCCGCTTGCCGCGCCAGCGCGCATATTGTTCGCGAATGTCGCGCTCTTCGCGGAAGAAGATGCCCAACTGCGCCATCTCGCCCTTATTCAGCCGGTCGAACGATCCGCGCGGGCCGAGCTTCGCGGCGATCCGCGCCAGCTGCGCCGCGCGCCGCTCGAATGCCAGCAGCACGCCGACCGGGTTGAGCGACACGGCGCGCATCCGTTCCAGTTCGGCCTGTAACTTGCCCGAATCGCCGCCCAGCACCGCATTCACCAGCGGCATGAAGCCGTCCTCCTCGCATGACGCCCCGACAGCATCGAGATCGTCCGCCGTGGCCCGTTTGGGCGATTGCGGACCGGCATCGAGATAGAGGGCGAGTTTGTCGACCTCGCTCTGCGCCAACCGCACGTCGAGATTGGCCGCGCGGGCGATCCGTTCGGCCAGGTCCCCCGCCAGCCCGACCCCCGCGGCATCGCCCATCGCGCGGACCGAGCGCGCCACGGCAGGCAGATCCGGCTGGTAGAACATCGCCACCAGCGCATCCTTGCGCTTTTCCAGCAGCTTGGCGGTGCGTGACTTGTCACTCGCCCCGCTCGCCAGCACGATCACCGGAGCAGCTTCGCCCGCGCCCGCCTCGCCCGTGTCGATCAGGGTGCGCAATGCCTCCAGCGCTTCCTCCCCGCGCACACGGGCCAAGATATGGCGCGAATCGCCGAAGAGAGAGGATGAGCGCGCTTCATCGCCCAGTTTTGCCGGATCGCTGCGCAATTCCGCGCCCGACAGCTCCACCCGGTCGCCGGGCTCCGGCAACATCGCAATCAGGTCGCGCGCAGCCGCAGCCGCGCCCGCTTCGTCCGGGCCGCAAAAGAAGAAGATCGCGCATTGCCGGGCCGTATCGCGCGCCTTGCCGGGAAAGGTCGAATTGGTGAGCTTCACCGCCCGATTATGGCTGTTCGCGCAGGGTCAGCGCAATGCGCGTGACCATGCGATCGGCGATATCGCGGGCGAGATTTTCCAGCGCGGTCTGTTCTGCCGCGATGGTCGCATATTCGCTGGAGACGACATCGATCCCGGCATCGCTGCGCGCAGTGGCATCGAGCAGGATCGTGTCGGTCGCCGTGTCGACCAGCTGATAGCGCGCACGCAGGATTCGCCGTTCGCGGCTGATGGCGTCGTTGCCGAGCACACCGAGCCCTTCCAGCTCGTCATCCAGCCGCACATCCAGGCGATAGCGCGCCCCGGCGCTGTCGCCGCCCGCACTCAAACGGTCGGTCAGCGCATTGCGCACCAGCCAGCCCGCACGCCCTTCGATCGCGGGGACATCGACCGCGGCCAGCCCGCGCGCGACCTCTCCGCTGCCGCCGCCCGCATACATCGGCGTGAGGCCGCAGGCGGTGAGCGAAAACAGGGCGAAAGAGGCAAGGAGCGCGCGCATCAGGTGACGATATTCACCAATCTGTCGGGAACGACAATGACCTTGCGTATCTTGGCGCCGTCGATGGACCGCTGCACATTCTCGGATGCGAGAGCCATGGCTTCGAGATCTTCCTTGGAAGCGCCCTTGGGTGCGGTCAGCGTGTCGCGCAGCTTGCCCTTGTGCTGGACGGCGATGGTTACCTCGTCCTCCACCAGCAGCGCAGGATCGACTGTCGGCCATGCGGCATCGGCGACAAGACCGTCCTGACCCATTGCGGACCACGCCTCTTCGGCAAGGTGCGGCATCATCGGCGCGGCAAGCTGAACCAGCGTGCGGATTGCGGCGGAGCGGCTGGCCGATGGCGCGGCCTTCTCGACCGCGCCGGTCAGCTCGTAAATGCGCGCAACCGCCTTGTTGAAGCCCAGCGCCTCGATGTCTTCGGCGATGGCGGCAATGGTCTGGTGCGTCTTGCGGTCGAGCGCCTTGTCCTCGCCCGCAGCACCGGCATCGTACTGGCCGAACAGACGCCACAGGCGATGGACGAAGCGGCTGCACCCTTCGATGCCCGCCTCGGACCACGGCAGGTCGCGTTCGGGCGGGCTGTCGGACAACATGAACCAGCGCACCGCATCTGCACCGTAGGTGTCGATGATCGTGTCGGGGTCGACGACGTTCTTCTTCGACTTCGACATCTTGATCACGCGGCCGATTTCGACCGGCTTGCCGTCAGCGGCAAGCGTCGCGCCATCGGCAGTGCGCTCCACCTCGTCGGGCGAGAAATAGACTGGCTTGCCGTTCCCTGCACGGCTGTAGGTCTCGTGCGTCACCATGCCTTGCGTGAACAGCGAAGCGAACGGCTCTTTCACCTCGATCTGGCCCATATGCGCCAGAGCGCGGGTCCAGAAGCGCGCGTAAAGCAGGTGCAGGATGGCATGCTCGATGCCGCCGATATATTGCTCAACTGGCAGCCACTTGGCCACTTCGTCCTTGTCGAACGGCTTGTCGGCAGGCTGACTGGCAAAGCGCAGGAAGTACCAGCTCGAATCGACAAATGTATCGAGCGTGTCGGTCTCGCGTTCGGCCTTGCCGCCGCATTTGGGGCAATCGACATGCTTCCATGTCGGGTGGCGCAGCAGCGGATTGCCCGGCGTCTTGAAATCGACATCTTCGGGCAGGGTGATCGGCAGGCTGTCCTTGGGCGCAGGAACCACACCGCAAGTCTCGCAATGGATGAAGGGGATGGGCGTCCCCCAATAACGTTGGCGCGAAACGCCCCAGTCGCGCAAGCGCCACACGGTCTTGCCCGTGCCGCGTCCCTGATCCTCGATGCGTTTGATGATCTCGCGCTTGGCGTCTTCCACTTCCATGCCTTCGAGGAAGTCGGAATTTACCAAGACGCCTTCACCCGCCTCGGCCTCTCCTTCGAAAGGCTTGCCCGCGTCCTCGGCGCTCGCCGCGACCACACGCGGGATCGGCAGGCCATATTTGGTCGCGAATTCGAAGTCGCGCTGGTCGTGGCCCGGCACGGCCATGATCGCGCCCGTCCCGTAATCCATCAGCACGAAGTTGGCGATGAAGACGGGCAGGTCCGCGCCGGTGAACGGGTGCTTGGCCGTGATGCCGGTGTCGAAGCCGAGCTTCTCGGCGGTTTCGAGTTCGGCAGCCGTCGTGCCGCCCTTCTTGCATTCGGCGATGAAGGCGCGTGCGGCATCGCTGTCCATGCCTTGCGCGATCGGATGGTCTGCCGCCACCGCCACGAAGCTCGCACCGAAGATCGTATCAGGCCGCGTGGTATAAACAGGCAGCTTCTCGCCATTCGACAGGTCGAAGCTGAATTCCAGCCCCTTGGACTTGCCGATCCAGTTTTCCTGCATCAGCCGGACCTTGTCGGGCCAGTTCTCAAGGCTACCCAGCCCGTCGAGCAGTTCGTCGGCGAAATCGGTAATCTTCAAGAACCACTGGTTCAGCTTGCGCTTCTCGACTTCCGCACCGCTACGCCAGCCTTTGCCATCGATCACCTGCTCGTTGGCGAGCACGGTCATATCGACCGGGTCCCAGTTGACCTCCGATTCCTTGCGGTAAACCAGGCCCGCTTCGTAAAGGTCTATGAACAGCGCCTGCTCGTGGCCGTAATAGTCGGGCTCACAGGTCGCCAGCTCTCTCGACCAGTCGAGTGCGAAGCCGAGGCGCTTCAGCTGCGCCTTCATGTGCTCGATATTGTCGCGGGTCCAGCCGCCGGGATGGACGCCCTTTTCCATCGCCGCGTTTTCCGCCGGCATGCCGAAAGCGTCCCAGCCCATCGGGTGCAGCACCTCGTGCCCGGTCGCCTTCTTGTAGCGCGCCAGCACGTCGCCCATCGTGTAATTGCGCACATGGCCGATATGGATGCGCCCGCTGGGATAGGGGAACATCTCCAGCACGTAGCTCTTGGGCTTGGGCGAGTTGCTGTCGGCGCGGAAGGTTTGCGCCTCTTCCCACGCACGCTGCCACCGCCCGTCGGCCTGCGACGGTTCGAATGCCTTGTCGGTCATGGGAGCCCCCGTTTCGGTTGGCGTATGCGCGCCTTAGTTGGCGACAGCCTGGCGGCGCAATTCGCGCGCCTTGGTGAGGATGATGTCTTCCAGTTTCTGGACCGTGGCTGCCTGCACCGGCGCTTCGACCCAAGAACCGCCCTGTGCGACCTGGCGGCTGGCGGCGACACGCAGCGCATCGGCGCGCAGATCGGTGTCGAGGACGGTGACCGTCATCTTCACCCGCTCCCCCGGATTGCCGGGGTTGGTGTACCAGTCCGTCACGATCACGCCGCCCGCGCTGTCCGCCTGGAGCAGCGGTGCAAAGCCGACCGTTTCGAGCGCGGCGCGCCAGAGATAGGAATTGACGCCGATCGTGTTGACCTGCGCTGCGGCGAGGTCCGCGCGCGGACGCTCTTTCCCGCCACAGGCGGCAAGCGCCCCGAGCGCGGCAATCGCAATCGCGGCGCGGGCGGGATGGCGGCGGAGTGTGGAGGCAAGCGTCATGTCTGTCCTTGGCAAAAATCGTCTTGAAAGGCTCTATAGCCGAGCACGCGGTACGGGCAAGGCATAGCGGGGCCGGTCTTCAGGCCCCCGCCGGTCATGGTCGCCCGGCGGCTGAATACCCCATGAACTTTGCGCCCGGGACGCTTTGATGTGTGCGCGAAGCCACACTTTGGGGCAAACGACAGGGCACGCTGTGGATAAGACTGGCAGCAACGGGGCGCATGGCCTAGCCAATAACAAGTTGTTGACGAGTCGGACGGCAGGTTCGACTTTTCAGGAACCGTTCAGGACCGGGGGTGTCCTGATAGCAGGAGATGCGCCTTAGCTGGGCGCACTTAACATGGGGACGCATTCAGGTGATCAAGTCCGATAACAGCATTGGCAAGACGCGGTATCTTCCCGCGCTGGTCGCTGCTGCGGGCGTTGTTCTGGCGATTCCCACCACGGGTTTTGCGGTCGACCAGATCGCCGGGCCGGAAGCCAGCGCGTTTTCCGCGATGCCCTTCACACCTGCCAATCTCGATCCCGAATTCGCCCGCTCGCTCGTCGTTCGAAACGACAGCGAGGCGTTCCGCTTCACGCCGGCATCGCGCCCGCGCAAGGAACGCACGCTGACCATGGCGGTGCGCGTGGACGATGCGACCGCGCGCGCCATTTCGGTGCGCGACGTGACGGAAAAGACGCCGGGCCAGGAAAGCCTCGGGACGCGCACAGTGCTCGATTCGGTGCGCTACAATCTCGGCATGTCGCGTGGCTATCAGAGCTTCGCCCAGCCTGCGCCCAAGGCGGTTGCCCTGCCGCGCGGCATTCGCGATATCGCGATGCCCGACCTGTCCGAATTCCGCCCGTCCAAGGGCATTGCCCAGGAAAAGCCCAGCCGCTTCCGCGCCGACATCGCGCTGGACAATTCGGGTGAACCTGGCCGCGCACCTCGCACCCTCGAAGGGTCGGGCGAACAGAGCGTGGATGTCCAGGGCTCCTACCGCGTCACCGGCAATCTGAACGTCACAGCGGGCGTCCGCCTGTCGCAGGAACGCGATCCCATGAAACCGCTGACCGATGGGGTCGAAGACAATCAGGCGGTCTATGTCGGAACCCGGTTCAAGTTCTGATCGCGGAACGATTTCAAGCCACGATGACCCCGCTTCGGCGGGGTTTTTCTTTGCCTGCAACCCGCCATGCCGTAGAGGCAGGTAGAAAACAAAAATGATCCTGAGGAGAGTGGATTATGGGCAAAGTGGCAGTCGTGACCGGCGGGACGCGCGGTATCGGTCGGGCAATCTGCGAGATGTTGCGGGACAATGGCATGACCGTGGTCGCCAATTATGCGGGCAACGACGACAAGGCGCGCGCCTTTACCGATGAAACCGGGATTGCCGCCTACAAATTCGACGTCGGCACGCATGAAGAGGCGATCGAGGGTTGCAAGCGGATCGAAGACGAGGTTGGCCCGATCGAAGTGCTGGTCAACAATGCGGGGATCACCCGCGACGGCACTTTGCTCAAGATGAGCTATGACGACTGGCACGATGTCATGCGCGTCAATCTGGGCGGCTGCTTCAACATGGCCAAGGCGACCTTCCCCGGCATGAAGGACCGCAAATGGGGTCGCGTGGTCAATATCGGCAGCATCAACGGGCAGGCGGGGCAATATGGCCAGGTGAATTATGCCGCCGCCAAGAGCGGCATTCACGGCTTCACCAAGGCGCTGGCGCAGGAAGGCGCGCGCTTCGGCATCACCGTCAATGCCATCGCACCCGGATATATCGACACCGACATGGTTGCCGCAGTGCCCGAGCCGGTGCTGGAAAAAATCGTTGCCAAGATCCCCGTCGGCCGGTTGGGCCACGCGGAAGAAATCGCCCGCGGCGTCAGCTTCCTGTGCAGCGAGAACGCCGCCTTCGTCACGGGATCGACCATGAGCATCAATGGCGGCCAGCATATGTATTGATGCGCTGGGGCAGGGATGCCATCGACATTTGTCCGCACCCCTGCCCCCGCTACCCCCGCACCGGCAATCCGATGCGGGCAGAACGCGCGGCGGAGCTATTCATCGGCCGGAAAAAACCGGACTGATAGCGGATGACCCAAAGCTGCGGAGACCACGCCCGATGTCACGGCAACACCGCCTGCCCACCGCTGCCCTCATCGCGATGGCCCTCGCCGTCTCGACCCTCGCCGCTCCGGCGCAGGCCGGTCCGATTCGCGACCGGATATACAAGCCGGTCCCGCTGGAGGATGTCGAGGTCCGGTTCGAGGGGGGAGCCCCGCAAGATGTTTCCGCCACGACCGCCGACGGGCTGGTCCTGAACGGCTACTTCTTTCCAGGAACGCCGGGCAACGATAAGATCGTGATCTATTTCCATGGGCGCGACTTCAACCAGCTGACCGCCGCTGCAGATGCCGAGCCGCTGATGACAGGCGGGCGCGCCGTGCTCGTCGCGTCCTATCGCGGCTATGGCGGCAACCCCGGCGAGCCGAGCGAGGAAGGGTTGATGCGCGATGGCGAGGCGTGGCTCGCCATGGCCCGCGCATGGACGCCCGACAGCCGGATTTACCTGTTCGGGTTCTCATTGGGCGGGGCAGTGGCAATCGAGATGGCGGCGCGGCACGATGTAGCCGCAGTCGCGACGCTGGGCACGTTTGCGCGGCTCGCCGATCAGGCGCCTTGGATCGTGCGCGGCCTGCTGCCCGACACTTACGACAACGAGAAAGCCATCACCCGTGTCGAAGAGCCGCTGGTGCTGATGCACGGCACGAAGGACGATGTGGTCGAGCCAGAGGCCGTGGCCAGACTGGAGGCGGCAGGCGGGACGAATGTGGTCCGCGTCAACCTGACCGGGGCGGGCCATCGCATCTCGCTCGCGAAAATCGCGCCCAGATTGTGGGATCTGTGGGCGATGATGGAACGCGGCGAGCGCCCCGAATGAACGCGCTGTTTCATCCCCCCGTCAAACGTTCGGTCGAAATTGCCGGGCACAAGACCTCGATCAGCCTGGAACCGCTGTTCTGGGACATGCTGCGCCAGACCGCCGCGCGCGAGGGCGTGCCGATCAACGCCCTGGTCGCACGGATCGATGCGCAGCGCATACGCTCGGCCACTCCTCCCGGCCTCGCCAGCGCGATCAGGGTCTGGCTGGTCGCGCATGAAAAAGGCGGCAGGATTGCGCCCGCCGCCTCTGACCCGTGAGTGATCCTGCAGTGATCGCTTAATAATTACCGGGCGGGTCGCTCGCCGGAAAGCTCTCGTCGCTTTCCTCGTCGGTCTTGGTCCAGCCATCGATAGGCTCGTCACGCATGGCATCCGGCCCCGCATCGCGGATGCTTGCGCTGCCCTGATTGCCGGCAAAGGCCGGGGCGGAGCGATCGCCCCGGTTCTTCTCATAGAGTTTGTATCCGCCATAGCTGATGGCGCCGAGCGTCAGCAATTTGAGTAGCATGGTCGCGAACTCCTTTCTTGTCTCACCCAACGCCGGGTGTGCACAAAGGGTCCGCGGGGGCCGCCCTATTCGTCGCCGACGCGTTCGATATCCGCGCCGACCAGCTGGAGTTTCTCTTCCAGCCGCTCATACCCCCGGTCGAGGTGGTAGATGCGCCGCACCGTCGTCTCGCCCTCTGCCGCCAGCGCCGCAATAATCAGGCTCATCGAAGCGCGCAGATCGGTCGCCATGACTTCCGCGCCGTTGAGCTTGTCCACCCCGTGAACGATGGCTGTGCGGCCCGAAACCTCGATGCTGGCGCCCATGCGTTTCAGCTCGGGCACGTGCATATAGCGGTTTTCGAAGATCGTTTCGGTGAGCACGCTGGTTCCGCGCGCCTTGCACAGCAGGCTCATCAGCTGGGCCTGCATGTCGGTAGCGAGGCCCGGATAGGGCGCGGTCGACAGGTTGACCGCCTGGATGGGCCGGTCGGCGATAACGCGCACGCCATCCTCTTCCTCTTCCACCGTCACGCCCGCATTGCGCAGCGCATGGCTGGTCGCGTTCATCTCGTCGGCATTGGCCCCGGCAAGCAGGACATTGCCCCCGGTGATCGCAGCAGCACACGCGTAGGAGCCCGCCTCGATCCGGTCGGCCATGACCTTGTAGGTTGCCCCATTGAGGCGCTTGACCCCGCGAATGGTGAGGTTGGACGTGCCGATGCCTTCGATCTTCGCGCCCATCGCGACCAGCAGGTTGCAAAGGTCGACAATCTCCGGCTCGCGCGCGGCGTTGCCCAGCTTGCTCGTCCCGTTGGCCAACACGGCAGCCATCAAGGCATTTTCGGTTGCCCCAACGGACACGACGGGGAATTCGAACGCCCCACCCGGCAGGCCCCCTTCGGGGGCGCTCGCCTTCACATATCCCTGCGCCAGTTCGATCTGCGCGCCCAATGCTTCCAGCACCTTGAGATGCAGGTCGATCGGCCGGTTGCCGATGGCACAGCCACCCGGCAGCGAAACCGTCGCCTCGCCCGTACGCGCCAGCAGCGGGCCGAGCACGAGGATCGAGGCGCGCATCTTGCGCACCAGATCATAGGGCGCGACATTGGAGGTGATCCGTGTCGCCTCCAGCGTGACCACGCGCCCGAAATCCTCCGGGCGCTTACCTGCAATCGTGTGCGATACGCCGAACTGCGTCATCAGGTGCTGGAACCCGTCGATATCGGCAAGGCGCGGCAGATTGCGCAGCGTCACCGGCTCGTCCGTCAGCAGGGCACAGGGGATCAGCGTCAGCGCGGAGTTCTTGGCGCCGGAAATGGGGATCGTGCCTTCGAGCCGCTTTCCGCCGCGAATAATCAGTTTGTCCATGACACAACGCCTTACCGCATCCGCTTGCACAGGCAAGTGGGCGCGCCTAGGCCAATGCCATGAGCACGCTGAAACCTATCAAGAAAGCCGTGTTTCCCGTCGCCGGGCTCGGCACACGCTTCCTGCCCGCGACCAAGGCGATCCCAAAGGAATTGCTGCCCATCGTCGACCGTCCGCTGATCCAGTATGCGGTGGACGAAGCGCGCGAGGCCGGGATCGAACAAATCATCTTCGTCACCGGCCGCGGCAAGACCGCCATCGTCGAACATTTCGACATCGCCTTCGAGCTCGAAGCAACAATGGCGGGGCGCGACAAGGATTTGGGCGTGCTCGATCCCACCCGGGCCACGCCCGGCGACATCATCACGGTGCGCCAGCAAGTCCCGATGGGCCTTGGTCACGCGATCTGGTGCGCGCGTGCCATTGTGGGGGACGATCCGTTCGCCATCCTCCTCCCCGATGAGCTGATGGTGGCGGCCAGGGGCGGCGGAACCGGCTGCATGAAGCAGATGGTCGATGCTTATAACGAAGTCGGCGGGAACCTGATTTCAGTGCTTGAAGTGCCGCAGGATGAAGTGTCGAGCTACGGCGTGATCGCCCCGGGCGAGACCGTTAGCGACACGCTTACCGAAGTCACGGGACTGGTGGAAAAGCCGCCGGTTGAGAAAGCCCCATCGAACAAGATCATCTCGGGCCGCTACATCCTCCAGCCCGAAGTGATGCGCGTGCTCGAAGACCAGGAAAAGGGCGCGGGCGGCGAGATCCAGCTGACCGACGCGATGGCGCGGATGATCGGCACACAGCCGTTCCACGCGGCCACCTTCTCAGGTCGCCGCTTCGATTGCGGCAGCAAGCTGGGCTTCGTCGAGGCGACGCTGGCGCTGGCGCTGGAGCGCGAGGACATGGGTGCGGACGTGCGGGCGATGGCCCAAAAGCTGCTGAAGTAAGCGGGTTTGCTGGCGGGTTAGCGGATCGGCTCATCCCAATTGCTGCGGTCGAGCGCGGCCATCGCGTCGGTGATGGCGTTGGTTTCGACACTCACCCGCACGACCCTGGCGAGCAGATCGATCATGCTCTCCTTGTAATCGGCGAAGCGATAGGTGTTGAATTTCGCAGCGATGGTCGGATCGCGCGGTTTCTTTTCCTTGTGCTGATCGAGCACCCAGTCGATCGCGCTGCGATTGCCCAGGCGATAGTCCCACGCGCCCGCCGGAATGCCGGTGATTTGCGTATCCTCGTCCACCACCACGCTGCCCGTCTCCACCCCCTCGGCGCGGACGGATTTGAGCTTGGGCCGGGGCTGCGAGCCTTCTGCGCGCTTGGGATCGGGCGTATCGACCCGCTCCAGCGGATACGGCTCGACCTCCTCGTAATCGATATGCAGGCCCAGCAGCGCCTCGCCCCAGCGCGCCCACCCGGCGAAATCGGGATAGAAGGGGATGCGCGGAAACTCGCGCTTGAGGTTCAGCGCATATTTTTCGCGATAGACCGGATCGTGCAGGACCGCATAGCAATAGGCGAAGATTGCGTCCTTGGTGACGCCTACCTTCTTGCCATAGTGCTTGGCGAACTGGTTGAGCGCCCAGTCGGTGATGTTGTCGATCCGATCGCCGGATTTGGTGTAGCGGTAGCGGGCCAGCATGTTCGACTTTTCGATCGCTTCATAGTCGGCAAGTCCACCTACGCCTAGGGCCTGAAACGGCTTTGCCGAAGAGCCCCCAGATATCGATATTGAGTAGTTGAAACGATTTAACCCAGCGCCGAAAAGCTCATGGTGAAGCGAAGTTTGCCGGTCACTAAGATCGTCCTCAGAGTAGTAAAGAGTGCGAAAATAGGGCCTCCACAAAGAAGGGCGAATTTTCTCCTGTGCGAATCTCAATAGTTTCCTCTTATTCTTGAGGCTGCTGCTCCACTTTATTGAATAGTCCAAATCGTCATCGTGCATTTTTCCCGACGCGAGCTGTCGGTTAAAATGTTTGATAAAATAATCTATACGAGCAGCCAGAGAGGACGCGTTGAGATCATACACCCACTCATCGCGGTTAGATTTTAGCCCGTTTGCAAAAAGCTTGAAAATCGCCCTTTCGTTGCGCTGGGCGTCAGCGGACTTCGTTTTCTTGTCTATGATGGGGATGAAGTTGTCCCATTCCCCTTCCTCAAGAGGATCAATCCAAGTGCCACGTTTATTCGGGCTAATCCTTTGAGCAACAAGCTCATCTATGCGGTTCTTGCCAAGCCATGATAGCTTGTCCTCAGCATATTCATTCTCGGGGCGGCGGACATATGAAATGCCCTCGCGTCGCCTTGCATTCGAACGAACCAAAAACATGATCGCGACTCCGGTCTGGATAGCGAACACGTTGTGTTTCGGACCCGATAACTTCGGATTTGCGCGTACATCTCCGCCCAAGTCTATGATCCGAATGTCGTCAAAATTCGAAGCAACCACCTTCCGAAAGCCATCAAACGTCCGACTCTCGATGAAACTACGATTGGTGATGAAGGCAATAATCCCCTCATCCCCAAGCCGGTCGCTCGCCCATCGATAGAACCGTGAATACATGTCGTAGAGCTTGGTCTTCTGTGCCGTGCTCTCCTTGATGTAGGTCCGTTTTATCCGGTCGTCGATATGCGGATATTCGCGGTTCTTGTTGTTGTCATTTTCGTTGCGTTGGTTCGCATTATAAGGCGGATTACCAATAATTACGCTGATACGGCGTTGATTTTGCCTCCTCACACGCTCGATATTTTCGTCGCTCATCGCGCCGAGCATGCTTAGCTGATCCCCCGCGTGCTGTTCCAGACCCTCAACATTGTCCAGCGTATCGACCAGGCATAGCCCCTCGAATTCCTCGAACTCGCCGGTGATCGCCTGATAGGTCGCCTCGATATTCAGATTGGCGACGTAATAGGGCAGGATCGCCACTTCGTTGGCGTGCAGCTCCTCCTTGTATTTCTGCTTCAGCTTGTCCGGTTGCCCGCGGAAATATTCCAGCAGCTCGACGATATATGTGCCCGTGCCCGTGGCAGGATCGAGAATCTCCACGCCCGGATCGACCAGGTTCTTGCCGAAATGCTTTTCGCACAGCCAGTCCGCGCTGCGGATCATGAAGCGGACTATTTCCCCCGGCGTATAGACCACGCCCAGCCGGTCGGCGGCCTTGGGATTATAGACCTTGTAGAAATTCTCGTAGAGCGATTTGAGGAAGTTCTGCTTTTCCGAATGGCTCTGGATCAGGTGCGCGGTGTCGCGGATGCCGGTGTAGTAGGCCTGCATCCCGTGCAGCATCTGTCGCTTGCCGCGCGCGCCGAACAGCTGGCGTTCCAGCGCGTAGAGCTGCTGCGCCACGTTGTTTTCGCGGTGGTAATCGGGCGCGTCGAACACGAGGCGGAAAATCTCCTCGGTCAGGATATGCTGGATCAGCATTTCGGTGACGTCGGCCCGCTCCAGCGCGGGATTGATGGTTTCCTTGACCTGATCGAGGAAGGCGAGTTCGGCCTTGGCGAAGGCCTCGCTCCCCTCGCGCTTCTCGCGGATCATTTCGCGCAGGCCTTTCAGCACGGCGGGCAGATCCTCGGCGAATTTGGCGATGGCCTTGCGGAAATCGCGGATCGCCTGTTGTTCGTAGGCGAAGAATGTCGTGAGCAGGGCGTGGAGCGCGTCGGTATCGGCCATGTCGGCCTCCGCCGCGCGCCTGCCGTCCTGGATGAGGATGGCACGCCGCGTGTCTTCGTAAATGATGTTGGTTTTGGGGTAGCCCTTGGCTTCCTTGCTACGGATTTCCGCCTCAAGGTCGTCCTTGCTGTCCTTCGCCTCCCAATAACCGAAGGGCACGCGGATATCGTAAAGTAGCGCGCCGTCGATGGAGATTTGGCCGCCCGAGCCGGTCATTCTGTGTTCGGGAATGAAGGTGAGGTCGCTCGACTTTCCCCAGCTTTTCAGGAGGCTTTGAAACGCGTCGCGCACGGTGCTTTCGTTCAGGCTGCCGCCGATCTTGATGATCCGGTCCAGATCGCTGCGATATTCGTTGATTAGCTGACGGCTCACGCTTCTGGTCCCCCCGCGATTTGCGCCGTTCTAGCGCAGGCGGGGGGCGCTGCAAGCCGATGATTCTCCTAGCCTGCGCGTTGCGTTTTCTTAGCGGCGTATTCGTCGCGCAGTTCGCGTTTGTAGAGCTTGCCGTTTGCCTCACGCGGGAGATCGGGGCGGAAATCGAACAGCCGCGGCATCTTGATCTTGGCCAGGCGCGGGGCGAGGAAATCGCGCAGTTCCTCTTCCAGCGCCTCGCCGGCATCGGCCATGTCGACAGGCTGGACCACCGCGACGACCTGTTCCCCGAAATCGGGGCATGGCGCGCCGATAACCGCGGCATCCATCACCTTGTCATGCGTGACCAGTAGGTTTTCGACTTCCTGCGGATAGATGTTCACCCCGCCCGAAATGATCATGTGGCTCTTGCGGTCGGTCAGGAACAGGAAGCCGTCCTCGTCCAGATGGCCGATATCGCCCAGCGTCATCCAGCCCTTGGGGTGCATCGCCTCCCGCGTCTTGTCGGGATCGTTGTGATAGGTCGGCAGGGTGTCGTTCTCGAAATAGATCAGCCCGTCTTCGCCTGCGGGCACTTCTTCCCCGTCGGGGCCGCAGACGTGGACGATGCCGTGGATCGCCTTGCCCACGCTGCCCGGCCGCTGGAGCCAGTCGCCCGCGCGGATCAGCGTCATGCCAACGCCTTCCGATCCGGCGTAATATTCATTCACGATCGGCCCCCACCAGTCGATCATCGCCTGCTTGACGGGCACGGGACAGGGAGCGGCGGCATGCAGCGCGCGCTGGTGGCTCGACAGGTCGTACCCGGCGCGCTCTTCCTCGGTCAGCTTGAGCATGCGGACGAAATGGGTGGGGACCCACTGGCTGTCGGTGATCTTGTATTTCTCGATCGCCTCCAACGCGCCTTCGGGAGTGAATTTCTCCATCAGCACCACCGTCCCGCCAAGACGGTGCACGGTCGAACACCAGCCGATCGGCGCGGCATGGTAAAGCGGGGCGGGGGAAAGATAGACCATAGACCCGTCGGTCGGCATCCCGGCCCCCATGATCGCGAGGCCCACAAGGGGGTTTGCCGCCTGCGGGTCGGAATCCTCGGGCGGCTTGGGTCGCACACCCTTGGGCCGCCCCGTCGTGCCCGAGCTGTAGAGCATCACCGCGCCGACATGCAGGTCTTCGACCGGATCGGCTGACTGGCCAGAAAGTGCGGTGGCAAAATCCTCGCCACCCTCGCCGCAATCCATCATCAATACCGGCAGGTCCGGGCATTCGGTGCGCAGGCCATCGAGCACATCGGCAAAGGCAGGCGAGGTGATCAGCAGCTTCGCCCCGCTGTCTTTCAGGATATAGGCGACTTCGGGCGCGGTCAGCCGGGTGGACACCGGGACCAGCATCGTACCGATGCGCTGCGAACCCCAGATGATCGTGAAGAATTCCTGCCGGTTTTCCAGCAGGACGGCAAAGGCATCGTCCTTGCCGAGGCCGCGCGCGCGCAACAGCCGGGCAAAGCGATTGGCGGCGGCGTTCATTTCGCCGAATGTGGTGGTGGCGCCGGTTTCCGCCATGATGACGGCAGGGCGATCGGGCGCATTTTGCGCGTGCACGATAGGATGCATTTCTGGCTTCTCTCCGCAGCGGCACGCTCTTGCGGCGTGCTGTTCTGTTGCAGTTCGAAACCTACCTTGCCGCGCAGAGCGGGCAAGAAAAAAGGCGCCGGATTTCTCCGCCGCCCTTCCCCAAATTCGCTAGGGGCCTCAAACTCGCCCAGGGCATCAAGCCCGAAACGGGGCCGTATTATTCGTCCTCGCCACCGCCACGACCGCCTTCGGCCATCGCCATTTCGGGTGCGCGCTGACCTGCAGTGTCCACCATATAGGGGATCGGGTTCACCGCTTCGCCCGACACGCGGACTTCGTAATGGAGGTGCGGGCCGGTCGAACGGCCGGTCGAGCCGACATAACCGATAATGTCGCCCTTGCGCACGAACGCACCATCTTTGACCGCGAGGCGCGACATGTGGGCATAACGCGTTTCCAACTCGCCACCGTGATCGATCTGGACGTAAAGGCCGTAGCTGGAGAACCAGTCGGCCCGTTCGACGTGGCCATCGGCAGTTGCATAGATCGGCGTGCCGGTGGGTGCGGACAGGTCGATGCCCTTGTGGCGCGCGCGGCGCTTGAGCACCGGATGGTCGCGCATGCCATAACCACTGGTCAGCTGGATCATGTCGAGGGGGCTGCGCGAAGGAACCGCAACAGCCTTGCGCGAGTTGGGAAGCCGCCCGGAATCGATCGCCTCCCAGCTTGCGAAAAGCTGCTGGAACTGGCCATCCGCAGCATCGCCGGCCAGCGGGTTGCCGGAAGACTGGGCGACCTGAGCCTCCGGCACGAGCGCCGCTTCGTCGGCGTGTGCAGGGGCCGCAGCCGCCAGTACCATCCCAGCCAGCGCAAGCGCGCCCATCTTTGCTTTGTGAAAGCAATTAAGCATAAAAACCCGTCCAAGCGTTCTGCGCAATCCCGTGCGCAGTGTGTGATCCCAACCGAAAACCGCGCCGTTTAGCGGTGTTTTTTTCGGTTTCTCCCAGACCCCGGAACCAACCAGCGTCTCTTGCATTGTGACTTATCTAGGCAAACTCTTAACATGCAAGCGCAAGATAAAAGTCTTGCGATAACCCGGCTGCTCGGCGCGCTGAGTCGTTGAACGGAGCTTTCAGCTGGCCCGAAAAGTGCGTTTTCACAAGATTTTGCCACATTTCCTGCGGCCTGCGCCCGCGCGTTTCAGCGATTCTGTTAAAGTGCTTGGAGCCAAAGGCGACGTGCCGGATCTCGTCGTCAAGGATTCTCTCGAGGATCCGCGCCCCGTTTTCGTCCCCCTGTGCCCGAACTCGCTCCAGCGTCGCCGGCGTAACATCGAGCCCGCGCGCCTCCAGCACCATCGGCACGATGGCGAGACGCGCCGCGACATCGTGCGCGGTATCCTGTGCCGCCTGCCACAATCCATCATGCGCGGGCAGCGCGGTGTAATGCGAACCCAGGCTTTCCAGCTTGCGCGCCAGCAGGGCGAAATGCATCGCCTCGTCCGCTGCGACCGAGAGGAAATCGCTTACCAGCTCCTCGCCCATCGCTTCGCCAAACCGGCCCGCCATGTCGAGCGCAAGATCGATGGCGACGAATTCGATATGCGCCAGCGCATGCCATAGCGCCAGACGCCCGCGGGCCGACCCGCCCTTGCCGCGCCGGGGCATTTCGGACGGTGAACGCAGGTCGAGCGCGCCGGGCCAGCTCGGCCGGTCCGGCATCGGACAATCGAAGCGGAATGCGAGCCGACCAAGACGCCAGTCGCGCGCCACCTGCCGCGCGGCAAACACCTTTGCCGTGGCGTCCCCCGTCAGCAGTGCTGCGCGGATTGCGCCCGAAACCGAAGTCCGCTCGCCCATCAGGCGTCGTGGGCGGCATCGAGCACGTCTTGCGCGTGCCCTTTGACCTTCACCTTCGGCCAGATGCGCAGGATACGGCCATCCTCGCCAACCAGATAGGTCGAGCGGACCATGCCCATGAAGGTGCGGCCATACATGCTCTTTTCAGCCCAGACGCCGAGCGCATCGGACAGGCCATTGTCCTGCGCATCGGTGGCAAGCGCCACGGTCAGATCGTGCTTGGCGATGAAGTTCTGGTGCTTCTTCGGCGAATCCTTGCTGATGCCGAGGAGCGCCGTTCCCGCCTTGTCGAAGGCATTCTTTAACGCGGAAAAATCCTTCGCTTCGCTGGTGCAGCCAGGGGTGTTGTCTTTCGGGTAGAAGAAGAACACCGCCTTGCGCCCGGCAAAGTCGGACGGCTTCACGCTGCCGCCGTCGGGCGTTTCCATCGCGATATCGGGCATTGTGTCGCCTACTCCGGGATAATCGCTCATCGGTCAGTCTCCATCTCTTCGCCGAACACGTCGTGCCATGCCTTGGCGACCCCCTGCCGTGCCTCGTCCAGCATTTGCAAGAGGCCTTTCATGCCGTCCGCGCCCGCTTCACGTGATAGCACCTCAGCCGCCGCGCCTTCGGGCACTTGCGCATCGGAGGCGAGCAGACGTGTGCCGACCAGCACCCGCGCCATCAGGTCGTGCGCTTCGCGCAGGCCGCCCGGCAAGAGGCCGCGCTGCGTCAGGCAATCGAGCGCGCTCGCCAGATCGGCGGTGAAGCAAGTGCGCTCACGCAGTTGCAGATACTGGATCAGGAATTCGATATCGACGAGCCCGCCACGCAGCAGCTTTACGTCGAGCGGGCCGCGCGGCTGTTTGTGTGCTGCCATTTCGGCCCGCATCTTCAGGACATCGCGGCGCACCATTGCAGGATCGCGTTCCTGGCGAAGCACGCCCTCGATAATGTCCTGCAAGCGGCGGCGCGCATCGCCAGGCCCCGCCAGCACGCGCGCACGGGTGAGGGCCATATGCTCCCAGGTCCACGCACCTTCGCGCTGATATTTCTCGAAAGAAGTGAGGCCCACGGCAAGCGGGCCTTGCGCCCCCTGAGGCCGCAGCCGCGTATCGACTTCGTACAGCGCGCCTTCGGCGGTCGGCACGCTGAGCGCGGCGCTGACCCGCTGGGCCAGGCGGTTGAAATAGAGCGTCTGGCCCAGCGGGCGCTCGCCATCGGATTCGCCCCCCTCACCGTCGGAGAAGAGATAGATGATGTCGAGATCGGAGGCATGCGTCAGCGCCCCGCCGCCCAGCCTGCCGAGGCCCAGCACCAGCAGATCGCTGCCCGCAATCTGCCCGTGGCGCGCGGCAAAATCGCTGCGCGCGGCATCGAGCGCCGCCTCTATCGCCGCTTCCGCCACGCGGGACAGGGCGGCCGCGATGTCGAGCGGGTCCTGCGCACCTTCGACCAATTGCATGCCCAGGGCAAAACGGGTTTCGCCAGTGACAACGCGAATACGGTCGAGCTTCTGTTCATAGGCATCGCCTGCTTCGCCGCGCTGCATCTCCGCCACCAGCTGGGCGACCGAACCCGGCAGGTCGAACGCCGTCCGATCGATCAGCGCATCGAGCAATTCGGGCCGCCGCGCCAGTTCGTCCGCCAGTGGCGGGGCGACTGTCAGGCAGGTCATCAGCAGGTGAAACAGCGCCGGCCGCGCTTCGAGCAGGCGGAACAGGTTGATCGCCGTGGGCAGCCGCTCGAGCAGCGTTTCCCACCGCCGCAGCGCGGTCTGTGCATCCTCGCTCGATGCCAGCGCATCCAGCAGTTCGGGCCGGATCGCCTCGAACGCGGCCTGCGCCGCCGGGCTTTTCAAGGCGCGATACCGACCGTCCGACCAGCTGCCGACCCGCTCCACCAGCGCTTCGGACTTTTCATGACCCAGCTCTCCGGCGAGTTCTTCCAGCGGCGCGGCCTTGTCCGGCGCGCTCTCGCCGTCGTCGATCAGCAGGTCATAGCGCCGGGCAACGGGCGATACACATTCGGCTGTTTGCGCCACCAGTGCCGCACCATCGGCCAACCCGTCGAGCCGCGCGACATTGTCCAGGGCCGCCCCATCGGGAAGCGAATGTGTCTGGTGGTCCTCCACCATTTGTAACCGGTGCTCGATCCGGCGCAGGCCGTCATAACTTTCGCCCAGCACCCGTGCATCCTCACCCGAAATCCGCCCGGCAGAAGCCAGCGCCTCCAGCGCGGCATGTGTGCCCTGTTCGCGCAGTTCCGGCTCGCGCCCACCATGGATGAGCTGGTGGGTCTGGGCGAAGAACTCGATCTCCCGGATGCCGCCCCGGCCCAGCTTTACATTGTATCCCGGCCCCGGCTCGCGCGAGCCGGAATTGCGTTCTCGAATGCGCGCGGAAAGGCGGCGAATCTCGTCGATCGCGCCGAAATCCAGGCTTCGCCGCCATACGAACGGGCGGATCGTGTCGAGAAACGCGCGCCCCGCCTCTATATCGCCCGCACAGGCGCGCGCCCGGATAAAGGCCGCCCGCTCCCACGCGAGCGCGGAGCTTTCGTAATGGGTGGTGGCCGCATTGACCGAAATCGCCAGCGGACTGACTTCGGATGCCGGGCGCAGACGCAGATCGACACGGAAGACATAGCCTTCCGCCGTGGTCTGCGAGAGCAGGCGCACCACCTCCTGAGCATAGCGCTGCGCCGCTTCGGCCGGTTCGTCCCGCTCGCGTCGGGGGAGCGTTTCGGGATCGTAGAGCAGGATCGGATCGATGTCGGAGCTGTAATTCAACTCGCGCGCGCCATGCTTGCCCAGCGCCAGCGCGAGGAAACCGCGCGGCTGCGCATCGGGCACGCGCCGCGCGATCGCCGCCGTGATCGCGGCATCGAGCGCGCGGTCGGCAAAGCCGCTCAGTTCCGCCATTACGCGCTCAAGCGGGAAGGCCCCGGCCAGATCGCCGATGGCCAGCACCAGCGCGAGGCCAAGCCGCTGGCGCCGCAGGGCAACCGCCACATCGTCCCCCTCGGCCGCGCTGTGCCGGGCCAGTTCAAGCGCCTCCTCACCTTCGCCGCGCGCCAGCATCTCGGCAAGGTCCGGCCGCCGCTCGAGCGCCTTGCACAGGAAGGGTGCGTGATCGCGCGCGCGCCTCAGCGCTGACTGCCAGTCTCCATCCATCGCCACCGCTCCTGCCCGCCCGGCGCTTGCCCCGCAAGGCCGGACCTGCGAGAGAGCGGGTTTGCATAGCAATTTCGCGTTTGGGATGAGAGCATGAAGATCACCGCCCGTTTCCGTTTCGCCGCACCCCTTGCCGGGGCGCTCGCCCTTGCCGCCTGCTCGATGAACACCGACGAGGCCCCCGAAACGACCGGAACCGCGCTGGACATTCCCGATGTCGAGGCGGGCGAGCTGTCCGAAGCCACGATGATCGACATCACGCGCGAATTGTCGTCCGACGAATTCGAAGGCCGCATGCCGGGGACCAAGGGCGAGGAACTGACCGTCGCCCTGCTGTCCAAGCGTTTCGAGGCTGCCGGGTTGAAGCCGGGCAATAACGGTTCCTGGGTGCAGAAAGTGCCGCTGGTGGAAATCACCGGCAAGGATTTCGCCCCGCTGACGATTGCCGGCGGCGACACAGAGATGGCGCTGGAATACAGCAAGGACTGGGTCGGCGTGACCTATCGCGAAGATGCCGAAACCACGCTGGAAGATAGCGAGCTGGTCTTTGTCGGCTACGGCATCAACGCGCCGGAACGCGGCTGGAACGATTACGAAGGCGTGGACATGACCGGCAAGACCGCCGTGATCCTCGTCAACGATCCCGACTTCGCCAACCAGACACTGGAAGGCCCCTTCGGCGGGCGGGCGATGACCTATTACGGGCGCTGGACCTACAAGTATGAGGAAGCGGCACGTCAGGGTGCGGCGGCTGCGCTGATCATCCACGAAACCGAACCGGCCAGCTATGGCTGGAACGTCGTTGAAAGCAGCTGGTCCGGCCCGCAGGCCTATGCCCAGCGCGGCGAGAACGCGCCGCCGCTCACCATCGTCAATGGCTGGGTGCAGAAATCGGTCGGCGAACGCCTGCTGAAGGCCGCCGGTCGCAGCTTTGGCGAATTGTCGGGCATGGCGCGGACCAAGGGTTTCAAGCCCGTGCCGCTGGGCCTCACCGCCTCGACCAGCTTCAAGAACGACATCCGCAAATTCGAATCGCAAAACGTGATCGGCATGCTGCCGGGCAAGACCCGGCCCGACGAATATGTGATGCACACCGCGCATTGGGACCATCTGGGCCGCTGCACGCCCGCCGATGACGGCGACGATATCTGCAACGGCGCGGTCGACAATGCCACGGGCACTGCCGCGCTGGTCGCGCTGGCCGAAGCGCATGTGAAGGCAGGCGCGCCCGATCGCAGCCTCGTCTTTCTGGCGGTGACGGCGGAGGAATCGGGTCTGCTGGGCGCGGATTATTATGCTGCCAACCCGGTGTTCCCACTGTCGCAGACGGTCGGCGGCATCAACATGGACGCTTTCCTGGTCGCCGGGCCGAGCAAGGATGTGACCGTGGTCGGTCCTGGCAAGTCGCAGCTCGACGCATTCCTCGACAGTGCGCTGGTCGCCGATGGCCGCACCTCGACCCCCAACCCCGCGCCCGAAGCCGGCTATTATTACCGTTCGGACCACTTCGCCTTCGCCAAGCGCGGCGTGCCGATGCTTTATATCGACGGCGGCGAGGATCTGAAGGATGGCGGGCGCGCGGCTGGCAAGGCCGTGTCCGACGAATATCGTGCCAACCGCTATCACGGGCCGAAGGACGAATTCGACGAGAATTGGGACTGGTCGGGCGTTATGCAGGATCTCCAGCTCTATTATCGGATCGGGCGTATGCTGGCGATGAGCAAGAGCTGGCCCAACTGGAACGATGGTGACGAGTTCAAGGGCATCCGCGATGAAAGCTGCGCGGCGGACGAAACCGGCTGCTGAGCCGCATTCTGCCCGGAACTCGACAATGACGATGCGCATGCCGCCCGAATGGGCGCCGCAGGACTGGCTGTGGATTGGCTTCCCGCATGACGGGGACGAATGGCCCGGCATGCTTGGCCGCGCGCAGGAGCAGATCGCAGCCTTCGCCAATGCCGTGGCCGAAAGCGGGCAGGAGGTCCGCCTGCTGGTTCGCGACGCCGCCAACGAAGCACGGGCGCGCGAGCTGGTCAGGGGCAATGTCGTGCTGGAACGGCGCGCATATGGCGATGTCTGGCTGCGCGATACCGGGCCATTGATCCTGACCGACGGCGACGGCAATCGCGCCGCGCGGCGCTTCGGCTTCAATGGCTGGGGCGAGAAATACCTGATGGAGGGCGACCAGACCATCGGGGCCGAGCTGGCCGAGGATGTGGGTCTGCCGCCAGGGATCGCGGACTGGATTCTCGAAGGCGGGGCCATCGATGGCGATGGCGCGGGCCTGATGGTGACGACCGAGCAGTGCCTGCTCAACCCCAACCGCAATCCGCAGCTGTCGCGCGAGGAGATCGAGGCGCGGCTGCAACGCGACTTGGGCTTTTCCCGCGTGCTGTGGCTGGGCGATGGCCTGATCAACGATCACACCGATGGCCATGTCGACAATCTGGCGCGCTTTGTGGCCGCCAACACGCTGTGCCTGCCCCGCGCAACCGGCACGCACGATCCCAATGCGGCGATCTATGCCGATGCGAGACGGCGCGCGGAAGAGGCAGGCGTGACGGTGAGGGAAATCCCCTCGCCCGGCCTCGTCACCAGCGGCCACCAAATCGAGCCCGCAAGCTATGTGAATTTCGCCATCACCAGCCACCTCGTCGTCGTGCCGACCTTCGGCAGCGTGCATGACGAGGAAGGCGTGGCAGCCATTGCGGAGTTGTTTCCCGACCGCCCCACCATCGGCCTGCCGGGCGATGCCGTGCTGGCGGGCGGGGGCGGGTTCCATTGCGCCAGCCAGCAGATGCCGTCAGCAGCATGGACGTTTTAACGCTTCGTTAGGAATTGCGGCCGACAATGGCCGCATGGCCAAACCCGTCGCAATCGCCCGCTCGCAAACTGCCCCCTATTCGGTTGCAGACATTGCACGCGCGCTGATCGTGAGCGGCTGCGGCCTGGCGCTGGTCCTTGCAGGGCCGGTGCTGCCGTTCTGAGCAGCTAGCCGAAGGCCTTCCACAGCGCCGCGAACGCCGCACCGCCCAGCACCACCCCCACACAGATGCGCCAGCTGCGGTCCTCGATGCTGCCCGACGCCCGGTTACCCAGCCAGTTGCCCAGCAGCACGGCGGGAAAGAGCAATGCAGCCAGCAGTGCCAGCGTCCAGTCGAGCACACCGATGGCCGCACCGCTCACCAACCCCGTGCCCGATGCACAGGTGAAAATCAGCAGCATCGACGCCTTGGCCGTCTCACGCGGGATATCGCGCCCCACATAATAGGGGACGACCGGCGGGCCGGGCATGCCTGCATATCCCGTCATCAACCCGCTCAGCACGCCCACCCCGCCGGTTGTCGCAGGATGATGGTCGAGCGCACCGCGGCGCGGCAGCAGAATCGCGGCGAAGGCCGAAAGCGCGATGAAGGCAATCACCACGCGCGCGATGGCGGGCGCGGTGATGCTGAGCATGTATAGCCCCAACGGCGTCGTCACCGCCACCAGCGCAATGATGACCCATGCCGAGCGTTCCGCATTGCGCAGCAGCCGCCGGATTTCCGACAGGCCGATAAACACCGACAGGACATTGGTCAGCAACACCGCCTCCACCGGCGACAGCGCCAGCGCGAGGATCGGCACGATCAGGATCGCCATGCCAAAGCCGGTCAGCCCCCGCACAAAGGCCGAACCGAAAGCGGCCAACAATGCAGCGGCGATCTGGGCGATGGTGAATTCCAGAAACACTACCACCCCTCCGTCAGGGTCGCGCGGACAGGGTGGCGCTAACGCAGATCGGGCGGGGTCGCGCCGTCTTTCAGCATCGCGATCGCCTCATCGAGCGGCATGACCTTCTGGTGCTGTTCGCCCAGCGTGCGGACGGCAACCGTGCCTTCCTCCGCCTCGCGCTTGCCGACCACCAGCAGGTGGGGAACCTTGGCTAGGCTGTGTTCGCGAACCTTGTAGTTGATCTTCGCGTTCCTGAGGTCGCTTTCCACCCGAATGCCCGCGGCTTGCAACTTGGCGAGCGTTTCCTTGGCATACTCGTCGGCATCGGAAACGATGGTCGCGACCACAGCCTGCACCGGGGCAAGCCACACGGGCAGACGCCCGGCGAAATGCTCGATCAGAATGCCGATGAAGCGTTCATACGAACCGAAGATCGCGCGGTGCAGCATGACGGGGCGGTGCTTCTCGCCATCCTCGCCGACATAGCTCGCATCGAGCCGTTCGGGCAGCACGCGGTCGCCCTGGATCGTGCCGACCTGCCAGGTGCGGCCGATGGCGTCGGTCAGATGCCATTCGAGCTTGGGTGCATAGAACGCGCCTTCGCCGGGCAGTTCTTCCCAGCCATATTCCGCATTGTCCATGCCCGCTTCGGCCACCGCATCGCGCAATTCCTGTTCGGCGCGGTCCCAGTCCGCATCGGAACCGAGCCGCTTCTCCGGGCGCAGCGCGAGCTTGATTTCGTATTTGAAGCCGAAATCGGAATAGACCTCGTCGGCGAGTTTGCAGAAGGCGCGGACCTCTTCCACCACCTGTTTCTCGGTGCAGAAGATATGCGCGTCGTCCTGCGTGAACTGGCGCACACGCATAAGCCCGTGCAGCGCGCCATGCGGTTCGTTGCGGTGGCAGCAGCCCATCTCGCCCAGCCGGATCGGCAGGTCGCGATAGGAGGTGATGCCCTGCTTGAAGACCAGCACATGCGCCGGGCAGTTCATCGGCTTGATCGCCATCCAGTCGGCATCCGCCGCGACCTTGGGCGATGCGGCTGCCTCACCCGCATCATCAACTTCGGGGACGATGTCGGGGACCGCGAACATGTTCTCGGCATATTTGCCCCAGTGGCCCGACTGGGTCCATTGGCGCACATCCATCAGCTGCGGCGTCTTGATCTCGCGATAGCCGCCGCCATCCATCTTACGGCGCATATAGGCTTCGAGTTCGCGCCAGATGCGATAGCCCTTGGGGTGCCAGAATACGCTGCCATGCGCCTCTTCCTGCAGGTGGAATAGGTCCATCTCGCGGCCCAGCTTGCGATGGTCGCGCTTGGCCGCCTCTTCCAGCCGCATGAGGTGCGCGTTGAGCTGTTTCTTGTTGAGCCAGCCCGTGCCGTAGATGCGCGTCAGCTGCGCATTCTTCTGGTCGCCGCGCCAGTATGCCCCGGCAACGCGCATCAGCTTGAAAGCCTGCGGGTCGAGCTTGCCGGTGCTGGCGAGGTGCGGGCCGCGGCACATATCGAGCCAGTCGTCACCGCTGCGATAAACGGTCAGTTCCTCGCCTTCGGGCAGTTCCTTGGCCCATTCGGCCTTGAAGCTCTCGCCATCGGCTTCCCACTTGTCGATCAGCTGCTGGCGGCTCCAGACCTCGCGCGTCAGCGGCTTGTCCGCCTTGATGATGCGTCGCATCTCTTCTTCGATAGCGGGCAGGTCGTCCATGCTGAACGGTTCGCGCGTATCGGGGGCCTTCACATCGTAGTAGAACCCGTCATCCGTCGCCGGGCCGAAAGTGATCTGCGTGCCGGGAAACAGGGCCTGCACCGCTTCGGCCAGAACATGGGCGAAATCGTGCCGCGCCAGTTCCAGCGCGTCTTCCTCGTCGCGGCCGGTCACCAGCGCCAGCTCCGCATCGCCTTCGAAGGGGCGATTGATATCGCGCAATTCGCCATCGACCCGCGCGGCGATGGCCGCCTTGGCGAGGCCGGGGCCAATCGCGGCGGCCACATCGGCGGGCGTGCTGCCGCGTTCCATTTCGCGCACCGAACCATCCGGCAGGCTGATCTTGAGCAGTTCCGTCATCGTCTCATTCCGTTACCTTGCCGCGCCCATGACACAGGACGGCGCAGCCTTGAAGCGGCGTTTGCGAAGAAACTTGCGATTTCGGGAGGAAACGCCAACCGCCCGAAACCGGGCGGCGGCAGATCGCTTACAGCGCGACCGACCGCCCCCGGATGGCCGGGGTGGTGGTAGTCGTGGTGGTGATCCGCGCTTGCGTCATGGCAGACGATCTAGCGCGGCGGGCGCATTTGTTCAACCAAGCGAAAGGCGATGGCTGCCCGCCACACTGGAAATGCGCCGTTTCCCCGCCAGTGCCGTTGCACGCTGGCGGATGCCGGAGACGAAGCGGTATTCGCTGGTCGCCTTTTCCGGTGTCAGTTCGAGCCGGAAATATCCGCGCTGCGACGAATCCGCCCAGATCAGCTGATCGTTCTGCTGCACCAGCGCACCGGCCAGATCCCTGGGCGCGACAGTTGTGAGATAGCTTTCGAAACCGGGCGAGGTGACCGACTGCCCGCCGAATTCGACGCCGACACGCTGTTTGCCTTCGGCCAGTTCGAAAGCCCAGGCATTGTGCGTGTCGCCCGCCAGCGAGACGAAATTGGCTTCTGCCTCCAGCGCGGCGGCGAACACGCGGCTGCGTGCGGCGGGATAACCATCCCACGCATCCATATTGAGCGGGATGCCCGCACGCGTGGCCATGGCCCCTGCAAACAGGCGCTTGCGCACATAGTCGGGCACTTTGTCGCTCAACGCCTCGGTCAGGGCGATGGGCGTGAACAGCTCGCCCATAAGCACCTGCTGCGCGAGCACTTGCCAGGTCTTGCCCGAACCGCGCGATCGCTTGAGCCCGGCGGCCAGCCATTCCAGCTGGGCCGCGCCGAGCACTTCGCGCGAGGGGTCGGCGTAGGGGCCGTCGCGGAACGCGGCGAGCGCAGACAGCGCTTCGTCGCCCGTGTCGTTGCCACTCAGGATCTCGGCAAGGCTCAGCTGTTCGGCACGCGCCTCCAAGCGGGTTTCGAGCCGGAACAGAGTCGCCAGATCGCCGATCTCGTAGGTCTCCCACGGATTGTCCGACACAGGCAGCCATTCGCGATAGGCCTGCATCGCGGCCTTCTTGCGCACGTCCCACGGCCCTTCGCTGTCGCTTTGGTGGTTCTGCGCGCCGCCTTTCCACGAATCGTTGGCGCTCTCATGGTCGTCCCACCCGGCAATGACGGGGAACATCTGATGCAACCGGCGCAAATCGGGATCGCGGCGATAGAAGGCATGACGCGCACGGTAATCGGCCAACGCCACCGTTTCGCTGGCAGGAAGCGGGAAGCGACCAGGCACGCCCTGATCCGCCGCGGGATAAGTGCCCGGTTCGTATTCGTAGAAATAATCGCCCGCGTGATAAACGCAGTCGACATCGTCCGCCTCGGCCAGATGGGCGTAGGCGTTGAACCAGCCGAAGCCGATATTGGAACAGGAGAACACGCCCAGGCGAAACCTCTCGGTGGGTCCCTGCGGCAAGGTGCGGGTACGGCCGGTGTCCGAGACGGTGCCGTTCGGGGCGATGAAGCGAAAGTAATACCAGGTCGCCGGACGCAGCCCTTCCGCCCAGACCTTGCAGCAGCCATCGCGCGCAGGGCTGGCAATCGCATCCCCTGCGGCGACGGTGGAGGAGAAATCCGCGCTTTCACTCACCTGCCATTCCAGCTTCGTATCCTGCCCCGCAGCAAAACGCGTCCAGAGCAGCACCCGCTCTGCCCCGGGTTCGCCGCTGGCAACCCCATGAGTGAAGCCGGCGAAGCTGGCCTGCGCGGCCAGCGGGCTGGCGAGGAGGCCAGCCCCCAGCACCCCGCCCTTCATCAGGCTGCGGCGGTCGAGGGTAGGCAGTGCAGGAGAGGCAGGTGGCTCGGTAGCGATCATCGACGGGTCCTTTTGCAGCGCCCTCTGACTGCGCGCGATGACCGGCACGTGACAAGTGCAATCGAAATTTACGGAAAGGGAGTACGTCAAAATGGAAAGCGTAGTTGACATAGCCATCGATCTATGACAATGAAGCTTTACATAGTGAAAAGGAGACTTCCCATGAAATTGAGAACTCAGGCTTTGCTCGTCGCTTTCGGAATGATCGCCATTGCCATCCTGGCGGTGTTTGAGATCGTGCCGGAAAAGGTGGCGCAGTTCACTCCCCTGGCCGTCTTCGCGCTCTTCCCCCAGATGATCGGCAGGAAGCGTGGCCGTTGCGCATCGGGAAGCTGCAACGCATGACCAATCGATCGCAGTCCAGCGCACTCAGCGCGGCTCGCTGGGGCGGTTTGTCGGTTGCAACGGGCGTGGCAATTCTCGCCCTCAAGACCACGGGCGCAATCGATGGGGCCACAACCTATGTGCTGGCCATCGTCCCGCTCGTGCTGCTGTTCGCGTGCTTCAGGGCAAGTCTCACGGCGAGCCAGTCGGGCCGCGGGGCAAGCAAGGCTTCAGTCCGCTATATCAAGGGCATCATGGCCAGCTCGCTCGCCTATATGCTGGGGCTGGGCGTGGCCCTCTGGGTGTGGCGCAATATGGAACCATCCACGGCTGTCACCTGGCTGCTCGCCTTGCTGCCGATCATCCCGATCTTTGCCACAATCTATGTGATGGGCCGTTACATCGTCGAAGAGCAGGATGAATATCTGCGCCATCGCGCGATCATGGCGTCACTGGTCGGATTGGGCTTCGTGCTGGCCATCGGTTCGTTCTGGGGCTTCCTCGAAACCTTTGACCTCGTGCCGCACGTGCCGGGCTGGTGGTCGGTTCCGATCTGGGCGCTGGGCATGGGTGTGGGCCAGGCGTGGATGAGCAGGAGCGGCGCATGAAAAACCGCCTCAAGGTGCTGCGCGCCGAACGCGACTGGAGCCAGCAGGATCTTGCCGACCGGCTGGAGGTAAGCCGCCAGAGCGTGAATGCCATCGAAAAGGGGCGATACGATCCCTCGCTCCCGCTGGCATTTCGCATTGCCGACACGTTCGGCCTGACCATCGAAGAGATATTCGAGCGCGACTGAGCGCGCCGATCCAAGGACAACCGACAGTTCACCGCTTGTCGTCCAGCTCGACCAGCCCGAGCTTTTTCGCACCGAACTGGAGGCACTGATCGCGGGCCAAGGCGCGGATCGTATTGACATCGGCCTGTCGATCCCGGACCAAAGCGACGGGATCGACAGGGGTACTTTATGCAAGAACAGTTCACGCCGGACGGCGATGACAGCGCGTTCGGGTTCGATGGCACGTGGCGTGAATTTGCGCCCATCGCCTTCACCAACCTGCTGCTGACCATCGTGACGCTGGGCATCTATCGTTTCTGGGCCACCGCGCGCGAGCGGCGCTATCTGTGGTCGCGCAGCCGCTTCGTGGATGAACGGCTCGAATGGGCCGGGACTGGCATGGAACTGTTCATCGGTTTCCTCATGGTGCTGTTGCTGTTCGCCCTGCCGGTATTCCTGATCCAGTTCGTCGCGCAGGCGCTGATCGCGCGCGGGCAGGAAGAACTCGGCGCGGCCCTTGGCGTCCTGCCGCTCTTGCTGATCTTCTATCTCACCGGCGTCGCCCGTTTTCGTGCGCTGCGATACCGCCTTTCGCGCACCCGCTGGCGCGGCATTCGCGGCGGCAGCGACGATCAGGGCCTGCGCTTCGGCCTTTCGTACATGTGGAAGACGCTGGTGGGATGGCTGCCGATCGGACTGCTCGTGCCATGGTCGATGGTGAGCCTGTGGAACGAAAAATGGAGCAAGATGAGCTTCGGTCCCTATCGCTTCGAGGCGGATGCGCAGTGGGGCGAGGTCTTCATGCGTTACCTGCTGTTCTACCTCTCGCCCTTCATCCTGTTCATCGGCGCGCTGGTGGCGGGGGCGACAGGGGCGCTGGCCGGGTTCGGCCTCGGCGGCGAAGACGGCGCGGCCATTGGCGGCATCGCCGCAATCGTCGGCGTGGTCCTGTTTTTCTATCTCGGCCTCGGCCTGATCGCGGTGGCGTTTTACGCCAAGTTCTACCGCGAGGTCGTCGGCGCGACCCGGTGGAAGGATCTGGAATTCAGTTTTGAGGCGTCGACGGGCGACTGGGTCAAGCTGCTGCTGGGCGATTTCGCGCTGGTGGTGGTTACCTTCGGCATCGGGATCATCTTCCTGTCCTATCGCCACTGGAAATTCTTCATGACCCACATGGAAGCGCGCGGCGAAATCCTGCTCGACGAGCTAACCCAGTCCACCACGGCGACGTCCAAGCATGGCGAAGGCCTGCTCGACGCATTCGACGTGGGGGCGATCTGACGCTGTGAGCAATGCATTCGAAATCGCTGCCAGCTGGTATGACGGGCATTCCGCCTTGCGCCACGAGGGTGTCGCGCGGTGGGGCGGCGAAGGCGCACTGGAACTGGTCGATGGGGCAAACGGCGTCGATGCGGTCCCCTATGCCGACCTGATCTTTGGCGAGAGCCTGCCGGGCAAGCGCATCTATCGCCGCCAGTCGGAACCCGATTTCCGGCTGACCCTGCCCGACACGCTGCCCGCCGGGCTGGAGCGGCGATTGCCCGGCAAGAGCGAATACGGTGCGTGGATCGACCGGATGGGCCTGGGCAAGGCGGCAGTGGCTTTCGGCGTGGCGAGCGCTGCGGCGGTGGCGCTGTTCATGACCGCGCCGCAATGGCTTGGCCCGATGGTCCCCGAAAGCTGGGAGCGCCAGATAGGCGCGGCGATGATCGGCGATTTCGGCAACCGCATCTGTTCGACGAAGGAAGGCGACGCCGCGCTCGCCAAGCTGCTCGATGCGGTCGACCCAAGCGAGACGCAGGTGCGCGCCGGCATTGCGAATATCGACATGGTCAATGCGGTCGCATTGCCGGGCGGTCAGGTGCTGTTGTTCGACGGGCTGATCCAGCAGGCAGAAACCCCGGCAGAATTGGCCGGGGTCCTGGGGCACGAGGTCGGCCATGTGCGCGAACGCCATGTGATGACCGCCCTGCTGCGACAATTCGGCCTGTCGGTGCTGCTGGCCGGGGCCAATTCCGGGATCGGCGACACCGCTTTCGGGCTCGCCAGCATGGGCTATTCGCGTGATGCGGAACGCGAGGCGGATGCGTTTGCACGTGCGCGCATGGCCGAATCCAATGTTTCACCCCTCGGCGCGGCAGACTTCTTTGAGCGGATGGCCGAAAAGCACGGTGATCGGGAAGGCAACAATACAGTGCTCGGCTGGATTGCCAGTCACCCGTCGGCGGGCGAACGGGCGCGCGTCTATCGCGAGGCAGCGCGCAAAGAGGGCGGCTATGCCCCCGTTCTATCGCAGGCGGAGTTCGAAGCGCTGAAGAAAGCCTGCGCCGACGATCCCGATGTCGAGGAATTCGATTTCTTCTGACGCCTTGCATTGGTGCGGCCGGGCGCTGACATAGGCCCGCATGGACGAACCCATCAGTTACCACGCCATGCCCGACGGGCAGCGCATCGCCTATCGCCATCTCGCGGGTGAAGGTCCCACCATCGTCTTCCTGCCCGGCTATATGTCCGACATGAGCGGAGGCAAGGCGAGCGCGTTGTTCGAATGGGCGAAAGCGAATGGACGGGCCTGCCTGCTGCTCGATTATTCAGGATGCGGTGAAAGCGACGGGGCGTTTGCAGATGGCACGCTGTCACGCTGGCGCGACGAAGTGCTGTCGCTGATCGATGCCCGCTGCGATGGCGCGGTCATCCTTGTCGGCTCGTCGATGGGCGGCTGGCTTATGCCGGTGGTGGGCGAAGCTCTGGCAGGACGCCTGGCGGGCATGGTCGGCATCGCAGCGGCGCCCGATTTTTCCGACTGGGGCTATGATGCGGACCAGAAGGCACGGCTTGGCGCAGGAGAAACCGTGCTAGAAGACAATCCTTACGGACCAGAACCCACGCCGACCCATGCCCGCTTCTGGCGCGATGCGCAGGAGCAGCGGATGCTGGAGCGTACGATCGCGATAGATTGCCCCGTCCACCTGTTGCATGGCCAGAAAGATGCCGATGTGCCGTGGGCAATCAGCCTGAAACTTGCCGAGGCGCTCCGTTCGGATGCGGTAAAGGTCACGCTGGTCAAGGATGGCGACCATCGCTTGTCCCGCGCACAGGATATCGACTTGCTGTTGCGCACCATCGCCACCATCTGACGGATCACGCCATGTCCTTGCCTGTTCTTCTCCCGTACCTGCTGCTCGCCCAGATCGGCCCCAACCCGGCGACGGGCAATGTCGGCGATGTCGCCGATGAATTGCGCAACCGCCCACCGCGCGAAGCCGCCGCACAGGACGCACCGCAATCCGCTGCGCCCAGCCGATTGACCCAATGCCTCCAGCGGACACGCCAGGACCCGCAGGCCGCGCTCGATTACGCCCAGGCCTGGCGCGAAACAGCAAGCGAGGCGGAACTTGCACAGAGCGCGCATTGCGCCGGGCTGGCGCTGGTTCGCCTGCAACGCTTCGACGATGCGCTGCGCATTTTCGATGCTGCCCGCGAAGAAGTGGTGGCAGGCAATCCGGCCTACCGTGCGCGCTTGGGCGGCATGGCCGGCCACGCCGCGCTGGCAGGGGGCGATGCCGAAGCTGCACTGGCCCAGTTCGACAGCGCCATCATCGACGCCATTGGCGGGGCGGATGCGAGCCTTGCCGCCGGGCTGGAAATCGACAAGGCGCGCGCCCTCGTCACTCTCGAACGCAACGAAGAGGCCGTCGCCGCGCTCGAACGGGCGCGCGGGGCGGACGCGGACGATCCGCGCGCATGGCTGCTGAGCGCCACATTGTCGCGCCGGATGGACCGGCTGCCCGAAGCGCAGGCACAGATCGAACAGGCCGTCCTGCTTGCCCCGCAAGACCCGGCCATTGGCCTTGAGGCGGGCGTCATCGCCGCACTTTCGGGCCGCACGATGCAGGCACGCCAGAGCTTCGAATCGGTCATCGCCGTCGCGCCCGAAAGCGACGAGGCGACGCGCGCCCGCAAATATCTTGAACAACTCACACCGGATGAACCCGCCCCATGACAGCATTCTCCATCCTCGATCTCGTGCCGGTTCGCGAAGGCGGAACCATCGCCGAAGCGCTGGAGGCAGCGACCACGCTGGCTCGCACGGCCGAGGATGCAGGATGCAAGCGGTTCTGGGTGGCGGAACATCACGCGATGGACGGCATCGCCGGTGGCGCGACCTCGGTGGTGCTCGCCCATATCGGCAATGCCACCTCCACCATCCGCATCGGGTCGGGCGGGATCATGCTACCCAACCACACCCCGTTCCAGATCGCGGAGCAGTTCGGCACACTCGACGCCCTGTTTCCCGGCCGCATCGACCTGGGACTGGGCCGCGCGCCCGGAGCCGGGCCGGAATTGCAGCGCGCGCTGCGCAAGGATCTGCACCGCGCCGCCGAAATGTTCCCTCAAGACGTCACCGAACTGCGCGCATTGATCCGCGGCGATATCGATCTGCCGGTCAAGGCAACGCCGGGCTTCGGCGCGAATGTCGAATTCTGGATGCTGGGGTCGAGCCTGTTCGGCGCGCAACTGGCGGCGAAACTGGGCATGCCCTATGCCTTTGCCAGCCACTTCGCGCCGACGCATCTCGATGCCGCACTTGAACTCTACCGCCGGGATTTCCAGCCTTCCGACGCCTGCCCGGCTCCGCATGTCATGGCGGCCATGAACCTGTTCTGCGCCGAAACCGAGGCCGAGGCCGAAACGCTTGCCAGCTCGCAGCTGCAATCCTTCGTGCGGCTGCGCACCGGCACGCCGGGCAAGCTGCCGCCGCCAGTTGAAAACTATCGCGACAGCCTGCCAGTGCAGGCGCGCGCCATGCTCGACACGCTGGGCGAGGCGAGCGCCATCGGCACGCCCGATACGGTGGCAGGCAAGGTCGAAAGCTTCCTTGCGCGCACCCGTGCCGACGAGATCGTCTTCGGCGGGGCGACCTTCGATCCCGATGCGCGCACCCGTTCGCTGGAGATGGCGATGCAGCGCCTCGCCGCCTGATCTGCATGCGGCGGGTCGGGATGCACGCCGCGCGGGATGGGGAGACGCCAAGGGCGCTTGCCCCTGTGCCGCGACCGGCCTAGGGGCCTCGCATCGGGTAACAGCCCACCAACAACACCGCTTTCCGCTACGGCGGGGCCACTGGAGAGGACTCTATGGGTTCGCAATCCGCCGCCATTCCGGCGAAGCTTGTCAAATCCCTCATGTCGCGCATGCGCGATTCGATGCTGCCGGGCGAAGCGCCCTTCGAACAAAGCGAACTCGAAGAAGCGGCCGAATTCGTCCTGCGCACCGGGCAGGCGCGCGAAGCGGACCGGTCCGCCATCACGCTGGAATCGGTGGGCGGCGACAAACGCCTCATCCGCATCGCCATCGTCAATGACGACATGCCCTTCCTGGTCGATTCCACCGCCGCCGTGATCGCGGCCAGCGGCCTGTCGATCGACCGGCTCGTCCACCCGGTCGTACCGGTGGAGCGCAAGGGCGACGGCAAGCTGACCGGCATTCTTCCGACCGACCCGGAAGAGGCTGATTACGAATCGATGATCTACATCGAAACCTCGCGCATCGATGCCAAGGAGCGCGCCGAACTGCTCAAGGCGCTGCGCGTAACGATGGGCGACGTCCGCGCCGCAGTGGCCGACTGGCCGCACCTCCAAGAAGCGATGCTCGCCGATTCGCACGGCATCGAGGATGAACAGGGCGCCGAACTGCTGCGCTGGCTCAATGGCGGCATGCTGACCCAGCTCGGCCACCTCACCCGCAAACGCGACGGTTCCGAAACCGATGTCCTGGGCGTTTGCCGCCGCAGCGCGCGCGAACTGCTTGCCGATGCATCCTATGACCGGGCCTTTGCCTGGTTCGACGATCCCGCCAACAGCCGCGTGCCGCTGGTCATCAAATCCAACCGGCTCAGCCATGTGCATCGCCGCGTGCCGCTCGACCTGTTCATCGTACCCGTGCGCGAGAAATCTAAGGTCGTCGCCCTGTCGATCCATGCCGGCGTCTGGACGAGCGCCGCACTGGCCGCACCACCGCGCAAGGTCCCGCGCCTCGCCACCCAGCTCGACGCGCTGATGGAAAAGCTCGATTTCGATCCGGGCGGGCATGCTGGCAAGGCGCTGGTCCATGCGCTGACCGCGCTGCCGCACGATCTGGTCATCGGTTTCTCGGCCGAGGATATCGAACGGATATCGACCACGATGATGAGCCTGGTGGACCGGCCCCGCCCGCGCCTGGCTCTGGTCGAAGCGCCGCTGTCGCGTCACCTGTTCGCCTTTGTGTGGCTGCCACGCGATATGCTCGCCACGCAGGTCCGGCTCGAAATACAGACCTTGCTCGAAGAAAGTGCCGATGCGCGCATGCTCGACTGGAGCCTCGAGGTCGAAGGCGGGACGCTCGCCATGCTGCGTTTCGTGCTCGACATTCGCGACGGTTCGGGCGCACCCGACGAGAGCGAAGTCGATACCAAGCTCCAGACCATGCTGCGCGGGTGGACCGAAGCGGTCGAAACCGAACTCGCCGAAATCGACGATCCGGGCCGTGCAGCCGCCGTCGCGCTGCGCTGGGCCGATGCCTTCCCCACCGCCTATCGCGGGATGTTCGGCCCGGCCGAAGCAGCGCGGGACATCTCCCGGCTGCGCCGTCTTGGCCGCCATGCCGACAATGCAGACGGGTCGCACCAGCGCGATGCCCGGCTCTACCTTTGCATGCGCGAAGGCCCGGCCTGCCTGCGGCTGAAACTGTATCAGGCAGAAGGCAGCCTGCCCCTGTCGGACGCCGTGCCCACGCTGGAAAATTTCGGCTTCCACGTTCAGTCCGAAGTGCCCACCGTGCTGCATGACGGCAATCTCGGCACGGTCCACGATTTCGTACTGCATCTCAACCCGGGCCTCGACGCAGCCAAGCTGGTCGAACGCGCCGATGCGATCGAAGAGGCCATCGCCGCCGTCCTCAATGGCGAGGCGGAAAACGATCCGTTCAACCGGCTGGTCCCCGAAGCCGGTCTGGGGGCGCAGGAAGCGGGCTGGCTGCGCGCCTTTTATCGCTATCTGCGCCAGGCCGGGATGGGCTTCACCATCTACACCGTGGTCGACGCGATGAGCGGCGCGCCCGATGTGACGCGCGCCCTTGTCGCGCTGTTCCGCGCGCGCCACGATCCCGATTTCGGCACAGGTCGCAAGGCGGCCGTCGAAGACGCCCTGACCGCGATCAAGCGCGGGCTGGCCAAGGTCGCGGCGATCAATGACGACCGTCTGCTGCGCCTCTACAACTCGCTGATCGACGCGATCCTGCGCACCAATAGCTTCGCCCCGGCGGCGCAGGAGGCGCTGGCATTCAAGATCGACAGCTCGCTTGTGCCGAACCTGCCCAAGCCGATCCCCTGGCGCGAAATCTTCGTCTATTCGCGCCGGGTCGAGGGCATCCATCTGCGTTCCGGCCCGATTGCGCGCGGCGGCCTGCGCTGGTCCGACCGGCGCGACGATTTCCGCACCGAAATCCTCGGCCTGATGAAGGCGCAGCGGGTCAAGAACGCTGTCATCGTGCCCACGGGTGCAAAGGGCGGTTTCTATCCCAAGCAACTGCCCGACGCGCGGATCGACCGCGACGGCTGGGCCGCCGAAGGCCAGGGCAGCTACGAAGTGTTCATCCGCACGCTGCTGTCGGTCACCGACAACATCGTCGACGACAAGGTGGTTCACCCCGAAAGCGTCGTGATCCACGACGGGGAAGACCCCTATTTCGTGGTCGCCGCCGACAAGGGCACGGCACGCTTTTCGGACGTCGCCAATGGCATTGCCGAGGCGCGCGAATTCTGGCTCGACGATGCCTTCGCCAGCGGCGGCTCCAACGGTTATGACCACAAGGCGATGGGCATCACCGCGCGCGGCGCATGGGTTTCTGTTCAGCGCCATTTCCTCGAGCGGGGCGTCGACGTGCAGAGCGAACCGATCGAGGTCGTCGGTTGCGGCGACATGTCGGGCGACGTGTTCGGCAATGGTATGCTGCTGTCCAAGGCTATCAAGCTGGTCGCGGCTTTCGATCACCGGCACATCTTCATCGACCCCACACCCGATCCGGCTGCGAGCTGGAAGGAACGCAACCGCATGTTCGCCCTGCCGCGTTCGAGCTGGGAGGATTACGATCCCGCACTGATCAGCCGGGGCGGCGGTGTCTATCCGCGCGATGCCAAGAGCATCACGCTCACCAAGACGGCGCAGAAAGCGCTGGGCATCGACCAGGCGGAGATCGAGCCCGAAGCGCTGATTTCGGCGATCCTCAAGGCTCCGGTGGATCTGGTCTGGTTCGGCGGCATCGGGACCTACATCAAGGCCAGCCATGAAAACAACGTCCAGGTCGGCGACCCGTCCAACGATCCCGTGCGTGTGGATGCAAGCGAGGTGCGGGCGAAGGTCATCGGCGAGGGCGCGAACCTCGGCATCACGCAGGCCGGGCGGATCGAATTCTCGCTCGAAGGCGGGCGGATCAACACCGACTTCATCGACAATTCGGCCGGCGTCGACTGTTCCGATAACGAGGTGAACATCAAGATCGCGCTCGCCGCCGCGCGGCGCGCCGGCAAGCTGTCGGAACCCAAGCGCAACACGCTTTTGGAAGAAATGACCGGCGAGGTTGCCGAGATCGTCCTCGACGACAACCGTCTCCAGGCGCTCGCGCTGTCGATTGCCGAAGTCGGCAGCGCCGGTGCGGTCGAAGCGCAGCTTCGCCTGATCGAAACGCTGGAGGAAGGCGGGAATCTGGATCGCCGCACCGAAGGGCTGGCCGATCACGAAACGCTGGGCCGCCGGGCAAAAGACGGCGCGGGCCTGACCCGGCCCGAACTCGCCGTGCTGCTGTCTTCGTGCAAACTGGTGTTGCAGGACGCCATCGAAGCAGGCGCCCTGACCGAGGACGAGGCGCTCGAACCGCTGCTGGTCGAAGCGTTCCCCGCGCCAATGCAGAAGCGTTACCGCAAGCAGATCGAAAGCCATCGCCTGCGCCGCGAACTGATCGCGACCAAGCTTGCCAACCGGATCGTCAACCGGCTCGGCATGGTCAATCCGTTCGAACTGGCCGAGGAAGAAGGCGCGACGCTGGAGCAGGTGGCCGGGGTGTTCGTGCTTGCAGAACGGCTCTTCGGCATGGATGCCCTGTGGCAGGACCTCGAAGACACGAAGATGCCCGAAAAGGCGCGCCTGCTGCTGTTTGATCGCGCCGCCAAGGGCATGCGCATCCACATGGCCGACCTGCTGGCCGCAGGTGCGGGCACGGCTGCACCGTCCGTCATGCTGGCCGAACTTGCAAAGGGCGTGAAGAAGCTCGCCGATGCGACCGACAGTCTGCTGGCCGAGGAAAGCCAGCACCAGTCAAAGCAATTGCAGTCCGAATTCGCCGAAGCAGGCGCGCCTGAAGCGCTCGCCGCGCGGGTGGCGAACCTGTTCGAGATGGACGGGGCCGTGGGCCTTGCGCGCCTGGCGCGCACGCAGGAGATCGACGCGCTCGACCTGACGCGGGCCTTCACTTCGCTCGGTTCTGCGCTGGGGCTCGATTGGGCGCAGGCCACCGCCGCACTGATGAACCCATCGGATGTGTGGGAGCGCCTGCTGGTCGCCGGCCTTGCACGCGACTTCCAGCAGATGCGCCTGGAATTCCTGCGCCGCCTCTCGCGCCGCAAGGACGCGAAGAAGGACATGCCCGCCATGGTGGAGAAATGGGTGGCCGAAAATTCGGTCGCGGTACGCCAGTTCCGCACCATGATCGGCCGTGCCCAGGCACAAAGTGCGGTGGCCCCGGCCATGCTCGCACAGGTCGCCAGTATGGCTCGCAATGTGCTCGACCGATAGCATCGCGGCTTGACCGCAGCCGGATTTGCCGCAAACCCTGCGCGCGGGATGGACATATTCGATATCGTGATCGTGGGATCGGGGCATGGCGGCGCGCAAGCCGCCATCGCCTTGCGGCAGGCCGGACATGAAGGGACGATCCTGATCGTCTCACGCGACCGCAATCCGCCATATGAACGCCCGCCTCTGTCCAAGGAATATCTGGCCGGGGACAAGCCGTTCGAGCGGATCATGATCCGGCCCGAAAAATTCTGGGCCGACAAGGGCATCCAACTGAAGCTCGGCGCCAATGTCGCAGAGGTCGACTGGATGGCGCATCAGGTTGCGCTGAATGACGAGACGCGGATTGGCTATCGCAAGCTGATCTGGGCGGCAGGTGGCGATGCGCGCAGGCTGGGCTGCCCGGGATCGGACCTGGCCGGCATCCACACCGTGCGCAACAAGCGCGATGTCGATACGCTGAAAGCGGAACTCGATGCTGGCGCGCGGCGCGCGGTGGTGATCGGTGGCGGCTATATTGGGCTGGAGGCGGCCGCGGTGCTGCGCAAGCTGGGCTGCGAAGTGACGCTGCTCGAAATGCAGGATCGCCTGCTGGCGCGCGTCGCTGGCGCAGAATTGTCCGAATTTTACCAGGCCGAACACCGCGCCCAAGGGGTCGACCTCAGGCTTTCCACCGGGGTCGAGAAGATCGAGGGCGAGGACGGCAAGGTAACCGGCGTCGTGACCGATGGCGGTGAAACATTGCCATGCGACATCGTGATCGTGGGGATCGGGATCGTCGCCTCGGTCGGCCCGCTGATCGCGGCCGGCGCCGCGGGCAGCAACGGGGTGGATGTCGACAGCTATTGCCGGACCACGCTCGACGATATCTATGCCATCGGCGACTGCGCGGCCCACGCCAACCCTTATGCCGACAATGCGGTGATCCGGCTGGAATCGGTCCAGAACGCCAATGACATGGCAACCGTCGCCGCCAAGGCGATCATGGGCGACAAGCAGGATTACAATGCCGTCCCGTGGTTCTGGTCCAACCAGTACGATCTGCGTCTGCAGACCGTGGGCCTGTCACTGGGCCATGATGCCACCGTCCTGCGCGGCGACCCGGCGGCGCGCAAATTCGCCGTGATCTATCTGAAGGATGGCAAGGTGATCGCGCTCGACTGTGTGAATTCGGTCCGCGATTATGCGCAGGGGCGCAAGATGGTCGAAGCGCGGGCCGAGGTCGATCCGGCGCTGCTGGCGGACACCGAAACGCCGCTCAAGGAAATGCTCTGAGACGGTCGAGCGCCCAGCGCGCCGCGTCCGCGACCGCTTCGTCCGCATCCTGCGCCAACGGCTCCACCACGGGTGTCAGCGCCGCATTCCCGCTATTGCCCGCTGCATAAAGGCAGTTGCGCACGAACCGGTCCCGCCCGACGCGTTTGATGGGGGAGCCGGAAAACTTCGTGCGGAACGCCGCATCGTCGAGCAGCAGCAATTCGGCCAGATCGGGCGCGATCAGTTCCTCGCGCGGGGCCAGCTTCATATGCCGGTGCGCGGCATCGGCGAATTTGTTCCACGGGCACACGGCGAGGCAATCGTCACAGCCATAGATGCGATTGCCGAGGGGTTCGCGAAACTCCTCCGGGATCGGCCCCTTGTGCTCGATCGTGAGATAGGAAATGCACCGCCGCGCATCGAGTTGATAGGGCTTGGGAAAGGCATCGGTGGGGCAGGCATCCTGGCACGCCCGGCAATTTCCGCATCGATCCGGGTGGGCCGGATCGGGCGCAAACTCCAGCGTGGAATAAATTGCTCCAAGGAACATCCAGCTGCCGTGGGTGCGGCTGACGAGATTGGTGTGCTTGCCCTGCCACCCGATCCCCGCAGCCTGGCCCAGCGGCTTTTCCATCACCGGGGCGGTGTCGACGAAAACCTTGAGCTCGCTTTCGGGCGCGCGTGCAATCAGCCACCGGGCCAGCGCCTTCAGCGCCTTCTTTACCACGTCATGGTAATCGCGCCCCTGCGCATAGACGGAGATGCGCGCCTTTTCCGCATCGCCCGCCAAGGCCAGCGGATCGACATCGGGCGCATAGCTCATACCCAGCGCGATGACGCTGCGCGCTTCCGGCCACAGGCCCTGCGGCGAGGCGCGCTGCGCCTTGCGGCTTTCCATCCATTCCATCGAGCCATGCCGCCCATCGCCCAGCCAGCTTTCGAACCGCTCGCCGCGCAGCGGGTCGCCCCCCGCCCCGGCAAAACCGCAGGCGACGAAGCCCAGCCGCGCCGCTTCTTCGCGCAGTTCGGCCTGAAGGCGTGCGATTTCGTCCATCTCAGGCAAAACTTGCTGTTGCTCCCGTTCATGCGCGGCGGCTAGGTTTCGGCCCATGCTTACCTCTGCAATCGACGCGCCGCGACCGGAAACTGCCGCAACGCCGCTCGCCATCGAGGCCCGCGGCCTCGTCAAACGCTTCGATGATACGCTTGCCGTGGACGGGGTGGATATCGCCGTACCCGAAGGGGCGATCTACGGCATTCTCGGCCCCAATGGCGCAGGCAAGACCACCACGCTGCGCATGCTGCTGGGCATTATCGACCCCGATGAAGGCGTGCGGCGCGTCTTCGGGCATGACCGCCCGCACGATATTGCACGGCAGATCGGTTACCTGCCGGAAGAGCGCGGGCTTTATCCCGCGATGAAATGCGACGAGGCGATTGCGTTCATGGGCGCGCTGCGCGGTCTGCCACTGGCGCAGGGGCGCGCCAAGGGACGCGAATTGCTGGAACGGCACGGGCTCGGCCACGCTATCGATCGCCAGATCCGCCAGCTGTCCAAGGGCATGGCGCAGACCGTCCAACTGCTCGGCACGCTGGTCCACGATCCGCGGCTGGTGGTGTTCGACGAGCCGTTTTCCGGCCTCGATGCGATCAATCAGGGCAAGCTGGAACTGATGATCCGCGATCTTGCCGCGAACGGCACGACGGTGATCTTCTCCACCCATGTGATCCACCATGCAGAGCGCCTGTGCGACGATGTGGCGATCATCGCGGGGGGCCGCGTGCCCTATGCCGGGTCGGTCGATGTCGCGCGCGACCGGATACCGGCGCAGGTGCGGCTGGAAACGCGCGCCGCCGACGGGCGATGGCGCGATGCCCTGCCTGCCGATGCGCGGCACGATGCCAAGGCCAATGGCGCGCATATGTGGTATTTCCCGGTCCCGGAAACCGGGATCGAGGCGCTGATGAAACGTCTGCTCGAAGGCGAGGCGGGCGTGCTGTCGCTGTCCATCGAACGCGCCGGCCTGCACGATGCGTTTGTGGAGATTGCCGGGGCGGCAGCGGCCCGCGCGCTGGAGGAAGACGCGGCGGAGGATACGCTATGAGCCAGTCCCGCCTCAGCCTGTGGCAGGCCGCATGGGTCGTCGCCCGGCGCGATTTTACCGCGATCCTGTTCTCCAAGGCTTTCCTGCTGTTCCTGCTCGGCCCGATCTTCTTCGGCGGGATCAGCATCGGCGCAGGCTATCTGGGCGCGAACGCCGCCGACAGCGCCGCCCCGCCGCGCCTGGCCGTGGTGCTCTCCGAACAGGAGAACGCCGCCTTCGCCAAGGCGCATGGCGAGCTGGACGCGCTCGTCAACATTCCCGAATTCGAAGCCTTTGCAGCGGGCAGCGCCGAACCGTCCGCGCTGCTCGCGGATTCCTCGCGCAATTTCGGCGCGGTGCTGACCGGGTCGTTCGAAGCGCCGCGCCTGATCGGCACGCAGGAGCGGATAAGCAGCTGGCAGGGCCGCATCGCCCTGCTCGCGGGGCGCGCACAGGGGCCGGATGCGACCTATCCGGCCATCGCGCTCGAACGCACCGAAACCAGCATGGCCAGCACGCGCAGCGCGCAGACCGGCACGGCGACCGGCGGCATCACCCTGTTGTTCCTGCTGACCATGCTGCTAGCGGGCATGGTGCTGTCCAATCTGGTCGAGGAAAAGGCGAACAAGATCATCGAAATCCTCGCCGCTGCCATCCCGATGGACGCAGTGTTCGTCGGCAAGCTGTTCGCGATGCTGGCGATCAGCTTCGTCGGTATTCTGGTGTGGGGCAGCCTCGCCCTGCTGATCCTCGCGATCAGCGCCAGCGCCCTGCCGCCTCTGCCCACTCCGGCGGTCGGCTGGCCGCTGTTCGTGGCGCTGTTCGTGCTCTATTTCTCGCTTGCCTATCTGCTGATCGGGTCGGTGTTCCTCACCGTCGGATCGATGGCGGCGACGGTGCGAGATGTGCAGACGCTGTCCATGCCGGCAACGATCCTGCAGCTCGGCGTGTTCTTCCTCGCCACCTTCGCGATGACCGATATCGGATCGCCGGTGGAATTGTTTGCGAGCGTTTTCCCGCTTTCCAGCCCCTATGCGATGGTCGGCCGCGCCGCGCAGTCCGCCGCGCTGTGGCCGCACCTTGCCGCGATTGCATGGCAAATTTTGTGGGTGACGGTTTTCGTGCGCGTCGGGGCGACCCTGTTCCGCCGCCGGGTGATGAAATCCGGCCCGGCAACCCCGCGCAAGAAGCGCCGGTTCGCCCTCTCACGCTAGCTGAAAAATTCAGTCCCGATTTGCAACGCACTATTGACAGCCCTGTCAGTTGCGGCAGGATGGCCCGTGCAAAGAGGCGAACCACAAAGAGGATTCGCCCGGGAGAGAGAAAATATGGCCACCATCGCCCCGCAACGCCCGGAATGCCGGTCCGAACCCAGTGCCTATGAGGCGCTGAAGAAGCATTTCGAAGAACATCCCGAAGACAAGCTGCATCATCCGCACAAATGGGATGTCAGCCGCAGCGACATCTATGCCAAGAACACCTGGCATCCGATCTTCAAGGAAATGCGCGAGGCAGGGCCGCTCCACTACATCGATGAAAGCCCCTTCGGCCCCTATTGGGCGGTGGTCGGCCACAAGGCGATCCAGCATATCGAGGCGCTGCCCGAACTGTTCTCATCCAGCTGGGAACATGGCGGGATCACCATCCTCAACCGTCTGACCGACGAGGAGCTGGCCGAAGCGGGGATCGAGGAACGGCGCGAACTTCCGATGTTCATCGCGATGGACCGCCCGCAGCACACCGGCCAGCGGCGCACTGTCGCCCCCAAATTCACCCCCAGCGGCATGGCCGAAATGGAAGGCGAAATCCGCGCACGAACCGGCGAACTGCTCGACACGCTGCCGCGCGGCGAGGTGTTCGACTGGGTCGACAAGGTGTCCATCGAACTGACCACCGGCATGCTCGCGATCCTGTTCGGCTTCCCTTGGGAAGACCGCCGCCTGCTGACCTTCTGGTCCGACTGGTCGGGCGATACCGAACTCGCCACCGTGCGCGAGCTGGACGAGATGCGCTGGGGCTTCCTCCATGAAATGGCGGCCTATTTCCAGTCGCTGTGGGTGGAGCGCACACATGACAAGGAGCCGGGCGACGACCTCATCTCCATGATGATCCATTCCGAGGCGATGAACCAGATGAGCCCGCAGGAATTCATGGGCAATCTGATCCTGCTGATCGTGGGCGGCAACGACACCACGCGCAATTCGATGAGCGGCTTCGTCTACCAGCTCGACAAGAACCCCGAGCAGCGCAAGCTGTTCGAACAGAATCCCGACGTGATCCCCAATGCGGTGCAGGAAATGCTGCGCATGCAGACCCCGCTGGCGCATATGCGTCGCACCTGCACCGAAGATACCGAGGTTTTCGGCCAGCAGATCAAGAAGGGCGATAAGGTCGTCCTATGGTATCTCAGCGCCAATCGCGACGAAGAGGTGTTCGAGAACCCCGACAAGCTCGACCTCACGCGCGAGAACGCACGGCGCCATATCGCCTTCGGGTACGGCATCCACCGCTGTGTCGGCGCGCGGCTGGCAGAGCTGCAATTGCGCGTGTTGCTGGAGGAAATGCACAAGCGCCGCATGCGCGTGCATGTGGCTGGCGATATCGAGCGGGTGAAGGCGAACTTCGTGCACGGTTTCCGCAAGCTCGAAGTCGAGATCACCGAATTCTGAGCCGCCTGGCCGTGTAACCTTTTTGCCGTTCCGCGCGTATTCATAGGGGAGGCCTTATGGATACGCGCATGCAGCAACACGCCCCTGATCGCCGTCGTTTCCTCAGCCTGCTGGGTGTGGGCGTCGCAGTCGCGGCATTGCCCGCCTGCGGCTCCAGCCCGGCACAGGCGAAGAGCTTCCCCGTGACGCTCAGCGAAGCCGAATGGCGGCGCAAGCTGACGAAGGCCGAATTTTACGTCCTGCGACAGGAAGGGACCGAACGGGCCTATTCCTCCCCTTTGGACAAGGAAAAGCGCAAGGGGCTGTTCGTGTGTGCAGGGTGCGGCAACGCGCTCTATGCCTCGCGCACCAAATATGACAGCGGGACGGGCTGGCCCAGCTTCTGGCAGGCCCTGCCTGGCGCAGTCGGCACGAGCACCGATTACAAGCTCGGCTATCCGCGCACCGAAGTGCATTGCGCCGATTGCGGCGGGCATCTCGGCCACATCTTCAACGATGGCCCCAAGCCGACCGGCAAGCGGCACTGCATCAACGGCGTGGCAATGGATTTCCGCCCGGCCTGAGCGGGCTTACTCGACGCGATAGACGCGCATCCCGTCGGCTTCGAACCCATCGATGGGCACGAGCCAGCCGGGCGTTTGCCCGCGCAGGATCAGCGCCGCCACGCTGGCGGGTCGCCCTTCTGCAAAACTGTAAAGGCTGGCATCGTCGAGACACACGGCGACATAATCGGTTGCATTCGCGCGCAGGATCGCTTGGGCTTGCTCGGGCGGTGCAATATACATGTCGATCACTTCGCGCAGGCCAGCCTGATTGCGGTGATAGCCGCCCATCTCCACGCTGTGTTGCGTCTGAGCGAGGAAGATCGTCGCGGTGTCGAAAGTGGTGAACACATGGCCCTTCGGCAATCGGTCCAGAGCCTTGTGATTGCAGCTGGCGCTCCGTTCCACCAGTGAAAGATTGGTTGCGACCGCTACAGTGCCAAGCCCGCTTTCGGGAAACAGCACCTCGCCCGCCCGCCCCAGCTGCGCCCAGCCTGCCGGGGTCAGCAGCAGCAACGCCGCGACACTCGCGATAACACGCAACGGCATCACCCGCATCTCCCGGATACCGGCAAGCAGGCGGATCAGCACAGCCAGCAGCAGGGGAACGGCCAGCAATTGCGCGACGAGCATTTCGCGCAGCAGCAACAGGCCATAGCCAGTGCATCCTGCCACCAGCGCGCCATAGATCGCCCAGCGAAAGCGCGCCGTCGCCGGTAGCCCGCCGGGCCGCAGCAACACGAACAGCGTCACTGCCACTGGAATGGCCAGGCCCGCCATCATCCCGGCGATATGCAATGGCTGCACCCAGATGGGCCTGCCTTCGAGTACGCGATCGTACCAGAACTCTCTCAACACGGGGTCGAATTCGGCGAACGGGTTCGCACCGCACTGGCCGAGCAAACCGGCATATGCGCCGCCCGCAAGCGGGGCGATGATCGCCAGCGCGACCAGCCGGCCCGATACGCTGTCCTGTCGGGGCAGTCTGGGCAGGATGGCCGCCCACAACGCCGCCAGTGCAAAGGCGGCGAAATGGGCCGGCAAAAGGATGTCGCACCACAGCGCGAATTCGCTCACCGGGCGGGTCGCAAGCGAAAGCAGCGGTGCAGCGATGGCCAGCGCAGCGAGGTAGAGCGCAAGCGAACGATCGCCCACCAGCAGATAGCGCAGCCCGTAGAGCGCGGCGAAGAGTGCAACCACCGGCAGCCCTTCGAGCGAGATATTCAGCCAGATTGCCGCCGCGACACCTCCGCCGATGGCGGCGGACCGCCTGGGCGCAAGCAACAGGAAATACGCGCCCGCCAGTGCAGCGACGGCCTGCGGCACGTGATGGTCGATCTGATAAGGCGCGAAGCTCTTGGGCAGGAGGGGAAACAACAGTGCCAGACCAAGTCCCGGGAGGAGCGCGCGCTCTGCAATTCCAAGCCTGCGCATGATCGCCTGGAGGAGCGCCAGAGCCACGCCCAGATACAGCAGCGGCACGATAATCAGCATGGCGTATTCCGCCTGCTCCATGGGAAGCAGCAGCGAGAACAAGCCGAGGGAGGCCAGCAAGGGCAGATCGACCAGCCGCGACCAGTGCATCGCGGCGCCTTCGGGCGGGTTCATGCGGTATTGCGTGACATCCCACCAGCTCTGCCCGGCAAAAAGATCGCGCACCTGTTCCAGCCGCAGCATGGCATCGGTGTCGAAGGGCAGGACTCCAAACGGAAGCAGCGCGAGATAGATCAGCGCGGCCAATGCCCAGACAATGAGGGCAGGGTCCAGGCGGGCAGGCCCGCCCGCACGGCGCAAGCCGGTCACGATCAACCTGCCCTGGGGGCCGCGAAGACGATCTGTGCGCGCAGCAGCCATGTTGCGATAAAGGCCAGCCCCACCGCAACCAGTTTGGCCAGCCTCGGGTCGACCCCGATGGCCTGGCCTGCGCCGACCACCACCGTGGTGATGGCCAATCCGGCCAGCGCGGAGAGGACGAACAGTACCTTTTGCCGGGTTCGTTCCATGCCGCCTGCAGCGACGCTATCGGTGAACACCTTGCGGCTCGACATCAGCCAATGCGCGACGATACCCGCGCAATATCCGGCGGCGGCGGCAGGCATGGCTGCCACACCCAAGGCAAGCAGGGCCATGAACCCGCCCATATCCACCGCCAGTGCGCCAACACTGGCCAGCAGGTAGCGGATAAAGCGGATATCGCGCAGTTTGTTCAATACCGCGACCATTTCCGGTCTCCGTTGGTTCAGGCAGCCTTGCGATCGTCGGCGGTGGCAATCCGCTCCGGCACGTCACGTACCGAATTGAGTGCCGCGGCCTGATCGGCGCTGACAGGCACGGTTTCGCGGTTCGGCAGGACCTTTTCGGCCCCCTCATCGCCCGCCTCGTGATATTCGGCATCCTCGTTGACGCACCAGGTATCGTAGATCCGCTCGCCGGCAAGGATGTTCTCGACCGTCAACATGGCGGTCATCATGGCGTGATCCTGGTTGTTGTAGCGGTGCATACCGTTGCGGCCAACCAGATGCAGCGTCGGGTGCTTGTCTTCCAGTTCGCGGCGCATGGTATCAACATTGGCGGCATAGTCCTCGTCATAGACGGGATAGGCCTTTTCCTGCCGGACGACCGCGCCCGATTTGACTTTACTGCGATCGACCAGACCGAGAATTTCCATTTCGTCGGTGGCAAGCTTGACGAGGTCTTCGTCGGCCATCGCCCACAGCCCGTCGCCTTCGAAGCAGAAATATTCAAGGCCGACACAGGCCATGTTTTCATCCGGAATCATTTCCGGCGACCAGCTGCGGAAATTCTGCACCCGGCCGACCTGCACCTTGCTGTCGTGGATATAAATCCAGTTGTCGGGAAACAGATCCTCGCCCTCCACCATCAATGCCACGGTCAGGAAATCGCGGTATTTGAGATGGTTGGCCTGGAGCGTGGACGCGGGCAGCGGGTGAAGCCGTTTCGACAGTTCGCGCATCGGCGCAGAGCTGATGGCGTGTTCGGCTTCGACGATAATCTCGCCATCGGGGCCATCCGCGCTCATGCGCCAGCCGCCTTGGCGATCGCCATCGCCCGGCACATAGGCCAGTTGCTTGAGCGCATGGTCCATCAGGACCTCGCCCTTGCCGGTGGCGATGATCTTGTCGCGCGCGGCCTCCCACATCATGCCCGGGCCAAGCCGGGGATAACGGAAGGTTTCAAGCAGCGTCTTTACCGCCTGCCCGTCATTGGGTTTCTTGTTGAGGCCAAGGCTTCGCTTGAGGCCATCGGTCACCGCGTTCCACAGCGACAGGCCCTTGATCCGCTGCGCCGCCCAGTCGGCGCTCATTTCGTTGCACGGCATGCCCCACACCTTCTCGGTGTAGGTCTTGAAGAAGATGGAATAGAGCTTCTCGCCGAACTGGTTGGTGGTCCAGTCCTCGAAGCTCTTCACGTCCTGCCGCGGGAACAGCTTGTAGCGAAGATAGCTCACCATGCATGCGGTGGAACGCCAGATGCCGAGATTCCACAGCGCTTCGAACGCACGCAGCGGATAGCTGTAGAATTTGCCTTCGTAATAGATGCGGCTCATTCGGGGGCGCTGGATGAAATCGTCCGGCAGGATCTCGTTCCACAGGTCGACCACGGCTGCACTCTTCGAGAAGAAGCGGTGTCCCCCAATATCGAACCGATAGCCTTCGTGTTCGACCGTGCGGCTGATCCCGCCCACATAGGTCGCGTCCTTTTCGATAATCGCGACGGACTTGCCCTGCTTGGTCAGCAGGTATCCGGCCGTCAGGCCGGCAGGTCCCGCCCCGATAATCGCGACGTCGACCTTCAGCGTGCCGTTGTTCGGATGTGTCATCAAAGCCCCCGATCTGGTGTCTGGACCGGGAGTGAAGGAAATTGGTTATTGACTGGTTAACATGGCCGCCCGGAAGCGCCAATTCAGCGGCCCTGCTGGTCTTGCAGCAGCAGCGGACACTGGACCTCGGCCGCTAGGATCGCAAATTCGCGCAGGCTCAGCGTGTTGTCGAACACGAGGCCGTAATTGGAATCCTGCCGCCAGCGGACAGTCGCGCGGGTTTCGGGAAAAGCGCTGCTTTTGATCCGCACCGGCTGATCGATCGCAAAGACCTCGTCGCATTCAAGCCTGGCGCCCTGCTGCGAGAGGTTGACCGTCATGCCCTCGGCCGACTTCGTCAGGGTAGAGGCGACCACCGGGATAAAGATGTTGAGGCGCAGCTGGCGCTTGGGGAAGTTCCAGTTTTCATGGATGAGCCGCTCGACCTCGACCGGTTCCTTGAACTTGTAGCTTCCCTCATTGCCGGAACTGCGGACCTTCTCGATCTCGTAGATCTCGCCATTCTGGAGTTCCAGGGCAAGCGTGGGATCGGTCGGAAGCGCGTGGAAGGTGCGCAGCGAGATGCCGGAAGCGGAAACATCCTTGATCACGCATACGAATTCGCCCTGCCCGCACACCAGCTTTGCAGAACGGATAAGCGAGGTATAGCGCCTGGCCCCGCGCTGTTCGACAGGGTCAGCAATGCCGTTTGCCTGGCTGGATGCTATGACCTCGTGCGTCATCGAATTCCTGCTTTTTTCGGCTACGAGCCCTTCGCACAAAACGCAGTACCCCAACCGATATCGATATCCGTCCAGCGCCATAGCCCGGAAATCTTAACGACGCGATAAAGGCAATGTCGGTGTTTGCAGCGTGACGCGCGCGCGCAATGGAGGGCGGTGGTACGGGTGGCGGGACTCGAACCCGCACGAGCAAAGCTCAGGGGATTTTAAGTCCCCGGCGTCTACCATTCCGCCACACCCGCATCGCTCCCCATCGCGCCTAGCGATCAGACGGGGCAGCTTCAATGCCCGGTGCGCGGGACCGGATCACTCGTTGTTGAGAAGCGCGCGCATTTCCTTGCCGGGCCGGAAATAGGGCACGTTCTTGGCCGGCACATCGACACTTTCCCCGGTGCGCGGATTGCGCCCCTTGCGCGCAGCACGCTGGCGAGTGGAGAATGCGCCGAAGCCGCGCAATTCGACGCGACCGCCTTCGGTCAGGCGTTCGGCCACTTCTTCGAAAAAGATATCGACGATCTGTTCGACCTCGTCGGCACGAAGGCCGGGATTGTCCTTCGCAAGTTCGCTGAGCAATTCGGACCTAATCATATGCGCTCTCCATGCCGCCGCATGTGCAGGCGGTCAGGGCTCAAAAAATGGCGCGAACCCAAAAGTGCCGGCCAGCAGCGTGTCGCAGCCAGACAAGACGGCTGTGCCAGAAGCGATTGATCACCGCAAGTTTTCAGATGAAACGGAGCAAATCCGTTTACACACCCGCCAGCAGCTTTGCCGGGTCGATATCCAGCCGTTGCATCCGGTCGCGGATTTCGGGCCATTCCTCGGCAAGGAACTGTTCGCGCTCGCGCTTGCGCAACAAATTCGCCGCGCCATCGACGACATACATGCCGACACCGCGCTGCACCGCGACTAGCCCATCGGCCTGGAATTGCTGATACGCCTTCGCCACCGTCAACGGGTTGGCGCCCTGTTCGGCCGCCAGAGCGCGAACCGAAGGCAGCATGTCCCCTTCGCCATAGCGCCCATCCATGATCGCCGCAGCGATCATATCGCGCAGTTTCAGATAGACCGGCTTGGCCTGATTCGACATGTGCATTCCCCGACGGCGTTAACTGCCTCAGTGACATAATACAGCGCGGCGCGCAAGGTTCCCGGGGCTTGTTCCTGCCTGCACTGCAATGTTGTCGCGAGTGTAACTAATGCTTCACATGGGCAATTTGGGCGCTAGTGTGCGGCGCATTCGGGTTGCAGGGGCCGGGACTAGCCTTCGCACCAAGCCAAAAAACGCATGAGAGGTTCGCTGAATGGCTACACAAGCGCTACCGGACGGAGATTCCGCCGGAACCATCATGGGCCACCCCAAAGGCCTGTTCGTCCTGTTCTTCGCCGAAATGTGGGAACGCTTTTCCTATTACGGGATGCGCGCCCTGCTCATTTTCTACCTGACGAAGCACTGGCTGTTTTCCGATAGCGAATCCGGCATCATCTACGGGGCGTATACGGCGCTGGTTTACATCACGCCGGTGGTGGGCGGTTATCTGGCCGACAAATATATCGGGCAGCGGAAGGCCGTGTTGTTCGGGGCGGTGCTGCTGACACTCGGCCACTTCTTCATGGCGTTCGAGGGCTCGCCGGGAGCTGGGAATACTGATAATCCGGTTATCTTTGTGTTCTGGCTGGCGCTGGCCTTGATCATCGTGGGCTCGGGTTTCCTGAAGGCCAATATCTCGGTGATTGTTGGTCAGCTTTATCCGCGAACCGACGTGCGCCGCGACGGCGCCTATACGATTTTCTACATGGGCATTAATATCGGCGCTTTCCTCGGGTCTATCCTGTGTGGGTTCATTGGGGAGACCTATGGCTGGGCCTATGGCTTCGGTCTTGCCGGGTTTGGCATGCTGGCAGGCCTCGTCGTATTCATCTTGGGCAAGCCACTTCTGCTCGGTCGCGGCGAGCCTTCGCACGTGCTGACTAAGGGCGTCGAGTGGGGCGTGTATGGTCTAGGCATCGTGCTGGTGGCAATGTGCTGGGTCGCGATCCAGTATCAGGATGCAGTAGGCGTGTTCTTGGGAACCTTCGGCGCTGCGCTGGTCTGCTATGTTCTTTCGATCGCGGTATTCCAGCTTCCGTATGGTAGCTATTCTGCTTCGCCCAAGGCAGCTCTGTATAGCTATGCTGCATTATCGGCGCTGCTGGTCGTTTCGATGTTCTTCGTTTCGAATGGGGAGACTGCTTGGCGTATCCCTGCCGTGGTGGGGCTGGGCGGCGTGCTGACCATCATGATACTGCAGATGATTTCCAAGACCGATCACGACCGTGACCGCATCGTTTCGGCGATGTTCCTGATCATCGTCTCGATCATATTCTGGGCCCTGTTCGAGCAGGCTGGGTCGAGTCTCAACCTGTTTACTGACCGGCACGTCGACCGAAACCTACTCGGCTTCGAAGTGCCAGCGTCAACTTTCCAGTCGGTGAATGCAGGCTTTATATTTCTGTTAGCTCCGGTCTTCGCGGTCGTGTGGACGTGGCTGGGGAGGAACGGTGCCGAACCTTCGACGCCATTCAAATTCGGTCTGGGTGTGATCCAAGTTGGCTTGGGCTTCCTGGTGCTGGTCTGGGGTGCGAAATCGGTCGGGGTCGACGTCCCGACACCGGTCATTTTCATCTTCCTGATCTACCTGCTGCACACCACTGGTGAGCTGTGCCTCAGCCCTGTAGGCCTTTCTGCAATGAACCGACTTGCTCCGGCGCAGATCGCTTCGCTCATAATGGGCACGTGGTTCTTTGCTTCGGCAACGGGCAACTTTGCCGCCGGCTTGATCGCTGCGGCAACAGGCGCGGAAGGCGTCGGCGAAGAGGCCGGGAAGCAGGTCGTGCTCGATGTTTACAGCACGGTCGGCTGGTATGCGGTCGGCATCGGTGTCGCGGTCATGGTGGTTTCGCCACTGATCAAGAAGCTGATGCACCTCGACACGCTGACCGACGACAATGTCGGTGACGACCTGCTCGGTCAGAGCGAGGGGCCGGGCGAACCGCAGGGTGCGGGCATCCATCCCGACACCAGCACGCGCGGCTGATGCGGCGACGGGCGGGTCCATTCGGCGAATGGCCTGCCCGACCCGACAAATGCAATTGACCAGGCGGGCCGGGGCAGCGATGCTCCGGCCCGACTGTTTTGGGGGACTCATGACAAAATACGCTCTTTTTGCCTGCGCCGCCGCGTTTGCGATGGCGGGATGCACCACCACCGATGGCGGCGAAGGCGTCGCCTCGGCGTCGACCAAGGACTGGACCGCGCCGGTGGGCGCGGACGGCAATGCGCCTTTCCCCAGCACTTATCGCCCGTATCCCGGTCGCCCGACCGCGCTGGTCGGGGCGACCGTGTTCGACGGAAAAGGCGGCCGGATCGATAATGGCACGGTGCTCTTCCGCGACGGCAAGGTGGCCGCAGTGGGCGATGCATCGCTTTCGACCGATGGCTATGACCGGATCGATGGCAGCGGCAAGTTCGTCACTCCCGGCATCATCGACATTCACTCGCATCTCGGCGACTATCCGACGCCATCGGTAGACGCGCATTCCGACGGCAACGAAGCGACCAGCCCGACCACACCCGAAGTCTGGGCCGAACATTCGGTGTGGCCGCAGGACCCCGGCTTCACCCGCGCGCTCGCCAATGGTGGGGTCACCTCGCTGCAGATCCTGCCCGGATCGGCAAACCTGATGGGCGGGCGCTCCGCGACGTTGAAGAACGTCCCCAGTCGCACCGTGCAGGGGATGAAGTTCCCCGGCGCGCCCTATGGCTTCAAGATGGCCTGCGGCGAAAACCCCAAACGCGTTTATGGAAACAAGGGCCGCCTGCCGTCGACCCGGATGGGCAATTTCGCGGTCAACCGGCAGACCTGGCTCGATGCCAAGGCTTATGATGGGAAGAAGCGCGACCTCGCCAAGGAAACGCTGAAGGGCGTGCTGGACGGCGAGATCCTCGTCCACAACCACTGCTACCGCGCCGACGAGATGGCGCTGGTGATGGATATGGCCAAGGAGATGGGCTACAAGGTTTCCGCCTTCCACCACGCGGTCGAAGCTTACAAGATCGGTGACCTGCTGCGCGAAAACGATGTCTGCAGCGCGATCTGGGCCGACTGGTACGGCTTCAAGATGGAAGCCTATGACGGCATTCTCGAAAACGGGGCCTTGCTGAGCAAGGCCGGGGCCTGCGTCGTCATCCATTCGGACGATGCCAACGGCATCCAGCGCCTCAACCAGGAAGCGGCCAAGGCGCAGGCGGCGGGCAAGCGGCTTGGCCTCGACATTTCCGACGGCGAGGTGATCCGCTGGATCACGCTGAACGCAGCCAAGGCGATGGGCATCGACGGTATGACTGGCAGTCTGGAATCCGGAAAGATGGCCGATGTGGTGCTGTGGAACGGCGACCCGCTGAGCGTATATTCGCGACCAGAGAAGGTCTGGGTCGATGGCGCACTGCTGTTCGACGCGACAGACCGCAAACGGCGACCGGTGAGCGATTTCGAGCTCGGCCAGCCCGGCGAAGGAGACGTGAAATGAAGCGCGCCCTGAACATCGCGGCCGGCCTTACCGCGTTCGCCGCAGCAAGCCTTGCCGCCCCTGTCGCGGCACAGGACGTCGCCATTACCAATGCGACCGTCGCCACGGGAGACGGCTCCGATCCGATCGAGGGCGCGACCGTCGTCGTGCGCGGCGGCAGGATCGTCGCCGCCGGAACGGGTGTGGCCGTGCCCGCAGGTCTGCAGGTGCTCGACGGGACGGGAGCATGGGTCACGCCGGGGCTCTTCGCCACGGTGACCACGCTCGGCCTGTGGGACGTCGGCGCGGTCAGCGAATCGAACGATAGCCGCGCGGGCAACTCTCCGTTCAGCGCCGCGCTGGACGTGACGCCCGCCATCAACCCTGCATCGCAGCACATCAAGATCCACCGCGCTGCCGGGATCACCCGCGCCGCAACCGTGACGGGCGCAAGCGGCTCTATCTTCGGCGGGCAGGGCGCAATCATCGACCTTGGGGCCGATCCGAATGCGGTCACCCGTGCGCGCGCTTTCCAGACAGTGGAACTGGGCGAAGGCGGCGCGCGCCGCTCCGGCGGGAGCCGTGTGTCGGCGCATGCCCTGTTCCGCAACGCCCTGCGCGAGGCGATGCGACTGGGTGAGGATGCGCGCATTCCCGGCGGTTCTTCGCGCCCGGGCGAGGTGACAACCGGCGACGATATGCCGATCGATCCGCGCCTGTCCGGCGAGACGAGCGAGCGCGAGGGTGACGTGCTGCTGACCCGTTTCGATGCCGCCGCACTGGTCCCGGTCGTGCGCGGCCAGCAGAAGCTTTATGTCATGGTCGAACGCGCTTCGGATATCCGGAGTGTGCTGGCCCTGACCGAGGAATTTCCGCGCCTCGATCTGGTGCTGGTCGGCGCGAGCGAAGGCTGGATCGTCGCCGGCGACATCGCGGCGGCGGGTGTTCCGGTGATCGCCGACGGGCTGGACGACCTGCCCGGCAGCTTTGAAGAACTGGGCGCAACCCAGAGCAATATCGGCCGGATGGTCAAGGCCGGTGTCAGCGTGGCGATCAATGCCAGCGCGATGGAAAATCCGCGCAATCTCAACCAATATGCCGGCAATCTGGTCGCGCTGACCCGCGTGCCGGGAGCCGACGGGCTGAGCTGGGGGCAGGCTTTCGCCGCTATCAGTTCCGTGCCCGCACGGATCAGCGGGATGAGCGGGCGCGCGGGCGTGCTCGCACCCGGCGCAATGGGCGATCTGGTGGTGTGGGATGGTGACCCGCTGGAACTCGGCTCGATGCCGGTGAAGGTGTTCATCGACGGGGTCGAACAACCGCTCGACAACCACCAGAGCCGCCTCAAGGAACGCTATCGCGATCTCGATGAGAGCGATCTGCCCAAAGCCTATGACTGGTAAGGGAGCGAACGACATGCGCAGCACGATGATGGCGCTGGGCGCAGCCGCGCTCGCCGTCGGCGGATATGCTGCCTTTGCACAGGATGGCGGCCCCAGCCGGGCGCAGGATCTGGCTTGGATGAGCGGGCAGCAGGCCTACTTTTCCGGCCTTACGGCTGCGCATGGCTGGCATTGGCGCGAAGGGGGCCTGCGCTATCGCTGGCTCACCTATACCGGCTCCACCCGCAAACCCAGCGTGGCCGACACGGTGACGGTTCACTACGAAGGGCGATTGACCGACGGAACGGTCTTCGACAGCTCGTACGAGCGCGGCGAACCGGCGACCTTCCCGCTCGGCCGGTTGATCGAGGGTTGGCAGGTGGCGATCCCCGAAATGGGGGTGGGCGACGCCATCGAAGTCGCGATTCCCGCCGATATGGCCTATGGTCCGGTGGGCAAGGGGCCGATCCCCGGCGGCGCGACGCTGATCTTCAAGGTCGAGCTGGTCGGGATCGAGGGAGACTGATCGAGCCGCCATAGGGCGCATGGACGAGGGGAGAGGTGAGCATGAACCCGCTGGTCGAACTGGTCGCCGCGTCGGTGGCTTTTCTGGGTACGCATTTCGTCATGTCGCACCCCTTGCGGCCCGCCTTGATGAAGCTCGGCATGGCCGGCTTCATGGCCGTTTACAACATCGTCAGCCTGGCCACTTTCGCCTGGATGGTGCTGGCCTTTCGCGCCGCACCGCCGGGCGACCTGGCCGGCAGCGGTATGGCGGGATGGGTGCTTGCGACGGCGCTTACGCTGCCTGCCATCGCGTTGTTCCTCGGCTCGCTCACCCCGCGCAACCCCTCCATGCCCACGCCGGGCGCGCAAGCCGCCGCGCGCGCCGGGCCGGCAGGGGCGTTTCGCATCACCCGGCATCCGATGATGTGGGGCTTTGCACTGTGGGCGCTGTCACACCTTGTCCTTTGGTGGAGCTGGCGCACGGTGATCGTTTCGATGACCGTGCTGATCCTGGCGTTGGTCGGGTCTCGATTGCAGGACTACAAGAAGCGTGTGTTGATGGGCGACGCATGGCGAACATGGGAAGCGCAGACAAGCTTCTGGCCCCGGCTCGGCAGGCTGGGCGCGCTGGGCTGGAAAGGCTGGGCCGCCGCGCTTGTGGCGTGGGCGGTACTGATGTGGGTCCACCTGCCGCTTGCAGGAATTCCTGCGGGAATATTCCGCTGGGTGTGACGCGGGCGGATTACTGCCCGTCGAAGCGCGGGCTGCGCTTTTCCAGCAGCGCGTCGATTCCTTCCATGTGATCCTGCGTCAGGTGCATCAGCGCCTGGGTGTTCGCAGCCATCTCCAGCGCCGCATCGTAAGTGATCGACCGGCCCTGTCGCATCAGGTTCTTCGCATGGCGGAGCGCATGGGGCGGCATGGCGGCGACCTTGGTGGCGAGAGCGTGCGCCTCGTCCATCAGCGCGTCGCCCTCGACCACGCGGCTGACAAGGCCCCAATCCTGCGCGGTCGCTGCATCGATCACATCGCCGGTGTAGAACAGCTCCGCGGCGCGCGCCTCGCCGATGATGCGCGGCAGGATCCATGTGCCGCCGTCGCCCGGAATGATGCCGAGCTTGAGGAATGTCACGCCGAATTTCGCTCGCTCGCTGGCGATGCGCATATCGGCGAGGCACGCCAGATCGCAGCCCAGTCCGATAGCAGGCCCGTTGACCGCCGCGATCAGCGGCACGCGCAGTGAATAAAGAGCGCGAAGGACCTTGTGGATGTTGTTTCGATAACCGTCGGAGATTTCCGGCGCAGTCCCGCCGAAGGTTCCGGTCCGCTCCTTCATCGCCTTGATATCGCCGCCCGCACTGAAGGCCCGCCCCGCCCCGGTCAGGATCACGCAGCGCACATCCATATCCGCATTGATCGCATCGCAGGCGGCGGCGAAGGCGTCGCCATCGCCCGATGCCCCGAGCGGGTTCATCGTGTCGGGACGGTTGAGCGTGAGAGTGGTGACGTGGTTGGCGGTGTCGACGGTCAGCAGGGTCATAAGCGGGAAGTCCTTTCGCCCGCTTCCTTGCCATCGCTTCGGGCGGGCGTCACCCCGCCCCTTTTACGAGGGGAAAGGTCCCTCCCGTCGCTCGCGGAGTCTGGATCAAGCCCGCGCCTCTTCCACCCCAGTTGAATTGTGCCGCAGCGCCTTCAGCACGGTGTCGACGATATGCGGCGCATTGAGGCCCGCCTCGTCATATTGCTTGTCGGGCGCGTCCTGGTCCTGAAACATGTCGGGCAGGCGCATGGTGCGAATCTTTAGGCCGGTATCGGTCAGGCCCTCGTCGCTGGCAAAGGTCAGGACATGCGCGCCCAGGCCGCCAATCGCGCCCTCCTCGATCGTCACCACCATTTCATGACTGCGCATCAGTCGCTCGATCAGGTCTGTGTCCAGCGGCTTGGCAAAGCGCATATCGGCGACGGTAGTGGACAACCCCTTCGCCTCGAGCTGGTCGGCGGCCTTCTTCGCTTCTTCGAGACGCGCGCCCAAAGAGAGGATCGCGATCTTGCTGCCTTCGCGTACCACGCGGCCCTTGCCGATTTCGAGCTTTTGCGGCGTTTCGGGCAGGTCCACGCCCACACCGTTGCCGCGCGGATATCGGAAGGCGATGGGGCCGTCGTCATATTCGGCGGCGGTGTAGGTCATGTGGACCAGTTCCGCCTCGTCAGCAGCGGCCATCACCACGAAATTGGGCAGAGTGGCCAAGTAGGTGACGTCGAAGCTGCCCGCATGGGTGCTGCCATCCGCGCCGACCAGTCCGGCACGGTCGATGGCGAAGCGCACCGGCAGGTTCTGGATCGCGACATCGTGCACCACCTGATCGTAGGCGCGCTGCAGGAAGGTCGAATAAATCGCCGCAAACGGGCGCATGCCCTGCGCGGCAAGGCCCGCGGCGAAGGTCACGCCATGCTGTTCGGCAATGCCGACATCGAAGCTGCGTGTCGGATGCGCCTGGGCAAACCGGTCCACGCCCGTCCCGCTCGGCATGGCGGCGGTGATGGCGCAGATGCGCGGATCGGTTTCTGCCAGCCTGGCCAGCGTATCGCCGAACACGTTCTGGTAGGCAGGCGGTCCGGGCTTGCCCTTCACCTTTTCACCGGTGACGACGTCGAACTTGGGCACGCCGTGATATTTGTCCGCGCTGGCTTCGGCCGGGGCATAGCCCTTGCCCTTGGTCGTCACGACATGGATCAGCACCGGGCCCTGTTCGCTGTCGCGCACATTTTCAAGGACCGGGATCAGGTGATCGAGATTGTGCCCGTCGATCGGGCCGACATAATAAAAGCCCAGCTCCTCGAACAACGTGCCCCCGGTCACCATGCCGCGGGCGTATTCTTCCGCCTTTTCGAGGCCGGAATGCACACGGCGGCTGAGCTTGCGCGAAATCCGCGAGGCAAGGTTCCTGAGGCCGAGATATTCGCTGCTCGATACCATGCGGGCGAGATAGGCCGACAGGCCGCCCACCGGCGGGGCAATCGACATATCGTTGTCGTTCAGGATCACGACCAGCCGATTGCCCGCCTGTTCGGCATTGTTCATCGCCTCATAGGCCATGCCTGCGCTCATCGCGCCATCGCCGATCACCGCGATCCCGCGACCGGGCTTGTCATTGAGCTTGTTGGCAACAGCGAAGCCGAGCGCCGCACTGATCGATGTGGAAGAATGTGCCGCGCCGAAGGGATCGTATTCGCTCTCGCTACGCTTGGTGAAGCCGGACAGGCCGCCGCCCTGACGCAGCGTGCGGATGCGGTCGCGGCGACCAGTCAGGATCTTGTGCGGATAGCATTGATGGCCAACATCCCAGATCAACCGGTCATCGGGCGTGTTGAAGACATAGTGCAACGCCACGGTCAGTTCGACCACGCCAAGGCCCGAGCCGAGATGCCCGCCCGATGTACTGACCGCGTCGATCATCTCGGTGCGCAATTCGTCGGCAAGCTGACGCAGCTGCTCAGGAGCAAGCTTGCGCAAATCGGCGGGGTAATCGACCTGATCGAGCAGGGGGGTATCGGGGCGGGTTGTCATCCTTGCGGCTCTACACGCGTTCAACGAAACTGTCGATGAACGGCTTATCGCAGGAAAAGAACGGTTGGGCGGCGGTCAGCGCATGGGCGAAACGCCGGAAATGATCAGGCCGCGCAGGCGTTACACAACCCGCGCAGCTCCACGACCGGCCGAACATCGGAAAAGCCCGCATCGCTGCCCGCTTCGCGCAGCGCACCGGTCACCCGCTCATCGTCGAAATGGATCGCCTTCCCGCAATCGTCGCAGATCAGGAAAATGCAATCGTGACGGCATCCGGGATGGGTGTTCACCAGATAGGCGTTGGCGCTTTCGATCTTGTTGGCGAGATTGTTGCGCACGAACAGGTCGAGGATGCGATAGACGCTGTTTGGCGCAACCCGCTTGCCGCGCGATTGCGAGAGGTTGTCGGCAATGTCGTAAGCGCTGGCCGGCTTCTGGTGACGGGCAAGCTCTTCGAAAACAGACTGGCGCATGCCGGTCCATTGTTCACCGCTGTCCTTGAGCGCACTTTCGGCAGCCAGGACGAGATCGTTGCCCGAATGCTCTTCATGGTCGTGTTTGTGCCGTGCCATGCGGCCTGAGGTATGATCTGCCGCCGCGCAGCGCAAGTCAGTTGCGTTGGAAAGCGGCCCGATAGACGCCGGGATAGAGCCGCTTGAGCGCCGCGACTTTGGGCGCATCCCAACGCTTGATATAGGGATGGCGCGGGTTCTTCGCGGCGAAATCCTGATGATAGGCTTCGGCGGGATAGAATGTACGCGCCGGAACGATGGAGGTGACGATCGGCCGGCCCCATTTGCCGCTCTTCTTCATCTGCGCGAGGTATGCGCTGGCGACCGCGCGCTGTTCCTTCGACTGGGGAACGAGTTCGGCGTTGTAGTGCGCGCCGCGATCGGGCCCCTGGCGATTTTTCAGCGTCGGGTCGGCGATCACTGAAAAGAAGATGCGCAGCAGCTGGTCATAACGGATAACCTTGGGGTCGTAGGTCACCTTGACCGCCTCGACATGGTCGGTGATCCCGGAGGATACGAGCTTGTAGCTAGCCTGACGCTTCGTACCGCCGTGATAGCCGGAAACCGCGCTGGTAACGCCCTTGGTGTGGCTGAACACTGCCTCCACACCCCAGAAACACCCGCCTGCGAAGATGGCGGTTTTAAGCCCGCTGCCTTCCTTCGCGGGTCGCTCCGCCAATGGTGCACGCACCACCTGTTCGCCGGCGTGGGCCGGCTGCTGGCACGCCGACAGCGCCAGCGCGAGACCGAGGAAAGGCGTCAGCCCGCGCATCAAACGAGCGCGGTGACCGACTGCATGATCGCCGGATTGGAAAAGGCAACGGCGACGGCGCCGATCAGGAAGCCGATGCCGAAATTGCGATAAAGTTCGTTCGAAAAAAGGTTCATCTGAGGGGTACTTTCTGTCGTATCGCCTCCCCCACTACAGCATATGGGTTTGCCTTCCGGTTAATGAAACCCTTCGCTTGGCTGAACGAGCGTCAAAGCGAGCCTTTGCCGCGATCAGTGCCGGAAATGGCGCATTCCGGTGAAGACCATGGCCAGACCGTTTTCGTTCGCGGCCGCGATCACCTCGTCGTCGCGGATCGACCCGCCCGGCTGTATAATCGCGGTCGCCCCAGCTTCGGCAGCGGCCAGAAGCCCGTCGGCAAAGGGGAAGAACGCGTCCGACGCCACCGCGCTGCCAACAGTGCGGCTTTGGTCCCAACCGTATTTCTCAGCGGCCTCGGCGGCCTTCATCGCGGCAATGCGCGAGGAATCCCGTCGGTTCATCTGGCCAGCGCCGATCCCCGCGGTCGCGCCATCCTTCGCATAGACGATGGCATTCGACTTGACGTGGCGCGCCACGGTCCAGGCGAACAGGCAGTCTTTCAGCTCCTGCTCGGTCGGCTGACGCTCGGTCACGACCTTGAGATCGTCTGCCGAGATTGCACCATTGTCGCGCGTCTGCACGAGCAGGCCACCGGTGATCGGTTTCACCGCCAGACCGCCGCGGCGCGGATCGGGCAGGTCGCCGGTCACCAGCAGGCGCAGGTTCTTCTTCTTCGCAAACGCCTCGCGCGCCTCGTCGCTGACGGCAGGGGCGATGACGACTTCGGTGAAGATTTCGCAGATTGCGCGGGCGGTTTCGCCGTCGAGCTCCCGATTGACCGCGACAATGCCGCCAAACGCCGACACGCTGTCACAGGCGAGCGCATCGTTCCACGCTTCGATCAGTGTCCCGGCTTGCGCCACGCCGCACGGATTGGCATGCTTGACGATCACCACCGCCGGCTCGCCGCCCTTGAATTCCGCACACAGTTCGAGCGCGGCGTCGGCGTCGTTGTAATTGTTGTAGCTGAGTTCCTTGCCCTGAAGCTGCTCTGCCTGCGCGATGCCCTGTGCATGCGGGCCCACGGGGGTGTAGAGCGCGGCCTCCTGGTGCGGGTTCTCGCCGTAGCGCAGCGTAACCGGGGCCTTGCCATTGACCGCCAGCATGCCGGGAAACGTCTCGCCCTGGTCGGCAAAGGCGAACCACTGGCTGATCATGCTGTCATAGGCCGCCGTCGCAGCGAATGCCTTGGCGGCGCATTTGCGGCGGAAATCGAGCGAGGTTGCGCCCGATGCGGACAGTTCCTCGATCAGCGTGCCATAGTCTGCCGGATCGGTGACTATGGTGACAAATTGGTGGTTCTTCGCTGCCGAGCGGACCATGCTGGGTCCGCCGATATCGATATTCTCGATGATCTCGTCGCGCTCGGCGCCCTTCGTGACGGTCGCTTCGAAGGGGTAGAGGTTGACTACGACCAGATCGATCGCGCCGATGGCATGGCTTTCCATCGCGGCGGCATGTTCGGGATTGTCGCGCACTGCCAGCAATCCGCCATGCACCATGGGGTGCAGCGTCTTCACCCGCCCGTCCATCATTTCGGGAAAGCCAGTGAGGTCCGACACATCGCGCACATCGAGCCCCGCCTCGCGCAGCGCGCGTGCCGTGCCACCGGTGGACACAAGTTCCACCCCGCTTTTCGCCAATGCCTGGCCAAGCTCAACCAGGCCGCTCTTGTCGGACACGGAAAGCAGTGCCCGGCGGATCGTCACGTCGCTCATGCGAGAATTTATCCCATTTTCTTGAGCAGCCAGGGAAAACGCCCCCCGCTGCGTTCGGTCAATCCTTCGATCACCAATTGGTGGATCGCGCGGGGACGGCCATCGCCGTCGACCCACAGGCTGTCTTCGATAGCCAGCTTGGCTTCGTCACTATCGCCACCCAGCCGCATTTGCCAGTAGCTGCCATCGGGAAGCGCCAGGCCCGCGCCACGCTCGTCATCGGACAGGCCGACTTCGATGCCGGGACCGATGTGGAACCGGATCGCAAAACCGATCTTGCCGCGCTTGCCCCGCCGCGATGACGGCTCCAGCATGTCTTCGCCCAGCAGGATCTGGCCGTCGTCGGTCAGCTTCAGGATGCGGCGATGAAGCAGGCCGTAGCGCGCCGAATAGCCATCGTGCATCGCCTCCAGCCGGGTCATCTTGCGCCCCTGACTGTCGACCACGCTGCGCGAAACGTCGACTTCCTCGACGCCCTTGCCGATTTGCCCCTTGATGAGCACGGCGGTGGAATTGGCATCGTCCAGCGTCAGCGTGGAATGCGCCGCCGTGCCGCGCAGCCCCTGTTCGATCCGCACCGGGGTCTGGCCTCCGGCAAGCTCCGCCCCGCCGCAATTTACGACAATGCGATGCGCCCCGCTCGACAGTTCGAAAGCGAGCGTCGAGGCACAGCCGAAGCGCGCATGGCGCGCGCGGGGCGGCGGCGCGGCATCGAATTGCAGCACCGTCTTGCCCGAACGGACCCGCTGGTATCCCCAATGCCGCATATCCGTGCCAGCACGCGCGCGGACCCCGCTGGCATCGATCAGCCCGGCAACCGCGTGCGCTTTCGTAGCGCCAGCACCCTGCCACGATCCCAGCCCCATATCGCTGTGCCGCAATGACAAGAGCGCAGGAACCAGCATGTTCAGCATCGTGTCGAGCGCGGCCGGTGCATCCTTGCCCGTCGCGGCATAGCAGGCGCGCAAATCCACCAGCAGCGCAATCGCGTCCATCTGGGCCAGCGGGCTACGCGAGAGCACACCGCCATCGTCGCTCACCACCTCGCCCAGCGTGCGCAGCAGGCCCGCTTCGCCGAACAGGCGGCGGGGCTTGCCTTCGGGCAGCAGCAATCCGGCTGCGGTGATGGCGCACCAGCCCGCCAGCGCGCCCAGCCTGTCGTCGGTTTCGGTCACATGCCGGTCGAGCCAGCGCGCGGTTGCCGCCATCGCGTCGAGCGCCCGGGTGCGCAGGCCGGCATTCTCGCCCGACAGGATCAGCGGTGCATGCACGAGCCAGTTGAGCAGGCGGTGTCCGGCGCGCTCCACGTTCCATGCAGGGCCCTTGCCGATCTCCCGATTGGCGTCGAGCCACAGCTTGAGAACACGTTCCGCCGTGCCGGTGCACTGTTCGCGCGGCGCGCAGCTCGACAGATCGCGCAGCCAGCCAAACCCGTGAACGACGCGGGCGAAGGGCGGGGTTAGGCGAGCGGCGGAAGCGAATTCCATCTGCTCGATCGGGGCCTTGACCCCATAGACGAGAAAATGCCCGGTCCTCAGCGCGACGCCGCAGGCCCGTTCGCCCGGAACGGGACTTTCGACTGTCGCCAGAAGACGCGGGCGAACCGGCTTGCGGAACGGCGAAACGAGGAAAGATGCAGGAACGCCGATGCGATAGGCCCAGCGCAGCGTCGCATCGATCGGCCCTGCGCGCGGTGGTGCGAAATCGGCCAGCGCCAGCGAACGGCCCGGCTCCAGCGGCACGGTTTCACGCATGTCGCGCTGCACCAGCGGCTCGTCATCGTCCGGCAGGATCAAGGCAGGGTCTTCAGCCGCATCCAGGCCGTCGTCGGGCGCTTCATCGTCGCTCCGGTGGAGATGCAGCAGCCCCTCTGCCATCACCCGCCCTTGAGCGCGGCGATATTCGCGGCATAGCAATCCGGCCCGCCTTTGAATGTCGCCGACCCCGCGACAAGCACATCCGCACCCGCAGCGACACATTGCGGCGCAGTTACTGCATCGACACCGCCATCGACCTGCAGGCGTATATCGCGGCCCGAGGCATCGATGCGCCGGCGGATATCGGCAATCTTGTCGAGCTGGGAAGGGATGAATTTCTGCCCACCGAAGCCGGGATTGACGCTCATCACCAGCACCAGGTCGACCATATCGATCAGATAGTCGAGCGTATCGACGGGCGTGGCCGGGTTGAACACCACACCCGCCTGCTTGCCCAGCGCCTTGATCGCCTGGACCGTGCGGTGCACGTGCGGCCCTGCTTCGGGGTGCACCGTGATGATGTCGGCCCCGGCATCGGCGAAAGCTTCGAGATACTGATCGACCGGCGAAATCATCAAGTGGACGTCGAACGGCTTGTCGGTGTGGGGGCGCAGCGCCTTCACCACCGCCGGACCGATGGTGATGTTGGGTACATAGTGTCCGTCCATCACGTCGATATGGATCCAGTCCGCGCCTGCCGCGTCGACGGCGCGCACTTCCTCGCCCAGCCGGGCAAAGTCGGCAGAAAGAATAGAAGGAGAGATCAGCGGTGTGGCCATTACCTGTTCCCGAAATGCGGGCGTGACGGTTCGGGTACAGGTGGCGAATCGCGCTTAACAGAGCCTTTGCCGTCTTTTCCACATGAGCGCGCGCAGTTCACCCGCAATTCAGCGCAGTTGGCCTATCAGGGGTGCAATCCAAAGCCTTTCGGCAAGGCATTCGGTCGCCAGCCGGAGGGTTGATTCGCGACACCTCTTCGCAGAGGGTCCATACGCAAATCAGAGGGAATTTATGAAAAACGGTCTGTTTCTCGCTTCCACTATCGCTGCCATCGGCATGGCTACCGCGACTGTCGCGGTCCCTGCCCATGCGCAATATCGCCAGAAGATCGCGCACGACATGTCGAAATGTTCGGGCAGCAGCCCGGCGGTGATGGTCACCATAACCGGCGTTTCGCAAAGTTCGGGGACGATGCGCGTCCAGAGCTATCGCGGGACGAAAGACGACTGGCTGGAAAGCGGCCGGTGGATCAACCGGATCGAAGCGCCCGCGCGCGCCGGTACGATGCGCTTCTGCGTGCCCGTGCCCGCCGCAGGGGTCTATGGCATCGCCGTGCGCCACGATGTGAACAACAACGGCAAGACCGACCTGTCGACCGATGGCGGCGCGATGTCGAACAATCCCAGCCTGAACATCTGGAACCTCGGCAAGCCGAGCTACAAGAAAACGCGTTTTCAGGTCGGTAATGGGGTCGAACAGATCACCATCAACATGCGCTATCGCTGATTGCGCGCCTGCCTGCGCCGCGCCCGCCACAGTTCGAACATGGCCCCGGGTGCGGCCAGCAGGGGATGGCGCGCGCGGAACGGGGTAACCTCGATCCGAATGCCCGTGTGGCGCTCCAGCTTCCACGCGCCGTAATCCGCCGCACCGTCGAATGTCGTGGTGGCCTTGGCAAGCCGCAGCAGGTTGAGCGGCTTACCGAGCCGCCGGCGTCGATCCCACCAGGATCGCACGCGCTTGCGCTCGGATGATGACTGGCGCGGTGCGAGCACGCCGTTCTCGACCGAATAATCGATGTCGCCCGCCTGCCATGCAAGCGGCAACAAGCCTTCGAAATGTGCGGCATTGACCGACAGGATGCTGTCTTCGCGCCCGGCCTTCTCCACGCGGAACTCTGCGCGGTAAGTCGCCTGGAACAGCGCGCGCCAGAAATCCTCCGCCCGTCCGCACTCCGGCCCCAGCGCTGCGGCAAGTCGAGCTGCGGTTTTTGCGGCTGCTGCAATCGCCTGAGCAACGTCGCGCTGCGCGCTTTCGCCCGACGCCCAGGCCAGCGCGCTCGGCTGCACGAACCGCGCCCAGATCGTGGTATCGCGCGATTGGCCCTGCGCCGCCTTACGAAACTGCTCGAGCGACATCGTCGCGATCTTGGCGCGCAGGGTCGTGTCCCCATCGTCCCATTCGCGATAGCTCACCCGCGGCCAGATCCGCTCCGTCTGCGGGCCGGGCAGCAGGACATAGAAATCCAGCACCCCCTCGAGCGAACCGGTGCGCAGGTTCGAGCCGTAGAAGAGGACCGCGCACGCTCCCGCTTCTTCACCCAGAAGTCCTGCGATGCGGCGCACCTCGGGCCGCATATCGCGCACAAGGGTCGCCGCGACACGGCTGTCGAGCGTCTCGTTCACGCGGTGACGAAAGTCAGTTCGGGGCCCTGCGACACGCGGTAGCGACCCGCCGGGAAGGCCTCCCCATCGAGGATGAAGCGCCCGTCGATCTCGAATTCGAACGCTTCGAGATCGACCTGATGCACACCCGCACTGGCGAGCCATTTCGGTTGCCAGCCTGTCAGAACCAACGGCAAGGCCAGCATGAGCCGCCGACGCGGCTTGTCCATCAGCGCCAGTTTCAACCCTTCGCGTTCCGGCCCGAACGGCTTGATCCCCAAGGGCATGCGACACAGCGTGCTGGCGAACATGATCTCGCGCCGCCGCACATCGCCATGCCCGGAATGCGCCACCGGCTTGCCCGATGGCAGTCCGCGCAAGGACATCGCAACGCCGCGCCGCCACGGATTGCTGTCGCGCCCGAACAGGGCCTGCAGCACCGCCCAGCCGGTGGTCAGGCCGACGGCCAGACTGTCGAACAGGCCAAAGGAATGCGCATCCTGCCCCGCCTCGGTCCCCAGAGTGAACGCGCCCGCGCCCATGATGAAACCGCGCACCGGCGCACCATCGCTGCCCACGGGCGCGATCTCTATCGGGCGGCGCGTGACGTGCGCGTTGTTGGCAAAGGCATCGATCGCATCGCACAGCGACCAGTCCTTCGGCGCGCCGAGATCCACGCCGAGCGCATTGGTCTTGCCCTTGGGCAGCACAGCGATGACCGGCCAGTCGTCCCCGAACACGCTCTGGCCGCAGGTGAGCACATCGCGCACCGTGCCATCGCCGCCATTGATGATGAGATAGTCGATCCCCGACGATGCGAAATCGGACAGGGCATCGATGATCTGGCTGCGTTTTTCTGGCGTTGCCACCATCACATTCTCGCGTCCGCCAAGGACAAGATCCTGCCCTTTGTTGCGATGACTGCGCGGGTTGTAGATCACCCCGATATTCGCCCGGCGCGAGGATGTCCGCCGGGTGTCTCGCCGCTTGCGCGCAGCCCCACGCCGTTTGGGCGCGCCATCGCGCACGGTGAGATCCGCGAATTCGTAGATACCATTGGCCATTGCGCAGCCCACATAGCGCGCAATCCAGGCAGAACACTAGGGCTTTCGCTGGCTAACCGGCGAGACCGAAGCACGAAAACGGCTGACGATGTGCGACTGGGTATTCTTTTGAAAGATCAGTCCTGAGAATTTTCCTGCCATCTGCACATGCGCGATTTCGTCGTATTTTTAAGCGACAACCTCAGGCCGCCGTTACGTAAATGATGGGCGGGCCGATAGTCTAAAGCCAACAACGCCAATCAACTTGCATTGACGAACCCACTCCACTCAGCTAGCCAACTGTCGATCAGCAACAGCTGAAGTCTAGGGGAGAGAACATGGTCCGAACTTTCGCATGCAGTTCGCTGGCGATCGCGACAGCACTCGTAGCAGCGGCCCCGGCCCTTGCGCAGGATACGACCGCCGCGGATGCCGAAGCCACCGACGAGAGCACCACTCCGGTTGCCGACAACGCCGCGCTCGAAACCATTGTGGTAACGGCGCAGCGGCGCGAGGCAAGTGTCCAGGACACTTCGGCCGCGATCTCCGCATTTTCGTCCGAGGCGCTCAAAGAGACGCGTGTGCTCAGCTTCGAAGATCTCGCAGGATCGGCAACCTCGATGTCCTTCACCGCGCTTTCGCCGCTGGACCAGGAATTTAACATTCGCGGGATCACCAACACCCGCCTCGATTCGCCATCGGCCGACCAGTCCGTCGGTATCTTTGTCGACGATGTTTATGTCGGGCGCTCGGGCCTGTTCAACTTCGACCTGTTCGACATCGACCGGGTGGAGGTCGTGCGCGGGCCGCAGGGCGTGCTGCTGGGCAAGAACGTGGTCGGCGGCGCGATCAGCATCTACAGCGCACGCCCCGAAAACTACTTCGGCGGCAGCCTCACCGCGTCTTACGGCAATTACGACGAGAAGCTGGTCAAGGCACACATCACCGGGCCGCTGACCGACGATCTGGCCGGCCGGCTGGCCTTCCAGGTCCGAACGCGCGACGGTTTCAACCGCGACATCGCGCATGATGTAGACCTCGACAATGTCGACAGCATCCAGTTGCGCGGTCAGCTGGCGTACGAACCGTCGGGATCGCTCTTTTCCGCCCTGCTGATCGCCGATTACACCAATGACGATTCCAATGGCTTCCATTCGGTCGCCTTCGATGGTCCGGCGGCGGGAGCCGGCCCGTGGAGTACGGCGCGCGCGCTCGTGTCCGCGCAGATACCCGGCGGTCTTGGCGTTCGCGAGAGCCTGCCAGACTGGCAGACATACAAGGGCGATGTCGATGCAACGCCGCCACAGCTGCACCGAGAGGCCTTCGGCCTGACGCTGAACATGTCGTATGAGTTCGACTTCGCGACGCTCACCAGCATCACCGGCTATCGCGACGGCAAGGCATTCAGCATCTATGACCAGACCGGCATCGGGCCGAGCAACAGTTATGGCGTGAGCGTGCCCTTGCTGTTCCGTTCACCTGTGCGCGAAGCAGAGGAAATCAGCCAGTTCACCCAGGAAATCCGGCTCGTCTCCGACGAAGCGGAGGAAAGCGGCCTCGACTGGATTCTCGGCGGGTACTTCCAGCGCGACAAGGTCAGCAAGGACGATATCATCGCGTTCGAGATCAAGGCTCCGGCGATCCCGACACTGAACGGACAGTCGGCGTGGTTCAACACGGGTACGAACAAGTCCTTCGCCCTGTTCGGCCAGCTCGGCTATCGCTTCAGCGAGCAGTTCCGGGTTGTCGCCGGCCTGCGCTATTCGCGCGACGAGAAAAGCGGCACAGTGCGCGGCCTGGCGCTGGAGACGGGCGACAAGTTCAATCCCAACGATCCGGTGCCATCCTCGCCCCTGTCCCCCACCTTCCCCGAAGGTGGCGGCTACACCGCGAATTATTCGGACAGCTGGGAAGAGGTCACCCCGCAGATCACCGCGGAATTCCAGCCCAATCCCGACATCCTGCTCTACGCAACCTATTCAACCGGCTTCAAGGGCGGCGGCTTCGAAGACGATCCTGCCAATCCGCAAGCCGCGCAGAGCAGCTACGATCCCGAAACGGTCGACAATTTCGAGATCGGGGGCAAGTTTGAATTCTTCAACAACCGCGCCCGCCTGAACATTGCGGCTTTCTCCATGCGGTACAAGGATTTGCAGGTGACGCAGACTTCGGATGCGTGCCTGTGCAACATCACCGACAACGCCGCCGATGCAAAAATCCGTGGGATCGAGCTGGAAGCCCAGGTGGTCCCGGCGCTCGGCCTTTCGCTCAGCGGCGGGCTGACCCTGCTCGACACCGAATATATCGCTTTCACCGATTCAGTGGGCAATGTGAACGATGGCAAGTTCCTGCAACGCACGCCGCGTTATCAGTGGAACCTGGCCGCGCGTTACACCACCGATATCGGCAACTGGGCCGACGGCTTTTCCGCCAGCCTGAACTACAACCATCAGGGACGGCTCAGCTGGACCCCGGAAGCAACAGCGAACGAGCCGGCCTATGGCTTGCTGTCGGGCCGCCTGTCGATCAGCCCGACCCCCGATCTCAGCTTCTCGATCTGGGGCCGTAACTTGACCAATAAACTGTACCGAACCAACACCATCGCCTTCTTCGGCGATGAGGTATCCCGCCTCGGTGCGCCGCGCACCTACGGCGCGGAAGTTTCGGTGCAGTTCTGAGCGGTTACCGGACGCTGTCCGATTGGGCGGCGTCCGGCTCTTCTCAACTTGAAAAGCCTGCGAACCGTGGTGGTTCGCAGGCTCTCTTTTTGTCGCCGGGCAATGTGTCGGCGGGTTATTTGCGAATGTAAGTCAGATCGTCGGGCGCTTTGTCGCCCATGACCATATCAGGGTGATCGACGTCGAACAGGCCAAGACACCATGTCTGTGCCGTCGGCGCATCGCGGTTCCAGTCGAACACGGCCTGGCGATGCGCAATACGCCATTCGCCATCGCGCCTTTCGAACCGGTCATAGGCGCGCGCGCCGGTAAGGGTGTCGTAGTCTTCACCATCCTTCGCGAAACGCGCGAAGGTGAGGATATAGCTTTCCACCCGCGCCACGTCGGGCCCATCGAGTTCGACATGCACATTGCCGATGAAATGCTGCATGACCGGCCGGTTTTCCTGCATCCGCCGGGCCGCCTCTTTCACGTACGGCACGGCCGGGCCATTGTATGCCGGACCGTGAATTTCATGGGCATCGTCCCAGTAACAACTGAGCAGCAATTCCACATCGCCGCGATCGATGCCACGCGCATAGCGCATGATGCAGTCGTTGATGTCCTGTTTCGCCAGCAGCGTCTCGATCGTGTTTGCGTTCGTCATCTCAGCGTCTCCCGTCGGGGCTTTCAAGCCCGCGCGCCATCGACGCCTTCAGCGTCGCAGGGTCACGCGCCAGAAACGCGCGGACGGAAACGGCGTGCGGATCGGTGTCGTGCTCCTCGATATTGTGTTCCACCGCCAGAATGCCGGCTTTGCCGATATCGCGAGGCGAGGATTTCTCCTGCCATGTCACATGCTCCGACATCCGGGTGTCGACCGAGCCGACAATCAGCGCGTGCAAGGTCGTGCCTTGCAGTGCCAGTTCGGGGCGCAGGCAATCGCCAGCCGCGCGCATCGCGAACTTGGAGGGGCTGTATCCGCCCATCGACGGGACAGATACGATCCCGCCTGCCGACAGGACATTGACCACGGCGCCGCCGCCATTGGCCTTGAGGACGGGCGCAAAGGCGCGGATCATCCGCACCGGGCCGATGAAGTTCACCTCCATCGTCTCGCGCATCGCGCTTTCATCAGGTGCGCCGAGCAAGGTCGTGCCGAGATGGAAGACACCGGCATTGTTCACCAGCAGATTGACATCGCTGCATTGCTCGGCAGCGGCCGCCACCTGTTCCGCATCGGTCACATCCAGCTTGAGCGGTACGAGCCGCTCGTCCGCGTCTGCAACGGACGCCGCGTCCTCCAGCTTGCGCGCAGCGACATAGACCTTGCGCGCGCCATGTTCGAGCAGTTCATCGACAAACCCCTTGCCGATGCCCCTGTTGCCGCCGGTCACCAATGCGGTACAGCCCTCTATCTTCATGTGTCCTCTCCAAAAGCGTCCGTATAAAAATCGGCAAAGGCGGCCTCTCCGCCGCGAAATCCGCGTGGTTCGGGAAGCCTGGAAAGCGTCTCCAGCGCGGCGGGCGTGAAAGGTTCGGCACGGCTTTCCATCGCTTTTGCCGCGCGCACCTGGCCGCCCCCGGCGACCCAGATCTCTCCGCTTCGATCGCACTCGGCCCCGGCGAGCCAGGTGCAAATGCCGGCTGCCCCATCGGCAGCCAGACGCGGGTCCGCTTGGTCGCCCGGCGCCGCCGTCATCTTGGTGTGGGCATAGGGCGCAAGGATGTTCACCAGCACGCCATCGCGGTGCAATTCCGCCGCCAGGCTGAGCGCATAGGCGGTTATCGCCCCCTTAGAGGCGGCATAGGCGCTGCGGCCGCGCACCCCGTAAAGCCCGGCCGTCGAAGAGACGATGACGATGCGCGGCGCGCTGGCCGCCCTCAAGTGCGGCAGGGCCGCTTCGACAATGCGGCTGTTGGCGAAAAAGTTGATATCCATCACCTGCGCCAGCGCGGTGTCGCCATCGCCGACCTTGATCGCAGGCCCGCTGATCCCTGCATTGAGCACCAGCGCATCGAGCCGCCCGAAACGGTCGAGCGCAGACCGCACGATCGCTTCCGGTCCATCCAGCGCGTCGACGGCATTCTCGTCGGTGATCGCCGTTCCGCCTGCGGCCAGGATGCCTGCTACCACATCGCCTGCGGGATAAGGTTGGCCGGCATGGCGGCGGTTGTTCACCACCACCGCCGAACCGGCCGCAGCGATCCCCGCCGCAAATGCTGCACCCAGACCGGCCCCCGCCCCGGTCACGATCGTCGAACGCTGCGTCATGCCCCGAAGGCTAGACTAGTGGGTTTGATAATGAAAGTTTAATCAGCCTTGTTTGGCGACAATTTCAAACTCGACATCTTCGGGCATCACCGCCTCGCGGCAGCACGAGCACACGACCTGCGGATCGAGCGGTTTGCCGCAGAGTTTGTGATAGAGCACGACCGGCGCCCCTTCGGGCGAGGCGTAATAGCGGTCGCCCCAGATCATCAGCATCAACAGGACGGGATAATATTCCACGCCCTTGCGGGTCAGGCGATATTGCCCGCGCGATGGAGCTTGCGGATCGACCTTCTGGCGGATCACGCCAATCGATTCGAGCCATTTCAGCCGTTCGGACAGGATATTGGTGGCAATCGCCGTATCCTGCCGGATTTCGTCGTAATGATTGAGATTGGTGAAGATCGACCGCATGATAAGGCTCGCCCAGCGATCCCCCATCAGCTGCGCTGCCTCGTTCATGAGCGTGGTCGCGGCTTCGGGCGAATTGCGTTGCTGGCGACGGCGGCTGTAGACCGGGGCCATCATCCCCACGCCCGGCCCTTCACGCCAATCCACCTGGAAGGCATCGATGGTTTCACCGCAGCTGCCACAGCCAGGTTCGGGAACGAAGCGGTTGCCGCAGGTCTTGTGCCGCAGCTCCACCGAGATATTGCCCGATTTTGCCCAGTCGGTTTCCCAACGCAGCATCATCAGCGACGTCCAGTAAATGTCGCGGCCCTTGGCCGTCAGGACATATTCGTAGCGTGGCGGGGCTTCGCAATATTGGCGTTTTTCGAACAATCCGGCGGCGACAAGCTTTTTCAGCCGGTCGCTGAGCAATGCCTTGAGCAGGCCGGTGCGCTGGCGAAAACCGTCGAAACGGCGTTCGCCCAGCCAGCTCGCCTCGAGGATCAGCAAAGTCGGCGTGTCGCCCACCACTTCGAGGCTGCGCCAGATCGAGCATGTTCTTATTCGGGTCGGTGCGTTCATTGCGTCAGCGTTTAGCATGTTTGGCTGCATTGAAGAATAGCAGTGCGCCGATTGCATATCCGAACGGAGCGACAATCGCCATGGCACTGCGAATGCCGTCGCCGCCCGGAAAAGCCGCATCGGCAAGCGCGGCTGTCACGCTCGGCCCCAACCCGATCCCGACGGCATTGATGACGAAGACATAGACCGCCGCGATCGTTGCGCGCATGCCCGCCGGCGCCATTTCCTGCAGGACGCTGGGGGCTGCGCTGACCACCGCGGCAGCGGCGGTGAAGAAGGCGACGAACAGCAGGCCGGCAAACCAGATGTCAGGCACGAGCGGGAAGGTACAGGCGGGGACAAGCGCGATGCCCACCGCCCAGCCGCAGAACTTCATCCGGGCGGCCGGCGTACCGCCCCCGATCCGGTCCATCAGCGCGCCGCCGCCGACCATCCCGAGCAGACCGCCCACGATCAGAAGCGAGCCCGACATATAGCCGGTGGTCGAAAGCTCCATGCCGAAACCGCGCATATACATCGCCGGCAACCAGTTGACCGTGCCGAGCACGGATAGGTTGACCGCCGCCACCCCGCCAAAGACCGACCAGTAAAAGCGCGCATTACGGCGCAACTCGGCACGGACTTCGGACCACGGCACGGCCGCCTGGGCGGGTGTGTTCGGGCTGGTTTGGCCCGTCTTGCCGGGATCGGGAATGAACAGGAACGCCAGTGCAACCAGCAGGCCGGGCATTCCCGCGACGATAAAGGCGAATTGCCAGGGGCGGACCACGCCAAACACGGGCAGCGTCATCGTTTCGGCCTGCGCGACCAGCGCGACGACACCCCCGCCGATCATAAAGGCCAGGCCCGCGCCGGTCGCGCTGCCAAGGCCGAACAGTCCCATGGCAAGCCCCAGCCGCCTGCGCGGAAAACTGTCGGCAATGATGGAATAGGCGGCAGGCGAGAGGACGGCTTCCCCCACCCCGACACCCATGCGGGCGAGGAACAGCCCGGCAAAACTGCTGGCCTGCCCGCACGCTACCGTCGCCGCGCTCCACGCGGCAATGCCCGCCGCCACTGCACGGGTGCGGTTAACCCGGTCGATCAGTCGCCCGATGGGAATCGAGGCCAGGGTGAAGAAGATGGCGAAGCTCAACCCTTGGATCAGGCTGACCTGTGTATCCGTGATATCGAGATCGGCCTTGATCTGGTCGACCAGCAGGCCAACGATCATCCGGTCGATGAAGCTGCAGATATAGGCGACAAACAGCGCCGCCAGCGTGAGCCAGGACGTCAGCGGCGTCCTCGCTCCACGTGCACGCTGCGCCAGTGCGATGTCAGAAATCGCCTTCGATCCCCAGTTCCGACAGCAATTCGGCGCGGTCGTAATATTCGCGCCATTCCTTGATCTTGTCGCCTTCTACCACGAGCACGCCGACCACCGGAACCTTGCCCTCGCGTCCCTTGAAGACAAATTCGTCCTGACGCTCGATGAAGACGGTGTTGCCAGTCACGGCCCAGGTGCGGACATTGAGGCGCATATGCGTCGCGTTGTCGACCAGGAAGGCCATGCGCGGACGCAGCGCCTCGCGCCCGACAATCGGGTCGATCATGACCGAATGCAGGATCCCATCCTCGGTGAACATGTTGGTGATCGCATCCGCATCGCGCGCTTCCCATGCGGCGATCATCTTCTTGACCACGGCAATGTTGTGTTCGGCCTGATCGTTCATTTCGCTCTCCTCCTGAGTGACGGGCTGAGAAGCGGGTCGGGCCGCATCGCTGTGTGCGGATGGCGGGGTCTGCGTGCTGAGCGCCAGCCCGGACAAAATCAGTTCGACAAGCATCTCAATTCCCTTTCGGTATTTTTATGCAAGCTCATGGATGTACCTTCGCGACACCGAGGTCAAGTGGAGGAGCGGCGTCGCTCGACAAAACTTGCAAATTAATACCGAGGAGGTTTATTCAGAGCCCATTGCCAACCCAGAGCTGTGGAAGCGAGACTATGCGCGTCGAGAAATTGCCCAAGGTGAAGACCACCCTGCAACCGTCGAACCACCCCTATATGTCGGGTGCGTGGACGCCGCAGCACGAGGAAGTGAACGCCTTCGATCTCGAAGTTCTGGAAGGCGAAATTCCGCACGACATCGACGGCATCTATCTGCGCAACACCGAAAACCCGGTGCACCAGCCACTGGGCCGGCATCATCCCTTCGATGGCGATGGGATGATCCACCAAATCTCATTCTCGCAAGGCCGCGCGACCTATCGCAACCGCTTCGTGCGCACCCGCTGCTTCGAGGCAGAACAGATCGCGGGCGGCGCGTTGTGGGGCGGGCTTGCCGATGGCCCGGGCGTGTCCAAGCGCCCCGGCTTTGGCGCGAAGGGCGACATCAAAGACGCCGCATCGACCGACATCATCGTCCATGCGGGCAAGGCCATCGCCACCTTCTACCAATGCGGTGAAGGCTATGTGCTCGACCCCGAAACGCTCGAGAATGAGGGCGTGGCCCCTTGGGTTCCGATCGATGGCATATCCGCCCACCCCAAAGTGGACGAGGCGACGGGGGAACTGCTGTTCTTCAATTATTCCAAGCACGCGCCCTACATGCATTACGGGGTGGTCGATGCGGATGGGAAGCTGCAGACTTACATCCCCATCGAGCTGCCCGGCCCGCGGCTGCCGCATGACATGATCTTTTCGGAGAATTGGTCGATCCTCAACGACCTTCCGGTTTTCTGGGACGAGGAGCTGATGAAGCATCGCAACCTGCACGCGGTGCGGCTGCACGAGGGGATGCCGTCGCGCTTCGCGCTGGTCCCGCGCCATGGCAAGCCAGAGGACATCCGCTGGTTCGAGGGTGAGCCGACCTTCGTGCTCCACTGGCTCAACGCCTATGAAGAAGGCGACGAGGTCATCATGGACGGCTATTTTCAGGAAGACCCGACGCCGCGCCCCGATGGGTTCGAAGAACATGGCAAACACGCGCACATGATGGCTTTCCTCGACCAGCACAGCCTGGGCACGAAGCTGCATCGCTGGCGCTTCAACCTGGCCGACGGGACGACGACGGAGGAACGGCTGGACGATCGCACGGTCGAGTTCGGCATGATCAACCAAAAATTTGCCGGACGCAAATACCGCTATGTCTATTCCACCGTCGCCAAGCCGGGCTGGTTCATGTTTGAAGGCTTCGTGAAGCACGACCTCGAAACAGGCGAGGGCATCGAAATCAAGCTCGAGCCGGGCCGCTATGCGTCCGAATCTCCCTTCGCCCCGCGCGTGGGCAGCACCGAAGAGGATGACGGTTATCTCGTCAGCTTCATCATCGACGAAAACCGAGGCACGTCGGAATGCGTGCTGATCGACTGCAAGAAGTTCGAAGAAGGGCCGGTCTGCCGCATCGCCCTGCCGCACAAACTGTCGAGCGGAACCCATTCGACCTGGGTCGATCGGGAAACGCTGGATGCGGCCAAGGCCCGCAAGCGCGAGGCGCTGGCCGCCTGAGGAGAAGGGCGTTGGGGGAGGCTACTCCCCCAACCGCTCCAGCACGGTGGCGCGCAATTCGTTGCGCATCACCTTGTTCATCGGATTGCGGGGGAGCTGGTCCAGGATAACCAGCTTTTCCGGCCGCTTGTAAATGGCCACATCGCGGGCGGCGAGAAAGGCGGTCACGTCTTCCAGACAGGGAGCCACGCCTTGCGCAGGAACGACGGCCACGGCGATACGCTCGCCCAGCCGTTCATCGGGGATGCCGACGGTCGCGGCCTCTGCCGCGCTCGGCAGGCCGGTCAGCAGGTCGTCGATTTCCGCCGGGGAGATATTGATCCCGCCGCGCACGATGATCTCTTTCGACCGCCCGACGAAGCGGTAGAACCGGTCGTCTTCCGGCACGATCTCGAACAGGTCGCCGGTCCGATAATATCCCTGCGCATCGAAGGCCGATGCCGTCAGTTCGGGCGCATTCCAGTATTGCGAGAAAATGCTGGCCCCTGCCAGGCGCAGTTCGCCGGGCCGCCCGGCCTCGCCGATCTCTTCCTCCGTATCGGGATCGACCAGCCGGGACCGCGAGACTTCGTGGCTGCGCGCATCCCATTCCAGTCCAGCGGCTCCGAAACGAGGAAAATACCGGGCCCGGTCCGCGTAATCGGGTACGCTCGCCGCGCTTGAAAAGAGGCCTGCGCCTTCATTGGAGCCGAACACATTGGTGATCTCGATCCCGCGCTCGGCCCACCCTTCGATCAGCCAGGGCGACAGCGGCGCAGAGCCCGACGCCACCGTGTGGAGCGAAGAGATATCGACCGTTTCGAGGATCTGCGGCTGCTTGAGCAGCGCGGTCAGCACGGCGGGCGGCGCAATCGTATAGCTGACCTGCTCCTGCTCGATCTGCTTCAGGAACACGCCCAGATCGAACGGGTGATGGAGGACCAGCTTGGTCCCCAGCAACAGCCACGGCATGACCAGCCCTCCGATCGAGCCGATATTCACCAGCGGAAACGGGTTAAGCAGGATGTCCCCGTCCTTCGCGCCGGTCCCGTCGGCAACAACCTCGGCATTGAGCACCCAGTGATTGTGATCGCGCGGCACGCCCTTGGGGCGCGATTCGGTCCCGCTGGTCCAGCAGATGGTCAGCACCTCGCCGCCCGATACCGGGTTTGTCCGGCTGTATTCTTGCGCACGTTTGGGGTCCGCATCGTCGCACAGCACACGCAAATCCCGCCCGCCACCTGCTGCGTGGCCATCACCGAACACCAGCACTTCCGGCCCCACGCCATCGCGATTGAGCGCATCGCCCATGGCGGCGTGATCGAAACCGGCAAACATGCCGACCGTCACGAAGAATCGGGGCGCCACCTGCCCCGCAATGAATTCCAGCTCGTGCCGGCGGTATGGCATTGCGACAGGCGACAGGATCGCCCCGATCCGCGCGCAGGCGAGGAAAAGCAGGACCGCATCGACGGTGTTGGGCAGCTGGGCGAGGACCACGTCGTCCTTCTCCAACCCCAATCCCAACAGCGCGGAAGCCAGCCGGTCGACGCGCTCGTCCAGTGCATTCCAGCTCAGCCGCTCGGGCTCGCGACCGTCGAGCGATGCACGATTAAAAGGATCGATCAGCGCCTCGGCATCAGCGCCGCTGGCGACAGCGCGCCGCACCATCGCATCGACGCTCTCCCCCTTCCACCAGCCGCGGCCTTCGAAATCGATCACTCTGTCGGCGGGGGTAAGGAACATTGCGCTCTCCTGCGTGGCAATACTTGCATAAATATACTGACATCATTCACGAGAACCGTTAGGACGTCAATTCACGAGGGAGGGTGCGATGGTGCGGGTTATCCAGTGGGCGACGGGTTCGATGGGCCGGACCGCGTTGCGGCGCGTGCTCGACGCGCCCGAGCTCAGCCTGGCGGGTGTCTATGTCTATGGATCGCGGAAGGCTGGCAGCGAGGCTGGTGCGCTGGCAAAGCGCGAGAATACAAGCGTTCTGGCCACCGATAATCGCGCCGACATCCTCGCCCTGGATGCTGACGTCGTGCTTCATTGCCCGCGCATCACCCAGCCTTACGACGCATTGGTCGACGATGTCGTGGCCCTGCTGGAATCGGGGAAGAACGTGGTGTCGATCGCGGGCTTTCACTGGCCTGCCGCCCATGGTCACGAATATGCAAGCAAGCTCGATGCAGCCGCAAGGCGCGGCGGGGTGACGCTGGCCGGGGTCGGCGTGAACCCCGGCATGGTGGTCGAACGGCTGGCGCTGACCGCCAGCGCGATGAGCCACGAACTGGACCGGATCTCCGTTTTCGAGACCGTCGATGCCTCCGCCATGGCCAGCCCCGAATTCGTGTTCGGGCTGATGGGCCTCAACAGCGATCCTGATGAACGCGACATCCGAACGGGGCCGCTGGCCGACCTTTACACCACCCTGTTTTCCGAAGTGCTGCATTTCTTCTCCGCCGAGCTGGGCGGGAAGGTGATCGATATCGTGCCCGACCACCGCCTGACATTGGCCGAAGACCGGATCGAAACCGCCGCCGGCCCGATCGAGCCGGGCCATATTGCGGCCACCGAATGGCGCTGGACCGCCAAGACCGACCTCGGCCCCGAACTGCTGCTGTCGATCCTGTGGACGGCGGACCCGTCGCTCCACGGCGAGGAGAGGCAGGGCCACTGGACGATCCATCTCGATGGACGCCCACGGATCAGGATGACGCTCGATATCGAAGAAGCCGACCCCGCCAAGCCGCCCAGCCGCGCGCTGACCGATGCGACCGTTGCGGTGGCGATCAATGCCATACCGCATGTCATCGCGGCGCCGCCGGGCCTGTTCGCCTTCCATCCGTCCTCCACCTGGAAACCCTCATGACGATCTATATCCACGACGCGGTGCGCACCCCGCGCGGCAAGGCGAAGGCCGAGGGCGCGTTGGCGGGGCAGACACCGCATGCGCTGGTCGCCCATCTGGTCGATGCCATGGCGAAGCGCGGGGCCGCGCCGCGCGCCATCGACCTGCTCGCGCTCGGCTGTGTCGGGCAAGTCGGCGCGCAGGGCGGGAACATGGCGATGATCGCCAAGATGGCGGCGCGGCTGCCCGACACCTGCATTGCCCACACCATCAACAATTTCTGTGCGTCGGGCCTGACCGCCATCGGCCAGGCAGCCAATGCCATTGCGGCAGGGCAGGTCGAAACCGCATTGGCGGGCGGTGTAGAGATGATGAGCCTCGTGCCCTTCATGGCGGACCGGGCGGATTATTATTCCGACCGCGATTTCCCTCCCGAACGACGCTATATCCCGGTCGGGCTTGCCGCAGACCTGCTTGCCGAGGCCGAAGGGATCGGGCGCGCTGCAATGGATGCCGCAGCCGAGCGATCCCAACGCCTTGCCGCCGCAGCCGAAGAGGTTTCGGCCTTCAACGCGAGCCGTATCGCCCTGGCAGAGCTGGATCGTGAAGAACCGCTGCGCGCCACCACTCTGGAGAAACTCGCCAGCCTGTCCCCCGCCTTTTCCGCATGGGGCAAGGAATACGACCATGCCCTGTCGCGCCCGGCACTGCACAGCCATACGGTCGCCCACGCCCCGCCCATGGTCGATGGCGCAGGCCTCGCCCTGTTGAGCGCGGCGGCACACGGTGCACGGGCGCGGATCGTTTCCTTTGCCGAAGCGGGCGGACCTCCGCGCGCCTCGCTCACCGCAGGTTTCGCGGCGATGGAAAAGGCGCTTGAGCGCGCCGGGTTATCGTTCGACCAACTCGACCGCATCGAATTCATGGAAGCCTTCGCGGTGACCATCGCCAAGTTCCTGCGCGACTACCCCGTCGACGCCGACAGGGTGAATGTGTCGGGCGGCCATCTTGCCAAGGGGCATCCGATGGGTGCGACCGGGGCCATTCTCACCTCCACCCTGCTCGATGTGCTCGATGAATGCGACGGTCGGCTGGGCATGGTGGTGTGCACCGGCGCGCAGGGCGTCGGCGCTGCAATGATTGTCGAAAGGATCGCATGACAAAGACCGTTCTCAACCAGCTGCGCCTGCCGGTGGTGGCCGCACCGATGTTCCTCGTTTCCGGACCGGAAATGGTCATCGCCGCGGCGCGCGCAGGCATTGTAGGGGCGTTCCCAACCCCCAACTGCCGCACGACAGAGGATGTCGATGCGTGGATGGCGCAAATCGTTGCACAAACCGCCGATGCACCGGGGCTGTGGGCGGCCAATCTGGTCACCCATTCCTCCAACCAGCGGCTTGCCGACGACCTTGCAATGGTCGCCAAGCACAAGCCGCCCATCGTCATCACCGCACTGGGCAGCCCGGCCCCGGCCATCGATATCGTGCATTCCTATGGCGGGATCGTCCTCGCCGATGTGGTGAACGAAGCGCTGGGCCGCAAAGCCGCCGCCGCAGGGGCCGATGGTCTTGTGGCGGTGGCCAGCGGCGCGGGTGGGCATACCGGCAATCTGTCGCCCTTCGCCTTTGTCAGCGTGCTGCGCCAGTTCTTCGACGGCATTGTCTGCGTTGGCGGCGCGATCGCCGATGGTGCGGGCGTGGCCGGGGCCGTCGCGGCAGGTGCAGACCTCGTCTATGTCGGCACACGCTTCCTCGCCGCGGAAGAAAGCATGGCCGACCAGGAATACAAGGACATGGTCGTCCGCTCGCGCGCGGAAGACCTGCTGGTCAGCCCCGCGATCACCGGCACACCGGCGAGCTGGCTCAAGCCGTCGCTGGAGCGCGCCGGATATGACCTTGCCAATCTGGGCGCGCCTGCAAAACGCGATTACGGCGGCGATCCGGCCAGGAAATGGCGCGACCTGTGGGCCGCAGGCCAGGGCCTGCACTGCATCGAGCAGGTCGAGCCGTTGGCGGACATCGTCGACACGCTGCAAAGCGGCTGGGACGCTGCGCGCGCGCGCCTTCACAATTTCGGGAGAGACAAATGAACAATCAGGATATCGAAGCCTTTGCCGCCCATTTCGTGGACACCGTGCAGCGCGGCGATGGTGAGGCAATGCGCCAATGCTACGCCCCGGACGGAGTGATCTGGCACAACACCGACAACAAGGAACAGTCGGTGGACGAGAATATCAAGGTGCTGAACTGGTTCGTCGAGACGTTGCCCGACCGCACTTATACCGTCCAGCGGCGCGAGGTCATTCCCAATGGCTTCGTGCAGCAGCACGTGCTCTCGGCCACCCTGCCCAATGGCGAGACATGGTCGATGGACGCCTGCGTTGTCGTCAGCATGGAAGACGGAAAGATCAAGCGGCTGGACGAATATCTCGACAGCGCGGCAAGCGCGAAGCTGCGCGCTTTCGGCCGCTAATCTTCCAAAAGGGTGGGCGCCCTGGGGGGGCGCTCACCACCGCACGCTCAGGCACGTTTGGGAAACCACGGGACGAAGCCGGAGGTGCGTCGCACATAATCGGCATAACCCGGTTTGGTCCGCGACATCTTGCCTTCCACCGTGGGCGCACCCGACCATTTCATCAGCGTCCAGGTCAGCACCATCGGCCCCGCCACGCTCCAGATCCCGGTCGCAGTCTCTGCCGCGACCAGCCAGATGCCCCACCAGGCGCAGGCATCTCCGAAATAGTTCGGATGGCGGGTGTAACGCCACAGGCCGCGATCCATCACCTGCCCCTGATTCGCCGGTTTCCGTTTGAAGCGTACCAGCTGCCAATCGCCCACCGTTTCGAACAGTGTCCCGAACAGGCTGAGACATGCCCCCACCACGGCAAGCGTACCGAGCGGCGGCAGCGCATCGACCTGGCCCAGCTGCGCCGGCAGGCTGACGACGAACAACAACGGGGCCTGCGTGGCGAAGACCAGCAGGCCGCTGGCCTTGGCAAAGGACCAGCCGCGCCGTTCCTGCGCCTTGCCGAGCAGGGCAACATAGCGCCTGTCCGAGCCGTGATCGCGCCAGCGCCACAGCATGTAGCTGCCCAGCCGCAATCCCCATGCTGCCGTCAGGGCGAGGAGCAGCAGCTTGCGCTGCGGATCGCCGGTGGAGAAGGCGAAGCTCGACAGGGCCATCACGACCATGCCGAACGCCCAGAAACTGTCCACCGGGGTGACATCGCGCGTGCGCAGGCAGATCAGCCAGAGCGTCACGAAGCACGCGATCAGTATTCCTGCGTTGATGGCAAGCACGGCCAGAACCGACATGGAATTCCCCTCTTATGTTTTTGAAGATCAGATCTGGCGGACATCCGCAGGCGGTTGTTCGGCAAACAATGCCGCGACGTCCCCGGCGCGGTTGTCCAGCACAGCGCGCCGGTTGATCGTACCCTTGTCCGAAATTTCGTGATCGTTTGCGCTGGGCGGCTCGGTCAGCAGTTTCACGCGCCGGATCGTTGCCGACCCGCCCCGCTGGCCGCGATTGAATTCGCCCAGCTTGGCGGCAATATCGTCCAGCGATACGCCCGGTTTGGGCCATGCCAGAAGGCCCAGATAGGGGCGGCTGTCATCGGCGAGGACCAGTTCAGCGATATCGCCGCTCAGCGCTTTGAGCAGCTGGTCGCGCAATTGCCCGCCATAGACCCATGTGCCGTTGGAGAGCTTGAACTCTTCCGCCATGCGCCCCGCAAAGGCGAGGCCCTGGCCCGGATCGTCGGGATCGTGGAAGACCACCATATCGCCGGTGCGATAGTAACCTTCCTCGTCGAACGCCTCTGCCGTCTTGTCGGGTTCGTCCAGATAGCCCATCATCAGCATGGGCCCGCGCAGCCGCACCTCGAACCGGTCGCCGCTCGGGACCAGCTTCATTTCGACGCCGGGGCCGGGCAGGCCGATGCCCACCTTGTCGGTCTCGAAATAGATCGCACAGCAACCCGAAACGGTTTCGGTCATGCCATAGCCGGTGGTCATGTGGATGCGATGCCCGGTCGCCGCCACGGCATGGCGCTGGAGCCTGTCATAGACATGCTGCGGCAGGCCCGCCCCGCCATAAAGCATCAGGCGCATCTTGGCGAAGAAGGTATCGCGCAGCTGCGGGTCCGCATCCATCGCCTCGACCAGCATGGCATAGCCCAGCGGGACATTGTTGAAATAGGGGACGGAAAGATCGCGCAGGTTCGCAAGGCTGGTATCGAACAGCGCGGGCGCGGGCTTGCCCGCATCGATATGCAGTGTGCCGCCCTGGATCAGGCCGGCGCGTAGGACGCTGGCGCCTGCTGCGTGATGCCAGGGCAGCCAGTCGAGCATGACATCGTCCCAGCCCGCTGCGCGCCCGATCATCCCCACACCTTGCGCGGTGTTGGCAGCAAGTGCGCTCAACGATTGCTCGACCACTTTGGGCAGGCCGGTCGAACCGGACGTCATCATGTATTGGGCGGTGACGGCGGTATCCACCTGGTCGATCACCGCATCGAGCGTGTCATCGGGTTCGGTGGCGAACAGCGTGGCGACATCCACCGCCCCCGCGCCGAACACCGCCGGATCGCTGGAGATGACCGTGGCGTTGCTGCCGATATCCTCCAGCGCGTCGGCATAAGGCTCGCGGGGATCGCAATAAATCGCCGCCGGCTTCACCCGATCGAAAACATGGCGCAGGCGCGCATGATCGCCGCCAGCCATCCCGTATGCCGGGCTGATCGGGCACAGGATCGTGCCGGTGGCAAACGCGGCGAAGCTGAGCGCGGCGACCGCGACGCTGTTTTCCGCCATGATCACCAGCACGCCGCCGCGCGGCAATTTGTCCATCATCCATCGCGCCGCGCCGCGCACCTGCCGCGCAAGCCCGGTGAAGCTCGTATATTCCCATTCCCCGTCCGCGCCGCGCTCCGCCAGTGCATCGGCCTCTCCCAGCCGCTCGGCAGCGGCAAGAAAGGCGCGCGCGAGATTGGCGTCGATGGGTTCGAATGGATGTCTGCTGGCGAGGCGGATCGTGCCGTCATCGTCCCGTTTCAGCTCGAGATCGACTGGCATGAATTCGGCATGGCGAAACGGCGCGCTGCGCCAGCTTTCATCGGCGGAAGGCGCGTTCATTGCGCAGGACGCCCGACCAGTTCCTTCACGTGGTCGGACCAGCCTTTGCCCGCTTTCTGGCTGTCGATCACGCCGCGGTCGACATAGTCGCGCCAGCCACTGATCTTGTCGCCGCGAAATTCGATCACCCCAGCATAGGGCGCGGCAATATCGATACCGTCGGCAGAGGTGTATTCGTCCACCCCTTCGACGAACAGCCGGTCGCCGCTTTCGCAATGGTGGAAGATGCGCCAGCGAACCTCGCCGACATTCGCGCCGAACTTCGCCAGAAAATCGCGCGCCTCGGCCTTGCCCCGAGCAGGTGGCGCGATGGCGGCGGCATAGTGCCACACGATATCGTCGGTCATCGCGTCGAAGACGGCCTCCACATCTTTGCGTTTCCACGCATCGATTACGGACTGGAATTGCTCCATTCGGGTCATGGGATGTCTCCTCGCTAAAACCGGAAGGGGGATCGAAAGCAGCGCGAACAGCGCCAGCACATTGCGCCGCGCACTCACGCCGCCTGGGCGTTTTCGACGATGAAGCTCGCGGTGGTGGTGGTGGACCCGCCGATATTAAGCGTCTGCACCCGGCGCGCGCCGTCCACCTGATAATCGCCCGCCGTACCCGTCACCTGCTTGTGCGCATCGAGCAGCATGCGGACCCCCGTGGCGCCGACCGGATGGCCAAGCCCGATAAGCCCGCCCGACGGGTTGATCGGCGATTTCCCGCCCATCTCGATCGTACCATCCTCGATCGCCTTCCAGGCTTCGCCAGGGCGGGTCAGGCCGAGATGGTCGATGGCCATATATTCGGTCATCGCGAAGCAATCATGGGTCTCGAACGCGTCGATGCTTTCCAGTTCGACCCCGGCTCGCGCACGGGCATCCAGCACGGCGCGGCGCACCTGCGGAAAGACATATTCCGCGTTCTCGCTCGCCTTGATCTTGGAACGGTAGGAAATCGGCGCGGAACGGTGGCCCCATCCGGCAATGCGCGACAGCGCGGAGGGTTCGATACCGCGCTTGCGCGCCCAGTCGGCGGCCCATTCGTCCGAGGCGAGAAACACCACCGCCGCGCCGTCGGTGACCTGCCCGCAATCCATCTTGCGGGTGCGCCCCTCCACAACCGGGTTCGCCTCGTCGCAATCGGTGAAGCTGCGATCGGTGAACTGCCAGCCACGCGTCTGGGCGTTGGGATTGGCGCGGGCATTGCCGAAATTGATTTCGGAAATCCGCATCAGGTGCTTGTAATCGAGACCGTAGCGCCGCTCGTATTCTTCCGACAGGTCGCTGAAGGCGCGCGGCCAGGGGAAGGCCGCATCCTGCAATTCATGCCCCTGCCAGATCGCCGCGCCGAGATTTTCGGCTGCCTTCTGCCCGGGGACATTGCGCATCAGTTCGATGCCCAGAACGCAGGCGGTATCATACCGTCCCGCTTCTATTTCCGCCGTTGCGGCAAGGATTGCCATAGACCCGCTTGCGCAGGCGGCCTCGTGGCGAGAGGTGGGCAGACCGTCGAGCTCGGGATGGACCTGCGCAAAGAAGCCCCCAAGCAGACCCTGCCCGGCAAACATGCTGGCGACGAAATTGCCGACATGGGCGGTTTCGATCTCGCCCGGCGCGATGCCGGTTTCTTCCAGGCCCCGGCCGAGAGCTTCGGCAAACCCATCTGCGATTTCCATACCCTCTCGCGCCCAATTGCGCGAAAAGTCACTCTGCCAGCCGCCAAGAACCACTACCATCCGACAATCCTCTCCAACCGCACCCCTTCTAGGTTTGATTATGAAAGTTGTCGAGTCTCAAGCTGCGATAGACATCGCGGCCGCCATGCGGGCCCACCCGGCCGCCCGCAGAAACGGGCTGGCCGGGCAGCGGGCATCAGAAGCGAGCGCGCACGCCCATCGTGATGGTCCGGCCACCATTGAACTGATAGGCGTTGGGAAAGTTGAAATCCGCGCTCCCGACCCCGAACTGGGAGCTGGTGGTAGAGCGGATATCGGCTTTCTTCGGGCCGCGCAGCAGATCGTCCCCTTCGAGGAAGACCGTCCACAAACCGCCGAAATTGTCGAACGTGTAGGACAGCCGCGCATCGAGCGTGTCGTAAGCCGGCACGACCGTGTTCAGGTTGAACTCGTCGAACGCTTCCACCGTGGCCGACTGGCTGGTGTAGATGACGCGGCCCTGGAACCCGTTGCGATCATAATCGAGCGAAAGGTTGTAAACCCAGCGCGCCTGGTCGCGCAGTGGCCGGTCGAGGCTGATCTGGATCGGGTCGCCATCGTCAGAACGCGCCGAAACGAGCGTCGGGAAATCCCCGTTCGTATAGGTCGCATTGGCGAGCACGCCGAAGTCGCTCAGGAAACCGGGTAGGAAATCGAGCCTGCGGATAACCTCCATCTCGACGCCCCAGATCGTGCCACCTTCGCCGTTCTCCGGGCGGGTAACGAAGAATTCGGCTCCCTCCGGCAAGGCCAGAAGGTCCGGCCGGCTGTCCGCCAGCGGCGCGAACGCGTCGAGGAAGCGCTGGCGCACATCGCTGTCTTCCAGCGAGGCGAAGTTCACATTGGTGAAGTTGTTGCTGATCTTCTTGTAGAACACCCCGGCACGCACCAGCCCCGGCGTATCGTCGAAATAATAGGCGACATCGAAATCGATATTGTCGGTCGTCGACGGTTTGAGATTGGGGTTCGCCTCCGAAATCGTGACCCTGCCAAAGCCGGGCCGCAGATCGACGGAGTAACGCGTGCTGCGGTTCAGCAGACGAAAGTCGGGATTGACCGTGGAGCGGAAGTAACCCAGCCGCGCGGCAATATTCGATGTGGGCCGGTAGGTCGCAAGGAAGCTGGGCGTCCAGGTATCCACCGTGCCGCCGATGTCTTCGAAGCGGACCAGCCCCGCCTCCACGAAGGTTTCGCGCGCTTCCGTTCTGAAACCCGGCTCATTCAGCCTGAAAGAAGGTTCCGAGATTGTGGAGCCATTGCGCTTCTCGCGTTCGTAGCGGACACCTGCAACAACCGAGAGGTCGCCAAAGACGAACTTCGATTCCAGATAGGCCGCGAAGTCATTTTCGGTCGTCCTGGTCGGCGTCAGCGAGCCGGAACCGTCCGTGATCGGGTCGAGCTGGGTGAAATCGGTAAAGTCGTAAAGCGCTTCGTTCTCCGGCGTGTTGGGGTCGTCCTGCGTGTAGTTGGGCAAGATATCGAACAGGCGGCGCGCGCTTCCACTGCTCAGGTAAGGCAGGTCGAAGGCGTTTATACCGATCAGGCTGACGTCGTCCGACCCGAGCAATTGCGAGCCAAAGAAGGACAGTTCGGTTCCGCTGCCCGATGCACGCAGGAAGCGCTGGCTGGTCACGTTGCGCGGGTTGGTGACGTTGCCATTGGTCTGACGTTTGCTGGAATCGTACTTCCCGCCAACCTCGACATATTCGAGGAAGGATAACGGCGTGTTGTAGCGTGCCTGGAATTCACCGACATAGGCATCCGAGGGATTGTCGATCGGATTCACGGTGGCCGAGAACAAATTGTATTGCGACGGATCGGCCAGCAGCGCGAACGCTTCTGCGGTCAGCGCCGGCATCGGCAGGCCGCCCGGTCCAGGGATAAACGCACCGTCGACAACGCGCGGCGTTTGCGCCGCATCGTCATCGGGGTTGATCTGGATGGTTCCGGGATCGATCAGATCGGTCAGGTTGGTAAAGCTGTTGCCGGTCAGCACGATCGAGGTGTTGCTGCCTTCCTTGCGCGCCTTGGAATAACCGAGCTTATATTCGAATTCCCACCGCCCGATATCTGTGTCGCCGCGAAAGCTGATGGTGTCGGAGGTGAACTTCTCGTCGACCGAATTGTAGGCGATGCTGGGTCGCAAGGCTCGCAACACCGAGCGCCTGCGCACTTCGCCATCCAGTTCCGGGATCGGCATATCGACGGCGGATGTAAGGAAGCCGATCGCCGTGCGCGACGAATTTGCGGTGACTTCGCGCACATTGCGCTGCAAATCGAGGCGCAGCCGCGTGTGCGAGGCGATGTCCCAGGCCAAGTTCAGCGACCCGACATAGGTTTCTTCCTGCCGCTCCCTGCGCAAATAGCTGGTGCTGGTGATCAGCCGCTGCGCAACTTCGGGATCGAACGGAAATTCGAAGCTGGCAGGCACGCGAAAGATCGAAGTGTAACCTACGGGGAGCACCGGCGGCACTGTGTCGAGTACCGATACGTTGTAGTTCAGACGGTCTGTGTTGCGATACTGGAACGATGCCGCGACGCCGAAATTGGACGCAACCTCTTTCGCCAGCGTGACGTTTGCCTGGTATTCCTCGCCGAATTCGCGGTCGAGATTGGTCTCGCCCTCGATGCTGGCGTTGAAGGCGAAATCGCCATAATCGAGGCCCGACTTGGTCTCGATCTCCACTAGGCCGCCCGACCCGGACGCTTCGTGGCTCGGCAGGAGCGATTTGTGGATCGTCACCTGAGAGATATTGTCCGCCAGGAAACCGCTGAGATCGACCGTGCGCTCAAATCCCGTCCCTTGCAGGTCGAGGCCGTTCAGCTGGACATTGATCGCCTCGGAACTGAAGCCGCGCACCGTAACGCGCGAACCTTCGCCGGTCTCGTCATCGCGGCCAAAGGCGACGCCAGGCACGCGGCGCATCGCTTCGGCAACCGTTTCGGCCGGGAAACCGCCCAGGAGGTCCGATGACATGACGGTCGAATTGTTGTCCGCGTTCTTTTGCTGGTTGAGCGCGATCTGGACCGCGCTGCGATGACCGAGCACGACGATTTCGTCGCCCGCCGCCGCGCCGACACGGATATGTCCGACATTGCGTATCCCGGCCGCAACCGTGACCGCCTGCGCCTTGGGCGTTTCGCCCAGATATTCGGCCACCACGGTCTGCTCGCCCTGCGGGGCAGCCGGAAAATTATACTGACCGCGATTGTCGGTGACGGTCTGCAGCGACGTGCCCTGGATCCGCACCTTCGCACCGGGAAGCGCAGCGCCGGTGGCGGCATTGCGGACTATGCCGGTCAGCGGCGCAGTTCCCGCCACGCTCGAGCCATCGCCTGCGACACCATCCTGCCCGCGCGCAAGGCCGGTTGCCCGCAGCGTCAACGCCCCGCCCGGCGTCATGTCGAAGGTCACACCCGAACCGCGCAGGATCTCGCGCAGCGCAGCCGCGGGGGTCATCGAGCCCCTGACCGCATTACCGCGCCGGTTCTCGACCAGTTGCGGGGGATAGAGCAGATCCTTGTCGGTCGCCGCGGCGAAATCGCGCAGCGACTTGGACAATTCCTGTGCGGGAATGTCAAAATCCACCTGTTGGTCCTGCGCCTGGGCCGGTGCGACGATCGCAATCTGCGCGACCCCCACCAACATTGCCGCCTGCAGACCTGTAGAAAATCCGGTGCTCATTCTCATCCCCTTCACACGCGCCCCCGTGACCCGGCACGCCGGGCCTTTGTGGAGATAAGACGCGCACCGCGACGCCTGCCTCAAAAGAATTTTCAAAAAAATGTCACCTGCCCGTTCGCGGGGCAGGCTGCCAAGGCGTCGCGCTCTATCGGTTCCAGCGCAAAATCAGGCGGTTCCGGTCATCGTCGTCGGTGGCCTCAACCGGGAAGGCAGCCTCCAGATTTTGCGCAAATCCATCCGCCGATCCGGCCCGGAAGCTGCCGCTGATGCGCAGATCGGCGAGGCTTTCATCCCCCAGCACGACCTTGCGCGCCGAATACCGGTTTACCTCCAGCGCCACCTGCGAAAGCGGGGCGTTGTCGAAAACCAGCCGCCCGTGCCGCCAGCTTGTGGCCACCGTCGTATCGATCGCGTCCTTGCTGGTCGAACTGCCCTTGTCGAGCAAGAGCTGTTCGCCTGCCACCAGCGTCTGGAGCGGGACCTCGCTTGTCCCGCCCAGCAAGCCGTCCTGACGCCTTTGAGCGACATCGACTACGCCTTCGACAAGGGTGACGCGCACGGCATCGCCTTCCATCCGAACGGAAAATGCCGTGCCCACCGCCTTGACCAGCTTGTCATTGGCCATGACGATGAAGGGGCGCGAGGGATCTTTTCGCACATCGAAAAAGGCTTCGCCCTTCAGCAGGACCAGTTCGCGGCGATCCTTCGAATAATTCACCTGCATCAGCGAATCGGTGTTGAGTTCCGCGCTGGAGCCATCGGGCAAGCTGATCGTCGAACGCTGGCCGACCGCGGTGCGATAGACCGATGCAGCCGAGCCGGCTTCGGCGACGCGTTCGACCGGCGCGCCGGCAGGAGCGGCGGCATTATCCCGTGTGACGACGAGCAGCACGGCGACCGAAATGGCCAAGGCGAAGAAACTGGCGGCAATCGCGGTGATCTTGCCCCACCCACCCGACGAGACCGGCTGCGCCGCCGTCAGCGCGTCATTGCGCATGGCCAGGATATCCGGGTCGGACGAAGCATCGCCAACCTCTTCCCACAGGCTCTGGCATTCGCGGAAGGCCGCCACATTGTCGGGCGACTGGCGCAGCCACTGGCGAAAGCGGCGATTCAGGGCCATTCCGCCCTCGTCCGACTGCAGGCGCGCAAGCCATTCCGCCGCCTGGTCGAAGGCGTTCGGCTGCGTCTGGACACCGATGTTGCGATTGTCGCTGCTCATCGGGGCCTTCCCAGTCGTTTCGCGACGTGTTTTATCGCCTGCATCATATATTTCTCGACCGAACTGACTGAAACGCCCAAATGTTTTGCGATTTCGCGGTACTTCATTCCTTCATAGCGATGAAGCAAAAACACGAACCGGACACGTTCGGGCAACTCCGCCAGCGCCTCCTTCAGCTTTGCGACCTGTTGCTTGGCCAGTAAGACGCGCTCGGGCGTAATCGCCTCAACATTTTCGCTATTTTCTTCTGCATATTGGCCGCTGGCGGACTTCCTGAAGATGTCACGACGCGCCCTGTCGCGCAGCAGGTTCGCGGCGACCTGGAAGACGTAGGCTTCGGGTTCGTCCATCTGAAGATCGCCCGACCGGGCGACAAGACGGGTGAAGACCTCCTGCACCAGATCGTCGACATCGCCCTTCTCGAAGGTGCGCTTGGCAAAATAGCGCTCCAGCGGGACGCGGAAGCGGGCATAAAGATCCCGCTCCATCGCCGCGCGCTGGCCTTCGGGCGTGTCGGCCATGCTGTCATTGATGTTTCCGATCGCCAACCTGCAACCCCGCTCTCATGTGACCGCCACTTGCAAGCGATCGCCCCTCGCGCGTGTATGGGGCCCTCCGCCAGACGCTGGCAACCACGCAATTTTCTTTGAGGCATCGCGGCCGGGATGCGTCTCTCGGAGCAGAACGGTTACATTTGCGGGCTGCGGAAAGCGGGTCGCGACACGAGAGGAGCCCGCGATGCGCAACAAGAAAATCCGCCTTTGGCAACGTCCCCTGCTGGCGGGGGCCATGATGGCGGCGCTGGCCATGCCGGTGCAGGCGCAGGACATTTCCGAACCCGCATTCCCGCAGGACGCCAGCGACCTCGAAGCCGATTCCCGGATCATCTACGGCACGCTCGACAATGGGCTGCGCTATGCCGTGTTGCCGAACAAGACGCCCAGCGGAACAGCCGCCATTCGCATGCGCATCGGCACGGGCTCGTTCGATGAAACCGATGCCCAGCAAGGCATCGCCCACTTCCTCGAACACATGGCGTTCAATGGCTCTGTCAACGTGCCCGAAGGCGAGATGGTCAAGCGGCTCGAGCGCCACGGGCTGGCCTTCGGGGCGGACACCAATGCCAGCACCGGATTCGACCAGACGATCTACAAGCTGAACCTTCCGACCGTGGAAGAGCCGGTCGTGAACGAAGCCATGTTCCTGATGCGCGAAACGGCGGAAAACCTGCTGCTGGATGCCGATGCAATCGAGCGTGAGCGCGGCGTTATCGCGTCGGAGAAACTCGCCCGGGATTCGCTCAGCTATCGTTCGCTGGTGAACCAGATGGGCTTCTTCACCGCAGGCAGCGCGGTGACCAACCGCCTGCCCATCGGCATCGCCGAAACCATCGCGAGCATGCCGCGCGAGGAATTCGTCAAATTCTACCGCGGTTACTACCGCCCGGAGAACACCTTCATCGCATTTATCGGCGACGTCGATCCGGCGGTGGCCGTAAAGAAAATCGAAGAATATTTCGGAGACTGGAAAGGCCAGGGCGAAGCGCTGGCCAATGTCCTTCCCGGCCCCGCCAAGCTGGAGCCGGGCAAGGTCGGTTCCTACTTCGATGAAAAGCTGATGACCTCGATCACGCTGGGCGCGCTGATGCCTTACGAGGATCGGCCCGACACCAAGGCAACGCGGCGCGAAAGGCTGGTGGAGGCACTCGGGTCGCGCATTCTTGAGCGCCGTTTCAACCGCGCGGTCGAGCAGGGCGATGCTGCGTATCTCGCCAGCGGAGTGAGCCGGTATCGCTTCGACGACGTCGTCGACGGCATGACCCTCAACATCCGCACCTCGCCCGAAGACTGGCAGGCTGCGCTGGCCGAGGCCGAACAGGAACTGCGCCGCGCCCTTGAATACGGGTTCTCCCAGGCCGAGATCGACGAACAGATCGCGCGCATCCGGCAATCGCGTGAAACCGCCGTCGAACGTGCGGATACCCGCAAGACCTATGCTGGCGGGTTCGAATACAATTATGCCGCCGAACTGGTATCCGCATTCTCGAATGAGCGCGTGTTCACTTCCCCCCAGACCGAACTGAAGCTGTTCGAGGAAGCCGCCGCCACCATCACGAAGGAAGAGGTCGAGCGCGCCTTCCGCGAGGCGTGGCAGGGTATCGAGAACCCGGCGATCTATTTCGTCAGCAACAAACCGCTCGATAACACTGAACAGGCCTTGCGCGATGCGCTTGCCACGTCGCGCAAGGTGGCCGTCGCACCGCCCGAAACGCGCAATGTCGAGGCCTTCGCCTATACCGATTTCGGCCAGCCCGGCGCAGTCGTGTCGGATCGCTACATAGAGGATGCCGACGCGCATCTGGTGAAGTTTGCGAACAATGTCCGGCTCAACTTCAAGCACACCGATTTCGACGCCGGCACGATCGCCGTGCGCGTGCGCGTGGGCGGCGGTTTCATGGCCATGCCCCGCCGTAGCGAAGCGCTGCGCAGGCTCGGCCTCAACCTGCTCGACCAGAGCGGCGTGATCGGCCACACAGACGACGATCTGCGTACGCTGTTTGCGGGCAAGCGGGTGTCGGTTTCGGCAAAGACCTATATCGACAACGACGCATTCGAACTGCTCGGCGCGACCGACAAGGACGACCTGCCCTCGCAGCTCAACCTGATGGCGGCGAAGGTCAAAGCCCCCGCCTTCAGCGAAGAAACGGCGGCCCAGTACTTCCGCAAGATCCGCGCATGGTATCCAACGCACGATGCCTCACCCCAGGAAGTGGTGAGCAAATACCTGCCGCGCCTCGTGCGCTCGGGCCACGAGGCCTATGGCTTCGACGATCTCGACAGCTTCATGAACACCACCATCGACGAAGCGCGGGCATGGATCGCGCCGGAGCTGCACGATGGCCTGATCGAAATCACCGTGGTCGGCGATGTCGACAAGCAGACGGTAGTGGACGAGGTTGCCCGCACATTCGGCGCACTGCCCGCACGGGCGGACGAGAAGGGCGCATATCCGGTGATGGAAGGCGTTACCTTCCCCGCCGGCAACGATACGCCCTATCGCTACTATCACAAGGGCACGCCCGACCAGGCGCTGGTCTATGTCTACTGGCCTGCGCCCGATGCGTCGGACCCGGCCGACAAATACCGCATGCGCCTGCTGCGCGGATTGTTCCGCAATCGCCTGACCGAGGTGCTGCGTGAGGAAATGGGATCGACCTATTCCCCCGGCGCGGCATCCTATTCGAACGATCTTTTCGACGACTATGGCTATCTCTTCGCGCGTGTGACCGCCAAGCCGGACGAGGTCGACAAGGTGCGCGAGGGCGTGCTGCGGGTGGCGAAGGAAATGGCCAAGACCCCAATCGACGAAGACACTTTCAAACGCGCCTGGACCCCGATTATCGAGGATCTCGACAGCAGCCTTGAAAACAACGGTTACTGGATGAGCGTGCTCGGCGATGCCCAGACCAGCCAGGACGGCCTGGTCAATTTCCGCATCAGGGAACCGGCCTATCGAGCCATGACCGCAGATGAGATCAGCGCCCTGGCGCGTCAGGTGTTTGGAGGCAATGACGAGATCAGCGCCTACATCCTGCCTGCCGACAGGGACAAACGCTGACCAAACGCGGTCACGCCCGGCTGCCACACCCCCCAAGGCCCGGCAGCCGGGCGATATGCCCTTCTGCGACTTACCGGCAGAGAGGCGAGAGCGCCTCCGCCACTCACTCAAACGCAGCTAAGACGTGCTGGGCCAGCCGACGTGCAGCGTCGGTCAGGCCAGCTGCCTCAATCAGAGCGATCTCGGTGTCGTAAAGGGCGGGCAATTCCCCGTCGCTGGCGATAGCTAAGAGGTAACCAGGCATCATCTCACGGGGCAGGACTGCGATGCCGAGACTATCCGTTACCGCAACAAGGCTCCCCGTAAGGCTGGTGGAGGTGTAGGCGCCGCGGCGCGCGACCCAAACCAGCGGTTCGCGCCATAAATGCACACCCGCCGCAGCCAAGGTCATCGCCGACATGGCTCGCGGCCTTGGCGGCCTGTTGGAAACCCATGCTGGCGCCACCTTCATGTCGAACGTCGAGGTCATGCAGTCGGACTATTTCGCCGGCCAGAAAGGAGTCGCACACTGACGCGACATTTGCCGAGAGAGTCGTCCAGCTTCAGTGCACGGGGCCGCAATGCGTGGCGCACCCGACAGGATTCGAACCTGTGGCCTCTGCCTTCGGAGGGCAGCGCTCTATCCAGCTGAGCTACGGGTGCGTGTCGCCGATTGGGCGAGCGGGGCGCTTAGCAAAGCGGTGCAGGGGATGCCAGCGGTTAATCGCGTTCCCGACCACACGCCCGGTTAGAGTTTCGGTAACCGTAACCGATTATGGATCGCGTTCATGAGCGCGCACCTGCACACATTCGACCTGTCCGAAGCGACTATCCTGCCTCCCGGCGAAATCACCGGGAGAGATGCGACGACGCTGGTCGAGCTGCACACACGCTGGGAGGCTGTGCATGAGGCTGCGAACGCCGTTGCCGCGCAGGCGCAGCTCGCCCGCGAGAAATCCGTCGACGCCATCAACAGCCTGCCCGCGCGCGCCTGCGCCGCCGGGGGAGAAAGACTGCGGCTGGTCGAAACCGCGCTCGGCGATCTGACTGCCATCATGCAGATCGGCCTGCGCGCGCTGTTGGGTGCAGCTGGCCAGGGTCGCGATACGACGGCAGCGGCGCTCACCCTGTGGCGCGAGTTCCACAGCGCGCGCGGAGCGATCCTCGCGCTGGTCGAGCCGAAAATGCAGGCAGCCTGAGGTTCTAGAAATTCACCGTCACGACAACGGTATCGGTGTATCTTCCCGGCGCGGGCTGCGCCATTGAGGGAACGATGCTGCCATAGGCGGTGAACACGACACCCCGGCCCGGACCGGCCGCGCCAGCAACCGTATCCACGCCCGCGTCGTCGCCCCAGGGTATGCTGCGCGCGGCATCGCTGTAGATCTCGTATGCGAGCGCCGCCCCGCTCTCGCTTTCCACCATGCGGCGGACCCCGCCAGCGGCATTACCCCCGGGATCGAGAGCGATCTCGAACCCGGTTGCGCTGTTGCAGTTCAGCGCAATGGTCGATTGCGCCTGAGCGTCGAGGCCAGGGGTGTTGGCCAGACGAAAGGACAGCGGCGAAGCGGCCACGCTGCAGGTTTCCACGACCGTTGCCGAAACCGCCATCGTCGCACCCGCCGTTTCCGCATGGGCAGGAACGGCCTGAACCAGGGAGAGGCCGTACATGCCGCAGCGGGCGAGAAAGTGCGAAGATGGGGTCATCGGTCGTTGGGGCGTTGTCGAAGCCGTGTAATTCCTGTCCGGCAAACTGTGCTTAAGCCAGGTCCACGTAGTTTCCCTGAGCCCGTTTGCGGCATTGATGCGCCGATGGCCCGCGGCCCGGCAATGCCCGCTGCCGCGCTGTGCCATGTCGGCACGATCGGGCTGCGACGAGTATGCTTGACGATGTTCCGACTATGTTCCACTTAGCCGGGATGGATGAGAGCCTGATTCAAAAGCCCGCTGCTGCTGCCGATGTTGCGCGCGGCATATCCCGCTTGTTCGCGCGCAACGATATCTGGTGCCTGGCAGAAATGCCGCTGCGCAACGGCCGCCGTGCCGACCTGATGGGGCTGGATGCGAAAGGGCGGGTCGTCATCGTCGAGATCAAGGTGCAGCGCAGCGACCTGCTGGGCGATGGCAAATGGCCGGACTATCTCGATTATTGCGACCGCTTCTACTGGGGGCTCCCGCCCGGCCTCGACCGCGGACCGCTGGAGGGGGAGGATTATCGACCCGATTGCTGCGGAATCATTATCGCCGATGGCTATGACGGGGAAATCGTGCGGCCTGCCCCGCTCCACCCACTGGCGGCCGCAAGGCGCAAGGTGGAGGTGGAGCGCCTCTCACGCGCGGCTCTGCGCAGGCTGACCGTGGCACGCGATCCCGATTGCGCGCCGTGGGGCGTGGAAGGCTAAGGCTGCGCTGGGCAGTCGCCGACGGTGCGATTGCGTCGTCGGGATTGAAGTGCCGGGCCTGTCTGGCGCATAGCGTGTTGCATATGCTCGCCGCTATAACCGTATCCGCCCTTGCCATGACCGCGATTGTCGCGCTGCGTTATCTCGCGGCGAGCGGTTTCTTCGCCTGGCTGACCGGCAGACGCATGCCCCGCCGCTATGCCGGGCTCGATGCACAGATCAGGCGCGAGATCGGCTGGTCGCTGGCTTCGGCGGCCATTTACGGCGTACCGGCGGGCATTGTCGCCTGGGGCTGGCAGGAGCATGGCTGGACCCGCATCTACAGCGACTGGAGCGCGATGCCGCTGTGGTATCTGCCGGTTTCGGTGCTGATCTATCTCTTCGCGCATGACACCTGGTTTTACTGGACGCATCGCTGGATGCACCGACCGCGCTGGTTCAAAATCGCCCACGCGGTCCATCACGCGAGCCGCCCGCCCACCGCCTGGGCCGCGATGAGCTTCCACCCGATCGAGGCGCTGACCGGCGCGGTGGTCATCCCGGCGCTGGTCTTCCTCGTGCCGATCCATGTCACGATGCTGCTGTTCGTGCTCACCGTGATGACGGTGATGGGCGTCACCAACCACATGGGCTGGGAGATGTTTCCGCGCGCGCTGGTTCATTCCCGGTTAGGCGGGTGGCTGATAACCGCCAGCCATCATCAGCGTCATCACGACGAATATCGCTGCAATTACGGCCTTTACTTCCGCTTCTGGGATCGCTTGTGCGGAACCGACCGGGGCCTGACGGAGACTCGTTTTTGAAACCTGCATTGCTTTGCCTGCTGCCGCTGGCCGCCGCCATGACCATGGGCGCCGCCCCGGCTCGCACGGGCGACATATCCGTGACGGTGACCGAACTGCGCTCGACCAAGGGCGTGGTGCGGGCCTGCATGACACCCGACCCGGACAAATTCCCCAAATGCCGCGGCGTCGATGGCGCGCACAGCACGACCGTGCCCGCCGGCAAGACAGTCAAACTGGTGTTCGAGGGGGTCGCGCCGGGCCGTTATGCCATCGCGTTGCTGCATGACGAAAACAACAATGGCAAAGCGGATCGTGCACTGATGATGATGCCCAAGGAAGGCTTCGGTTTTTCGCGCGATGCAAAGGTCCGCATGGGGCCACCGAAATTCGACGAGGCCGCCTTTGAATTCGCTGGCGGTCATTCCAGCCAGTCGATCCGCATGCGCTACATGCTCTGACCCCTCTGCGCCCCGCTGCGGGTTTAACAGTTAATTTACCATACGCGCCCTAGTGCTCGTTCGATTGATTTGGCTCGAACGCGGGGGCAGACCGTCCTATGGACAGGCTTGGCGGCAATTTTGGATCGCAGGATTTCCCGGACGAGGGCGATTACGACCTCGACGATGACCGCTTTGCCGCGGAACCGCCACCCTCGCCGGTCGGCCAGGATGAGCGCCGCATGCAGGTGCGTGCCTACAATCACTGGGCGAGCCTGCTGGGCGACCGCAACTATCCCTCGATAGAAGATCTGGAACCCGACAATCTGGACGATTTCGGCCCGCATTCGGTCCTGCTCGATTTTTCGGTCGGCGCAGACGACCCCGCGATTCAGTATCTCGGCCGCGAACTGGCCGATGAATGCGGCGCGATGGAAGAGATCGAGCGCCTGTCGGACATTCCGGCGCGCTCGCTGCTCAGCCGCATCACCGACCATTACATGCAGATCATCGCCAACCAGGCGCCGATCGGCTTCGAGGCCGAATTCATCAACCAGCGCGGCAGCACCGTGCTTTATCGCGGGATCCTGCTGCCTTATTCGAGCGACAACGACACCATCGATTTCATCTATGGCGTGATCAACTGGAAAGAGCTGGCCGATCAGGCGACGGCTGATGAACTGCTGCTCGAAATCGATCAGGCGCTGAAGGACACACAAGGCGACGAGCATACAGCCGATACCGCCGACATCCTGGAGCTTGGAGGCGACATGCACGAAGACAGCCCGCCCCCGTCGGATGAACTGCCCATGCCTGCGTTCGGTGCGCAAGACGATGAGGAGGCCGCCGATATAGGCGACGAACCTTCGGAACGGGTGTCGGCGTGGAAGTTCGGTTTGGGATATTCCGACGAGGACGGCGAGCCGGTCGATTACAGCCTTCCCGATTTCGACGAAGAAGAGGCCGAGGATGTCGATGAGGTTATCGACCCGCTGGCTGACGAGACCGCCGGATTCGGCCTCAGCTCTTTGGTGACACGTGGTGAGAAACCGCGCCCCACCCTCGATATGTCCAGCGCCATGGACGAGCACGAATTGAGTGGCAGCAGCGAACACGGGTATGCCGTTCCGCAGGCTTACGAGCCGGAAGTGCCGCCGGTCCACATCGAGATCGCCCCCGTCACCCGCGAGGCGCAGAGCGCAGCAGCAAGCACAGCGCAGGAGGCAGAGGACGCGCGCGAAGCGGTCGACGAGGCCGAAGATCACGCGCAGGACACGCTGCCGCCATCGCAGTCGGAACCGCAGGGCCTGTACGATTGCCTCGCCGCCGCGCGTGAGCTGGCCCATGTTGCGCGCAGCCGCGAAGATCGCAGCCGCAAGGCGTTGTATGAGGCTGTGGGCCGGGCATACGATTTCAGCCTCGAAGCCGCCGAAGATCCTGATGGGTTTGCAGAACTCGTCGCCGATGCAGGCCTGAAAATGCAGGATCGCGCGCCGATGACTCCGGTCGTGAAGCTGGTTTTCGGCGCGGATTACGACAAGACCCGCCTGACCGAATATGCGACCGTTCTGGGTCATGCGCACCGCACCGGCGTGGAACGCGGCGGACTGTGCGATTACCTGCGTCAGGCCGAGGGCGGTCTGAAGGGCGTTGTTGAAACCGAACGACGGCTGCGCCGCGAGGAACAGGGCGAAACCGCCGAAAGACCTGCCGCGATCAAGCCGGCGATGGCGGACAAACTGCGCCAGCTCGAACAGCTGGATATCGACGATATCGCGGATGACGGCCCGGAATTTGCGCTGGTGATGATCCGCCGCCTGCCCGATGGCGGGATCGCAGTGATCGGCGAACTACCGGAGGACATTAAGGGCCTGGAAAAGGCCGGACGCACAATTTTAAGCGGCTATTAAATCGCAGGGGCCTATCCCCGGTCGCGTAGCACCGCTAGCGCCGCAGATATGCCCCTGTTCAGTTCCACTCCGACCCGCATCCAGCCCTACTTCGGCTATCGCAATTCGACGCGATTGCACCTGACGGCGCGGGCACTGCGGTCTGGACAGCGGCGATACGAAAAACAGGGTCGGTTTCAGGCGCTGCGCACCATGCTCGCCACCTTCGCATCGCGCGAAGTGGCCGATTTCCCTGTCGAACTGGAAATCTCCGACCCGGACGGCAACCGAGTGCGCCACAAGGCGCTGACCGATGCGGAAGGCTATGTCCATTTCGACGTCGCGCTCGATCCTCCCTGGCCCACTGCGGAACACACACGCTGGGAAGTGGTCGGCCTGCACTGGCTGAATGAAGAGGGTGCACACTGCGTCGAAGGCCACGTGCTGGCGCCGGGCGAGGAAGCGGCGCTGGCAGTCATTTCCGACATCGACGACACCATCATCGAAACCGGCATCACCGGCAATTTCCGCCAGATCGCACGCAATTGGCGGCGCGTGCTGATGGAAATGCCGGACGACCGCCTGCTCGTGCCCGGTGCGGATGTGTTTTACAGTGCGCTTGGCGGCGGGGCGGTTATCCACGGCGACGAAGCCACGGTGGGCGACCGGCTGGAGGCGACGCATCATCCTTTCTTCTACGTCTCGTCCAGCCCGTGGAACCTGTTTTCCTATCTCGTGGCGTTCCAGAAAAGCCGCGGCCTTCCACTCGGCCCGCTGATGCTGCGCGACTGGGGGGCGAACCGCGAAACTTTCGGATCGTCCAGCCATGGCGTGCACAAGAAAGCAGCCATCGCCAGCATCCTCGACACTTTCCCGGACATGAGCTTCGCGCTGATCGGCGACGATACACAGGGCGATCTTCCCGCATTCGCCGACGCCGTATCCGATCACCGGGGGCAGATCCGCGCCGTTTTCATCCGCCGCGCTGGCGAAGACTTCACACCTGAAGAAGAACTTGCCCGCGTCACCATCGAAACCGCCGGTGTGCCGCTGTGGCTGGGTGACGACTATGCGACCGGGCAGGAATTCCTGAAATCCATCGGGCTCGACCATGATGGGGAGGCGGAAAAGATCGTCGAAACGGTCGAGAAGGTCGCCGAAGATGGCAACAAGTGACCGGCCGCGTCGGCGCATGACGATACCGATCGCCATCTTGGGCATTCTGGCGCTGGCCGTCGTGGCCTTATGGATCGCGATCCGCGTCAATGGCCCGGCTGTGCTCGACACGGTAGACCGGATCGCCGGGGGCAGCCGCGACGTGGAACGGGTGGAAACGCATCGCTATGGCAATGCCCCCACCCAGACCGTCAGCATTCATCGCCCGACGGGCGCGCGAGACGACACAGCGCTCCCCATCCTGGTCTTCGTGCATGGCGGAAGCTGGGCAACAGGTAATCCGGCGCATTACAATTTCATCGCCCGTGCGCTGGCCCCCGACGGCTTTATCGTTGCCCTGGCCGGGTATCGGCTGGGCGAATCCGGTCGCTATCCGGCCATGCTGGAAGACACCGCCGCTGCCATCGGCTGGGTGCGGGCCAATGCTGCGCGGCTGGGCGGCGATCCCGATCGGATACTCCTCGCGGGGCATTCCGCCGGGGCATACAACGTGGTGCAGGCCGCGCTTGAGCCACGCTGGCTCGACGCCGAAGGTGTGCCGCCGCAGGCGATCCGCGGGGTTATCGGCCTGGCGGGTCCTTACGATTTCTATCCGCTGGACAAACCTTCGACCAAAGCCGCCTTCGGCAATGCGCCCGATGGCGAGGCAACCCAGCCGGTAAACCACGTCCGCAGCGATGCGCCGCCCATGCTGCTGATGACCGGTCTCGACGATACCACCGTCAAGCCGCGCAACACCCGCGCCCTGGCCGCCCGGCTGGAGGAAGCGGATGCCGAAGTGGAAGCGCATTATTTCAAGGATATGGACCACACCCGGATCCTGCTCGAAATGGCCGATCCATGGAGCCGCTCGGGCCGCACGCTCGGCCCGATGCGCGCCTTTCTTACGCGGATCGATGCGGCTTCAGTTCCGGTTCAGCGAAAAACCCGCTAGCACGGGCTCCATGATAGCCCAGCGTTCCCGCGCCGCCGCATTGTCCGCGAAACTGCTCGCGTGCCTGCTTGCCATGTCGCTTTTCGCGCAGCCCGCATCGGCGATGTCGATCCTGCGCGATGCCGAGACCGAAGCTTTCCTGCAGGATCTTGCCCGGCCGCTGGTCGAGGTATCGGAGCTGGAATCGGACAATGTCGAGATCGTCCTGATCAACGATCCGTCGATCAACGCCTTTGTCGCGGGCGGGCAGGTCATCTACCTGCATACCGGCCTGATCGATGCCGCCGAAAAGGCCAATGAAGTGCAGGGCGTGATCGCGCACGAGCTGGGCCACATCACTGGCGGCCATATCGTGCGCCAGTCGCAAGGCATGGAAGCCGCGAGCAACATTTCCATCCTGTCGCTGCTCGCCGGGATCGGCGCGGCGCTGGCGGGTTCGCCCGATGCGGCAATGGCAGCGATCATGGCCGGTCAGCGGGCCGCACTGGGCAAGTTCCTCGCCTATTCCCGCGTCGAAGAGGCCAGCGCCGATGCGGCGGGCGCGCGCTATTTGTCCGATGCAGGCATTTCGGGCCGCGGATCGCTGAGCTTCTTCAAGCGGTTGCAGAACCAGGAATTCCGCTATGGCTACAGCCAGGAAGACGAGGCGACCTTCACCCGGACCCACCCGCTTTCGGGCGACCGCATCGCCTTGCTGCGCGACAGTTACGAGCGCGATCCGGCCTGGACCGCGCCCGACGATGCGCAGATGCAGACCCGTTTCGAACGCATCAAGGCGAAGCTGGCAGGCTATATCGACGAACCCAAGCGCACCCTCGCCGCCTTTCCAGAAAGCGACACCTCCGTATCGGCGCGCTATGCGCGCGCCTATGCCTATCACAAGGCCGCGCGGGTCGAGGCGGCGCTTGCCGAAACCGAAGCGCTGATCGCGCTGGAGCCCGACGATCCCTATTTCCGCGAACTGCAGGGCCAGGTTCTGCTCGAATCCGGTCGCCCGGAAGAGGCGCTGGAGGCGCTGCGCAAGGCCACCGACCTCACCAATTCGCAGCCGCTCATCGCCGCACTGTTCGGCCACGCACTGATCGCGACCGAAGACCCGGCGCATTACGAAGAGGCGGAAAAGGTGCTGCGCGCCTCGGTTGCGCGCGATCGCTACAACCCGTTCGCATGGCGGCAGCTCGGCGTGGTCTATGCCGCGCGCGGCGATATGGCCCGGGCACAGCTGGCCACGGCGGAACAGCAGGTGATGAGCCGGCAATATGCCCTCGCCCTGCGCAGCGCGACTTCGGCCGAAGGGCAGCTTCCCGAAGGGACCCCCGATCATCTGCGCGCGCAGGATATCGCAATGCAGGCCCGCGCCCTGCTTGAACGTCAGATCGAACAGGCCGATGGCTCTCGCCGGGTCGGCTTCACGGTGAGTGCACGATGAAACAGGTTTTGGTGAGCGCGGTTGTCGCGCTCGTTTGCGGGTTTGCAGGTGCGGCGCTGTGGTCGGTTTCCGGCCTCGGCCATGGGCAGACCCGCACATATCTGGTCGAGAACCCGGATATTCTGCCGCAAATGGCCGAAGCCTTTCAGCGCCAACAGGCGCAGGACCGGCTGGCCGATGTGGCGGACGAGGTGACGCAGGCCTTCCCAGGTGCCGTGCTCGGCAATCCGCAAGGGAGCACCGTTCTGGTCAAGTTCACCGATTATGGCTGCGGCTATTGCCGGGCGAGCCTGCCCGATGTCGAAAAGCTGATCGCCGAAAATTCCGATCTCAAGGTGGTGGTCCGCGAATGGCCGATCTTCGGCGGGAGTGAGGGCGCGGCCCGCATGGCGCTCGCCGCTGCCAAACAGGGCCGTTACAAGGCTTTCTATACCGCCATGTTCCAGGCCGATGCACCGACTCCGGAAAACGTAGAGGCCGCCGCACAAAAGGCCGGGCTCGACATGGACGCAGCGCGCACATTCGCCACATCCGACGAGGTGACGCGCGAATTGGCGACCAACATGTCCATCGCGCAGTCGCTCGGCTTCAGCGGTACACCCAGCTGGGTGGTCGGCGACCAGGTGCTCGAAGGCGCGGTGGGTTACGAAGAGCTGGCAGCAGCGGTGGCCGGGGCCGCGAAGCCTTCGTGATTCGGCTTGTCGGTTTTGTGCTGGCGCCTTTGGTGGCGGCAGCGCATCCCCTGCCCGCCACGGCGCAGGCAAGTGCACCGACCCCCAGCCCGGCGCTGGCAAGCCTGCAACAGCGCGATACCATGCTGTTTTCGGTGGGCTGGCGTCTCGTCACCGGCAATGCGCGCTATTGCGAGGATGCCAGCCCCGCTCCTGGATTGCTGCTCCACGATGCCCATGCCTATGGCGATGCGGGCAGCATCCGCAGCCAGCTCGGCCTGATGGGTGACATCGGCGTGCAGGCAGTGGCTCCTGGTTCGCCCGCGTCGAGGGCAGGCCTTGCCGCCAATATGACACTGCTGGAGCTGGATGGCATGCCCGTTGCCGAGCATTTCCCCCGCAGCGAACCCAGCTGGCAACGCCTCGTCGAACTTCACGCTGCCGTGGTGACCGCCTTTGCCGATGGCGAGGCGCAGTTGCGCTTTGCACGCTCCGGTGGCGAGCTGGAAGAGGTGACATTGGCTGGCGAACCCGCCTGTCCCACCCGCTTCGAGGTGCTGGACGACGGCGCGCGCGCGCTCGCCGATGGCAAGCGAGTGATCTTCGGGCGCGATTTTCCCGGTTTCAAATTCCCCGAGGACCAGTTTGCCGCCGCCGTGGCGCATGAACTGGCGCATAATCTGCTCAAGCATCGCGCATTGCTGGACCGCGAGGGCCGGTCACGGAAATTGCGCCGCCTGACCGAGCGCGATGCCGACAGGCTGATGCCCTGGCTGCTCCATAACGCGGGATACGATCCACGCGCCGCCGCGCGCTTCATGGACAATTGGGGCCGCAATCACAGCCGCGGTTTTTTCACCCGCGCGCTCTATAACGAGGGCTGGGACGAGCGGCTGGAACATATCGAGGCGGAAATCGCCTATCTCGACACCATCCGCCATAACACGGGCGAGGCGGACTGGCAGCGCGACTTCCGCCGTGAGGCCGAGGGGCAGGAACGCCCCGTCACGCGCCGCCTCCCTTAGGCAGCCGCGCCTTCCACCGCAGCCTTGTAAATCGAGGCGAGCGGCTTCGCCATCACCCGGCGCACCATCGGCTCGAAGAACTCCAGCGATTCGCTGTCGTAATCAGGATCGAAAGCGGCCTGGTCGTATTTCTCGCAAAATTCGGCGCAGGCTTCGAAATGCGGCTCATCGCGGAACTTTTCCCGCAGATCGCGGTCCATGCCGAGATGGTGGAAATAGTAATAGCCCTGGAACGCGCCGTGGTTCTGGCAAATCCAGTGGATCTCCTCTGTCACGAAGGGTTTGAGGATCGCGGCAGCAACTTCGGGATGGTTGTAGCTGCCCAGCGTATCGCCGATATCGTGCAGCAGCGCCATGACCACATATTGCTCGCCCCGCCCGTCGCGATGCGCACGCGTCGCCGTCTGGAGCGAATGTTCCAGCCGGCACACCGGAAAACCGCCGAAATCCCCGTCGAGCAGCTTGAGATGATCGAGCACCCGGTCGGGCAATCCTTGCGCGAAAGCGGCGTATTCGCCCCCGATGATGGCCCAGTCGTCCTTCGTGCCTTCCTTCATTTCACGAAATTTGGCCCGTTCGGCGATACCGTGTGCGGTCTGTTCCTTGACGTCCATCGCAACTCTCCCTCAGCTGGACCGGTCGGTCGCAGTGTAGCGGCTGGCTTATCGACCCGCAATTCGGCTAGGGCTGCGTGACATGGCCGTATTGCCCATCACCCCGACGCCGTTCTTCGCCAACAAGAACCGTGCCTTCTGGAACCTCCAGCTGGTCGGCTGGGGCGGGGCGATCCTGCTGCGCGCGATTTCCGCATTTGCGAACAACCAGCCGTGGGATTTCCTGTTCATCATCCTGATCCAGGGCATCACCGGCTTTTCGATCAGCCTGGTGCTTTCGGTGATCTACCGCCAGCTGATCAATCGGCGCCCACTCGTCACCTGGGGTTCTACGGCGATCGCACTGTCGATCGCTGTGGGGGTGCATGCCTTCATCGATTCCTGGGTGCTCGAGCTTGCCCGACCGACCGGTGAAAACAGTTTCGCCCGGCTGTTTGTCGGTATCTATTTCTACGATCTGACCGTGATGGGTGCGTGGTCGGCGCTGTATTACGCGATCAATTTCTTCCTCCAGATCGAGGAGCAGGCCGACCGGCTCGAGCGGCTGGAACTGCAGGCGACAACAGCGCAACTCGCCATGCTGCGATACCAGCTCAACCCGCATTTCCTGTTCAACACCTTGAATTCCATCAGCACGCTGGTGCTGCTAAAACAGACCGCACCGGCCAATGCGATGTTGACGCGCCTGTCGAGCTTCCTGCGCCACACGCTCATCACAGAGCCGGGCGGCAAGGTGACGGTTGAACAGGAAGTCGAGACGCTGAAACTCTATCTCGATATCGAGCGGATGCGGTTCGAAGAACGGCTGCAGACCGATTTCCGCATCGACGAACAGGCGGCACAGGCGTGTATCCCGTCGATGCTCCTCCAGCCGCTGATCGAAAACGCGATCAAATACGGCGTTTCTCCGCAGGAAGAGGGCGCACGGATCGATGTGGTCGCGCAGGTCGTTGGCGCGCGCCTCCGCGTTACCGTGTCGGATACCGGGCCGGGCGCGGTGACGGGCGGGTCCGAAGGGCTGACCACCGCCATGTTGCGCGATTCCAAGCGCACGACATCTACCGGAGTGGGCCTTGCCAATATCCGCGACCGGCTGGCGCAGGCCTATGGCGAGGACCATCGTTTCGAAATCCGCTCACCAGAGCAGGGCGGCTTTACCGTGATAATCGAATTGCCGCTGGAAATCGGCGATTCGGCGCAAGAGACGCCCGCCCCGGCGACCGCGCATATCGGGCGCGATCCGCAACCGCCAAAAGTAGATGGACACCCCGTTCCACAAGGCGCAGGACAAACCACATGACCATCAGAACCATCCTCGTCGATGACGAGAAGCTCGCCATTCAGGGCCTCCAGCTCCGGCTGGAACCACATGAAGACGTCGAGATCATCGAAACCTGCCAGAACGGCCGCGAGGCGATCCGCGCGATCAAGACGCTGAAACCCGATCTTGTGTTTCTCGACATCCAGATGCCCGGCTTCGACGGCTTTTCCGTGGTGCAGGGCGTGATGGAGATCGACCCGCCACTGTTTGTGTTCGTCACCGCCTATCAGGAACACGCAATCCGCGCGTTCGAGGCCAATGCGGTGAATTACCTGATGAAGCCGGTGGACGAGGACAAGCTGGCCGACACCATCGAACGCGTGCGCCAGCGTTTGTCGGAAAAGAAGAGCACCGAAGAAGCGGAAAAGCTGAAGAACGTGCTTTCCGAAGTCGCCCCCGAAGCCGCCGAAGAATTCGAGGCGGGCGAGGACGATGCCTCCAGCCGCTATGAAAAGCTGATCAACGTGAAGGATCGCGGCCAGATCTTCCGTGTGGAGGTCGAAACCATCGAGCATGTCGAGGCCGCAGGCGATTACATGTGCATCTACACCGGCGATAATTCGCTGATCCTGCGCGAGACCATGAAGGATCTGGAGCGCCGCCTCGACCCGCGCAAGTTCCAGCGGGTCCATCGCTCCACCATCGTCAATCTCGACCAGGTGCGACAGGTCAAACCGCATACCAATGGCGAATGCTTCCTGGTGCTGGAAAGCGGTGCCGAGGTGAAAGTCTCGCGCTCTTATCGCGACGTGGTGGCGCGCTTCGTGCACTGAGTTTTATCGTGTGAGTCCGGCACTGCGGGCGTCCGGCCGGCCTTGTCTCGAAAGCGGCTCGCAACTGGAGATACCCTTGACGTTTTACCTTGCCGGTTTCGAACTCGACAGGTTCGTGCGCGCGACACTTGCCGAAGATCTTGGCACGGGGCTTCCTGGCGGCGGGCGGGATGTGACGAGTGAAAGCGTGATTCCCGCCGACGCGCGTTTCTCCGGGGTGATGGACACGCGCGATGCGATCCATGTCGCGGGGCTTCCTGTGGCCGAGGCATTTTTCCGTGCGCTCGACCCTGAAATGGCTGTCGAAATCCTGGTCGAGGAAGGTGCGAACGTGCCCGCCGGGACCGATCTGATGCGGCTGGAGGGCAACGCCCGTGCCATGCTGACCGCCGAACGCAGCGCGCTCAACACGGTGCAGCATCTCTCCGGCATTTCCACGATGGTCGCCGAGTATGTGGCCGCGATGGACAATCCCGATTGCACCCTGCTCGATACGCGCAAGACCATTCCCGGCCTGCGCCACCTGGAGAAATACGCAGTGCGTATGGGTGGGGGCAGCAACCACCGGATGGGGCTGTGGGATGCGGCGATGATAAAGGACAACCATGTGCTCGTCGCGGGCAGCGTCGGCGAGGCGGTGCGCCGCGCGGTCGAGGCGGGCGTTGCCGACATCATCTGCGAGGTCGACCGGATCGACCAGATCGAACCCGCGCTGGAGGCGGGCGCAACCCGGCTGCTGCTCGACAATATGGAGCCCGATATCCTGCGCGAGGCGGTCGGCATCGTGGCGGGCCGCGTGCCGACCGAGGCCAGCGGCGGGATCAATCTCGACACCATCAGGGCAAAGGCCGCGACGGGCGTGGACTATGTGTCGGTCGGCCGCCTGACGCAAAGCGCGCCCGCCGCCGATATCGGCCTCGATTTCACGCCCTTGTGAGGTTCCTTGCGCCCGCCCTGCTCGCCGCGCTGATTGCGCAGCCGCTGGCCGCGCAATCCTATCAGTGTCGCATTCCCGGCAGCGTCACCGTGCCGCAGGTCAAGCGCGACGGGCCGGTCCGGCGCATGCCCGTCACCGGCTACACACTGGCGCTGAGCTGGTCGCCGGAGTTCTGCCGCACGCGCGAATTTGCGCCCGCCCATCGCCGCCAATGTTCCGGCCGCGCCGGACGCTTCGGCTTCATCGTGCATGGATTGTGGCCCGAAAGCGGGCGCATCTGGCCACAATATTGCGCGACCACCCCGCCGGATGCCGCTGCGATGAGCCCCAATCTCTGCATGACCCCTTCACCCCGCCTCCTGGCACATGAATGGATCAAGCATGGCAGCTGCATGACAAAGCGTCCCGAAACCTATTTCCGCGTGACCCGCATTCTCTACGATTCGCTGCGCCTGCCCGATTTCGACCGCCTGTCGCGCAAACCGGGCCTCACGGCGGGCGATGTGCGCGAATGGTTCGTCGCGGCCAATCGCGGATGGCGCGCCGATGCGGTCGGGGTGAAGCTCAACCAGCGCGGTTGGCTGGAGGAATTGCGCCTGTGCTATTCGAAGCGGTTCCGGCCCGAACCTTGTGACCGGAGGCGACGTGGGGCGGAGGATGCCACCCCTGTCGAGATCTGGCGCGGGCTTTGATGCGCGGGGCGTCAGCGCCGCTGGCGGAAGAACGCCTTCAGCATCGCCGCCGACTGCGATTCGCCGATGCCCGAATAAACCTCCGGCCGATGCAGCGCTTGCGGATGCTCGAAAACCCGCGCCCCATGCTCGACCGCACCCCCTTTCGGGTCTGCCGCCGCGTAATACAGCTTGGCGATCCGCGCATGCGCGATGGCTCCGGCGCACATCGCGCACGGCTCTAGCGTGACCCACAGCTCGCAATCGGTCAGCCGCTCATTGGCAAGATTTTTCGCCGCATCGCGCAGGGCGAGGATTTCCGCATGGGCAGTGGGATCGTGGTCGGCGCGCGGGGTGTTGCGCCCCTCCCCCACCACGCGGCCATCCTTGACGACAACTGCGCCAATCGGCACTTCGCCCGCAGCTTCGGCCTCCCGCGCCAGGTCGAGCGCGCGGGCCATCGGTTCGGGGAGCTTCCAGCCGGTCATCGGCCACGGCGCTATACGGACGGGCAGGCCTGCGCAACTTTGCTTGACGATTCGCAACACCACCGCTATGCGCGCCGCTTTCCGGGACAGCCTCAGCTACCCGACCCGAATTTTCGGGCAACAGACACTTGAACTTGAGAGACGAGACATGTCGCGCATCTGCGAACTCACCGGCAAGGGCCGCCAGGTCGGCAACAATGTCAGCCACGCGAACAACCGCACCAAGCGGGTGTTCCTGCCCAACCTGCAGAACGTCACGCTGCTGAGCGAGAAGCTGGAGCGCAGCTTCAAGTTCCGCGTTTCGACGCAGGGCCTGCGTTCGGTCGAACACAATGGCGGCCTCGACAACTGGCTGCTCAAGACCAAGGACGAAAAGCTGTCCACGCGCGCCCAGAAGGTTAAGCGCGAGCTCAAGAAGGCAGCGAAAGACGCCGCCTGATCCTCTCGGCCCTTTGCGGGGCCGTTTGCTATTCGCTTGAAGGGCGTGCCGCGCTTTGCGGGACGCCCTTTCCGCATTCGGGCCAGGAAAATTCCAGCAGCAATGTGCGCTGGAAACGGCTGAAATTGTCGTCCGAGATCAGCCACACCGAACAGCTCCCATCGCCCCGCTGGGCCAGCGCCAGCCCTTCGTAATTTTCAGGCGGCAAGGGGCGCTCGATCCGGCCGAGCAGTTTGATCGGCCAGTTTTCGCCCTCCGCGATATCGGCCGGGTCGGCCAGCGCCAGTGCCACCTGGAAGCTGGGCGGAAACAGCGAGAAACTGCGCAGCAGGATCAGCACCCGCCCATCTGGCATAGCCGTCATATCCACCGGGCGCATGCCGTCAGGCGTCGCGAGGCGAAAGACCAGCGGTTCGGCTCCATCCACGGGATCGGACGGAAAAAGAAGCCCCTCGTGGCTGTCGCCTCCGAACCGGCTTCGTTGCTCGGCAAGGACGATGAAGCGCCCATCGGCAAGCCGTGCCATCGCTTCGGGGCCGGAATTGCCCATCCAGCCTGCCATAGAAGGCGGCGCAACGCGTGTGCCGGCATCGGCGATGCCGCGATGGCGGGCGATGGAGTTGCTGACCTCATATGCCGCCCACAGCGTTTCACCCGCGCCGTCCTGCGCCATCGCCTCCAGGTCGACATCGCGCTTGTCCGCGTTTGCTGCGCCGGGGAATGCCTCGAATGCGCCGGCTAGTTTGCCATCGCCATGCGTGATCGCGAGCAGCCGCCCGGCATCGCTCCCGGCCAGCAATGTGCCGTCCACGCGCGCCAGCAGCGCAGAATACCCGCCGAAATGATCGTTGGTCGATGTGAGATGCCAGGCGCGCACGAAAGCCAGCGGGCCGGTCTTGTCCGCCTCCACGGGCAACAGCCGCGCGCTGAGCGGCGCATCGAAATCGGGCGGTGGCACGTCGGAGCGCAGGAATGTCCCTGGCGCAAGGCACGCCGCCACCACAATCGCTGCGATCCGTTTTCGCCACATGGGCCTGTCCGCGCCTAGCGCATCGGCCCGGTGAACAGCAGCGGATCGAGCCGCGCGTCGCGCCATTTGAGGCTCCAGTGAAGATGCGGCCCCGTCGCCCGTCCCGAACTGCCGACATCGCCGATATGCTGGCCCTGCCGCACCGTCTCGCCCTCGCGCACCAGAATGCGCGAACAATGCAGGAATGCGCTGTTGAGGCCCATACCGTGATCGATGATGAGCAGCTGCCCCTCGAGGCTGAAATCGGTCACCGCCAACACCACCACCCCGTCAGCGGGGGCCACAAATGGCACGCCGTTGCCGGGCGCAATGTCGATGCCCGAATGATAGCTGCCCTCTTCGCCGCCGCGATAGATCCGCTGCGAGCCGAACCGGCCGGAAATCCTGCCCGTGACCGGCCAGATGAAATCCTGCCGCCAGCCCTCGGCCCCGGTGGTCTTCTCACGCGCGAAATAGATCGCTTCGAGCTCGGGCATGCGGCGCTTCATATACGCCTCGCTCGATCCGCCAGGCCTGCGCGCGACATTGACGCGCTGAATATCCCAATCGCGCCGGGCAATGGCGAGATCACGCGTCACCGTCCGCCCATCGTCGAGCACTGCGGTAAGTTTTAGTTGCGGCCCCTGATCGCGGTCGAAGGCGGCAAAAAAGCGCCCGTCCTCGCCAAAGGTCACCTCCGCCTCGCCCAATGTGACGCGCGCCGCGCCGCTAGGGACGCGGCCTTTCAGCCAGCCCCCCTGTTCAAGCGCGCCCTCAAATTCGAAATTGCGGCGCAGGGGCTCTTGCGGAGCTGGTTTCGCGCTTGGCGTGGGGGTCGGGGCGGGCCTTGCCACCGGCTGGACCTGCTCCGCCCCGCGCGCGGTGACGGTGGCGTCGTTGCCCTGCGGATCGGATGGGGAAACGCAGGCGCCGGCGAGCAGCGCGGCAAGTGCGACCGCGCAGACGGCCTTCACGGTTTCAGACGCTCGGTCGCCAGTTCGGCACTGGCATAGGGCTCCTGATGCTCCACCGACCAGTAACGCAGATCTTCCAGCGGGATCGGCACGCCGCTCATCGCGCAAAACACATGGTTGCCCGCGCGCACCACGCGAAATCCCGAAGGGCCATATTGCAGCTTTGCCTCGCCATTGGACGGGGCGGAATTCTTGTTCATCAGCATGGAATTGTCCCTAGCATTTGCGCATCATCCGAACAAATCATCCTGTTGGGGGGCAGTTCCGCTGGATGCCGGTTTACGGCGCGGGCGCTGGGCCGGAGCAGGGGCAGGAGCGGGAGCGCGAGCGGGGACCGATCCGTCCTTGCCTGTAGCCACGTCGAGCTCGCCGTCGCGGAATTTCAGCGTCAGCGCAACCTCCTTCGCCGCCGCCACCTTGTCGGTAAGCGTCCGCCCGTCCGGTCCGGTGACCCGGACATAGCCGCGCGCCAGCGGGCGGTCGGGATGAAGCTGTTCCGCCAACCGCGCCAGCGCATCCAGCCGCTCGCGCCGGTCGGCCAGCGGACGCTCGATCAGCGCGGGGGTGAGCTTCTGCCCGGCCAACGCGCGGCGCGCCTCGCGCAGGCCGCGTTCGAGCACGGCTGGGGTGAGCCGCAAATTGGAAAGTTTCTCGCGCCCTTGCGCCGCGCGGTCTCGCAGGCCGCGCCGCAACCGTTCGGCCAGATCGTCCAGACCCTGCGCATGCGGCTGGAGCAGCGCCTCGCGCTTCGGCAGCCGGTCGGTACGCGCCTGCAAACGTTCGCGGCCAAGCTGGACAGGGCGCAGGATCGCGCGTTTCTTGCGCGCCTCGAAATCGGCCAGCGTCGCGGCCAGTTCGGCGCGCACCGGAACCGCCATCTCGGCGGCGGCAGTGGGCGTTGGCGCACGGCGGTCGGCGGCGTAATCGGCCAGCGTGGTGTCGGTTTCATGCCCGACAGCGCTGATCGTGGGGATCGTGCAATCGGCAATGGCGCGGACCACGACTTCCTCGTTGAAGCTCCACAGATCCTCGATCGAGCCGCCGCCGCGCGCAACGATCACCAGGTCGGGCCGGTCGGCATGTCCTGCGGGCAGCGCCGAGAAGCCGCGCACCGCGCCTGCGACCTGTTCTGCCGCGCCTTGGCCCTGCACCAGCACCGGCCACACGATCACTCGGCTGGGAAACCGGTCCGCCAGCCGGTGAAGAATATCGCGAATCACCGCCCCTGTCGGCGATGTGACCACGCCGATGGTGAGCGGCAGGAAGGGCAGCGGCTGTTTGCGTTCGGCCGCAAACAGCCCCTCGGCCTGCAACCGCGCGCGGGTCTTTTCCAGCAGCGCCAGCAGCGCGCCTTCGCCCGCCAGCTCCATCCGGTCGATCACGATCTGGTATTTGCTGCGCCCCGGATAAGTCGTCAGCTTGCCGCTCGCGACCACTTCCAGCCCGTCTTCGGGGGCGAACGGCAGGCGGCCGGTATTGCCGCGCCACATCACCCCGTCGATCACCGCCTTTTCGTCTTTCAGCGCGCAATACATGTGGCCCGAGGCTGCGCGCTTCACGCCCGACAACTCACCGCGCAGCCGCACGAAGCCGAAGCGATCTTCCACCGTGCGCTTGAGCGCCTGCGAAATTTCGCTCACGCTCAACGGCTCGGCGTTGTCGCCCGCGCGACCCTTCGCTACCAAGCCTGCATCTTCGGAATCTGACGGGAAATCGCTTGCCATGAATATCCTTCTGCTTGGCTCGGGCGGGCGCGAACATGCGCTGGCGTGGAAACTGGCGCAATCGCCGCGCTGCGACAAGCTGTGGGCGGCGCCCGGCAACCCCGGCATCGCACAGCATGCCGAATGCACGGCGCTGGACGCGGGCGATCACGATGCGGTGGTCGGATTTTGCCAGGACAACCAAATCGGCCTCGTGGTGATCGGGCCGGAAGCGCCGCTGGTCGATGGGCTGGCCGATTCGCTGCGCGCGGCAGGCGTGGACACGTTCGGCCCATCGCAGCAGGCCGCGCAGCTCGAAGGCAGCAAGGGCTTCACCAAGGATCTGTGCAAGCGTGCCAGCATCCCCACCGCGCGGTATGAACGCTGCACTTCGCTGGAGGCGGCGTGGGGCGCGCTCAAGCAATTCGACGCGCCCTTCGTGCTGAAGGCCGATGGTCTTGCCGCGGGCAAGGGCGTGGTGATCGCCGAAACCCGCGAGGAAGCGCAGGAAGCACTGAACGAAATGTTCGACGGGAAATTCGGCAGCGCAGGGTCCGAAGTGGTGATCGAACAATTCCTCACCGGCGAAGAGGCGAGCTTCTTCGCGCTGACCGACGGCACGGCAATCGTCCCCATCGGCACGGCGCAGGATCACAAGCGCGTGGGCGAAGGCGACAATGGCCCCAATACGGGCGGCATGGGCGCCTATTCCCCGGCTCCGGTGTTGAGCGCAGCGTTGCAGGCGCAGGCGATGAAGGAAATCGTCGAGCCGACCGTGCGCACGCTGCGCGAGGAAGGCATGCCATATTCCGGCGTGCTGTATGCCGGACTGATGCTGACCGAGGACGGGCCGCAGCTGATCGAATACAATGCGCGCTTCGGCGACCCGGAATGCCAGGTGCTGATGATGCGGCTGGAAAGCGACCTCGTCGAACTGATGCAGGCTTGTGCGCAAGGGCGGCTGGGTGAGCTGGCGGCCCCCACCCTGTCGGACGATTTCGCGCTGACCGTGGTGATGGCGGCAGAGGGCTATCCCGGTACACCGAAAAAAGGCGGCACGATCGACCTCGGCGAAGCAGAAGCGAATGGCGCAAAGGTGTTTCACGCAGGCACGAAGCTGGAGGGCGAAACGCTGACCAGCAGCGGCGGCCGCGTGCTCAACGTCACCGCGCGCGGGGGCAGCGCGACCGAAGCGCAGGCCGACGCCTATGCCGCAGTGGACGCAATCGACTTCGCGGACGGTTTCTGCCGCCGCGATATCGGGCAGAGAGAAGTGCGGCGGGAGCAGCACGGGTAGCAGGCAGCAATGCTGCTCGCCGCAATAGCTATACAGAACTTCGCGATCCTCGCAGTCATTGCGGGGCTCGCGCTTGCGCGTGGAGGGCGATCCAGGTCGCGCATCGCCATCATTGCAGGCGCCAGCGCATTCATTTGCGGCCTGTTTCTGGCCGGGGTGTGGGTATATCCGCCCGTCTGGGGTCAGGCTATGTACCTTGTGCTCTTCGTGGTCGTGTCCATTCGCTTTCTCTGGCGAAAGCCCGTGCATGACCATGGGCTAGGGACAATAGCCATGCTCGGAGCCGCTCTGTTGGCAGCCGCAGGTGTAGCGTTGATCTGGCAGGGCGTTGCCGGGAGACGCCCACCGGCCGAAAACCATATCGCGCTGACGCCGCCGCTCGAGCCATCAGCCGGATTTTGCGCGCTGTCGGCGGGCGCCTCGACGGCTCTCAATCTGCACTATGTCGAGAGTGGATCGACTGCCGCCGCGTTCGAAAAACATTCGGTCGATTTCATAAAGACGGATCGTTTTGGCTTCCGCACCAGACCGGAGAAGTTCTTTGATCCCAAACCAGGGGCGAACACGGATTACGCCGTATTCGGAGCCAGGGTCCTCGCGCCATGCAGCGGGACCGTGATCGAAAGCGAGAACGATCGTCCCGATGTGCGCCCGGGACATCGCTACAGATCGAGGGACGGAGCCAATCTTGTGACGCTATCCTGCAAAGGTCGCGAAGTCCTGCTTGCGCATTTCAGGCAGGGCTCAGTCAGGGTCGCGGTCGGCGATGTGGTGCGCGAAGGTGCAGTCCTGGGCGAGGTCGGCAATTCCGGGAACACCGAGGAACCGCATCTGCATATACACGCACAGCAGCGGTCCCCGGGCGGTTCGTTGACGCCCGTCCCGATGCGTTTCGACGGGCGCTACCTCGCGCGCGGCGATTGCCTCTAGGTCAGCCTCACCCCAGCTTTTCCACCATCAACGCCTTGAGATCCGCCTCGGGCCGGGCGCCGTAATGCGAGATGATCTCGGCAGCGCAAATGGCGCCCATGCGCAGGCAGGTCTCGAGGCTTTCGCCCCGCGCATGACCGGTGAGGAAACCTGCGGCAAACAGATCGCCCGCGCCGGTGGTGTCGATAACCTTGTCGACCGGCTCGGCAGCGACTTCGGCGCGCGTACCATCCGCAATCCCAACCGCACCGGCCGCGCTGCGGGTGGCGACGAGGACGGGAATCTTGTCCTTCAGCGCATCCAGACCCGCTTCGAAATCGCTTTCGCCGGTCAGGGTGGCGAGTTCGTGCTCGTTGACGAAGAGGATGTCGATCTGCCCTTCCTCGATCAGTGCGCGGAAATCGTCGCCATGGCGTTCGATCACGAAGCTCTCGCTGGCAGTGAAGGCGACCTTGCGCCCCGCCTTGCGGGCCACCTCGATCGCGCGGCGCATGGCGCTGCGCGGTTCTTCGGGGTCCCACAGATAGCCTTCGAGATAGAGGATGCCCGCGCTGGCGATCAGCTCGTCGTCGAGCGCGGCCGGCGGCAGGAACTGGCTCGCGCCGAGGAAGGTGTTCATCGTGCGCTCGCCATCGGGCGTCACGAAGATGAGGCAACGCGCAGTGGAAGGCTGGCCTTCGCGCGGCGGGGTGTCGAAATCGATCCCGACGGCGTGGATATCGTGGCTGAAAACATCGCCCAGCTGGTCTTTCGCCACCTGCCCGACAAACGCGCATTGCGCGCCCAGCGCGCTCATTCCGGCAAGCGTGTTGGCAGCCGAACCGCCGGAAATTTCCCGCGCCGGGCCCATCGCATCGTACAGCCTGCGCGCACCGTCTTCATCGACCAGCGTCATCCCGCCCTTGGCAAGGTCCAGCTCGGCAATCAGCTCGTCATCGCAGGGGGCCATCACATCCACGATGGCATTGCCGATGGCGATCACGTCATAGCGCGGCTCGGTGGTGGGCTGGGTCATGCAAACTATCCTGTGTCTCGTTTCGTCGGGGCGCGTTAGCGGCTCATCCCGGCAAGGCCAAGCGCGCGATTGACTTGGCCGCCCGCGCAGAGCAATCGCCCGTAACCGATGACATCGCTGCCACGCGCCCTTGCCCTTTCCATCGCCCAGTTGACCGATCCCGCGATCCTTCGCGTGCTCGGCAAGACGATGGCGATTACGCTGGCGATCTTCGCTGCGCTGGGTGCGGCGTTATGGGCGCTGCTCGATGCCGCCATCGAAGGCTGGATTGTCGCCAACCTGCCGGACGATTACAGCAACACCGTGGCCGGGATCGTCGCGCTGGCGGTGGGACTGATCGGGGCGTGGCTGCTATTTCGCATCGTGGCGCTGGCCGTGCTGCAGTTTTTTGCCGAAGACGTGGTGCGTGCGGTGGAAGCCCGGCATTATCCCGACCAGGCAAGCCACGCCCGCTCCATCGGATTTGCCGAAGGGCTGCGCCATTCCGCCGGATCGACGCTGCGCGCGCTGCTGGCCAATGCCGCCGCCTTGCCGGTTGCGGGCGTTCTCGCCGTGACAGGAGTTGGCGCGCCGCTGGTGTTCTGGCTGGTGAATGCCGTGCTGCTGGGGCGAGAACTGCAGGACATGGTGTGGCTGCGATATCGCACGGACAATGCCGAGCGCGCGCCCATGCCCGCCGCCACGCGCCTGGCAATGGGCGGCGTGGTCGCGGCCCTCTTGGCCGTGCCGGTCCTCAACCTCATCGCTCCCGTGCTCGGCGCGGCGAGCGCAACCCATCTCGTCCATCGCGGGAGAGCAAAGAATGCGTGAACTGGTCGCCCTTGCAGGCGCATTGACCCTTGGCGCATGCGCCGCTGCACCGCAGCCGCGCACCACCCAGCCACCACCGCGCCCGACAACCGCGCCGCCGCCCATGACGACGAAGCCCGACACCACCACCGCACCCAGCACCGGGGGATTTATCGCCCCGCGGGTGATGAAAATGCCCGGTCTGGAGGCAGTGATCGGGCGCAGTGCGACCGCGCTCGCCAACACTCTCGGCCCGCCCCGACTGCACGTGCGTGAAGGCGATGCAGTGAAGATGCAGTTTGTCGGCCAGGCCTGTGTGCTCGACGTCTATCTATATCCGCTGCGGCCCGGCGGCGAACCCAGCGCGACCTACGTCGATGCGCGCCGGTCGAGCGACGGACTGGATGTCGACCGCGCGGCCTGCGTGGCGGCGCTCAGGCGTTAGGCGGCAAACCGGCTCGGGCCAGCGAACGCCCCCGCCGGACTAGACCATAAAGCTCTCGCCGCAGCCACAAGCGCCCTTGGCGTTGGGGTTTTCGAACACGAAGCCGGCGGTGAAATCGTCTTCCACCCAGTCCATCGTGCTGCCGACAAGATAGAGCACGCTCGCCCCGTCGATATAGAATGTGCCGCCGGGCGTTTCGATCTTCTCGTCGAACTTGGCCTCCTCGGTCACGTAGTCGACCGAATAGGCGAGGCCGGAGCAGCCCCGGCGCGGGGTCGACAGCTTGACCCCGATGGCATCGTCGGGCGCCTTGGCCATCAGATCGGCAACGCGCTGCTCGGCCGCAGCCGTCAGGATGACGGCAGCCTTGGGGGCCGGGCGGGTTGTCGTGTCGGTCATGGCTAGAGCATCCCCAGTTCGAGACGCGCCTCGTCGGTCATCTTTTCCGGGCTCCACGGCGGGTCCCAGACGAGATTCACCTCGGCATCGCGCACGCCCGGCACGCTAGCGGCGCGCAGCTCGACCTCACCGGGCATGCTTTCGGCAACCGGGCAGTGCGGCGTGGTCAGCGTCATGGTGACCACGACATCGCTCTCGTCATCGACATCGACCCCGTAAATCAGGCCGAGATCGTAGATGTTCACCGGAATTTCCGGGTCGTAAATTTCCTTGAGCGCGGCGATGACCGCTTCGTAGAGATCGCCGCCGGGCTCGCCCGCAGCGACGCCTTCGGGCTTTTTCTGCAGGAATCCTTCGAGATAGTCGCGCTTACGCTCCAGCTTGGCGGACGCGCTCTCTTCCGGTGTCTCGTCGGGATCGACCGCGTCGGACACGCGCGCGCGGGGCGGTTTTGTCACCACCGTGTCTGCGGGCGAAGGGGCCGCGATAAAATCGTCGCGGTCGATATTCTTCTGATCGTCGTTCATCCGAAGATCCTCTGTGTGCGTGCGATGCCGCGCAGCAGCGCGTCGATATCGCTTTCGTCGCTGTACAATCCGAAACTTGCGCGCGCCGTGGCGGGTACGCCGAGGTGCTCCATCAGCGGCTGTGCGCAGTGATGACCTGCACGGATCGCGACATTCTCTTCATCCAATATGGTGCCGAGATCGTGAGGATGAACCCCGTCCAGCGCGAAACTGACGATTCCGGCGCTTTCCTCCGGCCCGAACAGCGTGACGGTGTTGAGGTCGCGCAGCGCGGCGCGCGCCTTGGCCGCCAACGCGGTTTCATGCGCGAACAGCGTGTCGAGCCCGATATCGTCCACATAATCGATCGCCGCATGCAGCGCGATTGCTTCGGTAATCATCGGCGTTCCGGCCTCGAACCGCTGCGGCGCAGGGGCGTATGTGGTCCCGGAAAAGGCCACCTTGTCGATCATCGCCCCGCCGCCCTGCCAGGGGGGCATTGCCTCGAGCAGTTCGCCGCGCGCCCACAGCACGCCGATCCCGGTGGGGCCGTAGAGCTTGTGGCCGCTGAACACGTAGAAATCGCACTCGAGCGCGGCCATGTCGAGCGGCATGCGCGGCGCGGCCTGGCAACCGTCGAGCAGCAGTTTCCCGCCCACGCCATGCGCCAGATCGGCGGCGCGGCGGGCATCGAGCACCGAACCGAGCACATTGGAGATATGCGCCAGCGCAACCAGCCTGTGTCGCTCGTTCAGCATGGCTTCCATCGCGTCGAGATCGATCCGGCCATCTTCGGTCAGCGGGCAGACGTCGATTTCGGCCCCGACCCGCTCGGCCAACATCTGCCAGGGCACGATGTTGGAATGATGTTCCAGCGTGGACAGCATGATGCGGTCGCCCGCGCCGATATTCGACAATCCCCAGCTCTGCGCGACGAGATTGATCCCTTCGGTCGCGCCGCGCACGAACACTACTTCATTCTCGCTGTTCGCGCCGATGAAATCCGCCACGCGCTTGCGTGCGGCCTCGAAACCGAGCGTCATCTGTGCCGAACGGTCATACACCCCGCGATGGACGGTGGCGTAATCCTTGCCCAGCGCGCGGCTCATCGCGTCGATCACCGCCTGCGGCTTCTGCGCGGAAGCCGCCGTGTCGAGATAGTGCCAGCGCGACCCCTGCCCGGACACCAGGCCGGGAAAATCGCCCGCGCGCGAAAAGGATGCAGGCGCGTTCACAGATGCTTGTCCAGCTTGGCGAGCGCGATGTCGAGCAGGCGCGCATGCTCCGCCTCGTCATCCAGCGCGACGAAGGCGTCGCCGACAAAGGCCTGCACCAGCAGACGGCGCGATTGTTCGGGCGAAAGGCCGCGCGTCGCCATGTAATACCGCGCCGCCTCGTCCAGCTGGCCGACGGTTGCGCCATGCGCGCATTGCACATCGTCGGCAAAAATCTCCAGCTGCGGGACGGTGTTGGCCGATGCGCCCTTTTCCAGCAGCAACCCTTTGAAATCCTGTGCGGCATCCGTCTTCTGCGCGTGCCGGGCAACTTCGATGCTGCCGAGGAAATTGCCCGTGCCCTGGCCCCAATGGACGCTGCGAACGGTTTGATTGCTGGTCGCCTCAGGCTCGGCATGGATCACGCGGGTCACGAATTCGCGCACTGTGTCGCGCCCGCCCAGCGTGATGCCGCCAAACTCGAAATGGCTGCCCGTGCCAAGCGTCACCTCGATCTCGACCCGGCCCAGCGGCGCGCCTGCATTGACGGCGAACAGCTCGCAGCGCGCGCCATCGCCCACGGTCACGCGAATGCGGCGCAGATCGGTTGCCTCGCCATCTTCGATAACCAGGCTCTCGCGATGGGTCTCGCCCGCAGCGACATCAATCCGGCGCCAATCGTCGAGATCGACTCCGGCGAGCGCGTGAATCGCAGAATAGCGCCAGGCTTCATCGCGCTGTGTGGGCATGGTGGCAGCATCAGTCATGGCGATTGGCCCGCATTCTAACGACGAGGGAGAGCGCGTAATCAACGGAGAACGCGCGATACCGCTCGGCAAAACCGGCTGCATCTTCCGGCACGAGGGCGAATTTGCGCGCATCGTCGGGCTTGTCTTCGCGCAATGTTCTGGCCGCTTCGGCGAACAGGCCGCGACAGCGATGGGTTGCTGCGCGCGCGACCAGATCGGCCCGCTCACGCGATTGCTCGAGTTCCAGCACCTGGTCGACCAGACACTGATAATAGCGGTCGATCACCGGTTTCTCGGCCGGCGCGACGGCGGGGGTTGTCGCCTGGGAAGCGAGGAGAAGCGCGGCTGCGATCATGCCGCCGCCTCGGCCATGACAGCGTCATAGCCTTCTTCTTCCAGTCGCAGCGCCAGGTCCGGTCCGCCGGTGCGCACGATCCGTCCGGCGGCAAGGATGCTGACCCGGTCGGGCTGCACCACATCGAGCAGGCGCTGGTAGTGCGTGATAAGCAGCACGCCCTTGTCCTTGGCGCGCATGATCGAATTGATGCCTTCGCCGACGACGCGCAGCGCATCGATGTCTAGCCCGCTATCGGTTTCGTCCAGCACGGCGAATTTCGGGTCGAGAATGCCCATCTGGACCATTTCGGCGCGCTTCTTCTCGCCGCCGGAAAAGCCGACATTCACCTGCCGCTTGAGCATATCCATATCGAGCTGGAGCAGCGCGGCCTTTTCCCTGGCGAGCTTGAGGAATTCGCCGCCGGTCAGCGGTTCTTCTTCGCGTAGCGCGCGCTGTGCGTTGAGCGCCTCGCGCAGGAACTGGACATTCGAAACGCCGGGGATTTCGACCGGATATTGGAAGCCGAGGAACATGCCAGCCGCAGCGCGTTCATGCGCTTCCATGTCGAGCAGGTCCTTGCCGTCGAAGGTCACCGAGCCGCCGGTCACTTCGTAACCCGGCCTGCCGCCCAGCACATAGGCCAGCGTGGATTTACCCGCGCCATTGGGACCCATGATGGCATGGACCTCGCCCGCAGGCACTTCCAGGCTCAGCCCGTTAAGGATTTGCTTGCCGTCGATTTCGGCAGAGAGGTTTTCGATCTTCAGCATTATATCGGTCCGATAGTGTTCATCGTCACCCCGGACCTGATCCGGGGTCCAGCTGCGCTTGCGTTTGCCAGAGCAAGCTGGATCCCGGCGCGGAGGCCGGGATGACGGTTAGGAGAAATGTCGTGTCTCACCGCCGCTCTCTTGGCGGGCCATTGCCGTCCCGGTCGTAGCGCGGTCTGGTCTGGCGCGGATTGGCGGCATTGTGCGCGCGGCGCGCCTCTTTCTTGTCGCCGATCCGCTTGCGCATGCCGAGCGTGATGCGTTGCAGCACCGCGTCCATATCCTCGAGGATGTCTTTCGCGGCGATGCGCATCACGCGGATGCCGACCGCCTCCAGGCTCTTGTCGCGGCGCTTGGCCAGCGCCTCGTCTTCGCCTTCCTCGTCGATGTCGATCGCCATGCCGAGCTTGTGGCAATTGAAATCGACGATGGCCGATCCGACCACGGCGTGCCGTTTGAAAGTGTAGGGACCCATATCGGCCTCCGCGAAACGGGCGGCGAGCGCCTTGTGGGCCTCGGACGAATGGCGCCGCATATCGCGCGCGCGTTCATGCAGCGCGTCGAGCCGCTTCTCGGAAATCTCCCACCCGCGTCCCTTTTTCTTGAGCGCGGCGGGCGCTTCGGTGCTTTCCGAGGAATCGCGAAGCTGGAGGGTTTTGCGTTCGGTCATCCGTGCACCCGAGCCTTCGCATCTTTCGTCATACGATGAACCCATATTCTACGGAATAAAATACCAGTCGCAGTCGCCCCGAAAGCAGGTAGAAAAACGAACATGGCGGTCTGCAGTATTGCGTCTGAAACAGTTATATTATTGTCATAGGTTGCGACGCTCCAAAGCTCGTATCCGACATGAATCGAGAACGAAGCAACGGCCAGCGCCGCGACCCATCCCCATAACGCGCGCCAATGGTCCGCGTAAACTGCACCGCCGATAAGTGGGAGCACAGCGTGTAGTAGAGCCCAGCCGGTCACAGAAAGAAGGGTGTAGATCTCAGGATCCACTCCTTGAGCCTCATAACCGTTCGCGGCTTCCGCCGCTGCGGCGAGATAATCAATCACCCCACACTCCCCTCAAGCGAAATCGCCAGCAGCTTCTGCGCTTCGACGGCGAATTCCATCGGCAGCTCTTTCAGCACCTCTTTCGCAAACCCGTTGACGATGAGGGCCATCGCCTGCTCCTCGTCCAGCCCGCGTTGCATGGCGTAGAACAGCTGATCGTCGCTGATCTTGCTGGTGGTCGCCTCGTGCTCGATCTGGGCGGTCGGGTTCTTCACCTCGATATAGGGCACGGTGTGCGCCCCGCATTGATCGCCGATCAGCAGGCTGTCGCACTCGGTGCGGTTGCGGACATTGTCGGCATTGGCGCCCACGCGCACCAAGCCGCGATAGGTGTTGTTCGATTTGCCCGCGCTGATCCCCTTGGAAATGATCGTGCTGCGCGTGCCGGGGGCATTGTGAACCATTTTGGTTCCTGTATCCGCCTGCTGGTGGTTATTTGTAACCGCAACTGAGTAAAACTCGCCAACCGAATTTTCGCCATTGAGCACGCAGGACGGGTATTTCCATGTCACCGCGCTGCCGGTTTCCACCTGCGTCCAGCTGATCTTGGACCGCGCGCCCTGGCACAGCCCGCGCTTGGTGACGAAATTGTAGATCCCGCCCTTGCCCTCGGCATCGCCGGGATACCAGTTCTGGACGGTGGAATATTTGATCTCTGCATCTTCCAGCGCGACCAGTTCGACCACGGCGGCATGCAGCTGGTTTTCATCGCGCATGGGCGCGGTGCAGCCTTCGAGATAGCTGACATAGCTGCCCTTTTCGGCCACGATCAGTGTGCGTTCGAATTGGCCCGTATTCTCGGCATTGATGCGGAAATAGGTGCTGAGTTCCATCGGGCAGCGAACGCCCTCGGGTATGTAGACGAAGGTTCCGTCGGAAAAGACCGCGCAGTTCAAAGTGGCGAAGTAATTGTCGCGCTGCGGCACAACCTTGCCGAGCCACTTCTTCACCAGATCGGGATATTCCCGGATCGCCTCGCTGATCGACAGGAAGATGACGCCCGCCTTTTTCAGCTCTTCGCGGAAGGTGGTGGCCACCGAAACGCTGTCGAACACAGCATCCACCGCAACCTTGCGCGCGCCCTTCACCCCGGCGAGCACTTCCTGCTCTGCCAGCGGAATGCCGAGCTTGTCGTAAACGTCCTTGATCGCCGGATCGAGCTCGTCGAGCGATTCCAGCTCTTCCTTCTTCTTGGGCGCGGCGTAGTAATATGCGTCCTGGTAATCGATCGGCGGATAGCCGAGCTTGGCCCAGTCCGGCTCTTCCATATCCTTCCACATGCGGAAGGCCTTCAACCGCCATTCCAGCATCCATTCCGGCTCGTTCTTCTTGGCGGAGATGAAACGCACCGTGTCTTCCGACAGGCCTTTTTCCGCATATTCGGTGTCGATATCGGAGGACCAGCCGTGTTCGTATTCGGCCGCCTTCGCTGCCGCCTCGCGCGCTTCGCGGTCCTGCACTTCCATGTCGAATTCTTCGCTCACGCGATTTCCCTTTCACCGGCAAGCTGCGTCAGCGCGATCCCAGCGAGCGCGCCGCGCAGTGCGGCATTTACCATCGGCCAATGCGCCCGTACCCGGCATTCCCCGTCGAGCGAGCAGTCGCCGCCCTCGATACATGCGGTGAGTGCAATCGGCCCTTCGACCGCCTCCACGATATCGGCGACATTGATCGCCGCCGCCGGACGCGCGAGCTGCAACCCGCCGCCAGCCCCGCGGATTGAACGCAGCAGGCCCGCCGCCGTCAGCTTGCTGACCAGCTTCTGGACCGTGGGGGCCGGAAGGCCGGTTTCCCGCGCAAGATCGCCCGCCGAAACGCGCACACCGCCGCAATGCCGCGCGGCGGCGGACATGACGACGACTGCATAGTCGGAGAGCTTGGAGAGGCGCATAATCTTAATTCGGACCAAATCGTTCCGATTAGCCAGCTATGCGCCCGAACGCGTCATTTCAAGGCGAATCCCCTTGTTGCGAGTCGTTAGCGACTGGCGTCTGACAGGCGCTCGACACGCACGCGCGCCGCAGCCATAGGATGCCGCAATGCTGTACGATCTTCTCAAGCCCGCTTTGTTCACCCTCGATCCCGAACGCGCCCACGGCCTGGGGCTTGCGGCGTTGAAGCTGAACCCGGCCAAAGGTCCGCCCAAACCGGGTGCGCTGGCGACGCGCGTTGCAGGGATCGACTTTCCCAACCCCATCGGCCTTGCCGCCGGGTTCGACAAGGATGCGGAAGTTCCCGACGCCGCGCTCGGCCTCGGTTTCGGCTTTGTAGAGGCCGGGTCGATCACCCCGCTGCCGCAGGATGGCAATCCGCGCCCGCGCCTGTTCCGGCTGGAGCGTGACCGTGCGGTCATCAACCGGATGGGGTTCAACAATGGCGGGTGCGATGCTGCCCTGGCGCGGCTGGAGGCGCGGCAGGGGCGGCCCGGCGTGGTCGGTATCAATATCGGCGCGAACAAGGACAGCGCCGACCGCATTGGCGATTATGCGGTGATGGCCAGGGCGATGGCCCCATACGCAACCTATCTCGCGGTCAATATCTCCAGCCCCAACACGCCGGGCCTGCGCGCCCTGCAGGACGAGAGCGCCCTGACCGGCCTGCTCGATGCCGTGTTCGAGGCGCGCGGGGGCGATGGCCCGCCCGTCTTCCTGAAAGTCGCCCCCGACCTCGAACCGGCGGATATCGACGCCATCGCCCGCATCGCCGTGGACAAGGGGCTGGGTGCGCTGATCGTGTCCAACACCACGATTTCGCGACCCCCACTGCAATCGCGCCAGCGCGATGAGGTAGGCGGGTTATCGGGCGCCCCGTTGCGCGAACTCGCTACCCAGCGCTTGCGCGATTTCCGCAAGGCGACCGGAGGGGCCGTACCTCTGGTGGGCGTGGGCGGGATCGCCAGCGCGGACCACGCGTGGGAGCGTATCCGCGCCGGGGCCAGCCTGATCCAGCTCTACAGCGCGCTGACTTATGAAGGGCCGGGCCTTCCCCGGCGGATCGCCACCGGGATCGAGCGGCTGATGCGGCGCGATGGCTTCGCTTCGATTGCGGAAGCGGTCGGGACGGGTTAGCGAACCGGGCATGATCCAGCGCTTCTTCGCCCCGCTCGCCAGCCTCGCTCTTCTTGCAGGTTGCGCGACCACGTCATCGTCGGACCTCGCCAGCACGGGCGCGGCGTCCAGTACCGATATCGGCGCAGTGACCGCCGCCGATCCGCGCGCGCAAGAGGCGGGCATGGAAATGCTGAGGCGCGGCGGCAGCGCAACCGATGCAGCGATTGCGACGATGCTGGCGCTGACCGTGGTCGAACCGCAAAGTTCCGGGATCGGCGGGGGCGGACTGATCGTGCGCGCCGAAGCAAACGGCGCGGTGCAGACCTTCGATGGGCGCGAAACCGCGCCTGCCGCCGCGCAGCCAACGTGGTTCCTGAATGACGATGGCTCGCTGCCGCCCTTCAACGACAGCGTGATGAGCGGGCTGAGCGTGGGCGTGCCGGGCAATGTCGCCGCCGCCGCCCTGGCGCATGAGAAATACGGCAAGCTCGCCTGGGCCGAATTGTTCGAGCCTGCCATCGCGCTCGCCCGATCCGGTTTCGTGGTGAATGAGAGGCTGCACGATTACCTTGCGCGCATGCCAGAACGCGCCGGGATGAGCGAAGGCGGACGCGCGTGGCTCTATGACGACGAAGGAAAGCCGCTTGCAGCAGGCGCCGTGGCGCGCAACGAAGCACTCGCCCGCTCGCTCGAGGCGATTGCCGCATCCGGCCCCAAGGCGTTCTACACCGGGGACTTCGCACGCGGTCTCGCCGAAACCGTGGCTGCGGCAACTCCGCATGACGAGGCCATGCGCGCCGAAGACATCGCCGCCTATCGCGCAAAGGAACGCGAGCCGGTTTGCAGCACCTATCGCAAGCACCGGATCTGCGCGATGGGGCCGCCGACATCGGGCGGTATCGTCGTGTTGCAGATGCTGGGGCAGCTGGAACGCTTCGACCTTGCTGCGCTGGGCCTGGAAAACCCGGTGACCTGGCATCTGTTCATCGAATCCCAGCGCCTCGCCTATGCCGACCGCGAACTGTATCTGGCCGATAGCGACTATGTCGCTGTGCCGGTCGCAGGGCTGATCGCGCCCGATTACCTTGCAGCGCGCAGCGCGCTGATCGCCGCCGACCGCCGGATGGCCGATGTGCAGGCGGGCACGCCCGCTGGCGCGCAGGCAATGGCCGATGGCGACGAGCCGGAAGAGCGCGGGACCTCGTATCTCGCGGCGGTCGATGCCGATGGCAACATGATCAGCTACACCTCCACCATCGAAGGGCCGTTCGGTTCGGGGCTGACCTATGGCGGCTTTTACCTCAACAACGAGCTGACCGATTTCAGCCGCTCGCCGACGGTCGATGGCGTGTTGGTCGCCAACCGTGTCGAGGGCGGTAAGCGGCCGCGCAGTTCGATGGCGCCGGCCGTGGTGTTCGATCCGCAGGGCCGCCCGTTAATGGCGGTCGGCGCGGCCGGCGGGGCAACGATCCCGGTGCAGACCGCGCGCAGCATCATCGCGGTGATCGATTTCGGCCTGCCGGTGGAACGGGCGCTGGGCCTGCCATTCATCATGTCCTTTGGCGACCGGGTGATGGTAGAGGAAGGAACCTGGCTCGAAACCTCGATCCCGGCCTTTTCCGCGCTGGGCCACGAAGGCGTTTTCGCACGGCCTGCTCCGGTCAAGGGCGGCGCGATCCTGCGCAGCGACAAGGGCTGGGTTCCGGCGCGCGACCCCCGCCTGGGCGACACGGTTTCGGTGCTGCCATAGTGGTACGCGCGCTTGCCGTGACGAGTCCGGGAGCCTAACCCCCTCGCAAATCGTTAATCGCGAAAACGCGAAACAATGCGTGCAGGAGAGGTGCCCCAAGTGCTGGACGATATCGACGCCGCCAACAATCTGGTCGAACTGTTTCTCAAACGCGCGGACCAGAAGGGGGATGCCCCCTTTCTGGGCGCGAAAAGAGGTGGGGAATGGCGCACCATCAGCTGGCGCGAAGCGGCGGAGCGCGTCTGTCTGCTGGCGGAAAACCTGCGCGAACTGGGCCTGGAGGATGGCGACCGGGTCTGCCTGGTCAGTGAGAACCGGCCCGAATGGTGCATCGCCGACCTCGCAGTGATGGCCGCCGGGTGCATCACCGTGCCCGCCTACACCACCAACACCGAACGCGATCACGTGCACATCCTCGACAATTCGGGCGCACGCGCGGTGATCGTATCGACCGAAAAACTGCTCAAGCCGCTGCACGGCGCATTGCAGGCAACAGGCGTTGCCGAACATGTGATCGGCATCGAGGACCTGCATCGCCAGCAAGCAAGCGGGTTCGAATATCATAAATGGGATGCGATGATCGATGGCGATGCCGCCAAGGCCCGCCGCGCTGTCGACCAGCGCGTTGCGGGAATTGGCCGCGACACGACGGCCTGCATCATCTACACCAGCGGCACGGGCGGCGCCCCGCGCGGCGTGCTGCAACATCACGGTGCGATCCTGTGCAACGTCGCAGGCGCGGCGGAAATCCTGATCGAGGATTTCGGCATCAAGGACGAACGCTTCCTGTCCTTCCTCCCGCTCAGCCACGCTTATGAGCATACCGGTGGGCAATATCTGCCGATCGCGGCAGGGGCGGAGATCTTCTATTCCGAAGGGCTGGAAAAGCTTGCCAGCAATATCGAGGAAACCCGCCCGACCCTGATGGTGGTCGTTCCGCGCCTGTTCGAAGTGCTGCGCACGCGAATCATGAAGCAGGTATCGAAGCAGGGCCGCGTCGCCAATGCGCTGATGGACACCGCGCTCGACGTGGGCGAACGGCGCGCAGCAGGCAACCGGCGCTTCGGCGACGGGCTGAAAGAGGCGATGGTCAGCCGCCTGCTCAAGCCCAAGATACGCCAGCGTTTCGGGGGACGGATCAAGGCGATGGTATCGGGCGGCGCGCCGCTCAATCCCGATGTCGGCATTTTCTTCGAATCGATGGGGCTGACCATGCTGCAAGGCTATGGCCAGACCGAAGCGGGGCCGGTCATCAGCTGCAACCGCCCCAAGGCGGGCATCAAGATGGACACGGTCGGCCCGCCCATGCGCGGGGTCGAGGTGCGGATTGCCGACGATGGCGAAATCCTGTGCCGCGGCGAACTGGTGATGCAGGGCTATTGGCGCAACAAGGCCGAAACGGCGCGCACCATCAAGGATGGCTGGCTACATACGGGCGATATCGGCCATCTGGACGAAAACGGCCGTATCGTCATCACCGACCGCAAGAAGGACATGATCGTCAACGACAAGGGCGACAATATCGCGCCCCAGAAGGTGGAAGGCATGCTGACGCTGCAGCCCGAAATCGGCCAGGCAATGGTGGTCGGCGACAAAAAACCCTACGTGGTCGGCCTGATCGTGCCCGATGCCGAATGGGCACTCGACTGGGCGAAGGCGCAGGACAAGAAATTCGACCTTGCCGCGCTACAGGATGATCCCGAATTCAAGGCCGCCATTCGCGCGGCGATCGACCGGGTGAACAAGGATCTCTCGGTGATCGAAAAAGTGCGCCAGTTCGCTTTTGCCGACGAAGCCTTCGCCATCGAGAACGAGGAAATGACCCCCTCGATGAAAATCCGCCGCCACAAGATCAAGGATCGCTATGGCGAGCGACTGAACGGGCTCTATCGCAGCTAGGCGGCCGCTTCCTCGATAAATTCAGGATAGAAGCTTGGTGCGCGGTCGCTCCAGCCGGGCGCCGTGGCGGCGGCCTCGCTCAGCGATTGGAGGAGGAGCTTGCGCCGTTCGGGGCGGATTTGCGGCAGCGCGGCGGCGGCGCAGAAAGCGCTGGGCAGCCAGGGCCGGGCATCGGCTCCGATCAGCCGTTCGTAGAGGAAGCGGAAGGCGGAGAAGCTCTCGATCCGCTCCTGTGCAAGGTCGAAGGCTGCCACGCGAGTCAGCTTGCCGACGAAACCTTCGAAAGCGTCGAAGCCGGTTTCGCAGGGGATCGTGCCGCGTAGCGATTTCAGTTCCTGATAGGCGACATACTGGCTGCGGATCGCGGCGCTTTCACCTTCGCTGCGGGCCCAGAACTTGAAGGCATCGCAGCGTTGCAGGCCGATATCGAGACTGCGGCGGATGTAACGCTGTTCTGCCGCTGAAAAGCTGGCAAATTCGCGCATCTCGGCGATGGTTGCGGACGCTGTACCTGCAAGAGCCATAACCGGCCTCCCTTGATTGAGGCGGTTGTGCGACAAAGATGGTTAAGGTCCGGTAACTATCCCCGCATCTTTGTACGTGCGGGGCTTGCTGGCCGCTTTTTTGCGGCTGTTTTGCCGCTGTGCCGCCCCTCAGATCAATCCGGCGAGCGGGCTGGACGGATCGGCATAGCGGCGCACGCCCATTCGCCCGGCAAGATAGGCATCGCGCCCCGCCTGCACTGCAAGCTTCATCGCGCGGGCCATGCGAATCGGGTCCTTCGCCTCGGCAATCGCGGTGTTCATCAGTACGCCGTCACACCCCAGCTCCATGGCCACGGCGGCCTCGCTGGCCGTGCCGACGCCCGCATCGACCAGCACCGGAACGCTGGCGCCTTCCACGATCAGGCGAATGGTCACTCGGTTCTGGATGCCGAGGCCCGACCCGATCGGCGCACCCAGCGGCATCACCGCCACCGCGCCGGCCTCTTCAAGCTGCTTGGCCGCAATCGGATCGTCGACGCAGTAAACCATCGGCAGGAACCCTTCGTTGGCGAGGGTTTCGGTGGCCTTGAGCGTTTCGCGCATGTCGGGATAAAGCGTCTTCGCCTCGCCCAGTACCTCCAGCTTGACCAGATCCCAGCCGCCCGCCTCGCGCGCCAGGCGCAGCGTGCGGATTGCGTCCTCTGCTGTGAAGCACCCGGCGGTGTTGGGCAGGTAGGTGACCTTCTTGGGATCGATGTAATCGGTTAGCATCGGCGCCTTGGGATCGCTGACATTGACCCGGCGTACCGCCACGGTGACGATATCCGCGCCCGAAGCCTCCAGCGCGGCAGCGTTCTGTTCGAAATCCTTGTATTTGCCCGTGCCGACGATGAGGCGCGATTTGAACTTGCGACCGGCCACTTCCCAGCCATCGTCTCCGTCGTCATCGCCGCCGCCCACGAAATGGACGATCTCCAGCACATCGCCAGATGCAATGGCATGTTCGGCCAGCTCGCTGCGCGGCGCAATGTTGCCGTTATGCTCGACCGCGACCTTGGCCGGGTCCAGCTCCAGCTCGCGCACAAGAGCGGCGATGGTGGGGGCGTTGGTGGTGCGGCTCTCGCCGTTGACGGTGATCTGGATGGGGGCAGTCATGGCCCCGACCATCTAGTCACCTGTGCAGATGACGCAAGTTGAGGATGTGACCCAGCGCCACCAGAGCGACGCCGATAATGGTCAGTATCGCCTCTTTCGGGCCATGCGGCACGGCCAGCGCACCGCCCATAAAGGTGAGGCCCGTCATCGCGATGACGAAGGGTGCGGCCATCCTGTGGCGCAGCGCGCCCCAGCCTATGGCGACCGCCGCGATAAGCACGGCCAGCAGCAGGCCGTAGCGATGGACATCGGGCGAAAGGAACAGTTGCCCACCAATACCGAGACCAGAAACGATCGCGATCGACAGCACGCAATGCACCGCACACAGGGCCGATAGGGCGATCCCTGCACGGTCGAGACGCTTTCGAATCGGGTTGATTGCGGGCTTCACCATGGCTGACGGCGATATATGTGACAGTGTATCATTTTTCAATCATCGATTTCGCGCAGTGGCCGTTATTTGCGCCATCGGACAGGGGCTTTGCCGGATTTGCACTTGCCATTATCCGGGTCTGAAACCACAGATTGCCGCCCATGTCCCAAACACGCGCGCGTCCCGAAGCCATCGCCACCTGGCTGTTCGTGGTAGCAACTCTGGTGGTGATGATGGTCATTGTCGGCGGGATTACCCGGCTGACCGAAAGCGGGCTGTCGATCACGCAATGGAACCTGGTGTCCGGCGCCCTGCCACCGCTGAACGAGGCCGCCTGGCAATCCGAGTTCGCCCTGTATCGGGAAACCGGCGAATACCGGAATGTCACCGGCCCGGCGGGCATGGATCTGGCGGCGTTCAAGTTCATCTATTTCTGGGAATGGGCGCACCGCCTGCTTGGCCGGCTGATCGGGCTGGTCTATGCCCTGCCGCTCGCCTGGTTCTGGCTGCGCAAGGCGATCCCGCAAGGCTACAAGCCATGGCTGCTGCTGCTGCTGTTCATGGGCGGGATGCAGGGTGTGTTCGGCTGGTTCATGGTGCGTAGCGGCCTGTCGGGCGAGATGACCGATGTGAGCCATTTCTGGCTTTCCATCCATCTGATGACCGCGCTGGCGACGCTGGCTTTGCTGGTCTGGACCGGGCTCGACCTGAAGCGGCTGGCGCGCATTCCCGAACCGCTGCGCGCACGCGTGACAAAGCCCGCCGTTATCGCTGGCGTCATCCTGTTCGTACAACTGCTGCTGGGCGCGTGGGTCGCAGGGCTGAATGCCGGGCACGCATCCGACACATGGCCGCTGATGCAGGGCCGTTTCGTGCCCGAATATGACAGCGCACGCGGCCTGTGGTGGGCAATAACGCACGATCCGTTCCTCATCCACTTCCTCCACCGCTGGTGGGCGTGGATTGCGGTCGCAGCGCTGATCTGGCTCGCGCGCAGGGTCAAACCGTTCTCCCGCCCCGCATCGGTGGCCATCCACAGCGCGTTCGGCACGCAGATCCTGCTTGGAATCGCAACGGTTATGACCGGGGTTGAGCTGTGGATTGCAGTCGCCCACCAGGCGGTGGGAGCCCTGCTGGTCGTTGCCACCGTGTGGGGCACACACGTGCTCGGGCGAAAGGTATGACAGGCGAGGCGGCCCTGATCTGGTGTCCCTTTGCCGATGCAGGTTCCGCCAATACGGTTATCGGGCAGTTGCTCGACGAGCGGCTGATCGCCTGCGCGAATGTCCTTCCCGGCGTTCAGTCGAATTTCATGTGGCAAGGCGAGCGCAGCGAAGGCGATGAGGTCGGCGTGCTGTTCAAGACCACGGCGCGACGCCTGGATGCAGCGATGCACCGGCTCGAAGTGCTGCATCCCTATGAACAACCGGCGATAACGGGCTGGACTGTCCGCGCGAGCGCCGCCACACTTGCCTGGCTGGACACGGAGACACAAGGGGACTGACCGCGATGGATGGGGGCCGCCGCAGGGCGCTGGGCACGATGGCCATGGTCGCCTGCCTGCCTTTCGCATCAGGCCTGATCGCGCCGGCTGCCGCCCGTGCGCGACACGTCCCCGCCGCACCGGCGATCCCCTTCGTGCTCAAGCGCAGCGTCGTGCGCGGCCTTTCGGATGGCAACGAGATCGCGATCACCCGCGAGTGGTCCTGCCGGTTCGAGGCGACAGAGGCGGGACAGCGCATTACCGGCCGGCAGATTTCGGTCGAGGTTCTGACCCCGCCCATCCTCGAAACGCTGGCCAAACTCGAACGCCAGCGCGCGAGCGACGACATGTTTCCAATCGCACTCGACCAGAGCGGTCTGATCGTGCGCCGACCTGACAGACCTGCCGGGAACGAGATGGGTGAGGCCGTGCGCGAGTGCCTCAGGCTTTACCGGGTGGTCCGGGCCGACGAACAGACCATCGCCAATGGCCGCCGCTTCCTGACCGAAATTCACAACAAGGCCGCCGCCGAGGTCAGCCGGATACCGCGCGACCTGTTTTATCCGCAAACCGGAAGACACCGCGAAGAACGCGCGCTTCCCCTGCCCGATGGCACGCGCGGGCGGATCGAGATTGTCGTCACGGCCGATACCGAGGCGGAAACTGGGCTTTTGCAACGCCACTCCCGCGCAGTTCTGACACATGCGAATGGCAGCCTCAGGCGCTCGCTCGAAAGCTGGGAGTTGACCGCCACCTGATCCGCTGCGACCGTCACGGTATTATTTTACCTCCGCCGAGACGCGCGGATTTGCTTGACTTACGTACCCCGAAGCGCCATTTGCGCGCCGCTTCGCGACTCTGGAAAGTGCCGGATTCGCGTGACAGCGCGCCGCCCGGAAGCAACCGTTCGGGGCCCTAACACTAGAAGACGGAACAACCAGCCATGAAGGCGCTCCACAAGAGCACCCGGTCGATCAAACCGGCCGAGGTCGAAAAGAAATGGCACATCATCGACGCCGAAGGTCTCGTCGTCGGTCGTGTCGCGGCGATCATCGCCAACATCCTGCGCGGCAAGCACAAGCCGAGCTACACCCCGCATGTCGATTGCGGCGATCATGTTGTCGTTCTCAACGCCGACAAGGTGAAGTTCACCGGCAAGAAGATGAACGACAAGGTGTATTACAAGCACACCGGCCACCCCGGCGGCATCAAGGAAACCACCCCGGCCAAGGTGCTGGAAGGCAAGTTCCCCCAGCGCGTGCTCGAAAAGGCTGTCGAGCGGATGATCCCGCGTGGCCCGCTGGGCCGTGCGCAGATGCGCGCCCTGCACCTTTATAACGGCACCGAGCATCCGCATGACGGGCAGAAGCCCGAAGTGCTCGACGTCGCTTCCATGAACCGCAAGAACAAGGCTACCGTCTGATGGCCGATACCGAAAACAAGAACGAAGCCGTCAGCGATCTGGCGGACCTCAAGGACATCGCCGGCGACGCGCCCGAAGCGGATGCTGCGGATATCGCCGCCACCGCCAATGTGCCGCTGCGCGAACAGGAACTGGACGCCCAGGGCCGCGCCTACGCCACCGGCCGCCGCAAGGACGCGACCGCACGTGTGTGGATCAAGCCGGGCACGGGCAAGGTCACCGTCAATGGCAAGGACCAGGAAGTATATTTCGCACGTCCGACGCTGCGCCTGATCATCGACCAGCCCTTCACCATCACCGATCGCCAGGGCCAGTACGACGTTGTCGCCACTGTGCGCGGTGGCGGCCTCTCGGGCCAGGCCGGTGCGGTCAAGCACGGCATCAGCCAGGCGCTGACCCGCTACGAACCGGCGCTGCGCAGCACGGTCAAGGCGGCAGGCTTCCTGACCCGCGACAGCCGTGTGGTCGAACGTAAGAAGTATGGCCGCGCAAAGGCACGCCGCAGCTTCCAGTTCTCGAAGCGCTAAGGCACTTCGGTTCTACCGGATACGAAAAGGGCGGTCCCCAAGGGGCCGCCCTTTTTCTTTGGCGCGTGGGCAGTGGACGCTGCTGCTGGCCCGTCCCCCGCTCAGTGCACCGGCGGATCGACCCGCGGAACCTGCCGCACCGGCGCAACCGGTTCGCCCGGCTGGCGCGGTGGCAGCGCGTTTTCGGGCACATCGTCGATCATCATGTCGCGGCTTCGCACATCCTCGAGATTGCGCACACGGACGGTGAGCTTGTGGCCATCCCAGCTCAGCTCGTTGAAGCTGGGCGGAGTCGAGCGGGTGCGCTTGGAGAGCGTGCCCGCCCCGATCATGCGCACCGGGCCGTTGGGCGTGGCCTCCTCGATATCGAAGGCATCGTGGACATGGCCGCTGATAACGGCAGCGACAGGCCTTCTGGCCAGTTCCGCCAGCGCCTTGTTGCCATTGCGGGTCAGCGCGGTCCCTTGTGTCCCGACTTCGCGCAAGGGGTGATGTGCGGCGACCAGAGCCTGCGTCCCTTCGGGCAGTGCGTCGAGCGCCTTGAGGCAGCTTTCCAGCGCCTGTCCCGTGATCCAGCCTTTTGACCAGTTGAGACGCGGTTGCGCGCGCACGGCCGTCTTCAATGGAACGATGGCCAGACCGTTCAGATCGATTTCCCTTTCGACCATCTCTGCCATGCCCCGGAACCGGCGGTAGGGCGCAAAAAACCGTTCGATCGGGTTGAAATAGGGCATGTCGTGATTGCCCACTTCGACCGTGGTCGGCACGCCAAGCGAGCGAATCCAGTGTGTCGCGGCCGCAAATTCGCGATGCCGCGCCCGCATGGTCAGATCGCCGGTAATCGCCACCGCATCCGGCCTGCGTTCGGCGATCTCCTGCTTTACCCAGTCGAGAGCCTGATTGTCTTCGAGACCGAAATGAATGTCGGAGAGGTGGAAAAGGAGCTTGGGTTCAGTGGCCATGGCATGTTGCTAGCAGATCGACAGGGCTGGGGGCCACTTCGAAGGTTGCGTGCGGTTCGGCCTGCGCAGGTTCCCCGTCGATAAGGATTTCGAGTGGGGTCCCATCGACGCTTTCGAGCGACAGCTTGCCAACCACGCCCAAGCGATCATGCGGACCTTCGCGAAAAGAACGACGCAGCAAGGCCCAGCCATGTTCGATATACTCGCCCGCACTCTCCGCCCGGTAACCATCGATACGGATGCCATGTTCGCCAGGCGTCAGTTCAACCAGCGGGTAGCCTTCCGCGCACCCGAGTTCGGGATCGCGAGCGCACACCAATGCCGTGCCGGTCATCTCGCCCATCGCATCAGATGCGCCTTCGAGCATGGCGGGCACGTCGAAATCCCGCATGGCCTCGCGCACATTGGCCCAGCGCGTCCCCGGCCCCACCAGAAGTCCGGCAAAGGCGATGCCCTGCGAGCACGCAATGACATGCGGCTTGCGCTGCAAAGCACCGCCACCCGCCACCAGACCGACGATCTCTTCGACCGAAGCATCGCCATGCAACCGCTTGGCGAGAAGGTTCATCGTGCCGCCGGGCAGGACCAGCGCTGCACCGCCCCAGCCATCGAGTTCGCGAAGAGCAGAATTCACCGTGCCATCTCCGCCGAACAGCACAAGCAAAGGGTCGCCTGCTTCTTCGAGCATATCCGGGTCGGGCAGGGGATCGTCTGGAAAATCGATCACCCGTTCCGGCGCAAGGCCCGCTTCGGCCAGCGCGCTGCGCACTGCGGCCACCGCAGCAGGTGTGTTGCTGCCACTCGCCGAATTGATAAGCAGCCAGCTTCGCTCGAAGTGTCCCATGGTTTCCAAAGCCATAGAGAGTGCATGCGGTTCCCCGGCTGCCGCCGGGCGGTCAGATCCGACCTGTAAGGATGGCCCAGGCCGAGCCGAGATTGAACAGCGTGTAGCCGCCATAGACCCATACGGTCGCCGGAAATCCGTAGGCGACCAGGGCGAGTGCTGCGAACAGCACGGTATATTCCGCGACCAGCGGCGCACGCCCTCCCCAGGAACGCAACGCCTTGGGAAGACTGTCGAGCAGCGGGTGGTGGCTTTCCAGAACCGCCTTGTTGGCGGCAAAATTCAGGACCCCACCGAGGAATACGAGCGCAATCAGCATGGACAAACGATCATCGCATACCGTTCGCCGGATGCCAAACGCGGTTCGTCGGCAAAACCCGCACGCTCGTCCAAATCGCCCCGTCGCCCGTCGAACCGCGCGTGCAATTACATTTGTAAGCGCGCAATTCTGTTTGTGCAGCGCGGGCTTACAGTCCCCCGAGGTTCGGCCTCCCGAACCGGCCCCGCCGCCCAAAGAGGAGGAATTTATGAAGAAGATCATCGCAGCACTCGCCCTCGCCACTGTCGCCATTGGCGGGACCGCCGCTTCGGCTCAGCAGGATGACACTGCCGTACGTTATGACGACCTGGATCTGTCGACCAAGAAAGGCGTGAAGGTTCTTGAAAGGCGGATCGACACCGCGGCCAAGGACGTGTGCGGCGTCACGCGGAGCGCCACCCGAGTGATCTCCGCCGACACCCGCGACTGCGTGAAGACATTCAAGGCCAACGCCATGAACCAGTTCGCAGCTGTCATAGAGCAGCAGCGTCGGGGCGGCTGATACCCCCAGCATTGTCCCCCCTGACCCCGACCGGACTGCAGTCCCCCGGTCGGGGTCAACTTGTTTTGAAATGCGGGCTTACCTGCCGGCCATGGCCTTGACCTTGCTGAGATAGGTGCGCCCGATCCTCAGCGTCTCGTCACCCTCGAGCTCGACCGACCAGACGCCAAGCCCGTCATGCCGCAGGCCCACGATGCGGTCGCGCCGCAAGATGGTGGAGCGGTGGATGCGAATGAACTTCGCCGGGTCGAGCTTCTTTTCAAGTCCCGCAATGGTCTGCAGAAGCAGGTAGGTTCGCGCCTCCTCCCCGCAATCGACATAGAGGCGTACATAGTCGCGCTCGGCATCGATCCGACCGACCTGGGCGGTGTCGATTCGAATAAGTTCGGAGCGGTGCGGAATCCACAATTCATCGAGCCATTGCGACGCTGGCTGCGACGCGGTTTCGCGCCGCTCGACCGCACGCCTTATCGCGCGTTCCAACCGCTCGCTCTTTACCGGCTTCAGGACATAGTCGACCGCATCGAGATCGAACGCCTCGACCGCGAAATTGTCATGCGCGGTCACGAACACCACGGCGGGCGTGCTGTCCTGCGACGCCAGTTTGCGCGCAACCGACAGACCGTCGAGTTCGGGCATGGTCATGTCGAGAAGCACCAGATCGGGTTTGAGCGCCTCGGTCAGGCGCAGCGCCGCCGCCCCATCGCTCGCCGTGCCGACAACCGACAGCGCATCGATCCGCGAACACAGCACCTGCATCCGTTCCACCGCCAGTGGCTCGTCATCGACGATCAAAGTGCGCAATTTGTCGCTTGGTTGTTCAGCCATGACGCAGCAGCGGTATCCTCAATTCGGTTTCATATCCACTCAGACCGGGGCCTGACGTAACGCTCGCCTCGTCTCCGAAGCGAGCATTCAGCCGGTCGCGCACATTGGCAAGGCCAATGCCGAAACCATTGGCAGAAGGCATCGCCGGTCCCTTCGTTTCGCCGGGGCCATCATCGCTGACGGTCAGGACCAGCCGCCCGTATTCCTCTCGCGCTTCCAGGGTTATGGTGACCGGCTGGCTGCTCGCCGACACACCGTATTTCACGGAGTTTTCGACCAATGGCTGGAGAATCATGCCCGGGACCTGGCAACCCGCCAGCTCGGCAGGCAGCTGGAAAACGGTCCGCAATCGCTCGGGAAACCGCACCGCTTCTATCTCGAGATAATGGCGCTGGAGGTCGAATTCGTCTTCCAGCGCGACGTCGGCGGTGGGCGAATCGGTCAGACTGTGGCGATAGAAGCTCGAAATGGTCTGGATCATCTCCTCGGCCTTCTCGCCCTTTCCGGTCATCACCATGGCCGAGAGCGAATTCAGCGCGTTGAACAGGAAATGCGGATTGACCTGATAGCGCAGGCTGCGCAGCTCCGAAGCCTTTGCGGCGTTGCGGAATTCGCCCGCGCGCCGTTCCGCCAGGCGCGCCTGTGCGCCTGCCAGCATGGCGAGATATAGCGCCGCCCAGGCCAGCAACAGGAAATACCTGCCGATGGCGATATCGGTAATCTGCCGCCAGCGATCCAGCCCGGTCGGCGCCGGCGCGAGAACGAAGGTGGCGCGGTCGGCGGGCGGCTCGTTTGCGGCGGGCTGGCCCTCTATCTCGACCGAGCGGCGCGCTGGCACATCGATCAGGAGATTGCCGGACTCGTCGCGATAGACGAGCGCATCCTGCTTCTTCGCCATGCGCTGGGCCATTTCGTCCTGGATGGGCGCAAACACCCACTGATTGACCTGCGCGATCGCCAGTGAAGCCGGCAGCGCGGCGATCAGGGCCACCACAACTTTCAGCGCGAGCGAGCGACCTTCGACAAAGCGAATGGCCAGCCAGAGCAGGAAGGTGATCCCCACCCCGGCCAGCGAGACGAGGCCGCGCCGCCACAGCAGCTCGTTCTGCATCTCCAGTTCGACAATGCTGCCGCGCAGGGTGATAAGCAGGAAGTAACACAGCCACATACCCACCATAGAGGCGAGCACGATGCGCAGCGGCAGCCGCGCCTGTCCGGAATTCATCTGGCGTTCATCGATCACAATCGTTCCGCACTGCATCATTGCGGGGCGAATGGCCAGTGCCGCCATCGACCCGAACGCGCTGTTGGTCGAACTATCTACTTGACCGGGAGCAGCCCTTCTTCGCGGATCTTCTCACGCCATTTGGCAGGCGCAAGCGTATGGACGTTGTTGCCTGCCGCATCGACCGCGACCGTCACGGGCATATTCTCGACCGTGAATTCGTAGATCGCTTCCATGCCCAGTTCCTCGAATGCGATCACCCTGGCTTCCTTGATCGCGCGGGCGACCAGATAGGCCGCGCCGCCCGTGGCCATGAGATAGGCGACCTTGAACCGGCTGATGACGTCGACGGCATCGGCCCCACGCTCCGCCTTGCCGATCATCGCGAGGAGGCCGAGGTCGAGCATCATCTCGGTGAATTTGTCCATGCGGGTGGCGGTGGTGGGGCCGGCGGGGCCGACCACTTCGCCCATCACCGGATCGACCGGGCCGACATAGTAGATTGCGCGACCTTTGAAATCGACGGGCAGTTCTTCGCCCTTTTCCAGCATATCCTTGATGCGCTTATGCGCGGCATCGCGCCCGGTCAGCATCTTGCCCGATAGCAGCAGCCGGTCGCCATGCTCCCAGCTCGCCACCTCTTCGGGCGTCAGATTGTCGAGATCGACCCGTTTGGCCGCGGCATCGGGCTTCCAGTCGACTTTGGGCCAGTTGTCGAGATCGGGCTTTTCCAGATAGCTCGGGCCCGACCCGTCCAGCGTGAAGTGCGCATGGCGGGTCGCCGCGCAGTTCGGGATCATCGCCACAGGCTTGCCCGCCGCATGGCAGGGCGCATCGTAGATCTTCACGTCGAGCACGGTGGAAAGCCCGCCCAGACCCTGCGCGCCGACGCCTTGCGCGTTGACTGCATCGAAGATGTCGATCCGCAGCTGTTCGAGATCGGTCCTGGCCCCGCGCTGCTTGAGCTGGCCCATGTCGATCGGGTCCATCAGGCTCTGCTTGGCGAGCTTCATGCAATGTTCGGCCGTGCCGCCGATACCGATGCCAAGCATACCCGGCGGACACCAGCCTGCCCCCATCGAGGGGATCTGTTCCACCACCCAGTCGACGATATTGTCGCTCGGGTTCATCATCTTGAACTTGGACTTGTTCTCGCTCCCGCCGCCCTTGGCCGCGACATCGATTTCCACCGTATCGCCCGGGACCATCTCGACCGACAGGACGCAGGGCGTGTTGTCGCGCGTGTTGCGCCGGGTAAAGGCCGGATCGGCGAGGATCGAGGCGCGCAGCTTGTTGTCGGGATGATTGTACGCGCGGCGCACACCTTCATCGACGACGTCCTGCAGGCTGGAGGTCGAATCGAGGCGGCACTGCTGGCCCCATTTGACGAACACATTGACGATGCCAGTGTCCTGGCAGATCGGCCGGTGACCCTCGGCGCACATGCGCGAATTGGTCAGGATCTGCGCGATCGCATCCTTGGCCGCGGGGCCCTGCTCCGCCTCATAGGCATCGCCCAGTGCGCGGATATAGTCCATCGGATGGTAGTAGGAGATGAACTGAAGTGCGTCCGCGACGCTCTCGATCAGGTCTTCTTCCTTGATGACAGTCATGTCGCTCATCGCCGCGTGTTCCCATGTTGCAGAATTGCGCTCCCCGATAGGCGCGTACACCGCCATCGGTCAAAGCGCTTGGAAGCAATTTGTGTTGCGCCTAAGGCATGCAGGATTGCGCAGGCGTGTTAGCTGTGTAATACGCATCGCTGTGCCAGAGAGCATGTCAAAGAGATCGAATATGACGACCACCCTCGAAAACCCCGCCTCCAAGGCCGATTTTGCCGTCGCCCGCAAGGCGATGATCGACAGCCAGCTGCGCACCAGCGGCGTGAACGAGGACTTCGTTCTTGCACGCATGGGTGCGGTGGCCCGTGAAGACCACGTGCCGGCCAGCGCGCGCGGCACGGCGTATATGGACCGGGCGATCCGCCTGCCCGATGGCGGCCACCTGCCCTCGCCGGTTTTCCACGGCATGATGCTAGCCGAGGCGCGTCCCGGGTCCGATGACACGGTGACGATTGTCGATGGCGGCAGCGGATATCTCGCCGCACTGGTCGAACCGCTGGTCAAGAGCGTCACCGTCCTCACGGCGGATGAAGCTGCAGGTTCTTCGCGCAAGGGCAGCAATGCCACCCTGTTGCTGGTCGATGGCGCGCTGGAACACATCCCTGCTACCCTGGCGAAAATGCTGGCCGATGGTGGCCGGGTGGTCACCGGTGTGGTGGAGAACGGGGTCACCCGGCTGGCAACCGGGCGCAAGAGCGATGCCGGGGTCGCGCTGATGCCTCTGGCCGAGATCGGCGCGCCGCGCTTTGGCCAGTTCGACAGGCCGCAACGCTGGAGCTTCTGATGACAACGCGCAAGGGCCGCATCTCGATTGGCCTGATGGCCGGTGCAGCAGCCGTCGCGGCGGCCACACCCGCGCACGCGGATACCTTGCAGGAAGCACTGACCCAGGCCTATCTCGATAATCCCACCCTGCTTGCTGCGCGGGCGCAACAGCGCGCCACCGATGAAAACGTGCCGATCGAGCAGGCGCGCGGCACGCCGACCGTTTCGGCCACCGCGACCTATATCGAGTTCGTCAAGAACTCCCCGAACAGCTTCACTGCACCGGCGCGCACCCTGCAGGTTGGGCCCGATCTCAACGTGCCAGTCTATTCCGGTGGCGCCGTCAAGAATTCGATCAAGGCCGCCAAGGAACGCGTCGCCGCAGGCCAGGCGGATCTGCGCGGCACGGAAAGCGCCATCTTCAGCCAGGTCGTTGCCGCTTACATGGACGTGCTGCGCAACCAGGCACTGGTGAGCCTGTCGGCCAACCAGGTCGAAGTCCTTTCGGTCAATGTCCAGGCGACCAGCGACCGGTTCGAGATCGGCGACCTGACCCGAACCGATGTCGCCCAGTCGCAATCGCGCCTGGCCGTGGCGCGCAGCGATCTGCGCAGCGCACAGGCGAACCTGATCGGCGCGCGCGAGAATTATATTGCGCTTGTCGGGGAAGCGCCGACCGATCTTCAGGCCCCGCCTCCACTGCCGAACCTTCCGGCAGATGTCGGCACTGCGGTTGCCACGGCGCTCGAACAGAACCCCGATATCCTCGCGGCGCGCGAACGCGCCCAGGCCGCCGGGTTCGACAGCGAAGTGGCGGGTGCGGGCCGCCTGCCCACCGTGGGCCTGTTCGCAGGTGGCCAGTACACCGACTATTTCGGCACGCTCGCAACCGGGCGCGCTGGCGTCTCGCAAAGCGAAACCACCGCCAATCTGGGCGTGCGCATGTCGATACCGATTTTCCAGGGCGGTTTGCCCGCCGCGCGCCAGCGCCAGGCCTTTGCGCGCGAAACAGCAGCGCTGGAAACCGCCATCGCGACCGAGCGCGACGTCATCAATCAGGTCCGCTCGGCCTGGTCTAGCTGGCAGGCCTCGCTCGCCATTATTGAAAGTTCGCAATCTGCGATCGATGCCGCTGAACTTAGTCTGGAGGGCGTGCGCGCGGCCAATTCCATCGGCAACCGCACCATTCTCGACGTGCTGAATGCCGAACAGGAACTGCTGTCTGCCCGCGTCCAGCTCGTCACCGCACGGCGCAACGCCTATGTCGCCGGGTTCAGCCTGCTCGCCGCAATGGGCCGCGCCGAAGCGCGCGACCTTGGGCTGGTCGGCGAAGGCCTGCTTTATGATCCGGCTGCCAATTACGAGCGGGTGCGCAACAAGATCTGGGATTTCGACCGGGATCCCGAACCCGCCGCGCAGGGCAGTTCGACCCGCAACGTTCCGGCAGCCGATGCCGAGGTCGATACGCTGATCGGCCCGCGCGAGGACGGCCGAACGAATTGACGCGCCGCGCAGCATGGTCGATCATGCGCGCCGTGATTCGCACCAGCAGGGGGCTCTAGCGATGCAAAATCCCGGTGAACCTTCGGTCGAGGAAATCCTCGATTCGATCAAAAAGGTGATTGCCCGCGACAATCGCGAGGGTGCGATCGCAGAACGTCGCCGCCGTGCGCAAACCGGCCTGCGCGAAGAACGGATCGATTCGGTCGAACCGGCGAGCGCCGACGAGGCAGAGGAAGTTCTCGAGCTCGACGAAGGCGCGATGCTGGAGACCGAAGCCGCCAACAATGATGACGAATTCGACGCGGATGCGCTGACCCAATCGGCCACGCGCAAGGCCATGCGGGACAATTTTGCGGCACTGGCCACGCTGTCACAGCCGGGCGCGCGGCCCCAGATCGTGCGCAGCGGCGAAACCTCGCTCGAAAGCCTGGTGCGCGAAATGCTGCGCCCGATGCTCGCCGAATGGCTCGATGCGAACCTGCCCGCCATGGTCGAAGACCTGGTCAAGGCGGAAATCTCCCGCATTGCCGGGAAGAAGAGCTGAATCAAAAACCGCCCGGGCGGCTGCGAAAGCCGCTTAACTTGCGCCGCGCGAATGTTTAGACATGGCGGCATGATATCACACATCCGCACCATCATGCCCGCCACAGCCGCCATCGCGCTGCTGGCGTCCCCTGCGCTTGCGCAAACCACCCCGGCTGATCCCGCGCCGATGCGCGCGCAAGACCTTGTCACCATGCCGCGCCTCGGCAGCCCCACGGTCGATGCCAATGGCACGATGGCGGTCTATTCGGTGACCACGACCGATGCCGACACCTATAAACGGCAGGGCAAGCTGTGGGTCCGATCGCTCAGCAAGCCCGAAGCAAAACCCGTCCCGCTCAAGCTCGAAGGAAGCGCGGCGGCCTTCGGCGGCGATGGCTGGCTCTATTACCTCGCCAAAGACGCCGATGGTGGCAAGGATGCGACCCATCAGGTCTGGCGGGCCAAGGTCGCATTGAACGGCGCGGTTACCAGTGTCATGCAGGTCACCGACCTGCCTCGCGCCGTAAACGGCTTCAGCGTGGCGCGCGATGGCAGCCATGTCGCCGTGTGGAGTGACATCGCCCGCAATTGCACGCGCTTCGACTGCGACGATGCGGCCAAATCCTATCTTCCTGGCCCCGGCGATGGGCGTCTTTATCAGGGCGAAGACGGCCTGTTCCGCCATTGGGACAGCTGGGAAACGCCAGGCACGGTCAGCCGCGTCTTCGCCTTCCCGCTCGTGAATGGCCGCGCCGAGGGAACCGGCATTGCACTCGATGGCCCTGCCGGGGATGGCGGGCCGAGCGGTGATACACCGACTGCACCCTTCGGCGGGAATGAAGATGTCGCGTGGGCGCCGGACGGTTCGGGCGTCTATTTCACTGCGAAAGAGGCTGACGCGGACGAAGCGGCCAACACCAATCTCGACATCTGGTGGGCCGATCTTTCCGGCGGTGCGCCGAAAAACCTGACCGACGCGAACGACGCGCTCGATGCGCTGCCGACGCCTTCTCCCGATGGCCAATACCTCGCCTATGTCGCGATGGCGCGGCCCGGTTACGAGGCGGACCGGCAGGTCGTGCAACTGCTCGATCTCAAGACCATGGTGCGCACCCCGCTGACCGACGCATTCGATCGCAGCATCGGATCGCTGGCGTGGACACCCGATTCGCGCTGGCTGATCGCGACTGCGCAGGATGTGCTCGACACGCCCGCCTTCCGCATCGACCCGCGCACCGGCGCGGTCGAAAAGCTGGACCTGATGGCCGGGAACGAGGCGCATATCGGCAATGTCACGCCGCTTTATGGCGAGCGCGTGCTGTTCACGCGCGATTCGATCGGTGCGCCGTCCGAACTGTATTTGTCCGAGAACTGGAAGCAGGCCGAGCCGCTGACCGAAGTCGCCTCGAAACAGGTCGGCAATCTCGCCCCGGTCGTGGTGCAGCGTTTCAGCTTTGCCGGGGCCGATGGCGACACGGTATGGGGCCAGATCACCAAGCTGGAAGGGCAGGAAGGCCCGATGCCCGCCATCCTCTATGTGCATGGCGGGCCGCAGGGATCGTTCAACGATGGCTGGTCGAGCCGCTGGAACCCGCGCGTGGTCGCCAGCCAGGGCTATGCCGTCATCTCGGTCGATTTCCACGGCAGCACCGGATACGGGCAAGCCTTTACCGATGCGATCAACCGCGATTGGGGCGGCAAACCGCTGGAGGACTTGCAGAAAGGCCTCGCCGCCGCGCTCAAGCTCGATCCGCAGATCGATGGCAGCCGCGCCTGCGCGATGGGCGCCAGCTATGGCGGCTACATGATGAACTGGATCGCCGGGCAATGGCCCGACCGGTTCAAGTGCCTGGTCCAGCATGACGGCCTGTTCGACATGCGCAGCTTCTATTATTCGACCGAGGAATTGTGGTTCCCGCGCTGGGATTTCGGCGGCAGCTATTCCCAAGCGCGCGACACGTATGAACGGTGGAACCCGGTCAACCACGTCGACAAATGGAAGACGCCGATGCTGGTCGTCACTGGCCAGCAGGATTTCCGCGTTCCCTATTCGCAGGGCCTGCAAAGCTTCACTGCGCTGCAGGAACGCGACATTCCCGCCCAACTGCTGGTCTTTCCGGAAGAGAACCACTGGGTTCTCGATCCGAAAAACTCGCTGCAATGGCACAACACTGTGTTCGCCTGGCTGGACCGCTGGCTGAAGCCTGAGTGACGCATTCACGCCAGATCGACAAAGCCGCCTCCGCGCTCGCCAAGATCGGCGGCGAGGGGGCGGAGCGGCATATCTTTCTGTGTGCCTTGGCTGAGAAGCAAAAATGCTGCTCGCGCCAGGATGGCGAGCAGGCGTGGAAGTATCTCAAGCGCCGCCTGAAGGAGCTGGGCCTGGCGGGGCGGGGCGGGGCGGTTCTGCGCACCAAGGCCGATTGTCTGCAGGTCTGCGCAGGCGGCCCCATTGCTGTCGTATGGCCCGATGGCGTGTGGTATCATTCCTGCCATCCGGCCGTTCTGGAGCGGATCATTCAGGAACACCTGATCGGCGGCGTTCCGGTCGCGGAATACCGCCTTCAGACCGAGGACGGATGATCCTCAGTCGTCGATGGAATGATCGTGCCCGCTCCCGGCGGACATGAACACCAGTCCCATCAACGCACCCGCCAGCATCATCACACCGGCGACGCCCAAGGCGATGGCGATGTAATAGTGGATCGAGGCTTCGCTTTGCGGGTCGTGGAGAAGCCACAGGACGAGCGCGACCACCGCGATCGTGACGATGCCGACGATTTTCATCACCTTGCGAAAACGGGCCCAGGCGAACTGGGCCGTGCCGGGATCGTCGAGGGGAGATTTGCCTGCCATATCGCTGCGCCTTGGCGTTATCGGCGGCGGCGCGCAACCTTGCAGTTTGCCAGGGCCAGTGCCCGGCCAGTTATCGGGATTGGCAAAACCACCGGCTTGATGGCACAATACCCGCAAAAGCCAGAGGGAGATGTGCGAATGAACATTGGCAAGCTGATCGAGGGGCGCGCCAGCGGTTCGGTGATTTCCTGCGGGACAGACGTTTCCATGCGCGAGGCGGTGGCCATGCTGGCGGAAAAGCGCATCGGTGCGATCCCGGTCATGCGGGATGGGCGGGTCGTCGGCATCTTTTCCGAACGCGACGTGATCTATCGCCTCGCCGAAGAGGGGGAAGTCTGCCTCGAACGTCCGCTGGGCGAGGTGATGACATCACCGGCCATCACGGTGGATCGCAACACCGCGTGCGACGGTGCGATGGCGCTGATGACCCGCCGCCGCATCCGCCATTTGCCCGTGCTCGACGATGACGAGACGACCATGTGCGGCTTCATTTCCATCGGCGACCTGGTGAAGGCACGGATGGACGAGGTCGAAGGCGAAGCGCGCGCCATGCGCGATTACATTACGACAGGTTGATCGGGCCGGGGGTTGAGCCAACCGCCCCCGCTTCTTACATCCGTCGCCATGACCAGCACGCTCACCCTCACCGATGCCGCCGCCAAGCGCGTGGCCGCAATCGCGCAGAAACAGTCGCGTCCGGCGATCCTGCGCCTGTCGGTGGAAGGCGGGGGCTGCTCCGGCTTTCAATACACGTTCGATCTGGCCGACGGGGCCGATGACGATGACGCGGTGAGCGAAACGGACGGCGTTCGTCTGGTCGTCGATCCGGTCAGCCTCGATCTGGTGGCGGGCAGCGTCGTGGATTTCGTCGAATCGCTCGGTGGCGCGGCATTCCGGGTGGAAAACCCGCAGGCTGCAGCGGGATGCGGCTGCGGCTCCAGCTTCGGGATTTAGGTTAGACGCGGCGCGCGCAATCGGGCAGTGAACGCCCATGCGTATCGCCAGCTTCAACATCAACGGGATCAAGGCCCGCCTGCCGCGCCTCAAGGAATGGCTGGAGGAAACCCGGCCCACCGTCGCCTGCCTGCAGGAAATCAAGACGATGGACGATGGCTTCCCCGCCAACGAATTCGAAGCCATCGGATACAAGGCGATCTGGCACGGCCAGAAGAGCTTCAACGGGGTCGCGATCCTGGCTGACGGGACGCAGCCGGTGGAGATACAGCGCGGGCTCGGCATCGATGGCCCGAAAGACGGGGAGGGGGAGCAGGCGCGTTATCTCGAAGCCGAGGTTAACGGCGTGCGCATCTGCAACCTGTACCTGCCCAATGGCAACCCGCATCCCGGCCCGAAATTTGATTACAAGCTGGCCTGGATGGAGAAGCTGCGCGCCCGCATGGCACAGGTCTGGGCCGAGGAAGCGCCCGCCGTAGTGCTGGGCGATTTCAACGTCATCCCGGAAGACAAAGACGTCTGGTCACCCAAAGCCATGGCGAGCGATGCGCTGATGCAGCCGGAATCGCGCGACGCCTATGCCCGCCTGCTGGCGGATGGCTGGACCGATGCGATCCACACGCTCAACCCGCGAGGCGGGATATGGACCTATTGGGACTATCAGGCTGGCGCGTGGCAGCGCGATCACGGCTTTCGCATCGACCACCTGCTGCTCTCGCCTGAACTGGCGGGTCGCATGGCGGCGGCGGGCGTGGACAAGGAGCATCGCGGCCGCGAAAAGGCGAGCGATCATGCTCCCGTCTGGGTCGAAATCCGGGATTAGAAGCCGAATTGGGCGAAGGCCGGACGCGGCGCGCCCGGCCTGCCTGTATCAGCGATAGAAGACGTGCGTCTGAATGGCCGCGCGGCGCTGTTTCTTGCGGGCCCAGCCGGGACGGACATATTTCGCGTGGAAGTAGAGCGAATCGCTCGCTTCGCTTTCCCACTGGCCCTGATGGGCAATGCGGGCGATGGCCTTGGCACGTTTCCACGCTGCCGAGCCCGTGCGGATCTGCGGCATGCGGCCATTCTTGACGAAGCTGAACTGCGCGCGCTGGTGCACGACGCCGCAATAGCTGTCGGGGAACACATTCGAATCGGCGCGGTTGATAACCACCTGTGCCACAGCCAGCTGGCCATCAAGCGGCTCACCGCGCGATTCGAAATAAACCGCACCTGCAAGGCAGCGCAATTCGTCCGACAACTTGTCGGCGGTGGGGGTGAGCGAAACCAGTTCGCGCAGGCTTTCAGCCGCAGCGGGTTCGGTTTCGGAAATCTCTTCGAATTCTGCCTCGGGAAGCGGCTGGACCACTTCGCTCTGCACGAAAACCGGAACGACCTCGTCGGTCAGCTCGGCGGCCTCTGCGGCGGGAAGGCTGGCGGAATCGACATCATGGGCATTGGCCCCGGTCCCTTCCGCATTTGCGATCGTGAAAAACATTGTCGCGGCAATCGCCACCGCGGTGAGAGTCGTCGTCTTGCGAACCATGATCCGTTGGTTCTGGGCGGTTGATGGACCTGTCGCAGACTGGGACCGGGCGGGCATCGATGGCCGCGCTCAGGGGTAGTAAAATGTGTGGTCCGTTTGCGGCCTGCCGGCCATCCCCCGTCTGCGTGCTTGCCCGGTCGACCCCATTGTCATCCAGACCGCCTTCGCGTCGAGTTGCGGCGGCCAAATAGTCTCAAATGTAATTACGTCAAGTTAATCGGGAACTTTTTCGATAAAGCGTTCTGCGCCGTCGATTTCCAGCTCCACCAGCCAGCAGTCGGGGTCCTGCCCCCCCCGACGCGCAAGATACTCTTCAAATTCCTGATAATTTTCAGGTTCTTGCTCTCTTGTCACGGTGAAGGCACGCGACCCGTCGAGCTGCGGCATGCGCTCCCAGAGTCTTGCGTTTTTATCACGCTCTCTGGTTAAAATGAGCACGGTCCCGGCGTCTCTCTCGCCCTTGGAAAGCACGGTGGCAAAACCTCCGGCGCTTTGCACTGCGCGGATCAGGCCGCCAATCTCGACATGCGTGGGAAGCCGCGCATCCATGTCAGGGGTGGTAACCCTCAAGGCCCGACAGCGCGATCCGGCTGCGCATGAATGTGCCGGTCCCGCGCCCGATCTCTTCTCCCTCGGCATCGACCAGGCGCGCTTCGGCAACGAAGACGCGCTTGCGCCCGCTGACCCAGCGCCCCTCGGCCACCACCTCGCCCACGCGCACAGGCTTGGTGAAATGGAGGTTGAAACTTGTCGTCAGCAGGAAGCGGTCGGTCGCCAGCGTGTTCGCCGCATAGAACGCGGCGTCGTCGAGCATCTTGAAATAGATCGTGCCGTGTGCAGCCCCTGCGGCGTGATAACTCGCCTCGGTCACCGAGAAGCGAATCCGCGCGCGGCCTTCCTCGATCACTTCCAGACGCGACTGGAACAGATCGTTGATCGGCGCGGACGCATAGAGATTCTCCAGCGCGCGATGATGGGTCTGCGCTCCGGTGGCGGACACTTTCAATGCACTCCTTTGATGGCGGGGCGGGCAGGCGTGGCGCGCTCAGGCGCGCGGCTCGACCCAGCCGATCGAACCATCGCGCCGACGATAGACCATGTTGTGCTCTCCCGTCGCGCCGTTCTTGAACAACAGCGCGCCGGTATCGCGCAGATCGAGCATCATCACCGCATCGGCAACACTGGCTTCGGGAATATCGGCGGTGGTTTCCGCGATAATTGCGGGGCCGCCCTCGGCAACCTCGTCCTCTTCCTGCTCCGGCTCGGTAGCGGCAAAGATGCGATAGGCTGCCTCGTGTTCGGCAAGCGAATGCGCAGCCTGCTCATGGCGGTCCTGGACGCGGCGTTTGTAGCGGCGCAGCTGCTTGTCCATCTTGGCCTGCGCCTGATCGAAAGACTGGTGCACATCGTGCGCCTCGGCATGGGATTTGAGCACGAGGCCCTTGTTCACATGCATCACGATGTCGCTGGAAAATGCGCCGCCAGCCGCCTTGCCGAAGGTCACATGGGCGGACAGCGCACGACTGAAGTATTTTTCGGCGACGGCGGTCAGCCGGTCCGAGACATATTCCTGCAAGGCTTCGCCGGTGTCGATCTGGTGGCCCGAAACGCGAATATCCATCGTGACCTGTTCTCCTTTATCCTTGCGATCCCGGTTTCTGCACAAACCCGCCCTTGCACATGGCGGTTGCGCGTATTCGATCAGCTTGTCCAGAGCGCGCCATCGATCTTGGCAACGAAGGCATCGTGGCGCGCCTTTTCCTCGGGCGTCGGGGCATGCGGCCGCAGTTCGCGGCGCTCACCGGTCGGGGCCTTGCGCAATTGGGAAAAGACCTGCCTGGTTTCGGTTTGCCCGGCCGCCTCTTCCGCCGCCAGTTCGAGGCCGATCTGACGCCCGCCGCGCAATTCGACATAGACCTGCGCCAGCAATTCCGCATCGAGCAGCGCCCCGTGCTTGACCCGGTGGCTGCGATCCACCCCGTAGCGCGTGCACAGCGCATCGAGCGAATTCTTCGCGCCGGGATGCTTCTTGCGCGCCATGGCTACGGTATCGACCATGCGATCGAGGGAAATCTCGCCCAGCTCGCAAATGGTCAGTTCCGCGTTGAGGAATCCGAAATCGAAGCCCGCATTGTGCGCGACCAGTGGCGCATCGCCGAGCCATTCGAGCAGTTCGGCTGCCTTGTCGCGAAACAGCGGCTTGTCGGCCAGAAACGCGCTCGACAGGCCGTGCACCGCTTCCGCACCTGCGGGCATGTCGCGTTCGGGGTTGAAATAGGCGTGATAGGTCGCCCCGGTGGGGACCAGATTGAACAGTTCGACACAGCCGATTTCGACCATCCGGTCCCCTGTCTTGGGGTCTAGGCCGGTTGTTTCGGTATCGAACACGATCTCGCGCATTGAACTTTATATCGGCCCGAAGACGCGGCAGCGCAAGGGGGCAGGTTCAGGCCGCCTCATCGCGCAACCGGGCGACAAGCGCGGCGACCTGATCGCGCGTTTCCGCCAGGCTCGTTCCGGTATCGATCACATGATCGGCGCGCGCACGCTTGTCCGCATCGGGGGTTTGCAGCGAGAGGATGTGGGCAAACTTCTCTTCCGTCATGCCAGGCCGGGCGAGGACACGTTCGCGCTGCGCCTCTGCCGGCGCGGACACCACCACGATCCGATCGACCGCCTCTGCCCCGCCTTTCTCGAACAATAGCGGGATATCGAAGACGATGATCGGCATCCCGGCATTGGCCGCAAGAAAGGCGGCCCGGCGGCGGGCGACCGCAGGGTGGACGATCGCCTCCAGCCGGGCGAGCTGCGCCGGATCGGCAAAGACCAGCGCACCCAGTTTTTCGCGCAGCACGCCGGTGTCATCGGTGCTGCCGGGAAAGGCGGCTTCGATCTCGGCCACCAGCTCGCCGCCTGCCCCCTGCATCGCGCGCACCTCGGCATCGGCATCGAAGACCGGCACGCCGAGTTCTTCGAACATCGCCGCGACGGTGGATTTCCCCATGCCGATGGATCCGGTGAGGCCAAGGATCAGCGGCTTGGTCATGGCGCGATCCGCTCCCGCAATTCCGCATCGAATGCGCGCGGAGCCTCGGCTCCGAAAAACAGCGCGAACGCCCTGGCCGCCTGCCCGATCAGCATGGAGAGGCCGTCCACGGTGCGGAAACCGGCGGCCTCTGCCTGTTCGAGGAAGGGGGTGCGCACCGGATCGGTCACGATATCGTAGGCGATGGAGCGGGGCGGGGCGTGGCTCCAGTCGAAAGCGAGGGGCGGCTGGCTGCGCATCCCCAGGGGAGAGGCGTTGACCACCAGATCGCAGCATCCCTCGCGGTCGTCGAAGGCAAAATCGGTCGGGTCGGCAAAGTGGGCGAGGGGAACCGCGTGATGCTCGCCCTTGGGAGCAAGTTCGTCGAGGATCGCGCGCGCCTTGGCCGGATCGCGCCCGGCCAGCACCAGAGTGAAGCCTTCCCTGGCCAGCGCCGCCACAATGGCCCGCGCCGCGCCGCCCGTGCCGAGAATGCGTGCCATGCGGAAATAGTGCTGCGCGTCGATTTCGGCCCGCAGCGGTTCGAGGAAACCGGCGGCATCGGTGTTGGTAGCCATCAACCGGCCATCGTCCGCGCGGTAAACCGTGTTGATCGCCCCGATGGCCTTCGCCGTGCCGTCCACCTCGTCGACATGCGCCGCGACTGCCTGCTTGAGCGGCATGGTGACGTTGCAACCGCGCCAATGTTTATCCTTGCGCCGCTCGGCCAGATATCCCGGTAAGGCATCCTGCGTGACTTGCTCTGCGCGATATTCGGCTTCGATGCCGAGTTTTTCCAGCCAGAACCCGTGGATCGTCGGCGATTTCGACTGGGCAATCGGATCGCCGATCACCTCGGCATAGGTAACACTCATCCGGCAATCGCTCCATGATCCCGCAGGGCATCGAGCACTTGCAGCAATGGCATTCCCAGAATCGTGAACTGGTCGCCGACGATGCTATGAAACAGATGCGGACCGGCGGCCTCGATACGGAACACGCCCACACAGCCGCCGACCTCGGGCCATTCGGCATCCAGATAAGTCGCGATGAAATCCTCGCCGATCTCGCGGAAGCGCAGGCGGGCGAAATCGCTTGCGATCCAGACGATCTTCCCATCGCGTGCGAGAGCGGCGGCGCTGTGCAGCGTCATCACCTTGCCCGAAAAGAACCGCAGATGCTCGGCGGCATCCTCGCGATTGCGCGGCTTGTCGAACCGGCGTCCGTCGACCTCGACCAGCGAATCGCTGCCGAGGACAAGGCGCTCTCCATGCGTGGTGGACACCGCAGCCGCCTTGGCCGCCGCCAGCGCCTGAGCAATTTCCGCAGCCTCCACATCGGCCATTTCGGCTTCCAGTGCCCGCTCATCGATATCGGCCGGGATGGCGGCGAAGTCGATCCCCGCCGCCGCCAGCATCGCCTTGCGCGACGCGCTGCCCGAGGCGAGGATGATGGGTTCGCGCGACAATCCGCTCATATCGGTTTCACCCCTTCGAACATCTCGTCATCCGAATTGCGCTGGCGTTCGCCCAAAAGCTTGATAATCGCGGCAGCCGTCTCCTCAATAGAGCGGCGCGTCACATCGATCACGGGCCAGCCATTGTCGGCATACATGCGCCGTGCAAAGGCGACTTCCTTGGTCACATTGTCACTGTCGATATAGGACGTCTGACTGCCCTCGTTGAGGCTCAGCAGGCGGTTGCGCCGGATCTGCACCAGCCGTTCGGGCGCGCTGGTCAGACCCACGACCAGCGGATGCCTCAGCCGGAACAGGAGGTCGGGCGGGGGGCTTTCCACCACCAGCGGGATATTGGCCACCTTGTAACCGCGATTGGCCAGATAGATGCTGGTCGGCGTTTTCGAGCTGCGCGAGACGCCAGCCAAAACTATGTCGGCCTCTTCCCAGTTCTCCCATCCGATCCCGTCATCATGGGCGATGGTGAACTGGATCGCCTCGACCCGCTTGAAATAGGCCTCGTCCATCGTGTGCTGGCGGCCCGGCCGACCATGCGCCTCCTGCCCAAGCGATGCCTCGAGCGCCGCGGTGACCGCATCGAGCGCAGGCACGGCAGGCAGGGCGAGGGCACGGCAATGCTCTTCCAGCCGCTTGCGCGTCTCGGGGTTCACCAGCGTATAGAGGACCAGGCCCGGATTGGCGGACAATTCGGGTACGATCCGCTCAAGATGTTTCTGCGAGCGGACCATCGGCCAGAAATGCCGCACGATGTCGGCGGAATCGAATTGCGCCAGCGCCGCCTTGGCCACCATTTCCAGCGTCTCGCCGGTGGAATCCGATACGAGATGGAGGTGCGTGGACATAGGTGTAAGGCGAGCTCCCAGCCTGTGGATACGCGGTGGCATAAACCACGGGACAAACCTGCCGACAAGTTCGGTGAGGAATTCCATGCCCGATACGAGTCCTTTCGCAGGCAGGCTTGTGGACAGGTGGCGATGGTTTTGGACAGGCTGGGGATAGTGTGGACAGCATTTGCTTGACCGAACGGCTCTCACGATTCGCGTCCGGTTTATCCCTGTTCAATCCGGGAGAATTCGGGCAGGGGCACGCTATGCCCGCTTTCCACAGGGCCAACAGACTCCATCAAACCTTATAAATATATAGTATTATTTGGATTGGACCCGTTTCGATGCCCGGCCTTCTCCTCGACACGTTGAACGGTAAGCGAAGCGAGCGCACGCCCATGTGGCTCATGCGCCAAGCTGGTCGCTACCTGCCCGAATATCGCGCCCTGCGCGCCGAGAAGGGTGGTTTTCTCGACATGGCCTATGACAGCGAGGCTGCGTGCGAGATCACCTTGCAGCCGATCGATCGCTTCGGCTTCGACGGTGCAATCCTGTTTTCCGATATCCTGATCGTTCCCCACGCGCTGGGCCAGCATCTGGAGTTCCTGGCGGGCGAGGGGCCCAAGCTGTCGCCGCGGCTGGTGGACGCCTCGCTCGATGCGCTGACCCGCATGCCGGAACGCTACGACCCGATCTATGAAACGGTGCGCCTGTGCCGTCAGCGACTGCCCGAAGGCGTGACCATGCTCGGCTTTGCAGGCAGCCCTTGGACGGTGGCGACCTATATGGTGGCGGGCGAGGGCAGCCGCGACCAGCACGATGCGCGCGCGATGGCCTATCGCGATCCGGCCGCTTTGCAGGATATCATCAATGCGATCGTCGATCAGACCATCGCCTATCTGCGCGGTCAGATCGATGCAGGCGCAGAAGCGGTGCAATTGTTCGACAGCTGGGCGGGCAGTCTCGCGCCGGACCAATTCGAACGCTGGGTGGTCGCGCCCAATGCGGCCATCGTGAGGGCGCTGAAGCAGAGCCATCCCGACACGCCGGTCATCGGCTTTCCCAAAGGTGCGGGCGAGAAACTGCCCGCCTATGCGCGTGAAACCGGCGTCGATGCAGTCGGCGTGGACGAGACTCTCGACCCGCGCTGGGTTGCTGCGGAGTTGCCGGATGACATGCCGGTGCAGGGAAATCTCGATCCGCTCCTGCTGCTTGCCGGTTCGGACGAGCTGGAAAAGCGCGTTGCCACCATTCTCGATGCCTTTGCGGATCGCCCGCATGTCTTTAATCTCGGCCATGGCATCGACCGGCGCACCCCGATCGCGCATGTCGAGCGCCTGATCGCGGCTGTTCGCAAACCGCGGGGGTGACGCGGAGCCACATGGTTCCTAGATAACCCTCCGCGATGCAGGAAATCCTCTCGATGACCTATTTCTGGCTCAAGGCCGGCCATATCATCTTCGTCATCTTCTGGATGGCGGGCCTGTTCATGCTGCCGCGTTTCTTCGTCTACCACCAGGAAGATGGCGAACCGGGCAGCGATGCGGATACTGTCTGGATCGAGCGTGAACGGCGGCTGCTCAGGATCATCCTCACACCCTCGATGATCGTCGTCTGGGCTCTGGGGCTGCTGCTGGCCTATTCCAGCGGTGCTTGGATGCAGGGATGGTTCCATGCCAAGCTGCTGCTGGTGCTGGCCCTGTCGGGTTATCACGGCTGGTTGTCGGCCTATGCGAGGAAGCTCGCCAATGGCCAGCGCACCCTGGAAGGGCGCAAGCTACGCCTGTTGAACGAGGTTCCCGGATTGGCCGCGGCGCTGATCGTGGTGCTCGCTATCGTCAAACCGTTCTGACACCAGCCGGTCGGCCAGGATGAGCGCGATGAGCGCGATGGCGATCCCGGCAAGCACATCGACGAGGTAATGCGCGCCGATAAATACGGCGGACACCACCATCGCAGCGTTCAGCAGGCACATCGGCCATGCGAGCCTGCGCAGATGCGCAAATCCTGCGGCCAGCACAATCGCGCCGGCAGTGTGAAAGCTTGGAAAGGTGACCACACCGTCCAGGGTGGCCAGATCGATATGGAGGATCTGGCCCTCGCGTAGCTGCGTGAACCCGTCTGCAAAACTCCACCCGGCAGACACCAGCACGCCGCCCGCATGCGACGGATCGATCCCGTGAACGACGAAATTCCCGTAAGCCGGCGTGAAGGGAAAGATCACCATACACAGCGCCAGTGCAATCGCCCATGCGGCGAGGAAACGGCCCGCCGCGCCCGGTTTTGCAGCCGCCGCCAGCAGGCCGATCAGGACGATCGGCTGCCATGACAGGCTGGCATAGATCACCGACAACGTCTCCAGCACGCCGGGATATGCTTGCCAGTACGAAAACGCGGCGAGCCAGTCGAAACCAATGGCTTTATCCCAGCGCGCCAGCTGTGCATCGACCGGTGGCAGGGCCGTGGTGGCCAGCATGACGCCTGCGAGCAACCCGACAAAGGAAATGAGGAAAAAAAGCGCAGCCGACTGGAGAAACCGGCCGACCATTACCGAATGCGCGCGCTGCACGGCCGCCCCTGCGGCAATCAGCGCTGTGACTGCCGCCCAGATCGGGCCCAGGCTGCGCCAGTCATGCGACAGCGGCGATAGCAGGAAGGCAAGGACGCACAGCAGCGCCATGGCCATGCAGATACCAGCCGCGACCCGGTATTCCGGGGCGAGCGAAGCGCGTCCGTGCGATCCGGTACGTTGCGGCAGGGCGGCGTCCATCGGGCCGTTGTGCGCCGTCATGGTAAACATCGCGTTGAAGCGTCGCAGCATCGCTTTCGCGATTGACGGCCCTGCGACGGAATCGTAACTGGATCGCACTTACCGACTACAGGCATCGCATGGCGACGATGCCGGGTCTGCTTTCTCCAAGCCCTGTCCTGCGCACAGTCGAGGGACGCTATCGACCTGTCGGCCATCCAAACCAGAAATACCGAGTAACGACATATGCATCTCAAGGATTTGAAAGCAAAAGCCCCGGCCGAGCTTGTCTCGATGGCCGAAGAACTGGGCGTCGAGGCCGCGGGCACTATGCGCCGGCAGGACCTGATGTTCTGCATCCTGCGCGAACTGGCCGAAGACGAAGACTATAACGAAGAAATCATGGGTATCGGCACGATCGAGGTGCTGCAGGACGGTTTCGGCTTCCTGCGCAGCCCCGAGGCCAATTACCTTGCGGGGCCGGACGATATCTATGTCTCGCCCAACCAGATCCGCAAATGGGGCCTGCGCACGGGCGATACCGTGGAAGGCCAGATCCGCGCCCCGCGCGAAGGGGAGCGTTATTTCGCGCTGACCGGCCTCACATCGGTCAATTACGAAGACCCGGCACAGGTCCGCACCCGTACCAATTTCGACAACCTCACGCCGCTTTACCCGGAAGAAAAGCTGTCGCTCGATACGCTCGACCCGACGGTGAAGGACAAGTCGGCTCGCGTGATCGATATCATTTCGCCGCAGGGCAAGGGCCAGCGCGCGCTGATCGTCGCGCCGCCGCGCACCGGTAAGACCGTGCTGCTGCAGAACATCGCCAAGGCAATCACCGACAATCACCCGGAAGTGTTCCTGCTGGTCCTGTTGGTCGACGAGCGCCCGGAAGAAGTCACCGACATGCAGCGCAGCGTGAAGGGCGAGGTCATCTCCTCGACCTTCGATGAGCCTGCCAACCGCCACGTCCAAGTCGCCGAAATGGTGATCGAAAAAGCCAAGCGCCTGGTCGAACACAAGAAGGATGTGGTGATCCTGCTCGATTCGATCACGCGGCTCGGCCGGGCCTACAACACCGTCGTGCCCAGCTCGGGCAAGGTGCTGACCGGCGGTGTCGATGCCAATGCCCTCCAGCGGCCCAAGCGCTTTTTCGGCGCGGCGCGCAATATCGAGGAAGGCGGCTCGCTCTCCATCATTGCCACCGCGCTGATCGACACCGGCAGCCGCATGGACGAGGTGATCTTCGAAGAGTTCAAGGGTACGGGCAACAGCGAAATCGTGCTCGACCGCAAGGTCGCCGACAAGCGCATCTTCCCCGCGCTCGACGTGGGCAAGTCCGGCACGCGCAAGGAAGAGCTGCTGGTCGAGAAGGACAAGCTGTCCAAGATGTGGGTGCTGCGCCGCATCCTCATGCAGATGGGCACCATCGACGCGATGGAATTCCTGCTCGACAAGATGAAGGATTCCAAGACCAACGAAGATTTCTTCGAAACGATGAACCAGTGACGGTTATGAATCATTTCGTCTGACTCAGGAATCGGTCCGTCGCAGGAGTCTTTCGTTTTGCCGCAAATCGACTCATCTCAGTATGTAGGGGATGAATGATGATACAGGCACGAAAATCCGAGCTGGAAGCGAACTTCGATTTTTTTCGAAGGAACCTAAGTCGTTTTCTGAAAAGTCATCGCGGTTCTTACGTCTTGATCCGGCACGCCGAAGATGTGTCGTTTTTCGATGACGTTGGCGAAGCCTATCGAGCTGGTCTGGAGAAATTTCCAGATGAACAGTTCTCGGTGCAGCGCATTAGCGATGAGCCAATAGAACTCGGGCACATGTCGTTTGCATTCGATTGAAGGACGGCATGATGGACGGCGCATCCTGTTCGATACAGCGGTCTTGGCTTCGCGCGACCCGATGGACCTCTCCTATCGGCGTTACGCTGCCCTACTCGATACCGGTGCTACCTCGAGTTGGGTGACCCCTCGTGTAATCGCCGAGATGAAATTAGTTGAGCTGGGGAGAGAGACGGTCTCGGTGGCAACTGAGGAGAGGGTAGCTTCGACCTATCTCTTCAGGATCGGTTTTTTCCCCGACGTCCCACTAATCAACGGTCTGCCCTACGTATTTCCTGATGTGACCGGGTTTAGGCTCGCTCAGAGAGTTGGGTTCGACGTGCTGATAGGTATGGATGTTCTCAAGCAGACGGACTTCAATCTTTATAGAGACGGAAGCTGGCGACTTAATTTCGGGTGATCTAACTATGACGCCTTCATCGCCTCCAGCATGGCGGCCATCTGTTCCCATACCTTGTTCACCGCCTTCAACGGCCTGATCATCACCTTGAAATCGACAATCATCCCGTCCTCGTCGAAACGGATAAGGTCGATGCCGTTGACATGGATGCCGTCCATTTCGGTGGTGAATTCCAGCAGCGCATCCGTTCCATCGATCAATTCGCGCACATAAGTGAAGCTGTCATTGCCCAGCGTCTTACCCGCCGCTGCCAGATAGCCGACCACTAATGCGCGGCCGCGCTGGGGCGTGTGCACCACCGGCGAGTGGAACACCGCATCCTCGTGGACAATGGTTGCGAGTTCTTCGGCCTTGCTGCCGTTTTCCAGCACTGCGTGCCAGCGTTTCAAACCTTCTACGGCCGACATGCCGCCTCCCCGAATGTATGCGCCTGTGCGGCGGTCCAGGCCTTTGCGTAGGGCGTGCCTTCGGGCGAGTCGAGCAGTTCGCCCGGTTCGAGAAAACGGTGCAACCGGTCGAGACTGTCGGACTGCGCCCCGTTTTGACGTTCCGAGATATGGCAGGGCGCGATCTGCCACGGGTTTTCCAGCCCCATCGCAACCACCATTTCGCGGAAAGAACGCAGCGTATGGCGCTGGAAACGGGCGACGCGCTCGGCCTTTTCCATCGGGACGAGGCCGCGCTGGCGGGTGGCGTCCTGTGTTGCGATTCCCGTCGGGCAGGCATCGGTGTGGCACTTCATCGACTGGACACAGCCCAGCGCAAACATAAAAGCCCGCCCGGCATTGCAGAAGTCTGCGCCCAGGCCGAAATTCATCGCCATTCCCGCACCCGAATGCACCATGCCCGCGGCGGCGAGCTTGACCTGAGGTTTAAGGCCGGTCCCGACCAGTGCATTGCGCATCACAATCAGGCCTTCGCGCAGCGGCATGCCCACGCGGTTGGAAAATTCGATCGGCGCGGCGCCCGTGCCGCCTTCCGCGCCGTCGACCACGATGTAATCGAGCGTTATGCCGGTTTCGAGCATGGCCTTCATCACGGCGAAAATTTCGTGCGGCTTGCCCACACACAGTTTGATGCCGACCGGCTTGCCGCCCGACAATTCGCGCAAGCTGGCCGCCCATTCGAGCATGCCCACGGGCGTGGAGAAGGTGGAATGTGCGGGCGGCGAGATGCAATCGGTCCCCACCGGTACTCCGCGCGCTTCGGCAATTTCCTCGGTCACCTTCGTGCCGGGCAACACGCCGCCATGGCCCGGCTTCGCGCCCTGGCTTAGCTTGATCTCGATCATGCGGACCTGATCGGCCTGCGCGCTTTCGGCGAAGCGGCCGGGGTCGAAATCGCCATTATCGTTGCGGCAGCCGAAATAGCCGCTGCCGATTTCCCACACGAGATCGCCGCCATGCGATCGGTGATAGCGCGAAATGCCGCCTTCACCCGTGTCATGGTAGAAATTGCCGGCCGCTGCGCCTTTGTTGAGCGCCATGATTGCATTGGCGGATAGGGAGCCGAAGCTCATCGCCGAAATGTTCAGCAGGGAGGCTGAGTAGGGCTTGCCGCATTGCGCGCTGCCGACATCGACACGCCATTCGGGCGGCGCATGGTCGTTGGGGACCATCGAATGCGCCAGCCATTCATACTCGTCCGAATAGACGTCGAGTTCGGTTCCGAAGGGGTGCGAATCGAGCTGCCCCTTGGCGCGCGCATAGACCAGGGCGCGCTGCTGGTGATTGAACGGGCGGCCTTCCAGATCGCCCTCGACGAAATAGGCGCGGGCGTAGGGGCGCAGATCTTCCATGATCCAGCGGATATGTGCGAGCAGCGGGTAATTGCGCCACAGCGTGTGCTGGCGCTGGAAGAAGTCATACACCGCCAGCAGCAATAGCGGGACGGTGACGATCAGCGCCCAGCGCAGCCACGGCGTCATCGCGAACAGGACGGTCAGCAGCGCGACGACCAGCGTGGGGCCGTACCGCATGAACAGTTCGGACGATTCGCGCAGCTGCGCCCGGTTCTGCATCAGCCGAGATGCTCGGCAAAGAACGCGGCCGTGCGCTCGTCCGCCTTCTGGGCCGCCTGTTCGTTGCGCCGCTTGCCGAATTCGGTCGCGAAGCCGTGATCCAGCCCTTCATAATCGTGCAGCGTCACCTTGGGGTGATCGTCCAGCCCGGCATGCATGGCCTTCTGCGTGTCCTTGTCGACAAAGCCGTCTTCGGTGGGGATGTGCAGCATCAGCGGATGGGCGATGGCGTGCTTCTCGTTCAGCAGCCCATCGATCCCGACGCCGTAATAGCCGACCGATGCGTTCACATCGGTGCGTGCGGCGGTCATGTAGGCAAGCCGCCCGCCAAGGCAGTAACCCACGCAGCCGACCTTTTTCACGCCTTCCTTGTCGCGAATATGGTGGATGGTCGCCTCGATATCGCGGATGCCCTGATCCTGGTCGAACTTGCCCATCCAGTCGAGCGCCTGCTGAAACTCCGGCTCGATATCGGGATCGAGCTCGATCCCGCGTTCCAGACGCCAGAACAGGTCGGGTGCAATAGCGAGATAACCATCCTCCGCCAGCTTGTCGCATTTGCGGCGAATGCCTGCATTCACCCCGAAGATTTCCTGGATGACCAGGATCGCCGCGCGCGGCGTTTTTGCAGGGCGGGCGATATAGCCGGTGAAGGTGTCGTCGCCGCTCAAGGTGGTGATGCTGACAGTCTCGCTCATGTCGTGAAATTCTCCCGTATTGGCTTCGCGCTTGCCTCTTGTGCGCAGCACACCCAGATAGGCAAGTGTTACCCTAACGGAGGAAGCCGCATGAAGGTCCATATCGAAATTGACTGTACGCCGGAGGAGGCGCGGACGTTCATGGGCTTGCCTGATGTCGGCAAGGCGAACGACATCTATGTCGACATGATGTCGAAAGCGATGAAGGGCGTTTCCAACACCGAGCAATTGCAGGATTACGCTCGCCAGCTTGCCCCGATGGGGCAGGCGGGGTTCAAGCTGTTTCAGAGCTTCATGGAGGGCGCGCAGGCGTCACGCACCCAAGCCAAGGGCAAGCCTGCGACGGACAGCGAAGACTGATCGCATTTGCGGGCACGCGGTTGTGAGCCGCTTGTAAGCGTGCGCCGGCGCGCGAGGGACCATTTATGGACGACACCATCTTTGCGCTGTCCAGCGGGCCTGCGCCCGCTGCGATCGGCCTGATCCGCGTTAGTGGCCCGGATGCGGCCAAAGCATGCGTGGCGCTGGCCGGGGCTTTGCCTGATCCGCGAATGGCGAGCCTGCGGACCCTGCGTAGCGCAGAAGGCATGGTGCTGGATCGGGCGCTGGCCCTGTGGTTTCCCGGCCCCGCAACGGCGACGGGTGAAGACCTGCTCGAACTGCACTGTCATGGGGGCCGGGCGGTGATCGCGGCGGTGACGCGGGCTCTCGGAAAGCTCGAGGGATTGCGTCAGGCAGAGCCGGGCGAGTTTACCCGGCGCGCCTTTGCCAATGGCCGGCTCGACCTTGCCGAGGCAGAGGCGCTGTCCGATTTGCTTACAGCTGAAACCGAATTGCAGCGCCAAGTCGCGCAATCCGGCTTCGGCGGGGTCTTATCGCGTCAGGTGGAAAGATGGCGCGACGATGTGCTTGGCCTGAGCGCTTTGGTCGAATCGGCGCTGGATTTTTCCGACGAGGACGACGTTTCGGCCCTTCCGGAACAGTTTCACGACGATTTGGCGTGCTTTCGTGCAGAACTGGCCGAATCTCTCGCACGCCCTTCGGCAGAGCGTTTGCGTGATGGCGTCCGCGTGGTCCTTGCCGGGCCCCCAAACAGTGGAAAGTCCAGCCTCTTCAACGCCTTAATCGATGAAAGTGCGGCGATTGTATCGGCGACGGAAGGGACGACCCGCGACTTTATCGAACGGCCCGTTGCGCTGGGCGGTGTGCCATTGATCCTGGTCGATACGGCAGGCGTTCGCGAAACCACCAGCGACGATATCGAAGCGCTTGGTATCGCACGCAGCCGCAACCAGATGGATCGCGCGGACATCGTGCTCTGGCTTGGCCCTCAAGGCGAGGGGCCGGCTGGAGGCATTGAAGTGGAAAGTTTATCTGATACCCGAAGTGTGCGCGTAAAGGGCGATGCAGCCATTCAGGTTTCGTCTGTAACCGGCGCGGGGCTTGATGCGCTGACCGCGCGGATCGTGGCGGAGGCGCGCTTGCTTCTCCCCAAGCCGGGGCAGGCGGCACTCAACGAGCGCCAGCGCAACTTGCTCGGCGAGGCGCTGGGCGGTCTCGACCTTTTATTGGATGAAAGCGATCTTCTGTTGGTCGGTGAAGGGTTGCGGCGAGTGCGCATCGCATTCGACCGCCTGCTTGGGCGCGCATCGACCGAGGATATGCTCGACACACTGTTTGGCCGTTTCTGCATCGGCAAGTGATGTTTCACGTGAAACACATGCTTTGACGCTGAGGCGATAGGGAAGTATCGAGCGCTGCATGCAGCAATACGATGTCATCGTCGTCGGCGCCGGTCATGCCGGGGTCGAAGCCGCCTGCGGCGCAGCGCGCATGGGCGCGCGTACAGCTCTCGTTACATTCGATCTTGCGGCGGTTGGGGCGATGAGCTGCAATCCTGCCATCGGCGGGCTTGGCAAGGGTCATCTTGTTCGCGAGGTTGACGCGCTGGATGGCGTGCTTGGCCGTGCGGCGGATGCCGGGGCGATCCACTATCGCATGCTCAATCGTTCGAAGGGGAGTGCGGTCTGGGGCCCGCGCGTCCAGGCAGACCGGATGTTATTCAAGGCGGAGGTGCAGCGCATTGTGCATGCGCAGGATGGCCTCGACCTGATCCCCGGGGAAGTTGCCGCGCTGTCGCTGAATGGCGGGCGGGTCGCCGGGGTTTGCCTCGCAGATGGCTCCACCCTCGCTACGCCGCGTGTCATCCTGTGCACGGGCACTTTCCTTGGTGGGGTGCTGTTCCGGGGAGAGGTCCGCATGGAAGGCGGGCGGATCGGGGAAAATGCCGCCCATCGCCTGGCTGGGCAGCTGCGCGATGCGGCGCTGCCGATGAGGCGCTTCAAGACGGGTACACCGCCAAGGCTCGATGGGAGAACCATCGACTGGGCGGCGCTCGAAGAGCAACCGTCAGACGCCGATTTCTGGACCATGTCATCGCTCACACAGGCGCGCGCCAATCCGCAGGTGTTCTGCGCGATCACCCGCACGAATGCGCGCAGCCACGACATCATTCGCGCCAATCTCGACCGGTCACCGCTCTTTTCCGGCGCGATCGGGGCGGAAGGACCGCGATATTGTCCGTCGATCGAGGACAAGATCCATCGCTTCGGTGACAGGGAAGGGCATCAGGTCTTTCTCGAGCCCGAGGGTCTGTCGACGCATCTCGTCTATCCCAACGGGATCAGCACATCGCTGCCCGAGGACGTTCAGCTCGACATGCTGCGCAGCATGAAGGGGCTGGAACGGGTGGTGATGGAGGTTCCCGGATATGCGGTGGAGTATGATCATATCGACCCGCGGGCGCTCGATTACGACCTGCAGGTGCGGGCCATTCCCGGACTCTACTGCGCCGGTCAGATCAACGGGACGACCGGTTATGAGGAGGCGGCGGCGCAAGGTCTTGTCGCCGGTCTGAGCGCGGCCGCGCATCAAATCGGTCGCGCGCCGCCGCGACTCGACCGGAGCAATTCCTATATCGCGGTGATGATCGACGACCTGACCCTCCAAGGGGTGAGCGAGCCATACCGAATGCTGACCTCGCGCGCAGAGTATCGCCTGCGTTTGCGGGCCGGCAATGCGGACACGCGGTTGACGCCGCTGGGCCTGGAGGCGGGCTGCATCGCACCACAGCGCGAGGAGTGGTTTCAAACCTATCGGCAGCGGCTCGAACAGTGGGCGGATATTTTCGCAGAGACTAAGGGTGAGGGGGGCAAGCCGCTCACGGCGATGATCGCGACCGGTCGTGCGCAGCCGGCGGAGCTTGTCCCGTATCTCGCCGCGAGTGACGACCCGACCGAGCCTGCTGGGATCGAGGTGTTCGAGGACATCCGGTACGCGCCGTATCTGGCCCGCCAGGATGCCGAGTTGCGAAACCTCAAATCAAACGAGGAGTTGGCCATTCCGCGCGATTTCGGTTTCGACCGAATACCTGGACTGTCGAACGAGATGGTCCAGCGCTTGAGCGCTGCACGACCGACCAGCCTTGCTGCGGTGGGCAGGATTTCGGGTGTGACGCCCGCCGCGTTGTCGGCAATCCTAGTCCAGCTCCGCCGCGAACAGAAGAACGCCGCTGCCGCATGATCGATAATGAATCTGACGCGCGCGGGCTGATCCGCGAACATGGCGGCCGCGAGGCGGAGGAGAAGGTGGAGCGCCTTCACGCCCTTCTGGTCGACGAAAACGAGCGGCAGAACCTTGTAGCAGCACGCTCGCTGGACGACGCTTGGGTGCGCCACTACGCGGATTCCGCGCAGCTTCTCGCACATGTTTCACGTGAAACAGCACCGTGGCTTGATCTGGGCGCCGGTGCGGGTTTTCCAGGATTGGTCGTTGCCGTACTGCGGCCAGAGCAGCAGGTCGTGCTGGTCGAATCCCGTGCAAAGCGGGTCGAGTGGCTGGAGCGCGCTGCCGAGGCACTGGCGCTCGACAATGTCGCCGTGATCGGCTCGCGTCTGGAGTTGGTCGACGACTTCGAGGCGGCCGTCATCAGCGCGCGTGCCTTCGCGCCGCTCGAAAAGCTCCTCCGGTTATCCGCACGCTTCTCCACAAAGCGTACACAATGGGTCTTGCCCAAAGGGCGCTCGGCATCGCAGGAAGTGCAGGAACTGCCTCGGAGACTGCGCCAGATGTTTCACGTGGAACAATCGCTCACTTCGCCAGACGCCGGGATCGTCGTCGGGACCGGACTTGTGGAGATGCCCAGATGATCACCGTTGCGATCGCCAATCAAAAGGGTGGGGTGGGCAAAACCACCACCGCCATCAATATCGCCACAGCCATGGCAGCGACGGGCTGGAAGACCTTGCTGATCGATCTCGATCCACAGGGCAACGCCTCCACCGGCCTTGGAGTGCAGAACGCGGCGCGTGAGATATCCACCTACGACCTGCTGATCGGTGAAGCCAATCTGGCCGACTGCGCGCAGGCGACGGAAATACCGGGTCTCGATATCATTCCGGCAACACAAGACCTGTCGGGTGCGGAGGTCGAACTGGTCGATGTTCAGGATCGCTCGAGCCGTTTGGCGCGTGCACTGGAGGTGGCGCAGGCTCCCGGGCGTTCGGGTTATGATATTTGCTTCATCGACTGTCCGCCGTCGCTGGGTCTGCTAACGCTAAATGCGCTCGGCGCGTCCGATACGCTGCTCGTCCCGCTGCAATGCGAGTTCTTTGCCTTGGAAGGCCTGTCGCAGCTGCTGCAAACCGTTGAACGCGTGCAGGAGAGGTTCAATCCCGATCTTGGGATCGTTGGAGTGGTCCTCACGATGTACGATCGCCGCAACCGCCTGACCGATCAGGTTGCCGACGATGTGCGAGATTGTCTGGGCGGGCTCGTGTTCGAAACAGTCATTCCGCGTAATGTGCGCCTGTCCGAAGCACCTAGTCACGGCTTGCCGGCGCTTATCTATGATCACGCCTGTCCCGGCAGCCGCGCCTATATCGCACTGGCGCGGGAACTGATCGGGCGTCTTCCCGAACGGAGGAAAGCAGCATGAGCGATACCGACGAAAAACAGGCGAAAACCGCTCCGCGCCGCAAACTGGGCCGCGGCCTTGGCGCGCTGATGGGCGAAACGCGCCGCGAAGAACCGCTCGCGCGGCGGGCCACGGAAGAAGTTGCGACCGAAACCGGTTTCTCGCCCGCACAGGGCTCAGGCTCATCGTCGGACGTGTCGGTTGACGAACCTGTTACCGGTCTGAAAAATATCGACGTTTCGCAAATTTCTCCGCTTCCCGGACAGCCACGCACCCATTTCGATGAGGATGCGCTGGCCGAACTGGCTGCGTCCATCGAGGCGCGCGGTGTCATTCAACCGATCATCGTTCGCCCGTGGAAGGGCAAGTACCAGCTGGTTGCGGGTGAGCGCCGCTGGCGGGCGGCACAACGGGCGCGTCTCCACCGGATTCCGGCTATCGTGCGCGAACTCGATGAGCGGGAGGTCATGGCACTAGCCTTGATCGAGAACCTGCAACGCGAAGATCTGAACCCGGTCGAAGAGGCGCGCGCCTATCACAAGCTCGCCGAAGACGAAGGAATGACCCAGGCGGAGATCGCCCGCATGGTCGACAAGTCGCGCTCGCATGTCGCGAATTTCCAGCGCTTGCTGGCGCTGCCCGAAGACGTGCTGGACCTTCTTGCGGCTGGCGATTTGTCCATGGGCCATGCCCGTGCCCTGATCGGCAACGAGAACGCGTCTGACCTCGCCAGAACAGCGGTTGCCGATTCGCTTTCGGTTCGTGAGGTCGAGCGCCTGGCGAAGGGTGCGTCGCCGAAAAAAACCGCGCGCCCGGTAGGGGGTGGCACCCCTATATCCGCCGACAACGCCGATCTGGCGGCGGTTCAGGCCCATCTCGAAGAGTTTCTTGGCATGTCGGTGAAGATCAAGCCCGGATCGAGCGCGAGCACTGGGACGGTGTCCATCGCTTACCGCACGCTCGACCAGCTCGATCTGCTGTGCCAGCGCCTGACCGGCGGCGAGATTTGACGCATCGCTAGAAATGCACAGTCACGGTCAGTGTATCGGTGTAACCTGTTGGATAGATTAGACTAAATCCCGGTATCCGCGCGTATGCGGTGAGCGTTTTCTGCCCGCTCGCTCCGCTGTTGCCGGGTTGTCCTTGGGCGACATCCGAGCCCCAGACCTGCGTGCGCACCGGATCGGTGTAGACCTGATATGCGACGTAGCGATTGACGGCGGGCGAAAACATCCGCCGCCGTCCGTTGAAGTGCTGGCCGTTGTCGATGGTGACGACATAATCCAAATTCGCCGTGCAACTGAGCGAGATCGTCGCGGTTGCGTCGCGATTGCCGAAATTGATCCAAAACACATCCCCGAAGTCGAGCGGAGAGGTGAGGACGGTGCAGTTGTCCTCCACCGTCGCCCTGATCTGGAGATCGGAACTGGCCTGCGCATGCGCGCTGCCAGGCTGAAGCATCGCCCCTGCTGCCAGCGCGAACATTCCGGCCGCCCATCGCGGCTTCATCGAAAATCCCCGGTCCATGCCCAACGGATACCGTTAAAAACCTGCAAATACGTAAATCGGTGCTCGCTGGCTGGCTCTATATATAGGGCGCAGAGAGAAGCCCGGAATTCCGTCATTCCGAGGGCAACGGGCCGAAAATGGCGTTTACCCAAATTTAACCACGATAGGCGAGAAAAGACCTCGAAACGGGGCTTTGTTTTCCATCTAAGCCTTAGGGAAAACGCAAGATTTCGTACGTATGGAGGCGCTCGGCCTTAACTTGGATCAACGGGCCGAAGACTAGGGGAAAATACCATGCGTAAATTTGCTTACGGGATCGCTGCTGTGTCGGTCGCACTTGCTTCGCCTGCCTTTGCGGGCACGGCTCAGAACGACATGCCGGTGTCGGTAAACGTGCTTAATTCGTGCACCGTCGCGGCAACGCCGATGGCGTTCGGTTCGCCGACCCAGATCGGCGGCGCGGACATCGACAGCACGTCGACCATCACGCTGACCTGCACCACCGGGGCGGCTTACGAAGTCGCTCTGGACACGGGCGGCAATTCAGCCTCGGGCCAGCGCTACATGGCCGGCACGGGCAGCAACACCGACACCATTCCGTACAACATCTATCGCGACTCCGGCCGTTCGCAGACCTGGGGTGCAAACTCCGGCAGCGACACGGTTTCCGGCACGGCCGCGTCGGGCTCGGCGTTCACGCTGACCGCATATGGCCAGATCCCGTCGAGCGCGGCGGCTGTGGTCGCGGACAACTACACCGACACTGTGACGGTCACCGTCACCTTCTAAAACAACAGGAGACCTGGATGATTCGCTCGAAATTCACATCGCGCCGCATGGCAACGATCCTTGCGGGCGGATCATCCTTTCTTCTGGCTGCGCTGTCCCTGCCGGCATCTGCTGGGGCGCAAGATGCTGCCTCGGCGCGGCCCAGCACCAATGCCAGCCTCAACATCGCCCCCTTGCGGGTCGAGTTCGACGCCAATGCCCGCGCGCAAACAGTCCGCCTGTCGAATACATCGGACAGGGTTCTGGCAATCCAGAGCAGGCTGTTTGCCTGGTCTCAGGAAGATGGCGAAGATGCCTATGGCCCGGCCAACGATCTGTCCATTTCACCTTCCATAGTTTCGATTCCACCGGGTGAGACGCAAATCGTGCGCCTGATGCGGCGCTCCGCACCGAGTGAAGGCGAAAAACGGTTCCGGCTGGCGATTGACCAGCTTCCCGACCCCGCATTGACCCAGGGTGGCGAGGCCGAGGCGAGGCTGCGCTTTACGCTGCCCGTTTTTCTCGATCGCGACACTGCTGTTCCGTCGGCTTTCGAATGGCATCTCGCAAATGACAGCCTGAAGCTGACCAATTCTGGCGGTCAGACGGCGCGCATCGTGCGGATCGAGGTAAGCGCGGCGGGCAATGCGCCGGTCGCGATAGAACGCAACACGCTGCGGTACGTCCATGGCGGGGCGCAGATCGCGTGGCCGATGCAGGGCGCATGCGCCCTCGGCCCGCTGACCGTGGTCGCCCATGTCGATGGCGAGACGATCAATGCCACGCCAGAGCGTCTCTGCGGCTAAAACCCTTTTCACCTCGATCGCGGCAGCGATCCTGGCTTTTCTTGGCAATCCGGCCCACGCGCAATCCGATCCCTTCGCCATACCGAAGGATCTGACGGCGGAGACGGTGACCGGCGAGGAAGGCCCGGGCTTGTCGGAGATCGTGGTGGACGGTGCGCTGAAACCGCGCATGGTCGACCTTGCCTGGAAAGATGGCGCACTGACCATCGATGCCGACAATGCGCGCGTTGCGGGCCTGCCGGTGGCCGATGGGCAGACGGGCTACATCGCGCTCGCCGAGCTCGAACTGGCGACATGGTCGTTCGACCGCTTTCTCCAGCGCCTCGAGGTGCAGCTCCTGCGCCAGTCGGATGGCGGCAATCTGATCGATTTGCGCGGCGCATCGCGCGGCACGGGCACGAGCACCCCGCTGACGGTGCTGCGCGTAGATTACGACCTGTCGGCGACGCTCAATCGCGGCAGGGCGCGTATGGCGGGATACGCCGATGCCGCGCTGGTCCGGGGCAATTTCGCCTTCGGTACATCGGTGCAGCTCGCCAGCCATCCGGGTGCGGGGCGACGCGCTCTCACACGGCTCGAGACAGCGGCGGAACTCGCACTGCCAAACAAGGGCATCGTGATCACTGCAGGGGATTTCGTTAGTGCAGGCGCGCAAAGCCAGCGCGCCTTGCGCCTCGGCGGCCTTCGGATCGCCTCGGACTTCGCCTTGCGGCCCGATCTGGTGACGACACCGCTCCCCGCATTTGTCGGGCAAGTTTCCGTGCCGACAGGGTTGGAGCTGATCGCCGCAGACCGGCGCTATTCGGTGGGGGAGGTCCAGCCGGGTGAATTCACCGTGCGCAACGTCCCCACAGCGGCAGGGCGGGGCGAAGTTGCGATCGTGCTCAAAGACAGCACCGGACGTGAGATCATCCAGAACACACAGTTTTACTCCTCGCGATCCCTGCTCGCCCCCGACCTGGCGGAATTTGCAGTGAATGCCGGCTTTGTGCGTCGGCGCTATGGCGAAGCGAGCAACGATTATGGCGATCTGGTGGCCTCTGCCTTTTACAGGCGGGGGCTTTCTTCGGTTCTGACTGCCGAAATCAGCGGCGAATGGACCGCGGGGTTGGTGAACGCAGGCGGGCGGAGCGATTTTGTGATCGGGAATGTCGCGCTGGCATCGATCGACCTGAGATTCTCGCATGAAAACGGGGTGGGAACGGGCGGATTGGCGTCATTTTCGCTTGAATCGGTCGGCAAGCGGTTCTCAGCGCGGGCGGGCGGGGTGCGCACCATCGGGCAATATCGCGATGCGGCGAGCAGGCTGGGCGATCCGCCGCCGCCGCAGACCTATTTCGCGCAGCTTTCCTTCAACCTCGCCGACCAGTCGCGGCTCCAGATTTCCGCCGCGCGGCAGGAAAGCGCCCCCGATCCGCGTTTCCCCAATGTTGAGCGCAGGCGCGACACGCTCGACCTCGCTCTCCGCACCCGGTTGTTCGACCGTTTCGATCTTTTCGCGAATGCCGGTTACCGGTCGGGGCGGAGAAAGGCCTATACCGGGTTCATCGGTCTCTCCATGCAGCTTGGCAATGGGCGCAGCATGCAGGCATCCGCCAACATCACACGCGAACGCGTTTCCGGCTCGGCCAGCTATCGCAAATTCGACAATGAAGAAGGTGACATCGGTTATGCCATCGATGTGAGCGGCGATGCGCGGTTCCATCGGGTGGCGGGGACGCTGTCGAAGCGCGTCGGCTTTGCCCGGATCGAGGGGCAGGTCGAACAGGTCAACGGGAAGTTTGCGGCACGGGCCAATGCGCGCGGTTCGCTGATGCTGGCAGGCGGCGCGGTGTTTGCGCGCAACCAGAGCGGCGGGGCCTATGCGCTGGTCCGCACGGGCGATGTCGACGGGGTTACGGTGACGCGAGAAAACCGTGAGGCCGGGGTGACCGCGCGCGGAGGGTTGTTGCTGATCGAGAACGTGCCCGAACAGGTCCCGATCACCATCGACATCGATGCGGACAAGCTACCTTATGACGTGCTGGCGCGCACAACGATGCGGCGCGTTGTCGTGCCTCGCCGCGCCGTCGGCCTGGTGGAGCTGGATGTGATCCGCTTCATCCCGAAGATGTTCCGCCTTGTAACGCCGCAGGGCCGGCCCGTGCCAGCAGGTGCGCGGGTGACGTTCGACCCATCGGGCGAAACTACGCTGGTCGGCTTTGACGGATTGGTCGAATTGAACGTGGCCGGAGAGGACATACACCTGGTCGCTGGGCGCGGCCCGTTCCGCTGTGAGGCGACACTGGGTGAAGCGATGGGGCGTGAGGAAGGCAGCGATATCGTGTGCGCGCCCTCTGCGCTCATCGCGAATGACGATGCCGGGCGCGAAGGGCAGGATGCGCCCGCGCCCAAAGTTGCGCGGCGCAACTAGCCTACGGGCGGCCGCGGCACGAAATGCCGCACCCCTTCAGCCCGCCCGATATCAGTTCGCCGGCGCGACGTATTCGCGATACACCGTCTGCTGCGCCACTGGCACGGTAACGGGCACGAGCATGTATTGCTGGCCCGGCACGTATGCGGTCGCTGCTGCATTCTGGCTGGCGCGCGCCATGTAATCGTCGAGATAGGCCGCGCAGTAATCGCGATCATAGCCCCGGCGGCGATCGTTGCGGTCGTCGATGGCATCGCCAATCGCGGAACCGGCCAGCGCACCTGTGCCTGCGCCGATCAGCGTTCCGGCCAGTCGCTCGCCACCGGCGACGCGGTTGCCGATCAGGCCGCCAGCGGCCGCGCCGATCAGCGCGCCGATCACTTTACCCCGGTCGTTCTCGTCATATTGGCCGATCCGCGCATTGCATTCATCGAGCCACGCCTGGCGATCGAACTGGACCAGCTGCGCGCCGTTGGGAAGATAGCCGGGCGCGCTGCCATTATAGGAAGCCGGAATGCTGCGCGCGGCGGTGGGATAGCTGCCATAGGCAGGTACGGTGTAATAGGTCGTGTATTGCGGGGCTGCGTAGCCATAGGCGGGGGCCGCGGGCATCACGATCTGGGTGCGTGGCTGCTGGACAGGCTGTTGCACGACTTGCTGGACCACGGGCTGGCTGCGCATGGGGATCGTGCGCTGTGCAGTCGGCGCGGCGGTGGTCGTCACGGTCGTCTGTGTCACCACATCGTTTTGCGAAGCGACCGGGCCGGGCACGGCGTAGAGATAGTCGCCGTCCTCGTAATAGATGTGCTGTGCCGCCGCCGGGGCTGCCATCGATGCAGCCATTGCCGCGCCCGCGCTCAGGACCGTTTTCAGTGCCGCCATCGCCATTCACCTCATGTTGGAACAGGCGCTGCAACGCGCCTTATCGTTAACAACGAGATAACATGAGGAAGGCTCCCGCGCAAAAGGGCGGGGAGGTGCGTGTCTCACTTCGGGGCAGTCGTGCGCGCTGGGGCGCTCTGGTGCTCAGTCAGTTCAGATGCGATCGGCAAGCATCGCGGCCAGCGCCTCGATCCCGTCGCGATCCTCTGAATCGAAGCGTGCGGCATCGGGGCTGTCGAGGTCGATCACCGCGATGACCTCGCCATCGCGCAGCACCGGGACGACCAGTTCGCTTTGCGTTTCGGCATCGCAGGCAATGTGTCCGGGAAAGGCGTGAACATCCTCGACCAGCTGGCTTTCCCCACTTTGTGCCGCTGCGCCGCATACGCCCGCGCCCATCGCAATGCGAATGCACGCCGGTCGACCGGCAAAGGGGCCAAGCACGAGTTCACCGTCCACCACGCGATAGAAGCCCGTCCAGTTCACCTTCGGCAGGAATTCCCACAGCAGAGCCGCGATATTGGCCATATTGGCAACGCCGTCGCTTTCGCCTTCGGTCAGCGCCCCGGCGGCGGCGAGAAGATCTGCATAAAGATCCGGCTTGGCAGTGTCGGCTGCGGGCTTGAAATCGTACATCCGCGTTATCTAGGCCGCATGTTCATTGCCGCAAGTGCTCCGCGCGCCTAAAGCTACGCATATGAGCACCGGAAAGAAGATCTTCGCCGCCATTCTCGTCATCATTCTGCTGCTGATCTTTGCAGCGGCCTTGGTGGTTCGGGGCAACACGGCCGACAAGACCATGGCGGAAGTTTCGGGGACCGATCCCCTGCTCGAAGAGCCTGAAGAAGAGAGCATTCCCACCGTGAACATCGCCGAGCCGGTGGGCTGGGCAGACGATGCCGTGCCCGATGCAGCGCAGGGCCTCGCCGTGGGGCGCTTTGCCGACGGGCTCGACCATCCGCGCACGCTGTATGCGCTGCCCAATGGCGATATCCTCGTCACGCTCACCCGCGCCCCGGCAAAGGATGGTGGCGGCATCACCGCATGGATCGCGGACCTGCTGATGGGCTGGGCCGGGGCGACCGGCGAATCGGCCAACGAACTGGTGCTTCTGCGCGATGCGGATGGCGATGGTCGCGCGGAAATCCGCCAGGTGCTGACGGATGAGCTCGATTCGCCTTCGGGCATCGCCTGGGGCGATGGCACGCTCTACGTCGCCAATCACGATTCCGTGGTGACATTCCCCTATACCTTGGGCCAGACCAGCCTGACGAGCGGACCGACCAAGCTGATGGATCTCGCGCCGGGCGGTGGCCACTGGATGCGCAATCTGGAACTGCATCCCGATGGCGACAGGCTCTATGTCGCGGTGGGGTCGGTTTCCAATATCGGCGAAAAGGGCATGGACGTCGAAGAAGGCCGCGCGCTGATCTGGGAATTCGACCTCGAGACGAAGCGCCAGCGTATCTTTGGTGCGGGCCTGCGCAATCCCAACGGGCTCGACTTCAATCCTTGGTCGGGCGAGCTGTGGACTACGGTGAACGAGCGCGACATGCTCGGATCCGACCTTGTGCCCGACTATCTCACCAATGTGCCGGTGGGCGCGCAATATGGCTGGCCGTGGGTTTATTGGCGCGACAATATCGATCAGCGCGTCGATGCGCCGATCCCTGCCTATCTCACCGAGTACACGCGCAAGCCCGAATACGCGCTTGGCCCGCATGTGGCGGCGCTCGGCCTGGTGTTCAGCGCGGAAGGCGCAAAGATGGGTGACGCATTTGCCAGCGGCGCTTTCATCGCGCGTCATGGGTCGTGGAACCGCAAGCCAGCCTCCGGCTATGACGTCGTCTATGTCGCTTTCGATGAACGCGGCAATCCGACCGGCAAGCCCGTGCCCGTGCTGACCGGTTTCCTCCAGGATGACGGGACCACGCGCGGACGTCCGACCTGGGTCGAATGGGCTGGCGACGGCGCACTGCTGGTCAGCGACGATACTGCCGGGATCATCTGGCGAGTGATTGCGCCGGGTGCGCAGGGCCAGGCCGGGATCGAACGGCTGAGCTCGGGCCGCATTCCGCCGCGCCGTGAGCTGCGTGGCAATCGCGCGGTCTTCGGTGCAGACGATTTCGCCCGCGAACAGCCGGCGAACTGATCGCGCGGCTGTTCGCGGTATAGGTAACGCGCGCGCTCAGGCGGCGAACATCTCCGCAGGAACTTCGTAAAGCGCGCTGCCGCCCGCAATCGCGCCTGCCTTCAGCCCACGCGCTTCGGGCACGATCCGGTTAATGAAGAAGCGTGTGGTGGCGAGTTTGAAGGCACGCTGGGCCGCATTGTCGCCCGATTCGAGTGCGCGCAGCTGGCGCAGCATCTGCCACCCTGCCACGGCGACCGCCGTCATCGTGCAGAAAGGCACGCTGCCTGCCAGCCGGTCATCGAGGCTCGCTTCCTCGCGCATCCAGTGGGCGACGGCTGCGCAATCCCCGGCGAGCGCGAACAGTGCTTCTTCCTCTGCGCATTCGCGCGCCACATCTTCGAGCAGCGTGGTCAGAGCCGCGCCGCCATCCATCGCCAGCTTACGGGTGACGAGATCGGCGGCCTGGATGCCGTTGGTCCCCTCATAGATCGGCGCAATGCGCGAATCGCGCCAATGCTGCGCCGCGCCGGTTTCCTCGACAAAGCCCATGCCGCCATGCACCTGCACACCGAGGCTGGCGACTTCGATGCCGATATCGGTCCCCCAGGTCTTGATGAGCGGAGTGAGCACTTCGCCGCGCATCGCCGCGGCTTCATCGCCCAGCGTGCCGCGATCGACCTGCCCGGCAGTGTAGTAAAGCAGCGCCCGCGCGCCTTCGGTCAGCGCCTTCATGCGCAGCAGCATGCGGCGCACATCGGGATGTTCGGCAATCGCCACCGGGGTCTTGTCGGCTGCACCGGCGCGCGCGGATTGCACGCGGTCTGAGGCATAGGCCACGGCCTGCTGCGTCGCACGCTCACCGATCTGGACGCCCTGGTTGCCGACATTGATGCGGGCATTGTTCATCATCGTGAACATCGCTGCGAGGCCGCGATTTTCCGCGCCGACCAGCTCGCCGATGCATTCGCCATTGTCGCCATAGCTCATCACGCAGGTGGGCGAGGCGTGGATGCCGAGCTTTTCCTCGATGCTGACGCATTGCACATCGTTGCGCGCACCGATCGTGCCGTCGGCATCGACATGGTATTTCGGCACGACGAACAGCGAGATACCCCGCGTTCCCTCCGGTGCGCCCGGCAGGCGGGCGAGAACCAGATGGATGATGTTCTTCGAGAGGTCGTGCTCGCCCCAGGTGATATAGATCTTCTGCCCGGCGATGCGGAATTTCCCGGCATGTTCGCCATCCTCGATTGGCGTGGCGGTGGTGCGCAGCGCGCCGACATCGCTCCCGGCCTGCGGCTCGGTCAGGTTCATCGTCCCCGACCACTCGCCGCTCACCAGTTTCGGAAGATATTTCTGCTGTAGAGCCTCGCTGCCGTGATGCTCCAGCGCCTCGATCGCACCGACGCTGAGCATGGGCAGCAGGTTGAAGGCCATGTTCGCCGTGCCGAGATTTTCCAGGACATTGCAGGCGAGCGTGAAGGGCAGGCCCTGGCCGCCGAAATCCGCCGGGCTGGCAATCGCGTTCCAGCCCTGTTCGACGTAAGCGTCGTAAGCCGCGGCAAACCCGTCGGGCAGGCGGACAGTTCCGTTCTCCAGCTTCGCGCCTTCCTCGTCACCCACACGGTTGAGCGGGGCCCATTCCCCGGCGGCGAACTGGCCGACGCCTTCGACGATGGCCTCGACCATATCGGGTTCGGCAGCGGCGAAGCGTTCGCTCTGCGCGAGCTCTTCGATGCCCGCATTGACGCGAATGGCGAGCAGCTGGTCTTGGGTCGCAGGGGAATAGGTCACGAGAAGTCCTCTTGGCTTTGTTGACGGAGCGAATATAGCCCCGGGCCATGCGCGGCAAGAACGCTACGGAAACGCGATTGGCGGATGCAGAGGGAATCGCCCTCGCCGCACGGATTCTCCGCGAAGGGGGGCTCGTGGCGGTCCCGACAGAAACCGTTTACGGCCTCGCCGCGCGCGCCGACAGCGACGAGGCGGTCGCCCAGATTTACAAAGCCAAGGGGCGGCCGAGCTTCAATCCGCTGATCGTCCACGTCCGCGATGCCGCGCAGGCCAAGCGCTATGCCCAAGTGGACGGGCTGACCGATGCGATCATGGACACGCGGTGGCCGGGGCCGCTGACGCTGGTTCTTCCCCGGCGTGCGGAGGCAGCACTGGCCGACGCAGTGACGGCGGGGCTGGACACGATCGCCCTGCGCGCCCCGGCGCATCCGGTTATGCAGGCCCTCCTTGCGGCATGCGATTTCCCGCTCGCGGCCCCATCGGCCAATCGCAGCGGCTTTATCAGCCCAACCACTGCCGACCACGTCCTCGAATCGCTCGATGGGCGGATCGAGCTCGTGCTCGATGCCGGGCCGTGCGCGCAGGGGCTGGAATCGACTATCCTCGCGATCCGCGGGGATGGATCTTGGGAAGAGTTGCGCCCCGGCCCGGTGGATGTGGAGGCGCTGCATGCCCATTTTTTCGATGATTGCGCGTCGATCCCCGGACCGACTTCGGTTAACGGTGGGGCGCGCACATCAATCGAAGCACCCGGCCAGCTCGCCAGCCATTATGCGCCGGGCAAGCTTGTGCGGCTGAATGCGCTGGATGCAGAGCCGGACGAGTTTCTCATCGGCTTCGGAGACGTTCCGGGGGATGTGACCCTGTCGGCAACAGGCGATCTGGGCGAAGCAGCTGCGCGGCTCTATGCCTGCCTGCACGATGGCGCGCGCTCGGCTAGGGCGCGCATTGCAGTGGCGCCCGTGCCTCAGTTCGGGGTCGGGCTGGCGATCAACGACCGGCTGCGGCGCGCGGCGACGCCGCCCGACTGACAGGCCGGACTGACCGGAAGGGTCAGCGTTCGGGTTCGACCGGGATGGTCGGCAGGATGTCCTGCATTTCGGCATAGGTTTCGCGCGCCTTTTCGCAGGCGCTGCGGCTGCCGTCTTCGCAATCCTCGACCTGGCGGCGATATTCGCGCTCGAGCTTGGCCAGGCGTTCCTCGCGCCGGCGAATTTCCCGACCGCGCTTCTCATCCGCTTCGGACTGGCTGGTGGTTGCAAGGTCCACTGCCTTGCCGGCAGCGCGCACCGGCAGGGTCGCCACATCGAGCGCGGTGCGCGCAATGCAGCCCGTGGTGGCGGTGCTGGCGAGGGCGCACAGGGCGAGGGTGGCAAGAGGTTTCATCGCCGCGCACCTTACGCCGGATGCAGTTGCGCGGCAATGAACGCGGGCGAGCGTTATTCCTCGGTCGCGTCTGCGGGTTCGGCATTGCGGCAGTTGAGCTTGCCCGAACCCATCGCTTTCACTTCGCAATTCGCGCGGCCGAACACCGTCACTTCGCCTGAACCCATGATATTGGCCTCGACCGTTCCGTCGGATGCGAACGCGCCTTCGCCAGAGCCCATGATGTTCACATCGGCGGTTTCGACCTGCATTTCATCGAGCTCTGCGCTGCCCGAACCCATCACGTTGAGGTCGAGCATGCGCACATTGCCCGCCGAAGCGAATGTTCCACTGCCGGCAATGGTGACTTCGAGCGTGTCGGATTTGATTCGCGCCACATCGACGCGGCCCGTTCCGGCAATGGTGACATCGGCCTTGTCGGCCATGCTTTCAGCGGCGATGCCGCCCGATCCCGCGAGCACGATGGCGTTGAGGCTCGGCATGGTGACACGCACGGTGGCCGTGCCGTCGACATTGCGACCGTCGCTTCGCGCGATTGCCAGCGTATCGTCGTCGAGCGAGAAGCGCATGGCGGATTTGACGTCTTCATCGCCTTCCACCGTGATGGCGAGCGAGTCGCCCTTGGTCACCACGACGCTGTCGGGTCCGGCGAGCACCAGCGATGTCGGGGCCGCGCCTGTCATGTCGAGATCGCCCAGCGGGACGCCATCGTCATCGCCGAGCGAGACCTTGATGTCGCCACAGCCCGCCGTCAGCGTGCCGATGGCAAGGGCGGCCACCGGGGCCAGCGTTTTGAACAGGTGCTTGAGCATGATTCCCTCCATTGCGTGTTGGCGATATAATACACCAATCGGGTGGCTTCAAGGCATGCTGTTTGCGCTGGATAGGAAAAGGGCCGCCTCCCTTGTCGGGGAGGCGGCCCTTTCGGATGCGTCGAATCGCAGGCTTAGGCGTCTTCGCTGTTCTCGTAATATTGCGGCGCGTGGGTGCGCAGCACGTCGAGGATTTTCTCCAGCGCGGTCGGCTCGTCCGTTTTTTCCATCGCGGCGAGTTCGCGTGCAAGGCGGCTGGAGGCCGCTTCGAAAATCTGGCGCTCGGAATAGCTTTGTTCCGGCTGATCTTCCGGGCGGAAGAGGTCGCGCGTAACCTCGGCAATCAGGACGATTTCGCCCGAATTGATCTTGGCTTCGTATTCCTGCGCGCGGCGGCTCCACATGGTGCGCTTGACCTTGGGCTTGCCCTTGAGCGTTTCCATCGCTTCTTTCAGCGCCTTGTCGCTCGACAGCTTGCGCATGCCGATCGATTCGACCTTGTTCACCGGAACGCGCAGCGTCATGCGCTCTTTCTCGAAGCGGAGGACGTAGAGGTCGAGCTGCATTCCGGCGATTTCCTCGCTCTGCAGTTCGATCACGCGGCCAACGCCGTGCTTGGGGTATACTACGTAGTCACCGACATCGAAGGCATCTGCCTTGCTCGCCATGGAATGTCCTTTCCTATGCCTCCAGGCCGGATGCCGGGGCCCTCATGCGATGCACCAGCCTCGCCGTGGCCGAAGGCACACGGGAGCCGGGAATCACTGCTGAGGGGGACGTCCTGCCTTTCAACCTACAATCGTCTGCCTGACCGGGGCCAGTGCAGTTGTTGCATTATATAGCACACCCGCAAGAAAACTGCGAGTCGCTGTGTTTTTTAAAAGGCTGGTCGCAATTCAGGCGTCGTCGGCCCGCGCCCGGATATGGCGAATCGATCAGTCGCCTTCGCCGGGTTCGGGGGAGAAGTACTTGTCGAACTTGCCTTCTTCGCCCTTGTGCTCGTCGGCATCGGCGGGCGGGTCCTTCTGGCCAGTGATGTTCGGCCATTCGGCGGAGAACTTGGTGTTGATCTCCAGCCATTTCTCCAGCCCGTCTTCGGTATCTGGGAGAATCGCTTCGGCGGGGCATTCGGGCTCGCACACGCCGCAATCGATGCATTCGGACGGGTTGATGACGAGCATATTCTCGCCCTCGTAGAAACAATCCACCGGGCATACCTCGACGCAGTCGGTGTACTTGCACTTGATGCAGGCGTCGGTGACGACATAGGTCATGGGCGGATCTGTCCTTCGCTCTCGATGTCTTTTGGCGCTGCTATGGCGGTTTTGGCTTGCGGGTCAAGCATGCGGTAACAGCTGCGTGCTTCGGCAGGCGGGCCACGCCGGGCGGGAAGGGCGAGGATTTCGATCAGCTGCACCCCTTGCGCCAGAGGGATCGTCAGCACATCGCGTTCTTCCACCGGATGGCTGGCGCGCACCACCCGTTCGCCATTGCAGCGCAGATGCCCGTCGCGGATCATCCCGGCGGCGATGCTGCGCGTCTTGGCGAAGCGCAAACAGCACAGCAGCCGGTCGATCCGCACGCCTACCCGTTCTCCGCCCTATCGCAGCAGATCGCCGAGCGCGGCAAAGGCGTTGCCCTCGCGCGCGGAGGCTGGCCTGGTCTGCCTTGGTGGTTTGCGGCGTGCAGGTCGCCATTCCCACATATCCGGGCGGGGCGGGCCGAACTGTCCTTCGGCTAAAGCGCGCGCCTTATGCTGGCGGAAGCCCGCCTGGCCCAGCAGGCGCACGATATTGCCTTCTTCCAAACCGATCGAAATCGGCAGGGCGATGTCGAACGGGAAGCGCTTGCGCAGATCCTGCTTCTTGCCGCTGCCCTGGACCTTGGCGCGTGCCTCATGCGCGGCGCGCAGGACCTTCTCCGCCAGATCGAGGCGGATCGCCTGGCTGCCTGCATGGCGATAGCCTGACGGCAGCTTCTTGCGGTCGGGAATGACCGGAAGCATCGCTTCCTCCAGCGGGCGGCGATCCGCGCCCAGCGCATGGAGCAACTGGCGTGGTGCGGGTTTGAGCAGACTTGGCGCAAAGATATCCAGCGCGCCGAAGGTGACGCCAAGACGCCGCAAATAGGGGCGCAGTTCCTGCGGCAAATGTTCGATGCCAGCCCTCTCGCGTGTGACATGGCCATGCCCGGCAATCAGATTTAGCAGCAGCGCGCGCGCCTCCGACCCGGCCTGGGGATCGCGCGCCGCCTCGTGCATTTTCTCGAGCGGCTGGAGCGGCTCCAGCCTTGTGGCAAGCCATGCCTCCAGCGCGCCAAGCAATGCTGCCTTGGCTTGTTCCGGCAGCGCGGCAACCTCGCGCGAGGGGGTGAGGGCGGGGCGCACACTGCCATCGCGCGGCTCCAGCTTGGCGAGCACCTGCCCGTTCCAGCGCAGCGCACCCTGGGCCAGTTCCACACCCTCGAGCCCGCCATCGACCAGCGCCGTCGCCCGCTCGCCCAGGAGGCGCGGCAGCGCCTTCTCGGCAGCCGCGAGCAGCATCTTGCGGTCTGCATGATTGGCGGATTGATCGACCACGAAGCGGAAGCCATCGAGATGGCCGATAGCTTCATCTTCCACGCTTACCTGCCCGCTATCGTCCACTGCGATGGGCAACAGGCCCGCATCCTGTCCCACGGATTTCATCAGGATTGCCGTCCTCCGATTGACGAATCTTTCGGTCAGGCGCGCATGCAGCGCGTCCGACAGTTTTGCTTCGACCGCGCGGGCCCGCGCGGCCATTTCATCGCGCGCCAGCACCCAATCGGGCCGCTGGCAGATATAGGCCCAGCTGCGAATCGCCGCGATGCGCCCCTGCAGCGTATCGATGTCGCCGCTCATATTGTCGAGTTCGGATATCCGCGCCGCGACATAGTCCGCGCCGATATAGCCCGCGCGCAAATCCTGCCACAGCCGCGCGACGAAGCGTGCGTGCACATCGGGGCCGCGCTGGCGGAAATCAGGGAGGGAGCAAGCCTCCCAAAAGCGGCGCACCTGCCCGGCTCCGCGAATATCGCGCGCCAAAGGTTCCCCGGCGAGCCGTTTCAGCGTGGCTAGGTCGATGGCTTCGGGCGCGGCACGCAGCGCATCGTGGCGGGGCGGCGCTTCGAGGTCGGCAATCAGTGTGCCGAGCGTGTCGAAACGCGGGTCGCTTTCGCGCCAGAACAGGTGGGTGAGCGGCGCAAAACGATGCTCCTCGATGGCGTAGACTTCCTCGTCGGTGAATTCGGGTGTCGGGCCGGGGCGGTTGCCACCGCCTGCCAGCGTGCCGAACGTGCCATCCTGTTGATGCCGCCCCGCCCGCCCGGCGATCTGCGCCATTTCGGCAGGGAGCAGACGGCGCTTGCGCACACCGTCGAATTTCGTGAGGCCCGCAAAGGCGACATGGGTGATGTCGAGGTTGAGCCCCATGCCGATGGCATCGGTGGCGACGATGTAATCGACCTCGCCCGACTGGAACAATTCGACTTGGCGGTTGCGGGTCTCGGGGCTGAGCGCGCCCATCACCACCGCTGCGCCGCCGCGAAAACGTCGCAGCATTTCTGCCGCCGTGTAAACCTGCTCGGTCCCGAAAGCGACCACCGCGCTGCGTGGCGGCAGGCGCGACAGCTTGCGCGGGCCGATATGGGTGAGGTGGGAAAAGCGCGGACGGTCGCTGATCTCTGCCTTGGGCTCCAGCGCCCTGACCAGCGGTTCCAGCGTCGCTGCACCCAGCAGCATGGTTTCCTCCCGCCCGCGCGCATTGAGAATGCGATCGGTGAAGATGTGGCCGCGTTCTCGGTCTGCGCCCAACTGCGCCTCGTCAATGGCGACGAAGGCTGCGCGTTTTGCCCCCTCCACAAGTGTGCGTGGCATGGCTTCCGCCGTGCAGCAGAAATAGCGCGCGCTTGCGGGCTCGATCCGTTCTTCACCAGTGATGAGCGCAACCGCGCCTTCGCCCTTGATCGCGCAAACCCGGTCATAGACCTCGCGGGCGAGCAGGCGCAGCGGGAAGCCCATCGCCCCGCTGGAATGCGCGCACATCCTCTCTATCGCGAGATGCGTCTTGCCGGTGTTGGTCGGCCCGAGAACCGCCTTGATCGTCCCATCCGTCACACCGCTGCGATGCCAGTCGAACGGGCTGGGCACAAGCTCCGGCGTGCCCTTGCAACGGTTCGTCGCAGATAGGATTCCTCTCGGCGGCACTTAAACCGATCTTTACTTTAATTCCGCAATAAATTGCCCCAGCCACCAGATCCGCAACACGAAGGAAGGTCACGCGCCACCATGGCCCGTTCGGACCCTGCAGACACCGAATTCGCATTCGATCCGCTCACCGGCGGCGCGGAAGCCGACGCTCGCGTGCCATCGTGGCCGCGCGGTTCAGCCCTGGCAAAGCGTTTCTCCGAACTCGATCTCGCGCCCGATCTCGGGAGTGCGATCGGCAGTGGGCGTTGGTTTCGCGGTCTCGGCACGTTGGTGGGCTTGTCGGCGGTAGCGCTGGCTTTCTGGCCCGACTTCGCACCGCTCGAAGCTGCGCCGCACAAGGCCTTCCAGACCAGCGAAGCGGATGAATATCGCAGCCAGATGATCATGCCGCTGGCGCTTGGTGGCGACAGCGGCCGCCGCATGGGCGCAACCGGCACTGTGCGCGCGCTCGCCGCTGCCCCCGAACGTCCGCAGATCGATCTGGTCGCAACGCTGGCCAAGGGCGACAGCTTCGACCGGATGCTGCGCCGCGCGGGCCTCGGCGGCGAGGACGCGGATAAGGTTGCAGCGCTGGTGAACGGCGCAATCCCGCTGTCCGATATCGAGCCGGGAACCAAGTTCGACCTCGTCCTCGGGCGCAGGGCCAGCCAGTCTGCGCCGCGCCCACTGGAAGAGCTGGCGTTTCGCGCGCGTTTCGATCTCCAGCTCGCGGTGGAACGGATCGGCGAGGGCGGCGAACTGGCCCTGACCCGGCAGACAATCCGGGTCGACGATACGCCCCTGCGCATTCGCGGGACGGTGGGGCCGAGCCTTTACCGCGCCGCCCGCGCCGCCGGCGCCCCGTCGAGTGCGGTGCAGGCATTCATCAAGACCATCGGCGAGCATATCGACCTGGAACGCAGCATCGGTTCGAACGATACGTTCGACATGATTGTCGCGCATCGCCGCGCCGCCACGGGTGAACGGCAGGCGGGCCAGCTGCTCTACGCCGCGCTCGAGCGCGGGGATAAGCCGCGCCTGCAACTGATGCGCTGGGGCGAGGATGGCGACTTCTTCGATGCGGCCGGAAATGGCGAACAGAAAAGCGGCCTCGTCGCGCCGGTTCCGGGGCGGATGAGTTCGGGCTTTGGCATGCGACGCCACCCCATTCTCGGATATCGCCGGATGCACAGCGGCGTCGATTTTCGCGCCCGTCACGGCACGCCCATCGTCGCGGTGACCGATGGCCGCGTGACCGGCGCGGGCCGCATGGGCGGCTGCGGCAATGCCGTCCGGCTTCGCCATGGTGGCGGGCTCGACACGCGTTACTGCCATATGAGCCGCATTGCGGTGCGCAGCGGGCAGAGCGTGAAGCGCGGGCAGGTTATCGGTTATGTCGGCTCCACCGGCCTGTCGACCGGGGCGCACCTGCATTACGAGATGTATCGCGGCGGACGCGCGATCAATCCGGCGAGTGTGCAATACGCCACGCGCGTCACGCTGAGCGGTGCGGAAATGCGCCGGTTCAAGGACAGGCTCGCCCGCCTGCGTGAAGTGGAGCCGGGCGCCGCGCTGGAAGAGCTGGAGCTTACCGCAATCGAGAAAGTGGCCGAGGAGCCCGAGCGCGAGATCGACAAGCTCGATGTGCGCGGGCCGCGCTAGGCAGCGCTGATTTTTTGCGCGATTGCGCGCGCGCCGCGATTGCGGCACATCGCAGCGCATCATGACTGCAAGCTATCCCAACCTCCGCCTTCGCCGCACCCGCGCCACCGGGTGGAGCCGCGCATTGCACCGCGAGACCATGCTCTCGCCTGCCGATCTTATCTGGCCGCTCTTCGTGACCGAAGGCACAGGTGTGGAAGATCCGGTCGCCAGCCTGCCGGGTGTATCGCGCTGGTCGGCCGACGGGATTGCTGCCCGCGCGAAAGAGGCGGTGTCACTGGGCATCCCCTGCATTGCCCTGTTTCCCAACACGCAGCCCGACCGGCGCAGCGATGATGGGGCAGAAGCTCTCAATCCCGACAATCTCATGTGCCGCGCGATCAAGGCGGTGCGCGATGCCTGCGGCAGCGATATCGGCATACTCACCGATGTCGCGCTCGATCCCTATACCACGCATGGCCAGGATGGCCTGGTCGATGACAGCGGCTATGTGCTCAATGACGATACTGTCGCCGTGCTGGTCGATCAGGCGGTGAACCAGGCAGAGGCCGGGGCCGACATCATCGCCCCGTCGGACATGATGGATGGCCGCGTGCGCGCAATCCGCATGGCGCTGGAGATGGGGGCGCACCACAATGTCCAGATCATGGCCTACTCCGCCAAATACGCCTCCGCCTTTTATGGCCCGTTTCGTGACGCCGTGGGGTCGGGCGGCCTCCTGAAGGGCGACAAGAAGGGCTATCAGATGGATCCGGCCAACGCGCAGGAGGCACTGCGCGAGGTGGAGCTGGATCTGGCGGAGGGCGCGGACAGCGTGATGGTCAAGCCGGGCCTGCTCTATCTCGACATTGTCGCGCGGGTGAAGGAGCGCTTCGAAGTGCCGGTTTTCGCCTATCAGGTGAGCGGCGAATACGCGATGATCGAAGCCGCCGCAGCCGCCGGGGCGGGGGACCGCGATGCGCTGGTCCTCGAAACGCTCACCGCTTTCAAACGCGCGGGCTGTTCGGGCGTGCTGACCTATCATGCCGCCCATGCGGCACGGCTGTTGAATGGCTGAGTTCCGCCACGAAACCGAGCGGCTGATCCTGCGCGACTGGCGCGAGGAGGACTGGCCGCGTTTCTGGGCGGGGACCAACACGCCCGCCGTGATGCGCTGGCTGGGCGGTGTGTGCGACGATGCCAAGCGCGCTGCGGCACAGGAACGCCTGCTGTCCTATAAACGCGATCACGGGCACACCTTCTGGTGCGTCGAACGCAAGGAGGACGGTGCAATCCTCGGCTTTTGCGGCCTCAAGCGCTCCAACCAGGCGGGCGGGCCCATCGGCATGATGGAAGCCGGCTGGCGACTGCGTGAAGACGCCTGGGGCAAGGGCTATGCACGCGAGGCGGCAGAGGCCACTCTCGATCTCGCTTTCGAGCGGTTCGGGGCGGACGAGGTGATCGCGCTGACTGTCCAGCGCAATGAAGGAAGCTGGGGCCTGATGAAACGGCTCGGCATGCGACGCCGCGAAGATCTCGATTTTCCCAATGACGAGTTCGACGCCGAAAACCCCACGATCATCGTCTATTCCATCGCGCGGGGCGAATGGGATGGCTGATATCGTTGCCGAGACAGACCGGCTGATCCTGCGGACCATCGAAGAGGGCGATGCAGCCGAGCAGGACCGCTTGCTCAACACGCCCACGGTCATGGCCCGGCTCGGCGGGGTCAAAGAACTGCACGAGATCGAGGCCAAACATGCCAAGAGCATGGCCATGTATGCGCAGGAAGGGTTCAGCTTCCTGTTCATGATCGAGAAGGCAAGTGGCGAGATCGTCGGCCATTGCGGCATGAAGCGCGTCGACAACCCGCTCGCGCCCAATGTCGGCGATCACGAGGTCGGCTGGCTGGTGCGCGAGGATCGCTGGCGGCGTGGATACGCCGAAGAAGCGATGCGCGCCGTGCTTGCCTGGGCGTTCGAGCGCGTCGGCGCGCCGCATGTCGTCGCCCTCACCAGCCATGCCAATATCGGCAGTTGGAAACTGATGGAGAAGCTCGGCATGATCCGGCGCGCGGATCTCGATTTTTCCGACCCCGCTTTTCCGCCGGATGACAATCCGACGATCCAGTATTCGCTTTCGCGCGATCAATGGGCGCGCGATCAATGGGAGAGAACAGCATGACGGCAAGCCGCCCCGGAGTGACGATCATTCCGATTCACGGCCACACGCCGAAAATCCACGACAGCGCCTTTGTCGCGCCTGGTTGCACGATCATCGGCAATGTCGAAATCGGGGCCGACAGCTCGATCTGGTACAATTGCGTGCTGCGCGCCGATGTGAGCCGCATCGTGATCGGCCAGCGCAGCAATATCCAGGACGGCAGCGTGTGCCATTGCGACCCCGAACGGCCCGGCGATCCGGATGGTTCGCCGCTGATTATCGGGGACGATGTGCTGGTCGGCCATATGGCGATGATCCACGGCTGCACAATCGAAGATCGCGGCTTTGTCGGCCTTGGTGCGATTGCGATGAACAAGGCGGTGATCGGTTCCGACGCGATGCTGGCGGCCGGCGCGATGCTGACCGAAGGCAAGATGATGGGTCCACGCGAATTGTGGGGCGGGCGCCCCGCAAAGAAGATGCGCGATCTGAGCGATGCGGCGATTGCCGGGATGCGTGTCGGTGTCGCGCATTATGCCGAAAACGCCAAGGCCCATGCGGCGGCGGTCGATGCCGCGACCCAAAGCTGACCTCCCCGACACGGAAGACCTCCTCGCGCTTGTCGATCAAGGGCAATTGCGTGTCCGCGTGACACCCGGCGCGCGCGCGGAAGGCATCGCCATCAAGGATGGTCAGGTGCTGGTCAAGGTCCGCGCCAAGCCCACCGATGGCGCAGCCAACGCCGCCGTCGCAAAACTGGTGGCGCGCGCTCTTGGGTTGCCGGCGTCACGCTGTCGCATATTGCGCGGCGCAACTTCTCGTGAAAAAGTGCTTGGCGTGTCCGACTAGCCGACCGGTGCGCGCAAATATCTGAACATGTGCGGCACATAGTCGGCCTTGCCGACCTCAAGCCCGGCCTGGCGCAGGATCGCGTATGCTGCGACGGTATGGAAATAGAACTGCGCGAGCGCCCAATCGCGCACATAATCCTGCACAGTCAGATCGAACGTCATTCCATTCGGCAAAGCCAATTCCAGCGGGGTGCTTTCATCCGGGAAGTCGAACCGCATAGCGTCTTCGACCAAGGTGCGCGCTTCGGCAATGATCGCATGCGCTTCCTCGTAAGTCTGTGGGTCGTCTTCGCGGCTGGTAAAGCTCATCAGGCCGAGCCGTTCCATTGCTTCGCCCGGCATGTTTGCGAGAAATCGGATCTGTGTCGACAGCGGGTGCATGTCGTCCGTCAGTCGCGCGCTCAGCAGCTCGGCGGATCTGGCGTGGTTTTCCGCTTTGGTAATCAGCCCCTCCAGCGTCCCTAGCATGTTCGCTTGGGTGGTCAGCAGCAGCGTTTTCATGTCCATCGTCCGTCCCTCCTTAATCGCGGATAAGCGCCCTCAGAGCTGCAATCCGGTCCGCCTCGTGTGGCGGCTTGTCCCAGCGGATGCGATGGATGCGGGGGAAGCGCATGGCAAGCCCGCTCTTGTGCCGCTTGCTCTCGTGCACGCTGTCGAAGGCGACCTCGAAGACCAGGCTCTTGTCGGTTTCACGCACCGGGCCGAAACGGTTGACCGTCTTTTGCCGCACATGGCGATCGAGCTTCTTCAGCTCCTCGTCGGTGAAGCCGGAATAGGCCTTGCCCACCGGTAGCAGGTCGGCGTCTGAATCGGGATCGCCGTCCCAGCAGCCGAACGTGTAATCGGAATAGAACGAACTGCGCTTGCCGCTGCCGCGTTGGGCATACATCAGCACGCAGTCGATCAGCAGCGGATCGCGCTTCCATTTGTACCACAGCCCCGTCTTGCGACCGGCAATATAGGGGCTGTCGCGCCGCTTGAGCATCAGCCCTTCGATTGCATCGTCGCGGCTGCGTTCGCGGATCTGTGCCAGATGGTCGAAATCCTCGGCCTCGACCAGCGCAGACAGGTCGAAATGGGATTCCGGGAGATGCGGCATCAGCGCCTCCAACCGTTCGCGGCGCTTCGTCCAGGTTTTGGTGCGCAGATCGTCGCCTTCGAGGATCAGCGCATCGTACAGCCGCACAAAGGCGGGGAATTCTTGCAGCACCTTCTTCGACACGGTCTTGCGGCCCAGCCGCTGTTGCAAGGCGTTGAAGCTCGCCGCACCGCCTGCTTCGCCGCCCTGGGTGGTTCCGCGCACCAGCAACTCGCCATCGAGCACGGCGTTGCCCGGCAACACGTTGAGCAATTCGGGAAAGGTTGCGGAGATATCGTCGCCCGACCGCGAATAGAGCCGCGTCTGCTCCTCCCCCGGCAGGCCCGCACGCACGAGCTGGACGCGAATGCCGTCCCATTTCCATTCGGCGGCGTAATCGTCGAGCGAGACGACCGTCTCCTCCAGCGGATGCGCCAGCATGAAGGGGCGGAAGGTCGGCAGGTTCTCCGTATCGGGCGGGTCCGCGCCTTCTGCGGCCCAGGCGAACAGTTCGGGGAAGGGCGGCTCCAGCCCATGCCAGTATTCCTCGACATCGTCGACCGACACATCGAAGCTTCGCGCAAAGGCGGTCTTGGCAAGGCGCGACGATACGCCGACCCGCATCCCGCCCGTCGCCAGCTTGAGCAGGGCGTAGCGCCCGTTCACGTCCAGCGTGTCGAGCATGGTCGGCAATTCGCTCATCACCGAAACCCGCGTCATCCCGGACAGCCTGGCCACGGCCTCACTAATCGAAGGTGGCGTCGTGACGTCACTTGCCGCGCCGAGCTGACCCGTCTCCCACAAGAGGCTGGCGGTTTCCGCCGTATCGCCGACAAAATCGCGGCTGAGCGTCCACAACACCGGGTCGATCCGCTCTTTCAGCAGGTTGCGCACGGTCGAACTCTTCACCGCCGGAAAGTCGAGCGAATCGGTCAGCGCCGCCAGTGCCCAGCCACGGTCGGGGTCGGGTGTTACGCGCAGATATTCCGCGATCAGCCGCAACTTCTCGTTGCGACTGCGCGTATAAATCAGCGCGTCGATAAGGGCGGCGAACTCTTCCATCAGTATGCTCGATTACTCCGCAATGGACGCATCAATCCGCAATACGCGTCCAAGGTCGATCCAGTCCTCCACCATCCGCCTTGCACACGGTTTAGACCCTGTCTCCGGCGGTCGGCGTACGGCTGCCGACAAGAGAGGAGACAACCATGACCGAAGTCGGATATTACATCGTCGAACTCGAGGTGGCGCCTGAAGGCGGGATGATGCCGGGGGCGCCCAACCTGCGGCTCAATCTCGGGGTCAACGCGACCAATGGCGAAGTGAACGGCCAGGCCACGCTGACGCAGGCGGTCACCCCGCCCGATGGGGAGCATACCTTCCCGGTCAGCGGCACGATCCACCACACCGGCTTTGGCGAAGACACGCTGCTGGTTGCGCTGACCGGCCAGTATGCGCAGTCGGTCCCGCCGCCCGCGATCGGAACGTATCTGGTCCCATTTTCCGCCGCGCTGGCAGTCGGCAAGGACTGGAACGGAACGGGCAGTTACAGCTTCGGCCACAACCGCATGAGCCGGTGCAAAGTGACCAGCGTTTCCAAGTAACCCGGCCGGGGGCTGCGCCGCGAAGGGGCGGCCCCTAGTCATCTTCGTCCTCGCGCCCGACCAGCGCCAGCGCGCGGGCGCGGCGCTGGTGGAGTTGACACCAGCGCAGCAGCGCTTCCTCGCGTCCGTGGGTGATCCAGTTTTCCTTCGCGTCCACCTCCTCGATGGTCCGCGTCAGCTCGCCCCAGTCGGCATGATCGGAAATCACCAGCGGTAGCTCGACATTGCGCTGGCGGGCACGCTGGCGCACGCGCATCCATCCGCTCGCCATTGCGGTGATGGGTTCGGGCAGGCGGCGGCTCCAGCGGTCGTTCAGCGCGCTGGGTGGACTGACGATAATGGAACCGCGCATGTCGTCTTTCGTGTGGTCGGACACCAGCCGCAATTCGCCCAGATCGACGCCGTGTTCTTCATAGAGGCGGCACATCTTCTCCATTGCGCCGTGGAGATAGATCGGCTGCGTGTGCCCCGCGCGGCGCAGCTCCGCGATTACCCGCTGCGCCTTGCCCAGCGCATAAGCGCCCACCAGCACGCAGCGGTCGGGATGGGCGGCGAGCCGATCCGTCAGCTTGACCATTTCCTCTTCGATGGGCGGGTGGGTGAACAGTGGCAGGCCGAAGGTCGCCTCGGTGATGAAAATGTCGCACGGCGCAACTTCAAAGGGTGCGCAGGTGGGATCGGGCCGCCGCTTGTAATCGCCGGTGCAGACGATCCGCTCGCCCGCATGTTCGAGCAGGATCTGCGCGCTGCCCAGCACATGGCCCGCCGGGATATAGGTCGCATCGACGCCGCCCGGCAGGCGGATTGTCTCGCCATATGCGACCGGCGTGGCCTTGTGCGGAATGGCTCCCGCATCGTCTTGCGCCCCGGTGCGATAGCGCAGTTCCATGATGGCGAGCGTCTCGGGAGTGGCGAATGTCTCGCCATGCCCGCCGCGCGCATGGTCGGCATGGCCGTGGGTGACAAGCGCGCGGTCTACCGGGCGGCCAGGATCGACCCAGCAATCCGCAGGCACGACATGAATGCCCCACGGTTCGGGCCTGATCCAGGAAAACGGGGCGCTCACTTCCGATTCAAGCGGGCAGCGCGCCAAGTGTTCCCGGCAAGCGCTATTCGCGGATCGTCCTGAACCGATCCATCAGCTGGCGCAGGCCCGGTTTCTGGCCGGTTGCAAGCAGGCTGGCGCGGAACAGGCGGCCGAGAAAAATCACCTCCAGCGCGACGAATGCCGCCAGCAGCAGGCCCGCGCCGACCATCTCCCACCATTCGATCCCACTGCCGAGCCGCGCCAGCACCGCAAACGGCGTCCACAGCGGTATCCAGGTCAGCAATTGCACCATCAACCCATCCTTGCCCGCGACGATGGTGTTGAGCAGTAGTGTGATCGGCAGGAGGATGCCGAGCAGCACCGGCATGAGATATCCCTGCGCCTCGCTCATCGAATCGGCCAATGCACCGATGGCCACGAAAATGATCGAAATCGCGACGTAACCCGCAACGAAGAAGAAGATCATCGCGATGATCGCATCGGGCGATGTGATCGGGGCGAGCGCCGGGCGGATCATGTCGGCAATCGCGCCCTGCGTCAGGAACGCGGCGGCGACCGCAAAGCCGACCCACACGGTAATCATCGACAGGCCGACGGCCAGCGCGCCGAGCAGTTTGCCATACATCAGCTCTTCGGGCCGGATGCAGGCGAGCAGCGATTCAAGCAGCTTGTTCGACCGCTCCTCGACCGATCCCTGCAACATCCAGCTGCCCGACAGCATCAGGCTCATCATCAGGATATAGGACAGTGCGAGCGGGACGATGGAGCGGATCAGCATCGCCTCGCGCGCGCCGCCGCCGGGTGGCGGTGTGGTGACAGCAATCGCCGGGGCAGCCGTCTGGATCGCCAGCGCGGATTCCTGCGACAGGCCTTGCGATGTCAGCAGCCGCTGTTGCAGATCGGCGGTGAGCACCTCGCGCAACGTCGCAACGAAGGACGCGCGCGGCTGGTCCTTCGACCACAGGCGGACTGTGGGGTCTTCCGGATACCCCTCACCGATCAGCAGAACCAGATCGGCGGCCTTGCCGTCTCCGGCATCGCTATCGGCATCGAGCAGCGCGTCGGCCTGTTCCTGCAGCGCCTCGCCCTTTGCACTGGCCAGCGCAGCATTGGCGCGCGCGAAACTGTATTCGGCTGCGGGCGGATCGAATTCTGGCGTTTCCTCTGCACGGACCCGGTCGATCTTCCCGACTGCGGCATCGACCCCGCCCGCCTGGCGATAGGCGGCCACGTCGGCATCGGTGTACCAGCGGTCATGCTGGGTCCACGGGGCCTGCGGATCGGCGCTTTCCAGGCTGTGACGGCGCACATAGCGGGACAGCGCCCGCAAGGTCCGGCGATCATCCTCCATGCCGAAACGCTGTTCGACCGCATCGGCAGCGCCGCCCCCGGCACGATCGATCACGACCACCCTGGCTGCTTCATCTTCGTCGAGGGCGCGGGTGAAAATGGGGCCGATGGCGAGCGCGGCCGGGATCAGCAGCAGCGTCAGCCAGAAGCTCTTCATGGCGGCGACCTGGCGGAATTCGCGGATTGCGACGAGCAGCACGTTGCGGTTCATCGTTCGACCTCCCCTTCGCCGACCATATGGACGAACACCTCGTGCAGCGAAGCACGGTTTTCCTCGAACTGGCGCAGCCTTATGCCGTTTGCGGTGCAGGCTTCCAGCACGTCCGCCGCGCTGGCCCCGGGATCGAGGCTCAGCTCGTAACTGCCCCAGCCATCGCCGTGATCGCGGACGCATTCGGCATCGGCAACGCCCGGTGCGGTGGCGATATTGCCCTTCGCGATGGCGGAGATGCGCGTTGGCAACATCGCCCGCGCCTGCGGCAATGTGCCTTCGAAACGTTTGGCCCCATTCTTGAGCAGCAACAGCCGGTCGCACAGCCGCTCTGCATGCTGCATGACATGGGTGGAGAAGACGACCGCCGCACCCCGGCGCGAGGCGCGCAGGATTTCTTCTTCCAGCAAGCCCTGATTGACCGGATCGAGCCCCGAAAAAGGCTCGTCCAGCATCAGCAATTCGGGCCGGTTGATGAGCGCGCAGGCCAGTTGCACCTTCTGCGCCATGCCCTTGGACATATCGCCGATCTGGCTCTTCGCGCGGTCGGCCAGGTCGAAGCGCTCCAGCAATTCCATGCCGTGCTGGCGGGCATCGTCGGGCGTCATGTCCTTCAGCCGCCCGAAATACACGATCGTGTCGATCGCCTTCATATGCGCGTAAAGGCCGCGTTCTTCCGGCAGGAAGCCGATGGCGTTGGCCTTGCGCTGGTCGGGCGGGCTGCCGAGCACTTCGATCCGGCCCGATGTCGGGCGGATGATGTCGAGCACCATGCGCAGCGTCGTGGTCTTGCCCGCGCCATTGCCGCCCAGAAAACCGAATATCTCGCCCGGCTGCACGGCGAAGGACAGATCGTCCACTGCCAATACATCGCCAAAGCGTTTGCTCAGGCTTTCGATCTGCAAAACCGACATGCACGACCCCCATTACCCTTACTTGCGGGTCTTAAGGGGCGATCTGGCTTCGCTCAACCGTGTTCGACGCCGGGCGGGCTGCACTGCCTGCCGCCTCGATGCCCGTCGCCGAACCGTGATGCCTATTTCTTGTCGTCGGTGCTTTCGCTCGCGCCCGCTTCCGGTTTCTTGGGCGATGGCTTCTTCACCGCGGCGGTTTTCTTCTTCTTCGGCGCGGTCTTGGGCTTGCCTTTGGGCGGGGCGGGGGTGAGGTGGAAGCTCGGCTTGCCGTCCTTCACGCTCACCTGCACCTCGCCGCCATCGGCCAGCTTGCCGAACAGCAGTTCCTCGGCCAGCGGCTGCTTGATCTTGTCCTGGATCAGGCGGCCCATCGGACGCGCGCCATAGAGCTTGTCATAACCCTTGTCGGCCAGCCATTCGCGCGCATCCTTGTCGAACTGGATATCGACATTCTGTTCGGCAAGCTGCAGTTCGAGTTCGAGGATGAACTTGTCGACCACGCGCCCCACCGTGCTCTTGCCCAGATAGGCGAACGGCACGATCGCATCGAGGCGGTTGCGGAATTCCGGGGTGAACATCTTCTTCACCGCTTCCTCGCTCGCATCTTCCTTGGATACGTCGCCGAAACCGATGCCCTGGCGCGCCATGTCGGCCGCCCCGGCATTGGTCGTCATGATGAGCACGACATTGCGGAAATCCACCGTCTTGCCGTGATGGTCGGTCAATCGGCCATTATCCATCACCTGCAAAAGGATGTTGAACAGGTCCGGGTGCGCCTTTTCGATTTCGTCGAGCAGCAGCACGCAGTGCGGGTTCTGGTCCACGGCATCGGTGAGCAATCCACCCTGATCGTAGCCGACATAGCCCGGAGGCGCACCGATCAGGCGCGAGACGCTGTGGCGTTCCATATATTCGGACATGTCGAACCGCTTCAGCTCGATGCCCATGATGCTGGAGAGCTGGCGCGCAACCTCGGTCTTGCCGACGCCGGTGGGGCCGCTGAACAGGAAGCTACCGATGGGCTTCTCCGGGTCGCGCAGGCCTGCGCGGGCAAGCTTCATCGCGGTCGACAGGCGGCGGATCGCGTCGTCCTGGCCGAACACGACATGCTTGAGATCGCGTTCGAGGTTTTCCAGCGCCTTCTTGTCGTCCTTCGATACCGATTTCGGCGGGATCCGCGCCATCGTCGCGATGACGGCCTCGATCTCGCGCGCGGTGATCTTCTTCTTGCGGCGGCTGGGCGCGACCAGCATCTGCATCGCGCCGACTTCGTCGATCACATCGATCGCCTTGTCGGGGAGCTTGCGGTCGTTGATGTAACGCGCCGACAATTCCACGGCGGTCTTCAACGCATCGAGCGTGTATTTAACCTTGTGATGATCTTCGAAGGCGGTCTTCAGCCCCTTGAGGATCTGGATCGTCTCATCGACGGTCGGCTCGTTCACATCGATCTTCTGGAACCGGCGCAGCAGCGCGCGATCCTTTTCGAAGTGGTTGCGGAATTCCTTGTAGGTGGTCGACCCGATGCAGCGGATCGTCCCGCCCGACAGCGCCGGTTTCAGCAGGTTGGAGGCATCCATCGCTCCGCCACTGGTCGCGCCCGCGCCGATAACCGTGTGAATCTCGTCAATAAACAGGATCGCGTCCGGCATCTTCTCCAGTTCGGAGACGACCTGCTTCAGCCGCTCCTCGAAATCGCCGCGATAGCGCGTGCCGGCCAGCAGCGCGCCCATATCGAGCGAATAGATCACCGCATCTTCCAGCACTTCGGGCACGTCGCCTTCGACGATCTTGCGCGCCAGACCTTCGGCGATGGCGGTCTTGCCGACGCCCGGATCACCGACATAGAGGGGATTGTTCTTCGAGCGCCGGCACAGGATCTGCACCGTGCGATCGACTTCGGGGCCGCGCCCGATCAGCGGATCGACGCGCCCATCCTCGGCCTTCTTGTTGAGATTGACCGTGAACTGGTCGAGCGCGGTCTCCTTCTTACCGGCATCCTTGGCCTGCTCGCCTTCGCTCGCCTCTTCATCGGCAGCGCCTTGGGGCGAACGCGGTTCGACCTGCTTGCCGCCCTTGCCGATACCATGGCTGATAAAACTCACCGCATCGAGGCGGCTCATGTCCTGCTGCTGCAGGAAATAGACGGCATAGCTGTCGCGCTCGGAAAACAGCGCGACCAGCACGTTGGCGCCCGTCACCGTGTCCTTGCCCGAAGACTGCACATGCAGGATCGCGCGCTGGACCACGCGCTGGAACCCGGCGGTCGGCTGGGGATCGGAATCGCCTTCTCCCTGGAGCGACTGATATTCCTGGTCGAGATACTGCTTCACCGCAGCGCCCAGCTCGGTCAGGTCCACCCCGCAGGCGTTCATCACCTGTGCCGCATCGTCATCGTCGATCAGCGCCAGCAGCAAATGCTCCAGCGTGGCATATTCGTGGCGGCGCGCAGAGGCATCGGCCAGCGCCTGGTGGAGGGTCTTTTCGAGGTTCTGTGCAAAGCTGGGCATTCAGGGCTCTTTATGTGGCAAGGGCATGAGGCTGGGGCCGCGCGCCCCTTTGTGGGCGAATATGAAAGCTCTCGATTGACAGGAGCTTCACGGCGCGACGGGCGTCTACGGGGGATATAGGAACGTCCCGCGCGATTGCGAGATGCGCCCCCATCAATCCGGCTTTCTACCGAACAAGGCATCCGCAGCAGCGCGGTGTGCGGCGGCCGCATCGCGGTGTTTGCGCACACGCTCTATCTCGGTTTCCAGCAGGCGAATGCGTTCGCCTAACTCGTCCTGCGAATAGGGGGCGAGGTCTTCGGTGGCCAGCTTGCTCGCGGCATCGCCCTTGGGGCAGGGAAGGTCGCCTTCATCCATTGCCTATCAGTTTCGCAGGCCAGCGCGCTTGCTGTCAATGACGCAGCGCGATAGATGTCCCGACGGAGGCAAAAGAGGGGCATCCATGAGCGAGACGGTTACCGAAACGATGACCGCCATCGGCTTTGACGATCCGGGCGGGCCGGACGTCTTGCGTGAGGAAACGCTTGCCGTACCAAAACCTGAAGAGAATCAAGTTCTTATCAAGGTTAGTCATGCCGGGGTCAATCGCCCCGATGTGATCCAGCGGCAGGGTTTCTATCCCGCACCGCCCGGCGCATCGCCCATTCCGGGGCTGGAAGTTTCGGGCACGGTTGTCGCTGTGGGCAAGGGCGCTCCGCCCGAATTGCTCAACCAGTCGGTCTGTGCACTGGTGACCGGCGGCGGTTATGCCGAATACTGCCTCGCCCATTCCGCGCATTGCCTCCATGTGCCCGAGGGCATGTCGATGGCCGAAGCGGCGGCGATTCCCGAAACGCTGTTCACCGTGTGGCACAATGTGTTCGAGCGCGGCTGGGCAAGCGAGGGCGATACGCTCCTCGTCCATGGCGGGACGAGCGGTATCGGCACGATGGCGATCATGCTTGGCCGGGCATTCGGCCTGACCGTGGTGACCACCTGTGGATCGGATGAAAAATGCGCAGCCGCGAAAGAGGTCGGGGCGCATCTGGCGATCAATTACAAGACCAGGGATTTCGTCGAACACGTCCGCAAGTTCACCGACGGCAAGGGCGCCGATGTCGTCCTCGACATGATTTCGGGCGATTATGTCGCGCGCAATATCGAATGCCTGGCCGATGACGGGCGGCATGTGACCATCGCCGTGCTGGGCGGCCTGAAGGCCGAAATCAACATGGCAACCGTGATGCGCAAACGCCTGTCGCTGACCGGATCGACGCTGCGCGCGCGCTCCGACGAATTCAAGGCGTTGCTTGCGGACGAAATCCACAATCACGCCTGGCCGCTGTTTGTCGATGGGACGATCCGCCCGGTGATGGACCGCGTCTTCCCCCTCGCGCAGGCGGGTGAAGCGCATGCGCGGATGGAAGCGGGCGACCATATCGGCAAGATCGTGCTCGCCGTCGGTGACAGTTAAACGCGGGGCGGCGGGCCGACACGGTTTCGCAACATTGACCGCGTTCCGTCATCAAACAGAGCGGATGCTGTAACAATTCGAGTGCATGGGCAGGTTCCGAGCAGGAAGGGGCCTTGCCATGACACAGCTGCCGGAATTTCCCACCAACATTGCGGGTTTCCCGCCGGTCAAGCCGAGCGTGCCCGAGCGTACGATCGGTGAACGGCGCAAATATCGCACGATCTGGATCAGCGATGTCCATCTGGGCACGAAAGGCTGCAATGCCGACCTGCTGATCGATTTCCTCGACCATACCGACAGCGAGACGATGTACCTTGTCGGGGACATCATCGACGGCTGGCGCTTGAAGAAGAAGTTCTACTGGCCCGCCGAACATAACGACATCGTCTGGCGCATCCTGAAGCGCGCGCGGCGCGGCACGCGGATCGTCTATATCCCCGGCAATCACGATGAGATGGTTCGGCCCTTTGCGGGCATGAACTTCGGCGGGGTGGAAATCCTGCGCGCCGCGTTCCACACCACCGCCGATGGCCGCCGCCTGATGGTGCTGCATGGCGACGAATTCGACACGATCATGCTGGCCCATCGCTGGCTCGCCTTCGTGGGCGATGCACTTTACCATGTGATGATGAAGCTCAATGGCTGGGTCGCCGCGGTGCGCAAGCGGCTCGGCCTGCCTTACTGGTCGATTTCCAAGGCGGCCAAACACAAGGTCAAGAACGCGGTCGAGTTCATTTCCAAATATGAAGAGGTGGTCGCCCGCGCCGCTGCCGAACGCGGCGTCGACGGGGTGGTGTGCGGCCATATCCACACCGCCGAAATCCGCGAGTTCGAAAGCGAAGGCCGCCGGGTCGAATATTACAATGACGGCGACTGGGTGGAGGGGTGCAACGCGCTGGTCGAACATTTCGACGGGCGGATGGAACTGCTCCACTGGCCGGACGAAGTGGCGGCACGCAGTCCGGCAGACGCGAATGCAAACGGGTGCAAGGTGGCGGCATGAACGCGGTCCTCCCTTTCCCCGCCCGTGCCAGACGCGATGCCGATGCATGGGCTGACCGGTCGCTGAAAATCGCCATTGTGACCGATGCCTGGTTGCCGCAGATGAATGGCGTCGTGCGTACGCTGACCACGACTTGCGCGATCCTGCGCGAACGTGGTCACCGGGTCGATGTCGTCTCGCCCGATCAGTTCGCCTCGCTCCCGTGCCCGACCTATCCCGAAATCCGGCTGGCGGTCTCGCGTCCCTTTGCCGTCGCACGCCGCCTCGCGGCTATCGCCCCCGATGCGATCCATATCGCGACGGAGGGGCCACTGGGGCTGGCCGCACGCCGTTATTGCGTCAAGCACGGGATTGCCTTCACCACCGCCTATCACACGCAGTTTCCCGCCTATGTGGCCAAGCGCACCCGGCTGCCGGAACGCCCGTTCTGGCGCTACATCCGCTGGTTCCACGGCGCGGCCCAGCGGGTCATGGTGGCCACGCATTCGATCCGGCAGGAGCTTCGCGAACAGGGGCTCTGCCACCTCCACCACTGGAGCCGCGGTGTCGATCTGGCATGCTTTGGCCCCGACGCCCAACAGCCTGCATTGTTCGACGCACTGCCGCGCCCGATCCAGCTATATGTCGGCCGCGTCGCGGTAGAGAAGAATATCGAGGCATTCCTGCGCTGCGACACCCCGGGCAGCAAGGTGGTTGTCGGCGACGGCCCGGCATTGGCGGAATTGCAGGCGCGGTTTCCGGATGCGCATTTCGTCGGCCGCAAATCGGGGCGCGAACTCGCCGGATATTATGCCGGCGCCGATGTTTTTGTGTTTCCGAGTCGCACCGATACGTTCGGCCTCGTGATGATCGAGGCGCTGGCCTGCGGCACGCCGGTCGCTGCGTATCCGGTCGCCGGGCCGCGAGATATCCTGAGCGAAGGCGTCGGCGCGATGGACGATACGCTCGATCGTGCCATCGCCCGCGCGCTCGCCTGCGACCGGGCGCTGTGCGCCGCATATGGCACGCGCTACAGCTGGGATGCTGCGACAGATCAGTTTCTGGCGGGGCTCGAACCGGCGGCCATGACGGTGCTCGCCGCCTGACATCTTGCTCAAACGCCCATTCGCGCCTACACAGGGCATGCAGCGGCCGCTCCGGTAAGGGGCGGCCCTTCTATTTTTGCCTTTCGGAAAGTGCACAAACATGGCCGACCAACCCAAGCCTCTCATGCCGCATGCGACCGCCACCTGGCTGGTCGATCACACCGGCCTGTCGTTCGAGCAGATCGCGGAGTTCTGCGGGCTGCACATTCTCGAAGTGCAGGCGATGGCGGACGATCTGGCGGGTGCGAAATACACCGGCCGCGATCCGGTGCATGCGGGCGAACTGACCCAGGCAGAGATCGAGAAGGGCGAGAAAGACGCCGAATACGCGCTCGTCATGCAGCGCGCGCCGGTCGAAGTGACGCGCACCAAGGGCCCGCGCTACACCCCGGTGTCCAAGCGCCAGGACAAGCCCGACGGCATCGCATGGCTGCTGCGCAACCACCCCGAAGTGTCGGACGCGCAGATTTCCAAGCTGATCGGGACCACCCGCAACACCATCGGCGCGATCCGCGACCGCACGCACTGGAACATCCAGAACATCCAGCCCAAGGACCCCGTGACGCTGGGCCTGTGTTCGCAGCGCGAACTGGACGCCATCGTTGCCAAGGCCGCGAAGAAGGCCGGTATCGAGGAACAGGCCCCCAGTGGCGAGCCGACCAGCGATCGCGAAAAGCTGATCGAACAGCTGCGCGCCGAACGCGATGCCAATGAGAAGGCCGCAGCAGAAGCCGCGCAGGAAGCGGAAGCGGCTGCATGGCTCGAAAACAAGCGCGCCGAAGAGGCCGCTGGCGAAGATACAGGCGATACGCCCGCCTGAACGAACCGGGCCTTAACTCCCGCAAGATGAACCGGCGCGGCGTGTCGCGTTTTGATCTTGCGGGAACGGTCTGAAACCGGCAAAAAACTTACATGGATGTAAGTAAGGTCGTTTCGCATCATCCCGTTGCCTGGGATACCCAATTCACGCCAGTCGCGCTGCCTGCGATGTTTGCATCTGCGGCGGCGCGCCGCCCGCATGCCTCGCTTGCCCATTTCATGGGACGCAGCTTCTCCTATGGGGAATTGCTGGGCGATGCGCAGGCTTTTGCCGCAGCGCTGCAGGCGCGCGGGATCGCGCAGGGCGACCGGGTCGGTCTGTTCCTGCCCAATGTTCCGATCTACATCGCCGCCTATTACGGGGCGATGATGGCGGGTGCGACGGTGGTGAATTTCTCGCCGCTCTACACCGTGGAAGAACTGGCGACGCAGGTTGCCGATTCCGGCACGCGCCTGCTCGTCACCGTGGATGTGCCGGAGCTTTACGGTACGGCGGAGAAGGTGCTGCGCGCATCGGCGCTGGAAACGCTGGTCGTCGGCAAGCTCAGCGGCATGCTGCCCCGCGTGAAGGGCTGGGCGATGAAGCTGTTCGCGCGCAGCAAGATCGCAAATGTCGCCGCTGCGCCGGATATCTTTGACTGGGAGGAGCTCATCGAAGGCGCGCCGCACGGCGCCAATCTGCCCGAGGTGCGGCCCGAAGATCTCGCGCTGCTGCAATATACCGGCGGTACGACCGGCGCGCCCAAGGGGGCGATGCTCACCCACGCGAACCTGTCGGTCAATGCGCAGCAGACCGCCAGCCTCAATCCCTTCGGCAACCCGCAGGACGAGGTGTTCATGGGCGCGCTGCCGTTCTTCCATGTGTTCGCCAACACCGCGCTGCTCAACCATGCGGTGGCAAGCGGCGGGGCCATCGCCATGGTCCCCCGTTTCGATGCGGGCGATGTGCTGAAGACCATCGAACGCTATCGCGCCACCGGCTTTCCCGGCGTGCCGACAATGTTTCAGGCGCTGCTCGACCATCCCGATGTCGACAAGACCGACCTGTCGTCGCTGCGTGTGTGCATTTCGGGCGGTGCGCCATTGCCTGCACCTTTGCGCGACGCGTGGGAGAAACGCACGGGCGTGCGCATGGTCGAAGGTTATGGCCTGACGGAAAGCTCGGGCGTGGTTTCGGTCAATCCCTATGACGGTCTGCGCAAGCCGGGTACGATCGGCCAGGTCGTGGCCGGGACCGAACTGCTCCTGCTCGACAAGGAAGACCCGAGCCGGATCGTCGATGAAGGCGAGCCGGGCGAACTGGCGATCCACGGGCCCCAGATCATGCAAGGGTATTGGCGCCGGCCCGAAGCGGCGGCGGACGCTTTCATCGACCACAATGGCAAACGCTGGCTGCGTACCGGCGATGTCGCGACCATCGACGAGGAAGGCTTCGTCAAGATCGTCGACCGGATCAAGGACATGATCGCCGTTGGCGGCTTCAAGGTCTTCCCGAGCGAGGTCGAAGCCGTCCTGTTGCAGCATGAGGCGATCAAGGAAGCGCTCGTGATCGGCATGCCCGACGATTATCGCGGGGAAAGCCCCGAAGGGTTCGTCACGCTGCGCGAAGACGCTGAAGAGGGCGATGCGGACGCCATCTGCAAATGGGCCAATGCCCGCCTCGGCAAGCATGAACGGCTCGCCAAGGTGACGATCCGGGACGAATTGCCAAAAACGCTGATCGGCAAGCTCGACCGAAAGGCGCTGCGCAAGGAAGTGATCCCGACCTGATCATGCGAAACACGGCGTGCGCTGCGCTGTTGCGCGCCGCCCTGTCTATCGTCTTTGGATGGCCGGAGCCTGTTAGACTGCGAGGCTGACCTGCGGCTCGTTGCTCGGCTTTGCTGTGGCCGGCGTCGAGGCGGCGTTGCTCCCGGCCTTTTCGCGGTGGGCAAAACGCCCTTCGACCTGGGCGCCCTGTTCGATCGTCAGCGCGTCGTAATAAACGTCGCCCTTGATCCGCGCGCTCTTCAGGATGACCAGCTCGCGCACGGTAATCGATCCCTCGACCGTACCGGCGAGGCGAGCACTTTCCGCCGTGATTGCACCTGTGACCTTGCCGGTTTCGCCCTGCACCAGCGAGGCACAGGACAGGTCGCCTTCGACGCTGCCGTCGATATGCAGGTCGGCCGAAGCCTTGATGTCGCCGGTAATGGCAAGGTCGGAGCCCAGCACCGAAAAGGTGGAGCTGCCATTGCTGCTGCGCGAAGCCATGAGCGTATCGGTCCTAGCGGCGGGCGAGCTCGGGGAGCTGCCGGATTTCTTTGAGAACATTGGGGGCTCTTTCGAGGAAGGTGCGCGGGTTTACCGCGCGGCCGTTCACATGCACTTCGAAATGCAGGTGCGGGCCAGTGGAACGTCCGGTGCTGCCGATTGCGCCGATGGTGTCGCCCGCCTTCACCGTGTCACCAACCTTGGCAGCGAAGCGGGACATATGCGCATAGCGGGTCATCACGCCGTTGGCATGCTGGATTTCGACCGTTTTGCCGTAACCCGATTTCCAGCCGACATAGGCGACCCGTCCGGTGGAGGCGGCGGAGATCGGCGTGCCGGTAGGGGCCTTGAAGTCGAGCCCGCGATGCATGGCCGCGCTGCGGTTGAACGGATCACGGCGATAGCCGAAGCCCGACGAGATCGCGCCGAGGCGTGCCGGGTTGACCTGCGGAACGCCTTCGAGGCCACGCTCCAGCGCACTCATCCGTGCCAGGCTGAGGCCGAGGCGTTCGAAGCGCGGATCGATCTTGCCGCCGGCGGATTCGAACGGACCACCCATCGCTTCGCTTTCGGCGTTGCGCAGCGCGCGCGACGGGTCGATGCCGAGTTCGCGCAGGCCGGTAGCGGCGCGCTCAGCGCGCCAGTCGGCATAGCGGGTCATGCCTTCGACAAAGGCAAGCTGGCGTGCTTCGATGCGGGCGAGCGCGGCAGCCTCGGGGACGGCCATGGAAACCTTGGAAACCGTGTCGGATGCCTCGCCGGTCGAATCGGTCACGGCGCTTTCGACCTTGAGGTCGGCGGGCAGCACGTCGAGCACACCGTCGAGGAAGTCCTGGCGCTGGCGCAGGTCGTCGGCCACGGCATCGATATCGTCGCGATAGGCCGCCAGGCGTTCTTCCGACGTGCTCACCTTTGCCTCGCGCTCGAGCAGCGATGCCCGGTCTGCGCTGGCGCGATATTGCGACCACGTCATTGCGCCCATCGAACCACCCCATCCCAGCAGCGCGAGGGCCGCCAGCGATGCAGCCGTCATCTGCACACGCGATGAAATAGTGATGAAACGCACCTGACCTTGCGAGCGCATGAAGAATTCGCGATCGGGGAACCAGCCCCTGATGCGCGCCATCCATCCGCCCTTGGCGTTATGATCCTGCAAACTGACCCCCGTCCAAATGGTCGTACCCAATGGGCATGCGCGCTAACAATTGCTGTTAGGAAAATCGAATCGTTCCCGGGCTTTGAGGGGTGAATCGAAGCCTTGCCGGGACAAACCGTTTTGCCGCAGTGAAATTCCGTTACAAAAGCAGGAACCATTGCGCGCTTCGTGCTTTTCATGCGGTTCGTCGAACGGCAGCGATTCGCCCCTGACAGCTAAGTTTCCGGGTGCTACGCCCACCCGGATGCAGGGCGACGCCGACAGGAAAAACCGGCCCATGGCCGCGAGGTCGGGCAAGCGTGTCGGGCTGCTTGGCGGGAGCTTCAATCCTGCACATGGCGGGCATCGCCGTGTCTCGCTTTTCGCAATGCGCGCGCTCGGTCTCGATGAGGTCTGGTGGCTGGTGTCACCCGGCAATCCGCTCAAGCCGAAGGAGGGCATGGCCCCGCTTGCTGCGCGCTATGCCTCGGCCGTTCGCGCCGCACGCCGTGCGCCCATCGTGCCCACCTCGATCGAGCGCGAGTTCGGCACACGTTACACCGTCGACACGCTTCGCGCGCTGTCCCGGCGTTATCCGCGGCATCGGTTCTGCTGGCTGATGGGGTCCGACAATCTGGCGCAATTCCACCGCTGGAAGGACTGGCGCGACATCGCGCGAACCATGCCGATTGCGGTCATCGCCCGGCCCGGCTATGATGACGATGCTATCGCTAGCCCGGCGATGGCCTGGCTCGGGCGGTTTCGCCGTCCTGCGGCCGGATTTGCGAAACGGGGTGAATGGAGCACGCCGACCCTGGTTTACCTGCGGTTCGATCCTGATGAACGTTCGGCCACGGCCATCCGCCGCGCCGACCCGGATTGGGCTTCGCGATATACCGGCAAATCGCTGCGGGACCGGCTGACTCACAAACGCATCGGGCAACAGCAGGAAACGCAAACGCCATGACAGGCGTTGTGCAATCCGTGCTACCCCTTGCAATCTACAGGAGTATCTCATCCGCCTATGACTCAGGCGCAAACCCACGCCGGCCCGTCCGGCACGAAAGGCATCCGGCCCTTGGCTAAACGTGCAAGCGATCCACTACTCGAACTCGTCCTGCACGAGCTCGACGAAAACCAGGCGCAGGAAGTCGCCACCATCGATCTCGACGGCAAGAGCTCGATCGCCGATTACATGGTAATTGCATCGGGCCGTTCGACCCGTCAGGTCGCCGCGATTGCGCAGAAACTGGCCGAAAAGATCAAGCATGAGGGACATGGCCCGGTAAAGCTGGAAGGGCTTCCGGCTGCCGACTGGGTTGTGCTCGATGCAGGCGATGTCATCGTCCACCTGTTCCGCCCCGAAGTGCGCAGCTTCTACAATCTGGAGCGGATGTGGGCCTTTGGCGATGCGCCGCCGGTTGCTGCCGGAAACGCCTGACCGGGGCGTTTTCACGAAGGGGAGGGGGCGATGCTGCTGCATGTGATTGCGCGCGGCAAGATTGCGCGTTCTCCCGAAGCGGAGCTGGTTGCGCGCTATGAAAAGCGCATGACCTGGCCCACGAAATACACCGAACTGCCCGAGACCGGCGGACGTATCCCGCCGCCGCAAACGCCCTGTCGCACGGTCTTGCTGGACGAGCGGGGCAGGGATCTGCCATCCGAAGAGCTGGCGGCGATCCTGTCCGACTGGCGCGAGAACGGCATCCGCGAGGCGCGCTTCGTATTGGGCGCAGCGGATGGCCATTCGCGCGAGGAACGGCGCGATGCGGACCTGCTGCTGGCTTTTGGCAAGGCCACCTGGCCGCATCTGCTGGCGCGCGCAATGCTGGCCGAACAGCTTTATCGTGCGACCACGATTGTGGCGGGCCACCCCTATCACCGCAGCGGATAAAGATGCAGGATCGCGCATGATGATGCGGCTCACCCTCTCTGCCTTCTTCTGCGCATCTGCGCTGTTTGCTGCACTGGCGTTGTGGCCCGCAGCGGCCCAGCAGGCCGCTCGGTTCGACGACGCAGGCGAGGCCGGGGCTGCGCTGGAACGTACCCGAACGCAGGCGCAGCGCGCGCGCCAGCGGGTGACGCAGTTCCAGCAGCGGGCCCGCAATTCCGCCGAAGCATCGGAGAAAGCACGCGCCGAGGCCGCCGCGCTTGCCGCCGGGGTCCAGCAGGCCGAAGCGGCGATCGGCATGGCCGAAGCGCAGCTCGCCATCGTCAACGGCCAGCGCCGCGCGCTCGACCGGCAACTGGCCGACCAACGCGAACCCATCGTGCGGCTGACCGGCGCGCTCCAGACTCTGGTGCGCAGGCCCGCCGCTCTCGGCCTGATGCGCCCCGGTTCGCTGCGAGACACCGTCTATCTGTCTGCCGTACTCGACAGCACCGTGCCCATGGTGCGCCAGCGCACGGCCAGTCTTCGTGCGCAGCTCCAGCGTGCGCGCACGCTGGAGGGTGAGGCGCGCGAGACCCTGGCCAGCCGGCGCGAGAGCGAGGAGCGGCTCGCCAGCCGCAGGCTTGCCCTGCAGGCCATGGCAGAACGCGAACGGATCGTCGCGCGCCGTGCTTCGGGTGCGGCGGACCGGGAATCGACCCGCGCCATCGCCTTGGCCGAGCAGGCGCGCGATCTGGACGAGCTGGTCGAACAGCTGGCCGATGCGGGTGATCTGCGCGCGCGGCTCGCCGCGCTGCCGGGGCCGATCCCGCGCCCGTCCAATCCGGGAAATGCGCGCTTTGCCGATGCCGCGCCGCCGACGCCCGGCCCCACGCAAACCGCCCCGCCCGCCGCCTATCGCCTGCCGGTCGATGGGCGTCTGGGGGATGGTTTTGGGGCGCGCAGCGATGCGGGAAGCGTGCAGCGCGGTGTGACTTTGCTGCCCCGCGCTTCGGCGCAGGTCGTCGCACCGGGGGCAGGGCGGATCGCTTTTGCCGGCCCCTATCGCGGTTATGGCGCCATCGTCATCATCGAGCATGAGAATGGCTGGACCAGCCTGGTCACCGGGCTGGACGGCCTGGTGACGCGCACCGGGCAGGAAGTCGTCGCCGGATCGCCGCTGGGCCAGGCCGGGGCCAGCTCGCCTGCCATCACGCTTGAATTGCGGCGCGAGGGCGAGGCGGTGAATCCACTGGAATTTCTGCGCTGAGCGAGCCGCCGGAACGCCCGGTTGGCCGCCTGACGACGATAATCTGGCGTTCATCGATCAGGCCGGATAGACTGGCCCTCGAACTGATTGGATAATCCGTGATGAAATTTGCCCAGCTCGCCCGCAGCGCCGCGCTCGTAACTGCCGTGGCCCTTATTCCTGCAACCACTGCAGGCCTCGCCCAGGTCGATGCCCGCGCGGGGCCGGAATTTGCGAAGCTGTTCGCAACCTACCAGCGGATCAAGGCCAGCTATGTCGAGCAGGTGGATGACGATGTCCTGATTCGTGGCGCGATCGATGGGATGCTCGCCGCGCTCGACCCGCATTCGGCCTATCTCGACGGGTCCGATCTGCAGCGGCTCGAAACGATGATCGACGGCAATTATTCCGGGCTTGGCCTGTCGGTCGTGATGGAAGACGGTGCGGTGAAGATCATTTCGCCGTTTCGCGGCAGCCCGGCGGACAAGGCCGGGATCAAGGCCGGGGATTACATCACCCATCTCGATGGCGACCTCATCTATGGCGGCGATCTGGACGATGCGGTTGCGCGCATGCGCGGGGCGGCGGGCACTTCGATCCGCCTGACCGTGTTCCGTCCGGGCCGCGACGAGCCGTTCGATGTGTCGGTGACCCGCGGCCTGATCGAGCTGGAGCCGGTCACGCACAAGCTGATGGACGGCAATATCGGCCACATCATGATCAACGAATTTTCGCGCGATGTCGGCGCGGATGTGTTTGCCTCCTGGGAGGCGCTGCGGACCGAGGCAACCGGCCGCCTCAACGGGCTGGTGCTGGATCTGCGGTCCAATCCGGGCGGATCGCTGGACGAGGCGGTGGCCTTGTCCGACCTGTTCCTGTCCAAGGGCCAGATCGTGTCGCAGCGTGGCCGCGCACGGGGCGAAACGATCACCTATGATGCGGAATCGGTGTTCCGCGGCGATATTGCCGAAGGCTTGCCGATTGTCGTGCTGATCGATGCCGGCTCCGCCTCGGCGTCCGAAATCGTGGCCGGCGCATTGCAGGACCATCGCCGTGCGGTGGTGATGGGCGATCGCAGCTTCGGTAAGGGCAGCGTCCAGTCGCTGCTGCCGCTGGGTCGCGATGCCGCGCTTAAACTGACGACGGCGCGTTATTACACGCCCAAGGGTCATTCGGTGCAGGAAGGCGGGATCAAGCCCGACATTGCCGTGCCGCAACTGTCCGATCCCGATCTCGCCAAGCGGTCGCGCTTCACCATGCGCGAATCGGATTTGCGCGGGCATCTGGTGAACGAGCTGGCGCTCAAGGATTCGGACCTCGAAACCGACAAGAACGACGATCCGCGCTTCAAGCTCACCGCTGCCGAGCTGAAGGAGCAGGGTGTCGAGGATTTCCAGCTGTACTACGCGGTCGAAACCCTGCGGCGCACCGTGCCAAATGCCGTCGCGCGCAGGAAATAACATGACCGCAACGCAGCCGGTGTTGACGCCAAAGGAACGCCTGGCCCAGGCACTTGCCCTGGCGGTCCCGTTGTTCCTGTTGGGCGGGGCCTATGTCTCGCAGTATGTCTTCGGCCTGTTTCCATGCGAAATGTGCTGGTGGCAACGCTGGCCGCATTTCGCCGCGTTGGCCTTTGCGATTTTGTCCTTCTTCGTGCCGCTCAAGCGCCTGCTCGTCGGGCTTGCCGCACTGGGCATTGTCGTCTCGGGTCTGATCGGAGGTTTTCATGCCGGGGTGGAATATGGTTGGTGGCAGGGCATCACAGGCTGCGCCAGCGCGGTTCCGGCAGGTGGCGGAAATGCGCTCGATTCGATCATGAACGCGCCGATCATCCGCTGCGATGTCGCACCGTGGAGCTTCCTCGGCATCTCGCTCGCAGGCTGGAACTTCATCGTCTCGACGGCGAGCGGCCTTGCCATCCTTGCCCTGCTGGTGAAAGGATCGCGTCATGGCCAAACCTGACATCCACCGCATGATCCGGGTCGACCAGGCCGGGGAATACGGCGCAACGCGGATTTACGCTGGCCAGCTTGCCGTGATGGGCGATCGCGCGCCCGGTTCGGCGGAAATCGCCGGTATGGCCGAGGAAGAGGCCCGTCACCGGGCGAAATTCGATGCGCTGATGGCGCGCCGCGGCGTGCGCCCCACCGTGCTCCAGCCCTTCTGGGATGTCGCCGGGTTCGCGCTGGGCGCGGGGACCGCGTTGATCGGGCCCAAGGCTGCGATGGCCTGCACCGCCGCGGTCGAGGAAGAGATCGACCGGCACTACACCGCCCAGCTCGACGAACTGGAAGAAAGCGGGGCCGATCCCGAACTCGCCGAAATGATCGAGGAATTTCGCGAGGACGAGCGCAATCATCGCGACGCGGCGCTCGCCGCCGGGGCGGAGCAGGCGCCTGCCTATCCGGTGCTGTCCGGCCTGATCCGGCTGGGCTGCCGCGCGGCAATCCGCCTTGCCGAACGTGTCTGAACCGGAACGCCTGCGTTTCTGGCGCGCTTCATCAAGAGTTCACCGCAAGCGCCCACATATGTGCCCTGCAACATCAGCCCATGAGGATCACATGATCGCCCGCAACCTTTCCGCTCTCGCTGCCGCAGGCATCTTTCTCGCCGCTGCTCCCGCTTCGGCACAGGAAGAAGAGATCGAACTGTCGGACAATGTCCAGACTGCCATCGTCTATGGCGAGGATGCGGCCCCGCCATGCCCCGAAGACACGATCTGCGTGATCGCGCGCCTGCCCGAAGACGACCGGTTCCGCATCCCCCAGGATCTGCGCTACCGCGAAGATCCGGCCAATCAGTCCTGGGCGAGCCGGGTCGAGCGGCTCGATATGGTGGGCAAGTTCGGCACGCTGTCCTGTTCGGCCACCGGCGTGGGCGGTTCGACCGGCTGCACCCAGGAAATGATCGCCGCGGCTTTTGCCGACAAGGAGAACAGCAGTTCGGTGCGCTTTGCCCGCCTGATCGAAGCCGCCCGCCGCGAACGCCTGTCGACCATCGACGATGACGCCGCCTCCGAGCAGGAGCGCGTCGAACAGATCGAGCGTGAATATATGCAGCGGCTGGAGCGCGAACGCGCCGCGCCGACCCCCGGCGAGGAAGCCGAGACGCAGTCCGACACCGAGGCTGAGCCCGCGCCGCAACGCTAGCGCAAATTAACCATTCCCGCGCTATGGCGGTCGCATGGCTGCCACGCGCAAGATTCTCACCGTGTTCGGGACGCGTCCCGAGGCGATCAAGCTGTTCCCGCTCATCCATACGCTGCAGGGCGATCCGCGCTTCGATTCGCGCATCTGCGTGTCCGCCCAGCATCGCTCGATGCTCGACCAGGTGCTGGCCATCGCCGGCATAGCGCCCGACCATGATCTGGACCTGATGCGACCGGGCCAGTCGCTCGATACTCTGACCGCATCCGCGCTCACCGGGATCGGCAAGGTGCTGGACGAGGAAGCGCCCGACTGGGTGGTGGTTCAGGGCGATACGACCACTGTGATGGCGGGGGCCATCGCTGCCTATTACCGCAAGATTCCGGTCTGCCACGTCGAGGCGGGCCTGCGCAGCGGCGACATCCATCATCCATGGCCCGAAGAGGTGAACCGCCGCGTCGTCGGCACATTCGCCGCACTGCATTGCGCTCCGACAGAGACGGCGGCCAAGGCGCTGCTGGCTGAAAACACCGATCCCGCGACCGTTCATGTCACCGGCAACACCGTGATCGACGCGCTGCATTGGGTGACAGGGCGCATTGCCGAGGAGCCGTCGCTGGCCTCAGGCCTCGCCGATATTGAGGCGCGCTTTGCTGGCAGGCGGATCATCGGCATGACCAGCCACCGGCGCGAGAATTTCGGTGCAGGGATGGAAGGCATCGCCGAGGCGGTAAAACGGATCGCGGGGCGCGAAGATGTCGCGATCGTCTTCCCGGTCCACCTAAACCCCAATGTGCGCGCGGTGATGAACGCGCAGCTTTCCGGGCTCGACAATGTCGCGCTGATCGAGCCGCTCGACTATCCGCATTTCGCGCGATTGCTCGATATCAGCTATCTGATGCTGACCGACAGTGGCGGCGTGCAGGAAGAAGCGCCTGCGCTGGGTAAGCCGGTGCTGGTGATGCGCGAGACGACCGAGCGACCCGAAGGGGTCGCGGCAGGCACGGCCAAGCTCGTCGGGACCGATGCCGACACCATCGTGCGCGAAGTTGAAACGCTGCTCGACGACGAGGCCGCCTATGCCGCGATGGCGCGGGCGCATAATCCGTTTGGCGATGGCCGGTCAGCGGCCCGGATCGCGGATTTGCTGGCGCAGTAGATTCGCGCGTCAGTCGAGGCCGTGATAGGCCTTGAACCACGCGACAAACCTGGGAAATCCATCGGTCGCCAGAGTGGTTGGCGCATATCCGTGATCGCGGGCGATGGCATCGATATCGGCATAGGTGCGCGGTACGTCACCCTTTTGCATGCCCTTCATCTCGATCTGCGCTGTCACGCCGCACGCGCTTTCGATGATGCCGATCACATCCATGAGATCTTCGGGCCGGTTGTTGCCGATATTGTAGATTGCATGCGGCGACACGCTGCCGCCCGGCTTTTCCTGTCCATCGTCGACCGGCGCCTTGTCGAGGCACAGCATGATGCCGCGCACGATATCGTCGACAAAGGTGAAATCGCGGCTCATCCGGCCATGGTTGAACACCGGGATCGGCTCACCGCGCAAAATCTTCTCGGTGAAGATCCAGGGCATCATGTCGGGCCGTCCCCAAGGTCCATAGACAGTGAAAAAGCGCAGGCCGGTCTGAGCGATGCGATAAAGATGGGCGTAGGTTTCGCTCATCAGCTCGTCGGATTTCTTCGTTGCCGCATAGAGCGAATAGGGGTGGTCCACGCGGTCCTCGACCGAAAACGGAACCTTGTCGTTCCCGCCATAGACGGAGCTGGAGCTTGCATAGACCAGGTGCTCGACCCCGCGATGCCGCGCCAGTTCCAGCATGTTGAGATGTCCGTCGATGTTGGAGCGGATATAAGCGTGCGGATTGGTCAGCGAATAGCGCACGCCGGGCTGTGCACCCAGATGGACGATCCGGTCGAACTGGACGCTCTCCAGCGCCCGTTCCAGACCTTCGTGATTGACGAAATCGGCTTCGATCATCGAAAACCTGTCGCCTGCGGTATTGGCGATGCGTGCGACGCGGTCGCGTTTCAGCGAGATGGGATAATAATCGTTGAAATTGTCGATCCCGACGACCTTATCGCCGCGCGCACACAGGGCTTCGGCCAATGCCGATCCGATGAAGCCTGCGGCCCCGGTGACCAATATCGTCATTTCCTTGTCCCTCGCATCGCGTGCCTGTTCTATGGAAAAGTGGCGCGGTTACCGCAATCTTTACCCTGCGGCCGTTAAGCGGCTGTTTCCAGCAGCGAGGAAAACGAGAGAATGCGCGGCGAAACCAATCCCGAGGTGTGCGTTATCGGCCTCGGCTATATCGGCCTGCCGACGGCGGCGATCATCGCGCGCGCCGGATGCCCGGTGCACGGGGTGGATGTGACGCAGAGCGTGGTCGACACGATCAATCGCGGCGAAATCCATATCGAGGAAGTCGACCTCGACGGGCTGGTGCAGGCGGTGGTCCAACGCGGGCTGCTCAAGGCGTCGACCCGGATCGCCCCGGCCGATGTGTTCGTGGTTGCCGTCCCGACGCCGTTTGAAAAAGACGGCAATCACACCCCCGACACCAGCTTCGTGATGGATGCTGCCGCCAAGGTGGCGGGCGTGTTGAAAAGGGGCGACACGGTTATCCTCGAATCGACTTCGCCAGTGGGAACGACAGAGGCGATGCGCGACCTCATGGCCAGGCAGCGACCCGACCTTGCCATGCCGGGGCTGTGCGAGGGGACGCCGGATGTTTCCATCGCCTATTGCCCCGAACGCGTGCTGCCCGGAAAAATTCTCGAGGAATTGACGCATAACGACCGCTCGATCGGCGGGATCACGCCGCGCTGCGCGCGCAAGGCGCTGGCCTTCTACAAACGCTTCGTGAAGGGCGAATGCGTGGTCACCGATGCGCGATCGGCGGAAATGACCAAGCTGGTCGAAAACGCCTTTCGCGACGTCAACATCGCCTTTGCCAACGAGCTGTCGATGATTGCCGACCGGCAGGGTCTGGATGTGTGGGAGGTGATCCGCCTCGCCAACCGTCACCCGCGTGTGAATATCCTCCAGCCCGGCCCGGGTGTGGGTGGCCACTGCATCGCGGTCGATCCGTGGTTCATCGTGCATGGCGCGCCCGATGATGCGAAGATCATCCGGCAGGCGCGCGAGACGAACGACGCCAAGATGCACCATGTGCTGGCCAGGGCGCGCGCTCTGCTGGCGGACAACCCAGACTGCAAGGCGGCCTGCCTGGGCCTCGCCTTCAAGGCCAATATCGACGATTTTCGCGAAAGCCCGGCGCGTTTCGTTGCCGCTAGCCTGGCGCGAGAATTCGGCGAGCGCGTGCAGGTGGTCGAACCCTATGCCGCGCAGCTACCCGCGGAATTCGACGGCACAGGGGCCAATCTGATCGATATCGACACCGCCCTGGAAGAATGCGGCATTCTCATCCCGCTGGTGGACCATGACCTGTTCAAGGTCATCCCGCCGGAAGAACGCGGCGATGCGATTGTCTATGACACGCGTGGCATCTGGCGCAGCTGAGCTGGCTGGACCGACGTCGGTGCACGGTCTAAAGGCCATTCTTCCCTGTGCGGATCGGATATGTTCAAGACACCATTGCCTCCCAGCCTGCTCGTACTCGTGCTTCTTTCGGCCTGCGGTGATGCGGGCGGCGATGCTTCGCAACAGCAGCGCCAGCCAATCACCGATCCGCCCGGTCTGGCGCAGGCGCTGTCACTCGGCGCGCAGGCGGCTGACGAGGGGACGAGCTCTTATGACGGCGCGATCAATTGCGCGGCGGCATTGCAGGTTACCGCTGAAACGCTTGCCCCGATGACGTCGGGGGCAAACTCGCGCGAAGTCCGCATGGTCAAATCCGCCGCGCGCCAGTTTCTCAATCGCGCAGCCACGCAGCCCGATGCAAATGAGCGGCAGGCCATGGCCGATGTGGCACGGCGTGTAAGAGAAAAGCGCGACGACGCATCGGGCCAGGCACAGCTTTCGATTGCTTGCCTGCGATCCACCGAAAACGCGGCTTGATGCAGGCTTAGTCGCTTCGCACGAGGTTCGGCGATTCCACGATCAATTCGATATCGCCCGGGCTGGCCCGTGTGGCGATCGACAGGGTCAGCATCTGCTGTGGGCAGTCCTGACCCACGCGCAGCACGCCGCTCACGCCAAATTCGGGTGCGAAATCGGCCCCTTCGTCGAGCGCCAGGGTCCCGGCCGCATTGCCCGTGCACACGGCCTGCCAGCGCAAGGTGTCGAATGGCTGATGGCCATCGCTGCGGTGACGGGCGGAGAAGCGATACTGGCCGCGGGGCAAGGCAAGCAATTTGCGCAGGACAGGCCCGGTATAGCCCGATTCCATTCGTGCCTCGAGCTCCAGCGTGTCGTCCTTCCCGGCAAGGAACAGAGCGTCGATCCCTTCGAGCTCGAAAGGCTGCCATGAGATCGGCGTAAACGCGACGTCGGTGGTGCGATCGGTGAACTCTGCCGATTGCAGAACGGCTGCATCGGCGGTCTTGATACTGCGGTAGAAAGCGATCGCTTCACGGTGGTCACCTGCGCCGACAAGAACGCTAAGCATTTCCTTGTTACGGGTCGCAAAGGCGGCGCCTTCTGGAAATCCGCCAGCCTCTTGCGCAAGCGCGGCGATGCTGGCGGGCTGCGATGAATTGGCGATGGCGAAACGCAGGAAAGCCTCCATCCACGGAGGCGGGCTGGCCATGTAGGTCAGGAAACGCTGACGGATAAGCGGTTCGCGCATCGCCTCGGTCAGGATCGGGAACAGGACCGCGCGGCTCGATTCCTTGATGCGCAACGCGGTATCGTAATGGCGCAGCGCGCTGGCGACATCGTTGCGCCTTACCGCGTCCTCGATCAGGAACAGCTGCGCGCCGAGGTCGCGACGCGACAGGCGGTCGGCCAAAGCGACCTGGCGACCGACCGCGGCGAGATCCGAGTTGGCGCTCTGAACGAGCCCGTAAAGACGAAATGCCGCTGCATTGAGAGGCAGCTCGCGGATCGACGCCTGGGCAGCCGAGAGCACAGCATCGCGGCCTTCACTGGCCGCGCCGCCTGTGGCGATCTTCATCTGCGCGTCCCGGACCAGGGCAACCGGATTGTCCGCATCGAGCGACAGCGCGAGTTCCGGGTTCTTCGACTGGAAAACGAAGCCCGCGGCTTGCGATGCCGCGCCCCAGCTCAGAGCCAGGGTCGCTACAACGCCGAGAACAGTTGCCCAACCGGCTTTGGGTTTGCGTGTCATCTGGCCGCTTCGTCGTCCTGGCCGTATTTCAGGCCATAGCCGTAGCCATAACCGTAGCCGTAGCTCGCTGAATCCTTGCCGGAGAACTTGGTCATCACCGCGCCGAGCAGATGCGCGTGGCTATCGCGCAGCCGGTCGAGCGACATGTTGATGCCGCGCGCCGCCACGCCGCGCGCCTCGACCACATACACCACACCTTCGACCGAGCGGGACAACAGCGGCGCGTCGGCCAGGCCGAGCAGCGGCGGGCTGTCGACAATCACATGGTCGAAACTTTCGAGCAGCCTGCCAATGAGTTCGGCGGCGCGGTCGGTGCTGAGCAATTCCGCTGCGCTTGGCGGGGTGCGCCCGGCCGTCATCAGCCAAAGGTTCTCGGTCGGGGTCTGCGCGAGGAGCGAGGAGATGTCTTCCTCGCCGGTCAGGAAGTTTGAGAAGCCGAGCTGGTTGGGCAGGGCGAACAATTCGTGCACCGAAGGCGAGCGCATATCGGCATCGATCAGCGCCACCTTCTTGCCCGTGCGCGCAAGGACACTTGCAAGCGCGAAGCTTGTCGTGCTCTTGCCTTCCGCAGGGCGGGTACTGGTGACCATGAGCGACTTCGGCACGCCATGTTCGGTCGACATGGCAAGGTTGGAGCGAATGGTGAGATAGGCCTCGGACAGCTCCGATTTGGGATCCTGAATGATATTCACGATCTCTGCCTGGTCTTGGTCCGATGATGGGACCGCGCCGAGCATGGGGAGGCCGGTGAGCGCTGTCACCTCGCCCGGCTCGCGGATACCCTCGTCGAGCTGCTCGAGCATGAAGACGGCGATTCCGGCCAGCGCAAAGCCGCCGAACAGCGCTACGAGCAGGTTCAGCGGGAGGTTGGGCGACGAAGGCGCTCCGGGAACCTGGGCTTCATCGACCACCGAGATGTTGCTGGCGCCGACACTGGCGACACCGATCTCGCGATAGCGCTGGAGAACGCCTTCGTAGAGCTCGCGATTGGTATCCACCTCGTTCTGGAAGATATTGTACTGAATGCGGGCGCGTTCTTGCCCGCGCAGCTGGTTGGTCAGCTCGTTGACCCGTGCGCGCAGGGTCTGCTCGCGCTGGAGCGCTGCTCGGAAATCGTCACGCGAACCTCGCTGGAGGCGCGCTTCTTCCCGCGAGATGGAGGCATCGAGTTCGGAAATCTGTTCCTGCAAGGCGCGCGCCGCGGGATAACCCGGCTCGAACTGCACCATGAGCTGCGCGTATTGTGCAGCCAGTTCCGAGCGGCGATTGCGCAGGCTGGCAAGCGAACTGTTCTGGGCAACGCTCGATCCGCCGCCGGCATTGGCTTGCGATTCCAGCTCCACCCGGCGCGCGGTCGCTTCCATCAGGGCTTCGTTCATGGCCTGCAGGTTGGTGGCGGTGAGGGTGGGGGTCGAAACCGTCTTACCGTCCTGTTCGACCCGGTCGAGGATTACGATGTCGTTCTCGTTGGCGTAGGTCACCAGCTGACGTTCGGAATCTTCCACTGCCTGGCGCAGTTCGGCCAGGCGTCGGACCAGAAACTCGCTCGCGTCTGCGGTGGATGCGAACCGGCGGTCGATGCTTTCCGCGATGAATTGCTTGGCCCATTCATTGGCGACCTGTGCCGAGATGGCGGGTGCGGCGCTGGTGTAGCCGATATCGACAAGCGCCGAACGTTCCACCGGGTTGATGGAGATATTGCCGAGCAGCAGGCCGACGGCCGTGGCTTCGCGCTGCTGGAGTTGTTCGCGTGTCGGAGCGGCATCGCCGGTGTCGAGGAAATCGACAGTAGCCGGGTCCAGGCCGTGCGCCTCGAAGAATGCCATGTTCTGCGCCAGGCGCAGTTCACGCGCCACGCGTTCGGCAATCGGTCGGGTGCGCAGCAATTCGTATTGGGTATCGTAAAATTCGGTGTCGAAACGACGATCGCCCGCCTCGACCCCCTCGAGATTGGTGATCCGCTGCTCTTGCCGGCTGATCTCTATCCGCGAACTGGCCGTGAACTGCGGGGTCGCCAGCATGGTGGCGACCAGGCCGGCAAGCAAAGCGAGGGCGACGATGGCCAGTATGACCCATTTGCGCCGTGCGACGATCGCCAGATATTCGCGGATCAGCGGTGTGCCGCGCGGATCGGCGGCGTAATCCGACTGATACCCGTGATCGTCAAGCAAGGTCGGGCCCGAAACGGTGCCGTAAGGTGCTGCGTTGTTCATTGCCAAACCCCTGCCCGGCCGATTAATTGTTCTGCAACAGTATGGTAAGCGGGGTCGCGATGAGCGTCGCCGCGCCGACGATGTCGTCGAACAGCTGGCGTGACTTGCTCTCGCCTACCGCCACGACATCGTTGGGATAGATCGTGGGATCTTCATAGGCCCCACGGCTGATTGCACCGAGATTGTAAAGCGTCGCCATGCGCTGGCCATTGACGGTGCGGAACACCACCACGTCGCGCGAATTGGCATATTTGGTCAGACCCCGCGCCTGGGCGACCGATTTCATCAGGGTCGATTGGCCGAGCACCGGATAGACGCCCGGCGTGCCGACCTGGCCGTAAACAGTGACCGTGCGATTGGCCGATTCCTCGACCGTCGTGGTGACCTGGGGGTCGCGCACATACTCCCCGCGAAGCTGCCCTTCGATCAGCGCGGAAATCTGCGTCGTGCTCAGCCCCGCCACATCGAGCGTGCCGATCAGCGGGAAGGCGATCTGGCCGTTATTGTCCACCCGCAGTGTGCGGTTGCTCAGTTCCGGGATGCCGAACACATCGATCTTGAGCGTGTCCAGAGGGCCGACGCCGAACGCCGTGGTCGGCCCGGTGATGTCGTTCTGGGTCGGGGCTGGCATGCCCCCTTCGATGACCTGAAGGCCGGGAGCGCCGCCAATGGGGCCGGGCGCGTTGCTACACCCGGACAAGAGCACCGGCAGGCCGGCAAGAAGCAGCTTCAAACGCATGAATCGATCCCGATCCCAACTCATTGTCGATCACCTCGCGAGAACCGCCGTCAGTGCGGCGGTCTCGTACCAGGCAAACGATTACCCCGCCTCAACGTCGCGTGCGACGCCGGGCACTATCATCCACACCGCTGCCACTGCCGCGAGGCAGGCCAGTGACGGAACGCGTAAGGGGTAATCGACCAGACTCCAAAGGCCAAGGATTAAAATGCTCGCCGAACCGACCACGCCAAGCTGGATAGCGAACTGTCCCGAATACAGTTTTTGGACAAGCCCGCGTGTTTTCACGGCCCAGGCGGCAATGGCGACGACCATCACGATCACCGCCGGGATACCGCCTTCCAGCAGCCATTCCAGCCAGTCGTTATGCGCGTGGTTCCAGTAATTGTATTCCAGCATGTCCGCCGGTTCGTAGATATTGAATATCTCGACGAACGAACCGATGCCCGAGCCGAACGGCATGTATTCCCACAAATTCGCGAACGTTACCCGCCAGACGGCAAATCGGTTTTCCTCGACCGCATCGGTCGATGCCAGCCGGTCGAGCGCTTCGGAACGGGCAAACATCACTGCCAGGCCGGCCGTAAACAGCACGGCCACCACAGCGCCGAAAGCCGGTGCGACCCAGGATTTGCCGCCTTGCCTGCGCTTCACACGACCCGGACCGCCGCGCCAGATCAACCCCCCGGCGGCAATGCCGAGCAAGGCGAAAGCCACACCGCCGCGAGAGCCCGCCGCGAAGATCAGCAGCAGCGTGACAAGGGCAGCGCCTCCGGCGGCGACCTGGATGATTGTCTTGTTCGCTCCCCTGGCCCGTGACGCGAGCAGCGCGAGCATCGGGATCACGATGCACAGCAGCGCCGCAAAGTGGTTGCGATTCGCGAAAAGGCCGGTCGGCGATGTCGTGTTGGTGATGCGATAGAGGTAGAAGCTGCGGTTGAACCCGCTGCCTGCCTGCAACACGGCAAGGAACCCGGCAATCGCAGCCATGACCAGCACGAGCTTGAACACCGTGCGATGCTGATCCGGGCGAAGCTGCACCGCCAGCACCATCGCGGCGGCAGGTATCAGCATGGCATGAAGCGCGTTCCATGCACGGAACGGCACAAGCGACACCGGCCGCCAGATACCCTCCAGGCCGACCAGCGAACCGGCTTCCACCGCGATGGCGCGTCCGGGCAGGTTTTCCCAGATGAACGGTGGCAGCGGAACCAGGTGCACCGCGATCAGCGCGATGATGGCGGCCATGATACCCAGCGGCAGCCGATAGCTGGCCCAGTGGTATCGCGTCATCCCGAACAGCCCGACCATCAGGCAGATCACACCGATGGGCCGCAGAATGACAAGCGAAAGGATATCGCCCCGCGCCCCGCCTCCCATGAAGAAGGTCGCCGCCAGCAGGAAGCACAGCGTCACAAGCTGCCAGTTTCCGCGCAAATCCTGCCACAGCCGCGCTGTTCGTGAGAGCTTCTTCGCCATAGGCTATTTCATCAATCCCTTGCGGCGCATCTCGGCAAGGCTTTCCTCGTAGCTGCTGGCCTGAGGGCCGGAGGCTTTCGCCCATGCTGCAAGGCGCGCGATACCCTGCTCGAAACTGTAATCGGGCGTGAAGCCCAACTTCCGTTCGATCTTGCTCATATCGGCGTAGTTATGCCGGATATCGCCCAGACGGAAGTTTCCGCTAATTTCGATCGGCACATCGGCCTCGAGCAGCCGCGACAGGGTGCTTGCCACAGTCATCACCGTAACCGGCACGCCAGTGCCGACGTTGAAGACCTCGTTCGCCGCCGCTGGATGCTCGACCCCCAGGACGGTCGCCTCGACCACGTCGTCGACGAACACGAAATCGCGGCTTTCCTCGCCATCTTCGAAAATGTTGATCGGCTTGCCCTGCATCATCAAGTTGGAGAAGATCGACAGGATACCGGTATAGGGGTTGGAGAGCGACTGGCCCGGCCCGAACACGTTCTGGTAACGAAATGCCACACCCTCTATCCCGATGGATGGGCACACGGTCATCACCAGCTGTTCCTGCACCTGTTTGGTGATCCCGTAGACAGAGCTGGGGTGGATCTTGGAATCCTCGTCGGTGGAAACCAGTTCCAGCGCGCCCTGGACACCAGGATGCTTCACCGCGAAATCGCCGGCCTGCATGTCGGCCTCGGCGCGGTGATCGGGGTAGACGAACTGGCCGTCGGGCGTGCGATAGCGCCCCTCGCCATAGATCGAGCGGGAGGAGGCAACCACCACGCGCTTCACCGAATGGTCCGAATTGGCAAGGATATCGAGCAGCAGCGCCGTGCCCCCGATATTGACCGCATTGTACCGCTCGATCTCGTACATCGACTGGCCAGTGCCCGTCTCGGCCGCGAGGTGGACAACCACAGCCTGGCCTTCGAGTGCGCGTTCGAGCGTAGCACGGTCGGTCACGGTCCCGCGGATGAAGGCCGTCTTGTCGGCAATCGCGCGATAGCCCTCGGACCGTTCCGGGTCCTCGCCGTGAACCTGCGCAAGGAGGTTGTCGAGCACCGTAACCTCGTGCCCGCCTTCGATCAGCCGCAGGGCGAGCCGCGAGCCGATGAAACCCGCGCCGCCGGTGATCAGGACCTTCATTTGCCCGCACCTTCGATCAGCGAAACCGTCTGCCTGATATTGCCGGGCGACGATGCGCCGAACACCACAGACTGGACGTTCAGCCGGTTGATGTAATCATAGGCATCGACCGGGGGAACGGCGCCAGAAGCCAGCGTGGACATCGCCATGACCGGGTATTTGTCGCCGTCATTTTCTGCCAGCACCGCTTCGTATTCCGCGACGCCGGGCGACTGGAGATAGCCGATCTTGTTGATCGAGGCGCAGATGACAACGTCTTCGATGCCCCATTCGATCAGCTTCGCGCGCAGGAACGGCAGGTTCTGCGTGATCAGGCCGGGATAAGCGCCGTATTTCTTCCGGATATGCTCGCAATAGGCGACGAACGGTTCGGCCACGTCGTAGCCCAGCATCAGGTCGACGATGATGTTCTGCAGGAACACCACGCGCACGTCGAGATCGTGGTAGATCTCCATCTCCTGGTCGACGAGCATCTTCATCAGCTTGACCGCATCGAGCGTGGCGACCGCCATGCCGCCCTTGAGCATCTTGCCGAAGGCCGATTTCGTCCCTTGCGCGAAGAGGATTTCCTGCACCGCGCCGACCATGCCCTTGTCATTGACCATGGCCGCATATTTGTGCGGATAGGGGATGGAGGGATACCAGCGCAGATGGCCGTATTTTTCCGGCTCTGCGCGGAAGCGGTCGCAAATGCCCTTTGCCCGATCATTGCTGTTGAGCATGATGCCTTCGATGCCCGCTTCGACCGCGTGATCGTAGACCGCCATCACATTGTCGAGCTTCGCGAAGCGTTCGGCGCGTTCCTGCGCCTTGTCCTGGCTCATGTGGTTGATGCCGAAGAACTGGTTGTCGCCAAAGACGATACGGTCGATTGTCATGCCGCGTCTCCCGCCTTTTGCGCCGCATCGTCGGCGAAGAGCTGTTCCATCACGCGCAGATTGGCCGTGGCATCGGCGAAGGTGCAGCGTGTCTTCGGTTCCCCGCCCGTCTTCACCGCGTGAACCGCGTCGATGAATTCGAACAGCTGGGCGGTGTATTCGATGCCGCGGACATAGAACGGCACGCTCGAAAACACATCGGTGATGTAAAGCTGGTTCCAGCCCTGCTTCAGCCCGTGGGCCTCGTTCGCCTGGGCGAGGAAGATCTTCATGCCGTGCTGGTCGACCTGGATCTTGCCGGCCTTGCCAAACACTTCGAACTTGTTGGTCGGCTTGCGATAGCTCGCATCGGACCAGTTGACGTAGAGCGTGCCGGCCAGATCGCCATCGTAGAACAGGCTGGAGCTGACGATGTCTTCGACCTGCTTGGAATAAACCTTGGACAGGCTCGTGCCGCCCACCCTTGCGGGCGGGCCGAACATGTACGCGATGAGATCGATGGCGTGGCTCGCCATTTCATACACCGCGCCGCCGCCATTGGCGTGGCTCGCGCGCCATCCGGCCTCGCCGACATCGCGCACGATCGTGCCGCTGAACATCTCGCTGCGGAACCGCAACGGTTCGCCGATCAGCCCTTCATCGACGAAGCTTTTTGCCTTGGTGAACATGTCGTTCCAGCGGTTCACATAGCCGACCTGATTGACCAGTCCTGCCGCATCGAAACCGCGTGCAAACCGCTCTCCGTCGCCCGAATTGAGCATGAAGGGCTTTTCGACGAAAGCATGCAGCCGCCTCTCGAGCACGGCTTCGAGGATTTCCGGGTTGTAGGCCGGAGGGGTGCAGACAAGCACGCCGTCCAGCTCTTCCCCTTTCAGGAGGCCCTTGTAATCCTTGTACGTGCCGACCTTGGCGTATTTTCCGAGCATGGCGGTGACCAGCTTGGAAGGGTCGGCAACGCCGGTGATCGCCGCGCGCTCGTGCGCGTTGGCAATCGAGAAATGGGTGATCCCCATGCGCCCGGCGCCGATAATGCCGAGCCTGAGTGGAGAGGTCATGAATGTGTCCGTTCGTCTGTACGATGGCCGGTGCGATCCGGCACGGGAAACCGCGCGTCTTCTAGAGGCTTGGGAATCTTAGTCAAACGTCATGGCAGGTCGCGAACGCGCCCTTCCTCGGCAGCTTCGGTGAACCAGGCATAGGTCTGCGCAATTCCCTTGCGCAGACCGATCTGTGGGCGCCATCCGAGCGCGCGCAAAATCCCGCTGTCGAGCAATTTGCGCGGCGTCCCGTCGGGTTTGGTGCGATCGTGCACGATCTCGCCTTCGAAACCGACGACCTCGTTCACCAGCCGAACCAGTTCGATAATGGCAATATCTTCGCCAAAGCCGATATTGACGTGTCCCGCCTGCGAATAATGCCGCATCAGGAACACGCAGGCATCGGCCAGATCGTCGACATGCACGAATTCGCGCCGGGCCGAACCCGCACCCCAGATTTCCATGCTCCGGTCCCGGGCCAGCTTGGCTTCGTGCGCCTTGCGGATCAGCGCGGGCAGAACGTGGCTGGTGGCGGGGCCGAAATTGTCGCCCGGGCCATACAGATTGGTGGGCATGGCCGAGATGAAGTCGCGCCCATGTTGCACGCGATAGGCTTGCGCCAGCCGGATACCGGCGATCTTCGCGATGGCGTATCCTTCATGGATCGGGTCGAGCGGCCCCGTCATCAAGGCGTCTTCTGCCATCGGCTGGGCGGCATGCATGGGATAGATACAGGACGATCCCAGAAACAGCAGTTTGGCGACATCGGCCCTGTGTGCCGCGTCCATGACGTTCGCCTCGATCATCAGATTATCATGGAGGAAATCGGCAGGCGTCTGTTCATGCGCCCCAATCCCACCGACCTTCGCCGCTGCGAGAAACACGGCATTGGGCCGTTGCCGGGCAAACCACGCACGGGTCGCGGCCTGATCGGTCAGGTCCAATGCCTCGCGGCCTATGGTCAGGATTTCGCAGTTCTCGCTCGCCAGCCGGCGGACGATCGCCGAACCGACCAGCCCGCGATGTCCGGCAACGAAGACGCGCTTGCCAGCGAGCTCGAAAGGTTCGCCTAGCGCCATCCGGTCCTCAACCCTTGTCGGGATATTTCTTGATGCCGATCCGCGCCAGCATCAGATGCCAGAAGAACTTGCCGATCTGCGGGTAGCGCTTGAGCAGTTCGGGCCGGTCGATCGTGCGGATCAGCCAGGCCATGTATATCTTCCACCAGAACGGGTGGATTTCCTTGCGATTGCCCGCGTACCAATCGAACACACCGCCGACGGCTGCGACGATGCTCGCATCCAGGCGGTCGCGGTGGAGATAGCCCCACTTTTCCTGCTTGGGCGCGGTCATGCCGAGAAACACGACGTCGGGTTTGAACGCGTTGACCGCTTCGATCATCGCGTCATTGTCTTCATCCGTGAATTCCGGCTTGAAGGGCGGTGAATAGCTGGCGAATTCGACATCCGGATAATCGCGGCGGGTGCGCGCTTCCATCTTCTCCAGCGTTGCGGGCGACGCGCCGAGGAAGAACACCCGGCCCTTTTTCGCCTGCAGCCGCTCCATGAAGTGATAGAAGATGTCCGGGCCCTGGTTGGGCTTCATCGTCTTGCCATCCAGGATCACGCTGGCCAGGCCGAAATAAACCCCGTCGAGGCACAGGTAATCGGCCTGCTGCATCGCCTTGCGATAGGTTGCGTCGCGCGTCGCATTGCCATAGCTGATCGGGCTGATCGTCTGGATGGTCGAGCAGGGCCGCCGCAGCGGGATCAGCGACAGATCTTCATTGTACACCGCATAGCCCATCGCCTCGACGCACTGGTCGGCCCGGGCGTGATCCGGTGCGATCCGGTCCGCGGTGTCAGCCATGGCGATAGGAATCGCTGTTGAAGATCGGATCGTCATGGCGCGCGAAGAACAGGTCGATCTGCCACAGCGCCCCGTCCGTCGGGCGGTTGAGGATATCGACCAGGTGGCTCACGCGGAAACCGCGCTCTTCCATATAGGCGATCATCTCGTGGAACAGCAGCGTATCGGGCGAATGGCGGAAATTATATGCCTCCATCACCACATATTTCGTCTCGGCGAGCGCTTTCTCCGCGCTTTCCAAAATTGGCTTTTCAAAGCCATGCGTATCGAATTTCATGAAGAAGGGGCCCTTCAGCCCCTTCATCGCCACCACCGCATCGACCGAATGGACCGGGACGGTGCGCATCTGGCCTTCGTGCCCATGGATCGTGCTGCCGTCGAGATCGGGCGTCACCGCCAGCTCGACCGTTCCGCCATCGTCTTTCCCCGCCACTGCCGAGATATAATCGAACCGCGGATCGGATGCCTTGAGCTTGTCGAGGAAGGGCTTGCGTTCGTCCAGCGGATCGACCCCGACCACCTGCGCATTGGGGAACAGCTTCAGCGCCATCCGGCTCCAGTCGCCCTTGGCCGCGCCCAGATCGATCACTGAGTTGATGCCATGGTTCCATCCGGCAACCTGCCGAAGGACCGATTCCATATCGACGCCCTTGCGGTACAGTTGGACGCCGCTCGGCGCGATCAGGCTGTTGGCCAGCCCGAGCAATTTTTTCCTGACACTCATTGAAAATCCCGCACCGTCTAGGTTGCCCGTCGCCCTAACGTCTCGGCGGTCGATTGACAACGCTGGCTAGATAGCGCCTGCGATTATCGTGCCGGACGGGTCGGTCTTTCGCCAGGTCCCGGTTTCGTTGCAATAACGTTTGATGATCCTGGCAGGCGCCCCGGCCGCCACGCAGCGGTCGGGGATGTCGCGTGTCACCACGCTGTTGGCGGCAATCACGCAATTGCGACCGATCGATGCGCCGGAGATGCAGACATTCTCTCCGATCCAGGTTCCATCGCCGATGACCACATCGTTCAGCTGCGTCAGGCCCTGGTCGCGGATCGGCATGTCGGGATCGGCAAAATTGTGCCCGTTATCGGAAATGAACAGGCGATCGGCGGTCAACACGCCTTCACCGAATTCGACCCGCCGTGTGCACACGATATGACTGAAATTGCCGATCATGGTGCGCGCCCCGATGCGCAGGGTCGGCGGCGTGGCATGTTCTTTCAGCACCGCGAGATAGGCGCCGTATTGCAGGGTCGTATCGTCTGCGAACTCGCAATATTTCGCGCCAAAGATACGCAAGGGGCGCACGATCCGCACACGCTTTCCGAACCGCCTGAAAAAGGGCGCGAGCAGGCGATAGAACAGGATCGAGAGATAGTCGCGAATGCGGAAATGGAGCATGTTATCGAGACCCCGTGATGGGCGGGTTGCAGGCTACATGCATCGTCGCAGCCTCACAAGGCGGGGGCCATGCGGGCGATGATCGACCATGCGCCGGTCGCCCTTACCGATGCGATCCGACGCCATAGCCGATAAAACTCGCACCCTGGGCCGCGACGCCAGCGTTTCGCGGTGTTGCGAGCTGGCGGCGGGCGCGTCGTTCTCGACGTTGCCCGCCGCGCTCCGCCTCAGCGCTGGTTGTCCCGGCGCTTGGCTTCGGTTTCGATCCAGGCATAGGTCTTTTCCATGCCTTCGCGCAGGGTCTGGGACGGGGCCCAGCCCAGCTTTTCACGGATCAGGTTGTTGTCCGAATTGCGCCCGCGCACGCCCAGCGGGCCGGGGATGTTCTCGACCGCGATATCCTTGTTCGCGATGTCGATCACCATTTCGGCCAGGCCGTTGATCGTGACCATTTCATCGGAACCGATATTCACCGGCCCTTCGAAATCGGAGCGCAGCAGCCGGGTCGTGCCTTCAAGGCATTCGTCGATATAGAGGAAGGAACGCGTCTGCTTGCCGTCGCCCCAGACCTCGATCTTGCCGCCATCTTCGGCCATCGCGACCTTGCGGCACATCGCGGCAGGGGCCTTTTCCTTGCCCCCTTGCCAAGTGCCGAGCGGGCCAAAGATGTTGTGATAGCGCGCGACCCGGCATTCCATGTCGTAATTGCGATTGTAGGCGAGATACAGCCGCTCCGAAAACAGCTTTTCCCAGCCATATTCGCTGTCGGGATTGGCAGGATAGGCCGAATCTTCGGCGCAGTTCGGATTGTCCGGGTCGAGCTGGTTGTGCTCGGGATACATGCAGGCCGACGAGCTGTAGAACACGCGCTTGATGTTGCGCTTGTGGCAGGCGTCGAGGACGTTGAGATTGATCGTCGCCGAATTGTGCATGATGTCGGCATCGTTTTCGCCGGTGAAGATATAGCCGGCCCCGCCCATGTCGGCGGCGAGCTGGTACACTTCATCGAAGCGCCGATCGACAACTTCGCGCACAAAACGCTGATCGCGCAGGTCGCCGATGGCGAAATCGTCTGCCGCGGTATCGGCGTGTTCATGGAACTTCAGGTCGACGCCGCGGACCCAGAACCCTTCGTCCTTGAGGCGTTTGACCAGATGCCCGCCGATGAAACCACCGGCGCCGCAAACGAGGGCAGTCTTCGTCATGAATGAAATCCTTGTTTCTCAGAAAAAGGGGATAAAAGCCCATTCCAAAGCCGGATCGGATAGATACCGTGATGCGCAAATGTGCCTGTTTTGGTGGGCGGGATACATGCCGAAATCGCTTAGCAACCCTCGGTGCTAAATCAACTGACAAGCCATCAAGCGCCCTGTTCGCCCGGCGCAGTCATGGTCACAGCCGCAAATCCTCCATATCGATGCCTTCGCGCACCACCCGCGCGGGGTTGCCCGCCATGATGGTGTTGGAGGGGACGTCCTTGGTGATGACTGCACCCGAACCGATCACGCACTGATCGCCGATTTTCACGCCCCCCATGATGACCGCACCGATCCCGATGACGCACCATTCACCGATATGCGTGTGGACTTTCTCCCCGTCATATCGGCCGAGGCTTTTTCGGGGGATCAGCTTGTGGCTGAGGATCGTCACCCGCGAGGTCAGGATGGTGTGCGCCCCGACATGGATCCCGGCCGGAAAATAGCGGTCGAGATTGAGCCCGCGCTCGATCTCGCAGGTCTTGTGAATGTCGTAGCCGCGCGAACGATACCAGTACCACCGCAGCCGCTGGACGATCTTGGAAATAAACAGCCGCATCAAACCTCCACCAGCTGCCGGACCCAGTTGTCGACCGAGAATGCCCGCGTATCGAGCTTGGATTCGATAGGCCGCGCAAGAAATTCCGCGACGCCCGAAAAATCGTAGCCGTCGACCAGGTGGAACCGGTCTTCGCGATAGAACGGCTCGCTCAGGATGCGGGGGTTCTCCGTCACGATCTTGCGGTCGGCACACATGTTCTCGATCAGGCGCATGGTGTAGCCCGACTGCTTGTGATTGGCGAAATCGAATGTCCCGCGCGACCGTTCGAGAAGATCGACGATCTCGCCGAAGCCGACCCCTTTTCCGGTCACCCCCGGAAGGTGTTTGCCCTGCCGCGCAAGCTGGGTCCGGATGACGGGGCTGCACACCAGATGGAAATGCGTCTTGAGGCTTTCCTGCTCGGCGAAATCGTGCAGCCGTGCGAGTGCATCGAAGCGGTGCATCGTGCCGATCGCGCCGACGAAATAGAGATCGAAGTCCTTTGGCCGTTCATGGTCGATCTCAAAGAAGGTCGGGATCGCGAACAGCGGCAGGTACGTCGCGCCCAGCGCCTCCGCGTCTTCGGGGTCGAAAGTCGCCACCAGGTCGAAAAGCTTCATCCATGGGCGGTAATCGTGAGTGGTCAGCGAATCCCAGTTATAGAGGACGAAGCGCGCACCCGGCTGCAGGTCTTTGAGCCGCTGAACCGTTTCCAGCGCCATATGATGCACCTGGATAAACAGCACGACATCGTAGGCTTCACCGGCACTCTCTTCAACGATGCGCCGGTGATAGGCATCGAGGCGCCGGCGATAGGTCGTGCCGGCCAGTTTCTTGAGTGCCTTGCTGGCGAAACTGCGGTCTTCGAGCCGCCGAAAATCGACCGTGTGGCCCAGCCGTTTGCAGGCCGCGCAAATCTCGCGCGCATAGTCATGGAAGTCGATGCCGATGAACAGGATTTTTGCCATGTGCCGCGCGACCTCAGGAATGGGCGGGGGCGGGGCGCATGCCGCGCTGCGTACGCAGGCTGCGCCGCGTCTTCGCCGCCGGACGGATGAGCAGCCCGCTGAAAACGATCAGCAGGATAAACGGCGAGAAAAACAGCGCTTCGGACGTCATGGAAAGCAGGATGAGCATGGCAAACAGCCAACGCGGTCTGAACATTCGCTGCCGCCAAGCACCCCATAGGAAGATCAGGCCGAGGGGGATGCCCACCGAATAGAGCAAGGTCACGATGCCATTGCTGTTCGGGCGTTCGGTGATGTTCTCGCGCGAAAGATCGACGTCGCGCACGCCGACCTGCGATGCGAGGTCGAAATACTTCTCGTAGTCGAACCCGATACCGGTCAGAGGCTTTTCCATCACGACGTTGATGCCCGTGCGCAGATCGTATTCGCGCGCCTCGGCAGAGCCGCTGAACTGGCCGTAGAATTTTTCGGCGACGTTGTAGGTCGTATAACCTGCAAGCGGGACGAGCAGGATCGGCCCCAGGATGAACACGGCGAGCTTCTGGACCCGGTCTGCGGTTTTGAGCCAGCGGAAATAAGCGACGCCGTATTGCAAAACGAGGATGACCGCACCCGTCGTCGACTGCGTGGCCATGACGCCGAGAGTGGCAAGGCCGACGTCGAACGCGGAAAACCGGCGCAGAAACAGCGCGACGAACAGATAGGCGTTGAGATATATCTGGAACACGCCGGGCTCGAAAAAGAAGCCGTCGGGCCGCTTGAGGAACGTCGCGTTGACGATAAACTCATGATAGGTGAAAATGTAAAAAAATGTGTGATAGGATGCGTCTGCAACCTGAAATGTCCAGAATAAACCCGGAACAATAAGCGCCAATACAGGCGTAAAAACGGATTGAAAGCCAAAAAAGCGAAGTATTGGCAGGAGGTCGGACGAAATGAGCGCCGGTCTTTCATCTATATAAAGTATTAATAGGGCGATACCGGAAATAAAGTTTGCCAACCGGATCGTGAGCGGCATGACCTGGAAGCTCTCGCCTCCGACGAGAGCCGCCGCCACAGTTGCCGCAAGCAGAATCCAGATTCCGGCAAACTCCATGCGGAACATCTTCAGCGGATTCTGAAGTGCGAAACACGCCAGCAGCACCACGGCCAGCAGCGGAATGCGCGGGATTGTTATCAAACCGCCGGATATAAGGATGGCCGCAAAAAGAGTGAGCTGCCTCAGTCGAATGCGAACAACTTCACTCCGAATGAAATGATGACGAACTTGCCGATCTTGTCCGCCCCGTTCGGCTGCCTTTGCCGCGTCCATCTTAGCTTTCCTCCCTGCTCAATCCGGTGCGGCGGCTCATATCACGGCCGAGCGCTACACCCTTGGAGCCGTCCGCGCAATTGCACGCTTGTGCCGTCGGGCGGAAGGGTGAGGGCAAATACAGCGCGGCGAATGCGCAGCAAGTGGACGTCATTCTTGCCGGACGCAATCTTCGTATCAGCTTTGATTAGAACAACCGGAATTCGCGATACCGGGCGGAAACACGCCACCAGCCAATCCCGATGATGAAAGCCATCAGGATATAGACCCCGCCGCGCACGAAGATCACCTCATCGAGATTGAACGTGTACCCACTTGCGAGTGCGATGCCGAATGCAAGCGCGGTTGCCAGCGTGCCGACGCCATAGGCAACGACATACCAGGAATAGTCGATCACGGCATTGAAGACGATCGCGAAGGGCCCCGATAGAGCGAATACGATCAGTCCCGGCGCCAGGAGATAAACCCAGCGAAGGTCTGGCACATATTTGGGCAGGGTGACCGCGAGGAACGGCTCGGCCAGCACGGCCAGTCCGACAATCGTGGCAAGACCATAGCCAGCGTTGAACAGAAGCAGGAAGCGCATCTCGCGCCGCACACCTGCATTGTCGCGGCGCTTGCGGGCGCGCACGATGCCCGGCAGGAACACTTGTTCCAGAAGCGTAGGGGTCATCTGGAAGAGAGTCAGGAAAAGGAAGGCGAGATAAAGTCGCCCAAGCTGGTCGAGACCGAGCTCTCCGCCGACATACCAGCGCTCCATCTGGTTGATAAGCTGTACGGCCAAGGAGGCGAGAAACAGGATGAACCCTGCACGGAACACGAGCCGTGAAAGCCTGGAGTTGTACTTGAGCTTCGTCGGCCAGAGCACGGTGCGGGCGGCCAGCGCTGCAATCACGAACAGGGCCGGCTGGATAACGATGGCAATGACGCCCATCAGGGCAGGGGACAGCGACAGGAAGGGCAGCACCATGAGCGATGCGGCAATCGAGATGGCATTGAGCAGATTGACCGCCTGAAGCCTGCCGGTGGCGACCATCTCGTTCATCATCCACGCCCGCAGCAGCGTGCAGATCCCGCCCAGTGCCGTGAATGCGGCGGCAGCGCGAAAAAGCGCGCTATCGAAAGTCAGCGCGGCGATCCCCGCCGCTACGAACGTCAGCAGCGCAATGCCCGCAAACAGCGTCCAGGCGAGGTTTACGATGCGTTGGCGGTAAGCGTGGCCGGCGTGGCACAGCAGCCGGTATCCGCCGTTCAATAGACCGAAATGCAGCATGCCGACGAACAGGATTGCCGATTGCACCAGCGCGATCAGGCCCAGCGCTTCATAATCGAGCACGGCCATGAACACGACGCCGCGCAACAGCACGAACAGGTTCACCGCAAGACCGATGGCGACAAAGGCGGTGCGCGAATTCATCATGCCGGGTGGGGCGGGCGCGACCTCAAGCCTCGAAAATAGCGTCGAGATAGTCGCCCGGAAGATCGGGCCGCACCTTGCGCGCTTCGGCCGCCGCTTGCCGCCGGGCCCCGCGCAGCGGTTCGCACATCGGCTCGTAGGGGGTGGCGGTGTTGAAGGTTATGAAGATCGCCGTGCGCGGTCGCTTGCAGCGACTGCCATAATGGTAACACGCCGATGGATCGACGAGGATCGCTTCGCCCGCCTTGCCGTAAAATACATCAAAGGACATGCCACCGATTTCCTGGCGGATCTGCTCATCCTCGATCCTGCGGATGATCGGCGATTTCCCGACCGATTTGCTGGTGTCGCGGTCGACAAAGACGAACGGCCCGGCATCTTCATCCGTGACATCGTTCAGATAGGCAATGAGGTGCAGCGATTTGCTGTCGCCATAATCCTTGTGCCATTTCTGGCTCGCGCGCAGCGGGCCTTCGGTGGGGAAGGAATGCAGCACCTGAATGCTGTCGAAAAGGAACTGTCCGCCGAAATAAGCATCGGCCGCGCCCAGCACTTCTTCGCTGAGCGCCAAGCGAAATACCGGGTTATCGGCGGTGTAGTCCTGCGCCAGCGCAACGTTCTCGAAAGGGTGGCCGACATCGCGTGATTGAACCTTAGCCGTGCGTGGTCCGTAAATATCGTTGATCTCGGCAAGCGTCGCAGCGGGCACAGGCGTCGCCGGGCAGTATCCCTTGCTCTCGATTTCCCGCAGCCGGGCAGGATCGAGCCCCTTTGCGCCGCTCGGCGGCACACTCGGCCGGGCCAGCGCAGCCTTGATCTTGCCCAGCATGCGCACCGGAACCAGTCGCCAGCGTAGGAAGCCGTATGTATCCTTGAGGATCGCAGTCGCCATGATCGCTCGCTCCTATCAGCCTCGCACCCAGATGTCGCTCGGTATCTCGGCACTAATCTGTCGTGCCGGGATGCCGGCATACGTACCGGGTTCAGTGATTGATTTGTTCACCAGTGACATGGTGGCAATCATCACGTTGTCGCAAATCTCGATCGGACCTATCACGGTGCTGTTCGCTCCGATCATCACGTTGTCGCCCAGTCTGAACACGTCGGCGGTCTTGTGCCGAACGATATACTCCGGGTCGTCTGGCGATCTGGCGACGAACTTGACCCCCGACATTACCGCAACGCGCCCGTCGGAAACAATCCCATTGCCGCCCAGAAGGACTCCCGAAGGATGTGAGATCATCAACTGCTTTACTCGGTTGCGATAGGACATCACGTCCAGCCCGTAGCGCCACAGCAGCATGCGATCGATAAACATGGCGATGTAGCGCCCGACCAGCGGGACGCGCTCGTGAAACCATGTCGACACCGCCATGTTGCGGCGAATGTTCGGCTCGATCATGTAGAAGCTGCGCAGGAAGCGTTTCATCGGAGCGTCTCTTGGAGCGTGTGCATAATCCTAGGCCGGTGGCGCCCGCTCGGCAATGCCGGCCCCGTCCATGATCGCATATTTCACGCGCGCGATATTCTCCGCCGAGTAGAGTTCGGGATAGGGAAACGGATTGCCGCGATACGATGCCTGCGTCATCTGCGCGACGAAATGCTCTGCCAGGGCGGGATCGAGGCGGGGCATATCGCCGATGGGCGTGCGCATTGCATCGCGCAGCTCCGCCCAGCTGCCGATACGCTTGATACCGGCCAGGTCGTCGTAGAAAATCTCGCCCATGACACACACGCTCTTACCGATATTGGCCGCTTCCCAGCCGACGGTGCTGGTCATCGTGACCACGCGCTCGCAGCGTTTGAGCACCGCGCGTCCCGGCACTTCGGCAGGTAGGTAACGCAGGGCGGAGTAGGTGTCGCGCAGCTCGCGGAACTTGCGCCGCAGCAGCGCGCCCTTGTCGACCGGGTGTTCCTTCACCACCAGCACCTGGCGCGGGCCGAGGCACTTCATGATGTTCTCGATCGATGCGGGCTGGTTGGCCATGAACTCGCTCATGTAATTGAGCGTGGCCTCCGGCTCCTGATGGAGCGGGTAGAAGACGATTTCCTTGTCCGCGCCGATATCCTCGAGCCTGTCGTAAGGCCGCATAAAGCTGGCGGCAAAGGTTTGAAGACGCTTTGAATATTCCTCCAGATAGCTCTCGTAGCGGAACGCGCCGGTGCGGCTCTTTCGGTCGCGCCACCACCACTGGATCGTCTTGATCAACCCCGCCAGGAGCGGCTTGGGCGCGCGTCGGCCAGCAAGGTTCTTGACGTAGAACGGCTTGTAATCCTGCTGACGCAGCTCCTCGAAATATGCGGCGGCGGCGGATTTCGCCGCTTCTTCCGGCTCGGGCAGGTCGAAGGTGCGGCCCGAAATCGTCATGGGATCGGGCAGCCAGTAGAAGAAATCCTCGACCACGCAGTTCATGCCCGCGAGATATCGCGTCCCGCGTGCGCGGCATTCGATCAGCAGAACCTCGGAAATCTCGATTGCAACGAGTTCGTTCATCACCGCAACGGGATCGTAACGATCGAGCAGACCGCGCCAGAACGCGATTTCCTTGCCAAGGATCTCCAGGCGTTTGTCGTGGTCGTAACGACCCAGAAAACGCTCCGCCATGAAGGATGTGTAGAGGTAATGATCGGGCACTTGAACGGGCTCGATCGAATCGTAATCCGCTTCGAAGCAGGCCGCGACCTCGGCCCCCTTTGCGCGTACTTGTGCCGCTTCCGCGCGGGTCAGGGTGACGAATATCGCTTCGTAAGCGTCGTCGCGCAGTTCGGGGAAGAAGTCGGCCTGATATCCGCGTGCGAAAAACAGGATGCGGGGGCGAGCAGGCGAGGCAGGGGTGGTTTCGATCATGACGGTATCAGGCAAAGAACTGTCCGGTGCGGCCTTCGATCACCATTGTCGGATCGAGATCGGCCAGGGCGACAGGCGTGCCGCCTTTCAGATGGGACTGGGCGAAGGCGAAGAGAATTTCCTGCCCGCGGATGATATCGCGCTTCAGCGCCGCATTGGCTGTGCGCGCTGCTTCGTTGCCCTCGAGACAGGCCTTGAGCTGGAGGACAGGGGCAAGCGCGCCTTGCGGAGCACCTTCGGCTTCCACTGCGATCGTCTGGGTGTCGGGATAGGGATTGGTATCGTCGGCGGCAGCGAAGGTCAGCGCGTGCCCGTCATTCATGACAGCGAAGCGCGCATGTTCGCATGAGAGATGGAAATCGATCCCGTGGGCGCGGCTGATATGCCCGGCGAAAGCGCCCTCGAACCAGATGCTGGCGGCAAGAACGGCAGGATCATTGCGGATGATATTGCCGTCGCGTTCCACATCGCCAAGCCGCGCCTGCACGGTTTCAGCCTGACGTCCGGCGGCCGCCATCAGGATCAGGTCGACCGAATGCGGGTGCGCCCAGAACAATGCGCCGGTCCCCATATCGGCCCTTGCTTCGAGCAGATCGCCATAGTCGCCTGACGAAGCGCGTGCGACCGCTTCGCGATAGATCGCGAAGTGCCGCCGTACCGCGCCCAGTGTCACGAACACGTCATCGCGGGCGAAGATTTCCTCGAGACGCCGCAGTTCGGCAACCGAATTGCAGATCGGCTTCTCGATATGGAAGGCACGCACGCCCGCTTCGAAGCAGTCGGCGATAATATCCGCCCTGCCAATGGTGCGCGTGGCGATGCCGACAAGTGCGGGGACGCCATCGGCCAGCATGGCCTTGTGGTCGGCATAGGTGCGCGCGACATCGTAATGTGCCGCGGCGCGGGCCAGCCCCTCCTCGTTCGGGTCGCACAGTGCGACAAGGTCAAGCCCTTGGGCAGCCCCGATGGCTTCGGCATGGGCCAGCGGAAACCAGCATTCGGGTGCGAACTTGCGCACACCATCGCTGGTGAAGGCCCCCATGCGCCCGCATCCGATGACGGCAGCGTCCATGGGTCAGTTCCAGTCCAGCAGATAGGTCACGGCATTGTCCTTGCGCGCATCGAGATCGGCGTAGGCTTGTGCGATGTCCTCGCCGCGGTAGCGCCCCGAAATGATCGGTTGCGGGTCGAGCCGTCCGTCCTGGATTGCCCTTGCGAGATAGGCGATATTGGCGCGTTCGTTGAAGCGATTGAAGCCGCGGCTGTCATCGTGTTCCGGAGACGCACCGACCGCTTCGATGCGGAGCTGCTTCATATAGAAATACTGGCTGTCGAACGGGTTGTTCTTCGGTGCGGGCTCACCACGACCGGGGAAACCCAGACAGGCGATGATGCCGTTCTGGCCTGCCGCGCGAAGGGCAATATCGAGATCGGCCCAGCCATTGGTCGTCGAAATCACGACATCCGCGCCAAGTGTATCGAGCGCGTCGTCGCTGCGGCCGAAAACCTCCCTCGCGCCATATGCGCGCGCCAGCTTTGCAGGTCGGGCCTGACCCGACAGCGCAACCACTTCGGCCCCGGCCAGATGCGCCATCGCGGTCGCTGCAAGGCCCAATGCGCCAAGACCGATCACCAGAACCTTGCTGCCTGCGCGCACGCCCCCACGCAGCACGGCGTTGTAGCCGAGATGGAACAGATAGGCGGCAACCACGCGGTCCGCATCTGCATCCTCGGGCAAGCGATAGAGAATATCGGCCTGCGCCAGCAGGTGGTGGCTGCGATGCGAGGCAAAGCTCAGCACGCGGTCGCCGGGCGAAGCGTTCTCCACGCCATCCCCGCACGCGATCACTTTCGCCACGTTGCAATAGCCCTGCAGGCGGGGATAGGCGACGCCCGGGCGCAGCGGCGGCAGGCCGCGCCAGGCCGCCAGCTCGGTTCCCGGCGAAATCGCGCTGACCACCGTTTCGCACAGCAGTTCGCCCGGCCCGGGCGCGGCCAATGGCTCCTCGCGCAAGGCCAGTTCGCCGGGGCCGTCGAGCCAGACGACCTTGGCCACCGTCCCGCTCACAGCGGGTAGCCCTTGCCGATGGTGATGTAGCCATCGCCCTTGTCGCGATCGAGCGGGGCGTGCGCCTGAAAGCCGAGATCCTTTTCGATCGCGGCAATATCGCCCGGGGCATCTTCGGGCGGATTGCGGCGCACGAAGCGATTGGGCCTGGTTTCTTCCCAGATCGCCGGATTGCGATGCTGATCCATGATAAACCGCAATCCGTTGGTTTCGACCCCCAACCATTGTTCGAACATGGGATCGAAACGCGTCGGCTGATTCTCATAGTGGCGCACCAGTGCGAGCGCGTTCTCGCGCGTCAGCCGCCCGTGGCGAATTTCGCGGCAGGCATGGTCGGTTACCTTGGAATAGCCGTGCTTCACCATTTTCAGGTGATCGTGCAAATCCATGTAGTTGTAGCAATCGACATGGTCATAGGTGTCGAAGGTGCGGGCGAATTTCGCCCCCTGATAGCCATATGTCCCGACCATCTGCTCGTGCTGGGCTTTCGGGTCCCAGCGCACATAATTGCCCAGATAGATGCCGCGCACGCCGACGGCATCGAGTTCGGCATCGTCGGGATAGCGATACTGCCACACGTCTTCTTCGCGCAGCGTATCGAAGATCGACAGGATATCGTCCGCCTCGTGCCCCATCAGGTCGTGGTCACGGCGATATCGCCGGGTCATCTCGACCTCGTGCTCGTGGCTGAACATGCCGACCTGTTCCAGCCCCTGATGCGCGCCCCAGATGATCAGCGGGACCTGGTATCGCACTGCGGTCTGGACGGGAAACACCGTTTGCCCGGCGAGGCATGGCCAATACATGCTGCCGAACATGCGCAGCGATGTGCGCGTGATCTTCTTCACCGAAACGGGATTCACGTTCTGGTAGAGAATATCGCAATCGAGCTTGATGCGCAGGTTGGCCAGGTTGCGAATGCCGAGCGGCGTGTTGAAATACTTGTTGTAGGTGACGAGCAGCGGGTTCAGCCCCAGCCGTTCCTTCACCACATGGACGATGAAATGGCTGTCATTCGCGCCGCTGACCGGCACGATACAATCGTAATTCGTGCCCGACTTGCTGCGATAGGGCTCGACCAGTGCTTTCAGCTTTTCGAACCGCGCGTCGAAATCGAGCGTGTCCTTTTCCTCGTGGATGCGGCAGCCCGAACAGATGCCTTCGTCGTCGATGACAAGGCCGAGGGCATGCTGCGTCGTGTAGAGGCAGCGCTTGCATTCGCGGTAAGGGGAAGGGGATGCGGGCGCGCTCATGCGTAGATCGTCCGGTGATAGGATGCGGGGCGCACAGGCACGCCGATGAGCGCTTCCTTGTAGGCCTGTACCGCGTGCTCTCGGTAGGAAAGGAAATTGCCGATCGCAACCGCAGCGATTTGCGGTCGCTTCAGGAGGTCGGTGACGCACGTAGCTTCGGAAATGCCGCCGAAGGCGATGATCGGCACTTCGTCCGAGAGGCCCGTTTTGAGCACTGCCGGATCGAACCCGCCCGGTTTGCCATCATGGGCATGGTCGATGATCAGCGCTTCGGAGATCACCCCGCCATCGAGCATGGAACGCGCTTCCGGCGACAGCGGACCATCGGTGCGGCCGCGATAGTCGCGCCATTGTGCACCGCCCCCGGCCCCTTCCGGGTTCGCGGTCATCGGGAGCGAGGCGATCACCGCCTGCGCGCCCAACTGATAGCCCACCTTGGCGACTTCTTCGGGATCATCGCGGAGCATGGCGTCCAGCGCGATCCGGTCGGCGCCCATGTTCACTGCCACGCGCGCATCGTCGGCGGTGCGCACGCCGCCGGCATAAATCAGCGGGGTGGCGATTCCGAGCTTGGCCACCCGGTCGAGCAAGCCGAAATCGGGGCCAAGACCGGCGCGCGAACGATCGATACATTGCAGCATGATCTCATCCGCGCTCCAGCGGTCGAGATTCTGCACCAGAACTTCCGGGCGGCCCAGCGGCAGGTAGCGACCATAGCCGAACGACTGGACGGCCCAGCCATCCTTTACCGTCACCACGCCGATCAGACGTTTCTTGATCATGCCAGCGAACCCCCGCTCATCGACAGAGCCCCTCGATCAGTGTGCGCAGCAATGTGCGCCCGGCTTCCTGGCTCTTTTCCGGGTGGAACTGCATGCCGACCAGGTTGCCGCGTCGCACCCCCACCGGGAACGCGCCTTCGGTGCGGGCGGCATAGACGCGGTATTCTTCCGGCGCGTCGAAGATGAAACTGTGGTTGAAATACATCGCCATCCCGTCGCAGGGGGCGAACATCGGGTCTTCGCCCAGCTGCTCGATCGCGTTCCAGCCGATATGCCAGCCGCCTTGCGGGAAAGGCACAACCTCGCCCGGAATCAGGCCAAGGCCCGCGGTCAGGCCATGCTCGTGCGATTGCTCGGCAAGCAGTTGCATGCCCAGGCACAGGCCGACAAACGGCTTGCCCTGGCGCGCTTCGCCCTGAAGATATTCGACCAGGTCGTGTTCGTGCAGCTTTTCCATCGCCGCCGGGAACGCGCCCACGCCGGGAAGGAACAGGATGTCCGTTTCGTCGAGCTTTTTCGGATCGTCGGACACGCGGCAGCGATAGTCGAGCTTATGCAATGCCCGCCAGACGCTGGCCTGGTTACCGACGCCATAGTCGACGATCCCGATGGTCTTGCGACGGCTCATTTCTGCGCCCCAATACGAGAGACTTCTTCGTTGACGAACCGCGCGATGACGTCCCGCCAGGCGCGATAACCGTAGGCATTCAGGTGGATGCCGTCCCAGGTATATTCAGCCTTTAGGCCGCCGTCGTCCGACAGCCCTGCATTGACGTCGATGAATGTGACGTCGCCATCCGCCGCCGAGAGATCGGCGAGATCACGATTGATCCTGCGGATACGTTCGCGCGTTTCGGGCGTGCAGACACCATTGTCCCTGCACTCAAAGGTCGACTGGATATAGAGGTGCGCCCCGCTCTCGGTGATGGCATCGGCGACCTGACCGAATTTCTCGATCACTTCGGCATGGGGATTTGCCCACAGGGCATCAGTACCGCCGATGGACAGGAAGACCTTGCGCGGTTGGACGGCCATGATCGTCGGCAACCGCTGGCGCACGCCTTCGATCGTATCGGCGCCGACCGCACGATTGACCATCTTCGTGTCGGGGAACATCTCGTTCCAGCGCCCATAGGCAGTGATCGAATCTCCGACCAGCACGATATCGGCGCGCGTTCCCCAGTCTTCGTCGCCGGCGGCGGCCGCCAGCGAATGCTCGTTCTCGCGATACGCCTCGGCGCCCGACGCCTCGGCGTCGCCGTCGACCGCATTCTTCAGCGCGCGCAACTGGTCATAGGGGAAGGTCTGGTAGGTCCCGGCCGCAACTCCCCACAAGAGGCCGGCGAGCAAGGCGGCTGCGATGGCTCCGAACAGCTTCACAAGCCCACACCCACTTCGAACTTGCGGGTGATGCGTCCGTCGTTGTGGATGGTGAACAGGTCCTTGTTCACACTGGCGTGCACCTGCGCCCAGAACTGGTCCTTGCCGATCCCGGTATATTCGCAGAAGCTCGAAATGTATTCGTCCGATCCGGCGTCGTCGTATTTCTCGACCAGCTCGATCCCGCGCTCGCGGGTCATGTTGCCGTGGCGGATTTCCTCGTTACAGTAATCGGTCACCCGACCGAAGCCGAATTTGTAGTACTTGATCATCTGGTTGAAGGTCACCCAGTCCTCGTCGAGCGAGGTGACGCCGCGCAGATCGCCGGTGTTCTCGACCGGATCGGTTCGCAACTCAAGCCCGTTGGCGGCCGAGTACATGCCATTATTGGTCAGCGACCAGTCGCCGAGGAACCAGCCGAGATAAACCACCTGCAGTCCGTGCTCGTCGAATTCCTCGGGCGTGGGGTACTGATAGGGGATCAGCTGCTTCAGATCGATGCCGGTTTCCAGCATCCAGTCGAGCGCCGCGCCCGACAATGTGTTCATATATCGCAGATTGTTGCCGTCATAACCGGTCTTGCCCAGCGTCTTGAGATCGCCCAGCTGGAGGCCCGGATTCTCGCCCCACAGGATCAGCGGGATCTTGTAGCGGATCGCGAGCTGGGGGACCGAGCTGAACAGCGCCAGCTCGGTGGCACGCGCCCAGTTGGTGAACTTGTCGAACGCCTTGCGCATGAGCTTTTGCCATACGCCTGGAGCAGGCGAAGACAGAACGAGATCGAAGCCAAGATCGATCAGCGCAGAAACGTTGTCGGTTCCTCGCTCGGTCACCTGTTCGGGCGGGTAGGAAAGGCAGGCGAGCAGCGGGTTGAGGCCAAGCTTGTCGCGCACCCACAGTGCCTGCCGGGTCGAATCCTTGCCGCCGGATACGCCGATGATGCAATCCCAGTGCTGGCCCGGCGACTTGGGATATTTCGCCAGCAGGTCTTTCAGGATTTCATAGCGTTCCTGCCAGTCCACATTGGCCAGCCGCGCCCAGTAATCGCAGGCGGGACAGATCCCTTCCGGCGTAAACACGGTGTTGGGCCGTGTGTCGGGCTGCAGGCAGTTCGGGCAATATTTCATCGCGTGCGCCCTTTGGCGAAAAGAGGGTGTAAATTCTAGGGTAAAGGCAAATTCTTTTGCGCCATCAGATCGACCATCCGGCCAACGACCATGCGGCTGCCGAGAACCGAGAAATGGGCATTGTCCCGAATGAGCGGATAGCCATGTCGATCTTTCCACGCACAGGTGGCCGCGTCACAGAAAACATCGCTCGGATCGAAATAATGTACGTTGGCGTGCTCTGCCGCAATTTTTCTCAGAATGTTTCTCGTGGGGCCTGAACGCGCGACATATTCCGATCGGTCTATCGAGCATTCCTTGCGGACCGGGCGCAGCGGCCGTGGGTAGCATTCGGACATGTCATGCGGCAAAAACGGATGCGGGCCGACGAGTATGACGTGAGAGCTCATCGCGGCGATCGCGCTCACGCGTTCACCAAGCGCGCGGCCATAGGTGTTGATATCGGGCAGTACCTGGCCTTTGTCCGGTGTCGCCCCTGGGGGAGGTATCAGTTCACCCGATTGGTCGAAATCTGGCCAGAACCCGCCGAGCACGATCAGGGCATCGTCGCCATAACGCCGGGCCAGTGCAAGCTGTTCGGTGCAATTCCTGCCTTCGGTTGCGAGGAGTCCGCTCAGCTCGCATGAGCCGAAGGACAGCATGGTCTTGTCGCGCGTGCGCGGATCATGGGCGAACCCGGCATAGAGGTGGTTGGCGAAGGAATCGCCGAGCAGGAGGATAGACGGCTGCCCTGCGCCGCTCGCCATGCAGAAGTGGCGGTAATCTGTGCCGTACTGCTTTTCACAGATATCGTTCTTCGTATAGCGCCAGAACGCCCCTTCCAGCTGGTCTTCGGCAACCGCCGCCACAGGGTCGCTGTTCGCCGGTCGCAGCAGCAGCATCGCAAGGGCGCTTGCAGCCACAAGGACCGCGGCTAGGAGAAGCAGCCTGACGCTGCTTTGTGCCTTGTACCGTCGCCGGACGGGCCGCTCGAGCAGGAGATAGGTGGCCGTCGCAAGGATGAAGGCGAGTGCAACCATCGCGAGGCGGATCAGTGTGGGCCCCCGCTCTTCCTGCGCGACGATCGCGAGATAGCTCAAAAGCGGCCAATGCCACAGATAAAGCGGATAGCTGATCAGTCCGATCGCGACCGCCGGACGCCACGCGAGGAGGCGGCGATTGACCGCTGTCTCGCCGCCGAGCGCGATCAGCAGGACGGTGGCCAGAACCGGGACCATCGTCAGCAGGCCGGGATGATGCCAGTTTTCAGAACCGAACAGCACCGCCGCCGCGATCCCTCCCAGCGCGAACAGCGCCAGCAGGGCCCCCAGCACGGGCTGGATGTGCGCCGCCGTGTCGCCGCGCCGGGCGGCCCACCAGCCAAGGCCCGCGCCTGCACCCAGTTCCCACACACGCGTCGCGGGAGAGTAGAAATGCCATGCGCCGTCCAGGATACCGGCGAATGTGACGAACAGCGAAGCTGCCACCGCGAACCCGATCAGCAACCCGACCTGCCGGGTGTTGCGCGCAAAAAGCGCGAGCAACAGCGGCCATACGAGATAGAATTGCTCCTCCACCGCGAGCGACCAGAAATGCAACAGGGGCTTGTCGTATGCATCGACGTCGAAATAGCCGCTCTCCGTCGCCAGCAGGATGTTCTCGACGAAAAACAGGCTCGCCCAAGCATGACGGGCAAGGCGGGCGAATTCATGCGCAAACAGCAGCGCGTAACCTGCTGCAAGGGTGGCGAAGATCACCACCAGCAGCGCCGGAAACAACCGGCGGATGCGGCGGATGTAGAACTGGCCGATATCGATTGCGCCCGAGGCTTCGCGCTCGCGCAGGAGCAGCGAGGTGATCAGGTAACCGGAGATGACAAAGAAGATATCGACGCCGAGGAACCCACCGGGGAAGTGGCCGGGAAAAGCGTGGAAGCCGACCACTGCAAGCACCGCGATGGCGCGCAGGCCATCGATATCGGGTCGGTAGGCGATCCCGCCACCACTGTTCACACCCTGCGCAGCCAGCCCGTTCAAGTCATGTAATGTCCACCGTTTACCGTCAGCGTCGAACCGGTCATCTGGCCGCTACGATGATCGGTGAGAAAGCGAACGGCCCAAGCAATTTCGTCAGGCGCTGAAAAGCGCCCGGTTGGGATCATCGCTTTGATATCTTCGAGAATTTCCTGTGGCACTGCAGCGACCATGTCTGTCTCGGTGTAACCGGGGGCAATAAGGTTGACGGTGACGCCATCTCGCGCGACCTCTCTTGCGAGCGCCTTGGTGAGCCCGGAGAGCCCGGCTTTGGCAGCAGAATAGTTTGCCTGCCCGAACTGGCCCTGCTGTCCATTGATCGATCCAATATTGACTATTCGCCCCCACCCCGTTTCCCGCATCGAGGGCAAGACGGAGCGCGCCATATTGAAGCAGCCACCAAGGTTTACCTCGATAACCTTCTTCCACATTGCGGGATTCATCTTCTTGATGCTGGCATCGCGAGTAACCCCAGCATTGTTAACTAGCACCTGGATCGGACCATGCTTGTCGATGATTGTCTTCGTTTTGCGCTCGCACGCTTCGCCATCGGCGACGTCCCACGCGATGGCCTCGATCCCGGTATCAGCGGTGAAACGTTCCGCCGTCTCGCCGTCAGTTGCAAAGTTGGCGATGACCCGCAAACCCGCGTCTTTCAACTCCCGCGCGATCGCTGCACCGATTCCGCGCGTTCCTCCCGTTACCAGTGCGAGTTCTTTCATGGCCAGGCTATGCTGTGGCAAGCTCGGCCTTGTCAACCGGTGGGATCAAGACGAAACCGGGTACTTCGCTTTGGCGTATCGGATCGCACAAGAGTTGCGGCAGTATCTGGGAAAAATAGATGCGTTGGCCGTAAGCGTTTGGGTGATGCATGAAGTCGCCCGTTAGGTGAGCGGATGCCATCTGGGGACATGCCGCCTTGAACGCCGTGTAGATGTCTACGAAGGGAAGGCTAAGCTCGTCAGCGAGTGTGGCCAGAGCATTGTTATAGGCGATCGTATCCGATGCGCGCTCTTCGGCCCAAAGTGGGTTCCGCTGAAAGAACCCGACCAATACCACGTGCGCGCCGACATCAAGGGCTCGATGTGCGAGATCGGCGACCTTTTGCCGAAAACGCTGGAGGTTTCGCGGACCCTTCCCGTGATCGTTCATGCCAGACGCCAAGACCAACACATCAGAGGAGTCAGGAGTGCATTGCTGGTTAAAATTTCTCGTGATCTCGTCAATTGTCGCCCCACCTTCGCAGATGTTCAAGACCTCTTTCTGTCCTGCAAAGAATTCTCGCAAAAGGCCTGGCCACGCCTCCGCATCGCTGTGATGGTAGTGATGAGCCACGGTATGCGCTCCAGCGGCAATACTGTCCCCCAAGCAGATGATGCGGGATTTTCCTCGCGGACCGCTATGTTTGATCGGATTATCCGGGGTGTCGGCAAGATAATCTATATAGACCGAACGGTTGAGGATGAGCGGAGGATTTCTCGGTTCGGCGGAGAAGAGAAACTGATCGGAGCCGATTGTCGCCGGCAAACCCTTGAGCAGGCGTCGGGTACGCCACGCTAGGCATCGCTGGGTGAGCCAGGCGCCGTCACATGGTGTCTCGCGTGAATATGCGTAATCGGCAAAGTCTGGTATTCGGGAGTTTGCAGTTCGCCTGATGGTTCTGCCCTCCATCTCCCAGTCGCGCCCCTGTTCGTAGCAGCGCTCTTTACCATGGCTGTCGAAGCCGACCACTCGTTCGATGGTTTCCGGTTCCCAGAGCAAAGTCGCGGGCGCATTTCCGGACAGAACGCGCGCTTCCCGACAGATCTTATTTAGCATCTTTCGCTGCTCCCTTCAGTCCTCATGGGCGCGCCGCAATATTGCTCCATTGAGGATGTGTCGAACCTCGGCTACGGCACGCCCCTCGCACTGTCCCGCGAACAATTCGTTATCAATGGCCCTTAGGCGGAAAGACGTCGAAATACCATGCGAACCATCGGTAGTATCATGAAGGATAACGGGGGTATCGGGCCGGGCTTTGACATGCTCCGGGTGGGACTCGCTTATGCGGTTGTGATGCGACATTGTTGGCCGTTGGTTTATGGAAGCGAAGAAGCTGCAGGGGCAGGTTTCGTCTGGGTAGCCACGCAGGCAATCGTGCCGGTTTTCTTTATTCTTTCCGGCTTTCTCGTCACCGGGAGCGCGATGCGTTTGCCGCTAGGCAAGTTCGCCGCAAGCCGCGTGTTGCGGATCGTACCGGCACTGGCCGTGGATACAGTCGTTACTATCGTTCTTATCGGCGCGTTGTTCACGACGCTGCCGCTCGGCGCGTACTACAGTGACCCGCAGACATTGAGCTACCTGTGGAATATATTGGGCTATATTCACTATTTCTTGCCCGGAGTTTTCGAAACAAATCCGCATGTTGGCGTCGTCAACGGATCCTTGTGGACTATTAAGCCGGAGCTTGGTTGCTACGTCTTTCTCGCTGCTCTGATGGTCATCGGGTGGGCTGCAGAATGGAAACGCACTCTGGCCATTGCACTGGCTCTGCTGGCGATCATTGCCGCCGCTCCACTATTCCCTGACGATACGCCTCGGTTCATACAGTTGGTGGTGAACAATCCCGGCGCCATTCTGGTCCCAGAGTTTCTCATCGGATCGGTCCTTTATCACAAACGGGATGCGATACCCTATTCTTGGGCCCTGTTCTGGATTTGTGTGGCGTTGGTCGTTCTGTCGGGCATTTTCCTGCCTGCCGTCGAATATTCGACGATGCCGATATCTACCGCGATTGCGATCCCGGTTTACGGGTACATAGCAGTCTTCGTAGGCTGCACGGAGATTCCCAAGGTCCCGCTGTTTTCCAAAGGCGACTATAGCTATGGCATCTACCTCTATGGTTTTCCGGTGCAGCAGGCCATTGTCGCTGCGACCGGCGTTTCCAATCCGTTCCTGCTCTTCTTGCTCGCGATCGTTCCGATCACGGCATTCGCCATGTTCTCTTGGCACGTGGTTGAGAAGCCCACGCTAAAGCTTCGCAAGGGCTTTTCCATGGCACGAAAACTGGAGTCCCATCGATCAAGCTGAGCCGTAGTGGAAAATTCTCACCGGGATCATTGAGGGGCCGGGCTTAAAAAATTCGTATGGAGCCACGGCAAAGTGGCTTCTCAAAACCATAGTGGCCGATGCTCTATACCACTCGCAAAACGCCGTTGGCAGTACTCTAGCGGAGAGGTTCGAAGGCCGACCACTGCGAGCACCGCGATGGCGCTCAGGCCATCGATATCTGGTCGGTAGGCGATCCCGCCACTACTGTTCACACCCTGCGTAATTGCACCAGTTCCGGGTAAGGGATACGGCACTCGTGGCCCCAGGGCGGAAGCGAAGAGATCGTCGGTAGGCCAGCGGCGATGCCGATCACCAGCACATAGGATTCGACGCCCACGACCCAGCCTGCCCGCGCCATCCACTGGCCCAGTGGCTCGTCAGCCGCCAGGACGACATCGTAACCTTCGACCTGCGCGATATAGGCATCGTACTTGCCTGGCGGATCGGATGGGTGCGGGCGCAGCGAGATGCGAGTGCCGGGCGGGATGCCCGCTTTCCCCAGATGCGCGAGAAAATAGTCGAGCGCCTGAAACTCGCCCGGCCTTGGGTCATCGCCTTCCCAGTCGAGATTGATCGGCTCAAGAGCATAGCAGACCTGCGATGCGGCCCCGGGGCCAGCTTGTGCACGCCACGTTTCCAGATCGGCGACCTGCTCGGCGAGATAGGCATTGCCGTATGCCTCCACCGCACACTCTGGCAGGTCTTTTCGCGCCCGTGCTGCGGCATATTCATCGGCGACCCAGACTGTGCCGGGGAACTGCCACACCCCCTCGCGCTCAAACCGCATGCGGTAATTCACCCAGTGATCGACCACCGCAATGCTGTGAGCGCCCAGGTCGGCGGCACGGACGCGGGCCTGGTGTTCCAGTGCGCTGGCCCAGCCAGTACCGCTGACCACGCTGGCCGCCCCGTGCAGCGCTTCGTCCAGGGGCGCGGTCGCGCGGTCAGGGAAGGCCGCTGTCCAGATCTTGGCCGCCGGGCCTTCCATGCAGGCGCCGGCAGGCGCGAAGCCGGTTGCCTTGAGCCAGCCGACGAGCAGGTTCGCTGCCCCTGCATCGTGCGCGACTACCGCGACCGGCTGGGGCAGCACAGCGAAATCGGGGTGAAGATCAGTCGGCGCCATCGTGTGCCATGTGCGTGGCGAACCTGGCGTAGAGCAGAATATCCTCGGCGTGTCCGTCGACGATCTCCTGCTGCCTGCGCGTCGCCTCGAGCTGCATGCCGGAGCGCTCCATCAGCTTCACCATACCGCGGTTCGGCGCGAGGCAGCCTGCGGTCAGCTTGCGAACGCCGCCGTCTGTCAGCAGCCAGTTCGTCAGCAGATCCCAGGCATCCTGGCCGTAGCCGCCGCCCCAGTGATGACGCTCGCCAATCATGATGCCGACGTCGCATGTGCCATGATGTGCATTGGCATATGCGGTCATCGTGCCGATGGCACTATCGGTCACCGCATCGCGGATCGAAACGAAAAGGTTGGCACTGCCTTCGAATGTGGCCAGATAGGTCTCGCAGCTGGCGCGGTCATGCGTGCGGAAACGCTGGTTGGAATAGCGCGTCACTTCGGGATCGTTGAGCCAGCCAATATAGGTATCGGTGATGTCGCTTGGTGCAAAGCGCCGAAGTGCGACCTTCCCACCGCGCAAGTCTTCGAAGCAGCCGGTCATTTCAGCGCGTCGAGATTGTCCCACACCTTGCGGAATGCGCCGACCACGGCGGCGACATCTTCGCTCGGGAACTGGAACATGCACAGATTGATGCCGAGGAAGGATCGGTCGTGCAACTCTTCCGCGACCGGGCAGGTCCCCGTGCCATAGGCAAAGTTGCGGCCTTCCTTCTCGCGCAGGCTCCACGGGAAATTGCCGGTCCCGTAGGCGCATTGCTCGGTGAAGATCGGCAGGCGGTGGATGGTCTGGTAGCCGTGCATCAACCCAGGGACCCCCTCTGCCTTCAGCGCGTCGAAGATTGCCTTGCGATCGACGCCCAGTGCCTCGGTGTCGAGCACCATGCCATAGACGTAATAGACGTGGGTCACGCCGTTTTCGACGACGGGCGTCGAAAGCCCTGCCAAACCGGCAAGGCCGGCGTTCAGCTCGTCGGCCACGCGCTGGCGGTCGGCGACGCGCTCTTCCAGCTTGTCGAGCTGGACCGATGCAATAGCCGCCTCGATCTCGCCCATGCGGAAATTGTAACCGATCATATTTTCGAGCTGGCTGCGATCCGTGGGCTTGATCACGCTTTCGGCGTGGTTGCGGATCAGCGCGAGCCGTTCGGCCAGCGCATCGTCATTGGTGACGAGGATGCCGCCTTCGCCGCAATGGATGTGCTTGTGGTAGTTAAGGCTGAACCCGCCGATATCGTAGCCGGTTCCGGTATAGCCGCCGCTGCGCTTCGCGCCCGGAGCCTGCGCCGTGTCCCCGAGCAGCTTGAGCCCGTGTTCGTCGGCGATCTTGCGCAGTTCCGCCACATCCGCGCTCATACCGAAAATATCGACTGCGATGATCGCCTTGGTACGCGGGGTGATGAGTGCGCGCACGCTTTCGGCATCGATATTGAAGGTGTCACGATCGATATCGGCAAAGACGGGGATCGCATTCCAGTGCAGGATCGCCATCGCCGTGGCCGACATGGTCCAGGGTGTGGTGATGATCTCGTCGCCCGGCTCCACCCCGATTGCGCCGACTTCCGCGATCAGCCCGCTGGTCCAGCTGTTGACGGCCAGCGCGTGCTTCACGCCGAAATAATCGGCCGCCTTCTTCTCGAACGCTTTGACGTAGTTGCCGCCCATGAAGCCTTCGCCGGGTGCGCCGATATAGGCCGACAATACGCCGCTGCGCACGACTTCGACGGCGGCCTCTTCCTCGTCCTTGCCCATCGATTTGAACGCTTCGAGCGTGCGATCGATTGCGGGCGTGCCGCCGTGAATGGCGAGGGGGGATTTCATGGCTGCGGTTCGTCCTTATCGGCAGTGATCGAAGTAGTGCGGATCGTCTCGCACAGGCGCTGTGCCGCTAGCGCATTTGCCCCGGTGCTGGCCAGCGGCTTTCCGTGTTCGAGATGCGCGGCAATATTGGCGATGGCGCGCGACATGGCCTCTCCATAACGTCCGGTCGCTACCTGGCGTTGGCCAAGCGTGCGATACCCTGCGAAGGTGTCACTGTCCTCGACGCGGCGTGTTTCGATGGACAGGCCGCCATCGCGCATCGCAATCTCGCCCCGCTCGCAGGAAAGAACCAGTTCGAACTGGGTAAAGGTGCGCGCATCACCGGCGACAAGATGTATGCTGACCGTATCGTCCGCAGACAAAAGGGCCGACACGCTCGGATCATCGTCCCAGAAATCATGCACCGGCGCGCCGCAGCCGATCATTTTCATCGGGCCGACGAACATGTGCAGCAGGTCGATCATATGCCCGCCATTGTGCACCACGCCCTTGGCATACCAGCCGGTCGCGGACAGCACGCGGCCCCACTCGCCAGCCCGCACCTCATCGGCCAGGGCGACGAGATCGGGGGCCCACCGCCGGGTATAGTTCACCGCCAGCGCAACGCCCGTTTCTTCGCAGCGTTCGACCAGCCTGCAAGCCGTCTCAAGATCGCCGGCCACGGGCTTTTCGCAAAAGATCAGCTTTGGTTTCAGCGCGAGCGCGGCTTCGAGATGCTCGGCATGGAAGGTCGTTGGCGAGCAGATCGAAACGATATCGAAAGCGCCGGGGCGAGCGCTGAGGCCCTCAAGCGTCGCGGCATGGCTGGCGACCCGCCAGCGTTCTGCAAAGGCAAAGCGTGCCTGATCGTCGGGATCGACACAGGCGGCGATTTCGAAACGGTCGTCAGCCGTGAACGCCCCGGCATGGGTCAGCGGGGCCGCGCCCCCGGGTCGGCCCTGGTCGTAGCCCCCGGCAATGGCCCCGCAGCCGATGATGAGGACTCGATAGGCCATCCTGCTCTCAGGCGATGAGATCCCAGCTGGTCGGCGTGCCTTTCTTGAGCGCGCGGTTGACCCGCTTGCCCAGCAGCACGTCGTAATGCTTTGGCGCGAGGCCGAAACCGGGGCGGACCGAGCGCAGGTTGGCTTCGGTGAAGGGCTCCCCCTCGGCCATGTCTTCGGCGACATAGAGCGAGCGGCGGAACTGGCGCGATCCGCTTTCGGCCTTCGTCCCGCCATAGGTAATTTGCCCCAGCGACTGCCATGCCCGCTCGGTCTCGTCGCGCAATTGCCGCAGTTCGTGCGGCTCCAGGCTGAAGGCGCTGTCGACCCCGCCATCGGCGCGGGCGAGGGTGAAATGCTTCTCGATCAGCACCGCCCCCAGCGCCGTCGCTGCGACGGAGACGCCCGTGCCCATCGTGTGGTCCGACAGGCCCACCTCGCAGCCGAACGTGTCGCGCATATTGGGGATGGTACGGATGTTCGTGTTTTCCGGTGTCGCCGGATAGGTGCTCGTGCATTTGAGGATGCAGACCTGCTCGTTCCCCGCCTCACGCGCGGCGCGCAGCGCTTCGCCGATCTCGACCACGCTGGCCATGCCGGTGGAAATGATCATCGGCTTGCCGGTCTGCGCGACCTTGCGGATCAGCGGCAGGTCGATCGATTCGAAGCTGGCGATCTTGTAGGCCGGGACATCCAGTTCTTCGAGGAAGTCGACTGCCGTCGCATCGAAGGGCGAGGAAAAGCAATCGATGCCGAGCTTCTTGGCATGTTCCATAATCGGCGCGTGCCAGTCCCACGGCGTATGCGCCTCTTTGTAAAGTTCGTGCAGCCGCCGCCCGTTCCACAGCGAGTTCTCGTCCTCGATCACAAAGCCCGGCCCATCGACATCCAGCGTGATCGTGTCGGCGGTGTAGGTCTGCAGCTTGATCGCGTCGGCCCCGTGTTCGGCAGCCGAGGTAACGATTTCCAGCGCGCGGTCGAGCGAGTGGTTGTGGTTCCCGCTCATCTCCGCGATCAGATAGGGGCGCTCGCCCAGGCCTATGGTGCGGCCGTTGATCTGCATTATGCTCAAACCTTTCGTTTCGCTCGTTCTTTAGCGAGGGCGGTAGGTGGCGCGCAAGGCGGCTAGCGGCGGCTTTTGGCCCAGCGATCGGACGCCATCTGTTTGTAGCCGCAACGCGCGAACAGCGTCTGCGATGGCCGATTGCTTTCCAGCACCGTTGCGTCGACCGTTTGCGGATCGGCCGCGGCCTCGCCCGCCAGGAGCAGTGCCGGGCCGAGAGCGAGGCCATGCAGCGCCGGATCGAGATAAAGGGAAACTTCCGCGCGGGTTTCGCTGGAAAAATCGAATCGGATCACACCCACGGGGCGGCCGCCGATTTCGCCGACGAACAGCAACCGCGCCGGATTGGCCAGCACGCGACCGAGCCAAGCGACATGGCCATCCCATTCCAGTGCGCCGCTTTCCAGCGATACGGCGCGCGTTACCGGATCGTCGCGCCAGCCGAACATCAGCTGCGCATCGTCCGACGTGGCCGGGCGGACCGCCAGGGTTTCAGCCAGCATGGCAAGTGCAACGCGGGTCGCGCCTTGCCCGTCGACCAGCTCGCGCGCGCCCTTGGCCAGCGCACGACGGCGGCCCGAATCGGGGATCAGCGATGCGAGTTCGGCGGCAATGCACTCGCTGGTGGGTTCGCGGGCGAAAGCGACAGCGCCCTTTGCGGCCAGCGCGGGGGCGACGGTGTTCTGGTTGGGCGCAACAACGACCAACAAGGTCGGCACGCCGATGCAGCAGCGCTCCCATGTCGCACCGCCGCCGGCCCCAACTTGCAGGTCGTGGCGGGCGAAAAAGGTGGCGAGATCGGGAAGGTCGAGGGACAGCGTCGTGCCGGGCCGTGCGGCAATGCGCTCGCGCAGCGCCGCAAGGTTGGGGTTGGCGGAGGTAGCGACGACTTCCACCGGACCCGCGAACCCTGTCTCATCCAGCGCGTCGAGCACTATGCTGGAATGGTTGTCTGCATCCACCCCGCCCATGAACACGCCGACACTGCGAACTGTCTCGTGAAATGCGTAGCGTCCGGCTTCGGCGAAGGCCGGGCCCAGCAATCCGTAGCGCGGGCCGCCGAGAATTCTTGTGCGACCGACCATGCAATCGGCATATTTTGCGCGATGGTCGGGTGTGTAGGTGTGATCGATCAGCAGGTCGGGCGCGGTGCGGCGGTCGGGCACGTCGTCGATCTGGGCGATACGGCAGCCGAGCGCTTCGCGCACGCCCCCATGCCAGCGTGCGTCGAAGGCGTAGGAATCGAGCACCACCCAATCGGGCGCAAATGCGTGCAACGCATCTGCAGTTTCAGCCACGTCCCGTTCGACTGCAACTTCGGCCCATGTGCTGTGCGGGACCGCCGGATCGGGCACGAACGTCTTGGCAGGGGCGGGCAGCACGATGGTGTCCTCGAAACCCTGCTCCGCGATCAATGCCATACTGTCGATACCGAGATCGCGGGTGACGAAGCGCACCTTTGCGCCCAGTTTGCGCAGGGCCTGCGCCAGCGACAGGCTGCGGCGCAGATGGCCGGTCCCGATCTTCGCGGACGCATCCACGCGGATGGCGACCTTCATGGCGTTCACTCTGCGCCCGAGAGAGCCCGGTAGAGCATCTCCGCGCGGTCCCAATCGTCGGGCGTGTCGATGTCGACCACGCGCCATTCGGGCAGCACGATGGCGCGGCCATTGGCGTGGATGTTGAGGCCGGCAAGCCATGCCTGCGCGCCGCCCCAGTAAAACTGGCCAGCATCGAAGTAGCCAGGCTCCAGATCCTGTGTACGCGTGCCGACATGTTCCGGGTTAAAGGGCGTCACCTTGCCACTCGCATCGCGCTTGAGCGCGCGCTGGATGGGCGAGGGAAAGCCCGTTACCGGGAAGGTGTATCCTTCGCCGCCGTTCTGTTCCAGCAGGGCCAGCGCCTCGGCCAGGTCCGCCGTGCGGATGAAAGGCACGCCGGGATAGATGCAGCAGGTATGCGTGACGTCCCAGCCAAGTTCGCGGCAGGCCTCGATGGCATGGGCGATCACCGGCACGGTCGGGGTGATATCGTCGGCCAGTTCGGCAGGCCGGCGGAAAGGCAATTCGGCCCCGAATTCGCGCGCGATAGCGGATATTTCCTCGTCGTCGGTCGATACGACAACACGGTCTATTGCCTCGCAGGCGAGGGCTGCTTCGATGGCGTAACCGATCATCGGTTTGCCTGCGAAAGGTTTGATGTTCTTGCGCGGGATCCGCTTGCTACCGCCGCGCGCCGGGATCACCGCAATCTTCATGCCACGTGCTCGCGGATGATCTGCGCCACCCGGTCCTGTTCATCGTCGGTCATGGCCGGGAACAGCGGAATAGTGATTGCCCGGTCATAATAGGCTTCCGAGGCAGGAAAATCGCCGCGCTCGAAACCCAGCCGGGTGTAATAGGGCTGGGTATGGATCGGGATGTAATGGACGTTCACGCCAATCCCGGCCTCGCGCATCGCAGCGAACAGCGTTGCGCGGTCGCACTTGGCCTCGTGGGTCAGCTCGACGACATAGAGATGCCAGGCGGAGCTGCGATCATTGAACCGCTTGGGCAGTTTCAGCGGCAGGTCGGCAAGGATCCGATCATAACGGTCGGCGCGCGCGGCGCGTTCGGCCTGCATCGTGTCGATACGTTCGAGCTGTGAGGCGCCCAGCGCCGCCTGCATGTCGGTGATACGGTAATTGTACCCCAGATCCACCTGCTCGTAATACCACCCGCCTTCCGGCTCGCGCTCCAGAAGGTCGGCATCGCGCGTCACGCCATGCGAACGCAGCAGCGCAATGCGACGGGCAAGCTCGGCATCCTGCGTCGTCACCATTCCGCCTTCGGCCGAGGTCACGATCTTGACCGCGTGGAAACTGAACACAGTGGCATCGGCATATTGCCCGCCAACCGGCTTGCCCTGATACTGGGCGCCGGTCGCGTGGCTGGCATCCTGCAGGATCCTGAAGCCGTATTCGTCCGCCAGCGCGCGTACCTCGGCCAAGTCGCAGGGCATGCCGGAAAAATCGACCGGGATGACCAGATCGGGCAGCGTACCTTCCGCTTTCGCGATCCCCAGCTTTTCTGTCAGGCGCTCGACGGACATGTTGCGGCTGGCCGGGTCGATGTCGACGAAATCGACCGAAGCCCCACAATAAAGCGCGCAATTGGCAGATGCGACGAAGCTGTTGGGGCTGGTCCACACCTGGCTGTCCGGGCCGATCCCCATGGCGAGGCAGGCAATGTGCAGCGCGGCGGTGGCGTTGCACAGCGCGACGGCGTGGGCGACCTCGTGCCGCTCGGCAAAGGCGCGCTCGAACCGTTCGATTGCGGGGCCCTGCGTCAGGAAATCAGAGCGCAGGATATCGACGACCGCATCCACATCGGCCTGTTCGATCTGCTGGCGGCTATAGGGGATGAAGTCCTGCGACATGGGCTTGCCGCTCAGTCGATCGCCTGGCCGGTGACGTGTTTCTCGATCAGCGCGCGGATTTGCTCGACGGTGAGGAAATCGTCGTTGTCTCCGCTGTTATAGGCAAAGCCCGGCTCCACCGGCTTGCCGTTATTGCCTTTGCAATAATCCTCGACCGAATATTCGCCGGCCACCGGCAGGATGGCGTAATAATCGCCCATATCGACGGTGTTGAAGCTGTCCGAGGCAGTGATCATTTCCTCGTGGATCTTCTCGCCCGGGCGGATGCCCACGATCTTCTGTTCGGCATCGGGCGCAATCGCGGTGGCGACGTCGCCGATGCGATACGACGGGATTTTCGGCACGAGCACTTCGCCGCCGCGCGCATTCTCGATCGACCAAAGCACCATCTCGACCCCTTCCTGGAGCGAGATGTTGAACCGCGTCATGCGCGGATCGGTGATCGGCAGCGCGCCTTCATCCTTCTTCGCCATGAAGAACGGGATGACCGAGCCGCGCGAACCCATCACATTGCCATAACGCACGACGGAGAAGCGCAGGTCGCGACTGCCGGTGACGTTGTTCGCCGCAACGAACAGCTTGTCGCTGCACAGCTTGGTCGCGCCATAGAGATTGATAGGGGCGGCGGCCTTGTCGGTCGAGAGCGCGACGACCCGCTCCACCTTGTTGTCGAGACAGGCCTCGATCAGGTTCTGCGCGCCGAGCACGTTCGTCTTGATGCATTCGAACGGGTTGTATTCCGCTGCCGGGACCTGCTTCAGCGCGGCAGCGTGGACGACGATGTCGATGCCCTCGAGCGCACGCCGCAAGCGTTCCTCATCGCGCACATCGCCGAGAAAATACCGCAGCGCCGGATATGTGTCGCGCGGGAAAAGCTGCTGCATCTCGAATTGTTTCAATTCGTCGCGCGAATAGATGACGAGACGCCGCACATCGGGATAGCGTTCCAGCACCGTGCGTACGAACGCCTTGCCGAAGGAGCCGGTCCCGCCGGTAACAAGAACGGATTTGTTGTTGAGCATTGCTGTCGAATCTCGTCAATCGCGGCGCACGGTTCGAGCGAGCGCTCAGTCCCAGTGAGAACAAGAAGCGCGCCATCGGGGAAATCGCCCGGCTCTCTACAACCGCTCAATGCGCGAAGGCAACGCCCAATTCCCCCGTCCGCACCATTTGCCGCGATCCGAGCCTGGTGTGGGATGGCCCGCTCTTGCCCGATGGCGGAACCTTCCGCTAAGGGGCGCGTCGGGTCTAATCTAAAAAGCAGCAGATGGTCAGTGAACTTGGTGGACAACCAGCCGCAGATCCTGCGTGTCCGTTCGGCGGCAAATCCGTTGCGCAGACTGTTTCTGTACGCATTCGCCTGGGCGGTCGTGGTTCTCGTCCCGCTGGGCGTTTCGGAAGCAATCGAGGCATCCCGCCCGCTGAACGAAGGCGTGGTGCGTGATACCGCGATAGCAGCGAGCATCGCTCTGCTTGCCGGGCTTTATCTTTCGGGGCGGGTGCTCAACCTCCCCGGCACACGCGGTTCGGTGCATGGTGTGCCGATCATGCTGGGTGCATTCGTGATCGCGGCGCTGATCCTGCTGGCATTCCGCATCGAATACAGTCGTCCCATGCTCCTCTATTCGACTTTGAGCGCGATGGCATTTGCCCTCAGGCTGGGGCGGCTCGACCGGTCCCTGGCCGGCCAGACGCTGTTTGTCGTGCCCTTCGGCAAGGTCGGCGCGATCGAGGAAGCAAGCACTTTTCCAACCCGGAGAATGGAAACGCCGACCATCCCCTATGATCGCAATATGGCGATCGTCGCCGATTTCCGCGCCGATCTGCCCGATGAATGGGAACGGCTCCTGGCCAACGCCTCGCTCGCCGGGGTTCCGGTCTATCACTACAAACAGCTGACCGAATCGCTGACCGGCATGGTCAAGATCGAACACCTGTCGGAAAATTCGCTGGGATCGCTGGTCCCCAATCAGTCCTATATCCCGATCAAGCGGCTGATCGACATTGTCGGCAGCATCGTTGCGGTGACGCTAACGTTGCCGATCATGGTCGCTGTCGGCCTGCTCGTCTGGCTCGAGGATCGCCAGTCGCCTTTCTATGTGCAGACCCGCACCGGCCATGGCGGACGTCCGTTCCGCATGTACAAGTTCCGGTCGATGACCAGCCGCCCGCCGAAGAACAACGAAGAGGCGCGCGAGGCTGCGATCACCCAGGACGACGATCTGCGCATCACGCGCATCGGCCGGGTGATCCGCAAGTTCCGGCTGGATGAATTGCCCCAGCTGTTCAATGTGCTGAAGGGCGAGATGAGCCTGATCGGGCCGCGCCCGGAAGCGAACCAGCTGGCCGACTGGTACGAGGAACATCTCGCTTTCTACACCTATCGCAATATCGTGAAGCCGGGCCTGACGGGCTGGGCGCAGGTCAACCAGGGCCACGTCGCCACGCTGGAAGACATCGATATCAAGCTCCAGTACGACTTCTATTACATCAAGTACTTCTCGTTCTGGCTCGATGTGCTGATCGTCATGCGCACGATCCACACGATCGCCACCGGGTTCGGTTCGAAGTAACTCTCAGGCGAGCAGCCGCTCGACCGTCGTGGCCAGCGATTCCTGCCAGCGCGGGGCGGCATGGCCGAAGGTGTCGGCAAACTTGCTGCTGTCGAGACGCGAATTGGCGGGCCGCTCGGCTTTCGTCGGATACTCCGAGGACGGGATGCCAGTGACCTCGCAGACCGGCCCACCCTGCCTTTCACTTTCGGCAAAGATCGCGCGGGCAAAATCGGCCCAGTTCGTCGTGCCCGTTCCGGCGAAATGGTAGATTGCATTTGCGCCGTGAGCGGGCTCCGCTTTCCAGCGATCCGCGACCGCCAGCACCGCATCGGCGATATCGAGTGCCGAGGTCGGGTTGCCGTGCTGATCATTGACGACGTTCAGCGAATCGCGCGTTTCGGCAAGGCGCAGCATGGTCTTGACGAAATTATTGCCGAACGGGCTGTAGACCCAGGCCGTGCGCAGGATCGCATAGGTCGCACCCGAGGCGGCCAGTGCTTGCTCGCCCGCCAGCTTGGTCCGGCCATAGACGGCGGCAGGGCCGGTGGGATCGCTTTCGCGCCACGCTCTCTCGCCGCTGCCGTCGAACACGTAATCGGTCGACAGGTGCAGCACGCGCGCCCCGATGGCCGCTGCCGCGCGTCCGATATGGCCGGGGGCGTTGCCATTGATTGCCATCGCGGCTTTCGGCTCGTCCTCGGCCTGATCGACCGCGGTATAGGCGGCCGCGGAAACGACCAGATCGGGCCTGGTCGCGGCAATGGTGCGCGCGATGCTCACTTCGTCGGCAAGGTCGAAATCGGGCCGCCCGACGAACACGATATCCCGGTCCCCGGCACGCTCGGCCAGTGCGCAGGCAACCTGCCCCTCGCGCCCGGTGACGAGGATTTTCACTTCGTTTCGCCCAGCCGTTCGCCTGCATATTTGCCCGAGCGGATCGGGCCCCACCACCACTCATTCTCGAGATACCAGTCGATGGTCTTGGCAAGACCGCTCTCGAAGGTTTCCTGCGGGGTCCAGCCCAGTGCGCGCGCGATCTTGCCCGCATCGATGGCATAGCGGCGGTCATGCCCGGGCCGGTCGGTCACGAAGGTGATCAATTCGCGCCGCGCCTTGCCGCCATCCAGCGGACGGCGTTCGTCCAGCGCATCGCAGATCGCCTCCACCACCGACAAATTGGTCCGTTCCTGATTGCCGCCGATATTGTAGCTTTCGCCGATCTCGCCCTGTGTCAGCACCGTGATCAGAGCGCGCGCGTGATCGTCCACGAACAGCCAGTCGCGCACATTTTCGCCCGTGCCGTAAACCGGCAGCGGCTTGCCCTCCAGCGCGTTGAGGATGACCAGCGGGATCAGCTTTTCAGGGAAGTGATACGGCCCGTAATTGTTCGAGCAATTGGAAAGCACGACCGGCAAGCCATAAGTTTCGTGCCACGCCCTTACAAAGTGGTCGCTCGCTGCTTTGCTGGCGGAATAGGGCGATGACGGCGCGTAAGGCGTTTCCTCGGTGAACAGCGTATCGTCGAAGTCGAGATCGCCGAACACCTCATCGGTCGATATATGATGGAACCGGAAGCCCTCGCGCCTGTCGCCTTCCAGCCCGCGCCAGTATTCCAGCGCGGCGTCGAGCAGGCGGAACGTGCCGACGACATTGGTTTCCACGAATGCGCCGGGCCCGTCGATCGAACGATCGACATGGCTTTCCGCTGCCAAGTGCATGATGCCATCGGCATTCTCTTCGCGCAGCAGGCCAAGGACCAGTTCGCTATCGAGGATATCGCCTTCCACCAGCCGGTGATTGGTGGCGTTCTCGATGGTCTTCAGGCTTTCGGGATTGCCGGCATAGGTCAGCTTGTCGAGATTGATCACGCGCTTGCCGTCGCGCACCAGCTGGCGCACCACTGCGGAGCCGATGAAGCCCGCGCCGCCGGTTACGAGAATGGTTTCCATAACGGTCAGCCTCCGTAGATGAACGGGGAATCGAAATCGGCGAGGAAGGGGGCGACCTCGTCTTTTTCGGACAGGGTCGGTTCGACACCGATCTCGGGCCAGTCGATGCCGATGGCCGGATCGTTCCAGCGGATCGCGCCCTCATGGTCCTTCGAATACGGGCCCGAAACCTTGTAAAGCACTTCGGTATCGGGCTGGATCGTCATGAAACAATGCGCAAAGCCGATGGGCACGAGCAGCTGGTTCCATTTTTCCGCCGACAGTTCCACGCCGACCCATCTGCCATAGGTGGGCGAGCCCTTGCGGATATCGACCGCGACGTCGTAAATCGCGCCGCGCAGCACCCGCACCAGCTTGTCCTGTGCCACGGGTGGAACCTGGAAATGCAGGCCGCGCACCGTGCCGATGGCGGCGGAGAAGGACTGATTGTCCTGCATCCAGTCGATGTCGATGCCTTGCGCTTCGAAGGCCGGGCGCTTGTAGACTTCGGAAAAGAAGCCGCGATGGTCGCCATATTTGGGCGGGATCACCTCGACCACGTCGGGGATGGCGTGGCGGATGAACTCGGTCATGCCGCGCTGCCGACCAGCCTGGTCAGATACTGGCCATAACCGGTCTTCTGCATGGTGGCCGCGCGTTCCAGCAGGCTGTCGGCGTCGAGCCAGCCCTGCCGGAAGGCGATTTCTTCCGGGCAGGCGATCTTGATGCCTGTGCGGTGTTCGATCGTGCGCACGAAGCTTGAGGCTTCATGCAGGCTTTCATGCGTGCCGGTGTCGAGCCAGGCATATCCGCGCCCAAGCTGGGTGATGTGCAGGTCGCCGCGCTCCAGATAGGCGCGGTTGACGTCGGTAATCTCCAGCTCGCCGCGCGCGCTCGGCGCTACGTTGCGGGCGATATCGACCACATCCTTGTCGTAGAAATAGAGGCCCGTGACGGCCCAGTTGGACTTGGGCGTTTCGGGCTTTTCCTCGATACTCGTCGCCTTGCCGGTGTCGGCGTCGAAGGCCACCACGCCATAGCGCTCGGGATCGTCGACATGATAGGCAAAGACGTTGGCGCCGCCACTGGCGGCTTCGGCCGCGGCGGTGCGGCATTTTTCGCCCATCTTCTCGCCGTGATAGATGTTGTCGCCTAGGATCAGTGCGCTGGGCTGATCATTCACGAAATCGGCGCCGATGATGAACGCTTCGGCAAGGCCGTTGGGTTCCGGCTGAACGGCATAGCTGAAATCGACCCCGAAGGCGGACCCATCGCCCAGCAATTCGCGGAACATCGGCAGATCGCGCGGCGTCGAAATGATCAGGATTTCGCGAATACCCGCCAGCATCAGGACCGACAGCGGATAATAGATCATCGGCTTGTCGAACACCGGCAGGAGCTGTTTCGACAGCGCCCGTGTCGCCGGATAGAGGCGCGTGCCGCTGCCCCCGGCAAGAATGATACCCTTCACTGAAGTCGTCCTCGCAATAATTCGCAGGCCAGGCGAAATGGTGGCCGATCCCTAACGGTTGGCATTTGCACTGTCACCCCCGCGTGCCGGAACTGGATGCCCTCAATCCAGCGCGATATCCGGTGCGTCTTCCTGTTTCATGCCGACCACGTGGTAACCGGCATCGACATGGTGCGTTTCGCCGGTGACGCCGCTCGACAGGTCGGACAGGAAATAGAGGCCCGATCCGCCGACATCGTCGATGGTGATGTTGCGGCGCAGGGGTGAGTTCAGCTCGTTCCATTTGAGGATATAGCGGAAATCGCCGATCCCGCTTGCCGCCAGCGTCTTGACCGGACCGGCACTGATCGCGTTGACGCGGATGTTCTGCGGGCCAAGGTCGTTGGCGAGATATTGCACGCTGGTTTCCAGCGCCGCCTTGGCCACGCCCATCACATTGTAATGCGGGATGACCTTTTCCGCGCCGTAATAGGTCAGCGTCAGGATCGACCCGCCATTTGGCATCATCTCTGCGGCGCGCTTGGTCACCGCCACCAGGCTGTAGGCGGAGATGTTCATCGTCATCAGGAAGTTGTCGAGGCTGGTGTCGACATATTTGCCGCGCAGCTCGCTCTTGTCGGAGAAGCCGATGGCGTGGACGACGAAATCGATCGTGTCCCAGCGCGATTTCAGCGTGTCGAAGGCTTCGTCCAGCGCGTCCATGTCCGACACGTCGCAGGGGAAAGTGAAGTCGGAGCCGAGCTGTTCGGCCAGCGGCTTTACCCGCTTGGCCAGCGCATCGCCCTGATAGGTGAAGGCCAGTTCCGCGCCTTCGCTGGCGAGCTTCTTCGCAATGCCCCATGCCAGCGACTTGTCGTTCGCCAGCCCCATGATGAGGCCGCGTTTCCCCTTCATCAGTCCGCTCATCGTGTCTTTCCTTCCTCAACGATCTCGCGCTTGAGCTGCGCCCGGCGGCGGTCGTCCTCCTGCCCGATCATGTTCATTTCCTCTTCGGGCGTTTCGGCCAGCGCCGCGTTCAGTTCCGCGCCGATAACCACGCCAAGCCCGACAAGCCAGAAAAAGAACAGTGCGATCATCACCCCGGCCAGGCCGCCATAGGTGAGGTCATAGGTGAAGAAATTGCTGAGCACGACGGGCATGAGGGTCGTGACGCCAATCCACCACAGCGTTGTCACCAACACGCCCGGCCATTTGGGATAGCGGCGATGGCGATAGGCGGATGGCGTCAGCGTATAGAAGATCAGGTAAAGCGAACCGAACAGGCCGAGCGCGGGCACTATGCGCGTGATGCGCAGATCCGCCACGCGGTCGATCAGCTGCGGCAGATAGGCTTCGATCACCTGCTGCGCGGTCCCGATAATGACCTGCGCGATGAGCGAGAGCATCAGCAGCGCCACTGCGCCAAGGATGATCCCGCTCGACAGCAGGCGGTATTTCCAGAAGGCGTGGGTGGCATGCGTGCCATAGGCGCGGCGCAGGATATCGCGGATCGTTTCCACCAGGCTGCCCACGGTCCAGATTGCGACGGCCGCACCGGCCCATAGCAGCCACCCGCTGCGCGCATCGATGACGTCATAGGCGACCGGGCCGATCACCTCGCGCACACTGGGTGGGAAAGCCATCAGGACCGCGGTGATGGTCGCCGCGCGCTCCGCCTCTTCGCCCACTGCCTGGAAGATGGCGGCGCCGAGGATGAAGAACGGGAAGATCGCCAGCATGGCGAGATAGGCGAGGTTGCCGGCATGGATGAAGCCATCGTTATACGTGCCGACAAGTGTGCGCTTGGCCACCTCCCATGCGCGCGTTCCCGGGCCGACGCGGTGGACGACCCGCCCACGCAAGGTGCGGGCTTCCTGTCGGCGGGCCTCCGGCGAAAGCGACTGGATCTCGCGTTCCTCCGGTTGCGGCAAATCGGCTTCGGCCAAATGTCAGACTCCGAGTTTGCTCCTGGGGTCGGAGGTGTCCTTCCACCCTTCCAGACGCTTGGCAAGCGCATCCAGATCTTCGGGCAGCTGGATTTCCAGCGTGACCAGCTGGTCGCCGCGCCCGCCCGCCTTGGTGGTGAAGCCCTTGCCCTTGAGGCGCAGGACGCTGCCGCCGTGTGTGCCGGGCTTGATCGTCATCATCACCGGGCCATCCACGGTGGGCACGCGGACTTTGCCGCCGTTCATCGCCTCGTCCAGCGTGATCGGCAGGTCGAAACGGATATTGGCGCCATCGCGCTTGAACAGGTGATGGCGGTCGATGGCGATGGTGACGATGCCGTCGCCGCGCCCGCCCGGCCCATCCTCGCCCTTGCCCTTGAGGCGCATCTGCGTGCCATCCTCGACCCCGGCGGGGAGTTTGAGGTCGATGGTCTTGCCGTCTGACAGGGTGATGCGCTGGTCCGCGCGCGTCGCCGCATCGGTAAAGGACACGCGCAGGCGATAGGCCATGTCCGCGCCCTTGCGCGGGGGCGGGGCGGGGCCGCGCCGTCCGCCGCCAAACGGGCTGGAGCGTCGCCCGCCACCACCGCCGCCGAACAATCCTTCGAAGATATCGCCCAGATCGACATTCTCGCCGCCGCCAAAGCCCTGGAAATCCTCGGGCCGGAAACCGCCCTGGCCGCCGCCTGCGCCGCCATATCCGCCGCCGCCCATTCCGGCGAAGGGGTTGGTCGGATTGCCTTCCATGTCGATTTCGCCGCGGTCGAACTGGGCGCGTTTGTTCTTGTCGGACAGCAGGTCATACGCCTTGGTCACATCCGAAAACCGCTCCGCGGCGTTTGGATTGTCCTTGTTGCGATCCGGGTGAAGCTCCTTGGCGAGCTTGCGATAGGCGGTCTTGATGTCCTTTTCGGACGCGGTGCGCTGCACGCCAAGGGTGGAATAAGGGTCGGCCATTGTGCGTGTTAGCTAGGCATTACAGTCACAAGGCGCAAGCTGTGACTTTCCTACGGTCATGGCCGCAGCTAGGGGAGGGGACATGTCCCGGACGCCCCCGACACCGGCCGCACCCCGCAATGGTTTGCAACCGGCGCATACCCATTGCGGTTCTTGCCTCAGGACTGTGTTCCAGGTGTTCCACGTTTAAGGAAATGCCCATGAAAGATGAACCGATGACAGCCGAGCAGAGCGCGATCCCCGATAGCGATCCCATCGTCCTGTTCGAGGAATGGTTCGCCGAGGCGCAGGAAAGCGAACCGAACGATTCCAATGCGATGGCGCTCGCCACGGCAACGCCCGAAGGCGCACCCAGCGTGCGCATGGTGCTGCTCAAGGGGCATGGCGACGGCGATTTCGTGTTCTACACGAACGCGCAAAGCCGCAAGGGCGGCGAAATCCGCGCCAATATGCAGGCCGCACTGCTGTTTCACTGGAAGAGCCTGCGCCGGCAGATCCGTATCGAAGGCCCGCTGGAAGAGGTGAGCGCGGCCGAGGCCGACGCCTATTTCCATTCGCGCCCGCGCAAGTCGCAGGTCGCCTCTGCCGCCAGCGACCAGTCGCGCCCGCTGCCAGATCGGGCTGAGTATTTCGCCCGCGTCGACGAGGTCGTGGCCGAACATCCCGAAGGCGACATCCCGCGCCCGGCGCATTGGACGGGCTTTCGCCTCAAACCGCAGGCTATCGAGTTTTGGCTCGACCGGCCGGGCCGCATGCATGACCGCCGCCGCTTCACCCGCACCGGCGGCGAAAATGGCGCTGGCTGGACGAGCGCGCTGCTCTATCCATGAGCGACAATCGCGCCTTGCTCGCTCGGTCGGCGGCGCTTGCCTCCATCGCGGTGGCGCTGGTGCTGGTGACGCTGAAGGCGTGGGCCAGCATGCGCACCGGGTCGAGCGCGATGCTCGGCAGTCTGGCCGATTCTGCGCTCGACCTGATCGCCAGCCTCGCCACGCTGACGGGCGTATGGGTCGCCTCGCAACCGGCGGACGAGGATCACCGCTTCGGCCACGGCAAGGCAGAGGCGCTGGCGGCGATGTTCCAGGTGATGCTGATCGCGCTGTCGGCCTTCGGCATTGCGGTGCGCGCCATCATGCAGCTGGTCGAAGGGGGCGAAACCGCCGCTGCACAGGAAGGCATCGCGGTGTCGGTGATCGCCATCGTGCTGACCTTCGCGCTACTCGGCTGGCAGCGTTTCGTCATGGCGCGCACGCGCAGCCTCGCCATCGAAACCGACCATCTTCATTACAAGTCGGACCTGCTGCTCAACCTTGCGGTGATCGCGGCGCTGGCGCTCGACCAGTTTGCCGGTTTTGCGCTGGCCGATCCGCTGTTCGGCCTCGCCATTGCCGCCTGGCTCGGCTGGGGCGCGTGGCGCGCGATGGGCGATGCGGTGGACGATCTGATGGATCGCGAATGGCCGGAGGACAAGCGCCAGGCCTTTGTTGCCGCCGCCGCCGCGCATCCCGAGCTTGCCAATCTCCACGACCTGCGCACGCGCACCAGCGGCGACCGCGATTTCGCACAATTCCATGTCGACCTGCCGCCGGGGATGACCATCGAGGATGCGCATGACATCATCGAACGGGTCGAAACCGATCTGTGTCGGCGCTTTCCCGCGCTCGAACTGTTCATCCATATCGACCCGGCGGGCCATGTGGACGAACCGGATAATCCGCTCGTCGAGCAGGACGAGTTTGCAAAACTGGAGGACGATTGAATGACCGCGATCCCCTATTGGCATGTCGATGCCTTCGCCAGCCGCCCGTTCGAGGGGAACCAGGCCGCGGTCATGCTGCTCGACAAATGGCTGCCCGACGATGTGCTGATTGCGATTGGCGAGGAGAACAATTTCGCCGAAACCGCCTTTATCGTGCGCGATGAAAACGGGGAGGCCGATTGGGACCTGCGCTGGTGCACGCCGACCTACGAGATCGCCTTGTGCGGGCACGCCACTCTGGCAAGCGGACACGTGGTGCTGAACGACGAGCTTGGCAGCGCGCAAGCGGACCGGGTGCGCTTCCGCACGCGCAAATCCGGCATCCTTGAAGTGGCGCGAGCCGGCGATGGCTACGAACTGGGCCTGCCGCTGATCGAAACCGCGCCCGATGACTGGCCGGAAGCAGTCGCGCTGCTGGGTGCGGAGCCGCGGGAGGTCTGGCGCAACCCCGATCGCTACGGCATCTACCTGTTCGACAGCGAAGATCAGGTGCGCGCGCTCGACCCGGATTTGCGCGGGCTCAGGGCGCTGGGGAACGACCAGTTCATCTGCACCGCGCCGGGCGACCCCGGTTCGGGGACCGGGGCAGGCACAGATGCCGTCAGCCGCGTCTTCGTGCCCGGCGGCGGGGTGGACGAGGACAGCTTCACCGGTTCGGCCCACGCCGCGCTCACCCATTTCTGGACCGGGCGGCTGGGGCGCGACAGCTTCACCGCCTATCAGGCATCGCAGCGCGGCGGCTATGCGACCTGCCGCCGCGAAGGCGACCGGGCGATCCTTGGCGGGCCATGCGTGACAGTGGTGGAAGGCCGCTTCTACCTGACCGGGTAAAGCTCGAAGATATCGGCCAGCTGTTGCAACATGGCGATGCGTTCGGGCCGGTCCGAATGGCCGAGCCGCACCACCGTCAGCCGCTGATCGGGCGAGGTGATGACGTATTGCCCCATATGGCCGATCAGGGCGAAGGCGGTGTCGGGCGCGCGGTCGGGGAACAGCGGATGTTCCTGCCCGTCGCCCGGTTTGCGATGTTCGCGGTTGAGCCAGGTCTGGAACCCGTAATGTGGGCTGCGCGGGCTGGGCGTGGTCATCCGCTCGACCCATTGGCGCGGCAGCAGCTGCGTCCCGCGATAGCTGCCCTTGTTGCGCAGGAAATCGCCGAAACGCGCCCAGTCGCGCGCGGTCGCATGGATCAGGCTGCCGCCGATCAGCGTACCCGACGCGTCGAATTCGGGCACGACGGATGTCATGCCCAGCGGCTCGAACAGGCGCGACTGGAGGTATCCGGCCACCGCGCGGCGGCGGTCATCGGGATCGCTGCTTTCGGTGAGGGTCCGCGCGGCGATATCGGCCAGGATGACGGTGGTGTTGGAGGAATATTCGAACCTTGCCCCCGGCTCGGCCTCCAGCGGCTGCTCTTCGGCCCAGCGCGCCATATTGTCGCGCCCGTCGAGGAACAGCATCCGAACCTCGGACGATTCGACCGGGACCGGCCCGGCCTCTGTATGGTCCAGCCCGCTGCGCATCTGGAGCAGGTGGCGCAGGGTAATTTCGCTGCGCGCATCGCCGGGGCGCTGCCAGCGTTCGACCGGCGCGGGTTCGTCCAGCTCCAGCAATCCGTCGGACACCAGCAGGCCGATCAGCGCCGCCGTCAGCGTCTTGGCCATCGACCAGCTGACGAAACGCGTATCCTTGTCATACCCCTCGCCATAGCGTTCGGCGACGATCCGGCCCTCATAGGTCACCACCAGCGCGCGCGTGTCGCCCAACCCTTCGCGGGTGAACAGATCGTCCACCTCGCGCGCCAGCACGGTGCGCCCTGCGCCCGGTTGTTTGGCGACGGCGGCCAGTGCCTCCTCGCTCAGGGGAGGTGGACCCTCGGGCGCGCCGTCGCCGCACGCAGCAAGGCTTGTGACGAGGGCAAGGGTCGCGATAAGGGGAAGCCGCCGCTGAATCATGCGGCGTCACTCGCATGGGGATTCCGGCCTTGGCAACGACAAAATCGCGCACGCAATCGACGCAGAAGCGGCGGCGCTGGCCGTGGGTCGTGCTGGGGCTGTTCTTCATCGCCTCGATTGCCTGGTGGCAGTTCGGGGCGGGGCTGCGCGGCGATGCGACGGCAGGCACGGCCTATGCGGCGCGCGTGGCGTGTTCGTGCAAATATGTCGCCGGGCGCAGCCTGGAGGATTGCGGCAAGGACAAGCTGGCCGGGATGGAGATGATCGGCCTCAGCGCGGACGATGAAATCAGAAGCGTGACGGCCAGCGTCCCGCTCATCGCTTCGGACACGGCGAGCTATCGTAAAGGCTATGGCTGCGTGTTGCAGGAGTGGGAGGGCTAGCGGGCGCGGATCACGCGGTCGCGGCCTCCGTCCCATCGATCCAGCCGCCGCCGACCACACGGTCCCCGGCATAGAGGACCGCCGCCTGCCCGGGGGCAACGCCGAATTCGGGCTGCGCGAAGCGGATGGTGACGCTTTCCCCATCGCCAAGCGGCCCTTCCAGTGTGACCGGAACCGGCTTGGCCAGACTGCGCACCTTTGCCGTCAGCGGAGCGTCGGGCAGCGGGCCGATGCGGTTGGTTTCGATGACTTCGGCCGATGCGACCGCCAGCATCCGCTTCGGCCCCACCCGTACTTCGCGCGCGTCGGCATCGATGCCCACCACATAGAGCGGTTCCGGCTGTCCGCCGATCTCCAGCCCGCGTCGCTGGCCCACCGTATAATGGATGACGCCCTTGTGCTGGCCCAGTGTCTCGCCGGTTCCGGCGTGGACGATGACGCCCGGCACGCCGCCTTCGGGGCGCATCTTGGTGACGATCTTGGCGTAATTGCCATCGGGCACGAAGCAGATGTCCTGGCTGTCGGGCTTGGCGGCATTGCGCAGGCCCGCCGCCTCCGCCAGCGCGCGCACCTGTGTCTTGGGCATGTCGCCCAGGGGGAAGCGCAGATAATCGAGCTGCGCATCGGTGGTCGCATAGAGGAAATAGGACTGGTCGCGCGCCGGATCATGCGCCCGGTGCAATTCGGGCCCCCCCGCGCCCATCACCCGGCGCACATAATGGCCGGTGGCGAGGCAATCGGCCCCCAGTTCGCGCGCCATCTTGAACAGATCGGTGAATTTCGGCCCCATATTGCAACGGATACAGGGCACGGGCGTGCGCCCGGCGAGATATTCGTCCGCGAACTGTTCCACCACATCCTCGCGAAACGCGCTTTCATGGTCGAACACGTAATGCGCAATACCCAGCCGATCGCACACCGCGCGCGCATCGCGGATATCGTCGCCCGCGCAGCACGCGCCCTTGCGCCCAGTTGCCGCGCCGTAATCATATAGCTGCAAGGTGATGCCGATCACCTCCGCGCCGCTTGCATGGGCAAGCGCGGCGACGACCGAGCTATCGACTCCGCCCGACATGGCCACCACAACGCGGCAATCTGCGGCGGGGCGGGGCAGGTCGAACAGCGCCGCTGCCTCCTGCGGGTCGAGGAGGGGAGTATCGGATAGGGAATGGGGCATGATCGGGCCGCCCATACTATCGCGTGCCTCCGGTGGCCAGTCCCGCCATCGGGTGGCAGTCAGGACGTGCGCCTGACGGTTGAACAGCGGTGTAAACGGAAAAATATGGCTGGTCCGGGCGGAGACGCCTTGTCTCGGTACTGCGCCTACGCCAGAGTTTCACAATCCGTTTACCCTAACGACTTATATCATCGGGTCATGTTCGAAGGACGGATCAAACCTGCAAACTACGAGAGCGGCGGCGACTCGTCGGTGCTGCGTCGTTTGCGCTGGACCGACCTGGTTGCGCGACTCGAAGCCACGCGTGAACTGCATCACGATGCTTCGCGTCCGTGCGAAGCCAGTTTTGCGAGCCTTGATACGCGCGCCGCAGCGAAAGCGGCAAATGACGAATCGGCCGTTAACCATGATGCTTTAAGCCATGGCAAAACCCGGCCTGTAACCGTTGGCGAAGTCGCAGGGAAAGCGGCCGACACCGACCGAGAGTAATAGTATGATCGAGAATCAGGACATTCGACCAGCCCAGGTAATCGGCCCGCTTGGCGAACCGCTGACTCTGGACGACCTCCCTTCGCCCAAGACGAAGCGTTGGGTCGTGCGCCGCAAGGCCGAAGTGGTCGCTGCCGTGAATGGCGGCCTCCTTACGATCGACGAGGTGCTTGAACGTTACGACCTCACGCTGGAAGAGTTCGCCTCCTGGCAGCGCGCGGTCGATCGCTCGGGCATGCAGGGGCTGCGGGTCACGCGCATCCAGCACTATCGCGATTTGTACGAGCGTCAGTTCAAATACTGATTTGAATTCCGGGCGCGGCCCCATCGGTGTCGGATCGCGCCCTCTCCTGATTTTCCTGTAAAAACGGTCCGGGGAACCTTTTGGGGCGCCCCCCCGTTTTTCCTGCGTTCCCTGACCCGATGGGAACCGTTTCTCCTGCGTTCGCATTTCGATGGCGTAGGCGGGCGGGAAATAACAGGAGGAATTCAATGGGTTGGATTATCGCAATTATCGTGGGCGGCATTATCGGCTGGCTCGCAAGTCTCGTCATGAACCGTGATGCCTCGATGGGCATTTTCTGGAACATCGTGGTCGGCATCGTCGGCTCGTTTATCGGCCGTTTCATCGGCTCGTTTATCGGTGTCGGGTCGACTTTGACCGAATTCAGCGTTCCGGGCCTTCTGATGAGCCTCGTCGGCGCGATCGTGCTGCTCGGCATCGCGAACCTCGTCCAGCGTGGCCGCGTGCGCTAAACGCATCTCTTCGAGATAAAATTCAAAGGGCGGCTCACCGGTCGGTGGGCCGCCTTTTTCATGCGCGGTGCTCCTTGCGACGGGCCGCCACCGAGCCTTTTCGCCGATCATGATGCGAAGCCGCTGGTCCGGCAGGCTGACGCACTGGTCGAGTGTTGGATTGCCCTTGTCGTGGGCGAGGGGTAGGGCCGGTGTGGTATCCGCCTTGCGCGGACTGATATAGTTATGTAACACAGCTGCGCAGAATTTCGAAAGCCGGATCCCAATGAATTACGAAAGCACAGTCGTATCCGAAAGCGCAGCGCCGCTGGGGGCGGATCTCGATGATGCGGATATCATCGCGGCGCGCAAGCGGCGGCGCAATATCCTGATCGGGCTCGCCATACTGGTGGCCGGCCTGGTGGCTTTCTTCGCCTGGCGCGCAATGTCCCAAACCGCAGCCCCGGTGGGCGATGACGATTCCCAGGCTCCGGTCGTTTCGGTCATCGCGCCGGGCCGCACCACGATCGAGGGCGAGATTACCGCGACAGGTTCGCTCGCCGCGCGCCGCGCCATGCCGGTGGGCGTGGTGGGCGAAGGTGGCCGGGTGGTGAGCGTGCCTGTCGATGCGGGCGACTGGGTCCGCCAGGGCCAGGTTCTGGTCGTGATCGATCGTTCGGTACAGACCCAGCAGGCCCAAAGCGCGCGCTCGCAGATCGAAGTCGCGCGGGCGGATGCCAGCCTTGCCCAATCCAATCTCGACCGCGCCTTGCAGCTGGTCGAACGCGGCTTCGTCTCGAAGGCCGATGTCGACCGCCTGACCTCGCAGCGCGATGCCGCGGCCGCCCGTGTACGCGTGGCGCAAGCGCAGCTGAACGAATTGCTCGCTCGCAATGCCCGGCTGAACATCGTCGCTCCGGCTTCCGGTCTGGTCCTCGCGCGCAATGTCGAGCCCGGCCAGACCGTCAGCGGTGGCTCTTCGGCACTGTTCACGATTGCGCGGGGCGGCGAAATGGAATTGCTGGCGCAGGTCAGCGAAGCGCAACTCGCCAGCATTTCTGCCGGGACGCGGGCCAGCGTGGTCCCGGTGGGCAGCGAGAAGACCTTCACCGGCCAGGTGTGGCAGGTGTCCCCGACCATCGATCCGCAGACGCGGCAGGGCACGGCGCGCGTCTCGCTTGCCTATGCGCCCGAACTGCGGCCCGGCGGCTTCGCCACGGCCACTATCAGCAGCGGCACTCTGGTTGCGCCCATGCTGCCTGAAAGCGCCGTCCTCGCCGATGACGAGGGCGCCTACGTCTATGTTATCGATAATGAGAACAAGGCCCGCCGGCGCAGCGTGGAAACCGGCATGGTGACCGATGAAGGGATCGCCATTGCTTCGGGGCTCAATGGCCGTGAAAAAGTGGTGCTGAGAGCGGGGGGCTTCCTGACCGAAGGGGAAACCGTCTCGCCCAAGCTTCAGGGCAAGTAACGGGGCCGAGGTCATGGATTTCCGCAATATCTCTGCATGGTCGATCCGCAACCCGGTGATCCCGCTGGTGCTTTTCACCGCGCTGCTGTTTGCAGGGATGTTGTCGTTCGCCCGGATGGATGTGGTCAACAATCCGGATATCGAATTCCCCGGCGTCAATGTCAGCATTGTCCAGCCCGGTGCGGCCCCGACCGAAATCGAGAACCAGATTACCCAGCGCGTGGAATCCGCCGTGCGCTCGCTCAACGGGGTGCGCAACATCTCCTCCACCGCGAGCGAGGGCAGCTCCAATACCTTCGTCGAATTCGAAGTCGGCACGGATGTGAACGCGGCGGTTGCCGAGGTGAAGAACGCGGTCGATTCCACCCGCGGCAGCCTGCCCGACGGAATTCTGGAGCCGCGCGTCAACAAGGTGGAAATCGCCGGCGGCTTTCTCGGCATCTTTGCCGTCGAAGCCGACGACATGACGATTGAACAGCTCAGCTGGTTCATCGACGATACCATCGCCAAGCAGCTCCTCTCCATCGAGGGTATGGCCGAGGTTAATCGTTTCGCCGGGGTCGACCGCGAAATCGAAGTAATCCTCGACCCGGCGCGCATGCAGGCACTCGGGGTCACGGCGGGTCAGGTCAACGGGCTGCTGCGGCAGGACAATCTCGATGCAGCGGGCGGCATGGCGGAAATCGGCGGCACGCGTCAGTCTGTCCGTGTGCTCGGCAACACCGAAACCGCTTACGAGCTGTCGCAGCGCCAGGTCCGCGTGGCGCAGGGCGGAACGGTCAAGCTGGCGGATTTTGCCACCGTGCGCGACGGGTTCAGCGAACGCACCTCGATCAGCAAGGTCCGCGGCAAGGAAGTGGTCAATTTTGCCATGTCGCGCGCCCGTGGCGCATCCGACGTGACCGTTTTCCACGAAGCGAAAGAGGTGATCGCCAAGATCGAGGCGGAAAATCCCGGTGTGCGCTTCATCCCCCTGTTCAACACGGTCAAATACACCGAAGACCAGTATGAAAGCTCGATCGCCGCCATGATCGAGGGCGCGATCCTCGCGGTCGTCGTGGTGTTCTTCTTCCTGCGCGACTGGCGCGCGACCTTCATTTCCGCGGTCGCCATCCCGCTATCGGCCATTCCGACCTTCTGGTTCATGGATTTGCTCGGCTTCAATCTCAACCAGATGTCTCTGCTGGCGCTGGGGCTGGTGGCAGGCGTGCTGGTCGATGATGCCATTGTCGAGATCGAGAATATCGTGCGCCATATGCGCATGGGCAAATCCGCCTATCAGGCGTCGATCGATGCGGCCGACGAAATCGGCCTCGCCGTGGTCGCGACCTCGTTCTGTATCGTGGCGGTCTTCCTTCCGGTTGGCCTGATGCCGGGCGTGACCGGGCAGTTCTTCCAGAATTTCGGCCTCACCGTGGTCGCCGCTGTGCTGATGAGCCTGGCCGTGGCGCGCATGATCACGCCGATGCTGGCGGCCTATTTCCTCGAAGCCAAAGGCCATGCCGAACATGGCGAAGGCAAGTGGATGGACCGCTATATGGGGGTTCTCCGCTGGTCGCTGGACCGGGGCGAGATGCATGTAAAACGCGCATCTCTGCCTGGTGTTCGGCGTCGGTATATCTATATCCCGCTGCTCATCGTCATCGTGCTTGCGCTCATCGTGATTGCCGGGATGGCGACGATGAGCAGCTATCAGGCGCTCAGCGGCCTTGCCGTCCCCGAAGCGGTGGCGAACAGCATCGTTGGCTCGAAGGAATCGGGCTTGTGGATTCTCGTCAACCGCCCGCTCGAGCTGATCCAGCTCGCGCTTGTCGTTCTGATCGGGTTTTTCGCCGGCTTTGCCTTCATGAAATTGCTGGGTTTTTTGGCCCGCCTGATGGGGCGGGGCATGCGCGATGCGTGGCTCTATCTCGAAGCGCGCTTCCTTGATCACCGCGTGTGGATGATCGGGCTGGGCTATTTTGCTTTCCTCATCACCATCATCCTGTTCGGGCAAACGCCGTTCCAGTTCCAGCCCGAGGTCGACCAGGACAACAGCCGGGTCGAGATCGAGATGGTCCCCGGGACCACCATCGAAACAACCGAAGAGGTTGCCGATCGGGTTACGGACTTTCTCTATGAACAGCCCGAAGTCGAACTTGCGCTTCAGCGCGTCCGCCAGGGCAATGCCACGATCTACCTGACCCTGGCAGCGGATCGCCCGAAAAAGTCGTTCGAGTTCGAACGCGATCTCGCGCCGCAGCTGGCGCAGTTCCCCGATGCCCGCGTGCGGTTCCAGGCCGATGGTGGCCCCGGCGGCCCGGGCAGTGGCCGCGACCTGACCATCATGCTCGCCGGGTCTGACCCCGACCTGCTCAATGAAACCGCCGGCAAGCTGGTCGAGGAGATGAAGGCGCTGAACACCATCGTCGCGCCGCGCATCACCGCGGATATCGCCCGGCCCGAAATCCTTATCCGCCCGCGTGCGGACCTCGCGGCCGATCTCGGGGTGACCACCATCGCGCTTTCGCAGGCGATCCGCATCGCGACCATGGGCGAGATCGAACAGAACGCAGCCAAGTTCTCGCTGTCCAACCGGCAGATCCCGATCCGCGTCAAGCTGCCCAAGAACTCGCGGCAGGATATCGACACCATCGCCAACCTGCCGGTTCCGACATCGAGCGGGCGTTCGGTCCCGCTGGGCCGCGTGGCCGAGATTTCCTTCGGGGCCGGTCCCACCTCGATCCAGCGCTACAACCAGAACCGCCGCGTTTTCATCGGCGCCGATGTGGCAAGCGGCGTTTTGCGCGGCAATGCGATGGAGCAGGTGAACGCCTTGCCGACGCTGGCCGATCTTCCGCAGGGCGTGATCCGCGATGCAGTGGGTGAGGACGAGCTTCAGCAGGAATTGCTAGAAAACTTCATGATCGCTTTGATCGCGGGCATCCTGCTGGTCTTTGCGACCCTGGTGCTGCTCTACAAGCGGCTGATGAGCCCGCTGGTCAATATGTGCTCGTTGGCACTGGCGCCGCTGGGGGGCATCTTCCTGGTGTGGATTTTCGGACAGCCGCTGTCCTTCCCCGTGCTGATCGGGGTGCTGTTGCTGCTCGGCATCGTGTCCAAGAACTCGATCCTGCTGATCGACTTCGCAATCGAGAGCATGGCGGATGGCAAGCGCAAGTTCGACGCGATCATGGATGCGGGGCATAAACGCGCGCAGCCGATCGTGATGACGACTGTCGCGATGACCGCCGGGATGATCCCGACCGCGCTGTCGCTGTCGGGTGACGGGGCATGGCGCGCACCGATGGGCACGGTGGTGATCGGCGGCCTCATCCTGTCGACACTGCTCACCCTGCTGATCGTCCCGGCCGGTTTCAGCCTGGCAGACGGTCTGGAAAAGCGTATGGGTCCGTGGATGCGCAACAAGTTCCTCACCTATCGCCCCGGTGACGAGGGCAAGACTTTACCCGTCAATGCGGCGGAGGGTGAACCTGCGGAGTGAAGATGGGCCGCAACAGGGTAAGCAACGCCTCGGATCACGTTGAGGAGCTTTTTACCCCCGACAGAGCACGCATGATGCGGCGAACCGCCACGGGGCTGCTGGTCCTGATGGGGGCGATTTTCGTCCTGTCGGGGCGCTATCTCGATCTGCATCCGGCCTGGGGCTACGTCCATGCCTTCTCCGAAGCCGCTATGGTCGGCGGGCTGGCGGACTGGTTTGCGGTGACCGCGCTGTTCCGGCGTCCGCTGGGCCTGCCGATCCCGCACACGGCGATCATCCCGGAAAACAAGGACCGCATCGCCGATACGATGGCGCAATTCCTGCGCGACAACTTCCTCACCCCCGCCGTGGTCGCGCGGCGCATGCGCGAGATGAACCTGGCGCAGGCGATCGGCAATTATCTGGCCGATCCGCAGGACGGTGGCGGCTCACGCATCCGTGCGGGCGCTGGCGAGCTGCTTGTCGAAGTGCTGGAATCGCTGGATCCCGAGCGGCTCGGCACACAGGTACGCGGCGCGCTCAAGACCGGGCTTGAACGGATCGAGGTCGCGCCGCTGCTCGGCCAGATGCTCGAGGCGATGATTGCCGACGGGCGGCATCGTCCGCTGATCGATTCGATCATCCGCTGGGCCGGGCTGGTGCTGGAAGACAACGAGGACATGGTGCGCGCCATGATCCACCAGCGCGCCAATGCGCTGCTGCGCTTTACCGGGCTGGACGAGCGTCTGGCGAACTCGGTGCTGGATGGCCTCTACAAGATGCTGGCCGAAGTGCTGGTCGATCCCGACCACCCACTGCGCGACAAGGTGGAAGAGGGGCTGGCCGATCTTGCCAAGGGTCTGCGCGAAGACCCGAAGATGCAGGCACGGGTGGAAAGCCTGAAGCGCGAACTGCTCGACAACCCGGCCATTGCCCGCTGGTGGCAGGGCGTGTGGGAACGCATCCGCCGCAAGCTCATCGCGATGCTTCAGGGCGAGGGCGGGGAGAGCGCGCAGCAGCTCACCTCCAGCCTTGCGGAAATGGGCGAGGCGCTGCGCACCGACCCGCGCCTGCAACAGCAGATCAACCGTTTCGCGCGCCGCACGGCGGTGGGTGTCGCGTCACGCTATGGCGGGCAGATCGTGCAACTGGTGTCGGAAACCGTCCGCCGCTGGGACGCGCAGACCGTCACCGACCGCATCGAAGGCGCGGTGGGCCGCGACCTGCAATTCATCCGCATGAATGGCACGCTGGTCGGCGGCCTGGTGGGCGTGACGATCCATTTTCTGGCGAGTGTGCTTTGAGGATCGATGATCCGCTGCGGGGTCGCAGACGGGGGGCAGGCATCTTCAATGCGCCCGATAATGTAATTCCTGCATGTAATATGAGGGTAGAGGATTGCCTTCTGCATCCTTGGCAGGTTCGAACCGAGCTTTCTTCACCATGGTTCTGCAGGCTGACGAATCGAAACCGTCGGCCACCGTTTTAGCCAGCATCACGCATTTGCTGACTGTGCCATCCGCCTCGACCATCAGACGCATCGAAAAATTGGCGAAATTTCCGCTCTTTGTTTTCTGTCTCAGGTAGTCTTCGATAATTTCACGTGCCATCACGTGCATATTGAGCGGGCGCGTGCCAGTGACAGCTTCTGCGCGCTTCGCTGGATCGTAGCCCCAGGAACGGACCAGATCGGCCATGCACGTGTTCATGGCCTCGTAGATCTTTGGGAGGTTGTCGAGCGGAATGCGGACGGCATCCGATGAATCACCTTCGATTTCAAGCCAATCGATACCGTCGGCGGTTTCCGGGTCCAGTTCAAGCGCACCGCGCTTACGGATGACTTCCTGGTTTGCCTCAGTTCGTTTCTCGATATCGTATTCGAATTTGCCGGTCCCACTCCCCATGATTGCCCTGCCGTATTCGCCGAGCGAAACACCCTCATTGCTGACTTCGAAAGGCTCGTTGCGCGGACCGAACCGAACATCCCAAGCCCGGCGTTTGGTCACCGCACCGCCAGTGACGAGCCAATCGACTACCGCCGCGGGAACATACTGTTCGAGATAGAACAGCGTGGGCTCCGAACCGTCTAAAGCCTTGAACTTACGCGCCGCGCGGCAACGATGGTCGTCGTAATCGAGCACCCAGGCGCCGTCTGGCTCCAGCGTGGGGACAGGCTTCGCGGCGTCATCTGCGAATGCGGGCACAGCAAGCGATGCGAGAACGAAAAATGGGATCGAGCGCATGGGTTTCCCTCCACGCTCGACCCCATCACATTTTTCTGTGGGCGGCAACCCACATCATTCTGTTCTATCAAAGCTTTTCGGTGAGTTCCGGGACGGCTTTGAAGAGATCTGCGACGAGGCCGATGTCTGCGACCTGGAAGATCGGCGCGTCTTCGTCCTTGTTGATGGCGATGATGGTCTTGGAG